>NZ_CP019470.1:0-1430209 GCF_002201915.1 Methanopyrus sp. KOL6
TCGAGTTCAAAAACTCAACAAACTCGTATAATCTAGGATTGCACTCTCTTGCAATTCTAATACTCGGGTCTTCCACCATAATTATCTCATTATTATCCATGTCATAGAGTACGCTCATCATGGTATAACTCTGCTGGTCTATGCTCGGTAACCCACCATTAGACATTAACTTCTCAACCTCTTCATCCACTTTATCAGCCAATCTCTCCAGTCTTTCTAGCTCTTCACTCGACGGTGAACCCCTCCAAACCCTACCACTCGACAAGTCACAGTATAACTTGAAGAACTCCTTACTAGAACTCCTATAAACGTAGAATACTATAACATCACCCTGATGATCAACGCCTAAAATGAAATCCTCATTCGGTTTTAGAAGTCTACCAGTGTCGATCTTCACCACTTTATCAGGACTAGTACCAACCCATGCCTCCCAGAGTGTTGGGAATAAGTGATGACCGAACAAGTACTCTTTACCATTTTTTATCACCGAGAGCCCAATGTAATAGTATTCATCCGGTGGTTCACCCATGGTGGGTGGGGAGATTGGTATGCTACTGCTCATAGCAGCTATAATGTAAGCATAGGTATGGTCTGGGTTTAGTCTTATGGTATCAATTGTCTCACCGTCTACTGTAACTAATATTTTATCACCTTCAAGCCCGATCCCAATTGGCTCATTGGATATTATAACCTCCTTCTTATCCTTAGAGTAGTACAGTGTCGCTTCAAATGCCGCGTAAAGTGGGCCTTCTTTAATAGCCTTAATAGCCTTTTTCGTCGCCGTGATTCTCGCGTGTTTTAGGACTTCCTTCTCGAGTGATAAGGCTTGATCGTACACGTCCTGACAGTAAAAACCAGAGGATGGTGTCATCATAACGAGCACCGGGATTAAGACCATTACATAACCTAACATTAACCACTATCCCCCACGTTCCGTTATAAAATATCGTTACCAGTTTGACCACTCGCATAACCCGGGTTACAACCAGTGAGTGTTACTATGAACGGGCGGGGCGAGGGCAACTCACCCCGCGTTACCCTTCGAGAGGGTAGCCATCCCACTACAGAAATAAATTATGAGTCATAATAGGCGTGCCTAATCAGTTGACGCGTGCACTCAGATGCTCTGTCTGATCGTGTGGTGACCACCCTGAGAGAGGTTCTGGGGGGATCGGCGGATACCGTACGAGATCGATGAGATGGGAGTGGCACGGGAGATCGACGAGATCGACTTGGATTTGTTGGAGGAACCCGAGGATCTCGCGGTCGTCCCTCCATCGAGTGAGGCTGGATCGTGTGGTAATTCCTGCGTTTTCTGCTATATCAGGCAGAATCCACCTGAAGTGCTCAAGGAACGTGGCGGTAGTGTGGATACGACACGTCACGATACGTTGAACGATCCGAACTTGGAGGAGCGTGTGGAATCTGCCAAGGATAGGTACCATGATCTCAGGTTCAGGATAGTGGATACGGCTGGGAACGTCGGTGTTGATGAAGGGCGCATTGAGTCGTTGGCCGCGGCCGGGATCGATGAGATACAGATTTCGTTGCACACGACGGTTCCGGAGACCAGGAAGAGGTTGATGGGTAATCCTAATGCGGACGAGTTGTTGGAGCTATTACCGAAGTTTGAGGGTGTCGGTATCGACGTCATCGCCGATTTGGTACTCACTCCTGGGTACAACTTGGAAGAGTTACCGAGGACGTGTAAAGACTTGGAGAGCATGGGTGTTAGGCAAGTCCGCGTGTTCCCCGTCGGTGGTACTGACTACGCTCATGGGTTCCGGTTTCCGACGAGAGGTGAGCTGGAGTGGATGAGGGAAACTTCTCGACTGTTGGATCGTGAGCTGGACGTCGAGGTGATACCGTCACCGACCATTGACGCGCTGTTGGGGGAACCCGTGTTCGAACCTCCTGATCTTCCTGAGCCCGATTTTGAGGCTGTAATCGTCGTCGGTGAACTAGCGGCCCCTATCTTCGAACCGGCTGTTCGTGACCTCGAGAACGTGGAGCTGCTCGTGGTGAAGAACAGGGTGTTCGGTGGTGTGATAGGGGCGTCGAGCTTGCTCACGGCGAGGGATGTCTTGAGGGAGGTCGAGCGTTATGATTCTAGGACGGAGTTCCCTGTGATAATCCTTCCAGATGCCATGTTCGGTCCGGACGGTAGGACTCTTGACGGGTGGTCTCGTGAGGAGTTGGTAGGAAGGTTGGCGGCGCTCGGATACACGGTTATGACGTGCAGAAAACCCGAGGAGGTCGCCAGGATTCTCGCGTCCCCACTGCCGTAAGCCCTCCGCAAACGCTCCCTTCGTCATTGGTCCGTCCGGGGTGGGTTCGTCATCGGGCGCGGTAAGCATTTTGGTGCGGTACTTCATTCGAGTCGTGACCTTATCCCCCAGTAATGCGGGGTTTTAACTTGCGGCTGGTGGTGTTGTCAGGAGGTACAGGCACGCCGAAGCTGCTTCGTGGCCTCAGGGATCTTGACGCCGATTTTTCAGTAATAGTTAATACGGGGGAAGACGACGAGATTCTTGGATTGTACGTCTCTCCCGATGTTGATACTGTCCTGTACACGCTTGCTGGTATAGTCAACGACGAGACGTGGTACGGTATCGGTGGTGACGGGTTCCGCGGGCACGAGTTCTTGGAAAAGCTAGGAGTGAACGAGCCCTTGAGGATAGGTGACGCTGACCGCGCGCTTAAGCAGTATCGTACGTACTTGATGCAAGAGAAGGGGTTGAAACTCTCTGAGGCTGTGGACGAAATCCGACGTCGACTTGGTATCAAATGGAAGGTATATCCTATGACCGACGACCGTGTTACGACTGTAATCGAGACGGATGAGGGTGATTTGCATTTTAGGGAGTTCTGGGTCGAGCGTGGTGGTGAGCTCCCAGTACGTGGGGTTAGGTACGAAGGGGCGGAGGAAGCTTCTCCACCGCCCGACGCCGTCGACGAGCTCCTGAGGGCCGATGCGATCGTAATAGGACCGAGCAACCCGGTAACCAGTATTGGGCCTATCTTGTCGGTATCTGAGATCCGCCATATCGTTCGTGAGAAGTCCATCCTGATTGTGTCCCCGTTCATAGGCAAGGAGCCAGTGAGTGGTCCTGCCGGTAAGCTGATGAGGGCTGTCGGCTTCGAACCGTCGGTTCGAGGTCTCGTTGAGTACTATCGGGAGTGGGGGGTTGAGCCGGATATCCTCGTTATGGATGAGAGGGACGATGTCGAACCGCCGGACGACTTAGAGATCGTTCGGACTGACATCTTAATGCGTGATGAAAAGGACTCTGTGAGGTTGGCCCGTGAAATTCTCAGGGTCTTGGAGGGATTGGTGTAGAGGGGTAGCGAGATGTCTCCACGGATTATCGTGCCCGCCGTTATCGCCGTCGCGGTCGGTTGTCTAGCTTATTTGTATCTTCACCCGTCTGAGGGGGCTTCGGAGGTGCCCATCAAAGCTAGGGTGGAGCTGCCTAAGCCACTGAAGATGGAGATGTCGATGTCGGAGGCGTTGGAGAAGCGCCGATCGATCCGTGAGTACCGTGACGAACCTATAACCCTCAAGGAGCTCTCCACGGTGTTGTGGGCCGCACAAGGGATTACGGATCCGCGCGGCTTCCGAACGGCTCCCAGTGCGGGTGCTTTGTATCCGTTGAGGGTATTTGTAGTAGTTCGTAAAGTTGAGGGTTTAGCTCCAGGCATCTACGTGTATGATCCTAAGACCCACACGCTAGGACTCGTCAGGCGGGGCGATTTCACAGCGGAGTTACAACGAGCGTGTCTGGATCAAGAGTGGGTTGGTCGAGCCGCGGTTGACCTGGTCATCGTTGGGTACGAGCGGGTACTGCGTTCCAAGTACGGAGAACGATCGTTTCGGTATATGGCGCTCGAGGCGGGACACGTAGGTCAGAACGTGTACCTCGCGTGCACGGCGTTGGGTCTAGGTACAGTCGCCGTCGGAGCGTTCTACGACGATCGAGTTAAGGAGATCTTGGGAATAACCGAAGGTGATGCCGTACCGCTGTACGTCTTCCCGATAGGCCGGAAATAGCCGGGTCAGCACCCTCGGGACATCTCATCCCGGTCCCGGTCGAGCTGGGGCTAATCCCGCCATCATCCCCGGTGGCGGGTGGTCGGGCGTGGGTGTGGTCGTCAAGGACGTAATAGAGTACGGGCAACTTAAGCTCTTGGTGTTCGAGAACGTGTACTCGCCAGCAGAAGACTCATTCTTGCTCGTCGAGCATCAAGGAGTGTCCGGATCGGAACGCGTTCTGGACGTAGGGACCGGGTGTGGTATTCAGGGGTTATCTGCGGCCGCGGAAGGGTGCGAAGTGGTGGCGACGGACGTTAACCCCGCGGCAGTCCACTGTGCAATGTGGAACTCCCGTCTCAACGGTCTAGACGTCGACGTCCGCGAGGGTGATCTATTTGATCCGGTCCTGGGTGAACGTTTCGACGTCGTCCTGTTCAACCCGCCTTATCTACCCGGTCGTGAACTGCCTGAAGGTGACCCGATGTCTCGGGCCACCGAGGATCCGGTGGTCATTCGACGCTTCTTGAACGGTCTCCTCCGAGGGGAGATCCTGTGGGATGAAGCCAGGGTCGTCGTGTCCAGTCTGACTCCGGATGGGTGTTTGAAGCCGCTGAGGCACTTCGAAGTGGAGGTCGTGGCCGAGGAGTCGTTGTTCTTCGAGAGAGTCCGCGTGCTCGCGCTTCGACCTTGTGAGTAATTTGTGCGAGCGTTGATAATTTGTCGCGGTCTCACCTTCTACGGGGGATGGACGTTGTTCGTGGTCGTTTACTCCACCGCAGGAGACGAAGATGAGGCGAAGCGAATAGCCCGGAAATTAGTCGAGGAGGGACTTGCCGCGTGCGTGAATATCTGGCCGATACGGTCCGTGTACGAGTGGGGTGGAGAGTTACGCGAAGACGAGGAGTACGCCCTATTAGTCAAGACGACCGCGAAACGCGCAGGAGACGTCGTGGATAAAATCCTCGAGCTGCACTCGTACGAAACTCCAGCTGTACTAATCTTACCGGTGTTTGGAGGGTTCGAGGGGTTTCTGGAGTGGATAGTAAAGCGTACCGAGTGATCGTCCAACACTTTATCCGGACTCCTCGAGCAGTTCTAGTACCAGTTTGAGTTTTCGTTCGGCTTCCTCGTACGCTCGCTTGACCCTCTCCTTCATTTCTTCGAAGTCCTCAGGATGTTCCTCTCCGATAACACGCTTCACTTTGGTGTACGCGGCCTCCCGGAACTTCACGTCCAACTCGATTTCCTCGCCGTCCCGCTCGAGGAAGACACCGGAGCCCTCCTCGACGCGTCCTACGATGTCCGCACGCACTCCAGCACCGTCGAGGACCTCAACGCATCGTTCCGCCACGTCTTCAGGCGCTATAACCATGAGCATGTCCAGGGACAGCCCGAGGTAATCTATACCGAGCTCGTCGAGCATCTCTAAAACTCGGTCGTTCACGAGGGATCGTATCGCCTCCTCGTTGAATACGAGACGGACGCCTGCGGTCTCCGAGATTTCGGCCGCATCACCGCGGATGCCACCGTTCGTGATGTCGGTCATGGCGTCGACCTTCGAGAGTAGTTTCTCCTTGCGGAGCGCGTTAACCGCACGGACGAAATCAACGTTGAGGGTTTCCTCGACGACGTCGTAGTAACCGTGATAGATGGCGGTTGTGGATACGGTACCCCCTCCGGCGCCCTCCGTGAGAACGATCAGATCACCGGGCTTCGCGTTTCTTCGCGGTGTGAGATCGTCGGGTCGTGCGGTACCGACGCAGGCTATACCGGCGACTAGACGTCGCCCATGCACCATGTCCCCGCCGACGCGTAACGTACTACCGGCGAGTATCGGAACGCCGGTGGCAGCACCTACAGCGGTCACGCCGGCAGTGAAGTCGAAGAGACGACCTACATCCCCGTCGTCCGCTAAATGTAGATCGACTAAGAGACCGCGAGGACGAGCCCCGTTGACTAGTACGTCCCGCATGGCGGCCCTAGTCGCGTGAAAGCCGGCGAGAAAGGGGAACTCACTTAGCCGAGAGTGCATGCCGTCGACGGCACTCACTAGGATCACCTCATCCCGATCTACACGAACTGCGCCCGCATCATCGCGCTCTTCCGGCGATATCAGTGCGTTTTCCGACGCCTCGGCTGCGAGCTCCGTGAGCAATTCGTGTACGAAGAAATCACCTTCACCTCGAGATCCCACCCCCATTTCTCCCATACTAACTCCCGACTCAGGCGGTCGAAGGATGTCGCCTATCCCTCCGTCTATGGAGTGAGCTCTCCGGACGTATCGCACTTCATCGAGGACCGCATCCACGAATTCCCTGATTTCGTCCCTTGACCAATCCCGTTTCCATATTTCCACCAGGTCCGCGAGTAGCTCTCGGATTTCGTCCTCGGAGGCCCCTAAATCCATCATGTGCATAGCCAACCCTTCGAGATCCACCGCTCTGGCACCCCCGGGTCGGAGCTCACCTCGGTACCGACGCTCGAGGGAGAACCCGAGGGAAGCGTGATGAGGACGGATGTTCGAATGGTTGTAATCGCGGCGCTTTGGGCATTTTTGACTATAGAATCTCCGCTAGCAGTCGAACAGTCGAACCTGGTAATCTAGCGATCGGAGCGCGGGTCGCTGTTGAGATGGATTGTAGGAGGGGTTACTACGTAAGACGTGTAACGATCATCTCCTCACACCTGTCAATTCGCCTATCACACGCTCTAGCGACCACTTCCGGGCATCCTCTGGCAGTTCGGCGGCCTTCTTTAGGATAGGGCCCAGGAGTTCCGCGGCGATCATTCGGAGTGCCCTGGTAACTCGAGGTTTACCGGTGGAGATGGCCAGTACAGCGTCCCCACACCGGAGTACGGAGGGGAACCGCACTTTCGGTCTCGAGGTGTCGACGCGGTTGACGAGCGACAACTCCCTTTCCAATCGGGAGTTCAAGTCCGGGTCGTCCGTCGCAACCACATAAAGGTCAGCTTCAGGCAAGTCTTCCGGTCCCTCCACCCTCCGACGCACAAATTTCACTGGCAAGTCACGGGACCACTCTGGCTCTTCCGGTGCGACGACGGTCACGTCGACCCCGAGATCGATCAGGGTGCGCGCCTTCCGTTCGGCGACGCGTCCGCCGCCTACGATCACAACCCGCTCAACCCGGACGAATAGTGGTACGTACGGCAAGCTCCGGTCCCCGATCGATCCTCTCGCGGCCCACACTTGAAGCCGCTCGGTCTCCGGTCCGACGTGTCGACTTCTGGCGTAACCCTCTCGACCAGGAGTACTGTAGACGGGACGAGTTCACGCGTTCGGAAACTTCCTGTCCCAACTAGGCTCTTTCAATAATAGCTGGCCATAGACCTCTCGTCGATACTCGGGCGACATTCTGAGCAAATTACGTAGGAGCTCGGGGGAGTCTTTGGTCTTGACACGGAGCTCCGGATTAAGTCGTGGCGTTCCCACGACCCCGTGAACGTCCACTGGGATGAGACCCAGATATTCGCCTGAAACCAGGTCGAAGGAGGCGGCGACACCTATCCGGGCGTCCTCGCGGAGTATAGTTCGCTGCATCGCTTCGAAACCGCACACGTACCGTTTCACGCTCGGCTCGACGATCTCGAACCCTGCCTTTTTTAGGATCTCTTTGAGCTCCGTATCGTATTTCCGGGCCGCCTTACACTTCCGGTGTGGTATAACGACAGTGTTCGAGTGTGGCTCTCGGATCGGCTCGAGTTCATCGGGTTCAACCTCATCCACGTCGGGAAACAGCTCGAAGACGCGGTCGATCCTACCTTCCGGTCCACCGATTACGAGGACATCGTCTCCGGGTCGCGCGTCGACTACCTGTGCGACCCAAGGTGTTATGCAGGTGGAAGAGAGGCAGCCTTCTGGTGTCACGGTTCCGGTAATGGCGTTGCCGTTGACGCTGACCCGGAACCCGACGAGCCGTTTGAGCTCGAAATGTAAGTGCATAGGGGCGTGTCCGGTCCTGAAGACGTAGATGCGGTCCGGATCACCCATGAACAGCCACTTGGGGTCTAAGATATCGGTGGCGTCCACGTACACCGTCAACGATCACTCTCCCCGGTCGGTCAGGTACACCGCGGGTCCGTACGCTGGTATCATCCGATCGGGGAAGCGCTCCGGATCTCTACCTAGCTGGAACTCGGGCTTCTTCGGGCCCAGGGAGACGATATCTTCCAGCTCGTCCCAATCCATCGGCGAGACGTTGTGGCAACCGTGACCGCCGTCCCGATAGACATCCTCGTTCTCGAGTTTGCCTTCCACGAACTCGCGGATCTGCCTCTCGAACTTCTCCGACGATAATCGGATAGTGTGATGCTCGTAGACACCGACGACCCTGTCACCGTCGAATAGGAACGCCGTTACGTGCCCAGTCCCGTAGTCGATCACCAGAAGTCTGTCCGCGTCCGAATCGACTCGCCCGAGCATGGCGATCGGGACCTTCGAGTCCATCGCAACGGCGTCGGCTCCCGCCGATTCCGCTTCCATGTAAGCCGCGCGTAGTCTTGGGAAGTTCTCAGGCGGGACGTCGTCGAACGTCATCCGATCGAGCCTGCAACCGTTCGTCCCGAGATACCGGCGGAACAGCCGCTCGAACCTGTGCTTCCGGTTAGACTCGTAGTCCGGGTGATAACCATGGTCCTGGACGCAAGCCACGATCATCCCTACACCGTCCATGTCGACGTTCGAACGCTGTAGCGCCTCGAACACATCCGAAACACGGAAGTCGTACGTTTCGACCACGGGGGAGTCAGGTGGGACCTCCTCGATGGGGTCCTCGACAATATGAAGGTTGGGCATCTCCTTCAGCCTGCGCACGTCGTTATGAAGCGTCAGTGCCGCATCAAGCTCCGAGTAAATCTCGGTGCCCCTTTTCATGAGTTCCTTGAACTCGTGAGTGGTGGGTCCTCCGCCCATCGGAACGCCAACTAATGCCAAGTACCTCGGCGGTTCTCGCAGCATAGAGCGCAACCTCTGGGCTAGTGTCGACACGCGTGAGGGCCCCACGAATCTCGGTGAATACTCAGGATCTCCAGTGTAAGCCACCACGTCGGTCGTTCCCACTCCCACATCGATGACGATAGTTTTCACTTCATCCTGGAACGATACGGGTTCCAACGAACTCATCCCCGCGCATGGCTCTCAGGAGGTTGTCCGGGTTTCCTGCGTGAACGACGCGAAGTTCGAGATCGTACTCTTCTGCGAGTCTGGGGGCTACGGGATCCAAGGCGGTCCAGTTCCCCTTCAGTTCCCGAGCATCGATCTTGTGGATCAAAGAACCGGGGCACTTCGGATCCTCAAGGATGCCTGGTACGTCCTTAGCGAACACCACCAGGTTCGCGTCCGCTTCGGCTGCGACGTACACCGAGATAGCATCGGAGGTAACCTCCCACGAATGTGGCAGAGGATCTTTCATTCTAAGGTAACGGTACGGCAGTAACACCAGCTTATCGCCGAACTCTGGCTCCTCAGTGGTCGGCAGGTCGAGTAGGTCCGAGAGCAGATACCCGGTCTGGTCCATCGCGGCTATTGCCATCCAATGGGCCGCGTCGTCGGATAGATCCTCGTCTCCGTAGATCTCCCGCACGAGGTTCGCGAACCTCCATCCTCCCGGCACTACTAGGAGCTCGCCTTCGAACGCGACGACCGCGTCCCTCACGGCATCGATTTCCTTCACTGCCCCGGTTCCCGCTTTGAGTACTACCCTCACGATTTCAGCATCCCTTCCAGCTTATCCCTGAGGATACGCATGTCGGTGCGTTCCGTCTCAGTCTCTGCTTCCCGCTCGGCCTTTTCGAGGAACCTGATGACGCATTCCGGATCTTCGCAGCGGTCATACGCCCTCTCGAGTAGTCTGCGCGCTTTCTTGGCGTTCTCAATATAGGGCCGCGCTTCCACGTAGACCTTTGTCAGTAAGTCCTTCAGTTCCTTCGAGGACGACATCCTTCACCACCCGTACGACCGCGTCGGCGACGCTCTTAGCTTCCGGAGACATCGGGCCGAATCCCAACTTCACGGGGACGAGTCCTATCAGCAGGTGGATGTCCATCATCTCGTCGAGAGGTAGCCCGTGGGAACCCCTGTCCGGACCTAGTTTCGGCTTCTCCACCACAACCAGTGTTCCGGGCTCGCGATCGACACACACCGTGTCAACTAGAACTACGGGCTCGCTCGGTGGTCGAAGGCGTTCGAGCCACACGCCGGCGGCCACGGCTTTGAACTTGTGGGTCTTGAGGGGAGAAAGGCGTCGCGCGACCCAATGTCCGAATCCGTCATCCCCGGCCAATGGATTGCCGAGACCGACTAGAACGAATCCTTCTCCCAGTAGTTCTCGGAGGTAGTCTCGGAGTGGTTCCAAGGGTCCGATCATCCACCTAGCACCCTGGCGACGAGCTCGAGGAACCGTGAGACTGTCTCCGCGTTGAGGTGTGGCATCATTACTATCCTGACTCCGAGGGGATTGGTGGAAATGGAGATCTTCCAACCCTCCCGCTCCGCTTCCCGCAACAGTCGTTCCGCGGTCTCTCTGTCGGGCAACAGTATGTTTACCAAGTTGAGGTGGGGCGGGTCCACGGCTAGTTTTAGGCCGAGTTCTTTGGCCTTTTCTGCGACTTTCAGGGTCTCTTCGTAGCATCTGAAAGCTATCTTCCGATACCCTTCTTCCCCGAGCTCCAATATGTTCGCGTAGAGCGCTAGGACCGGAGCTCCAGGTCGTGTTCCGGTGATAGTGTACTGTGACGCCCCACCACCCGACAAGTAAGGTGCATACACCTCGATGGTTTTCGGGAACTCGTCGTCGCGGAACACGATACCACCCGCTGGCGGGGGTACCATCCCCATCTTATGGGGGTCGACGGTAACGGATACCACCGCCTCCAGATCGAAGCCGAAACGGGGTAATGGGTACTCATCCCGGAGGAACGGTGCCGTGAAGCCCCCGAACGCGGCGTCTACGTGGAGAGGAACGTCGTGATCCTCCGCCACGTCCGATAGCGCCTCGATGTCGTCGACGGACCCCGTCTCGGTGGTGCCGACGATGCCGACGATCAGCGCGGTATCCCGGGAAATCAGGTCCTGAACCGCGTCTACATCCACGGTATAGTCGGACTTCAGCGGCGCCTCGACGAGTTTCATACGTAACATCCGCGCCGCCTTCTCGAATGAGAAATGGCGAGTGGCGGGAACTATGATCTCCCTACCGCCTGTGACTTCTCGAGCCGCGTACGCGGCTAGGATGTTGGCCTCGGTGCCTCCCGACACTATACTACCCTCGGCCTCCTCCGGATCGGGGTGATCTAGGAGCGTCTCCGCCAACCATTCAATGCACTCACGCTCGACCCGGTACGCGTTGGGAAAGAGGTAAGGATCACCCAAATTGACGTGAAGCCCAGCTACGAACGCTTTGGCGGCGACAGGGTGAGGTTCGGTGCACATTGATCCGAGTACGGTACCGTCGGAATAATCAGAGTCACGCTGGATGATCATACGTACTCTATCCGGTATTCGGCTCCCCGCCGTTCCGCCTTGCCCCTCGCCCTCCTCAGCATAGGGGTGGTGATTACCACTAACGCCTTCAGGCCCTTGAGCGCCGCCATGATGGCTCCGTCCACCACCCCGAATTTCAAGTCCGGTTCGATCCCGAGCATGTTCAGGGCCGCCTTCGCCGCGGTGCCGGCCGCTCCGATAAGATCGTAGTCCTCCTTCTCCAGCACCTCTTTCAGCCTGTCGAGGTTCAGTTTGCGGGTCCCTCCTTCGCGCGCGCTCGGGACGCATACGAACACCACCTCCCCTTTTTCGAGCCCCGGAATGTCGCCCTCGATGTTCGTCACCGGCAGGTCTTGTCCTTTCTCCGCGTCGGCTTGGGCTATGGCTCGTGCTCCGGTCTTACGACTCTTCGACGCGTACAACAGCCCGCCTTCCATGTACAGGTGGACCTCTTCACCTTTCCGGATATCCTCCGCAGCTATGGCCGCCCAAGTCATGCGCTTCCCGAGAGCTTCCGCGATTTTAGCCGAGAACCTACGAATATTATTAATCGATTCGAGGGCTTTTTCAGCCCCTTTATCAGTCAGAACATATTCAGCTCGACCTTTTTTCTCTACCAATCCTTCGTCAATAAGTTCCTTTACGTAGTTGTGAATAGCCTGCAAGGAGACTCCTAACTCGTCCCCAATGTCACCTAAATGAACTCTAGGTTGACGCAATCCAATGAACGCTAATATCAAAGATTTCATCAGTTCGCGTCTATCCTTTAGCTCATTGGGCACCCTGATAGGTCCTTCTACCATTTCTTATTCACCCTCACTCGAAACTACAGTCAGCTTAGCTTGTTCCACCCCTCGGACCCCACGAATGCGCTTCGCGAGCTCGGCAATCCGTTTTCCAGGTCCTTGTAATAACAGTACTTCGAGACACTTTTCGTGGGAAACGTGTATGTGTGTCGTAGATATTATCAAATCCGTGAATTCGTGCTGCACTTTCACTAGCTCGGGCTCGGCGCGCTCGTGATGGAACACGTACGTAAGGACGCCAAAGTACTCCTCATCTCCTAATCGTTCGGTCCATTCGATCCTCTGAAGGTATTCCCGTAGAGCCTGGCGGAAGATCTCCGATCGGCTCGCGAAGTACCCCGAGGCTATTAGTTCGTTAACTTTCTGGAGTAGGTTGTTTGGTATGGTTATCGAGGTTCGTACCAGATTGTCCTCGCCTTTGCTCACCCGAGGATCCCCCACACGGTGAATTAATACTTGGTATCACCGTCATCTTGAAGTCTCGAGACCTATTAAAGCCATCAGGACCGCGAGCTCGCAGAGGTCTTCCCTCAACACCTTTCCGTCGGATAGTACCCCTATTGCACCGGAGCGCTTGCCTATCTCCCTGACTCCGACGAGCTCCGAGAAGACTTCTCCTACCTCCTCACCCGACAAAGCTTCCTCCGTTACGTCAGGAGGCAGTTGGAACCCCGGGCTCGTTCCCACCGCTTCTCGTCCTTCGGGGTCCCGCACCACGGCCACGTGGATGTCCACGTAGACGTCACCGACTTTTATCAGTCCGGCTTCCAAGCCCACCGAGTAGCTACCCAGGTTCCACACCTTCCGAGCCCTGTTCTTAGCGCCCTGATGAACCTCTCTCGTTCCCACAGGTTGAGGTGATACGTCTGAGTCGACGCTCACCGCCTCGACGATGATCTCACGGTCCGGAAACGCTCTGAGAAACGCTCGCTCCGTAGCCCGAACTTTTACTGGGTTAGTCGTCCCGACACGGACCTTCATCCACATCTCCCCGCAGCTGGCTTGATGATATCTTCCTTCCGTCACCGTCCAGCACGAACGGAACGACAACGATGGACAACGGTGGAAGACCGCGCTTCCTCCTGAGTTCGTTGATCTCCAACGCCACCGGTTCCGTCTCCGGACTCACAACGATCGCGTCCAACTCGTCATCCTCCAGCGTCGTGCCGTAGCGATCCTCCAACGGAACGATCTCGACCCGGTCCGACGCTCCTTTTTTCTCGACGAATCTTCGGACGTCCCGCACCCTCTCCTCGAAGGGCTCGACCCCTCTTTTTCCCTCTTCACGAACGAAGGAGTCCGTCGTGACCCCTATCACCACTCGGTTTCCCAGTTCGAGCGCTACGGACAACAGGCGCTGGTGACCTGGATGTAACCTGTCGAATGTGCCCCCGACGACTACTTTGCGGAACCTGGTCAAGGAGTTCAACCTCCTAAGATATCGTAAACGGCCTTTAGAGCTTCACCCACTTCCAAGAAGCCGTGACGGAGTTCTCGTAGTACCCTCTGAATCGAGGCCCTTCGTAGGTGCGGATGGCGTTGGTGAACCTGATGCAGGAACGGACACGCGTACTTGTAGTCGTGAAACTTCGGGAGGACCTCCTCTACGAGACGGCGTAGCTCGAACTTGGTCTTCGCCAGGGCTGCGGGGACATGTAGTTTGAACCGATCGTCCTCTGGTTGTACGCAGTGATGGCCTGTGGGTAACCCGTCCCCGAACGCTACGACGTCGGTATCGGATTCTTCCATCACTCTTTTCCGGATCTTAGCGTTACAGCGTCCACAAGGGTGGAAGCGACCCTTCTCCAAAGCTCCTTCTACGACGTCGGACAGGTCCTCCTCGACGAATTTAGGTTCCGTGCCGAGGTATTCGGAGAGTATCTCGACGTTTCTGCGCATCTTAGGCGTCAGGAACATCGGACCCGGGTCTACCGTGACAGATTCGACCTCGTAACCCAGCTTTCGGAGTATTATCGCGGAGGCCGTACTGTCGTATCCACCTGACGCCGCAACGGTGATCCGGATGTCGCGAGGTTCTTCTCCCTCCCAGCGTTCCCAGTAGTCCCACGGCAGTTCCCCGTAGAGCCTGGCTTTCTCTATCTCGATCCCCCGAAGGACGCCCTTTAGATCGGGCTGGCGACGGGAGTACCGCTCTAGAACCTCGTGCGATGCGTACAATCTCAACAGTCTCATCTTCAGATCCGTCCAGGCCTGGACAACCACGCGGTCTACACCGAGCTCTTCTTTGAGTCTACCGGCGACGTATCCACCCGGACCGATGAAATAAGACATGTCGGAACGGTCCCTACCTACGATCACTAGCGTGCCGTCCTCCTCACGTACGTCCACGATGTCGGGCTCTCCCTTCCCCTTCGTCCCTATCTCCTTCCTCAACTTGTCCACTACGGTCATCAGTTCCTTTTTCACGTTGCTTTCCCCACCGCACCGGTTTGGGTTCCTCCAGGTACGCTAGCTCTCCCCCACCAGGGCGGGAGACGCCGATCTTCTCGAGGACCGAATGCACGTCCTTCACGATCACGACGAGAGAATGATCGTCGGAGAGTATCTTCGCTCGCCCTTCGACGATCTCGACGCTGTCCCCGAACGTCTCTTTAATGGTGTCCGCAACGATGTACTTGTCCTCCCCCGAGATGTGGATGCAACCAGTGTCTTTGTTGTAGAACACCTCGCCCTGTAGCCCGGATTTAGCTACCGCCCGCATGATCACCTGGGCGAGCTTTCTCGTGACCAGCTTTCGGTTGAGGATCCTAACGGCCAGC
This sequence comes from Methanopyrus sp. KOL6, assembly GCF_002201915.1. NCBI lineage: Archaea > Methanobacteriati > Methanobacteriota > Methanopyri > Methanopyrales > Methanopyraceae > Methanopyrus > Methanopyrus sp. KOL6. The sequence continues at coordinate 15,118 of NZ_CP019470.1, forward strand.
TCCGATTCGAGGTCCCCTGCCACAACTTCGACGGAGTCTCCAACCTCGGTATCGGTCGCACTGACGATGCCGGCAGGGAGTTCCACGATCTCTTCAGGAGATTCTTCTGGTACGTACATTCGCCACGGCTTAAGGCGCTCGACAACGTCCACCACTTCCCCGTCTGCCAGGAATACCACATCGATCGGGAAACGCATGAAGAAGGTGTGGATCGCGCAACGTCTACGTCCGCGGTAAGGAGGCTTCAGAATCAATCCTTCCCCCTCCTCCAATCTTCGACGGAACATCAACCCCCGAAGCCTTGCGAAGAACGACTCCGCGATCTCGGCACTGTGAGCGAGCACGGTGCCTTTGCTCCGATTGATCACCGCGGCTTTCAACTGATCACCCCAGGGGGGTGCGACTTTGGACTTCGTCGAGACGTTCCGTCGAGCCCTACGATGCTTACAACCGTCGGCAGTAGTCGTGGACTTCGATCTTCAAACCGAATCGCTCCGCTCCACTCCGGTTATCAAGCTCCCTTCAAGCATACTGCACTCAGTGGGTCCTGTTGAAGCCTGCGCCAGTTTAGGCTTGAAAGAGGGAGAAACCGTGCTCATAGCGTCGTATTCACGATGTAGTCTGGAGTTCCGCCCCATACGCCCCGAGGAGGCGAGACTGGCGGCACTGGATTACTACCGCGTGGTCAGCAGGGTATTGGAAACTATGATGGAGCTGGCGGTTGAGGGGGTGGAGGGAGATCGGGTAGGTACCTTGTGCGTGATATCGGAAGGTGCCGATCGAATGTACCGGACCACGGTTCCGGTCAAGGTGGAGGATGTCAACGTGATGACGGGTTCGGGGAAACGCGTTCTCAAGGCACTGGCTAGGCTCGACGGTGCTATCGTCGTGGATCCGGAGGGCAACATCGAGGCGGCGGGCGCGATCTTCGACGTGGATTCCGGGAGTGCGGAGCCCGGATTCGGCGCCCGACACACCACCGCACTCCACGTCTCTAAGGAGCTCAACTGTCCCGTAATAGTATTATCAGAATCCGGCAGGATCCGGCTGTACCATGGTGGGAAGGAGGTCCTGAAGATATCAGTCTCGGACCTCGTCGCTATCCGGGGGTTCTGTGATGGCTAGAAACATCGTCGTCGAAACCATGGAACGCAGTCCTTTCACCGAAACCGAGGTGGAGATAGTCGAGCGAAAGGGTGTGGGACATCCGGACAGCCTAGCTGATGGTATCGCAGAGAGCGTATCTAGGGCTCTATGTCGGGAGTACATCGAGCGATTCGGACGGATTCTACACCACAACACCGACGAGGTTCAAATCGTGGCGGGTGAATCGAGGCCGGAGTTCGGAGGCGGGGAGGTAATCCGGCCTATCTACATCCTGGTAACCGGACGCGCCACGGCGTACGTAGGGGACGAGAAGATCCCAGTCGGCACCATCGCGCTAGAAGCCGCGACGGAGTACTTAGAGGAGACCGTCAGACACCTGGATACCGAAAAGCACGTGGTAATCGAGCCGAAGATCGGCCACGGTTCGGCGGATCTGCGTGACGTGTTCGAGCGCGGTGGGGAGGTTCCACTGGCGAACGACACCTCCTTCGGCGTAGGGTACGCACCACTGACTACCACCGAGAGGCTCGTGTACGAGACCGAGCGGGAGATCAACTCCCAGAAGCTCAAGAAGGATCTACCGGAGGTCGGAGAAGATGTTAAGGTCATGGCGCTTCGGGAAGGAGATGAAATCGAACTAACCGTGGCCGCCGCGATGGTGTCGCAGCGTATCGACGATATCGACCACTACATTTCGGTGGTCGAGGAGCTGAGAGACCGAGTCGCGGACTTAGCGGCCGAGATAGCCTCGGATCACGAAGTAAAGGTGCGCGTGAACACTGCCGACGACTACGAGCGGGAGTCCGTATACTTGACAGTTACCGGCACATCGGCCGAACAAGGTGACGACGGTTCCGTCGGCCGTGGGAACCGCGTCAACGGTCTGATCACGCCGTTCCGTCCGATGAGCATGGAAGCTGCGGCCGGAAAGAACCCAGTGAACCACGTCGGTAAACTCTACAACGTACTGGCCCACCGGATGGCCCGGGAGATCTACGAGGAAACGTCAGCCGACGAGGTATACGTCCGACTACTAAGTCAGATAGGTCACCCCATCGACGATCCCAAGGCAGTCGACGTGCACCTCGTAGGGGACATATCGAAGGAGGACGAGCGCATGGCTCGACGCGTTGCGGACGAGCTACTGGAGAACATCACCGAGCTCACGGAACGCATTGTAGAGGGAGAAATCATGGTGTTTTGAAGTGATGCGTGTACCGAACTAAACACCACAGAGTCACGCCTCTGCGACTCCAGCTACATGCGCTACATGCGATGGTGTGGACCGTCCGCTGGCTCGAATCCTCCCAGAACTCGACAGCCTTCGATCTCTCCAGCGATGTTTGTCCTCATGAGTCTCTCGACCTCCTCGAGGTCGTCGGTTTTATGGAGCACGTACATGAGCTTCACGTAAGCAACCTCTGGCAACATATCTTCTCCCGGTATAACACCAGCGGCTCTCAGCAGTCGCCCTGTCCTGTACACGTTCATGTTCACACGTCCGTACAGGCACTGTGAGGTCATCACGACGGCGATTCCATCGTCCACAGCCCGTTCGATCGACTCCAACCACCGCTCCGAGACGTGGCCCAAACCGGTGCCTTCGAGGACGATTCCACGGTAGCCCCGATCCACGTAGAAGTCTAAGATTTCAGGATCCATACCCGGGGCGAACTTCACCAAAGCCACCTTATCCTCGAATCCACCCGAGATCTCAGGCTCCCCGTCCTCCGGCCTCCGGTAATCGCTTCGTAAGAACTCTATTTTGGGATTCCTGAGATCCATTATGTCAACCTTCGCGATTGGGATGGATTCCACCGACCTGAACGCGTCCCTGCGTGAGGTGTGCATCTTCCTGACTCTCACTCCCCGATGCACGAGGCATACCTCGTCGGAGGTCCACCCGTGCATGCAGACGGTGATTTCACCCACCTCTCCGTCGCCCGCGAAGGCACACGCCGCGATGAGGTTCGAGGCCGCGTCCGAAGACGGCCTGTCCGAACTCCGCTGCGCTCCGACCAGCACGACCGGTCCGTTGAGTCCCTCGATGACGAACGACAGCGCCGCGGCTGTGAACGCCATCGTGTCCGTTCCGTGTCCGATCACGATACCGTCTACGTCCGGATCTGAAAGGGCATCCACGATCTCTTCGGCAATCTTCATCCAGTGTTTGGGTTCCATGTTCTCACTGAGCAGGTCAAGCACGGCCCTGGCGTCCACGATGTTGACCACGTCGAGGAGCTCCGGGACCGCTCCGACGAGCTCCTCTGCTGTGAACGCGGGTTTCACGGCCCCTGTCTCGTAGTCCACACGACACGCGATGGTGCCGCCGGTCGACATCACCGACACGTTAGGGAGTTCCGGATCGTGTCCGATCTCCCCCTCTATCGGTTCGAAGCTAGGTTCGTGTCCTTTACCCGGGGCTTCGAGCTTCTCGATCCTGTCGACGCGAACCCCTACGTTGTAACCGTTGTCCATTTTGACGACGATGTGCTCGTCGTCTCCAAGTTCCGATCTGGGCATAATGATGCCTTCCACAACCACCCCATCGTCCCGGACTATACGAACCCGGTCGCCGACACTAAGCCCATGCTCCTGTAGCAACTCCCTGGCCTTACCCTTGTACTCGGACAATACCCTCACCCCAACCAATCCCACCAAGGGGGCATCCGGTTTGAAAGTGGCGATAGTAGAGTACGGCGTCGGCAACTTGAACAGCGTGTGCCGCGCGGTTAAACACTTGGGGTACGAGCCCGTCGTTACCAATGATCCCTCGGAGTTGCACGACGCCGACGCCGTAATTCTCCCAGGTGTGGGAAACTTCCGCGCCGCATCGGAAAAACTCGAAGAGACCGGATTATGTGACGAGATTCAAGAGCTACTGGAGTCCGTTCCACTCTTAGGCATATGCCTTGGGATGCAGCTCTTGATGGAATCGAGCGAGGAGAGCCCCGGGTCACGCGGTCTAGGGTTGTTCCGGGGAACATGTGTAGCGCTTCCGGATGACGTGAAGACGCCACACATGGGATGGAACACGGTGGAGTTCCGGACGGAGGAGTTTCGGAAGTTCGACGGTGAGATGTTCTACTTCGTCCACTCGTACCGGGTGGCTCCCGAAGACGACGTTGTCCTAGGTGAAACGGAGTACGGAGAACGGTTTCCGAGCGTGATCGGGGACCGGGATAGACTGATCTACGGGGTACAATTTCACCCCGAAAAAAGCGGACCAGTGGGGTTAAAGTTGCTCGGTGAGATTCTAACAGGGGCGCGTCGTTGAGGATGTCCCGCGAAAGAATATTTCGGGAAGTTGAAGAATCTATGAGGAACATCCGAGAGGTGAGATTCGAGCTAGGCGGCGACGTGTCGCTGTCGACCCTGCGTTACATCCTAGCATCGATGGTCATCACCCTGGGCCGAGGGGCCGGATCCACCTTCTACAGGGCCGGTTACGACATCGGTGTTTACAAAGCGAAATCACACGGCCTGGAGGGCGTCAAAGAGGCCTTTGAATACGTAGAGAAAGCGTTCGAGAAGACTGGTATAGGCATCATTGAGCGCTGGGAAATTGAGGATGATGATAAGATCAAGATCACTATGCGCGAGTCGGCGACGGCTGCCGGTTACGACATAGGGAAGAAGTTGTGTTACTACCAAGCCGGGTTCATCGCTGGGATCCTACACGGGGCTACCAGCGAGCGCTGGGAGGTGCACGAGACCAAGTGCATGGCCGAAGGTCACGACCACTGTGAGTTCGTGGCTATACGGAGGGGGTAACGTGGAGCGGGTCGTCGTACATGGCACACTGATGGACGTGTTCGGGGTAGGGGTGCTCCTGGTAGGTCCACGTGGGGTAGGGAAGAGCGAGACAGCTTTGGAACTCATACGTCGCGGCCACAGGTTAGTGTCAGACGATGCGGTGATCGTGGAGTGCGATGACAGTTACGAGTACCCCGTCGGCAGGCCGCCGGAGAACTTAGCCGGAAAAATGGAGATCCGACTTGCCCTTGCGGAGCTGTACTGCCCCAAGTGCGGTCGAGTATATACTTTCTCCGCCCTCAAGATGAAGGAAGGGTGTGACTGCGGTAGCGACCTGAAGCTACGTCCTATTCAGGATAAAATCGCCGTGGACGTCGCGGAACTCTATGGCATCCGGGCGCTCCGGAGCCGTAAGGGTATAGGCGTGGTCATTAAGATGATTCCGGGACCCCACCACCCGCATCACGATCCATCCATGAGACCGGATGAACCAGTCTCTTCCACGCCTTCCGAGGAGGAGAAGGTAGTGAAGTGGGTGAAAAAAAGGGATGGAAAGGTGTTCCATCTGGACGTGGTTCCGGGTCGAGACACCGCCACGCTGATCGAAACGGTAGCACTTCAAGAGAGCTTGAGGCGCAGGAGGTGAACCGCGGTGCTATCGATACCCGACTGGCTCGGTGCCGCACTGTTGCTTTCACTAAGTGACGAGCTGCACACCGGTCTCGTGTGGGGAGCCCTTCGCAGTCAGTACCTCCTGTTGGGAGCGTACCTCAGGGTCCGACATTCGGCTCTGTTTGTCTGGTTGATACACGAAACCTTGGAGTTCCTTTTCCACGCTGTGGTCCTGTCGTTGATACTTCCGGTTCCGATGGCGGTAACAGCGGCCTCAGTACACTTCGGAATCGACCTATTTCACGAAGCGCTGTTAGGAACCGTTAAAGGTCGAGTGACACACCGGCTGATGCACCTGTCTTTGGAGTCCGCAATATTGTACTGGCTGTGGGGGTGATACCTATGAGGATCTTGCGCGATCTCATCGGCAAACCCGTAATCGACTCCAATGCCAAGCACATCGGCGAAGTCCTCGATGTTGAGTTCGACGAAGAGTCAGGAGAAGTCACTACACTGATAGTGGGGCACTCCAAGCGCCCCGGCGTTCTTCGGAAGATAAAGTGGCTAAGTGGCGAAGAGAAAGCCATCCGCATACCTTACTCGAAGGTCGTTGCCATCGAGGACATGGTACTGGTAAAAGGACGGTGGGGATCCGGGAAAAACTAACCCTTAGTACCGCGGTGGAGGTTCCGAACTCCCCAACCCCCCGAACGGTTCACTTCCTCGCCGTTTGTGTGGGTTGCATCGGGGGTTGTCGGATCGGTCACGAACTCAACATCACGAAACGATGAGTAGTGACAGGGGCAATCTCTACGGACAATCTACTGCGACAATGCAGTTTCTCCTCCCTTACATCCCAGAAGGTGAGACTTCCAGGGGTTGCGACCCATGGACGAATCTGAGATCCTGAGAGTACTCCGTGACTGGATCTCTGACCCTTTTGAAGCGGTACTCGTGGATGACGTACCGGTAGACCTGTACGACCCAGAGGAAGGTCACGCGTACCTCGTGGCCAACAAGAGTACCGTAGAGAAGAAACTGGGTCGACTTACGAGACTCGTCGGGAAGGTCCCGAAAGCATCGATCGCGTACTCTGGAGATACCGACGAGCTCGTAGACCCGTTGAGGAGGCTCGGTGCAGGCCTCCTAGATGTCTCCCCAGAAGGCGTCGAGGTCGTCCTCGAACCAGAGACGTTCGATGCCGACCCTGACATACGCCCCATGTCCGGACATCATGACGAGCTCGTCGCCGTCCTGAAAGCACTCGGAGATGAGCGTCGTGTCGCCGCGCTCGAGATACTGGGGCACAGTGAGGAGTGTTTATGCAAGCTAGCCGAAATTTTGGGGGAGAACCAACCGTCGACTGCATATCACTTGAAGAAGCTCCTGGAAGTCGGTTTGGTCACCAAGCGCTCCGAAGGCGGTAGAACGTTTTACAGGCTTACCGAGCGTGGCGAGCGCGTATTGAGAGTGATTAGAGATTTAAAAGATCAGCTGCGACGTACGTGATACTCGGAGCGACGAGCCCGAATATCACGGCGATCTGAGCCGCGCGACGCACGTCGTCGGGCTTCGGAAGCCGGTCCCCTCCTTTTAGGACGTACACGTTCGGTTTCTCCAGTCGGACTCCCAGTGCGCAGGCTCCCACGTACATAGGCAACCAGGAGCTCGGGCTCGGGACCTCCCGTACCGCCCGCAACAGTGACCGGGGCCTCGCCCGAAGTATCCACCAAGGTAGAGTTACCGTAAGCGCCGCGGCGCATGCGGGCAGTGAGAGCACATTCAGCAGGTCGTCCAACCTCGCCGGAATCTTACCGAACATCTTGTATTCGCCTCGGTATCCGAACATGGCGTCCGCGACGTTCGTCGCTCGGTACACGACAGCACCCGGCCACCCGAGGATATAGTACCACCACAAGGGGCCCACGATAGAATCTAGTAAGTTCTCGAAACAACTTTCCACCGCGGCCGAAGCTACCTCCGCCCCGTTTAAACAGCTTACGTCACGACTGACGAGCCTCTTCACGGCCCGTCGAGCCACGTCTAAATCCCCATCTTGGAGCGCCCGCTCCACCGGAAGCAAGTGTTCGACAAGTCCCCGTACGGAAATGCACACCCACAGGACCAGGGCATCTCCCACCATCGGGATGGAGTGAAGCAAGTAACACACTCCCAGCAGGAACCCACAACCGACCGTTAGGGACAGTCCTCCCCAGATTACGTCGAGGATACTTCCGCACCGTACTTTCTTCTCCACGAGCTCCATCACCCGGCCGCACCATGCCACCGGATGGAAACGGTTCGGCGGGTCTCCCAGGAGCAGGTCCAGAGCCACCGCCAGGTACGCGGTAAGGAGGGGGTCCAACGCCATCACCGCCGTAGGACGTTGAGGACGTCCTCAGGGGTCGGAATCTCATCGAGGCGGTACTCTCTCCACCCAGCACGCACCGCGGCTAGTTCGGCTGGGTTCAGCAACACCCATCGCCTGAACCTAGAGGCCTCGTCGACGGGCACCCTGGGACACCCGCAGAACACGCATTGACGTCTGCGGAGCGATCTTAGCGCATCTTCCGTCAGATATCTCAACCTCCATATTGGGCGGTTCAGGATCTGTACCACGCCTGGTCTCCTCTGACCCAACGCGGTGCTCTCTACGATCTCGAACCCCTCTTCCCAGTCGAACTCACGGATTTTAGACAGTCTAACGGCCAGAATCCTCTTGGTGACACCCTCCACGTCCTCTGGGTCTAAGACCCCCTTCGTGGGGTCGAGTTGTACCACGGGATGACTCGTCCTAATAGCGACACCGGCGGGATGGAAGCTTCCAGAACACACCACTACCGTTGGTAGGGAGGTATCGAGAGCGGAGAAATTGCACCCGAGCACCAACCCGGGCGTTGCCACCCTGCGACCGTCTCCCGATCGGATTACGGGCTCGATACCGGATTCCTGTAGGATCTCTGACACGAGCTCGAGATCGGTCACGTACTGTGCCGTTGCGCAGATATTCACACGCTCGATTCCTAAGTTTCGAAGTACTTCGGCGACTTCCTCGACCATCCATGGTTCCACGCGTTTACGTCCACGTACCGGTAGGAAATGTGCGGTCGCCCCGAGCTCCCGTATCCGTCGCTCGACCTCGGGTATGGGATAATGGCCGATGTGAACGATATAATCCGTCCGGATCACGGTACCGGGAGTGATGTCGCAAGCTCCGAACACGCGACCTGCGTCGAGCTCCACCTCGCAGCCACGGGCTTCCAGCACGTCGGCAACCTCACGGGCGATTCGCTTCAGCCCATCCGGGGCCTGAACCAGAACACGCCCTTCAACGTTGAGGGACTCGACGGCCCTCGGCACTTCGTCCTCGTCATAGGATTCGGCGGAGGTGCATCTCGTCATCGGGAGCACCACCATGGAGGTGTGATAGTTGTATGCTTTGGGAGTCGGGATGAGGCGGAGAGTGCGACGGCAGGACCTGGTGACTGCGATACGATGGGGTCTGGAGGAAGCAGGCGAACTCGGTGAGATCATCACGATAACCCGAAAGCGGGACCAGCCCTCCGGAAAGGCGCTGGTTGAAATTGGTCGCCGGTTAGGGATCCCCGTACGGTTCGTCGAGAAGTTCGCTGACTACACACCGAGCGATTCCCGAGCGAGGGACCTACTAGGGGTTCGAGGTTCCGTGTGTGAGGGTGTCCTTATAACCCACGGGTACGAAATCGTTCGGCCGAAACGGACTTTCGGGAACACCGTTACCGCGGCTTTGGGGTGGAAAAGATCCCGAAAGTAGTCTGCATAATCGGAGGGCGTGGGGACGGATTCACACGAGTGGCTCGGGTGCTTTCGAAAGCTATCAAACGTTCGGGACGCACTGTTGGCGTTCTGATGCTTCCACAGTCCACAGGTGGGTCCGGGCGGAAGTGGATCGGTGGATATCGATGGAATTGCGACGTGATAGTGGCGACAGTGGATAGGGTCTCGGAGTGTGATTACGCCATGATACTCAGCAGGTTCGGGGCGTGTACGAACGCCCGAAGGGCGGTGTACGATTTCTCTCATCAGTCCTTCGTAGGGTTCGATCCGCCCGAAGGATGGATCGGAATAGACTGCTCCAGAGTCGCTCGAGATGAAAGGGTTCCTTCATTCCATTCTCTAATCTTATTAGGAGCCATGTGTCGCATCGCGCGCCTCTGCGAGTTAGAAGACGTGAAAAAGGCGCTGCTTTCGGAAGAGGGACGGCTCGGTGCAGTATCCTATCGGGCCGTACAAGCCGGTTGGGAGGAGGCAAGGCGACGGGGGTACTGACGTTGGTTAACGCCCGAATCCATGTGGACCGTACGACCAGCTTCGACGCGGAAAACGGTACCAAGAGCTACGTGATTAAGGTGACCGTAGAGTTGGAGACCGACGACTACGACGAGGCGAAGCAGCTCACCAAGCGCTTGGAGGAGTTCATCGACGAGTTGAAGAGTGTTGTCAAAAGTGAGCTCCTGGAAAAAGACCTGGGAAAACGAGAACTGATACTGTAGTCAGGGGGGATGAGGAAGAGGCGGAGGAACGTACGGAAGCGTATGAAGGAGAGGAATACGAGGAGTCATATCGCGAGGAATCGTACGAGTACGGAGAGTACGAGGAGCGTGAGGTGGAAGGGATCGGCAGGGCCGAGAGTACCGAGGAAGATGTGATACTCACCGAGCGCGGGGAGGAGTTCTTCGGTAGGGCTCATGAGAGAGCAGAGGAAGCCGAGACCATTCCTCAGGAGGTTACCTGGGTAGAGGAGCCCGGAGAGTGGGATGAGTGGAGACCCAGGAGGTTACCGACGGTTCCGCTACCTAAGGAGTACCTCATTGTAGCCGCCGTGGCTATCGGCCTGTTAGTGGCGGCGCTACTATATTACGCGAGGTGATCACGGACTTCCTCGGCGATAACGCGTGCGAGCTCCGGCGGCACCGACTCCCCTACCTGGTCGTACTGCGTCTCGTACCCCCCTTCGAACACGTGATCGTCGGGATAACTCATAAGCCGGGCTTGCTCCCTGACGGTAAGCAGTCGGTCCTCGAACGGGTGTATGAACCTGGACCCACCCATCACAGTAGGGGCCGGCTTGAAGGGGTGCAACCTGAGCCAGTTCTTGAAGCTACCTCTAGCCCCCCTTATGACGCTCAGGGCCTCCCCCCACCTAAGGCGTCGGATCCTGCGGAGCTTCCTCTTGGACATGGGACGCAGTTCGTGGTTGGGAATCTCCGAGTCAGGGCTGGGGAGATCTCCGATAGCTTCCCACACAGTTTTCGGCCGTTCCGCTGTGGGTTCGGGGTCTATTCTTACGTTTGAAATGAAGACGCGGCGCCGATACGAAGGTACCTCGTAATGTACCGCTTGGAGTACGTTGAAGTGTATCCTCTCGTATCCAACACGTGCGAACTCCTTCCTCAACGCTTTTTCTAAAGGCCCCTCCATGATTGCGGGGACGTTCTCCATGACGAAAACCTCGGGCTGGAGGTCACCGATAATCCTCACGAAGTGGAGTACTAACCTGCCTACGGGATCGTCGTAGAGTCGATCCAGCGGGTTAGGTTTCCGATCCGCGTTGGCGGCTGTGAACGGCTCGCAGGGCGGCCCTCCGATAATCACATCCGGTTCGCCTAACTCGTCCACGATTTCCTCCGAGTCGACCCGCTGGATATCACGCTCGATCACCTCGGCTTCCGGGAAGTTCTTCCGATATGTCGCGGCCGGCGCGGGGTTGTTCTCAACACCTCCCAAGACCTTGAACCCAGCTTCCCTGAAACCCCTAGAGAAACCGCCGGCCCCGCAGAATAGATCCACCACTCTCGGCTTCAACGGATCACCCCCAGTCGAATTCTACTCAACACCCGCCGGTAGACGCCCCATAAATAAGAGGTAGTGGCCGGACTACTCCGACCATGCGAATCGCATGATCATATCAATCGGGGGTGTGGAGCGTGCGCGGGGTGCCGATCGCAATAGGGATCCTATCAGTAGTAGTGATCGCGGCGGCCGCCGGTTACTACTACACGTCCTCGAACCAGCTCACGGTGTTCGCTGCGGCCAGCCTGAAGAAACCACTCACCAAGCTCGCGAAGCAGTATGAGAAGGAAAAAGGCGTCAAGGTAGCCCTCAACTTCGGTCCATCCGGAGGACTGACTGCGCAGATACTCCAAGGGCAGAAGTGCGACCTGTTCTTCTCCGCGGATTGGAAGTACGTGGTCAAGCTCCAGAAGGCCGGCAAGACTATCAAGACTAAGAAGTTCCTGAAGGACTACCTCGTTCTGGTGGTATCCAAGACGGGCAAGGAGAAAGGCATCAAGGACGTCAAGGACATCACAAAGCCTGGCGTCACGGTTGCCGTGGCTGACCCGAAGGCACCTGTCGGCGAGTACACACAGCGCGCGCTGAAGAAGCTCGGACTCTGGGACACTATCGTGAAAAACGGGAACCTGAAGGCCAGACCGGGCACCGTCAACCAGGTCGCCACGATGGTGAAGAAAGACCAGATCGATGCCGGTTTCGTCTATCGGAGTGTGGCAATCGGCTTCGGTCTGCCGATCGTGCAGATGTTCCCTCACTCCCTGACTGGGCCGATAATCTGGGGAGCGGCCGTCATCAAAGGAGGTAACGAACGGCTCGCGGAGGACTTCCTGAACTACTGTCTCGAGCACATCGACGAGTTCAAGAAGTACAGGTGGAGTCCAGCATGATCGGGAGGTACGAAATCCTGAGTACTCTGTTCCCTCCCCTGTTCTTCGTATTCATAGTGTTCCCGTTGATAGCACTGACCATGAACCTAACGCCCCAAGGGATAGCGTGGGCGTTCAGTGACCCCTACTTCTGGTCCGCCACGTTCAACACGGTGCTCTGCGCTGTCGCAGCCGCCGCCGTGGGTGTGGTGATCGCGATAGGGTTTGGCTACTATCATCTGTTCAAGCGAAACTCGGTGATCTACAGGGTAGCGGACTTCCTAAACGACCTACCCATCGCCTTGCCGCACACCGTAGCAGGACTAGCGCTACTGTTGGCGTTCGGTCGCAACTATTTCGGATGGTTGGGTGAAAACGGGCTCGCGTTCACTTTGATCGCAGTAGTCCTCGCCATGCTCTTCGTATCGTACCCGCTAGCGGCCAGGACCGTACAGTCGGGTGTCGAGGAACTAGGACGTGAGCTCGTGGACGTCGCCCGCACGCTCGGTGACGAACCGCCAAAGGCCTACATACGAGTGGTCGTACCTGCTCTGCGGGAGGCGCTGCTCGGCGGTTTCCTACTAGGGTTCTCCAGATCCCTGAGCGAGTTCGCCGCGGTGATCATGTTCGGAGGTAACCTTCCAGGTAAGACACAGGTACTCGCATCGTACGTGTTCACCCGGGTGGAAGCAGGAGATCTAGAAGTCGCCGTCGCCGCCAGCGTGTTCTGTATGGTCCTATCGCTGACCATGGTCGCGTTAGTGCGCTCGGTAACAGGGGGACTTCGCCGTGCTGAGGGTTGAGGGAGTCGAGTTCTCCTACGGAGACCGGGAGGTCCTACGCGGTGTCGACCTGGAAGTAAAGCCTGGTAAAGTACGGGTACTCTTCGGTCCCAACGGGAGCGGTAAGTCCACGCTCCTCAAGATCGTCGCCGGCATTCTGAAGCCCGACAAGGGTCGCGTGATCATCGGAGAGGAAGACGTCACCGACCTCCCACCCGAGGAGCGCCACGTTGGGTATGTCCCACAGCAACCTGCGCTGTTCCCACACATGACCGTCAAGGACAACATCACGTACTCCCTCCAGAACGGTCGCGGCGATCCCGATCGACTGGACGAACTCGTGGAGCTCCTCGGACTGAAGGAATACCTCGATCTGAAGCCCGACGAGCTCAGCGGCGGGTACCAGAGTCGGGTATCACTCGCTCGAGCCCTATTCTCCGATCCGAAGGTGATGCTTCTGGATGAGCCCCTCAGCGACGTCGACCTGGCCGTGAAGGCGGACCTCGTCCCGAAGTTCCGCGAGGTACTGAAGGAAACGGGCGTACCCGCCCTGTACGTCACGCACGACCCATGGGAAGCCGAGCGTATCGGTGACACCTTCACGGTTTTAGTAGGGGGTAAGGCGGTGGATGTGGGTTCAGTGGACGAGGCGCTCGAGAAGTTGAAACGGGGTGTGGAAAGTGTCAAAGCGTAAGTACAAGGGCTTCGTGTACACAGACGATCTGGCCAAGCCCGAGGAGTTCATCCAATTCCTACGACGCTTCGTTTCACCTCCGGAACCCGAGACCGTGGAAGTAGGGTCCGAACTTTCAGGACGCGTGCTCGCGGAAGACGTTCGTGCGGAGCGCCCCTCTCCACCTTTCACCCGGTCCGCTATGGACGGGTACGCCGTGAGATCCGAAGACACCGAGCCCGGAACCAAGTTGAAAGTCGTGGGTAAGTCGAGGATAGGAGAAGGGACCGACGTCGAGGTTGGTCCGGGAGAGGCCGTGTACGTCGACACCGGAGCTCCGGTTCCGGAGGGTGCGGACGCCGTCATCCCCGTAGAGTTCGTGGAACGCGACGGTGACGAGATAATTGTGGAGAAAAGCGTCGATCCGGGGGACAACCTGGATCCGGCCGGCTGCTACGTCGAGGAGGGAGAAGTTCTCTACCGGTCTGGCCATCTCGTCGAGCCCGTGGACGTCGGAGTGATGCTCGAACACGGAGTGGAGGAAGTGGATGTCCACAGACCCCTGCGTGTCTCGGTCGTAGTAACCGGAAACGAGCTCGTCCACCGTCCATCGGAGCTGGAGAGTGAGACGCAGGTTGTGGATTGTATCGGCCCAGTGCTCACCGCGGAACTCGAGAACATGGGCTGTGTCGAGGTAGTAGGAATGAGCTTGGTCAAGGATGATCCGGAAGAGATCCGTGAGACAGTGAAGGACTACGCCGATTGCTCCGACGTAGTTCTGATCACTGGAGGATCCTCGGTTGGGGAGAGAGACCATGTCAAGGACATACTGGACGACACGTTCGATGCCTTCATCCACGGGATCAGAGCCCGACCCGGACGTCCATTTGGTATCGCCGCACGGGAGGGAACCGTCGCCTTCACCCTGCCAGGATGGCCCACCTCGTGTTACTCTACTTTCCGGGTTTGGGTGATACCTTCGCTACTCATGCTGGCCGGAGCGGACCCGTTAGTGGTCGGTTTCGAGGCAGAAGCCTCCGGGATCAAGTCCAAACGCGAGGTCGGCGTGATAGCACGTGTTCGTCTTTCCGATGGTGTCGAGAGGATGTCCAGGGACCGTTCCAGTCACTTCGCGCTGTTTCGGGAGACCGACGGCTTCGCCCTCGTTCCTCCCGGAGGCTCGGAGCGTGCTCTGATTCTCCCACTGCGCGGGTTCCTTAACTTGTTCGATGAGGTAGAGCGTAGGTTCTGAAGGCGTCCACCGATCATCCACTCGTCCCCACCGACCCCACTTATTTAACTCCTAACTCCGAGGCGGGCGTGAAGACTGGCGGGGGTCGCGGGTTGGTAGAGATAATCATCCGCGAGGAACGCTGTCACGGATGCGGTAACTGCGTGATCGCTTGCCCGGTCAACGCTTGTAATTCTCCAAACGCATGGGGTGGAAAGGGTCCCGAAGATGGTGAAGATGTGGTGATCAAGGTCGTGAACGGGACAGTCTCGGTGATTAACGAGGACTTGTGTGAGGCATGCATGACTTGCGAACTCGCTTGTCCCGTGGACGCTATCGAAATCAAAACGTAGGGGAGCCACGGGGAATGGTCGAATTCATCCTGCTCACGGGTCGAACGATCTGGCAGGGCGAAGCTATCGAAACCGACAAAGCTGGCGAGATTTACCCTAACGCCACTGCAATATGCTACTTCAATCCAAAGGACATGAGAGAGCTCGGCATTAGCGAAGGTGATCCAGTTAAGGTCAAGTCCGAATACGGTAAAGTAATCGTACGGGCTAAAGCCGCGGACACCGACGTGCCGCCTCGCGGTGTGGTTTTCATCCCGATGGGTCCCTGGGCAAATAAAGTCGTAGATCCGAACACCAAGAGCACGGGAATGCCCGGTTTCAAGGGGATAAAAGTCGAGATAGAACCCACTGACGATGAGCCGATCGAAGATATGTCAGAATTCATGCGCTCTGAGTACCTCTCTGAATAACCCGTGGTAGCTTGACAGCCGATCATTTTCATCTTCATCGAATATCAACATCGACTACAACTGAAAGGGGGTGAAAAAATGGCGAGGAAAGTAATCAGGGATGTGGTTTGTCCGTTCTGTGGTACGTTGTGTGATGATTTGGAGGTGGTCGTGGAGGACGGTGAGATCGTGGAGGTTCGGCACGCTTGTAGGATTGGTGCTGCAAAGTTCTTGAGTGCGCAGGAGGAGCATCGTCATACGGAACCAATGATCAGGGAGGATGGAGAGTGGAAGAAGATTGACTACGAGGATGCTGCGGAAGAAGCGGCTAGGATACTCGTTGAGGCTAAATTACCGATCCTGTACGGTTGGTCCGCGACGTTGGTAGAGGCACAGGAGAAGGGTGTTGAACTAGCAGAACTAGTCGGTGGCGTCATCGACAACACGGCCTCAGTGTGACACGGTCCTTCGGTGTTGGGGTTGCAGGATGTTGGTGTTCCGGGGTGTACGTTGGGCGAGGTGAAGAACAGGGCTGATACGGTGATTTACTGGGGTTGTAATCCGATGCATGCTCATCCGCGGCATATGAGTCGGTATCCAGTGTTTGCTAGGGGTTATTTCAGGCCGAAGGGTCGTGGGGATCGTACTGTGATCGTCGTTGACCCGCGGAGGACTGCCACGTCTAGACTGGCTGACGTTTACATACAAGTCAAGCCGAACGAGGATTACGAGTTAATCAGCGCGCTTCGAATGGCTGTTCATGGGCTTGAAATCGAGTGTGAGAAAGTGGCTGGGGTACCGGTAGAACTAGTCTACGAGGTCGCTGACTTGCTCAAGGAGGCTAGCTTTGGTACACTATTCTGGGGAATGGGTTTGACAATGTCTCGCGGTAGGCATCGGAACATTGATAATGCAATCTGCCTAATCAGGGATTTGAACGAGTACTCGAAGTGGACTCTAATCATGATGCGAGGTCATTACAATGTGACTGGGTTCAATGAAGTACTAGCATGGACGACGGGATACCCGTACGCTGTAGACTTCACTAGAGGATACCCGCGGTATAACCCGGGTGAAACGAGTACTGTAGACTTACTAGTCAGAGGAGAAGCCGACGCGATGATGGTCATCGCAAGCGACCCAGGCGCACACTTCCCACAAAAAGCAGTAGAACACATGGCTAGAATACCACTCGTATGCATCGACCCACACTGGACGCCAACAGCAGAACTCTCAGACTTATACATACCAGTAGCCATCGCGGGCATAGAATGGGAAGGAACCGCCTACAGAATGGACGCAGTACCAATCAGAATGAAGAAAATAACCGAACCACCAGAACAAATACCCAACGACAAACAAATCCTACAAATGATAATAGAGAAAATAGAGGAGATGTAAGCCCGGGCCGCCCCACGGGGCGAACCCCGTCCCGGGGAGCCCCGTGGGGTGAAGCGGGGGCAAGTCCCCCGCGGCCCGGGCCCCTCCACCTCGTATTCCTTGGGGTGAGTCTGTATGGAATACCGATGCCCGTATTGCGGCTCACGCTCCTGCGTGAACGAATCCGCTCTATCGTTATTCCTCAGGGCGTCCGAACGTGTCGCGAGGTACATGGTTGAGGAGCGAGACGACGTGGATGAAGATCCAAACTTCCGTCCCTCGTTCGGTGAAGTTGGAATCTGTAAGAAGACTTCCAAGCGTATATGGACGTGTCCGTACTGTCACTCCCTCATTCCGGAGCTAGAATCAGATGGGATGACAGCACGATGTCCCGAATGCGGGCGGGAGGCCAACGTGGCGCCTTCCCGCCGTAAGATCGTGTGTTAAACTCCGTACGGGGTTGGGGGGATCCGATTGGCCAAGGAGCTCCTGATTAAGAACGCGTGCGTGTACGACCCTCTCAACGGGATCGAGGGCGAGGTCATGGATATAGGTGTCAAGGATGGCAAGATAGTCGACCCGTCGGAAGTAGACGAATCCAAAGCGAAGGTCATCGACGCTGAAGGTCGTCTGACCATGGCCGGAGGCGTCGACATACACTCCCACGTGGCCGGTCCTAAAGTCAACGTGGGTCGTATATTTAGACCGGAGGACAGCCGTCGCCTGCAGATAGCGACCAAGAAACTTGGAACACGCTCTGGTACGGGATTTTCGGTTCCATCGACCACGATCACGGGATACCTGTACGCTCAGATGGGATACACCACCGTGATGGAGGCTGCCACTCCGCCGCTGCTGACCAGGCACACCCACGAGGAGATTAAGGACACCCCGATCCTGGACGAAGGCGCGTACACACTGATGGCTAATAACTGGATCCTATACGAGTACATCAAGGAGGGTGAGCTGGAGAAGGCAGCCGCGTACGCTGCCTGGCTACTCCGAGCGACTAAAGGCTTCGTGATCAAGATGGTGAACCCCGGAGGTACCGAGGCTTGGGGATGGGGCGAGAACGTCCATAGCCTGGACGATCCAGTACCATACTTCGAGATCACCCCGGCCGAAATCTACGAGAACTACGTAAAGATCAACGAGATGCTAGGTTTACCACACTCGATACACATCCACCCGAACCTGCTCGGCGAGCCCGGTAACTACGAGATCACGACGGACAGCTGGGATGTAATCAAGAAGACGGGTGTAGAACCGAACCCCGAAATAGGTGAGCGTGAGCAGATCGCACATAACACACACGTACAGTTTCATTCGTACGGCGGTGACTCGTGGCCCACTTTCGAGTCGAAGGCAGATGAAATCGCGAAGTACCTGAACAAGAACGACCATATGACGGTCGACCTGGGCGCGGTCACCCTGGATGAGACCACGACCATGACCGCAGACGGTCCGCTCGAATGGGAGCTACATGAGCTGACAGGCTTCAAGTGGGCAAACTACGACGTCGAGCTCGAGACGGGATCGGGCGTTGTACCGTTCATCTACAGCCCGAAGAACCCCGTGCACTCGGTTCAGTGGGCTATCGGTTTGGAGATCGCACTACTAACCGAGAATCCATGGCAAGTCGTGATCTCGACGGACCACCCGAACGCTGGCCCGTTCATCCGGTACCCGAGGATCATCGCGTGGCTGATGAGTGAACCGTACCGTGAGGAGTGGATCGAGAACATGCACCCGTGGGTGGGTCAGCGCGCGGCGATCGCGACCATCGACCGCGAGTACACATGGACCGATATCGCGATCACGACCCGAGCCGCCCCAGCGAAGATGTTGGGTCTCTCGGACCGTATCGGACACCTTGGTGAGGGAGCTTACGCGCACATCGCCATTTACGACATCAAACCCGACGAGGTGGATCCTTCTCGGGACTATGAGGAAGTGGAGAGGGCGTTCGAACAGGCGTGGCTCGTGGTGAAGGATGGGAAGATAGTAGTTCAGGAAGGTGTGGTGGTGAACGAGCCCGTCGGGCGTACTTACTGGGTCGATATTAAGGTCCCGGAGGATCTGCTCGAGGAAGTCAAGGAGGATCTCAAGACGAAGTTTCGGAAGTATTACTCGGTCAATATGGGTAACTATGAGGTCCAGGACGTGTACATACCGAAGGAGGAGCGAATTGAAATCGACGCCCGCGATCGCCTCTCGTAAATATTATTTTCCTTGGGGGGCACCTCGGTTGAAGGAGGTCGTGCTGACGCCGAAAGGAGAACCGGACGTACCAATCGAGGCCGAGGTCATATGTACGGACGAGTTCGCGGGTAAGTCCGAGGACGAGATTGCAGCGCTGAAGATATACGAAGGTAATTCGACAGTCGAGCTCGGCGAGTACTTCGACGTGGAAGGGGATGCGGGCGACTCGCCTGAGAACACCAGGATCGTGATCGAAGGAGACGTACCCTGGGTTAAGTTGATAGGGTACAGGATGAGCGCCGGCGAGATTCTAGTTAAGGGAGATATCGGACGGCACGCGGGTGCCGAGATGAAAGGGGGTAAGCTGGTCGTAGAGGGGGATGCCGACGACTGGCTCGGTCGGGAGATGAAGGGCGGGGAGATCACGGTGTACGGAAACGCTGGGAACTACGTGGGTTCCTCGTATCGAGGTGAGTGGCGTGGGATGAGCGGTGGCTGTATCCTAGTGAAAGGGGACGTTGGCGACGAGATAGGAGAGTGGATGTCTGACGGGAAAATCATCGTGGAGGGCGACGCAGGCATAATGATAGGAATCCACATGCAGGGGGGCACCATCATCGTGAGAGGAGACGTCGGAGCGCGTCCCGGCGCCCAGATGGAGGGAGGGACCGTCGTCGTCTGCGGCCGCGCCGAGGACGTACTGCCCAGCTTCCGATACGAAGGACTCCGAGAAGATCCGATAGGGGAAACCGGAACCTTCCATCTCTTTACGGGCGATTACGCGAACGGACCTAAGGTCGAGGGTGAACTGTACTTAAACGCAACGCTCAACGAGGTACCGTGAGCTCCGCCCCCATGACCTGTATCGTTATTTCCCCCTTAACGAACCTCCCGGGGATTGTCGACGTGAAGACGCTCCGAATGTCTCCTGAAGAGTTACTGAGGTACTTCCGAGAGAAGGTAGAAAAAGGGGATCAGTTAGAGCTCAACTACGCGTTCGTGCACGTACCCGGTGAAGTTGTTAAAATCACCAGGTACTACCTCCATCTGTACGTCGAGTCCGAGGTAGCACCAGGAATTCGACGCTACGACCTGGAAGATATATGCTCGATGATGCTGGAGGTAGTCCACAAGCCTAAGGCTGGGGAACCTGTCAAGATAGTCGTCGAGGGGACCGACGAGAGTCCGAGTATGAACATACTGTAATTCTCACGTGGCAGCCGTGTGTACTAGTTCTCAACACCGGAATGTTTAAGCTAAAGTTAAAATATATCAACTAAGGTTGTGTTGAAGGGCACATCGGTTGAGGAGAACTACCGCGCTACTGGCCCTACTAGCGGCGCTCGTAGGACAAGCATCGGCTGTTTCTGTGAGTCCTCAGCTTACCCTCGACACGGAGATGAAATGGGATCAGCAACAGGGCAGGTACGTGGACTCTGACGTGGCCGCCAGGGACGGTTACTACTACCAAGTCAAAGGGCCGGCCGTGGCAGTGGATAGTGCCGGTACGGTACTAGTAGCTTGGGAGGAATGGTCCGAGAACGGCAACGTGGTCGGTAGGATCGGCTTGAGAACTCCATCGGGTAGTGCTACCTATGTGACCCCGGAATCCGGCCACGTCGATTTCGCACCGGCTCTTGTGAGCTACGGTCAGGGTAAGTTCCTCCTGGCCGTGACGGAGGTGCCGCAGGACAACTTAGCCACTCAGGATTACGGCGAACTTCTGGTGTACAATGTCAGTGTCTCTGGTGATCAGATTTCGATGGATTCCCAACCGGTCCAAGTGGACGGGAACGCCGCGTATCCGCACATGGTATACCTCGGATCGGACAATGATGGTAACGAGTATGTGGCGATCGTGTACGAGAAGTGGAACGGTGGGAGTGGTAACGTCGTTCTACAGGTGCTCAAGATATACACGAACGGGAACATCACCCCGGTCTTGGGTCAGCCGCTAGTCATCGCGGAAAGTGTGTGCAAGGACTACGTCAAGGACGGCGTTCACTATTTCGGGCACGCCAGACCCGTAGCATCGGTGTACCAACAGGGCGGCTCTAAGTACCTCGTGGTGGTACTGACGGACTACTCGCAAGCGAGCCCCAACGTGACCAGCTGGGGCTTCTATGGCGAGTGGAAGGGATGCAAAGTGAAGGCGTACGTGGTGGATCTTCCAGCCGATCTATCGACGATCGGTGAATTGAACCAGGAGGACGTTCACGAGGTACAAGGATCACTATCGACCTCCGATGACACCAACGAGTGCCCGTGGGTATGCGACAACGTGGTAGTGTACCGGGTCGGATCGCTCTGGGGAGGGATGTCGGGAGACACCACAATCCCGGACATCAACGCCGCGCTGATAGTGAATTCAGGTGATGGGAACTGGACGTTCTCATCGGACACCACGATCTACCGCCGTATCTACACGCAGACGGGCCCCACAGTAGCCAAGGTTTACACGGACAACGGCACGTCGTACTACCTATCGGTGTTCGCGGATAACAGTGGCGGTTTTGGTAAGGAACGATTGGCGGGCGTCCTGTTCCGTGTCAAAGATGGCAAGATCCAGGTGATCGCGCAGTACGACCTCACTGGGTTCGGTAGTGGGTATTATTACTACTGTCCGGCCTTAGCCACGGTCAATAGCGAGTACAAGAACGCCGAGTTGGTCGTAGCCTGCTACAAGGGTGACAGTGGGAGCCGCGGCCATAGTATCGGCGACGCCGTCATACTGACGGTAGGCATCGGTGATCCCGTCGACGAGTTCATGTCGTCGGCCGCCGAGCTGCTCAACAACCTGACTGGTACCATGGATGTCGTGAACAACGCGATTTTCAACAGCTACTCAGGGCTCAAGAAGAAGGTCTCCGACCTGGAGAAGAAGGCGAGCGAGCTGATACAGACCGCTCAGGAGTTGAAGCATGCTATAGAAAACCTCGAAGGGAACCTCCAGGAGTTGAAGCATGCTGTAGAGAATGTAGAGAACCTCGAAGGGAACCTCGAAGGACGCGTGAAGAAGCTGGAGCAGAAGCTCGAGCGTAGGAAGGTCGCGATATCACCGATGGCGGTATTAGCGGCGATACTGACGCTGGCGGCGTACAGGAGGTATAGCCGGTAACAGAACCGGCAAACCCTTTCTTGACCTATCTCTCCTGTTCGTTTCCATCCCTCCTGACACGGTCTCACTCCTAGACACTTCGCTCCCGCTCGGTTTCGTTATTTTCCCGTAAAACAGCTCCGGGTTCAGGTAAGCCTCGAGTGCCCGCATAGCGTAGGCCGTAGCCCATATCGATGCCGGTTCGTAGCCAGCTCCACTATCAGTTGACATCACATTCCGGGCCGGCCACGGCCAAGCTCCGTACCACTCCGGGTGTTCGGTCCCTCGGTACTGCTGGGATACGAGCCACTCGACGGTGGCGTGAATGTTGTACTTCGAATCCGTCACGAGGTCCCGGAGCTTGCGTCTGCCCCCCGGCGTGCAGATTTCCGCGTCCGTCGCGACGTCGAACCACAGAGCCTTCAGCAGTGCCAAACTCAGGACGTTCCCTGTAACGGTCGTCTCCGGCGATCCCTGCGCCTCTAGGTAAGCCGAGGAGTACGCCCACGCGGGACCTCGACCGTGATTTCCAACTACCCACGCTATCCCGGACTTCTCGCTGTTGAAGAGCCACTCGATACCATTGCGGATGGCATTTAGGATCCGATCGCGGTCCACGTGGAGTCCGAGCCTGTCCGCTTTCAGGTAGACGTCGATCAGCGTCGAGAGGATGTACGCCTGAGTGTCGGCCGAGTACTCCTGACACATCAGCCCGGAGTACCAAGACCCGTCGGGGTTTTGACGCTCCAGCATCCAGGAGACTCCCCGCTCGATGGCGCTTTTGATCCGCTCTACCGTACGGTCGTCGAGGTTCAGCAGATCCCGGTGTTCCAACGCCATCAACAACGCCGCGACCGCCGCACGAGTGTGCCACGAAGACCCCTCCCGTGATTCCTCTTTCTTCCTGCTCCAGCTACCATCCCCAAGTTGTTGGTCCAGAAGCCAGGTCAATCCCCTGCGTACGGCGCTCACTAGCTCCTT
This sequence comes from Methanopyrus sp. KOL6, assembly GCF_002201915.1. Lineage (NCBI taxonomy): Archaea > Methanobacteriati > Methanobacteriota > Methanopyri > Methanopyrales > Methanopyraceae > Methanopyrus > Methanopyrus sp. KOL6. The sequence goes on from NZ_CP019470.1 coordinate 38,382, forward strand.
GCACTCCACACCCGAATCGTGTCGCCGCTCGATCTCATGGATCAGCAGCATGACCGCTGCCGCAGTGTCGCTAGTTTGACTACCCGAGTGAGTTATACCCCGATACGTCCATGCTTGTCCCCAACCACCATCCTCGTTCTGGTTGTCTAGTACCCATCTGACGGCCTCCTCGGAAGCCTTAGGCCACTCCGATATCGGAGTCATCGCCGGCACACCGGCAGGTACCCTGTCGGCTAGTAATCCAGCGCGCTCAGCGCTCTCCAGCGTGGGATACGCCAGTGAGATCGCCTTCAGCTCGTATCCGAACGTCATCTGAGGGTTCCACAAGTGGATCGAAGCCAAGTAAGGACCGCCACGATCCGCGATGATGAACCACCATACGGTGCCCGCTTTCACGGCGTCCGTGCACTCCGTTTGGAGCTCCTTATACGGCTCCGTGTTCCTCCAGTCCAGCGCCGTCGTCGGTGCGGCGGTTACCAGAACGGCTATCGCGGCAGCGAGGACGCGCACGCACCCACCCCCAACTACAACGTATGGTAAGAGTAAGAAATAAAAATTTAGTAATCGCGCGACGGTTCGGTGGGGGTCCGCACGCCTCATGATACACTTGGCACCTTTCCTGATTCTCGTCGCCGTATCCTTAACCATTCCGACCCCAGCTCATTCGCTAGACGTGGTGATATTTGGGAACGCTGCGAGGGGATCACCCGAAGAAATCCACGCAGTGGAGGAGCGTGTGAAGAAGGATCTGAACGTGGATGTCCGAATTCACGTACACAACGTACTCGTCAGTTGGTCTGACCAAAACGCTCCGGTGGATTTCGACTCGTTAGCCAAGGATATCGAGCTCTCCGATATCGTCGTTCTGGACAACATGGGACCAATGCCTACGCCCTTCACGATGGAGTTGTCGAAGCGCGTCCTGGGCAAACCCGTTCCCTCGATGCAGGAGTTCCTCAGAGAACTCGCCGACAGAAAGCGAGTAGTGGCCTACGTAACGGGGGACCAACACGATTTCGTGATTTTAGGGCACGGTTGTCGGCGCGTAGTCGACAATACCGCGGCAGTCGTTAATCTCGGTTTCCTGTTCAGGTTCTCCTCGGATCTGACACCGGCCGTAGAGTTCCTGGTGTGGCTCGCGAACCCGACAGTACCGGCGGAGAACTTGCATCTTTCTGGGGTATGGATATCGTTCGTAGCCGTTTATGTACCTGGTCGAGGTTGGATTTTCCCTGAGACACCGGCAGGAGTTATCGAGGCGTCATACCACCGGTGGCTTCACGCGCTTGAAGGTCGGGATCGTATCACCGAGCCTCTCTGGACGGAGGTCCGTCTAGGCTCGATACCATCGTGGGTGAAAGCCATCAGGGAAACGTCTTCCAGGCTCTTCCAGTCCATAAAACTTCCGAAACGACGCACCGTAGTAGTGCTTGGTTACATCGATGCACTTTACAAGGGCGAGAAGGATCTCGTGGAGAAGCTCACAGATACCGTGTACCGTGAGGTTTCCCGTGAGTTCCGGGACGTGATGACGATAGCCGTCCTGTGTGATGGGAACGTGGTCTCTCCGATCGAAGCTCTACTCGGGTTGAAAGACGCCGGGTACGACATCGCGGCCGTGGTCTCCCTGTGGGCATTCACGCTCGATTACCCAAAGCCCGGTACCTGGGCGCTCGAGCGGATCGATGCCCCGGTCATCAAGGTGGTGTATCCGTTCTGGGCTAATTGGATGGACGAGCCGCAGCGCTATTTGAACATGAACGAGGAAGATCCGAAATCCGGCCGCATCGGCGCGCTCTTCGAGTGGGGTTACCAGGTAATCGGAGGTCCCGAACCCGAAGGTGCTTTTTGGTTCAAGATGGTGGCGCTCAAGGAGCGCGATCGGATGAGGGTGTTCCCGCTGGAGGACATGATCGAAGATCTGGCCCGGACGGTAACCGGGTTCCTGAGGCTGCGGTATCTGCCCGAGTCAAAGAAACGAGTGGCGTTCGTAGTGTACTGCTACCCGCCGGGACGTGGGTGTATCGGCGCCTCTTACCTGGACGTGTTCCGGTCCCTGGTGAGAATCTTCGAGGCGTTGGAGGAACGGGGCTACGACCTGGGCCCCGCGACCGCTTTATACCGGAAGCTGGTGGAGCTCCGGCAAGAGGACCCGAAGGCTGCCGAGGAGATGGAGAAGCGTCTAGCACACGCTCTGATGGCGGCGTCCGACCTCGTACTGAAGAACGTGGGTCCGTGGGCGAGAGGTGAGCTTGCCGACATCGTTCAGCTGTACCGAGGTGGGCGGGCCGAGGCGAGCGTAGATTGGAACGGGAAGTTGATGAAAGTAGTCGTCGATCGTGGTACGATCCGGTGGATCGACGTGGACGGGTCGTCGTACGTGCTAGGAACTGTGGGCGAAGATCAACTAGTCCCAGTGGAGACACTGGAGCGCTGGTACCGGGAGGACATCGTGCGGAGGTTCAAATACTACCTATCGCTACTGATCGGCGACGATCCACAGACTGAGTGGGCTCGGAAGTCCCTCATGGAGTGGATGAGGGCCATCGAGGAGAAGTTCGGACCCCCTACGGACAACCGTGGGATCATGAGGTACGGTCCGTACTACGTCATCCCGGCCCTGCGACTGGGCAACGTGGCCGTTATACTGCAGCCGGTACGCGGTTGGTCAGGAAGCCCAGAGTTGGTCTACCACTCCCCGGACCTGCCGCCGCAGTGGCAATACGTCGCCGTATACGAGTGGTTACGTAGAGTCTTCCACGCGGACGCCGTAGTCCACGTGGGTACGCATGGAACCTTGGAGTGGTTGCCGGGTCATCAGGTCGGTCTATTGGGTTTGGATTGGCCCCATGTACTGCTACCCGATGTACCCCATATCTACCTCTATATCGTCAGTAATCCCGGCGAGGCGATGGTCGCCAAGTACCGCTCCGGTCCGATCCTCATAACACATCTACCACCGCCGTGGGGTTACTTCAAGGACCTAGGCAAATATGGGGAACTGGAGCGCGAGCTCGCGAGGTACTTCCAGATGAAGAATTTCGGAGGAGACCCCCGCGTGCTGGAGGAGCTGAAACGGCGGATCGTCGAGACGGCGGAGCGCCTGGGACTTCTGAAGGATGTCGTCAACATGGTCGCCGTGGGGAAGAAGGAACCACCGCCCGAGAACCCAAAGGAGTGGGCGATGAGCCACATTGAGGAGTTCATCGACAAACTCCACGACTTCCTATTGGACCTCGCGCTGAGGAACGTCGCGTATGGATTGCACGTGTACGGCGAAGACGTAGACGAGGATGTGGCCGTAGAGCAGGCCGCGGCACTTGCGTCCTCACGAGTCGCTCCGGTGTTCGCGTACTATGCAGGGCTAATCGACTCCCCGGATCAGGTCGCACTGAACCGATTGCAGTCCGACGCTCCGGACCTGTTCACGTGGTTTAAACGCGAGCTCAGGGGGTGCCTGAAGGAGATCCTCCGGGCCGTTCTGAGGGACAAGGACTTGGCCTATCGGCTGAAGCGTTACGTGAAGCTAAAAGACCGCGAGGATTACTACGCAGAGTCCGACGACATAGAGGGACCGGGCAGGGAGGCTAAGCGCCTGTTCTGGCAGATATCGAACAAGTTAGTGATGGTGGCCCGAAGGGCGATCGAGTGGCACCTCCACGGCTGGCGAGACGATCCTAACCACGAGCACCTCCTCGCCGAGGCCGTGGTCGACCTGTACAGGATCTACGTGCACTACCGTGACTCGGGACGTGTCGAGTTGGAGGAACTGCTCGCAGCCCTCGACGGCAGGTTTGTCCCTCCGGGGATGTTGGGCGAACCGATGTGGAATGCCAAGGTCCTGCCCACCGGGCGGGACGGTTACCCAATCGATCCCTCCAGTATTCCCACGCCGGAGGCTTGGGACGTCGCGCGCAAGCTCGTCGATCAGATGCTCGCGGACTACTACCTGAAGTACGGCAGGTGGCCCGAAGCTGTGGGCGTAGTCCTGTGGGGTGTTCACGAGCTCTGTACCGGAGGTCTAGGCATCGCGGAGGTTCTGTACCTGCTGGGCGTGAAACCCGTCTGGAACCCGGACTCCGGCCGGGTCATCGGGGTCGAGCTGATCCCGTTAGACGAGCTGAGGGTGAAGGTCGGTAACCGGTGGATCAACCGGCCAAGGATCGACGTGGTGGTGTGGGCAGCCTTACACATGGAAGATCCGCTGAAGCTGCTGACCGAGGCTTATTACTTGGCCTCTCATGTGGACGAGCCTACCTATTATAACTACCGCAGGAAGCACTATTTGGAGCTGAAACCCAGACTGTTGGAAGAGCTCAATAAGAAGGGGTTCTCACCCGAAGAAGCCGAAGAGATGACCGACGTGATCGCGTCTTCGGGGTTCTTCGCCCAACCACCCGGGGTCTACGCGGGCACCGGAGCTTGCGACATAGTGGAACACGCCTGGACCGACGTCGCGGGTACGGTCGGTCTCTTTGAGGACTCCGAGACAGCGCTGAAGAGCTTCGAGCGGAGATTCTGGGAGAAGTTCAGGGTGACCTGTGAGAACCGGATGGCGTACGTTTACACGGTTAAAGCTCGGATCCTGACAATTCGAGAGGGGAACAAGGTCAGGATCGTCGTGCTGAGAACCAGTACTGACCGCGTCTACCACGCCATCCCATCGGTCGAGGCGTTCCGATACCTCATGTCCAAGGTCGACGTCGTCGTTCACAACGTCGTAAACACGTGGGGACTGATCGACACGGACGATTTCTACGACTGGGTCGGTGGAATGACTCTGTACGCGATACACGCCTCGGGTCACGCTCCGGAATTGTACATCGGGAACGCCGTCGATCCGACCGCCGCGAGGATGCTAACGGGTTATCAGCAACTGGTAGGCGAGGTCTATACGAAGTTGCTCAGCGAATCCTGGTGGAAAGCCATGATAGAGCACGGTGACTACGGCTGGTCTAGGATCGCCAGGAGAATCGAGTTCCTGGCCGGTTGGGGGATTACGGTACCATCACTGCGTCCGTACCTGAATTCAGTGTACACCGAAGTGTTCAGGACACTGGTCCAACGTATCAGTCAGGTACCACCCAGAACCGAGTACGGGTGGGCGTCCGTCGTCGATGCCGTCGCTTGGTTCGTAGAACTCGCCCGAACTGGTGTGTGGAGGCCTAACTCGAAGACCTTAGCGCGTGCTGCGGAAGTCCTATTGGATACGATGGCCAAACACGGACCCGCGACGTGTCACCACACCAGCCCCAATCCCGCGTTAGTAGCGTACGCCGCACGGGTCCTATTAGAGGCTGGTTACTCCAAATCTGAAGTTGAGCAGTTGGTATCCAAAATCGTGAAGTGGTACGCCAAGCTGGACAGTCCGAATATCGCTCGCGAGATCGAACGATTGGTGAAAGAAGTGACTGCCGCTGTCGCTACCAGGTCGCATCCCACAGAATCCATCCGGTCAACCTCAGGGACCGCACCGTCGTCTACCAGCCCTTCGGTACATCCGGTATCACAGTTTTCGGCTACGTCGGCGGTTGTCTCGTCTTCGATACGTCACAAACTTGGTGTGCCAGGAAGAAAGAGCGGAGTTCAAACGGTGGTGGGGATCATCGGAGCGCTGCTCAAGAGCTCGGTCCGGGGAGCCACTGGAGCCTCGACGGTTTCAGGTTCTGTCGCCGGTTCCACGACGTCCGCACACCGAGCGATCAACCGTACAGCGGTGACCGAGTCTAAGGTGCAACCCGAGAATGTCCCCCGGACGTTCGTCAGGACTTCTCAACTCTCTTCGGGCCCGAAGGTCATCTGGGAGTGGGTCATCGCCCTGCTTCTGACTCTACTGTTCATCTTGGTGTGGAGGATTCAACCGGCGGGTCCCAGGCCGCGAGCTACGTGGGCTACACCAACAACCGTTCCGCCAGTCGCCGCGTGACTTCGCGGATTTCGGACTCCGGTACCACGACGCTCACCGCTACAACCCTATGTGCGCTGCCCAACAAGTCGAACTCCTCGCAAGCTGCCAGGAACTCGGACACGTCCCGGGCCGACATTCCTTCGCCTATCACCGTGACCAATCCCACGTCCTTGTCGACTTCCCAATCGTAGTCCAGGCCGTTCAGAGCTTCCTCCGCGCTCTTCAAGTTTGTCTCCTCCACCAGGAGGTTGATGTAGGGCTCCGAGACCGTCGTGAATACCGCAAGGAGGTTCACGCCGGCGTTCCCCAGCGCGGAGGTCACCCTACCCACCACTCCGGGCTCGTCCACCATCCTGGCACCGCTCACCCTGATCAGCGCGACGTCGTCCCTGGACGCAACTACCTTAGGACCGGGCTCCGTACTGTCGGATATCACGGTCCCTATCTCCCCGGTGAACGAGTTCCCAATGAGAACCGTCACTCCGAGGTTCTTAGCAGCCTCCACGGCCTTGGGATGGATGACTTCCGCCCCTGAGGCGCCCGCCATCACAGCTTCCTCGTACGACAGTCGCTCGACGACCTCTGCGTCCACCAGTTCCGGGTCGGCGGTCATGATGCCGTCGACGTCCGTCCATATTACTGACCGCGATCCCAACACCCCGGCCAGAACGGTGGCCGTGTAGTCGGAGCCCCCTCGTCCCAGCGTGGTCACGTGGCCACGATCGGACCTCCCGATGAACCCCGTGATGACTGGAACGCGGCCCGAGCGGAGGTCTCGTAGGAGTCTCGAACGCGTTCCGTCCCATCTAATGATATCCGCGTTTCCTGGGTCGTCGGTGGTGACCAGCCCCACGTCCCAAGCGTCGTACGCCACCGCCTTGATACCCAGCTCCCTCAGGTACGCCGCTACGATGCGGGCGGACGCGCGCTCTCCGAGTGACAGAACCAAGTCGCGGAGGCGCTCTTCGGGTCTACCCAGTTGCTCGAGAACCGTGACGACACTGTGTAGGAGGGACTCCATATCTTTCAGGAACGATTCTACTTCCTCGTGTCGCTGTTCCAGGTGTTCCGCGATGAACTCCCTGTGACGCTCTAGTATGGGAGTCGGATCGGCGGAACCCTCGGCGGCACGTCGAACGAAGTCCTCCAGTGCGTCCGTGACACCGGCTAGGGCCGAGACCACGATAACATGACCGGAAGCCGCGGAAGCCTCGAGGGTCCGAAGTCCCTCCTCAGAGGATACCGAAGTTCCTCCGAACTTGTGAACCTCCAAGATCGGTCCCCTCTTCGTTATGAGACTCATAACGATTCCGTGTTGGCGCCGGGGCCGGGATTTGAACCCGGGCGGCCCGTTACGGGCCACGGGATCTCCAATCCCGCGCCTTGGACCGGGCTCGGCCGCCCCGGCGCTTCCAGGCGGCATAAAACCGTTGTCTGAATAAAGTTTACGGTACAGTCTGGGCCCGGACCTTCATCCCCTTGTGGAGGGCCTCCTCCAGCCGCTGTCCGACCGATGTATCCTTGTTCACCCTGACTTCACCGCTAGAGCCCACCGTGGCCGTAAACACGTACTCGTCTCCCACGAACACCTTCACAGGACGTCCTGAGAACCTGCCCCCCAGCTGCAGCCTGATGTATTCGCCGTCGTCGACGACGCGCATGGGGAACCGCTCTCCTGACTCCACCTCGATTACCTCCCCCTTCCCTTCGGGAACCGGAGAACCAGTCGGCTGCGATCGTTCACCTCGCCGCTCCTCCAGCGGCTTAACGGTTATCTTCAGCCCCGTGCGGTGCTCGATTTGCTCGACATTCCTGCCTTTCTTGCCTATCACCATAGGAACCATGTGCTCTGGGACGTAGACCGTGGCCTGTGAGCCCTTCACCTCGACGTCCACCGGGGCACGGCCGCCTATGAAGCGGCGAACTTCCCGTTCCACGACTTCGGCCGCGAGTCGTTCTGATGCCGTCTCCTGCTCTTCCTCTCCCTTAACGGGGACGACGAAGACTTCCTCTCCGTAGGTATAGATCTCGTACTCTAGTTCTCCAGTCTCGAAGTCCCGAATCTCCACAACGGGACGCGCTAGGTCCTCCTCCGTCATCCCGGTGGGGACCTTCACGGTCAGTGACACCTCGTACACCTTCTTGATCTCACCGTCTTCGATGAAGATGACCGTGTCCACGATCTGCGGGATGACACCCAACTCCACCCTGCCTATGAGCCGCTGGATCGCGTCGATGGGTCTGGTGGCGTGAACCACTCCGACCATCCCGACGCCGGCTAGCCTCATATCCGCGAAGACCTCGAAGTCCTTAGTCTTCCGGACCTCGTCGTAGATTGTGTAGTCCGGACGTACCAGGAGAAGTATGTCCGCGGTCTTCTCCATGTCGCCGTCCAGTGGTGCGTACTGGGTTATTTCGTCACCGACCTGCAGATCACGCGGGCTCTCCATGGTCTTGACGATCTTGCCCTGTTCGGCGTAGAACTCGGCAAGCGCCGCGCAGAACGTCGACTTACCGGACCCTGGCGGGCCGGCCACCAGGATACCCTCAGCACGCTCTCTTAGTCGTTCCTTCAACTTCTCGGATAGGTCGTAGTCGTCGAGACTCACCTTGACGACCGGCCGGACGGCAGTGATCTCCCATCCTTCAGAGAACGGAGGTCGAGCTATCGAGATCCGGAGGTCGCGTAGCTGCACCACAGTCGCTCCACTTCGGTCGATCTCCACGAAGCTTTCCTCGTCCGTATACGCCTTCTCGATGACCTCTCTAGCCCATTTTTCCATCTCCTCACGAGTACACGGCTCCGGGCGGAGCTCTATCAGCTTCCACTCTCCGGGTCGTCCCACCTTCGCCTTCGGGGGCACGTTCTCCTTCAGGTGGAGTGACATCGCGTTCTCAGGCATCATCCGCTCGATCTCGGTCTCACCTGCGCGGGTTATGGGCTCGAAATACACTACCTCGAGGCCCTCGGCTTTCGCTACCTCCGCCTGGACCTTGTCGCTGGTGATGAGCGTCGCGTTGTACTCCCTTGCCACCTCACGGATCATGGCATCGATCTCACCGCTCCGTGCGAGCCTGATCTCCTCGAGACCCGGCCGTTCGCCCGCGAACTCGATCTCGATGATTCCCTCCTCGGCGAGTCGCTGGAGCTCCTGCAGTTCTTGAAGTCCAGCGAATCCCGTCTCCCTACCGCGGTTGGCCTGGTACTCCAGTTCCGAGAGAACAGCACGTGGGATGACCACGATCTTACCCTCGAGGTAACCTTCCTCGGCGAGACGGGATATCCTACCGTCGATCACCACGCTGGTGTCCGGAACGATGTACTCCGTCTCGATCTCTACATCCATGGATCCCACACCTTCCCACGTGTAGCGTTCACCGACTTCGTCCTCTCCCGTAAGCACCTCTCAATATATTAACGGTACACCTCGTCCGGGCTGAAAACTCTATCCATCACAACCTCGAACGATCCATCCCGAGTAACGCGTCGGTAGAAACAGGACCTATAACCGGTGTGGCAGGCCCCACCTTCCTGCTCTACCACGTACAGGACTGCGTCTTTGTCACAGTCCACGCGGACTTCGACTACTAGTTGCACGTGACCCGACTCTTCCCCTTTCTTCCATACTTCGCGTCGACTCGTGCTCCAGTAGTGGGCGTAACCTGTCGTGAGCGTCCGGTATACCGCCTCCTTGTTCGCGAACGCCGTCATCAACACATCGCCATTCTCGGCGTCCTGGGCGATCGCGATCACCAATGGCTCCCCGCCGATCTCGATCCGGTAGTTCAGGGAGGACGTAACCTTCCGCGCGGTCTCGGGATCCAGTGGTACGTGATTCATACTTCAGCCGCCCTCTCGAGTTTATCCAGCGGAACCTCCTCCTGAACCCCTGTTCTCAGGTTCTTCACCGACACGTATCCTTCCTTCAGTTCCCGCTCCCCTACGATCACGGCGTAGTTGTACTCGAGTGAGTCCGCCAGTGATAGCGCCTTGCGTATGTGCTTTCCTGAAACCTCCACGTTCACTACCCACCCGAGCTCGCGCAGCTTCGCGGCTATCTCCCAGATCTTGCCCGACCTCACGAGTGGTATCAATAGGGCTCGAGTTTCCTCCACTCCGTTCGGAATTCGATCATACAGCTCGGCTGCGAGGAGGAGCCTGTCGAAACCTATGGCCATGCCGACGGCCGGAACATCGGGTCCTCCGAGCTCCTTTACCAAGTCGTCGTAGCGGCCGCCACCGGCGCATTGGGACCCTCCACCGAGCTCCGGCACATGTATCTCGAACACCATACCGGTGTAGTAATCCAATCCTCTCGCGACGGAGAAATCGAGTTCGTGGTCGACCCCAGCTTCCCGGAGCGCGTCCGAGATTTCCATGAGGTTCTCCAAGGCCCGCTCGGCGCGTTCTTTCCCACTCACGGTCTCCTCTACCTCAGACTCCGATCGTGCCGTTACTACCGCCAGGACCGTCTCGGCCGGTTCGGCCGGTAGCAACGTCCTCACTTCATCCAGTTCGCCCTTGTCGACGAGGTGCGCGACCTTGTTCTGTACGTCTTCACCTATCCCGTACTCTTCGAGCAATCCCCGGAGTATTCCCAAGTGTCCCAGGCGGACTTCGAAGGCACCGGAAGGCAGGATACCGTCGAAGATGCGGTAGGTCAGCTCGATCACCTCGACGTCCGCCTCCGGGCGGTCCGAGCCGAGTATCTCCACGCCGGCCTGCCAGAACTCACGCCAACGTCCACGCTGCGGCTGCTCGTATCGGAAACAGTTCACGATGTACGCCAACTTGAGAGGGTGAGGTCGCGTCTTCAGTTCCGTATTGTAAAACCGGACGACGGGAGCCGTCATCTCCGGCCTGAGCGCCAGCTTCCTCCCCTTCTTGTCTTCGAACACGTACATCTCCTCCAGTATCTCCTCACCTGATTTCTCCTCGAATAGCTTCGCGTGCTCGAAAGTAGGGGTGAGGATTTCCTCGTACCCGTAAGAACGGAACACGTTCAGCAGGTACCGCTCCAGCCACCTGCGTGCCCTCATCTCCTCCGGAGTGAAGTCGCGGGTTCCTTTGGGTCGCTCTACCTTCATCAGCGTAACCCCCCATCAGCCGGTCCGTCCCATGAGTGCTATGAAGAATCCACAGGTCTCATATCGATGCGGGAACAGTCGGCACGCTTCGGGCATGTCGAATCCCGGGTCACCGACCTCGACTTCCAGCAGCTCGAACTCTGGGTGCTCGTCCAAGAACCTCCGGACTACCTCTTCGTTCTCCTCGGGGAACATTGAGCAGGTGGAGTAAAGAAGTCGACCTCCGGGTTTGACCATTTCGGCGCCCGCTTTCAGGAGCTCGTACTGGAACTTAGGCAGTCGTTCCAGCTCATCCGAGGTGATCCTCCACCGACGCTCGGGATTCTTTGGAATAGTACCGTCGGCGGAGCAAGGTGGGTCGACTAATACGGCATCGGCGAACTCACGACCCAGCTTCTCTGGCGCTTCGCGTCCGTCCATCAAGTGTGTTTCAATGCAGTCTAGGACACCCATCCGTTCTGCGATCTCCCGAAGACGTTCCATCCGAACCTCATCCACGTCGATCGCCACGACCTTACCCTCTCCTCCCATCAGCTGCGCCATGTGAGTGGTCTTACCGCCCGGAGCCGCACAAAGGTCGACGATTACCTCCCCGGGCTTCGGATTGAGAACCGCCGATGCGAGCGCCGCGGCCTCGTCCTGGATCACGAAAAGACCTTCTTCCCATTCCGGCATCTCTCCGATGGGGAGTCCTTCAGGGATCTTCAGTATCTCATCCAAGAAGCGTCCCGGCTCGACCGTCACCCGATACTTCTTCTGTAACCGATCCGCCAGCTCTTCGGGGTCCACCTTGAGGGTGTTCACGCGGATGGTCAGCGGCGGCCTCCGGTTGTTGGCTTCCAATAGGGCGATCACCTCATCGTGGTCGCCGAACATCTCCATCCATCGCTCGATCAACCATCGCGGATGGTAGTATTCCCACTTCAACCTGTCGAGTTCATCCTCCGGCTCGGGAGGTTCGTAGTCCATTAAATCCAGCGTGAACGCTTTCACGATCGCCGCTGCCCCGGGATTAGCCAGCTTCCGGACCAGCCCGTGTAGTACGTCGGCTACCTCCTCGGGGTCGCCGTCTTCGAACACGACCTCGTTCACGGCGATCCGTGCCGCGTTCCTTACCCACGTGTCGAGCTCGGTCACGTCATCCGTGATCTCCAGGACGTCCTCTATCACCTCGTCCAAGAGTCCACGTTTCTGTAACACACTGTACAGCATCCCGGCGGACACGGATCTGGCCTCTCGAGAGGGATTCACCTCCTTCATCACCAGGCGTCTGGCGTACTGCGTGGGTTTAACCCTCTCCGCTTTCACCAACGTACGGAGCACTATTTCCATAGCCTCTTCGTAGGTCTTAGCGTTCCGGGACGTCACCGTGCATCATCCCCGTCACCGACGCTCCCTGATGCAGTTCGAACGTGTCGTTCCGGGTTCGAACGTATCCCTTCAGCGTACGAACGAGTTCTTCGAAGTCGTTCCGAGGAAGCGACTTGGGAGGTGCCATCAGGCACCCCTTGTACTTTCCATCGTGGGTTAAACGGATACGAGTGCAGGCTTCGCACATAACCCCGTCCATGGGTTTGACGACTTCGACGGACATACCGTTGTTAAGCCGGTATATCTCGCGGTTATGGAACGTGCGAACTCGCTCCAGCTCCGGTTCATACTCACCGAGCGCTTTCAGACCGTCTTCGGCACGTGCAGGCTTAAATCCTGGTATCGAACCCATCGGCTCGATCAACTGCAGCTTCAGATCCTCTAAGTCGGACAGCTCCTCCACGAGCGTCGGCAGCGTCTTCACGGTATCCGAGACCAGTACGACGTTTACCTTAACTGGGGTCAATCCCTCAGACACTGCCGCTTCTATCCCTCTGATGACGTAGTCAGGAGAGAAACGAGACCGGGTGAGCTTACGGTACAGTTTCCGATTTACCGTGTCGAGACTCACGTTCACGCGGTCCAGTCCGGCCTCAGCTAGGTCACCCGAGTACCTCGCGAGCAGTACACCGTTCGTGACAAGGGAAGTTTCCTCGAACCCCTTGGCGTTTTCGATTATTTCGACCAGGTCTTCTCGAAGCAACGGCTCGCCACCTGTGATCTTGACCTTCCTAATGCCGATTTCAGCACAGGCTCGGAGCAGTCGGCACCATTCGGCGGCACTCAGTTCGGATCTCCCAGGCTGTTCCCCTTCCCTGTGGCAGTACACGCAGGCCATGTTGCATCGCATCGTTACGGATATCCTAACGCTTCGAACCTCACGACCTAGCGCGTCGCGCAAGCGAGGGTACCCCACAGAAAAATAATGCGGTTAAGCGGGTAAGAGGGCGTATATGTTGCAGAATATGATCCCGCCGATCTTCGGCTTCCCCTTGAAACCTATTTCGATAAGTATCGGATACGGCTTCGTGTTGTAGACTACTACCCCTTCAGTAGGATGAAAACCGTACTCCATTGGGTGCACGCCCATGTCGATTCCCTTAGGTTTCGGGAGTCCTGCATCCAAGCATGCGTCCCTGAGCGCTCGGGCCGGTGGACAGCATCCGTGTGCGGCTTTCTCGTACCCTGGGACCTCGAACACGTCGAAGTACTGGCGCCTCCCGTGCGTCCAGGAATGTGGTGGTACGATCACTCCGTTCCATCCTCGGCACATCCTCGCGGCGTTGACCACCCTGAGATCGTCTAGGTGGCCGACACCCTCCATCGTTGTCTCGGCGTGTCCGATCAACTTCTTCCGGTACTTGCCGATCCACACGACCACAGCGGAATAGTCGGCCATCTCTACCATCCGTCGGTACGCCGCCTCACCGAACACCTTCTTGACCTCGTTCTCATCCATCGGTCGGCGGCCGTCCGTGAACTTCAGCTCGTAAACCAGCGCCGCGCGTTCCCCGATGTCAGCTTTCTTCAAGTATTTCAGTTTCTCCCAACCGTACTTCTTGGCCGCCTCCTCGAACGTCATGCGTTTGCCCTCGACCTCGATCTCGTCGCTCCCGACCTTCACGGCCACGACCTTCGGGACCTTCCGTCCCCAGACTACCAAGCCCGGTTTCTTCACGTACAGATGGCTGCCCCTTATCAGGACGACACCAGGTCCCTGGTAGTCAGCTACGATCCATCCGTGTTCCACCTTGTAATCCCCGCGCACCCACCGTTCTGCCGGCGATGGGACTACGCCGAAGAACACTGCCGACAGACCTGCGACAGCACCGTACTCCTCGATCGCCTTGCAGGCGATGAACGGGTGCGCCCACACGCTGTACCACGGCAGGGAATACGCAGACATTATCTTGTGTCCTCCCCAAACTGTGTCGCCGTTCTTCACCGGATAGCTGGGCTCCGACGGAGAGAAGGTCAAGTACAGGTGACCGGTCGCCTGACCCGCCGCGATCACTAGTGCCAGTGCGACCAACCCCCCTTTAACTGGACCCAGCTCGCGTATACGCTGTGGGAACTCCCGGACCAGTCGCTGGACTCTTTCGGTTAGCTTCTCCTCTTTCTTCTTCTCCTTCTTTCTCTCCTCTCTCTCCTTCTTCTCCCTGGATTCACTCCTCACCGTATCGTCCTTCCGCTCCTCGTCCGAACGTTCCTCTTTGCTGCTCTTACCCTTCAGTTAAACACCCCCGAGCGGCTTGATTGAGGCGATAGTTATTTATATTGTCGGTCAGTGTCCCGGCGCGGAGGGTGGGGGTCCGGCCGCAGCTCAGTCTGGCTAGAGCGCGGGACTGTAGATCCCGTGGTCCCGGGTTCAAATCCCGGCGGCCGGACCAAGCCGGGAATCGTTATGAAATCCATAACGAGCCCAGGTCGTGGGACGGAGAATTTGATGTTCTATCCGCAACACCACAACTCAGATACCAAAGTCCATGACGACATGCGGTACTACGGTGGGGGCGAGTTCGACCACTTTCGCTGAGTTTTTAGGAAGGTATTTGAGACGACTCGTAGCGGGGGGTAAGTCATGAGGGTAACGTGGTTGGGTCATGCGGCGTTCGAAGTGGAGATCGACGGAGTCAACGTGCTCATCGACCCGTTCTTAAGCGGAAATCCGAAGGCGGCCAAGTCGCCGGACGAGGTGGATCCGGACCTCGTCCTCGTGACTCACGGTCACGGCGATCATCTGGGCGACGCCGTCGAGATCTGCAAGCGCACTGGGGCTACGTTGGTCGGAATTTACGAGATCGCCATGTACGCCAAGGGACAGGGCGTCGAGAACGTGGAGGAGATGAACATCGGCGGCACTATCGAGGTAGAGGGACTGAGGATCATCCAGGTACCAGCATGGCACTCCTCGGAGATCGTAGAAGACGGTGAGATAGTCGCCGGCGGCACCCCAGTGGGTTACGTAGTGTCCGGTGAGGAGGGATCCGTTTATCACGCGGGCGATACCGGTCTGTCCATGGACATGAAGCTCATCGGTGAGCTCTACGAGCCAGAGGTGGCGCTGCTACCGATAGGCAGCAGGTTCACCATGGGACCCAAGGAGGCTGCTAAGGCCGTGGAACTGATCGAGCCGGAGGTGGTGATACCGATGCACTACGGGACCTTCCCACCGATCGATCAGGATCCTGAGGAATTCGAACGGGAGGTGAAGGAACTCGGGCTGGACGTGGAAGTCGTGATCCTGGAGCCTGGAGAGTCGTACGAAAGGTAGGGATGACGAGCACCTTTCCGACCGAGTGGTGAGGACCGCCGTCGGGCCCGACCTCCCTCATTCTACTTTCACGATTTCACGGTTGATCATCTCGACGAACCGCGCCGCCACGAACCCCATCACACACGCTGCGATCACCACGCCCAGGAACCCGATACCGAGGTACGGTAGGAGTAACGATGACACCAAACCCGCCAGAACGAGGAGGGCCAGAGAAACTGCCACGGGTACCGAAACCCTTTTCGGGCGATCGAGCGCGTCGTCGGCCAGTCCCAGGAGGCCTACACGCCATGGCAGTAGGCATCCGGCTGCCCCTGAAACCGCGATGGCTGGAGGAAGGAGTTTCACGACACGCTCAGGATACGCGAGTGCTTCTATTCCGAGCAGAGTCACCGAAGCCGATCCACAGAGAACACACAACTTCGTTATTCTGCGGATCACCTCGTGCTCCGGTCGAACGTCGTCTATGGTGGTCACACGCAGGGCTCCTCTTAGTGCCCAATTGAGCTTGTGGCGGATCTTCGGGTCCTCGATGTCCTTCACGATTCTATCTATAAGGTTCCGCTCTATGTCTTTTGCCACACTTCCGTCCCCTCGGATCAGTATCCACAACCTGTCGATACGACGGAAGATCCCTACGGATCGCCTGTAACCGTACGCCCGGATCTCTTTTATCTCGGCGTCCTCCGGTACGGCCGCGCTCAGCTCTTCCTCCAACTTGCCGAGTTCGGGCCCATGCTCCGATAGTTCGGTCTTGATCGCTCGCCAAACTCTCCGAGCTCCTTCTGACGGGCTCACGCGCAACATCAGCACACCCGTGGTACTGGATCTCCAACGGGCTTTTCCACTATTCTCCGACCACCGACTTCGGTTTCCATCTCGACGCGCGGTGTGCCCTCTTCCACGATTCCTATCACCTCGGCGTTTTTGCCGACCTCGGTAGAGCGGATCGCGTCGAGCACGTCATCGACAGTATCCGGACGGACTCCCATAACGACTTTGCCCTCGTTCGCCACCTCCAGGGGGTTGACACCCAGCATCTCCGAAAGCACTCGGACCTCTTCCCGAATTGGAATCCGCTCCTCCTCGATCACGATCCGTACACCCGACTTCTCCGCCATCTCGTTCAGTGCTCCGGCGAGGCCCCCTCGGGTGGGATCCTTCATCGAAGTGACACCACCGACTTCGAGCGCTGCGTTGACGGCCTCCCATACCGGGGCCACGTCGGACTCGAGATCAGTCTCCAATCCCTGCTGAGCAGCCAGAATCGCCATCCCGTGGTCTCCCACCGTACCCGTGACAATGATCTTATCACCGGGCCTGAGACCACGGTCTCGGACAAGCTCGACGATCTCACCCACACCGGTCATGGTGACGACGATATCGACGCCCCCAGTGTTTCCGACTTTAGTGTCGCCGGTGATCAGATGAGCGTCCAACTCGCTCAGTACCTCGTCGATCGAACGGTATACAAGCTTCAAGTCATCGATAGGGAACCCCTCGCGCACGACGATGGAGCACGCGAAGGCTACGGGCTTCGCACCCATAACGGCGAGATCGTTGGCCGTACCCGCGGCCGCGAGCTTACCCACATCTCCCCCGGGGAAAAACGGTGGGTCCACGATATGCGCGTCGGTTGTCATCACCATCTCACCGTCGACGGAAGGGAACGTCGCTCCATCGTCGAGGTCATCCAGCGTAACCGACCCTTCGCCACGCATCGTCAGGTTAGGCAGCAGCTCCTCCTTGATCAGGGACTCCATGAGTTCCCCGCCGGCCCCGTGTTCGCGGCGTACTTTACTCAAGCCAGTGTTTCCCCCGCCAGCTTTTTACGGCCGGGTAGATCGGCCGATCTGGGGGGTTCAGTTTGGGCGTATGGCACGGGCGCTCACTACGTAAGCCGACCGGAGGAAGGATTCGGCCACACCGGAAGAAGCGGAAGTTCGAAATGGGTAATCCTCCCACGGAGACGCTGGTAGGGGAAGAGAGGAAACTCAAGGAGCGACGCGGCATGGGTGGCAACGTCAAGAAGGGTCTCAAGTTCGCAACGCACGCCAACGTAGCCGACCCGGAAACGGGTGAGGTGAAGTGCGTGAGGATCGAGGAAGTTGTCGAGAACCCAGCGTCCCAGTACTACGAGCGTCACGGGGTGATCACTAAGGGAGCGATCATTCGAACTGAGATCGGGCTCGCGAAAGTCACGAATCGACCAGGTCAGGAACCCGTTGTTAACGCTGTCCTCATCAAGGAGGAAGAGGAGAAAGAAGGTTAAGGGAGCAGTCTCTCGGCGAGTTCCGCCATCCCTTCTCCCGTCTTGATGCTCGTGAGGTATACCTCGAGGTCCGGATTTATCTCCTTAGCCGTACTGACCATTGTCTCCGGAGAGACACCGCAGGCATCAGCCAGATCGATCTTATTAACGACCAACACGTCACCCCTCCGGATCATCATCGGATGCTTACCGACGACGTCCTCACCCTCCGTTGCCGAGACTACGATAACGCGCAGGTGGGCGCCAATGGGGAAATCGGCTGGGCACACGAGGTTTCCCACGTTTTCTATGAACAACACGTCCACCTCGTTCAGGTCCGTCAGTTCCTCGAGATGTTCTAAACCGTGTTGTACCATATGAGCATCGAGGTGACACTCACGACCCGTGTTGAGACCTACCGTCGGTACCCCTAGGTCCTTGAACCTGCTCTCGTCGTACTCGCTCACCACGTCTCCTGCGATAACTGCGAAGGAGTACTCGTCCCCGTACTCCTTCACGATCCACTCGATGAGCGAGGTCTTTCCGGAACCGATAGATCCAAGCACCTCCACTGCCCGGACGTTATGCTCGTCCAGTGTTTCCCGAACCTCGCGGGCCAAATTACGGTTGACTTCGAGCAGATCTTCGGAGACGTCGACTTCAACCTTGTGCATGCTGCTCACCCGGCACCTCAAGCCGTACGGACTCGATCGAGCAAGCATCCCCACCGTCCAGCTCCACCGCTCGGGAGCCACATTTCGGGCATTTAAGGTCCAGCAGTTCGGTTAACTCGGACATACCGAGCGCGGTATGCAGCGAAGGATCCTTTAGACTTTCGTTTTCCGGGCGCCATTTGTGCCCGCATTCCACACACTTGAAGTACCCACGTTCGATCTCGATCTCGAACTTCGCCCCCTCTACGGGCGTTCCTTCCGCGAGCACTTCCAGGCAGAACCGCAGTTGCTCCGGATTCAGTAGCGTGAACTCGCCTATCCGGAGTCGAACCGAGAGTACCCTTTCGGCACCTCGCTTTCGCGCGACGTCCAACACGGTTTCGAGTACTGACTGAGCCACGCTCAGCTCGTGCAAGATGACCTCACCCTCGGAACTTAAAGCACGATCATGTCCGTGATCTGGGGGATGAGGAGTGGCCGGTAAGCTCGTGCTCGTAGGAGCTGGACCCGGAGATCCAGAGCTGCTCACCTTTAAGGCGGCTCGGGCCATCTCGAGAGGTGATGTGATACTCAAGGACCGGCTGGTACCGGATGAGATAATCGAGGAACATGCGTCGGAGGACGCCGAAATCATAGACGTAGGGAAGAAACCCGGGGGCGAAGGGTGGACACAGGAGGAGATCAACGAGCTCATAGTTCGGGAAGGGACCAAGGGAAAGACCGTTGTTCGCGTGAAGAGCGGAGATCCGTTGATATTCGGTCGTGGGGCGGAGGAGATAGAGGTGGCATTGAAACACGGAATGGATGTCGAGGTCGTGCCTGGGGTAACCTCGGCCATCGGCGTACCGACGTCCCTGGGACTCCCTCTCACTCATCGAAAGTGTGCTTCAAGCTTCGTCGTCGCCACGGGACATGAGGATCCTTCGAAACCCGAAAACCGCGTCGATTTCGGCGCTTTGGCCGAGGCCGCGGACACCCTGGTGGTGCTGATGGGGGCCCGACGTCTTCGGGAAATAGCCCGAGAGATCCTGGAAAGGCGGGGGAACGAGTCCGTCGCTATACTGGAGCGAGGGACCACCGAGCAAGAGCGTGTCAAGGTAGGGACGCTGGAGGATGCAGCTGAAGGTAGGATGAAAGCCCGTCCCCCCGCCGTTGTCGTGGTGGGAGAGGTCGTAGAGTGGTGGAAGGAGATACTGGGTAGGGAGACGCGTTGAAGGCGAAGGTTCGAACGTTCAGGTACCTTTGGCATCTACTATGCGATGCGATCAGCGTACCGACCGTGAAGTACGCGATCGCGTACGTAGCGGCGCTCCTATGCATGGGTACTCTCGGGTACTGGATACTCGAAGGACGGTCGCCGGTCGACGCGTTCTACACCACGGTCCTTATCTTGACGGGGGTCGGGTGCGCCAATCCTCCCACGACACCCGCTGGTGAGATCTTCACGATAGGCCTCCTGGCCGTGGGTCTCGGGGCGCTCATTCACATCATTTCGAGAATATTCGCCGCACTTCTGCGGGGAGACGTTCTGTTGCGTATCAAAGAGAGCGACGCGATGGCACGGATAGAGCGCATGCGCGATCACGTGGTGGTGTGCGGGTACGGCAAGAAGGGTCGTGAAATAGCCCGCAACTTAGGGGAGCACGGGTTCGAGGTCGTGGTCGTGGACAAAGACTCGGAAAAGTGCGATCGGGCCTTCCGTGACGGCCACCTGGCGGTGCAAGGCGACGTGACTTCGGAGGAGACGCTACTGAAGGCCGGGGTGGAACGTGCGCAGGCCGTGGCACTAGTCACCGATTCAGACGAAACTAACGTCTTCGCCTGTGTGCTGGTTCGCGACCTCAACCCCGACGCGTGGATAGTGGCAGCAGCTCGGTCCAAAACCGGTGCGAGGACCCTGCAACGTGCCGGGGCCGATGAGGTGGTGAGGGTATACGAGGCGGCCGGGATAGTCATAGCCAACAGGTTGATGGACCCCCTGTCGTTCCTGGTGACTGTGAGGCATCCGTTGGAAGATACCTTTCAAGAGTTCCGGGAGATCATAAGACATGGCGGGATAGTCGTCGACGTTCGGTACCACATCCCTCCGTTACCGGAGCCGTTGGTGAAGGACCTCTGGGTAGAGGATGAGAGCGACGTGAAACGGCGCCTGGAAATGCACGAAGACTCGGAGACTAGAGAGGCCCTGGAGAGGCTTCATAGGATGTCGGACGACGTTCATTCTCACCGTATCATAGTCCGGCGGGAAGAGGACAAGGAAAAGATCGTGGAAGCCCTCCGGAGGCTCGGTTTCCTGATCGGCGTCGACATGACTCACGGAGAGGTTCTTAAGGAGGTGTTCGAAGTGGAGGCGTGAAACTCACTCCTCGTTCACCAGAAGCGCCGTCTTCGCTACGGCTTCAACGGTGCGTTCTTCGGCCTCCACGACCTTCAAGCCGACTCTTCGGAGCTCCTCGGTGGTGACCGGACCTATACTCACAACCGGCTCCGGAATTTCGGCAGGATCCACGCTCTCGAGGAAACACCGCGCGGTGAACGCGCTCAGGAAACATACCACGTCGAACTTCCTCGGGTTCACCTCAACGCGTTTGGGTTTGAGGTCGTATATCTCAAACTCCTCGACCTTAACCCCGCAGGACTCAAGTGTCCTTCTGAGGTCCTCCGTTCTCCGTCTAGAACGGAGCGCCAACACGGCATCGTATTGACGGAGTTCTTCGGCCAACTTTCCGGTCGTATATTCGGTAGGTATTACGTCTACGCGCAGTCCAGCTCGTTCGAGCGCCTCGCGCGTTCTGGGACCGACAGCGGCTATATCGACATCTGAGCGTTGCAATTCTTCAACCTCTTCTTCGGAGAGAAACTCGATGGTGCGCGGGCTGGTGAAAGCTACCGCGTCGTACTCGGATAGTAACCTGACACTTATCTTAGGACGGTCCAGCGGTACAAGCTCGACGGGACACACGACTTCAGCGTCTAGTCCGACCTTTCTGAAGGCTCGAACCGTTTCACTCTCGAGACCCGGTGCTCTAACGACCAGAGCCCTCAACTCTTCCTCCGCTCCC
This sequence comes from Methanopyrus sp. KOL6, assembly GCF_002201915.1. Lineage (NCBI taxonomy): Archaea > Methanobacteriati > Methanobacteriota > Methanopyri > Methanopyrales > Methanopyraceae > Methanopyrus > Methanopyrus sp. KOL6. Next base: position 60,010 of record NZ_CP019470.1, read on the forward strand.
TCAGCTTCTCGGCAATCATGAGGAGAGTTTTCCTCTTCGATTCCACCTTATCCACGATCAACCTCCCCTTGTCGTCCCACCACCGCTTCGGGTACCGCTTATCGCGCTGGACCTCGGGGTTCAGGCCTAGCTTCTCCGCGATGCGACGGAGCTCGGTGAGCCGAGGATTCTTGACGGCTAACCGTTTCGGGACTTTACGTCCTTCGGACCTCGACCTGTCGGCGTCGAAGTATGCCGGCCACACTACGATCCTGTCTTTACCCTTCAACCTGATAGTCGGGGTCTCGGCCACGGTTCGTCCCCCTCGGGAGAGCTGGCACGATCGGTATCAAGGGCATCTTCCTTCGTTTTGAGGACGTTGTGGACGCATGGTTGTTCGCCTCGGACTCGTTCTCCTTAGGCTCAATCCCTTCCTGGGTGTTCGAGACCTTAACGGACTGGTTTTGGGCCTCGGCTCCGTTAGAATTAGTCGGTTGTACGACGACCGCGGTGATCGGAACGGAAAGTATTCGAAGTACGTGGGTACCCACCAGCGGCACTTCCAGTACTTGCCCTCGGTAAGCTAGCCATGCGAACGGTTCTTTCACTATACACATAACCGGAACTCCGGCTTCAGCCAGGTGTCGACATATTTCTAATACGTCGGATAACGTGGACGCCAGGAACACGTAGAATCGCACCTTCAGCCCACCACCGACGTCGACGGTTCTCTCCCCCTGGAAGAACTCGTCGAGCCCGGGTGGCAACTTTCCGTCGGTTGGGACCGGGAAGAACAGCACGGGTATAGTTGAAGAGTACTGCTCCAGCGGGTTAAAGGCGTCCTGGATAGCCCGCGATATGTTCAGCTCCAGTGAGTAAGCAGGCACCAGATAGTAGTCGTGCTTCCAGTCGTAATCCGGTCCCTGAATTGCGGAGCAATCTTTCACGACTAAGTAGCGTCCGTTGCTCGTCGCACCCATGACCACGACGGCGTGCATCATAGGCGGCACGACGACGAACCACCTCGATACCGTGACTAACGGTGCGTAGAGTACCACTCCGATGGCGTTAGGATGCTCGGAGTCCGCCGCCAGCGAGATCAGCGATGGGAACCACGGTGGATCCGTAGATGCAGTGGGGGCGTCGTATTGGGGGTCCTCGACCGGAATGTTCGTGGTCCTGACGAACCACTCCTCGCGCTTCTCGAGGTCCTCCGGGGTCAACTCATTGCCTGCGGTGGGCTTCCACCAACCTTTGGCTACGGCTACGTTGTACAAGGTTAGGGATGCGAGCTCCCCGCACCACGTGTGATCCGGTACTCCGTCCCCATCTACGTCTCTACCGAAGTCGACCTGACCGTAATCGGGTTCGGGAACGAGGAAGTGCACAGTTTGGGGTTTCGAGAACTTGGCCTTAATCACTCCTTCAGTCGTTTTGATGTTGATCGCGATGAGTTTCCATGTGTGCTCCTGTACACTGATTGCATGCGCCGCCCCTCCCAGCACCATGATAAAGGTCAGAATGGAGAAGGACCGAAGCACGCGGACCACCCCGGGGGATTCGGAATGAAACGGTTCGAGTTAGACGTAGTGTTGCCGGATAAGCCCGGACAGCTCGTAAAAGTCCTCGAACCGTTGTCGAAAATCGGTGGTAACGTGATCAGTATATCTCATTCGCGAGATGGTGACCGCGCCCGAGTGCATATAGTGTTCGAAGCCACGGAAGACGTCGCCCGTGAGTATTCGCGGAGCATCAGTGAGTTAGAGGGTGTCAAGATCCTGCGGTTCGGTAGGGGGCCGGGGCACGAGACGGACGTCGTGCTGATAGGGCACATCGTAGACACGGATATTAAGGACACGATCGACCGGGTGAACACTATACAGGGCGCCCGCGTCGTAGACGTCGACTTGGAGATGCCGGATCCGGAGCGGGAGTCGTCCGCGGGATTCACGCTCATCTACGAGGACGAGGAGGCACTGAGGGAAGCCGTCCAGACCATCGAGGAGATCGCTGAAGAGAAGGATCTCGTAGCCATCTTCCCGGTGGAGGTGATACGGTGCGCCAGGCGCGCCTCTTCGTGATCGGCCTCGGGGCTGTTGGACTGGGACTAATGCGACTTCTGGCCAAGAAGCGGGACGCGTACGCCCGGGAGTTCGGCATCGACGTTCGCGTGGTAGGAGTCGCGGATTCTCGAGGCGTCTGGGTGAAGAACGACCTTAACCCGGCCGAAGTGCTGAAGGCTAAGCGGGAACTGGGTACCGTGGCGGAGGTCGGTGAGAGCGGCGATGCGTTGCAGGTCATGGAGGAAGTGGAGTTCGACGTTCTCGTGGAGCTCACGCCCACCGATATAGAAACGGGCGAACCCGGTCTATCACACATCATGAAAGCCATAGAGTTGGGTAGGCACGTGGTAACTGCGAACAAAGGACCACTGGCAGTGGCTTACGGGGAAATCATGGAGGCGGCCGAAGAAGCCGGCGTCGTCGTGCGTTACGAGGCTACGGCTGGCGGTGCCATGCCTGTGTTCAACCTCGTACGCGAGACGCTGAAGAGTGTGGACATACGTTCGATAGAGGGTGTACTCAATGGCACTGTCAACTATATCCTCACCAGGATGGAAGAAGAAGGTATATCTCTGAAGGATGCCATCGCCGAGGCGCAATCTCGTGGGATAGCCGAAGCGGATCCGAGTATGGACATCGAAGGGTGGGATACCGCCTGTAAGGTTGTCATCCTCGCGAACGCCATCTTGGGACTAGACTGCACCATCAAGGACGTTGACGTTACGGGTATCGAGGACGTCACACCTGAGGCCATTCGGATCGCGGAGGAGCGTGGCTACAGGATCAAATTAATCGGTCGAGCGGACAGCGACGGCGAGCTCTCGGTACGTCCGTGTCTGGTGCCGAAGTCCGACCCTGTGGCCAAGGTGAGGGGCGTCATGAACGTCGTGAGACTCGAGACCGACGTAGCTGGGGACATTTACGTGTCGGGTCGGGGCGCCGGTCCCTTAGAAACCGCTAGCGCCGTCATGAGTGATGTCCTCTCCATTGCCGAGAACGTTGGCTAGTTCCGGTCCGAAGAATTCTAATTCGTGATCTCAAACCAATTATCGCCACCCCAAGATCTCGAGCAACGCTCTAACTGGATCCCAAGTAATCCATCCTTCGTTCTCCTCTACGTGTTCGTCGATGACGTCTAGTATTTCGGCTATGGTGGGGGAGCTACCTAGGGATCCCTCCATAGTCCTAAGGATGTCCTTGGAAAACCTCTCGACCAGCTTCTGGTCGTGGTTAAGCAGGGAATCTACGCGATAACGCAACGTTTGGGACATGCTCTTCAGAGCTTCTACGAATGCCTCATCAGGACGTTCGACGGACTTCTTCACCGCCTGGGCGAATCCGGGGACGTTCAGACCTATCTCTCGCTTGTAAACGTGGACATGTTCTAAACCACGAAACGCCACTAACGCGACGTTTTCTGGGATCGGGCTATCGGACAGGCGGAGACAGGTTGCGTACAGTACGGCACCCAGCTCGACGAGCGGCCTTCCTTCGGACTTCCAGGCTTCTTTACCGGGAGCGAGCTTGCCCCCCAAATAGATGGATGCAGCCCCGGCGGTCGCTACCGTCATCATCTGTCCCATCCCCATCTTCGACACGTTTCGAGTACCCTTCTAGCGGCCTCGCGGTCTCCTGGATCAACCTTCCCTTTATAACCGAGCTTTTCCAGCACGCGCGTGAGGAACGCACGGAGCGTGTCCGGTCTCTCTCCGACGCTCTTGGACTCTCGCCCCGTCACCAGCCTGAGAATACCAATGATCCACGTGTAAATGACGTGTGCTACGGCCATCAAGGTAGCAACGACTAGACCCACAGTTGGGAGCAGAGAGGAGAACTGGTGGCCAGTAATCCCGACGTAGATGGCCGCCGCGCAAACCGCTAGGTCGGCGATCGTGAACCAAGTAGTGGCTTCGATGGTTCCTTCCACGACTATCGCAGAAATCAGTGCGATGCCAGCGAGGACGAGACAAAGCCCCGCTAACGTTATCCACAGGGTGGTGTGGGTCATCGGGACCCCACGTGTTCGGAGTTTGGAAGGACGTTAGCTTTTCTCCCCGAGCAGTAACAGGGTCCCCCGTCATCGCTCGTGAGCCGACTGCTACACTCGCGTGCGACTGCGGGTCCGATCGAGCTCGAACCAAACACACATCGAGGACACCACATCTGTACCATCTGTGAAACGCAATCCAACCGTGATATGCGGGTGGAGAGAACGAAGAGTTGGGATGAGCGCGTTAGTTCTCCCGCTCTACGACCACTTCTTTACTGACGATGGCTGAGCCCAAGGTACGGCTCAGGATACACCGGTCGGCGCCCTTCTCTACAATCTTTCGAACTTCGTCGGAGTCGGTGTCATCCTTCAGTTTCACCCTGATCGTGATCTCTATCGTCACCGCCAGGCGGTCCCAGTCCTTCTTCCCGGTCGTCTCCGCCGTCACCTCGGCGTCGATTCCGGCTTTCTCCAACGCGCGACCCGCGTTCATCGTCACACAAGAGAGAATACCGGCCAGAAAGAGGTGGTACGGGATGACGTGTTCAGGCTCGGCCACTCTGCTGCTAACGAGCTTCATCCTCTCCTCTTCGAATTCAACGGCGCACTCACCGTCACCCAGGAACTCGGCGATGACGTCCGGCATCTCGTATCCCGAGAGTTTAAAATTCTTTGAAATTTTTAAATGTTTTGAGATGATCCTCGATCTTCGCCATGAGCTCACTGTCGACGAGTGTTCGACCGGCGATTCGAAGGATGGGTTCTTCGATTACCTCGCCGAGCACCGTCACAGGACACCCACGCTCGGCGCACACATCGAGGACTTCCTCGACGTCATCCTGGGATACGACGGCGAGGACGTTATCCCAGTTCCGAGTGATGGATGAGTAGGGAACCGAGTTCAAATCCATTCCAACACCGGACTTAGCGCAGACGAGGGCCGCCATAGCTACAAGACCTCCTTTAGTCACGTCTTTTGCCGCTTTCACCAGCCCCCTACGGGCCAACTCTGGGAATGCGTCGAACAGACGGCGTGCTCTTTCCATCCTCTCCTGGAAACTCCCATGGATAGGCTCACCCACGAGCAGGACCGAATCCCCGGACTCGGCCCCGCAGTCCGTGATCGGCTCGGGAGCTACGAGCGGCCCCATCACTGTCATCGATACTTTCGGCTCTTCGACATCGTCCTCGATCATCGTGTTGCCGCCGAGTATCTCGATACCCAGCGCACGCGCTTGTCGTCCTATCCATTTCGCGGCCTCCAGCGCTCCCTTCTCCGTAGGTGCGATGATGGTGTCGACAGCGAATCGTGGCTCCCCTCCGGCCACTAGCACGTCCGTTGAGGCGTGGACAAGGGCCGACTTCCTTACCAACCGGAACGCATATGGACCGTCAGAGCTGACTACGAGCTTTCCATCCACCATCACCACGGCCGCATCGTCGTAGTCGGCTAGACCGACTTCCGCTCGACCGAACTCCGGGAGTAACCTTACCACCTTGACGTCGTCCACGGTGTACCTGAGCACGTGCCGACGCAAATCTTTATAGGAGGAGGTCCCTCGGGCCACCCCGCCCGTCCCCCGTAAGCTCCTTCTCGACCCTCTCTAGGAGCTCTCGGACCTCCTTCCACGTTTCGATCCACTGAACCATCGCCGCATGGTTCAATTCGACCGACGTTCGGCTGAGCTCTAGCGGGCTGGGATCCTCTCCCACCCTACGAAGTATAGTTTTGATCATCCTCCTGAACTCGCTTCTGTCGAGCTTTCTGGGACCTTCCTGGACGAGCTCTTCCTTCTCGACCTCGTAATAGACAACGATTTCCCCATCTGTGAGGACCGCGAGAACGTCCTCCGGTCTCACATCCCGTTCTCTGACGAGGTAGGCGAAGTACCTGAGCAGCTGATCACGGGCTTCCTCGAGCCTCCCTCCGCTGTTTAGCTCACCCGGTCTCTTCGTTTCGATTATCACCCGGTCACGAACGAGGATGTCGATCCTTCTGGGTCTATCTTGGAAGGTTCCGACTTCCGATCCGACTCCTACCTCCAGCATCACGTCACCAGGGCATAAGTCTCCCACCACCTCCAACGCATCCTCCAAAGTGCGCGCGACCCAGTGCTGTAAGAATTGGGAGGGTATCTCCGAATATCCAGCTACTTCGACGGCCTCACGGAACCGCAGGTATAACTCGTCCAGAACGTCCAAGAGGGGGTCCCCCGCACGTGGGAGGGCTGGAAGTGTTCCCCGAGGTACTCGGACTAGTGTTCATTGGATACACGTTGCGTAAGGTTGGGATCTTCTCCGAAGATACACCCTCTCATCTCAACGCGTACGTGGTTTATTTGGCCATGCCGGCGTTAGTGTTCTCCGCGATGTTTAGGGCCCCGATCCAGGGGCTACTCCAACATCTCAAGCTCGTGGTTATCTCGATGTTGCTGTCGGTCACGTGTGCCCTCATCGGTTTCGCGATCGCTCGTAATACGGCGCGCGATCGGCGCGATGCGATAGCCGCTGCCCTAGCCTCGGGTTTGGGGAACACCGGGTTTTTTGGGTACCCCATATGCCTCTCCACATTCGGGGAACCGGGCCTCGAAGCGGCGGTTTTCTACGACTTCGGGACGACCTTGTCGGTGATAGCGGCTTACCTGATGCTGTCTTCCCGCCGCGAAAACCCATTGAAGATGAGCCTACGCTTTCCGCCCGCCTATGCCGCCGTCGCTGGGATATGTTGGACGGCCCTCGGACTTCACCTGCCCGATACCATCCGCTCGACTCTGCAGTTGCTGGGACGCTCCGTAGTGCCGGTCATCATGGTCTCACTCGGAGCCTCACTTCGGTGGGATCTCCCTAAATCCGTCATCAATGTGATACCGACCGTCTGGGTCGTTAAGTTGTGTACATCACCGGTAGTGGCGGTGGCAATCGCCCCATCGGGGTTGGACGGTAAAGTGGCCGTTCTAGAAGCCGCAATGCCTCCGGCCCTGATGAACTTGGTACTGGCGGAGCTCTTGGGACTGAGACTGCACGTAACCGCTGCCCTGGTGTTCTCGACTACCGTGATATCGATAGCGACGGTTCCGACGGTGGTCTACCTGATATTGGGTGGTGGTGGAGCGTGAAAGTCCCAACCGTGTGTTATCGGGACGTGCATCGCTGCGAAACCTCTGAGTGGTCGTCCTATGAAGAGTACCTCGACAACACCCTACGAGACATAGTCTCGGAAGAGCCGGAGGTGCTACGGTTTGAGATCGGCGGATGTAGGCGAGACATCCTTCACGCGATCACGGCGTTCGATGTCCTTTTCCGACTTTACCGCAGTAAGCGTAGAGTGGGTAAGGTGATGATCGACGGGACCGACGTGACCGAAATGTTAAAACCGATCTACGAACAGGTATTCTCGAACTACGACGTCGTGCGGGCTAAGGTCGGCGTCCCGGAGAGACACCGACATATTAGGACGGAGATTGAGATTAGGGACGGCCGAAAGATCGTATTTCAAGAGGCGACTATGTCCAACTTACTCAGGGCGTTCGTAACCGTGAAGACCAGACCGGATGTGGTGTACGTGGAGTTAAAGCGCAAGAAGTTCGACGTCCCGGAGTACTCGGAGTGGCAGCTCGTCGAGACTTCAACGCGTACTCGGCGGCGTTGATTCCGGCCACGCTGCCATGGTACACGGCAAAGGGCAAGTTCCGATGCGAGACCGTCGTGACGTCTCTGGCGGAAAACTCCCTCCAGGATGTGCGCATTTCACTGTCCACGACTATGTGGCCGTGATCGTCGGTTTCCAAGAGATACCGAAACGGTTCCGAGTTCGGCGCCTTACCGGCCTCTATGAAGACGCCCTCACAGGGTAGGAGAGGTTCCCATCGGAGAGAGCTCGATGCCCTCGACGCGCTCGTTCCCGACGATCCGCCGAATTTAGTTACGACCAACCTCCGCGTTGCGGCGTAAGAGCATACGTTCAGTCAGGGGTCTTACACTCGAGCGTACCGTCCGGATTCATACACGCCCGGCTATCTCCAAGAGGAAGAGACCCATGTTCGCTGCGTAGGTACCTCACACCAACAGCCGTGACGGTCCGGTTTTTGAAAGATAGGGTCGTCGCAAATCGCACAGTAGCTGACTCTCCAGCCTTCGTAGCGGCGGAGAGCCCGGCGGGTTCGGCCCCGATTACGATGATGTCGTACGAATTCACAGCCATCGGAAGACTTACCCTTGAGGACGTCAGCCGCTCCTCCTCAGCTTATCGCAGAAGTCCTCTGCCATCGCCAAGATAACACCGATTGGGGGTTTACCCAACGGCTCGGGCAATACGTTAGCATCCACGACGTAAACGTTGTCGTATCCCTCCAGCGCGTACCTGTTGTCGACCCTATCGGACAACGTTCCACCGGGATGTGCGCCCGAAGGCTCCGTGACGGCGCGTACTCTACCCCCCATTCTTGAGATGATTTCGCCCGCCACCGCGCACCCTTCAGTGAAAAGCTCTATCTCTCGGACGCTGATTGGTTTCTCCCCGCTGATGACGTTGCCCGAGAGTTCGTCCGCAATTTTCACCATGATCGAGTATTTGCCCTCATAAGCCGAAGTTCGATGTGGAGACAAGATGTACTCACCCATGTCGACGATTATTGGCATTTGAATGCCGGGCTCCGCCTCCAGGTCGGACACGACATGGATGTAAGCGTCCACGAACAGCGGACCGTCTGCGTCTATTCCGCTACGCTCCAGGAGCCGGGGTGTGCCGGGACAACCCGCGCACAATACAACAATGTCGTCGGTTTCAAGTTCTACTGTCTGGGATCTAAGTACGATAGCGGTCGCTTTACCTCCAGAAAACTCAAATCGAATGCACTCGTCTCTCAGTACGCTAACTCCTTCAGGCAGTTCGTCCTGTGGAACCCACTTCGCATTTCTCGGACACTCTAAGCATTCTCCACACCCATCACACAGATCAAAATGAACGGATTTAGGCATATGCTCTGGTTCAAGTCCGACGTCCTCAGAGGCCTCTTCGAACTCAATATCGAGGTTTGACATGACCGATTCAGGTGTTCTTCGTACCTCGCACGTCATGTCGCGGAGAACTCGCTCAAATGGCCTCCGGAGGCTCTCAGGGCCCCAAAACCAGAAGTTACCCATCGAGTACCTAGCGGAGCCACCGAGCCCCTCTCCGTAGTAAACCCTATAATGCCCGAAGCGCTCCGACTGCAGTCTGTTCTCGGGATGGGTAATCACGGTAACGTCGTATCCCATCTCATTAACTCGCCGCGCCACCCAACATCCCGAAGGGCCTGCGCCTACGATATAAACCTTCAACTCGAGCCCTGGCAGTCACACGTCAAACGTACCTTTTTAGTAGCTCCCTTCCAAGGTACGGTGGGTTACCAACTCGGAAATACGTGTATCCTCGGTCCCACTTGTCATGTTATCTCCGGCCTCGCTCGTTGCAGCAGGCGTTGATGAGACGTTTCGCCCGGAAATCAACGGATTTAGGGATTATTCCCGCTGAAATGGGGTCCGGGTTTGGCGAGACTGGCCGAGCAACATGCGGCGAGGATGAATGAGGCGAATTGCACTCACGAGTGTCGTCAGGAGTATAGCTTCGAGAACATGGCGCGTATTCCGAACACGGGAGAACCTACCCTGACGGCCAAGTTGCTCGCAATAACGGTGCTTTTCAGCACTCCACATCGGTAGAACGTTCGGAAGGGATTGCGAAGGTGTCGGTGTGTTGATCTCTGGAGATTATGGGGCGATCTCTCAGAAGACATGCTAAATTAAAGGTACTACCGTTTTGTTAGGTATTGACGGCGCACCGCGATGATGTGGAGATAGCTGTATCGAACGCTGTCTACCGAGAGCGCGAGCGGTCAGACTTCCCACAGTTCTGGACGAGGTACGAAACGAGCCTCGAAGAGCTCTGTGAGGCCACCAAGACACTGTCGATGGATGGCTCGTCAGGAACGCTGGCCCGACATTGTTACGGGACCCAGTTAAGATCGCCAAAAACGTGCTCAGTCCGCGCAGTATCTGCCGGTTGTGATCTCTGGGTTCCGAAAGGTCGCTTAGGAGTAGCCGCTCTCGAAGTTACCGAGGTAACCCTGCCGGACGGGGTCCCGTCGTACGTCGCTACCGACAACCGTCAAACGTTCTTTACCAGTCGACGGCGCTAGTGAGGGGCACCGCGGTGAAGAGACGTATCAACGTCGCGATCGCCGGTCACGTAGACCATGGTAAATCCTCGCTGCTCGAGAGCATCACCGGGGAGTTTCCTGACAAAGAGGAGTTCGAGCTCAGCCGCGGTATCACTGCGGTCATGAAGGTGATACCGACGGAATGGAAAGGCGTAGAGATACGTTTCATCGACACGCCGGGACACTCGGACTTCAGGGAGGAGGTGGGTAAAGCGCTGTTAGTGTCGGACGGCTTAGTGCTCGTCGTGGCGGCCGACGACGGCGTGCAAGCTAGGACGGAAGTCATCATCGAGGAGGCGAAGGAGCTCGGGCTGCCAGTGGTCCTAGCGGTAAACAAGATGGATAAGGAGGGGGCGAATTTCGAGCGTGTAGTCAGGGAGGTCAAAGAACGAGGGCTCGAACCCGTGGCCGCCGTCCCCACGTCGGCCAAAACGGGTGAGGGAATCGAAGACTTACTGGACGCTATCGTGGAACACATCGAACCGCGCGGGTGGGGAGACCCGGACGAGGAGACGGCTTTCCTCGTCGTCGACGTCGGAGAGCGGGAAGGACTCGGTTCGGTAGCTACCGGAGTGGTGCGTGCGGGTACCCTGAAACCTGGGGATGAGCTCCGATACGAGGGAGAGGTCTATAGGGTTCGGGCCCTCCTCTCCCCGGACGAGAAACGAATGCAAGAAGCTCAGCCGGGTGACGTAGTACTGGCCGCGATGGACCGTGCGCCGGAGACAGGAATCCTTCTTACGGAAACAGGAGGGTACAGGGTCGAGAACCCCGAGGACGTGCGCCCTTGCGTCCGGTACACTGTCGAGGTAGACGACTTGAGGAAAGCCCGTGATATTCTCGAAGACGTAGAAAGGAGGAACCTCGGGGTCGAAACCGAGATCATCGATGAACGCCACATTAAGATCTCGTGTCTTGGTGACGTACAATTCGACAAGATCCGCTCGGAGCTCGAGGAAGCGGGAATTCAGGTAGAGGTTACGTCCAGAGAGTTCGAGGGGGTGAAGACCGTCGGTGGAAGGGCGGTGGGTTGCTCCGGTCCGGTCGAGGTCGAGGTGCTCCCAAGAGCCTCTGAAGGCGTTCGGGTGTTCAAGCGGGGCAAGGATCGCGCCACCACGAAGGAGATTACAACGGTCCACCTAGTCTCGGAGGAACTCGGACTGGACGGACTCGTCGTGAACATACTCTCCGAGGGCGAATCCCCTCCCGAAGCTCTAGCGGATGCTATCGCGGCGGCGATTGAAGAGGTCGGGATCTTCGAACTGTACCCGATCGAGAACGTACTTATTGAGGTAGACAACGTCGGGAAGGCAGCTTCCCTGGTGTACAAGCACGAGGGGCAAGTCATCGAATCGGACGAGTCTTCGATCAAGGCGATAGTGCCGGCGCCGCGGCTTAACGAGCTCGTGAGCGATCTCATGACGGAGACGTCGGGACGGGCGAGGATACGACTGATCTCGTCCGCAGGTGCGGGTGGCCCGATACTATCCGTGGATCCGGGCGAGGTGAACTTTGGGATCGCATACATCCCCAGAAGAGGTCCTTGCGACGTCACCTCCGTCAAGCTAACCGGGCACACCCGTGACGCCAAGGTGGAAGAGCTGAGGCGTACACTGAAGATGTTCTTAGCGGACCGAGAAGAACCGAACCTCGTGTACGTCGGTAACGGACCAGGTCACGATGTGGCTGTCGAAGCCGTAGTGGATGTGCTTCCTGAGGTCGAGATAGTGTTAGTCGACGAGCGTGAGACGACGAAGGAAGCCGTGTACAGGTTATCGTCGGGCAAGCTCGAGAACGTTCGATCCAGGGACCTCCGGGATCACGGAGTAGCGGCGCTCGCAATCGCACGTCGCGGACAACTCGGTCGTAGGGTGAAGAAGCGCGTGGATCGTGAGACGGTCAGACGAGCCGTCGTTACGGCCTTCGGAGGTGGTTCTCGAAGGTTTGGCGATTACTCCAGACTACCGATACGCAATCCGGAGGAGTTGGAAGAAGGGACGATGCTACAAGTGAAGGATCCGAACGCAATCACGACTGGGCTGTCGAAAGGCGAAGTAGTCGTGTTCCAAGGTTGGAGGGAGGACGGAGGGATGATCGCGTCGACGTTGACCGGAAACCGGGTGATCATCAAGCCGCGAGACGGTCGGTCGCTGAAGAACCCGCGTCGGTTCTTCGAGGTGTTCAGGCCGGTGAAGCCGAAACGAGGCTCGCAGAAAGGAGAGGGGTGAGCCGAAGTGTTGGCGTTGTTCCCACTAGCGCACCCGTTCACGATCACCCCTGAAGACTTCCGGAGCGTTTGGCGTTGGATCAAGACGTCGGGTATTATTCGAGTGTACACCGACAGCGAGTCGTTAGCAGAGCTGCTGAAACGGCCATTACTCAGGGTCGTCCGCTCCTCACTCCGACCACCTACGGTCTCGTGGGCGGGTCCTTGCCCGGAAGAAGACCTTCGAAGAGCCGGTGCCGAGGTCGAGATGAACGAATATCGGCCGTTTGAAGCCTCGAACGTCCTCGCACTGTGTACACGAACGTTTGCGCTCTTCCTGAAGGGCGTCCGGGGAAGTACTGTAGGGTTGGTAGGGTTCGGGGACCTCGACGATCTCCACCGTTACCTGATCGAACTGGGATACCCGCGCACGTTCAAAGCGACATCCACGCTCATGTTACGTCGTCGGGGGTTAGAGGTGGACGAATTGTGGAAATTGTTCCCGGCATGGGTGGGGGACGAGGTCGAACCGTTGCTCCGAGAGACACTCAATTCCAACGTCGCGGAGGACCTCCTGGAGGAGGCGAGGTCTCTGACGTCCTCACTGGGACCGAGGGTCCGAGACCTCGAGACCACACCCACCGGACGCTTGCTACTGGCATCCTCTCAGACCGTGTGGGTCGTGAGGGGGGCGCTGAGCGGATGATCTTGGGAGAGCACGTACTACGGGAGCTGTTCCCCGACTTGGACGAGAACCAGTACCAGCCAGCTGGCATCGATCTCAAGCTGGATAGGGTTTTCCGTCTCGAGGGTCAGGGTGCCCTGTTGGAGGGCGACGATAAGCGGCTACCGGAGTATCGCGAAGTCGAAACCGAAAGTGGGGTGTTCGAGCTCGAACCGAATGTCCCTTACGTACTCGAGCTGGCACCCGAGCTCGAGGTCCCAGAAGACACTGCCGCCCTATTCCTACCGCGATCTACACTATTAAGATCCGGTGTCTCCGTACATACGGCCCTCGGCGACCCGGGTTTCAGGGGTAAGATCAGGGTTCTCGCCGTCAATCACCACACGGCACCGTACCGGGTAGCCCGTGGAGAACGTGTCGTTCAGGTTGTGTTCCTCCGGGCGGAAGACACTGGTCGGTACGAGGGGAACTACGGCCGATGACAGTAGTAGTGGTCGTGCGGAAAGGTAAACTGGTAAGATCGGCGTCCGGCGGCGTGCTAGAGGCCGACTCGTCGTCCACCCTCGTTCTCACGGAGGAGATGAACCTGTTGGTAGACACCGGAAACGAGGATCCGAAAGGACTGATCCGCGATCTCGAGCCGTACGGCGTCGACGCCGTTATCCTCACCCACGGACATCGGGATCACGTAGGTAACGCCCGGACGATCGCCGAGGCGTTCCACCCGGAATTCTACGCGCACGAGAAGGAGGTTGGATCGATCCCCGTCGACGTGGACCCTATCGACTCGTTCGACCCGCCCGAAGGTGTCGAGATAATCGAAACTCCGGGTCACACCCCTGGTCATATATCCGTAGTCGTGGGGGGCCGGATCGTGATCGCCGGGGACGCGTGTCCGACTCCCGACAACGCGCTGAAACGCGTACCACCGGCTGTCAGTTGGGACCGCGAACTCGCGGAAGACTCCCTCGAGAAAGTTCTGTCGTACCCAGTCGTTATACCGGGACACGGGGTACACCTTAGGCGGTGAAGGTGAAGACAATTATCTGGTGTACACGCCCGTGGTATCGTCAGCTGGATATAGCTGACGTTAAAGGATGATCCACAACGACGAACGGCTCGAAGACCCGGTACGGTTCTCCCACCTCCTCGGCCCCTCTTATAGATCCACAGACATCTGGCCCATCAGCCGTGAAGGTTTTTCCGCGCGACGGGGTGATACGCCCGGGGTAGCGGTGTCCGTCGTCCGTTGGTCCCTTTACGTCAACTCTGCGGTGATTTCGGCGGCGGCAGCCCTGATGCTCCCGAACGTACCGGTATACGTATACAGTCGTGGCGGGGATGAGCTCGCGGCCAGCCTAGTCCTATCGACGTTCTCGATCACGATGACTATCACCTCTTTGGCTTCAACGAGCCTCCTGGAAGGAGTTCGAGCTGGTATCCCTATATGTTTGGGATGTCTGGGATACGGTTGGGCCCTCCTACCTTTCTTCGTTCACGGCTCGATAGCGTCATTAACTCTCGCCAGAGCCCTTCAAGGAGTCTGCTCTGGATTCTCTTTCCCAGCTAACGTGGCCGCCGCACTGCAGTTTGGACGTTCCGTAGTGTCCAAGAACAATTTCTGGTCCAACGTCGGTTTCATCACCGGCTATTTGGCTTCCTCCCACGTACGGGACCCGTTCGGTATCAGCTCGGTCCTCAGCGTACTCGCAGCGGTCTTAAGTCTTCCACTGTTGACGCTGAAGATCCAACCGTTGGAAGACGTAAGCGCGTATCACGGGTATCCGGTGGCGTTCGGAGCTGCGCTCGCACTTACGCTGGCCTCAACACTACCCAACTCAGCCATCACACTCCTTGCCCCCAAATACGGAGGTGATTACGGGCTCGTAATCGCCATGATGACCGCGGTCGGGGGAGTAGCTCAACTTCTAGGTCCCAGGCTCGGTGAACTCGAGTCAACACTGCTGGCGACCGTACTCTGCGTGGTCAGTGCTGCTCTCGGCTACTCGATAGCGAGCGTGCTCGCGGCCGGAACCGCCACAGGTCTCATGTACTACGCGGCTAACATCTACAGCGGTGGAGGTAGGGGAGTTAGGGCCGTTTCCACGGCAATAGGAGTGGGTTACGCCGTGAGTCAGACGATAGTGGGAGCGATCCTGTCCGCGGGACTCGACGGTTGGAGGTTCGCCACTCTCGCGGCGGCGGCGATAACATTGGTATCTCTCCTCGGGGTGAGGCGTTGAGCCGCGTCGAGGAGCGTCTTCAGGAAGTTCGTAGAGGTGCGCTGATAGGGATTTACGGAAACGTCCTTTTATCGGCTCTCAAAATAGCGATAGGATATATCGCCAGCAGCTGGGCGTTGGTCTCCGACGGCGTTCATTCCCTGGGAGATACCGTATCTTCCGTAATGGTACTCTTGGGCGCCAAAGTCGCCCGAAAACCGCCGGACGCCCGTCACATGTACGGTCACTACAAGGCCGAAGCCCTCGCAGGACTGGGAGTTTCCATGATGGTCACGTTCACGGGTCTTCTACTGCTATGGGAGTCAATGATGCGTCTTCACAACCCGGAACCACCGACTTCCACACTGCCCTTAGCGGTGGCCCTCGGAACCGTGGCGGCTAAGGAAGGTATGTACAGGTACACACTAAGGCTGGCCGAACGCATAGGAAGCTCGGCGCTGAAAGCGGACGCTAAGCACCATCGCAGTGATGCCCTATCCTCGGTGGCTGCTAGCGTCGGTATCGCCGGAGCACTCTTGGGATATCCATGGGCGGATCCCGGTGCCGCGCTCGTAGTCTCGCTGATGGTCGCGCACATGGGTCTGGAGTTGTGTTGGGAGAGCATCCACGAGCTTATGGACGTGGCTCCCGAAGACGAACTACTCGAGCGCGTTCACGAGATCGTGGAGAACACACTTCAAGACGTTGATTTTGACGTTGAACTCATCGCGGTGCGTGGCAGGAAGATGGGTCCGGCCTACCATTTCGACGTTTTCATAGCCGCGGATCCGGAAGCACACCTCCAGGAACTCGATGTCGTCAGGAGACGGATCGTGAATGGGATCCGCCGAGAAATATCAGCCGCCGAGCTCGTAACCGTGGAATTCGTCCCAATGTAAGCTTCAAGAACCAGCTTCACTTTATGTGCACTCTTAACTATCTAAGTGCCCCTTCACCATCGGCGAAGTCTATCGAAATACCCCCCAGTTGTAGCAGTTTATAACGTTTCTGACATTAAACTAACCCACACCATACCAGAACCCTCTGCATTGACTCTCGCTCATTCTCACGTTCAATTACATCTAGACATTTAACATTACTTCTAGTTGATTATTATCATATACGGCAAAATTCTATCCTCTAAATTTGTTATATCCTTGTCATCGCCAACTACACTGCTGAAAGTTTTATTTGTAGTCTCATGTTCTAGTAAGACTAATCTACCCTCACCTTATAAGAACAAGCTTATGAACCTATATTGATAATTACTTCGTCAATATCCATCCAAGCACCATGGTGTTCACATCGTCATGTTTTTACGTAGGACGGTTACGCATCACGCGGTGATAGGATACGCTGTCACCATGGCTCATTCGAGTTCATTCGACATAGTCTGAATACCTCCGAGAAAAGTCCACGTAGACTGTCGAGTCGCGGAGTGGCTGGGTGGTCTCGATGCTAGCCGTGGCCGTCGCCGGAGTTCGAAGTGGCTGCGGTAAAACCTCGCTCTCGATAGGGTTGGCGAGGGCACTACGTGAAGAGGGAATCCGGGTACGCCCCTTTAAGGTAGGTCCTGATTACATAGACCCTACGTACTTGGAAGTCGCGGCCGGTCGGGAGGCGTTCAACCTGGACGTCTGGATGATGGGAGAAGGCGGCGTGGTAGATGCTTTCGAGAGGTATACACGGGGATGCGATGCGGCGGTCATAGAAGGCGTGATGGGAATGTTCGACGGGCACGGGGAAGGCACTATCGAGGGGAGTACCGCCCACGTGGCGGCCCTTTTAGGCGTCCCGGTGATTCTGGTAGTGGATTGTAGGAGTTACGCCACGACGGTCGCAGCCGAGGTCCGCGGGTTCCTGGACATGGCCTACGAAATCGGAGCCAGACTCGAAGGGGTGATTCTCAACAGGGTCGGGAGCGAGCGTCACAGGCGACTGCTAATCACAGCGCTGAGACGTTACTGCCCCGGTGTTCGGGTGTTCGGAATAATCCCCAGACTCGAGGACGCCGTCATACCGGACAGACATCTGGGCCTCATCCCGGCGGACGAGCGCAACGAGTTCGCCGAGCGGGTGGCGGAGTACTGGGGTGAGGTTGTCGCCGAACACGTAGACCTCGACGCGCTCCGAGAGCTGGAGGTCGAAGGATCCTCAGTAGAGCCCAGTCCACCCCCCGAACCGGAGCGAGTCGAAACCAGAGTTGCGGTAATCTCGGGCCGCGTATTCACCTTCTACTACAGGGAGAACTTGCGCTTTTTAGCGGAATCCGCGGAGATCGTGCCGGTGGATCCAGAGAAGGATCGGCTTCCGGACGTCGACGCCGTGTACATCCCGGGCGGATACCCAGAAGTGTACGCAGATAACCTCGACGGCCGGTTGATGAGGGACCTTCTGGAGTTCCACGAGGAGGGAGGTAAGATCCTGGGAGAATGCGGAGGACTGATGTACCTGTGTTCAGAGATAGTGGACGCGGATGGAAATCGTCATGATATGGTGGGAGTGTTCGATGCGGTGGCACGGATGCGGGAACGGTTGGCTGCGCTGGGATACGTCGAAGGTAGTGTGACTGACGCGCACCCGTTCGCACCGTCCGGATCCGAGATCCGTGGTCACGAGTTCCACTACTCAGTAGTGGACGTGAAGGAGGATCTGGAGTACGCGTACAAACTCTCACGGGGAACCGGGGTAGAGGATGGCCTAGACGGACTCGTTAAGGGGAACACGGTAGCTTCGTACACGCACCTCCACATCAGGTCGGACGGCGGTGTGTTCCAAGGTCTGGTGAAATAGGGGGTTCCGTCGGGTGGTGGCCGAGATCACAATAGTGGTGGACAACCGGGTCGGTATGGTCCGCGATCCTTACGTCGCCCGACACGGTCTGGCGATCGTCGTGGAAACCGATGACTCGCTGATACTCTTCGACACCGGTCCTTCTGCGAATGTTTTGGTTAACAATTTGAAGCTGGCAGGATTCGACGTGAGCTTCGACCACGTAGTGTTATCTCACGAACACTGGGACCATACGGGCGGTTTGGAAGCCGTTGAGGGAACCGTTCACCGACCCGGCGGCGGAGAGGAGACCCTCGACGATGTTGTCGTGACGAGGACATTCGAGGGAGAGTACGAGGGTAGACCAATGCCAGAGCAGGCGTTGATCGTTGGGAACGTAGCGCTGATAGGATGCTGTCATTTCGACTTGGAGGAGCTACTGAACGAGTACGAGCCGAGGACGGTGGTCGGCGGCCTGCACCTGATGGGTGCCACCGAAGAGGAACTAGAGCGGACTGCCGAGCTGTTCTGGGAATACGGGGTCCGAGAAGTTTACGCGTGTCATTGTACGGGACTCTCGGAATCTGCATACTTGGCGAAGGTCGTAGGTGGAGAGCCGGCGTACGTGCCGATGCGGATTTCGGAGAGGCTCTGATCTCGGTCCCCCCAAGGGACGCCTCCCCATCTCTCGTCGGAACCCGCCCGACAGGTCATCCCGGTCCTCAGGAACCACCGTTTCGGTCGTCGTCGCCCTGTAGTGTAGGTGCGTATCCTCATCGGCGGATTCAGCCGCCGCGGTAGGAGGGCCTCCGATCATCCGGACGTCACCAGCGACGGGCCTCATCACGCCTCAACTCGGGCCACGAAGAAACCGTCGGTATCGTGACGATGCGGCCAGATCCTGCGAGCTTCCGGCATCCTTATACCGGGCGAGGCCCATTCCAACGGGACGTCTACGAGCTCGAGGTCCCGGTAGCGCCGGACGAGACGTTCGATCAAGCGCTCGTTCTCAGTTAGCGTGATCGAACAAGTGGAGTACACCATCCTTCCTCCCGGCTTCAGCAGCCTCACGGCGACCTTCAGGAGCTCCCACTGGAGCTGAGCCCACTTGGTCGGTTCGCCGGTTGTCTCCCGATCCCACCTCTTCTCAGGCTTGGAATAAACGGACCCCGTGCCCGTGCACGGCGGGTCGACGAGGACTAAGTCCGCGATCCCCTCACCCAGCTGATCGGGCGCGTCGCGCGCGTCCATGCGCAGGGTTTCCACGATATCGTCCGCGTGGAACTGCCTGACCCGCTTCTTCAGCGTCTCGAACCTCTTCGGGTGCATGTCGATCGCGATGATCTCCCCGCAACCTTCCATCAGCTGGGCTAGATGGGTGGTTTTTCCACCTGGAGCCGCGCACAAGTCGACGACGGTCATCCCGGGCTCAGGTTCGGCGGCGTGAGCGACGGCTGCGGAGGCCTTCGTCTGAGGGTATACTACGCCCTTCTTGAACTCCGGAGTCTTGATGACCGGTGTTCCGGCGGACCTTACGCGGAGTACATCTGGTACGTCCGGGTCCCGTTCTGCTTCGATTCCCCTCCTTTTCAGCCGTCTCACGACTTCTTCAGGGTCGGATACTAAGGTGTTGACACGGACGTACCGGGCAGGCCTCCGGTTGCAGGCTTCCAGGAACCTGCTCAACTCGTCCATGCTGTCAAAGGCCGAGCGCACGAGCTCCACGTACCACTTGGGGAAGTTATAACGGGCCGCGAAGCGGGCCGTAGGGTCCCTAATGGAACTTACGACTTCCTCGGGGCTCACACGCTCCACCTGCCTGAGAATGGCGTTGGCGAAACGGGCGTGTTTAGGCCCGACACGCTCCTTGACGACGTCCACTACTGCCTTAGTGACTGGCCCAGGGTGCTCACGGCGCCAGTGAATCTCCCACGTACCTACCCGTAAAGCGTTACGGAGATACGGGTGAAGGTCCTCGACCGTGGAACCGCGGAGGACGTTATTGAGGACTAGGTCTACGTTACCTAGAACTCGTACGAGCTCGTGGGCTAAAGCCTGAACGAACCTATGTCGGCGTTCATCAATACCGCGAAGTGCGTTACGAAGGGCGGCTTTAAGCGAGTAACCTCGCTCTTCCATGTCTGTGAGCGCGTCGACGAGGGTTCCGATGACGGCGCGTATGGGAGGGGAGGCCCCCCATTACTCAGGTGGTATAGTCATTAGGCGCTCCCTGGCCTTCTCCGGACCCAGCTTCTTCACGGTCCTGTTGTACGCGTAGTAGAAGATGAACGGTCCCGGCACCATCAGGGCGATCCACCAGTAGAAGCTCGTCGAATCGCTGATGGCGATCTCACCCAGGAAGAGTAAGCTCAGCACGGTACCGATGGCTCCCAACCAGTTAACAGCCTTCTTGGTCTTGTCACCCAACGGGGCCTTCTCGTAGATGTCCGGTCTCACGAACTTCCAGACCAGTCCGGTCATACAGATGAACAGATATGTGAACAGTAGTGCTACCGTCGTGATGTCTACGGCCGCCAGGAACTCACCGACCGCCCACGTCAGGATCACCGAGATTATCATTAGGACCGTCAGTGCCCAGTGCGGGGTACCGAAGCGCTTGTGCACCTTGGCGAGCGCCTTCGGGAACATCCCGTCGTAGGCCCAGGCGAACGTCATCCTGCTAGTCGACAGGAACATCGGCGGCAGGTCGCTTAGCAGCGCGATAGCGGCTACGAACGCCACGTATCCCGCGAGTGCGCTCGGCATTATCGGAGCCATCGCCTCGGGGACAGTGAAGTTACTACCAGCCTTGTCGGCGAGCGCCGCCTTAGCGTAGATGTACTCCCAGGGCACGGCGTGGTACACCGCGGCCGAGTACAGCAGATAGTACGCCGTAATGATTCCCAGTGCGATCAGCATGCCTCTGAACACAGTCTTCTCCGGCTTCTTGACCTCACCGGCCGCCTGCGTACCCGTCTCGAAACCTACATACGCGAACACCAGCGTCGCTGCCGCCGAGAATATCGCGCTGAGGGTGCCCACATCTTTCGGTAGTCCTCCAGCCTGAGATATCAACGATTTCAGTGCGGTCGTTCCGCCTATCGCCTTGAGGTACTCGGCAGGGGAGTGTGTGAATCCATACCCGACGACGATGAAGAAACCCGTCAGTAGGATGAAGAACATCACATCGACGACGGCTTCATAAATCCGGATTCCTAAGACGTTGACTAGCCACGTGAAAATGATGATGGCTGTCGCCACTTCGAGGGTATGGGCGTTGAGCCAGTTTCCGGCTCCTGGTGCACCCCAGAACTTGCACATCGCAGCCAACAGTGCCACGTCTCCGATCGCGATCGCTACGAAGGCTCCGATCTCACCAACGAATCGGCTCCAAGAGCTGAAGAATGCCAAAAACGGGTCGAACAGTCTGCTCACGTACGTGTAGTGACCGCCTGCCCGTGGAACAGCCGCGCTGAGGGCTCCTGCTACGATACCGGCTACTAAGCTCGGAACGGCTCCGATCAAGAACGCCAACGGAACGTAAGGACCGACTCCCGGTGCCTTGACTTGTATCATACACGTCAGGACGTTGATTCCTCCTCCGATCACGGTGCAGCAGATCGTTGAAATGAAACCCAACATGGTAAGCTCACGCTTCAGACCCACCTTCTCCAATTCAGCGTCTCCGGTCACTTCTGACCACCACCCGGAAATCGTTTTCCAGTTTTATTGCGTCTACTCCGTAGAGGCGGATTAGTGCCGATTATAACCTTTCCGGTTCATCACCGACCTTTGAGCGCTCCGCGGGACTTTAAAAGTCGGAACGCCTTTCTCACGGCACGCCTGATTACGTCCCGCTTTCCGAGGCCGCCTAACGCTTTGGCGGCCTTACGAATGCTTCCGCATTCTACTAAGAGCTCCAATAGCTCACGGTCCCGCGGGCTCATGGGTATATCCTCCTCGAGGGCCAGCTTGGCGATCTTGATAGGATCGTGGCCCTCGTACGGAAGGTGTTCTGAAAGGATGGGTTCGTCGAAGCGCTCTACCCATTTGAACTCGATGATAGTGACGATATCGTCGTCCCGGAGGTTCGGGTAGTGATCCCGAAGGGCTTTCAGCAACTCCTCACGGTTTTCGAACCCATCGAGCTTAGCATCTTCGTCCGTCAAATCCCTGACTCTCTTTGTTCGAACGTTCGTGATCCTGACTTTTCCGTACACGTAGCCACCACAGTGAATGTACACCACTTTACCGGGTCGCGCTCCAGGAACACGTCCCACTCGGATCGTCGCTCGTTTCTCACCCCGGAGGAGTTTATCCCTGTACTCACCACTTATCTCTATGTGCTTCGAGATTCCGTAGGTCATGGGGGCGTGGACCCCGGTTCACTGCGGGGGTGGTCCTTCGAAGTCCTCCAGATCGTACTCGAACTCCTCGTCTTCCTCCAGACGATCCAGCTTTTTCAGGAGCTCGCGTGCCAACAGCCAGTACACCAGGGCCAGTGCCTTCCTGCCCTTGTTGTTCGTCGGAATCGCCAGGTCCACGTTACCTGTGAAGTTGTCCGTGTCGCACAGTGCCACGATCGGGATCCCGACGCTCTGTGCCTCGACGAGTGCCTGGAAGTCCGCACGCGGATCCGTGAGGACGATCACCTCGGGCTCCAGATATCCATCGTACTCTGGGTTCGTCAGTGTTCCGGGCACGAACCTGCCTGGAATCGCGGTAGCCCCGGTGGCCTCTGCAAACTTACTGACAGGCTTCTGACCGTAATAACGCCTGGATACTACAAGTATCTCGTCGGTATTGTACATGGACAGGAAGTTGGCCGCAATCCGGATGCGCTCGTCGGTCTTACGTACGTCGATGACGTGGAGTCCGTCGGCCCGCGTCCTGTAAATGAACGGTTCCATATCCTTCGTCTTCTGCTGGGTACCGATGTGCACGCCTGCCGCCAAGTAGTCGTTCAGCGGAACGAGTAAATCGTCGTTTTCAGACATCGAGTCACCCCCTGGAAGATACGTCAGGGGAGAGGGATTACACCTCGACTACAATGGCACCGTGTGGACAAGCTTGCTCGCAGAGGCCACAGCCGGTGCAGTCATCCTCGTTCACGACGACCGGCTTGTCGTCCTCCTCATCAAGGACGTCCATTGGACAGGCTTCGATACATTCGCCACACTCCGATACTCCAACGCACGCATCGTAGTCGATCACGACCTTCGGCACCTTCCCTTACCCCCACACCCTCTATCTCCGGATCACCACGACGGGCACAACACCCTCGTCGAACTCCCTTTTAGCAATTTCCAGCGGATCCTCATCCCCTTCGACCTCTACCAGCACTGGTGACCCCATAGCGATCTGGAGGGCACGTGCTCCAACGATCCTTGCGATCTCGAATCGCGTCAAGTCCTCCATAGGATGCTCCCCCGTGGATCTTGGGCCAGAGCTGTTTATACGTTGCTTGAGAACACGACACGTGAACTCTAGAACTCAGATAGTGAACAAGGCTCTTCATCCCTTACGCGGGACTCGGATAAGTGTGTGCCCGTGACCCTCCGAGGGCACTTCAGAGGGTGAACGATCTAGAGCTCGACCCGATTGAGCTCCTGAAGGATACCGTAGCCACTCCGAGTGTGACCGGAGAGGAACACGAGATGGTTCGTCTCCTGACGGAAGTGTTAGACGAACACGGCGTGCCTTACGAGGTAGACGATATGGGCAACGTCCTCGCTGGTGATCTGAGCGGGCTGATACTGAACGCGCACCTCGACACGGTCCCTCCTGGTGACGGGTGGGAAGTTACGGACCCTTTCGATCCCACAATCCGCAACGGGAAGCTGTACGGACGCGGTGCGGCCGACTGTAAGGGAGGACTGGCAGCTGCGACGGCGGCGGTGGTTCAAGGGCACTACGAGGAAGTGCCGATAGGCTTGTTGGCGACTGTCGGGGAGGAATCGAGTAGTGAAGAGGACAACGGGGCCCTCCACGTCTGCAGAACCCGTGAGTTAGAGGCCCGAGCCGGAATAGTGTGTGAGCCGACGGACGGTCAAGTTCACGTGGGTGATCGTGGGAGGATTACCCTTCGAGTCACGGTGCGTGGTCGCAGTGCCCACGCCTCGACCCCGGAAATGGGGAAGAATCCCATAGAGGCCGCAACTCGCGTCGTGGAGGAACTCTCCAAGATGAGACCCACGGAGTACAGGCTGCCGGGAATCGGCATCGTGAGGTCGGACTTAACGGTCACTGGAATCGAAACGGACGGACCTTCGAACGTGATACCGGAGCAGTGCGAGATGACCGTGGATTACAGAACGGTACCTGGGGAGAGTGCGGAAGAAGTGAAGAGGCGAGTCGAAAGGGCCGCCAAGCGGGCCGTACCCTCGGGGTTCGAAGTGAGTGTGGGTGTAAAGTCGGCTTCTCGGGCCACAGTTGTGAACGTTGAGGCGCCAGTGGTTAAGGCCGCGGTAATCGCCGCTCGTAAGGTCGGCTTACAGGGTAAGCTAGATTTCAAGCGGGGGCACTGTGACATCGAGTACTTGGTGCATGAAGCCGGACTAGACGCCGTTATACTGGGTCCCAGCGGTGGAAACATACACGGACCGGACGAGTGGGTCAAAGTGGAGGATGTGGTGCGATGCGCCAGAGCCTATCTGACGTGTGCGAACATCCTCCCTGCACCTTACTAGCCGGGAGCTATCAAGTCTAGGACCAAGTCGCTGAACTCTTCCTCCATCTTAATCGGATCGGCCGCCGGCAGTCCGAACTCGTCCTCGATCCTTTCACACACTTCGCGGACTTCTTCCTCAGAATAGTCCTTGCCGTTCACGCTCACGAACTGCACCCTCGCTCCCGTGAGCAGCGTGACCACTTCGACGACGTCCTGGAGCTCGTTAAGCAGCTCCGGTCGTGTGGTTACGACTACGCGGTCCGGGTCGCTACCTAGTAAGATAGTGAGAGCGGCTAGGGACCCACCACGTCCCGTCCCCACTTCTAACGGGTCAGCGGTGATCCCTGTCTGCGCACCCACGAGGATCAAGTCGGGTTCATACTCCTCGTCCAGCTTCTTCACTGCACCGTAGACGGTACCGGCCGCGTGAGCCATCGGTAGGACCTGTGGGATTACCATAGCCTCCGAACCCGTAAGCAGGCTGCTAGGTTCGGTCCCTACCGAGCGTACGTTGATACCCTCTTCCTCCAAGATCCTCCTGGCAGTGTTCAAGGTGGTGAACTTCCCTGTACGGCGGCCTGTACCTACGATCGAAACTACATCGGCGTTCACGCCCTCCTCACGCGCCTTCATTCCGTAGTGGAGGTATTCCAGGTACAGTTCGGGATCGCTCGTGTCAAAGTACTGGACCCCTCTCTTATGGGCTTCTAACCTCCAGTTCGGATCCTGAGCAACCATGTGGAGACGACCCATGTTGTACACATTAACGCCTCTCACGACGGCCTCGTCCACAGCCTCTCTCCATTTGAGGTAATGCACGTCCTCATCGAAGACTTCCTTGGTCCATATCAGCCACTCCGATTCCTCGAGTAGTTCCCCGAGATCCTCTATCGGTCTTATCTCGAACTCGGGAACGTCGTCACCTACCAGCTCTTTGGTTGTTTTTCCGACCTTCCTATCCCGATAGTCGCAAATACCGACGATCTCGATGTCTGCGAACCTCAGGATCCCGGCGGCAACCTTAGTGAACGGCACCATCACGGCCCGAGTGACTTCGGGATGTTCCAACGGATCCACCCCGTCCGGATGCTGTAGCGGGGTTCAATCGGTGAGATCCACGATCGTAAACCTACGCTTCGGGTTCTCGTACTCATCTCGACGCATGTTCAGCACGATGACGCGGCCAACCGTGGGACTTATCCCGACCTTTTTCTGGAACTCAGTCTGTTCTTGGAAAGTTGCCGTCGATATTACGTTACAACCGTTCCAGACCTCGACAGCGCTCACGTGGGTGTGTCCCACTGCGAGGACGTGCGGAAATTTCCGTATCACTAGGCGATCCTCGGGAAGTGGAGCTATCGGGACGGACCCACCGTATATAGGTACCAGGTGACGAGCGCGGAGGCACAGCTTGACGGCTTTCCTCACCCCGTCTGGGTTGTGTTCCGCGTCGGGGTGATCGATGATTATATCGTCCAGGGACTGCCCGTGGAACAGGAGTACGTCTAGTTCTCCGTGGATCCGCACGAGCGCAGGGTTGGACGGCAAGTGAACGCCGTCGAGCTCGGTGAGTGGTTGAGCCGGATCCGAGGAGCTGAGGCTCGGCTGTGGGAGTGCTTGTCGGATGGCATCGTGGTTCCCCGGTATCACGATCACTTCGATCCAGTCCGGCAGGAGTTCCAGGTACTCCGCGAACCGTTGGTATTGCTCGTCTATATCTGCGATCTCGAGCTCTTCGCGCTGACCTGGGTAAATCCCGATCCCGTCGACCACGTCTCCGGTCACTATGACGTACTTCACGTGACCAGCTACGGAGTCGTTCGGGTTGTTCAACCATTCCAAGAACCTGCGGAAGAGATCCTCCCTGAACTTCTTCGATCCGATGTGCACGTCTCCGATGAAGACGGCCTTCACGTCGTCCTCCACGGCCGGAACTCGACTCTTACGGTCTCCCTCACCCGGTAACGTCACCTCACCGTACCGGTCGCCGACGAACACCACAGGACCGCGCTCGACTTTGGCGAACCCTTTGACACCGATCACCATCCCTGGAGCGACGTCTCGCCTGACCTTCTCCGAGATTTTCGGAGCTTTAGATTTCGAGATCACCACCCTGACCTTTCCCACTTCATCCTCCAAGTCGAGCAAGAACGCGCGCTCCGTTTCCCGTAAGTCCGTCACCACTCCGGCGACGCAGTAATTCCCGGGCTCACGGCGCGCCCGCTCCACGAGCTCCTCGATGTTCTTTACCCATTCCCCGTCGAGCTTGGCTTTAACGAGCGGTCGGAGTTTCTCGAGGCGATCTCGGAAGTGCGCCACGAATCCCTTCACACTACCGTCCGCGGACACGGAACGTGCCTCTTCGAGGATTTCCACTTCCGCATCGACCTCGGCGGCAGGGGGCAACTTGGAGGGACGCTCCACCCGCGGGCGCGCCTCATGTTCTTCTTCACTTTCTTCCGCTCCGAGTATTTCGTAAACGTTCCCTTCCATCCCCTCGAGGAAGTCCGGATCCACCTCTCCTCGAATCAGCTTGGCGGTGAACACGGGAAGATCCACTTCATCCGACCTCTCAAGCATTTCGGGGATATCGTCGTCTCTCAGCTTCCGGAGCGCTTCGGGTGTTAGGAGTACGCCGTACTCTTCCGCGACCTTGCGCGCCAGTTGTTTAGCCTTTTCACTCTTCACGGAACTCCCCCCGAAACGGGATTAAGATGGGATCGGTGTGGCCGTTCGGGGGCCGGCCCGGGTTGCGGCCAGTGGTATGGACGGTGCGGATAGCGGCCGCCGCGATCATCCTCGTAGCGATGACGGCTTCCGGCTTCCTTTTCGCCGTGTCGCTGACCGGGAAGTCCCCGGTCGACCCTCAGTTAGTTATGAGGATGTCCTCTGACCTGGCGCGAGGTGACTACGATGCGTTCAACCGTGATTTCGCAATGGCGTATCTACAGTTAACGTCTAGACTCCACGAAGGTTTACAAACGTTACTAGAGTACTTCGGAATTAAGGCCAGATTCATAAAGGAAGAAGTTAAGGAGAAACTATTCAGGTATAGGGTCAGGGCCGCTAATTCGGAAGATGTTTGCACTAAGTTGATGGAACTAGCGCATGTTGATGATATTGCTAAAGGTAAGTTAATGGTATACGCGGATACAAAACCCGAACCGAATAAGGGTACAAAAATACTAATAAAAGCCGTCGGATATGTGGAAAGAGTGAAGATTAAGGGGGAGACTATAATTATATATTCGACACCTTACTACATTGAAGCTGAGGGAATGGGAGTTTACAACGAGGATAAAGAGGTTGTTGTCGATGTGAACACCATCAAGCTTCGGCAGGTGAGAAGATTATGAAAGTGCCCTCTAGCTCGTTTGCGGGATTGAGGAGAGCCGTCGCAGAACTGTGTAAGGAAGTACATCGGACCGGTCTTACGATAGGAGGATCAGGGAACGTTAGCGTGCGCTCCGGTCGCTACGTAGCGGTATCGCCCTCCGGGTTCAGGTTGTCCGATGTGCGCCCGCGGCACGTGCCGATCGTCGACATAGAGGGTCGCGAAGTCCTGGGGGTCACGAAACCCACATCGGAACTGCTCATGCACTTATCCATCTACCGGGAAGTCGGTGATGGGGTCATAATTCACACTCATTCACCATACTTGACGGTGCTGGTTCACTCCGGGAACCGCCCGATGGAGACGGAGGACATACGGAGATCCGTCGGAGAAATCGTATGGGTGGAATACCAGCCGCCCGGAAGCGAGCGTCTAGCTGAAGCCGTGGCGGAAGTAGCCCGTAAACCCATGGTAGCCGCACTGGAGCGTCATGGCGGCCTCGTCGTCGCGGATAGACCCGATGCGGCCTTGAGACTCGCGGAAGCCTTAGAAGGGGCAGCCAGGTTGGCGGTATTTAAACTTCATCCTTAACTTGTTCGAGGGTCGCTATCACTTGCAAGAGCACGGTGCGGGCGTATTCGGGCGTGTTTTGGTCGTTTACAACTTCCTCCAGGGTAGAGATAGCCGTGCTGGCCCGGACGCCTGGGGACTGTCCCTCTTCTTTCAACGCCTCGATCGCCTGCTTAGCCGCGCGGCGCACGTTCCTCGGGATCTGGTCGTCTTGGATAATCCGCTGTTCCAACAGGGTGCAACACTGTTCGAACTTCTCCTCGTAGTCCGACAAGTCGCCACCCCCCTTCGGTGAGGGCTGTTGCCGGGCTTCCGACACTTTGAAAAAAATCTTTCGGAACTGGACCTCGGGGGTCGTTCCTTATGCGTTCCGTGACAAACCGAGACGTAATCGAGGTGCTGATGAACGTATACAACTTGACAGAACGGCAGGCTACAGTCTCGGTCATGAGATCGGAAGGGATGTCGTATCGGGAAATAGCTGAGGAGCTAGGCATCACGGTATCGGGTGTAAGAAATCACTTAGAACAGGCTCGGATGAAGATGAAAGTAGATAATGACTTCCAAATGGCTAGGATCATAGGCAAGCTCGAAATGAGTTTAGGACCAGCGCTAGTTATTGCTATAGTGCCGGTCGATAAGTCGGAGGATGTAATCAACAGACTAATTCAGGAAGGCGAAGGAGTTACGGAAATGACTGGACGTGGCGGGTACACAGGTGAAGAACAATCCGTCCTGTTTATTATCACAGAGAACGAGAAGAAGGTGCGTGAGATCATTGAAGAGGAGGTTGGACGAGAAGTCCCGATGTTCGTGATGAGGACACCGACAGAGTTCCCTTCACACTGAGGGGGAACCCGTCATCAAAAGGTCAGATCTGAACAAGATGGCGGAACGATTGCTCGCGGGACACAAAATGCTTGGTATCCACTGCCCCGAGTGTAAGGTACCGCTGTTCCAGGACCCGAAAACGGGAACCGTGAGCTGCCCAATCTGCGGAACGGAGTTCGAGGTGGTAGAAGAGGAGAAGGCGGAGAAGGTCAAGAGAGAAGCGAAGGAGCGCAGGAAGCGGGCCGAAAATGGGAAAAGGAAAACGAAGCGGGTGAAAAAGAAACTGGATAGTGGCAAGAAGGAACGGGAACCTGAGAAGGAAAAACAGAAACGTAGGCAGGAGCTCCGAAGTGGTGAGGACGTACAGAAGGTTGTCCTTCAAGTGGTCACCACTAGGTTGAAGCGGGCCGCCGAGACGAAAGATCCGGAACACGCTTTGCGGGAGCTGGAAGTTGCCGAGAAAGCACTCGAGATTCTCAAAAAGCTGTAAGCTGGTGTTCGTGGGGGTGGTAAACCGCCAGTTCTCGGAGCTAGCGATCGAGTTGGAGCTCGAAGTAGGTGCCGTTCAGTTCTATGATCCAGATGACCAGCCGGGCGACGTCATGTCGTACGTACGGGAAGGGCCAGGTAGATTACTTCCCAGGTTCAGACCTCCGAACTATCGGTGGCTGATTAGGGCGCTCGAAGAACTTCAGCCAGATGTGGTGGTACCCACCTCGGAGTTCGCCGTCGAAGCGGCGTTTAGGACATCCAAAAAGCTCGGCGCGGAATACGCGGGCAACGAGCCCGAGGTAGTGAACATCGCGGCGGACAAGTTGGAGCTGTTCAGTAGACTCTCCGACGTCCTTCCCATGCCAGAAACCTCGGAAGATCCATCGGAGCTCGACGTCGAGACCTTAGTCGAGAAGCCCGTACGGGGAGCCGGTGGCCTAGGAGTTCGGAAGGTGAAACCCGACGAAGCCGATCCGCGCCCGGGCACGATCTTCCAGGAATTCGTACCTGGTCGTCACGTCAGCGTGACATTCGTCTCCGACGGGTCGGATGTCAAGGTGCTATCGGTCAACGACCAGCTGATCAACCTGCGATCCGAGTATTCTTACAAGGGGAATCTCGTACCGTCTCCTTACTACCTGGTACCGAGCGTAAGGGAGGAGGCACGGAAGGTCTGTGAGGTGTTAGTGGACGAGTTGGGCTTGGTCGGTTTGAACGGTGTCGATGCCGTACTCAACAAGGATGGACTCCACGTCATAGAGGTTAACCCTCGACCGACCGCGGTTACGGAGTGTCTGGCACGGGTATCAGGGGACAACCCCATTCGCCTTCACCTGCGAGCCTTCGATGGTAGCTTGCCAGAACGATGGAAGATACGAGGCTGGTCGTGCAAGAGGGTCATATACGCCTCGGACACGGTGCGCGTGCCTTATCTCTCATGGGCCCGAGACAGACCACGCCCCGGTACGGTTATCCCTCGGGGTGAACCGGTGTGTTCAGTTATCTCCTCCTCGAGTACGCCTTCCGGGGCCAGATCGATGGCGAAGCGTTTGGAACGGATGGTGGTGAACCGCTTAGAGCGTGTGTCGTCGACGCCACCCACGGAGGGTTGGTACTGAGCGACGAACTGCATGAGATGGGACACGAAGTCGTACTCGTCGATGTCTACGGGACGTGCGATGAGGCCCGGCCTTACCCGATCCTCCGTCGGGCCTTCGGAGGGTTCGATTTCATTGCCGTCCCAGTTCACTGTGGCGTGGATTTCGGAAACGTAGAAGGGCCACAGGTAACTCATCACGCACTCGCCGGAGCCCTCGCGACTCGCTACAAGCAGGACTTTCTCTTCGAGGTTACCGGAGTAAGAGGGAAGACGACGACCGCGACTTACCTCGCGTGGATACTGGAGGAAGCAGGACACCGGCCGGCTCTGTCGACTACGGACGAGTCTCCAGTAGGTCGTCCCTCGGTCACGCCTGCCCGCGTCCTCGAAGTAGTACGCGAGACGAGCGGACCCTACGTTTGTGAGGTCTCGTTGGGGATCACTTCGGCGGCGGACTACGCGGTATTCACAGGGGCCCCTTACGACTACCCAATAGCCAGCGGATCGTCGTCCGCACTCCGCGCGAAGAAGAAGACGTTACTGGAATCGGGTGCTGAGGTAGTGATCGAGCACCGTGAAGCAGTGAAGCTTTCGCTGATGGGTCCTAAAGTGCATCGAGTCCGTATTTCCGATGGAACCGTGAAATACGACGACATCCGCGTTGAGTTCGAAGCTTTCGGCATCCCGTTCCACGACCGCTGCTTCGGACTTGCGTCCGCTACCGCGTTAATCTCCGGCCTAGCGGACAGCGAGGACGTGGAGGCTGCTCGGGCTCGGGGACCAGTCCCTTCCCGACTTGAACTCAGTGGAAACGAGCTCGTCGACGCGCATCCGGCGGTGAACGAGCAGACTGTCCGGTACGCGCTGAGCGTGGCTTCGGATCTGTGGGGTGAGTACGGAGCGGTGATCGGAGGCACGTTAGGTGGTTACTGTGAGGAAGTCGATCCGGAAGCCGTGGCGGAAGTCCTGCAGGAACGCATCGAGAGAGGCGAGTTATTAGCACTGAAACTGGAAGGAAAACTCGGACGGGAAGTCGAGCGGTACCTTGAGAACGTCGATCTGCCGGAACCCGGACCGGATACTCCCACTGTTAGGATCGTCCGCAAAGGTGATTAAATTGAAGGAGGACGCGGCTCGGGGGTTCGTCCGTTGGCGGAAGTTCAGAGGGAGTTCGTTATGATCAAACCGGACGGCGTGGTTAGAGGTCTGGTCGGAGAGGTGATCCGACGCCTCGAGCGCAAGGGTCTCAAAATAGTCGCGCTGGAGATGCGTCAGCTCGACCGCGAGACGGCGGAGAAGCTCTACGAAGAACATCGAGACAAGCCGTTCTTCGATGATCTCGTCGAGTACGTGACATCCGGCCCAGTTGTGGTGATGATAGTCGAGGGCCGAGAGGCCGTGAAGGTAGTTAGGAATATTATCGGCGCGACGGATCCCGCCGAAGCTGCGCCGGGTACGGTCCGCGGAGATTTCGCGCTGGATATCGGCAGGAACGTGGTACACGCCTCCGACTCTCCAGAGTCCGCCAAGCGGGAGATCGAGATAGTGTTCGGCCAGGATCTACCCACGATAGATTACGAACGATGCGATGAGGAGTGGCTGTATGAATCATAGGAACTTCTCGAGCTCTAGAAGGAATTCCTCCAGCCGATCTTCAGGGACTTCAGCACCCGCAGCCCTCTCGTGTCCTCCTCCCTTTCCATCCACGCGATTAGCCGCGTCTTTGATCACTTCGGCGGCATCCACGTCCGAGTTCTCCGGACAGCGTATCGACACCTTCACGAGACCCTCTTCCATTTCAGCCACACCTACGGTCACACGCTCCCGCTCCTCACACACGAACTGGGCCACGATCCCCACTACGGTGTGCGGGATTCCGAGCTCGCGACCATCGATCACTACCATGCTCTCTCGGTC
Source organism: Methanopyrus sp. KOL6 (assembly GCF_002201915.1). Taxonomy (NCBI): domain Archaea; kingdom Methanobacteriati; phylum Methanobacteriota; class Methanopyri; order Methanopyrales; family Methanopyraceae; genus Methanopyrus; species Methanopyrus sp. KOL6. The sequence goes on from NZ_CP019470.1 coordinate 93,037, forward strand.
CGTGATGCCTTCCCCGCGACTAAGCCTACTTAAGGCCTCCCGAATGATGGCCTTGTGTTTGCTCCTGAGCTTCTTGGCCAGTTGCAGAGGATCCCAGGATCCCATGGCGATCAGGACACCCGCCCATCCTTCCCCGTACCTGCCGCAAGCATTGAGAAGCGTGGCCGTCTCTAAGGGATCCCGAAGGGCCTTGAGAGGACGCTCCTCGTAGAACACGTGGATGCGACCCGTTTTGGACTCGAGCTCCTTCCTTTTCTCACCATTCAGAAGTTCTCGATGCTCTCGAACTATTTCGGCTTCATCCTCTCGACTCAAATCCACAGGGACCACATCTAGATCGCCGAACCTGGCCTCTAACGCCTCCCGTACCGAGGCGCCGGAAACTCGCTCCACGATCTCCCCTACGGTCATCGACGCGCGTCCGAAAACCCAGTAGGCCGGGTCTCGGATTTCGATGATTTCATGCTTCTCTCCGTCCTCTTCCGGTACCCTGTTCAAACCTCGGACTCCTCTCTTGCCAGCTTGGTTGTCACCGTAGGCACCGACCAGCGCGGCCTTCGGCAGACACGTCTCTTCGACTTTAACCACGCGTCGGCACAGCAAGTACGCTACTGTGGAAGCCGAGGCTTCCGTACCACCGTCGACGCCGTGCTCTCGAGGATTCACCAGAAGTACGTTGTCCGAAGGTTTCGAGGAAATCTCATGGTGGTCGACGACGAGCACAGGATGGTCGTTCCGCAATTTGTTCAGGATCCCGCTTCCCATATCCACGACTACGGTGGGGCCGTCGAGATCTTCCTTTAACAGCTCCGTTTCCGTGTTCAGTACCCGAAGCCGTGTGGGTACCTCGAGGCACCGGAGCGTGAAGGCCATCAGCGCTCCTGCTGTGAGCCCGTCTGCGTCGTTGTGAACGTATAGGCGGACTGCAGTTCCTTCCAGATCCTCTAGGAATTCAACAGCTTCTTCCAGAGTACTTTCGAACCCGTCTTCGCTCAAAGTACCGCCCCGCTTCACCCCCAGCTGGGTATTTACCGAGTTGTAGCCATCGGTCGATCGAACGTTAATAGGATCGTAACAATTGAGCGAGGTGGGAGCTCACTCCACGTGTAGGGCCTCCGGATCGTACTTCCAATCCTCGGGTAGGATTCCCTTCCTCTTGTAGTACTTAACTAACCTGTGAATCTTGGATTCGATGAGCTGGAGTCCCCGCTTCGAATGTAAATCCTTCGGATGCCTCTTCAAGTGCTCGCGCACTCGCTTGGCTCTGCGAATCAAGTTCAGCAGGTCCTCCGGGAGTTCCGGAGCCAGTCCGTGTTCTTCGAGGATCTCAGTGACTTTCTTACCAGTAATCAATTTGACGTCAGGTATGCCGTACTCATCACGTAGCTTGATACCTATCATGGCGGGTTCGTAACCCTGCTTGGCCAGATCGACCACCAAGCTCTCCACTTCCTCGGGCGAGTACTCTACCCACGACGGAGGAGCTACTCTAGGAGGTCTGGTTGATCCTGACTTGCCTTTGTCACGTGAATGCATACGTGCCAAGACCGATCACCTCCCCGCCACGTTGTTCTCGTACCACTCCGCAAACCTCTCGAGCGCCCTGGTCCGGTGCGATATTTTACACTTTTCCTCGACTCCCAGCTCCGCGAACGTGCGGTCTTCACCCTCCGGGATGAAGATAGGATCGTAGCCGAAGCCTTCTCCACCCCGGGGTTCCTCCGCTATCCGTCCGCGGATCTCGCCGGTGAAGGTTACCGGTCGACCGCCAGGCTCGCAGTAGCCTACGACCGAGATGAACTCGGCCTTGCGGTTCTCCTCTCCCTCCAACAACTTCAAGATACCCTCGTTACCGATCGTGTCGAACACGTAGGCGGAGTACGGTCCCGGGAACCCGTTCAGAGCTTCGATAAACAGACCCGAGTCCTCGACTATCACCGGCTGGCCCAACGACTCAGCACAGTATCGGGCCCCGTAGGCGGCGATCTCCTCCAAGCTGTCAGATTGGAGCTCCGGATAGTCGAGATCAACGCGCTCGACTTCGATGCCGTATCGAGCTAATATCTGCTTAACCTCACGGTACTTTCCGATATTGCCCGTTGCAAATAACACTTTCATACTCCATCCACCCAAGGTTTAAATTCGAGTAAAATGGAGTTTCGACTAAAAATCTCGAGGGAGTGGTATAAGTTGTCCGAGAGCGATAAAGCCATACGACAACCGATAATTTCGGTGCTCGGGCATGTTGATCACGGAAAGACCACCCTCCTAGATAAGATCCGCGGTACTGCCGTAACGGCGAAGGAAGCCGGGGGTATCACCCAGCACATCGGGGCTTCAGAAATACCACTGGAAGTGGTCAAAGAGATCTGTGGACCGTTGCTTGAACAGCTGGACGTGGAAATCACGATACCCGGACTACTGTTTATCGACACCCCAGGTCATGAAGCTTTCACTAACCTTCGAAGGCGTGGAGGGGCGCTGGCCGACATAGCGATCCTAGTCATCGACATCATGGAAGGCGTGATGCCACAGACCGAAGAGGCTCTCAGGATACTCAGGAGGTACCGCACCCCGTTCGTCGTCGCCGCCAACAAGGTGGACAGGGTACCGGGATGGAAATCCCACGATGACACCCCGTTTCTCGAGTCGTTCCAGAGGCAGTCCCCGGAGGTACAGCAGCGGCTGGAAGAGAAAGTCTACGAGCTTATCGGACAGCTCCATCAGCATGGGTTCCAGGCGGAACGCTTCGATAGGGTGAAGGATTTCACGAGAACCGTCGCGATAGTCCCCACGAGCGGTGTCACAGGGGAGGGTATACCAGAGCTGTTGATGGTCGTAACCGGGCTGGCACAACGCTTCCTGGAAGAACAACTGAAAATAGAGGTAGAAGGTCCAGGAAAGGCCGCGATCCTGGAAGTCAAGGAGGAACCTGGACTCGGTCACACTGTCGACGCGATCCTCTACGACGGTATCGTCCGAACGGGCGACACGATAGTCATCGGTCATCCGGAAGAGCCTATCGTCACCCGGGTGAGATCCCTGCTGAAGCCGAAGCCTCTGGACGAGATGCGCGACCCGAGCGATCGATTCCGTAAGGTGGATGAGGTGACGGCCGCCGCCGGTGTAAAGATAAGTGCCCCGGAGCTCGAAGAGGCCGTGGCCGGCGCCCCGTTACGCGTCGTCTGGGAAGACGAGGACGTCGAAGAAGTCGTGCGCGAGGTCCAGGAGGAGGTCGAGGAGGTCACTATTGAGACAGACCAAGATGGAATCATCATCAAGGCCGATACTTTGGGGACCCTGGAAGCCGTCGTCGGGGAGTTCAAGGAAAAGGACGTTTCGATCCGCAAGGCCGACGTCGGAGACATTACCAAGAAGGACGTCATCGAGGCGCACGCGGTCGCAGAGAAGGATCCGCTACTCGGTGTGATCGTAGGGTTCAACGTGGGAGTCACTGAGGAGGCGCGGGAACTGGCCGACGAGTACAACGTCGACATCATCATCGACGATGTGATCTATGAGTTAGTCGAGAAGTATGAGGAGATAGTCGAAAAGCGGATCGAGCGGGAACGGCGAAAGCGCCTGGACGAACTCGTACGTCCAGGGAAGATAAAGGTGCTTCCTGGATACATCTTCCGCCAAAGTAAGCCGGCGATCGTCGGCGTTCGAGTCTTGGCTGGTGTGATCAAGCCCGGATATCCACTGATACGAGAGGACGGTAGAGAACTCGGGGAGATCAAGCAGATCCAGATGCACGGTGAACCGACTAAAGAGGCGAAGAAAGGACAGGAAGTGGCCATATCCATCGAGGGTCCCATCGTCGGTAGACACTTCGAGGAAGGCGATATCCTGTATACGGACGTGCCCTCCGAGCACGCGAAGCTCATGTTCGAGGAGTTCAAAGATCTCCTGACGGAGGATGAGCTGGAAGCCCTTGAAGAGATAGCCGAGATCAAACGCAAGGAAGACCCGTTCTACGGTATGTAACTTCGATACCGCCGATGACGACAAACCTGGGCTCGGACCCCGTGAAGAGCCGTGTCCTAGCCGAGGCGGCGTCGCGGCACTATTGTCGGGAGAACGGGTACTGTGACTTTCATCGAACCCGAAGTCGGAGTCCGCGAACGATTCAGTACACCAGTTAACCGCAAGAAGGCCAGGGCCGCATGGTACGCCCTCTCAACGCCCGACAGACCCGCGTCACGTGGTACTTCTAGAGTGATCACGTCAATTCCGAGCCGACGCGCCACGGATCTTATCGATCCCCTCGGGGCGCTCTTTACTAAGAGCACGAATCCAGAGGACCTCGCCAGCTCATCCACGAGTTCATCCTTCTCATCGGTTAAAAGCGCTCCTTGACGAGGTACCCCACTGCCGCAGTGCATGTCCAACCAATACTTCACTCTATGGGAGAGCGCAAACCGCACGAGATGCCACGTCAGGGATCCTGGTACATCCGCTACCCGGTTAGGATCTACACCATCGACTAACCTCGAGTTGGCCGCCAACCCCTCCGGGTTAACCGCGGGAATCACGTACACAGTGCCCACTGTGGAGGACGGGTCCAGTTCGTCCAATAATTTTAGCAGCGCTATCACTGTCCACACCTCGTCGCCGTGGACTCCAGCGGTCAAGAGCACGGCAGGTCCAGGGCCTCCACGGAATTCGAAGACTACGGTGCCTTCGACGGAGTGCTTGTATACCGCCTTCGAGCGTGGGCCGTGGGGCGCGTGCTGGACTAGAATAGGGTTCTTCAGTATGTTACCCTTGGAACCCCAATCATACACCGTCCACACCGCCTCACAACATCCGGACGTCGAGAGCGCGAGCAGGACTAACAGAACCGCGATCAACCCTCTGTCACCTCAGTAACGGCAAGTCGCCCGTAACTCGGTCGATCTCCTCCTCTCGCTCGGGCCCGATCCCGAGGCAAGTTATCGTCTCGGGCTCTAGCTCCGTAAGCCCCGCGTCTCGAACCAAGAACGACGGTAAGCCTCTTCCCTTAGCCAGCTCGTGGAGTTCCAGTAGTTCCTCCTCATCTCTACACTTGAGCACTACCTTCTTCTGACCTTCTCTTAACCACTCCTCAACCGGCGCCCCTGACTCTTTAGCGCGTAGAAAGGCCCCCAGTGAGGCGTGTGCCACCTGAGCCGCGAGCTTCCCACGACTGAGTTTCAAGTCTTCCCTAACCACTATCACCTGTTTGTACAAGGTAAACCCCCTCGGCTGAGAGGAGTCTCGTCACAGACTCGGCCCGTCAGCTCCTCTTCATTGGGGCCGCGAGGTACCGGCGAAACTTTATTTATTTCAACCGATCGGCGGGTGTGGGCGAGGAGATCGACCACGAGGATGAGGATGAACCGATGAGTGGGGGTGGTGGTTGATGTCCAAGCCCATGTACGTGAAGTTCGAGGTCCCGGAGGAACTGGCCGAGAAGGCTTACGAGGCCATAGAAATCGCTCGAGACACCGGTCGTATCCGTAAGGGTACTAACGAGACAACTAAGGCCGTCGAGCGTGAGGAAGCCGTGCTCGTGCTGATCGCTGAAGACGTGGACCCAGAGGAGGTAGTCGCTCACCTACCGGAGCTCTGCGATGAGAAGGGTATCCCGTACGTGTACGTCCCTAGCAAGGACGAACTGGGCGCCGCCGCCGGCATCGACGTAGCAGCGGCCAGTGCGTGCATCATCGACCCCGGAGACGCCAAGGACCTCGTGGACGAGATCATTGAGAAGGTCGAAGAGCTACGCGAGTAAGCCGATCCTTCCCCCCGCAGCTCCTATCGTTACAGTTATCGTAACGAATCCTGCACTTGGTCGGCTTCATGATCATTGAGCGGCCACGGATCTGGCACATCCGAGTACTTGTCTGATAATTCGGAGTAAACTGATGTGGGCGACGACTGGAATCTGCCGCACGGACCGCGTCCCACATTACCATATTTCCGTTTCCGATCCACCGCACGCTGCCAGGTGTGTAAGCCTTCTAGCAACCGTTGTACAGTCTCGGGACAACTAATGTGATACCGCCCCTATCCAGACATTTGAGAGTTACTAGATGGACTCCTGCGTAGACGATGCAATAGTACGGCATGGGGTGAACCGCCATATAATCGTCCCTCAATGGCTCGTGCACCACCGTATGGATGTTACACGCTGTCCCAAGGGGGTCGCCACCGTGGTGGGAGTGATTCCGCTGAAGGTCCTCGCGCTCCTAGTGCTGGCGTGGCTCGCGTATGCGTTTCTCGGTTTCGTGAAATTTTACGTGACGACGGGTTGCATGCCGTTGGGGCGACTGGCTTTCGTGAAGTTACACGATCCGGATATAAGACCGGGAGGTCTTCACGAGATTGTCGCCACTAACGTAGCGCACACCTTTGGATACCCGGCGGTCACGATCGTCCATAACGCTGGTAGTGAGAGTATGTACGGTTCGTGGACCGATAGGAACGGCGTACTAATGTGGAACATCGCAGCGCTAGACCCTCGTGGGAACCGAGCGTCAGTGGATTGGTATGGTGCGCTCAGGGAGCTGGTCTTCGCGGACAGGTTGAGGACCGCCACCTGGGTTCACGATGGGCCGATCGGCGGGCCACGATTCCCTAAGAACTCCGTGATCTTCTGGCATGGGACCGTGAGGAACGGTTTCCCGCTCCTCTACGGAGGATGTGGGTGCGAGCCGTATTACTACATCCTCGCGAACTATGGGAACATCCCTTTCGCGATCACGGCAACGGTGCTAGGGTGGTTCACACCGTTCCTGATATCACCGCTGGAAGCTTTTTGGGAACTCTCGCACTACAAGAGACTTCAGTACGAGTACTTGAAGAAGGTAAACGGGATTAGGCTGATAAACTTGAAAAACTACGAGGGAGTATCGGCGGCACCTACTGGTTCGATATCGGGTAGTTCGGCGCCTCGTCCGTGATGGCGATATCGTGTGGATGGCTTTCCTCGTACCCGGCCCTAGTGATCCGTACGAACCTCGCCTTCTTCTTCATTTCCTCGATGTTCTTGGCGCCAACGTATCCCATGCTGGATCTAAGTCCACCTACGAGGGTGTAGAGGACCTCACTCACCGGGCCTTTGTACGGGACAACTCCCTCGACTCCCTCCGGTACGAACTTCGTTTGGGCGACGTGGCGGCTTCCCTGTTCGGGTTGCTTGAAGTAGCGGTCGGCCAATTCTCCCTTCATCATGGCTCCCAAGCTCCCCATACCACGGTACTGCTTGTACAGGCGTCCGTGCAGCCGGATCACTCGGCCTGGGGCTTCGTCCGTGCCTGCCAATAGGTTACCCAGCATCACGGCGTCAGCGCCTGCGGCGATAGCTTTGGCGATGTCTCCAGAGTACCTGATACCACCGTCCGCGATGACGGGAATATCGTGTTCCTCCGCGACGTCGGCCACCCAGGCTACGGCGGTGATCTGAGGTACGCCGACACCGGCAACAATCCTCGTAGTACATATGGAGCCCGGACCGATACCGACCTTCAGAGCGTCGGCGCCCGCGGCGATAAGGTCCTCCGCAGCTTCGGCCGTGGCGATATTGCCGGCGATGACGTCCGCGTCGACTTCACGCTTGATCTCCTTCACGAAGTTGATGACCGTCTCCGTATGCGCATGGGCGCAGTCGACTACGAGGATGTCCGCGCCGGCCTCGTCCAGGGCGATCGCTCGATCGGGATCCTTCGGACCCACGGCTGCAGCCGCGAGGTATCGTCCTTCCTCATCGGTGGCCGCTTCCGTCTCCTTGCGAAGCTCCGTTACGTCCCTAGCGGTCACGATTCCCAGGAGGCGACCTTCGTCGTCCACTACGGGGACGCGTTCGATCCTCTCTTCTCTCATCACTCGTAAAGCTCTTTCCTCGATGTCCTCACCCTCCTCGATGACGACCGGTTCTTCCGTCATAACACTCTTCACATCCAACTCTCCGATTTCTTCCTCGGAAAGCAGGTCCACGTCGCGCCGCGTAATGATGCCGACGACTTTACCCTCCTCGTCGACGACGGGCAGACCTCCGACGTCATGCTCCTCCATTAGCTCCACTGCTCGCTTCACGCTCTCGTCCGGTGAAATCGTCACAACGTCACGTTGTACTATGTCCCTAGCCTCCTTGACACGCGTGACCTCCCTTACTTGCTCCTCTATGGTCATGTTCCGGTGGATTACACCGAGGCCACCGTGTCGGGCCATCGCGATGGCCATCTCGGCTTCGGTGACAGTATCCATAGCAGCACTTAGGATCGGTATGTTGAGTCGGTAGTTAACGGTGACTCGTGTGGATACATCCACGTCTGCGGGTTCTACCGAGGATCGTCCGGGGAGTAGGAGGACGTCGTCGAACGTGAGCGCTAGCTCGGCATCTTCCAGCTTTCGGGTGTACCGCCCGACCAAGCCCCCGTTCCCCGCGCCTTTTGCGGGGAACGGGGGCGGGGAGAGTTAAAGATTGCGCGAGGGAGGTTACTCGGACTCCTCTGCCTCCTCCGTTTCAGACGCTCTGCGCTCCAGTTCCTCGACTCGTTCGGCCAGGTTTTCCGCCAACTCCTCCAGCTTATCTCGGAACACCTCGTAGAATCCTGTAGCGGCCTTGACTAGGAGTAGTCCACCGAAGCCGATGCCGACCAGCAGTACGAGGAGGCTCAGTACGGCTCCAGCTCCTGGTATGGAGACCATCAGCGGGGACAGTAGAACGGCCACTACGAGAACGATTGCCGCCAGTACCAGGTTGTACGTGGCTGTATGGAGATCTTCCTCTCGACGGCCTAGCAGTGCCATCGATACGAGGTCAGCTGCAGGAGTGATTATCGGTTTCACGTGCTTTAGCACGCCGTAAGCGAAGTATAGTGCCAGTACCACACCCACGACGGTGAGCACCATGTTCACTGGCACACCGATACCTGGTACTATCGTTCCGAGCGACGCCAGTGGAGGCACCACTAACTGGACTACCACTATCACAATGATCAGGCCGATCGCATTAAGCGTGGCCGGAACTAAGTGCTCACGGACAGCATCCGCGAGCTCACCCATCTCCTTCCACCCCGAAGGGTACGGAGCCTGGAAGATAATAAATGGGTCGATTTCAGGCGAGCGCCTCGGCCAGTTTCCGGACTAGGTGGCTGCGGATCGCCCCACGGTTACGATCACCGCGCTCACAGGCCGCTCCCCGAATCCCTACTATGTCCGCTCCGAGGTCGCGTACGATAGGCATGTCTTCGTGCCGCAGAGACCCGGCGAGTGCCACTTCGAGCCCGTGCTCGTGGGCTAAATCGACGAACTCCCCCACCTCTTCCTCTCTCAAGAAATCGAACAATCGCTTACCGTCCTTTACCGCCGTATCCACCATTGCCACATCGCACTCAGCTTCGGCCGCTACCTCCGGAACGGACATGGGATCTATGCTATCAACCCGATGGGCGTCCGCGTAGCCGGCTGCAACTACGCGCGTGTCGTACCCGAACTCACGGACCGCTCGGGAGCAAGCCCGCATGACTTCCAGCGCTTCTTCTTCAGTCTTGGTTCCGTAAAGTCCTACCTTCGCGTAGTCCACTCCTACGGCGGCTACACCGAGCACGGCCTGAGCCACCGTACCAGGTTTGTAGGGGACGTCTCCAACGGTGGCACTGACCTCGCGATCCTCCGGGACTACTTCCATTATCTCACGTATCACCCACGGAAAGTTCGCGCCTAAGGATCCTTCCTCGGGGTTCTTCACGTCGATGATGTGAGCTCCACCTTCCACGGCCTCCAACGCCTCATCACGGTTTACGGGACTCACAAGGAGCCTCGGTCGCATGGTCACACCCCAACAACTTCGGAACCGGTTTACCGTAAATAGCTCCTTTGGGATGAGTGTTGGCGTCGTGTTCAAGGTAGTCGGGGTCGGTCACCGTGAGGTTGCTCTCCGTGCTCATAGCACTGGCGACACCCTTAGGAGTTGCAGGGCAAGTCATGACACCCGAAGAAGTGTCCGAACTGTCGTACAATCACCCCGTGATCGTGGACGTCGTAGCCGGGCCGCCGGAAGCCGATTCGATCGAGGCGTACACCCGAATCGTATGGGTGGATCCGATAACACATGAGCGTCATATAGAGGAAGAGGTCAGAGTGAGGACATCAAACACGCTACTGCTCAACGTGGTCGTCGCTTCCCCTCACCGCCCGACCACCTGTGCACTCACGGTGTCCTTCGACGATCGAAGGATCTTGGAACGTACGGTAAAGTTACAGGCTAACGGGATAATTCAGGAATCCTTGGAGCTCGATGTCACGCCCGGTCATCATACACTGTCCGTCCAGGTGACGGACGGGAGCACCGAGGATATCGTGTCCTGCAACCTCCGTGTGGAACCCTTAGAGGCGAACGGAGGCGAGAATAACCAGGTTCTTCCCTTTCAGGGGCTCGTACCATGGCCTCGTCGTCGAAGGAGACTATGGTAATCATAGCCGAAAAGCCAAGTCTCGCGGGAACGATCGCGGGGTTCCTCCGGGGAAGATGGAACGGTAGGAAGTTGCTGGGGTTCGGTAAATACCGAGGTAGGCGGTTCGCTATCACCAGTCTGTCGGGCCACGTCCTGGAGTGGTGGCCCAAAGACGACCCGGGATTCAGGCACCCTGATTACTTCCCTGATCCGGACGACTTCGAGTTGAGACCTATCGACGGCAAAGAAAGATTCCTGCGGGCCGTGGAACGTGTCGTGGAACGCTACGCCGGCAGTCGAGCCGACAGGGTCATCGTAGCGACCGACAACGACGCGGAGGGAGAGTTAATCGGTTGGGAAGCACTTGTATGGTTGAAACGGCAGGGTGTCCTCGACGACCCTGAGTGCGCTCGGCGAATGCGGTTCTCAGCGTACACCCGCGAGGACATCCTCAGAGCGCTCGAGGAAGCACTCCGTGGTGAGAGAATCGACCCGAGTCTGGCTTACTCGGCGCTCGCACGCACGATTGCGGACTGGCTGTACGGGATACCGCTAACCCGTCAGCTGTCGCTCTGCAACGACGACATCGTCTCCGTCGGTCGAGTACAGACACCTACACTCAAACTGGTCGTGGAGCGGGAACGGGAACGCAGGAAAGCCCAGAAGAAGCGCAAATATCACTGGATACTCCAAGCTGAGACTCCGATCGGAGAACTTAGAACTGAAGAGAAGTTCAAAAACGGGCGTCGGGCGAGGGAGCTTGCCTCCGAAATCGAATCGGTAAGAGTCGTGGAAGTGCGACGAGAGCACCGGTCCGTAAGACCACCAACCCCGTTCAATCTGACTAGCCTCCAACGGGCCGCCGGTGAGATCCTTCGGATATCGCCGAAGCGCACTCTCGATTTGGCTCAGCACCTCTACGAAGAAGGAATGATCACGTACCCTAGGACCGCGACTAACCGATACCCATCCACGTTCGATCACGAAAAGCTTCTCCGCAGGATGAGGAATGCCCACCCCGACGCCTTCCGAGATTTCCAGCGCGCCGGCCGAAGGTCCGAGCCCGTCTCAGGTAGGGAGTACGACGGAGCCCACCCACCGATCACTCCCACCGGTCGGAGGAAGTACATCCGCGGGAAACTAACTTGGCTCCTGTATGATCTGATCGTCCGTCGATATCTGGCGACGCTGTCCGAAAACGCCCTAATAGTGAAGTGGCGGATCGTAGCCGAGCATCCAGAGACCGGGACGAAGTTCGTGATGGAAGGCACGGAAGTCAAGCGGGACGGGTGGTACTCAGTGTACCCGTGGAAGAGGCCTCGGGAAAGGACCATGCCCGACGTGTCTAAAGGAGATGAGTTGCCGGCGAACGTAAACGCTTCCCGCCGTAGAGAACCTCTCCCTCGTCGGTACTCGCAGTCGCGGTTGGTGGCAAAGATGAAGAAGCTTGGATTAGGTACCGAGTCCACACGAGCGGAGATCGTGAAAAAGCTCTTCGATAGGGGTTACGTCAGGAGAGTGGGGTCAGGAGTGGCACCTACGAAGAGGGGAGAGCGCCTGGTAGAGCTACTCGAGGATCGAGTCCCGGAACTCGTGAGCGTCGAACTCACCAGGCGCATTGAGCGCGAGATGGAGGAGATTTCAGAGTTACCACCGAAGCGAGCCAGGGAACGATTGGAACGCGTAGCTCGGGAGATCCGAGAGACCGTCCGCAGGAACTCCAAGAAGCTGAAGTCGGTCAAGGTGATCTGACACCCCATGAGGAGCAAAGTTACTCAACCCATACTCAGGGAAATGATCGTAATTACTCCATCCAAGAGGATTCGAACCTTGTCACTACCACCACTGAAACAGCACTTACACGAACCAACGTTTGACCTTGAGCTTCTACACTCTGGACACATTGTGATAGCATGGTGGCAGTATCTTATCAACATTCACAACGGCGCCAGTGCTTTAGTTTCACCTATTCGATCCAATAATGTAACTGTAAACCGTATCGCAGTCTTTCACCGGCTACTTTTCGACTTAACCCCACCACGTCAAAGACCTTTCGAATATTCGAATATTCACCGATGATTATTCGAAACCCGAAGGCAACAACAACCCACAGCCTAAAAGGTGAGGCTTTTCATGGGGTTGTAAGTACATGACCTCGACTGGAAAGGCTAGGATCCGGAAAGCAGTGTGGGAAGAGCTCAAGGAGTCAGGCGAGGCCGCGCCCCCGTTCCCAGTTGAGGGTAGGATTCCGAACTTCAGAGGCGCCTTGGTGGCGGCTCGACGGCTCACTTCGACGCCCGAATACGAAGAGGCCGAAGTAGTGAAGGTGAATCCGGACTCGCCCCAACGGCCTGTACGTGAACGAGTTCTTCGCGACGGTAAGGTCCTGATAATGCCGACACCGAGGCTCAAACGTGGCTTCCTCGTCGTGAAGAACCCCGGGGATCCTCGACGTGCCTCAACGATTAGTGGGGCTTTCCAGGAAGGAAAGATAACGATGCCGGACGAACTCCCCGCGGTCGACTTGGTAGTTGCTGGATCCGTGGCGGTGGCTTCGGACGGCGCCAGGGTTGGAAAAGGAGGCGGATACTTCGACTTGGAGTGGGGGATTTTGGCACAATTGGATCTCGTGGATGAAAACACTCCCATACACACGACCGTTCACGATATCCAGGTACTTCCACCGGGAGAGATACCGATGGAAGAGCACGACGTACCGGTGGACGTCATCCACACGCCGACGGGGACGACGGAGTGCGATCGACGCTACGAGAAGCCCGAGGGACTCCTGGAAGACCGCATCGGCGAGAAAATTATGGAAATAAGGTGGTTACGGGAGTACGTTTCATCCGGAGGCACGTAACGCGTCGACTAGTTCGACCAAGGCCTTCTCGAGTTCGTCCTCTCCGATCACGAGCGGAGGTACGAGTCTGATCACGTCTCCTGAGGTTACGTTCACGAGAACTCCACGGTCCAACATCTCCCGAGCCACGTCTTCCGCTCTTTCGTCGTCGCCGACTTCCACCCCAATCATCAGACCGCGACCCCGAACATCTTCCGCGACGTCCTCCGCTTCGGACAGTATCCTCATCGCTAGCTTCCCTTTCCGCTCTGCGGCCTCCGGAAGGTTCTCCTCGAGTACTGTGCGGACCGCCGCACATACTGCCGCGCAGGCCAGCGGATTGCCACCGAAGGTGGACCCATGATCACCGGGCTCGAACGCTTCGGCCACCTCCTCCCGCGCTATCGTCGTGCCTACTGGCACACCGCCTCCGAGCCCCTTGGCCAGACAGACGATGTCCGGCAGGACGCCCTCGTGTTCGAACGCGAAGAACTTGCCGGTTCGTCCCATACCGGACTGCACCTCATCGACTATCAGGAGCACCCCGTGTTCGTCGCATAGCTCTCGTAATTCCCGGAGGAATCCCTCAGGCGGTATCCTCACCCCCGCCTCACCCTGCACTGGTTCCACGATGACTGCGGCGGTGTCGTCATCTATCGCTTTCTCCACAGCACTCACGTTGCCGTAAGGTACGTGCTCGAACTCCGGTACTAGTGGCTCGAATGGCTCACGGAACTCAGGCTTCCAGGTCGCCGATAGAGCCCCCATCGTCCTGCCGTGGAAACCGCCTTCGAACGCTATGAACTTGGTACGTCTGGTGAACTTGCGTGCCAACTTTATCGCACACTCCACACTCTCCGTTCCGGAGTTACAGAAGAAGACCTTGTTCAAGTCCTTGGGAGCCGCCTCAGCTAAAATCCTTGCAGCCTTCGCCTGCGGCTCGTTGTAGTAGAGGTTCGAACAGTGAATTAGCCGCTCCACTTGCTCTTTAACCGCCTCGACCACGGCCGGATGGCAGTGTCCGAGGACGTTGACCGCTATCCCGGCCACCAGGTCTATGTACTCGTTCCCCTCATCGTCCCAGACTCTGGCACCTTCACCACGGATCAGGGTGACCGGGAACCTGGAGTACGTGTTCATGTGGTACTTATCGATTAGTTCACGCGCGTCCAGTGGTCACTCCCCCTCGGACAACAACCCTAGCTTCTCGAGTTCCCTACGGAGTAACTCCTTGGTGTCTTCACGGGCTTCCTTGAGCGGAGGCCTTGGGGGACTCGAAGCCATCCCTACGAGCTCGGCTGCGGCCTTTACGGGTATTGGGTTCGTTTCAGTGAACAATGCCCTGTGGAGTGGCAAGAGCTCGTAATGGAGCTCTCGGGCGCGCTTTACGTCGCCGCCCTTCCACGCCTCGTACATCTCTACCATCAATTCGGGGGCTACGTTGGCCGTTACAGATATCACACCGGCTCCTCCGACGGCTAGGATCGGAAGAGTCAACTCGTCGACTCCGGAGATTAGAACGAAATCGTCGGGAGTCTCTTCGATGAAACGCTGAACCACGTCCATGTCGCCACTGGCTTCCTTGATGCCGACGATGTGAGAGTATTCTTCAGCTAGCTTGGCGGCCGTTTCCGGTTCCAACGCGCAACCAGTCCGTGACGGTATGTTGTAGAGGATGATAGGACACTCGACGGCTTCCGCGATTTCGGAGAAGTGGATGAAAAGACCCTCTTGAGGTGGCTTGTTGTAGTAGGGAACCACGGAAAGGATCGCATCTGCCCCTACGTCTTCAGCGTACGTGGAGAGTTCGAGGGCCTCGCGCGTCGAGTTCGAACCTGCTCCGGCGATCACGGGCACCTTACCATTCACCTCGTCAACGACGATTTCGATGACGCGTCGATGTTCCGCGTGACTCAGCGTGGACGATTCCCCTGTGGTCCCTGCGGGTACCACGCCATGCACGCCGGCCTCAAGCAATCGTGAGACGTTCTCACGGAGTCCTTCTTCGTTTATCCCCTTCAGGTCGTCCGTAAAGGGAGTTATCAGGGCTGGGATGACTCCCTCAATCTGAAATCCCAACGGGTACGCCCCTCCCGGTCACTCTGTCCATTCTTCCCTCTGACGCTCCTTGAGGCGCATGAGGTGCGTAACGTAGCCGGCGATCATGTTTCTGAGCTTTTTGGTCTTAGGTCTCGCTACGATCTCAACTACCTTCTTATTGTGCTCGAAGTCGGTGGTGAGGTACTCCTCGTATTTCTCCACGATCTCTCGGGCAGGACGCTTCACGAACGTCGGTCGGACCTTACCCATCCTCGATCACCCCCCGCTGGACTTTTTTGCTAACCTTTAGGATAGAAGCGAGCACGATGTCCGCGAGCGCCGGGTCCAGCCCTTCAGTTTTAAACCTCTTCCTCCACCTCTCCCGGAGCTCCTTTTCCCGCTTTTCGTCCGTCAGTGGTAACCCCTCTTGAGCCTTTACACGCCCTATTTCCCGCGCTACCTTCAGACGGTCTATGACCGCGTCCAGTAAACGTTCGTCGATGCGGTCTATTTCACGTCTGAGCTCCTCGAGCACGTTCAGGCCCCACGGTCCTCGTTTCCAGTACCTCACCTCTATCAGACCAAACTTCGGATACCTCCCTAACGTCCGATTTCGTCTCGCAGAGGGCGACGAACGCTGGACCGGTCCCCGAGAGCCCTGCCGCCGCAGCGCCTGCTTCTAAAGCTTCGACCACGGGTTCGAATTCGTGGCCCAGAGCGGAGCAGTACACTGCCGAGTTGATCATCATTGCTCCCCGATAATCCCCCGTCATCGCCCTCCGGAAAGCGGTCTCGGCTGCAGGAGCTAGCAACTCGAGACGGTTCACATCCACATCCGAGGTTTCGACCTTACCACCCGGGAGCAGGATCACCGCGTAGGGATACGGAAGCTCGCGGATATCCAGAATTCGGAGTTGATCGTTCAGCGTCAGCACTAAGCCACCTAAGTACGATGCACAGGCATCGTCGTAGGCCCCCGTTACCGTCACATCTGCCCTGATGCTTGCCTCGACGCCGAGTCGGACGACCTCGAGGGGTTCCGGCTCACGTCCTAGCTCTTTGAGCAGGGCTTCAACCACGGCGTTGGACACAGCACTGCTGCTGGCCAGTCCCATCGCAACTGGGATCTCGGAGTCGACTTCGATCTCGAAATTCAGTTCCTGACCGACGTGTTCGCCGACGACCTTCACGCACTGTTCGACGAGTGATGTGTCTTCCACATCCGTGTGAATCTCAGTGGAATCGGAAAGTTCTGCTTTGACTGAAACCGTTAGATCTATCGCGTAAGCACAACCTTTTTTGGCGGAGATAGCGTTAACAACGGTGCCGGCGGCGTATGCCGTTCCTTCTCCCAAACGGTTCTCACCCCGGAAAGCTCTGATCAGAGCCCGAGTGCGGGCCCGCCCCGGTTCGGCAGGCGGCGGTGAGGTGGTAGGTTACCCATCGATGAACCGCCGTTCAACGGCCGGGGTACACGGGCGATGAGCCCCGTGGCCCGACCGGGCGGAGGCGGGCTCGGTTCCCGGCGATGACGCCACGGTCCCGTCGGGCGGGGCACAGTCACTCCGTCCTCTCCATCACAAACCGACACTCTTCATCATCGACGTCGATACTCACGATCCTCATCTTAACTCCGAAAGTCTCCTCGGTCGCCTTTAGCACTAGGGAGGCGAATGGACACACCACCGGGACCTTGTCACGGTCCAAGAGTTCCCGCTTCACATCCGAGAACGGACACTCAACGATTATCAGCTCAATGGTATCCTCTCCTTCTTCCACTAGAACATCACCGACATCACCAAGTGATTCAATGATTTTCTTCACGTCATGTGCTAATGAATTAGCCGTATTCCCAGTTATCTCTAATAGTTCTTCATCTTCTATGTATTCCATCATTGCTCTACCTGCAACTCTATTTAGTGCCAACGCCATTTCACCGTGAGTCTCGAATAAGGCTTCTTGAAGCCCTACGATAAACGCTTTATGCACTCGTTCTCTCGACAACTACCTACCCCCACAGCACGTTTCGAATTACTCTTCCGAGCTCTCCGCCGATGCGTGGAATCTTTCCGCTCTGAATGTCTTCGATTACGTCCCTCATCATGCGATAGTGGTTCAGGAGCTCGATTACGTCGCGCTCTGACGTGCCCGAACCGATGGCGATGCGTCGGATCCGTGACTTGTTGAGAATTTCGGGGTTTTCCAGTTCCTTCTCCGTCATCGAATCCATGATAACCTTATACTTCTTCAAGCGCTCCTCGGTGATCTGTGAGACCTTCCTAACGTTCCTTCCGCCTCCCATGCCGGGTACGTACTGCAGGAGCTTGTCGACAGGCCCCATCTTATTCAGTGTTTCTAGCTGCTCGTAGAGATCCTTGAGCGTGAACTTTCCTTCCAGGACGTCTTCTGCCTTTTCCTCTTCTTCCAGCATCTCTTCGGTCCGACGCAGGAGCTCGTCGATGTCCCCGATGCCCAGGAGCCTCGCGACGAAGCTCTTCGGGTTGAATTCTTCCAGGTCATCCAAGCGCTCTCCGGTGCCGACGAACTTGATCGGAGCTCCGGTCCGCGCCACCGCGGAGAGGGCTCCACCACCTTTCGCCGAGGTATCCAATTTGGTGATGACTACGCCAGTGAGCTGAACCGCATCGTGGAACGCCTCCGCGTGATCTCCCGCCTTCTGTCCTATCGTGGCGTCCAGCACCAAGAGTACTTCGTGAGGTTCGATACGTTCCGCCATCTCCCGAAGCTCGTCGATGAGGTCCTCGCTCAGGCGGTCTCTACCCGCCGTGTCCACGATCACGACGTCACATTCGTCCTTGAGAGCTTCCACACCTTTGACCGCCATCTCGACGGCGTCGTCCACGTTCTCCACGTGGGCCGGGACATCTACCTCTTCGGCAAGTTGACGCAGTTGTTCACCTGCCGCGGGGCGATACGGATCCGCACCGACGAGTCCGACACGGTATCCCTTCCTCTGGAGATATCTGGCCAGTTTCGCGGCAGTAGTAGTCTTACCCATACCGTACAGTCCGACAAGCATGATGATGTTCACGTCGCGGGAGAGGTCGATGTCGAGACCCTCCGTCTTCTCACCTCCGAGAAGCTCCACGAGCTCCTCGTACACTATCCTCAGTAGGTAGTCACGTTTCGGTACTCCCGTGGGTGGTTCCTCCTCAAGGGCTCGCTTCTCGATACGTTTACTTAGTTCTAATACTAACCTTACGTCGACATCCGCCTCCAGAAGCGCGCGTTGAACGTCGCGTACCACCTCCTTGACGAAGTCCTCATCGATTATCGAGGCACCTTTGATCTTCTTGGCGATCTCAGCGAGCTTATCGGCGAATCCTATCACGATTCTTCACCCCCAATTACGCGCTCGACGAACCATTCCGATGAAAACGCCTTTAAGTCGTCGTAATCCTGGCCGACGCCCAGGTACAGTATGGGGGCTCCCGTAACTTTTGATATGGAAAGTACGGCACCACCCTTAGCGTCCGCGTCAACTTTAGTCAGTATCGCACAATCGATTCCAACGTATTCATGGAATGTCTTGGCCTGCTCGATAGCATCGTTTCCGGCCAGCGCGTCACCTACGAACACGACGAGATCCGGCTCCAGAACGCGCTTCATCTTTTTCAATTCTTCCATTAAGTTAACGTCGGTGTACGCCCGCCCGGCGGTGTCGACGAGGACGACGTCCTTCCCCTTCGCTTCCGCGTGCTGCACGGCGTTGAAGGCTACCGCCGTCGGATCGTCTCCACGCTCACCCTTGATCAGGGTGGCACCGAGCCTTTCCGCGTGCTCCTCCAATTGTTCAATAGCGGCCGCCCGGAACGTGTCGGCCGCGGCGATTACGACCGAGTAACCGCGGTCCTTGAGCAGTTTCGCGACCTTGGCGATGGTGGTAGTCTTACCGCTCCCGTTCACGCCGACGAACATGATGATGGCCGGTCGACCATCTCGCCGAGCCTTTTCAACGGTCTCTATAAGATCAACCTCTCTCTCCGGCTCGAGTACCGATAAGAGCGCTTCGCGTAATCCTTCCTCTACGGTCTTAGGAATTTCCGATTTGCCCTTAACCCGACGGCCGACCAGCTCCTTCTTGAGCTCCTCTCGGATGCTCTCGGCGACTTCGACCGCGACGTCGTTTCTTATGAGTTCCAGCTCAAGCTCGTCAAGGATATCCTCGATGTCGGCCTCCGTGATCGTAACCTCACGCTTGACTACCCTTTTCATGCGTTCCTTCAGCGTGGGCTTCTTGAGGTCCTCCGACATCGTTTCGACTTCCTTAACTTTTGCTTCCTTAGCCTCCCCTGCACGCTCCTCCACGCGCTTCGACACCCTCTCCTTTACCCTGCTCAAAACACTCTTCATCTTACCGAACAAGCCCTGGGGCACCCCCGAAAAACGTCGGGTTTCGGGAAGGATCATTCTCCACTAGACTGTTGGACGGTCCGCTGGGCACCTTCGAGTTGCTGCGCAAGTTCTTGTGCCTTCCTCTGCTTCTCCTGCAGCTCCTGAGCCAGCTCCTGGAGCTTCTGCTGTGCTTCTGCACGGGCTTTCTCTAGCTCCTGCCGCTGGCCGTCGATGCTCTCGAGTGCCTCATCGATCGTCCTCTCCACGGCAACGCCAGCTCCGATACCCACGATCACGCGCTCTGTGTCGGTGACACACGCTCTAACGAACGATTGAGCGCCCACCGGTACGAGGACTTCCTCGTCGCCCTCCAGCTCCTTGACGCCCTTCAAGGTCTCTTCGACACGGTTCAGCTCGCTGATCGAGGACTCTATGAGGTCTATCTGCGCGTTGATCGCCTCCATTTGCCCTTGAAGTCTGTTGATCTCGACTATCAGTCGCTGTAGTTCCTGTTGGATCTCCTGTTCGTTCTTCTTCTCCGTCATTACTCTTCCACACCCAAGAGCCGCCTTAGTATCGGATCCTCTACTTTAGATATGTCTATCTCTCGGATCTCTTCGATCTGAATCTCCGTGCGGCTGACGCCGTGCTCGCTACCGAGATCTGAGTACACCTTCTCCAGCGCTTCCTCTTCGGACGTGGCCGGAACCTGACGCGTGAACGGTTGTCGAGGCTCGTCACCCATGCGGAACGTACCGCGGACCTCGAACACCTTCACCTCGGACATCGGGAATACCCCCACGATTCAAATATTCAAATGAGGTATAATGCATCCTCCAGACGGGCGAGTTCGGGACCCGTCGTATCCTCACCGACGACAGCACCTTTAGAGTTCACCACGACACCCACACCGACGTAGGGAGATCCGCGGTTCACCGTGCCGACTTCCACGTCCACCCCTAGCACCTCCGAGACACGCTCCATTTCCTCCTCCGTCGCCCCCGGGTGTACCACGGCCCCCTTAGAGTTCGCTACACCTGCCGACCCTACGGTCTTCACACCACCGAGCTCACTACGCACCACCTTCCCGCCAAGGACTGACTCGATCACCTCCAATGCGTGATCGTCGAGATCCGGATGAACCAGCGCTCCATAATCGTTAGTGAGAACGAGATTGCCGACAGCGTTCATTTTGGAGGGGAGCACGTCGACTTCCACACCCAGCTCACGGACGGCCCGTATCTCGTACTCTCGGGCGTGTCTAGGGAACAGGGCGCCGTTGGAGTTCACGGCTAGTAGAGTGCCTACGAGGTTGCTGCCGGCCACGGTGGTCCGAACGACTTCAACGTCCAGTGCCTCTTTCATTCTTTCGACGATGTCATCCGGGACTTTGGGAGCGATGACGGCGTATTCCTCTGAGGCAGCTATCCACGCCCCGACGTTGGGGTCCCCGTGGACCGAAGCTTTGACTACGGTCATGCTTACTCCGCCAGCATGACTTTGACGGTGCCGTCCGCGTACTTCACGGCGCGGACTCTGATTTTAGATGGTGGTTTCTTGATACCCCGCTCCCAGATCTTCTCGTTCACGTCGTTGCCGATCTTGACTTCCTCCGCCTTCATGTGTCGTTCGATGAACTGCCTGAGCGCCTTGACGGCCCTCGGTGCGCGCTTCTTAAGCGGTGCCTTCTTCGCATCGCGAAGCGGCACGGTGTAAACACGCTCGTCGACGACTTCAGCCACGTTCCAATACCCCCCATTACGGCTTCAGCTTGCTACGTCTCCAGTGCCTCCGCTTCGGATTGTCGATGACGCGACCGCCTGTTTTAGCCACAACCCACGGTGGGACACGACGGTTCTGCTTGATCGCTTTGGCCATACGAAGCTTCTTGCCCAATGGTTTCACACGGGCCAATCGACTACCCCCCTCACTTCCGTTTGAACCTTATCCGATACTCCTTTCGTGTAGCGTCCGAGACTTGTTTTAGGATTCTCTTAAGTTGATCCTCGTCGATCTTCTCCCTCAGCTGACCCGTTTGAGCCATCTGTAGTAGGTAATTTTCAACCGCCTGAGCCAGCTGTGGCCTGGCGAGCCGGACTCTAGCCAGACGTTCCCTAGCTTCTGGAGTTAAGATCCTACGGAGCATCGCCCGGCGCTGGGCTTCCTCCAGTGTTTTCTTCTCCCTTTCTTCCTCGACCTTCTTCTCCTGCGACTCCTCCAGCTTGCGTTGGAGTTCCATGATCTTCTTACGCCGGATGCGCTCGAGCTCGGGGTCGGTCATAGTGGCGACCTCCTACCCCCGATCGGTGGTTAGATGGGAGACGTGAATTTATCCGTGTACCCCTTCTCCTTAGCTATCTCGTGGGCGGTTGAGTCGACGAGGGATCTGCCTTCAGGTGTAACCACTCGGCCTTCTTCGGTCTTCTCTACCAGTCCGGCCTCCTCCAACTGCTGAAGGATCTTGCGGATGATCGCGCCACTTCCCTTCCGGAACCGCTCGGGCCGGGCTCCCCGGTCCTGACGACCTCCGTAGTACGTGCGCAGTCGGGAGATTCCCACCGGACCGTCCATGTACACTCGGCGCAGGATCGACGCCGCCCGCATGTACCACCAGTCCTGGTCCTCCGGCGGACGCTCCTTATGGCGGCCTGTCTTAACGTACTTCGCCCACTCTGGCGGTTTTATCTCCTCGAAGTCCTTGAGCTTCTCCGCCAGACGCTCCACGAGCTCCGATCCGGGCACCACGTATGCATCGTACACGGACCTAACCCCCATCTGCCGGCCGCAAAAGGCGCGTTAATGGGTTTAACGGGAGAGCCCGTGGAACCTTCGCCATCCTTCCCTCGGTCGGAAGAGTACCGCTGTACGTCCGCGTACGTCGATTAGCTCCGCGTTGACCTTCCTAGCGAGTTCCTCAGCCAGCTCCTTCCGGTCGTACCGACGTAGGATGTTTCGCTCGAACCTGACCTTGATGAGTCCGCGCTCCTCCAGCTGTCGATCGACTTCCTGGATAACCCCGGAAGTCAGCCCTTTCTTCCCTATTTTCACTACGGGATCCAGCAGGATCGCGCGTGCTCGGAGCGCCCTACGCTCCTTACCACTCAGGCGTTTAACCTGCGTCACGATCCCTCACCCCTCCATACGCCTACGTCTCCGCTCCTTTACCTCCCGTAAATACGGATACCGATATATATAGCCACACTCAAGACATGTGACCGACACGTGGGGCATGCGGTTCTGTCTCAAGCGTACCCGGGCCGTGACCCCGGGGATAAGTGGGGTATTACAGCGCTTACAGAAGCTACGCTTGAGGTGCTTCGGGAGCTTAACCCGAGCTTTCATAACTATCCTCCTGGCGAGCTCCACGTACCTCCGCGCCCTATCCGGGTCCTCGTAGTACACCGTCCGAGCCAGCCTCAACAGCCGCTCAGTGCGCTCCAAGGCTATCCTGCGCAACAGTAACACCCCCCGGATTAAGGGGACTCGACATTGCATACTTGGCTCCTGATCTGGCTCCTGCTACCGATGATACCCGCGCAGGCCAATCCGACGAGCCGCTACCTGGAAGTCCATCCGGATACCGTCCCGGTGACGTTCGAGGGGAGTCCGCTGGTTCCTGCTTACGTGGAACTAACGGACGAGGGGAAGGAGGCCGCATTCTCCATACTCGAGCGTCTAGGAATCCCGTCGAAGGATGCTGCGGTGGGGTACCTGACCGATGTTTTCGTCGGGGAATCGTGCCGTGGAGACTCCCGGTGCCTCGTAGTTTACAGCCCTCAAGATGGTACCCTCGAGGTGCGACCGTGGAAGGAAGATCGGCTCTCCCTAAGGCTACCACCGCTCCGATTGGACAACCACCTTACGGAACTGCTCCTGTGTCTACCGGTACGGAAGCAAGTTGTCCTTCAGCCAGCCGTTCTCGAGCTCGGTCGGAACGTCGAAATGATACAACGGTGCGTCGAAGCCGTCCACTTGCATAAATTCGGCGAGCCGACGGCCGTGACCGCGGTTTACGTACCGACCGAGATGGTTGCCCTCCGGGCGTTCGAATCGTTACTTCCCGAACCACGGAACGTTGCCCGAGCCATGCTCGAGCGCCTCTCCTCCGAGGTCCGCGATGCGATTAACGAGTACCTCGTGCGAGACCGGCTGGAAAAGTTGGTAAAATCGAGGCTAGGGAGTGACGTCTACGGTCGGGTCAGAGAGTACTTCTCTTCGATGATACATCTGATGGTCAGTAGAATCGAGGAGGTGTACTACGATAAGGTCTTCCCGACACTGATCGAATGGTGTGCCGCCATCGTGCGATACGTCGAAACTTCACTCATCACCACGTTCGCACTCCTGTACCCTGACAACCCGAGCGCGGACGTCCTAGAGCGTCGGGTGGTCGTGTACAACTCTCCCTGCTTCCGGATGCTCCGAAACTGGGTGCTTGAACCTTCATACACGGCCTGGAAGAGCGTTCTGTACAGCCTAGCAGTCACCGTGGCCGATTTGATCTTCGAGGCAGTGCGACCGGCCCTGTTGGCTTTGGGGTTGGAACCAGAATCGAGCCGAACAACGCTCGAGGAAATCACGAAGTCCGCCGTGAAGAACCTCATTGAAGCCCTCGATCCCTGTCTGAGGACGGTGTTAGAGCTACTTCTACTGGACACATTCACGGGGCTGGCGGGAGCTTGCTGGGGTTCTTAGAAAGGCGTGTTCTCATCGTCGGGTGCGGGAACAAGTTGTTCGGAGATGACGGGTTCGGGCCCGCGGTGATCGAGGAAATAGAGCGCCGTGAGTGGGAGCACCCGGACGTGGAGATCTTGGACGCAGGAGCGGGGGCTCCGCAGAACGTGTTCTCGCTGATCGACGAGGATTCGAAGGTCGAGTATATGATAGTGATCGACGCAGTGGACGTAGGAGCGGAGCCGGGAACACTCCTGGAGTTCGGTCCAGAAGATCTCGACCCCGACCATCGCGTAATACCAGTGGACGCTCACGGATGGAGCATAGAATCCGCACTGCTGGACCTCAACGAAAAAGTCGGTCTCGACTTCCGGATATTGGGATGCCAGGTGAAAGAGCTACCGATCCCTGAGGTCCAACCTGGTCTCTCCGATCCAGTCCGTAAGGCGGTACCGAAAGCCGCCGATCGCGCGATCGAGCTCGCTGAGCGTTATTTGAGTGGAGAGACCCGATAGACCAGACCGCGGTACCTGACGCTGAGTGACCTAGCTCCCGAAGGACACGCCCGAACGCACTCTCCGCACCCCAGGCACTCACCATTCGGCGATGGACAGATTTCGGAGCATCGGCTGCACGCTAGGCACTTCTCGTCGTCGACATCTGGTTCCGCCTCGGTCCGAGGACCCATCACCCACTTCAACGCCTCAGCAGCGACGTCCACGCCCAACGCTTCACGGAGCTGGGGCCAGAGTCCGAAGGGCGGGATCTCTTCGATTATCCGACGTATCTTGTCACGCGCCTCTTCCGACGGGTAATCACCGCTGAGGTAATGTGAGACTGTGGATGGGTCAACGCCGAGCCGTGCCGCCACTTCGACGAGAGGCAGCTCGGACGCCATCCGCTCGGCGGCCAGGGCGCGGATCACGGCCTCTAAGTTGAGTTTACCGCGCCGTAAGGCCGACCACCCCTGAATCACGGTTTAATGCGTCCTAGGAGTTCTATCGATCGTGCGAGCCGTACGACCCGTACAATCCCAGGTGATCCAACTCGACGTGCTCCCTTTTCCAGCAACTCCCACTCCAAGTCGCTCACACCGCCTAACACCACAAGCAGTATCGAGTACGTAAGTGCTCCCACAGCGGATCCGAGTAACAGCTTCAGCAGAGACCCGTGGGTTAAGAGCATGGACCACTCGGTCGTGAACCACGCTGCAACGCCTGCAATCACGGGAACTAGCACCCATCTCAGCTTGAGGTGTGTCTTGGCATGTACCATTACAGCGCGGACTATCAGGATCATTGCGAGCCAATCGGAGATAGCCGTGGCGACGGAAGCCCCGAAGATACCCCACTTCGGTACCATGATAGCGTTCAGGACTACGTTCGCGACCAGCGAAAACGAGAGGACGACCAGCGGCAGGCGCTCGCGCCCTATCCCCTGGAGCAGGCTCGCACAGCTGCGAAAGACCACTATAAAAGCCATGGCGGTTGGCAACACGTAAAGCGCCTGAGCACCGGGCCGAAAGGCGGGACCGAAGAAGAGTGTGATAAGGGGCTCCGCCAACACACCCGTCAGGACCGCCACCGGGATCAACAACGTCCACATCGTCTTGATCGCTATATGGGCGTACTGTCGTAGTGTCCGCTCATCCTTTAGGGCTTCGGCCTCGGAAGCCGCCGGAAGCAGCGCGGTCGCCACCGCCGCGCACAACGTGGTCGGGAGGCGGGCGATGGGACCGGCAGCGTCGTAGTATCCGACCCAAATTGTCCCTAAAAAATACCCTATCACCAGGAGGTCGACGTTCGACTGGATCATGTCCGCGATACCGGTTAGTGCGACCGGAAGACCGAAAGTCAGGGCGCTCTTGGCAACACGGTTCGGAGGGAGCGGTTCATCCTCTCTGGGTATCTTCGGGAGGTACTCGCTCCTAAGCTTGGCCGCCCCATAGAGTCCCGATGTGGCGTACGCCAGCGTCGCCGAGGCGAAGACGGCACCGGTCGGTCCGTACCCAGCTAGGATGAGCGCGGGTGCTCCACCCACCCGGGTCCCCTGCTCGACGAACTGCGTGAGGACGTACCGCCGCATGTCTTGGAATCCTTGGAAAACACCACGAACACACGAGGCGAAAGCTGCGAAGGGCAGTCCAATAGCCGTGATCAGGAGCGGCATGTAGAGGCGTGGATTGTGGAAGTACCACGAGGCCAAGTAAGGAGCAGCCAACGCAAGTATCAACGCGGCGAGGGTGGACAGGGCGACCAGAACTAACGTCGGGACCACGATGAACTGGCGGACCTTCGTCCCCTCACCGAGTGCGTGGTACTTAGCTACGTACCTCGCGACGGCGGGCGGCACCCCGAAGGTTGCCAAGAACATCACGATCGTCTGTATTACCATGGTAGACGACACTATTCCGTACCCATCGGGCCCCAGCAGGCGGCCCACAAGGAGTCGGTACACGTATCCTCCCAATCTAAGGAACAACGAACCGATGAGGACCGTGAGACTGCCTTTAACGAGCTTGAGTAGGGGCAATGAGAGACCCCGTCACTCTTCGTACACCGGCGTACCTTCCTTCTTCGTTAGCTCCCGGAACGTCTCCATAATACGCCTCGTGATTGGTCCTGGGCATTCCTCGCCGATCTTCCGCCCGTCGACCTTCCTAACGGGCGCCACTTCCGCTGCCGTGCCCGTTAGGAACACCTCGTCCGCCGCGTACAGTTCCCCCAGTGTTATCCTCTTCTCTTTCACTGGTATATCGAGCCTATCGCAGATTTCCATCACGGTCGCCCTTGTAATCCCACGGAGAATGGTATCCTCCGGTGGAGTGTACACGGTCCCACCTTCCACTACGAACACGTTGTCACCGGTACCTTCGCAGACGTATCCTTCGTGATCCAACATGATGGCCTCGTCGGCGCCCGCTAAGTTGGCTTGGATCTTCGCCAGGATATTGTTCAAGTAGTTGCACGATTTGATCTTCGGATCTAGCGCGTCCGGTGGAATACGACGCACGGAAGCCGTGATCACCTCGATCCCCTTCTCGTACAGGTCCCCGTACAGCGGCTCCATCGGTTCCGCAATTATCACAACGTTGGGTTCGGGACATTTCTCCGGGTCCAACCCGAGATCACCTTCACCGCGTGAGACCACCACCCGAATGTAAGCGTCCCGCAGCTTGTTGGCTCGTACGGTCTCGATGATGGCTTCCTTCATCTCCACCTTGGTCATCGGTATCTCGAGCATGATAGCCTTCGCGGACTCGTAGAGTCTGTCGACGTGCTCATCCAACTTGAATATCCGACCGTCATAGGCCCGAATGCCCTCAAAAACACCGTCGCCGTACAGGAACCCGTGATCGTAGACGGAGATCTTAGCCTCCTCTCTGGGGACTAGTTCGCCGTTCAGGTAGATGAGTTGCTCACGCTTGGACAACCCGAAACCCCCGACCGCTGCTCGTCGGAATGATGTTAAAACACTCTCCCTCTACCTTCTCGTCGTGAAACGATGCACATCGATATGTGGGGGGTACCGAAAGGTGGTCCAGATCCAGTACGTGATTTTGGAGACCATCCTCAGCAACATTATATCCACGATCGTTGAAAAATACGCGAAGGACCCCATCACCAAACGGTACGTCAGGCAGATGGCTGAGAACATTGTTTCGGATGTACTTAGGGAAGCTCGAAAGCGTAATATTGGTCTGAGTGACCTGTTTAACTCCGAGGGATGGGTACTGAAGGAAATATCCGAGCGTATCTCTAATACGATAGAATCGATCGGAATATCATCCGAGGATTTTCAGAAAACAGTCTCAGAGACTCTCTCATCAGAGCTTAAGTCACCCTCTACGTACTTCAAGTCGATAGCCAAAACGATATCGGAAGTTCTACCAGGCAAGGACGAGGACGTTCCTGATGAGTACTTCTCTGAGAAAGTTCTCAACCGGCTGATAGAAAGCGCTGACGAGTTCGTGTACCTAGCCAGCCCTTGGGTGTCAAGTCCCGAAGATTTAGTAAACGAAGGTGTCATATCACTGAAGGGATTGAAGAACTCAAACATTGAGCTTTGCCTTCTAGTAGCGTCGGGAGAAAATGATGAGAAAGTATTGAAAGAATGGGCGGCTTTAGGATTCGAAATTAGAGAAGCAGAAGGTAGACGTAAGGACGAGTTAGGAATCCATTGTAAAGTGTATGCGAACGAGAAGATGGCGCTCGGGGCCAGCTGGAACCTCACCGTATCGGGTCTTCGACGTCTTCGAGCCATGCGCGAAGTACACACACTTAACCCGAAAACAGAAGAGTGCGATGTGTGCAAAACCAATTATGAACAACTGATTTCAGAGTTTAACTTTCGGTGGATGGAGTCTAAGCAGAAGTTTTTCAGTGACGAAGGGATTGATGGCAGAGCTGTTTTCAAAATCGAGTGGAATGATGATAAACCTAAAAAGATTTTAATTTACCGGGAGAACGGTAAGCGTTGGTTCACAATCAACCTTAGGGAAGACCACGATGGGTTCGTGTTCAACGGTCGAGTGTACCGATACGTCGAGCGATATCACGGGTTCACAACTTTGCTCTTCCAGAACCCAGACATTGCAGCCAAAGTTGTCTATCCTTTCGTCGGACTGAAGCTTAAGAGGATCCGGCCCGAGCACTTGGACGTTGTGGAAAAGAAAGTGGATTGGAAGGACAACGCGAAGAAGTACGTGCTGAAGTTCACGGACAGTCTCTACGACGGAGCGCTCGTCGTTTGGGGGCTGGACCCGGATCCTAACTCATACTTTTACGTCTACGGTGGTAGACTCTTGGTAGCTAAATGTGAAGAGGATGGCGGTACGATCACGGTGAAGTTCATCGACTCCGCGGATCCAGACGACATGCCGGATTGGGTATCCGGAATGGTAGATATAGGATTGCTCTTCGATAGTTCTTCTGGAGAGGGGACACCGACGCTCTTCGTCTACGATTGATTTCCTTACCCCTTCATTTTCGCGACGAAAAATCCGGCAGTGTCGTGCCTGAACGGCCAGTACCGTCGCACCTTCCTGTACTCACGGAACCGCTCCCCACGAAACTCTTCGATCCCGGGTGACCCTGGTACGTCGACGTCAACTAGTTTCACGTCGAACTCCTCCAGGGCGCGTTTCACGATCGCCTCGTTCTCCTCCCACGATACCGAGCACGTCGAGTACACCAACGTGCAACCGTATTCTTCCGCGATACGGAGCGCTGGTTCCAGTATCTCCCATTGCCTTTCCGCGAACCGTTCCAACGGCTTGGGTTTCCACCGGCTGTCCGGGTTCCTGTTCCAGACCCCTGTGGTCGAGCACGGTGGGTCCACCAATATACGATCCGGGACGCCGGGCAAGTCGTCCACCGTCAGCCCACGGGCGTCCCGACAGATCGTTCGGACACAGGTTATCTCGAGCCGACGGCACCGGCGTTCCAAGACCCGGAGTCCCAGTTCCGATCTGTCCACGGCCCACACCTCACCTTCGTCGAACATGCGCTCCGCCGTGTGTGTGGTTTTACTACCCGGTGCTGCGCAGATGTCGAGCACGGTCTCGCCCGGCTCGGCTCCCAGGGCGGCGGACGCGGACGCCGACGCGAGATCCTGCACGTCGAACAGTCCCTCCCGCCAAGCCTTCGATCCGTACCCTCTGCCTCTGACCAGCGCACGCACCTCTTCTAAGAAGGTGGGCTCTGTCACGATACCGTACTCTCTCTCCAATACGTCATCCGCGGTCAGCGGGTCCAACTTCAACCGATTTACTCGGAGGTACTGCGGCGGTACCCTGTTGTTCGCGCGCAGAAGTAACTCGACTCTATCCCGATCACCTCCGAAGATTTCCAGCATGTAGAGCACGAACCACTCGGGATGCCCGTACTCCAGCGCGAGGCGTTCCGTCCATGGGCGATCCTCCAGCACGTTCTTCACGGAGACGCGTTCCACGCCGCGGAGTACGGCGTTGACGAAAGCTCCCGCCCTGCTCCCCACTAGCTTCTTCGCGATCCTGACCATGCAGTCGGTCACCGCTGGTGAAGGGTTCCCCCAGATTTTCATCTCCATGGTGCCGACCCTGAGTATCTGGCGCACGTAAGGCGACCTCACGTCCTCTGGATGTACGTCCGAACCCGTTGCTATGAGTTCGTCCAATAGGTTCCGCCGCTTGATCGTTTCGTACACGAATGCCTGCACGGATCGTCGGACGTCGGTCGAACGGTCCCGGCAAGTACGCTCCACGGCCTCGGGTATCGGCATTCCACGGGTTTCCACGAGGACCAAGGCTTTAACCGCCAGAAGTTGGTTCTCCATGCACCGCCACCCCGGCGGGTGATACGGTGGAAGTCATCAAAGTGGGTGGAGAGATACTGGACCGTGTTGAAGACCTAGCCCAGGTCATCGATGACACCATCGTGGTGCACGGTGGCGGTCCGGAGGTCTCGGACGTGATGGAGCGCATGGGACTCGAACCGAAGTTCGTCCGCGGACTCAGACTCACCGACCGAGAGACGTTGCACGTGGTGACGATGGTCTTGGCCGGTTTAGTGAACAAACGCTTGGTGGCCGAGCTGCGCTCGGAAGGCATCAACGCGTTAGGCTTGTCCGGAGTCGACGGCGGTCTCCTGATAGCAGAAGAGAGGTCGGAGGTTATCGACGGGAAGGAGGTGGATCTTGGGTACGTGGGGGACGTTAAGCGCGTCAATGCCGAGTTACTCGAATCACTGCTGGATGCCGGGTACGTCCC
This sequence comes from Methanopyrus sp. KOL6, assembly GCF_002201915.1. Lineage (NCBI taxonomy): Archaea > Methanobacteriati > Methanobacteriota > Methanopyri > Methanopyrales > Methanopyraceae > Methanopyrus > Methanopyrus sp. KOL6. The sequence goes on from NZ_CP019470.1 coordinate 124,118, forward strand.
GGTGGTTGCCCCTATTGGGGTGGGCGAAGACGGGACCATGTACAACGTGAACGCCGATACAGCCGCTGGGGCCATCGCCGGGGTAATGCGCGCGGATCGGCTCGTACTACTGACGAACGTGCCAGGAGTCTTGGAAGATCTAGACGACCCCGAGACCATTATCGGACTGGTGCGCCCGGAGGACGTCGAGGAGCTTGAAGAAAAGGGAATCGTCACCGGAGGTATGGTGCCGAAGCTTGAAGCCGCCAAGATGGCTGTGGAGGCGGGATGCCGGGAGGCCGTGATCACGAACCTTGAAGGGTTGCTCGAGGGGAGGGGAACTATCATGAGGTAGCCGAGCACCTTGGCGAGAAAATCGAAAAATACAAACTCCCGAGTGTATTGGACGGGTGCGAACCTAGGGACCGCGCCGTAGAACGTCTACTTAGACATGGAGGGTAGGTACTCCCCCATGTCCGGTACTTCCTCGGTAGGGGCGATGATCGTGGGGGGTATCGTTCACACGTCTCTTACGCGTGGGTCCTTCTGAGAGCCGAGGCCGAAGCGTAGGCGTACTGGACGTCCCGGAAGGGTGAAGTGTGTCCTGCCCGCAGGTGATGATTGTCATCCCGGCTGACCCCATCCCGGGCATGATGGGGACCACCCAGCTGAAGGGGGCGTCGTCGTAAAATTGGTCCGACTCGTGTCGGTAGGGAAGCATGGCGGTGTATCCGTCGAGGTCCTACACCCGCAAGATCTTCCCCCGCAGTTGACTTCATTCTGTAGGATTAAGATCAACGGAGCCAGAGTCATCTCTCGTAAGAGCAATATCGTAGCCTTCCGTGGTAGACCGTCCCTGGAGCCGCTCAACGAACCAGGCAATTTCATATCGATCGCCGCTCGTGAGAGCGAGGTCATGATAGTCGGTGATCCGTATCTGCGGGTGCTTGCGATCGATGAGGGCGAACGGATCGTCGTGAATACGGACCGTCTCCTCGCCTGCCTTGACTTCGAGACCGTGGAACTACAGAACGACGAGATTAAGGTGGTCGAGTGCGTAGGACCTGATATCGTGGTTCTCGCGTGTTCGAGCCCCGTAGTCGCGTCGCTGAAGCTGGAGGGAGACACCGCACACGTACAGACGGGGAGCATCCTGTGTTGGTGGGGAAATATCCACATGGAGACCGTGGCTTCCTCAAGCTCTCCGGCCAGGGTCACGTGATGTTGTCCATCACCAAGAAACCAGACACCACCGAGAAGGCCGCCACATCGAGAAAAGTCAGCCCTTGGATTTAGCGGCTTCCCACGATCCTCAGTAATGTTACGGCTCTTGTAACGATTCGAGGTCTGGTGCGGCCGCCGGGATTTGAACCCGGGCCACGGGCTCGGCAGGCCCGCGTCCTACCAGACTAGACTGCGGCCGCTCACCCGCTGTCATCCCAGCTCCCCAGTCTACTTACTAAATATCTTTTTCGGCCTCACGCAACGCCGCCTCTATTGCCGGGACTGCCTCCCCGATCACCTCGTATCCGTGCCCGGGGAATATCGACCGAACGCCTGTGCTCAACAGCCGCTCCAAAGACTCGCACAGCTTCTCCCTATCCCCGCCCGGGAGGTCCCACCTACCAGGACCGAACCCGAACACGGTATCCCCGGTGAACGCCAAGTCACCGAGCAGGAAACAGCAGCTCCCGGGGGAGTGTCCTGGGGTGTACAGTACCTCCACCTCTTCACCACCCACGTCGAACGTCTCCTTGTCTCGGAACGTGAAGGACGGCTCGTACGCTGGCATCGAACGTCCGAAAAGGTACGCCGCCGACAGTTCGGCGTCTCCCTCTCGCAGCACCTCGGTCTCCGCTCGGTGCACTCCTATCTCGAGCCCGGCTTCCAGGGCGTCAGGACCCGAGGCTGCGTGATCGAAGTGGCAGTGCGTGAGCAAGACGTACCTGACGTCCACGTTCCCGGGTAACTTCTCGATGACCTCTCCGGAAGCTCCTAGATCGATGAGGATCCCCTCGTCACCCACGGCCAACAGGTAACAGTTGCAGTCCGGCGAGGGTGTAATCCCCTTACCGCCGACCCGGAACACCCTCACTTCGCCGTCTGAGTACACCTCCAACAAAGGGGGCGACTCCCCCATGCGACCAGAGGAACTCGCGCTGAAAGCCGTACGGGAGGCTCTCCGGAGGACTGTGTTCGACCCGGACGCCTGGACGCACGTCACCGTGGTATCCGACGACGCTCTCCACGTGCATATCCTGACCAATCAGCGTAAGAACGTTGAGGGAAAAGGCGGCCGTAACCGCCAATACCTCGAAGGGTACACCGAGGGATACCTGGCCGCCCACGGGCATGACGTAGTGGTCCGCGTCTCCATCGTCGGGGCGGGCCTCAAGGACGAGACCGAGGAGTTCCGGTACCTGCCGCTGGAACGAGCCCTGAAAGAAGGGGTGATCGAGGAGGATTCCCCCATCCACAGGGTCTGTGATCGGTTGGGCATCGAGTACGTCGTCCTCGGCGCCCGCGAGATCGTCGGGCCAAATCCGGCCCTAGTCGAGGTCGTCGAAAGCTTCAAAGGGGAGCGCGCTGTCGACGTCTTCACCGGGACCGGTGCTGGGGCGCTCGCCGCGGTCGAGGCGGACTTCAAAGAGGTCTACGCGATAGATCTGAAGGTGCATCCAAAGGTCCGCGAACGTCTAGAGTCGGAAGGGGTCGAGGTAATCGAGGCCGACTTCCGCGACGTCGACTTGCGGGAGTTCGAACCGATCGACCTCCTCACCGCGGACCCACCGTACGCGTCCACCTTCGAGTTCCTAGAAAAGCTCTCCGAGGAACGTCCACGAGTCAACACCACCGTCATCTGCCATGGCTTCTCCTCCTGGACGCGAGCCGTGCGGGAGATCCGAGGCCTTCTGATCGAGCTGTTCGAGGACGTTAAGCCGGTGTCCAAGTACGATCACGAGCTCAGCGTCTGCCGCCGCCTACGAGACTGACCCAGAGACGGCCACCCCCTACGATGTCGCCTTACGTAGGAGTCCAATATCGTCCATCCCCATACCCGTAGTCAGGAGGTAGAACTTTCACGTACCATTGACCACAACCGCTCATGTTAAAGTCGTACCGCTTACGTACAGACATTCGACAGGTAGCGTAGTTACCTCGGTTTTGAAGTGATCGTAAAGTAGTTACATTAGAGGGTCTGAAGACGACAATGATTTAACTAGTATAGGACCGGTTTCAATCGTAAATGACATCCACACAAGTATTCGCGAACTGTTATAGATGCTAATATCAGACAGAGTGCCCCGGATCGTCGTCAGTGCCGTAAACAGTCCCAGATCGAACCGTCATCGGGAACTTAGTGTCGAGGGACTTGCACAGACCCGGATGGCCTCGTTCAGGTAGCCCGAATAAATAGTGCATCGGTTCCCGGGGGTTCTAACGACGAAAGACCCCCCAGTCGGTCTGGTAACCCATCGAGAGATCCACCAGTCCGAGGACCTCACGTCAAGAGACCTGATGAGAGTGCCTCTCCCAACCGTCTGGTACGTGATCCCGAAAGGCCGACATCGAGCACTCTCGAGCTTAGGTTGCTATGGGGAATCGTGAGGGCGAGGGAGAGAGGATAGTTCGAGCCTCCCTAACTGGGGATCCACATACCCGGACGGAACGGGAACGAGTCGAGGCTAACCGCATGCTGGAATGCACCAACTAGCTCCGATCCCGACGACCCACCGCACCGACGCCCTCTATCGACGTTTCGATATACGCCACCCTGCTGGGCACCAGGCCACCTGGCAGGCACCGATTCTCGACGAACCGACGATAGCGCAGGTAAGCCCTGGTCCACAACGTAGTTGAAGGGAACGATGGTGAAGAATTCCTCCTGAGAGCCGGCGCGAACCTCGAATTCCTCAGCACACGCTGTACAGTCCGGATAACAGCTCACGTACCGCATGGGGACCTTCGGACATCTAGTCCGGAATTTGAGGGGAAAACAGTCACGATTTGCCGACATCTTCTTTTTGTAACTTAGAAACGATACGTTCTGATATTCATAACGATCATGGGGTGCCGCGGCCGGGATTTGAACCCGGGCCCACCGGATGGCCATGGGCCCGCGGGATACCCGCGGGCCCTCTTCAGTCCGGCGCTCTCCCAGGCTGAGCTGCCGCGGCTCCGACGTCACGGCCGGCGATACACACTTTCTATTTAACTTTGTCGCCAGCCTGATGTCTGGGTCGGGCGTCCGTATTAGGCTCTCGCAGGGGCCTGGCTATTTGTGCAACTTAAGGGGATGTTCGCGGAGCTCGCGCCGACGATCGAAGGTAGGCTAGGTGTAAGGGGAGAATCGTCGACATCCGTCTGCGAGGACTATGATTGGTGGGGTGCCCGGGATTGTACCTGACGAAAGAGGAGGAGCGGATCCTGAACGGTGAGGAGGGCGAGCTGAAGGCCAAGCTCATGGAAGTGTTGGTAAAGCTCGGGGATGTCTTCGACGCGAAGCGACTCGTGAGGCCCGCCTCGGTGCACGTGTCCGGGGTGTCGTACGGAACGATCGGTGACGCGGGACTGAGGTTCCTGAGGAAGGTAGCGGAGGCTGGTCTGAAGGTCTCGGTCCCGACGAGCGTGAACCCATGTGGCATCTGTCTGGACGGTAACCTCCCGGTAGACGAGGAGTTCGAGCGGAGGCAACGCGAGATCATGGACGCCTTGGAGTCGCTGGGCACGGCCCCGGTGTACACGTGCGTGCCGTACCAGCAGGGGTTCCAACCCTCACGCGGTGATCTCCTGGCGTGGGGGGAATCCTCCGCCGTCTTCGTGGCGAACACGTATTACGGTGCGCGGGCGAACCGTGAAGGGGCACCGGCGACTGTCGCGGCGGCGGTCGTGGGGAGGATCCCGGAGTACGGGATGCACCTGGACGAGAACCGGGTGGCGGAGTACGAAGTGGTCGTCGAGTTCGAGCCGCGGAACGACTTTGAGTGGTCGGCGCTGGGATACTACCTGGGGGAGGTGCTCGACGGGATCCCGGTACTGAGATTGCCAACGGTTCCCTCATTGTCGAACGTGAAGTACATGGGAGCCGCGGCGGCGGCCTCGGGAGCGCTGGCTATGGCTTACATTCCAGGGATCACGCCGGAGGAGCCACGGGTGGACGGTACCGAGAGGATCGAGGTGGAGCGGAAGGACGTGTTCGACCTTATAGAGGAGAGGTTCGGGACGGAGCGTGAGGGATTCTCGTTCACCGGGTGTCCTCACAGACCCGACGGTGAGATTCCGAGGTTCGACGGCTGCGCGATCTGCTGTCCGGCGAACGCGACACTCGACGGGCACAGGCTCCGGGGAACGTGCCCCGTAGTCGCGCCGATCGAGGACGTCTACGACGTGGTGTTCACAGACTCGCTGAAGGCCGCCCACTACTTGGCGTCACGGGTCGAGGTGAACGTGGGTCCGCTGTGATCGGGGAAAAATCATAAGTAGGACTAAGTCCGGAACAGCTCCGAGTCGGGGCCGTGGGGTAGCCTGGTCTATCCTTCCGGCTTTGGGGGCCGGAGACCCCGGTTCAAATCCGGGCGGCCCCACCAATCTCAGGAATCGTTGCGAACATCATAACGATCCGGATTCTGATGAGTGAGTGAACAATGTTACCGACGTAGCTCGGGTAGCCGCAGTATCCTTGTGGCTCTGGTGAGATCCTTGATCCTCCACTCTGATTCTCCTATTACGCTCCGTTGGGCTTCACGCCAGCGATACGTCAGCCTAGCCCTCCAGGAGTCCACGCGCTGCGCGTCCGTGTGGTACTCGTCGTCCTCGCTCATTAGTACCGGACGTTCGGGTTCCTCTGTCGGATCTATACCGGTCCATTCCGCCAGCTCTCGGAGTGCCTCCAGTCCTCGTTCGGTGATGGGGAACTCGATGGTTTCCTCCGGTTTCTCGACCCTCAGACGGAGCTCGTCCGGTGTTCCTTCCAGCCAAGGCTCGCCGGGACACACGTCCTCCCAACGCATTCTCACTAGGTCCATCACGCTGATTCCCGATTCGGCGATGATTCTGAACGGCGCCCACCAGGATGCGTCCTTGTTTTCTTTTGCCCATTCCTCGATCAAATCTACCAGCTCTAAAACTTCGCGAGCGTCCTGCTCGGTCATCTCAGGCGATGCGGGCGATCCGTACGCCTTCACGGTCAGGATGAGCAGTGGATCCCTACCAACGGCTCGTAGGGCCTTAGTGAGTGCGTACCAGCACAGTCTACCCATTTCGTGGTCCAACTCCATGTTACGGACTGACTCTACCAGAAGGTTACGGAGCTCGCGTGCCACCTCTAAAATCTCCTCGTCTGGAGCCTTCTTGAGCCACTCTTCCGGCTCCTCGTCCTCCAAGATCCTCCGGAGGAATTCGTCCAGTCTTCGTAAAACGAAGCGGTACGAGTGTCTGGTGTTTTCGTTACGTACGTCCAGCAGATCCACCAGATTCTCCAGAGCCACCGGGACTCCCCCTACGTGAAAGTTTTACGTGACGCTCGGATGGACCCCTGCTCCCAGCCGTAGCGCCGACACACCAACACACTAGCCGTTGTACTATATCAGTTATGTCGAACACAGAGAACACTGAAGGGGTATCGCGACGTGTCTGAGCCGAACGTAGTGGAGCTGTTCCACGGCGACCTGTACTCTATCGCGTACCGAGCAGGGCTGGACAAGTTCCTACCAATAATCGGAAGGGCGCGCATCACCCCGGCAGAACTGACGCTCGCGGGACTGTTGGAGCTAGGGTATGATGTGGAAGTCACTACGCTGGAGGGGAAATCGCTACCCGGTCGGAGGAGAATAGAATTGGCGGGCGAGGTGAAGGAGGTTGTGACCGGACGGTACGTGGAGAACCTCTTGGACTCGGACCGCGTGCATCACCTTAGGCTTTCCGCTAGGTGTCTCGGGGCGAAGGTCAAAATACATTACTCCTCCGACTGGGGGGTAGAGGTAGGAGGCTACGGGGTGAATCCTTCGAAGCTTCATAAGAACCGAGCGTTGGTGAAATTGTTGGAGTTCGTGTCGACGCGTGAGCCGTCCTTCACGGATCTCGTGGTGGACTTAGGGTCGGCTCCCGGAGGCTGGTCGTCCTTCGCGGCGCAGGTTGCGGAGAACGTGGTCGCCGTCGACCCAGCGAGGTTGGAGGATCGAGTGAGAGAGCTGGAGAACGTGCATCACCTGCGTATCACGGCCCACGAGTTCGTCCTCCCCGAGATGATCGGGGTCGGATTTCCTGGGGAGAAAGTGACGCTGCTCTCGGACATTTACTCCGGAAACCCCGAGGACGACCTGTATGCGGTCCTTCGGCTGTTGGAGCATCTCGAGAACGATGTCGCGTGGGGTTTCGTGAAGGTGGCGCCGGCGGAGGACGATGTGTTGGAATGGTTCATGGGGGAGATCGAAGAGGCGGGGTTCGCGGTGGAGAACGTCAATCTCGAGTCGGCGAGCTCGAACGAGACGTTCGTTTACTTCCGAGAGTGATGGTGGTCTCGTGGCGGTAAGGAGGGGAGCACACACAAAGTATCCTCAGCGTCTCCGAGCCGTCGTTCTCGACCCAGTGTACCGAGCCACGTGGGATTTCCACACAGTTCTCCGGATGAACCTCCAAAGATCTCGATCCGACGTGTACGATGCCCCGACCCTCCAGGACCCAGTACACCTCGTCAAAGTCGATGTGGTAGTGCGGTACCGTGGACTCTCCTGGTGGAACCTCCGCGACAGCCAGGCTCACGGTCTTAACGCGGGAGAACTCTGGACGTACGACTTCGTAGATCAGCGAGCCGTCGAGTGTCACGTAGGGTTCGGAGTCACGCGGGCTACGTTTCAAGACTCGACACTCCCCGCGAAGTTAGTGGCGAACGTCAGATGGGAGGCCGCGTGTACGTGGACGTACGTTCCCAACACGTTCGGGAAGTCTTTGGGTCGGAATCCCTCCCGTCCGCGCCAACCTTGACCGCGGATTATCCGATACGCGCTCTCGAGACCTTCTGGCCTCACGAGGCGTGAGTAATGGAACTCGTGGCCCTTGAACATCTCACCCTTACGCGTTACCGGGGTGTCGTCCACGGCGCGGGCGACCGTGTAGCTGAGACCTTGAACCCTATCCGTCATTTCGACCGCTACGTCAAAGACTCCTACCCACCTGTACCTGTCCTCGTTCCACCTGAGCTCCTTACACAGGTACATAAAGCCGCCGCATTCCGCGTATATCGGAGCACCCGACTCCGCCAACTCTCGGATGGAGTCACGCGTACTCTCGGCATCTTCCAGCTGACGTGCGAACAGCTCCGGATAGCCACCTCCGATGTAAAGTGCATCAGCGTCGGGTGGAACGTCCTCGTCGCGTACTGGGCTGAACTCCAGGAGCTTCGCGCCGTTCTCCTCGAGCGCCTCTAGGTTCTCCGGGTAGTAGAAGTTGAAGGCTTCATCCTTAGCCACGGCGATGCGGCATTTGGTCGGGTTCACTTCCCAGGGACGCTCCCCTGGCCCCAGTGGGCCGGCGGCCTTCGCCACATCGATGAGCGAGTCCAGGTCCACGTGCTCGGAGATCACTTCAGCCACTGTGCGGAGACGTTCCCTCATCTCCTCGAGGCGTTCGGGAGTCGGTACCAAACCCAAATGCCGGTAATCCACCTTGAGCCTGCGGTCCCTGGGGACGTAACCCAGGACTTTGACATCGGTGTATTTAACCAGAGCGCGTCGCGCCTTGCGGTAGTGAACCTCTGACCTGATGCGGTTCAGTATCACGCCGACTATGTTCGCTCCTTCCAGTTCTGTGTATCCCTTCACCAGCGCCGCCACACTCTTGGTGAGACTCCGGGCGTCGACGATCAACACTACGGGCGCGTTAAGGACCTCGGAGACGTGGTACGTGCTTCCCCTAACACCGACAGCGCCGATACCCTCGTAAAGCCCTCGAACTCCCTCCACGACGGCGAGATCGGCGCCCTCACATCGGTGCTGGAAGAGCCATATAACGTGCTTCTCGCGGAAGAGGAACGTGTCGAGGTTACCACACGGTCGCCCGGAAGCCAGCCAGTGGTACGACGGATCGATATAATCGGGGCCCACCTTGAACGGTTGCACCTCGTATCCGTCGTCTCGTAGCGCCCTAATTATGCCAGCGGTTATCACAGTCTTACCACAAGCGCTGGACGAGCCAGCGAGTACGATCCGGGGTATCGGCAACAGGACACCCCTGTTTCCGTGTACCATAAAATTTGATATACAGGACTTCCACGCCGACCGCTCGGGGGAAAGCTTTACATCTATGCGATGCAGGGGATGCGGTTCCTCCAACCTGGAGGAGCGTGACGAAGGAGACTACGTCGTCGTTAAGTGCCGCGAGTGCGGCCATACCACCGTCCGCAGGAAAGTGGGGTTGGTAGGTCTGACCACCGAAACACTGGGCATCGCCGTAGCCACAGTAGTGACCGCGACGGCGATCGCCTCGACGCTCGTGTAAAAGGTGGGAAGGAAATAGGATCATCGGAAGGCCAGAACGGCCCCTCACCTGTTTGGATGTTCCGGCCCGGTACGCAACGGCGTCCATCCCGGGAGGGTACGCCTCCCAGGTCGCGCCGCCGCTGTGAAGTCGTGTGGCCGGGGCGGGGGAAACCCGATACCGACGCCCTCACTCCGTATTTTATTGTATTTGTATTTATTTCATGAGGTGCTTGGCGTACTTCAGGAGCGACGGTTTCCTGGCGATCACCTTCTTGGCAACCTTCACGACCCCCTCTCCTTTCACCAACCTGAGGATATCCTCGCGGTCCAGCGCCTCCGCCAGTGCGTTGAGCTCCTCGTTACTCATCTCGGAAAGTATCTTGGACGCCTTCAGTGTGTATTTGAACATCCTACCGAATTCTTCTTTCCATTGGTCTTGGTATTGTTTTAGGAAGGTGGCGGACGTGTCGTCTTCTTCGATCGCTTCGGCCGCGACCTCGCCCGCGATCCGACCACAAACCAGGGAAGTGTGAAGACCACCACCGGTCACCGGGTTAACCTGACGAGCCGCATCACCCACCACGAGAATACCATCACCATACGTCCGCCCAACAGGCCCACACACCGGCACACCACCCACATTCACCTCCACGGGGACGGCCTCCGCTACAGCTTCTGAAATGAGCTCGTGATCCTCCAAGGCGCGGTTCAGTACCTTCAGCGCATCTCCGGGTTCGGATTCGGACCCTCGGATGCCCACTCCCACGTTCGCCCGACCTTCGCCCTTCGGGAAGATCCAGAAGTATCCTCCCGGAAAGAACTCGGCGTCGACGAAGAAGTGCGTGGCGTCCTCCTCAACATCAACGCCTATCATCTCGTACTGTGCGCATGTGCACATCTCTGTGGGTTTGAGTGGTGGGACTAGTCCTGCGGTTCTTCCTATGCGAGACTCGATCCCGTCCGCGGCGATGGTGACGCGTGCTCGAACCTCATGCACACCATCCACTCCCTCGTACTCGACCCCAACCACCCGACCATCATCAACCAACGCCCGACGAGCACGCGCCAACAACTCAACCTCCGCACCAGCCTCAACAGCCCGAACAACCAACCACTTATCAAACACACGACGCTCCAACACGTACCCGTCACCGGGGACCTCGAATTCCTTCCCGTTGGGAGCGTAAATGAGAGCACGCGAGATCTCGGTAGCGATCCACTCGTCCTGTGGCTCGATTCCAGCGTGTTCGAGCCCATGTGCGCTGATACCCTCGGCACACTGTTTTGGGACACCGACCTCGGCCTTACGCTCGAGTACCAAGACATCACAACCTGCCTCCGCCGCAGCCCACGCCGCGACCGAACCCGCCGGACCAGCACCAACCACAACCACATCGAACTCCACCTTCACTCCCCCTCGTCCTCGATGGCGCCCATCGGGCAAACCTTAGCGCAAATGCCACAGTCGTCGCACTCAGGGCCGAACTTTGGTTTCCCACCGGAAATCGTCAGCGCATCCTTGGGGCAGACCGCAGCGCACGCAGCGCACCCGAGACAACGTTCGACCATGACTTTCAACCCCAATCACCTCCCTCATTCCAGGAACTCGATCACATCGAGACGTTCACACTCAGCTTCAACCTCAACAAGTTCGGCGAGACTGGGGCGCGTCCGTCCAGCGTCTCCAGATATTAACTCTTTCACGTACAGTCCCGGGTCGCAGAGGAACTCGACGATGGCTCGATCTCTGTCGTGCTCGACCAGCTTGGCCTCGTGAACTCTTTTTCTCCTGACCTTGTCCGCCCTCCTGTGGAGCACGCGCCTCGGTGTCCTTTGCTCTATTACACACCTTTTCAGCTCCTCTAGGGCTTCTCTCAGCTTATCCTCTGGAACTGGTTTTCCGAACTTCACCCACGCTCGGTACCTCTTTCGGGATCGCTCGGAGAGATCTTTCACCTTCCCGACGTCTTCGGGCCCCCCGTACTCCAGTCCTACCACCTGTACGTCGTCGCCCACCTTCCGGTTGATCTCTTCTTCAACCCTCTTAAGGTCGACGTTCCTGCGCTTAGGATACAGGAGTTCCATCACGAAAGGCCTACCATTTCCGAGCATTCTCGCGTCGATATCTTCGCGACCCGCAGCGTGGAACTTGTGCGACTCCGCCAGGAATGCATCCTTCAGCACCATTCCAATGAGTTCCTCCACAGACTCCGTGTACAGCTTACCAGTGAAATCGCAGTTCGGACATCCCGCCCCCCCACACCGCGGGCAGGGCCACTTCGTCTGCGGGATCCCCCTTCTCAACTTAAGGTAGCGCCCTCGCACGTAGACGGGGCGTACGTAGATTTCGAACTTCGGATCCTCCAAGGAGGACCGGAAGTCGAACACCATCTCTATATCCGGATCTCTCGGGTCCGCGCGCACGTTCAGTAGATTTTCCACCCTTTTACCGACTTCCCTGTTGAACTCGCGTTTGATTGGTTCACCCTCGACGCCGAGTATCTCCCAGAGCTCTTCCTCGGCTTCCCGTATTTCCTCCGGCCATCTGGATCCCACTACGAATCCACGGAACTCGACGTCTTTCAGTTCACACGCGACCACCTCAGCGAACTCGTCCACTTTTTCCAGCACTCCACGGCACACACCGCAGGGTTCAGGTTCTGGAGGGTCGTCGAGTACCGCTGCGGCCTCCTCCAGCCCGGATCGAGCGAGTAGTTCGAGTGTTTCCTCTTCCCCCTCCAAGTGCGCTAGCATCCCTATGTACAGCTTGATGGATCGCCCTCGCTCCCAGTTCTCGAGACCTGTCAACCCGTAGCCGAAAGCCCGGCCTAGGCAGTGGTCGCACGGATTGAACCGTCTCAGCACCTCTCGTAGCTTATCGATCACGGCGGACCACCACCCGTGGATCGCTTCTAGAGACGTTGGACATCGACGGATCGGTGACGATGACTCGAGACTTGCACCCGAGTACGACGGCAGGGTGAAGCGTCCGAGCTGTCCGTGTTTCACATACGCTACGGGTTAGTCGAGGAGATCCGGAGTGGATCATCCCTACCTCCGTGGGTTGCTCTACCGTTGTCGGACAACGTGGCCATCATACTCGCACAAAAAGTCAGAATGCACCCGGGTGGAGAGGCGGCATACTAGTCTGCCACTGGGTGCCGGTAATCTCCGGACTCAAGCCGACATCACGTAAGTGCGTTAAACACAATCGAAGTCCGCCGCTACCCACCGCGACGGCACGAACGGCAACGGTTTAACCCGTGGTGCGATCGTGAGGCGGGGGTCCGAGAACATGCCCAGGATAGCCTCCGTGAAAGCTAGGGAAGTGCTAGACTCACGCGGAGAACCCACGGTGGAAGTGGAGGTGGAACTCGAAGACGGTACCGTAGGTCGGGCTATGGTCCCATCCGGAGCTTCCACGGGCACGTACGAAGCGCTGGAGTTGAGGGACGGCGACGATCGCTACGGGGGTAAGGGAGTGCGCCGCGCCGTCAGGAACGTGGAGGAGATCATAGCCCCGGAGATCGAGGGACTCGACGCGACGACCCAATCCGACATCGACCGCATGATGATCGAGCTCGACGGCACCGAGAACAAGTCTCACCTCGGAGCGAACGCGATTTTAGGGGTCTCACTGGCTGTCGCCCGGGCAGCGGCCAAGTCGCTGGGAATCCCTCTGTACCGGTACTTAGGCGGTCCAACTGCGCGCCGACTACCCGTGCCGTTCATGAACGTCATCAACGGCGGCGAGCACGCTGGTAACGAGCTCGACTTCCAGGAACATATGATCGTTCCACACGGATTCGAATCGTTCTCCGAAGCCCTTCGAGCCGGCGTAGAGACGTACCACGTCCTTGGGGAGCTGCTGGAGGAGGAGTATGGGCCGATCGCTACGAACGTGGGTGACGAGGGCGGTTACGCCCCACCGATGAAGGATATGATGGAACCACTAGACGTCCTCGTGGAGGCCATCGAGGAGGCCGGATATGCACCCGGCAGGGAGATCGCGTTGGCCCTGGACGCAGCCGCGAGCGAGTTCTACGACGAAGACTCAGGGACGTATAGGGCATACGGTCAGAAGTACACCCGCGACGAGCTGATCGACGTGTACAAAGATCTAGTAAGCCAGTACCCGATCGTCTCCATAGAGGATCCGCTGCACGAGGAGGACTTCCGGGGATTTGCCAAGATCACCGAAGAGCTAGGAGACAAGATCCAGATCGTGGGTGACGACTTGTTCGTGACGAACCCGAACCGCTTGCGGAAGGGTATCGAGATGGGGGCGGCAAACGCCCTGCTTCTGAAGGTGAACCAGATAGGCACCCTGACGGAGGCCCTGGAGGCGGGTGAACTCGCGCTTCACCACGGGTACGGAGTAATGGTAAGCCACAGGAGCGGTGACACTGAAGACCCGTTCATCGCCGACTTGGCCGTGGCCCTTGGGTGCGGGCAAATCAAGACCGGAGCACCCGCTCGTAGCTCGAGGACCGCCAAGTATAACCAGTTACTCCGAATCGAGGAAGACCTGGCCGGGACGGCGGAGTTCGGACCTCGGAACGACTTCTTCCTGCCCTAACTTCCGCTCTCCGGTATCACACATTCGACACCACACCATCTCTACCACAATCTTGGGCTTAAACCAGCCTCAGGGAATACACGGTCTACTGGCATAACTGCGGCTATGGGGAGCGTGATCCATCATAGTTCCGAAGACGATCGAACGCTAGAAGTATGGACAACGCGAACATCACTGAGAAAAGTCATCTTCATCAATTCAGGGAGATCATGGCGATCACTAATTTGACAACATCCGCAGGGTGCGCGGTTGTAGCGACTTGCGAGGCACCGCGGTCTCCGACAAGCTCCCGTGAAGGCAGGTACCCAACCCTGGGAATATCAAGATCATCGCCACCAAACCGAAAAAACACAAGAATTCCATGAAGCTCCGCGCTTCACGCGGTTGTTCACCGAGAACGACACCGTCGCCAAAATCCGAGGTGCAGCCGCGAGGAGGAAAATATGGCGCCTTCGGCTCACAGTATTTCAACACGCCCATGATTACGGCCAGAAGCATCGGGAGTACCTACACTATCGGCAATATACGCAGGATTTCATTGATGCTGAACGCCAGACCCCGCCCTTCGGCGACCTCCTCGGTCGCGATCACGGTATCCACGGGACCCTCGCGCAGTGTCTGTCCCTTTGCAGCCTTAACCTGCAAGGAGGTCACGCACAACCAGTACATCCACCTAGGCGCCTACCCGTCCCCGCGGCCCACAGTCTCCCGGCCACACGCTTCACGGACACCCATGTGCTTCGTGCAGGGCCGTCGGCTTACCGATGATGGGTCTCGTCTTTGTCTCTTGAGCTCTAGGTCCACACTAATCCAGGTGATCTCTTCCACGGGGACTCCCGCGACGTCCTTGTCGTAGATTATCAGCACCTTGTCCTCCCCGACGACTAGTCCATTCCTCCTCAGAACTCGTAGGTAGGTCACAGCAGAGGCGGTAGAAGTGGTGCGACTATCACTAAGGGGGAGAGATTACTGTCGCTCCGACTACCGTTGGATAGTGTTTCTCCACTACTTACATCCCGACCGCGACAATGAGTCAAGCGGTTACGAAGTTAAGTGTCTCGACTATGAAGGACCCTATGCGTTGGTACGATCGGTGGTCCATGGCTCTGGGCTTCACCCCTCTTACCCCGATCACTCAGGGACCGGGGTGGGATACTCACCCGTCAAACAACCTACACATAGCTCACGTTTCTTCAACCCGATCGACTCGACGAGACCCTCCAAGGACAGGTAAGCCAGCGAGTCCGCCGAGATTTTCTCACATATTTCTGGAACGTCTAAGTCTGCGGCTATGAGCTCCTCCTTCGTAGCCATATCAATCCCGTAATAACAGGGGGACACTACTGGAGGCGACGCTATCCTCATGTGGATCTCACGGGCCCCTGCATCCCGCAACATCTCCACTATCTGTCGGGAGGTGTTTCCGCGTACGATGCTGTCGTCCACTACGCCCAGCGAGCATCCCTTGATCACATCCCGGATAGGGTTCAACTTCACCCGGATGCTCCGTACGCGCTCCTCCTGCTCCGGCATGATGAACGTCCTGCCCACGTACCGATTCTTGATCAGCCCCTCCTCCATAGGAACTCCCAACGACTCCGCGTACCCAAGCGCCGCCGTTCGGCCCGAATCCGGGACGGGGACCACCAGATCGCACTCGACTGGGGCCTCCTCGGCGAGTCGCTTACCCATGCACTTCCGACATTCGTACACACATTTGCCTTCGATGATGGAATCCGGTCGCGCGAAGTACACGAATTCGAACATACAGACGGCTTTGCGTTCCCTTCTCACGACCTTACTTTCGACGTCGCCCTCCCGAATCCAAACTACCTCACCACGCTCCAGCTCGCGGCGTTCCTCCACACCTAGCATATCCAGACCCACAGTCTCGGAGGAAACGAAGAAGCCACGTTCATCCCATCCCAGGCACAGTGGCCGGAATCCCCAGGGGTCCCGAACCGCGATTAGGTCACCGTGACTCGTTATCACGGTCAGGGAGTACGAACCTATCAGCCGTTCCATAACGTCCTCGAACGCCTCGAACATATCGTCGGTTTCGGTGAGGGCGACCGCGAGCAGTCGGGCGATGACCTCCGAATCAGTTTCGGAAACGAAAGCATGCCCGTCAAAAACGAGCTTCCTTCTTAGCTCCTCAGAGTTCACGATGTCTCCGTTATGGGCCAGAGCCAACTCGCCCTTCGAGTACCCCACTTTGAACGGCTGAGCGTTGACGAGCTCGGAAGTGCCAGTTGTAGAATACCTAACGTGGCCGATACCCACCGGGCCCGAGAGCTTCCGCAGGTCAGATCGATCGAAGACTTCGGTCACTAGACCCATTCCCTTCTTCCCGATCAGTCTGAGTCCATCGTACACGCAGATTCCGGCCGACTCTTGACCCCTGTGCTGGTTCGCATGGAGGATGAGGTAATTATAAACGCCCGCCTCGTTTCCCTCGAACAGGTAACATCCGGAAATCCCGCACAACCACTATACCCCCGGGCGGTACACTACATGGGCACGGCTTCGACCGTAGCGATTCTCCTGTGGTCGCTCATATCGTACCCGGTCAACGCGGTCGAGCCGATAGAGCACTCCACCCACGGAGCCGAATCATTCGTGAACGAAGGTCATTACGCGGACCACCGATTCGATCGCGAGCTCCGGGAGCAATCTACACTGGTCTGTCCGGAGCATCGCATCGATCTGGCCGGCACCGAGGGAGTCGGAATGGAATCCAAAGAGAAACCAGATGGCAGGCATGGCAAAAACCGTGTGGGGCATCAGCATGTCGGAAGATCTGCTGACGGGCGAGCGTCGGTGCGGAACGCCAAGTGGATCGGTGCCGGAGTGACTTTAAGCCTGTCATTATTGGGGGCTCTGATTATGTGGGAAAGCTCACGGGCTACGTCTCGCCGAAGAACTTCTTGAGTGACACGTCGTGGTCGCTTCCGAACAGCGTCTTCGCTTCTTCTTCCAGCAGCTCCACTTCCGATGCGATCGTCTTCCATTCCTCGTCGTACGTGCCGAATTCCTCCACTAATCGCTTAGCCGGTTCCAGGTACTTCGTAGCCGTCGCCGGATAGATAGTCAGCAGTATGTCACTACCGCACCGTGGGCACTTACCGCTGAGCGGTGGTACGTTGAACTTCGCGTTGCAGCGTGAGCAACGGAACTTCTGACGCCCGAACTTCCGCAGGTTTCCTTTGATATCAGGTAAGAAGTGGGAGTCGAGAACTATCTTCGCGACGTCGGACTCGTTCACGGCTCGAATCCTCTTGGCGAGGTCGAGCTGCTCCTCGAGTTTCTCCTCCATTTTCTCCAGCTTGGAGTACCGCGTTACGGTGGGTCCGAGGTCTATCGCCTCAGTATCGTGGGTGAATTGAAGTCCTCGGGGCAGGTCTAGCCTATCTTCGAGTCGTTCTATGAGCTCTTCCGCCTCCCCCGCGTCGGAGTACTCCAATGCCTTCCTGTACAGCTCCAGCGGGTAGTCACCGCAGACGTCCATATTCCAGACCTCGTCGTCGATCTCGTACGGATCTACCACCGCGGTAAGCACCAGTGGGGCATCCATCAAACCTCCACGTTTGTCCGGCAGGTACAGACGACTGAAGTTCAGGAGGACGTCGAGTAACAGCATAAAGGCGTCCTCATCGCCGTCACAGTTCCTGCGTCGGGCCGCGTTGATTATAGGGTGGTTGTACCAGCAGTTAATATCCGCGATTCCGACTACTCGCCCCACCACGCCGCATGAGGTATGCGGCGCTAAAGTGACGATCAAATGTCCGATCAGATCCTCAGGCTTCTCCACGCCGTACACGGGCTCGAGTCCGTAATACTTCCGCAGGAGATCATCCAAGTACTGACAGACGCGGACGGCCCACTCCGCGGCCTTCCTCGGTAGCACCACGTCCTGCGGGTATAGCTCGACCACCTGATTCTCCGAGATTACGGGGTCGCCGTTGATGTCACGCTCGAACCCCAAGAGTCTGGCTTTGAACGGTGTTAACCCTACCTCCTTCAGCCTCACATGCGTCAGCGGGCAGTCGTTACAGTCGAAGCGTAGGGTACCGTCTTTGAACACGAAGAGATCTCTCTTGGCCCTCAAGATCCCTTTTTGCAACGGTTCGGGCATTTTCAACCTGCTTGTCATTCCCTTGACTCCTTTGAGCGTGTCAGTGGTACCAACCTCCTCTTCCGCACGTCGGACCAGCTCCCTGACCGGCAGTGATGAATATGCGTCGTCGTTCCACTCGATGTCAGCACGGACGACGGGGTCGGGCTCTTCGCAATCACACTCGTCAGCCGGCTCATCACATCGGTTACAGTACTGCACGGTCTCCGTACCGCAGAACGGGCATACCCGATACGGTACCAACCGGTCGCACTCAGGACAGATCCGATAGCAGACCTCGACGCGATCCGTGTCCTCCCACTCCCCTCGATGGAACTTCATGATATCTCTCTGATTACCACCGGCTATACCGATTGGGAACAACACGTGCGGCGGTGGGCTCATCTTCCTCTCACGTGCCTTCTCCGGTCTCCCCATTCGGGCCCCTATTCTCGTCGGTGCCTTCTCACGGATCGGGAATCCAGCCAGCTTGGACACGTACCGGCACGTCTCGTCCCGTATCACGAGGTAGTCCAGCAGGTAATCCATATCCTCGTTCCTCTCGCGGAACTCTCCGCTCTCTGGGTCGTACCCGAGCTGTGCCAACAGCGCCGACGCCCAAGGTTCCTCCACCACGATCGTACCGTCTTCGATCCTGTGGGGGACAAGCAGATACTCCAATATGCGTTTGACCTTTCCGTCGTTCTCGAACTCGACTCTCAGGTTCCCCCATTCCGATCCGGCGACTTCGAGTGTTTCCCGGAGCTCGTCTACGTCTTCAGGTTTCACATCGTGCCACAGGAACGTGTACTTCGGATGGAACGGAACCCCGTACTCGAGCGACAGTTCGACAGCCTCCTCTACGCTCATACGCTCCGGGGAGCTAAGGCGCGGCATCACCTCCTTCCTCACTAGTTCGACGATGGAACGGGCGACCTTCACGGGACCGTTCAAGAAGTTGTCGAGATTGTTCCCGTTCCCGGACAGCCTGCTTGCTTCCTTCACCAATCGCTTCAATGGAACGTCCTTCAGCTTCTCGAAGACGTCGTTCGGGAGGTTCTTCTTAAGGCCTATCACCTTGATCACGTCCGGAACTTCCTTCACCCACCATTCCGGGCAGTACGCAGGAGGAACGAGTGGATGGTTGTTCTCTATGAACTCACCCACCGCGACCAACATCTCGCCTAGGTCAAGTATCTCCTCGATTTCATCCTTCTCGACGAGCTCCTTCGCCTTTTTCGGGTCGTCTAGACGCACGACCGAACCGTCTCGAAGCCTCACCACCGGAGGTTCTATCTCGGTCACCGGCAACACACAAGCCGCCTTACCCGGCCGCTCCACCTTCAGCTGTGTGCCTATGACTATGAAGCCCTTTGTAACGTACATCAGCGATGGATGGATTCCGACCGCAGCGAAACCGGTGTTCCTGGCTCGACCGTACCGGAGCCGGAAACCTCCTTTAGCCGACGGGTGAGAGAGTAGCGGCCTCCCCGCTACGAGCTCGCTCATGTACTTGTCATTGGGTTTGACTTTGGTCTCTCCCTTTTCTCCTTCTTCCTCTTCATCATCGGATCCCTTGTTCACAAGTTTTTCCAGAAACTCCCATCCGTCTATTCCGTACTTCTCGACACGCTTGATCAGCTTCGGGGCTTTCTGACATATGCCCTCACAGATAACCAAGAGGGCGCCTCCGCGGAGTCGGTTAGGGAGATGCGGGATGTCACGGTGACCTTGTACCTCCACCTCTTCCGTGGGTTCTCCGTCGATCTCAATCGGGATGTTCTTCGCGACTAGCTCGATCTCTTCCTCCGAAGGATTGTATTGGAACGATCCTACCTTATCCAGGTACGTCACGACCTCTTCCACGTACCGACCCACGAGGTCATGATCGAAGTCGTCCGGGTCGAACCTCGGTAGGCCGGCTACTTGACGAGCATAATCGGCGAGGAGTGCGGAAAGAGCTGCCGCAGTACCACCGGCGGCCCGGATCGGTCCGGCGTATTTGACGGCTAAGTAGCAGTTCTCGGAATCGACTTCTTTCCCACACTCCGTGCACACGAGTTTCGGTTCCTCATGCGGAGGTTCCGATTCGTCAACGACTTTATGTCCCGTACCCCGTTCTCGGATCTCGACGGCCGCGATGCCTTCCAGTGGGGCCGATACCACGGCTTCAGTGAGTATCGCCAGACCTATTCTGACCGCATAATCTATTCTCTTATGCATCGGTAAGTCGCCTTTGACCTTCAGCTCTCCCTTGATCACCTCCTCTACTATGCGAAACGTGGCTTCCTCACGGTCTCCTAGCTCTTCCTCCAGCTCCTCCAGTCGATCCGCTACGTTTTCGACCTGGAGCAGACCCTCCACTCGCTCACCGATCGACGTAGCCAGCATCACCTCGGGTTCCGGTTTCGGATCCTCCCTACGCTGTCTGGCCTTCATGGCAACCTCGACGAAGCGGGAAGAGACTTCCTCCAGCGTCTCCCGGTACCTGTCCAATTCCTCCTGTGCTCTGTTCACAACGTGGCGTCCCCTTCAGCGGTTTTCCTCCCGCCAGCTACGGTCTCGCCTCTCCAGCTTTAGCGGGACTCCCCCGACGTCCACGACTCCTTCGAACGTTTCCGAGGACATCTCTTCTCGGGGTTCCGGTTCGTGTTCCTCCTTCTTTTCGTCTCGCTCTTTCTCGAGCGGGAGTTCCTGAATACGCCCTCCGGTATCGGCTGGCAGCTCGAACTGGAACGTCTCAACCCGGATCCATCCTCCACCGGGCAGCTTGATCTCCTGGACGTTACGGTCGGTGCTTCCTTCGCGCTCTAGCCGTTCAAGCTCCTTTTCCATCTCCTCACAGAGCCGTGCTATCTCCCGCTCCATCTCACGCATCGCCTCCTCCATCGAGCGATCGATCATTCTGAACAGCGTACGGAACAAGTGATCGAACATTTCAGGATCCCCCTACGCAGGACAGGCGGGATTCCCACACTCGGTACAAAAGGGGCCTTCCCAACACCGGTTCGGGCAAGGTATCCGGGCGGCACTCGCGCACGCGCAGCACGCGGCTCCGAATGGGATCAAGCCAACTTCTCGTGCTATCCTGAGGAGGCGTTCCTTGATGTCGCCGGTACGCACGTACACCTGCTTCCTGCCTCTAGGTATCGGTCTATCGACCCTATTAACTATTTCCGAGACGTCAAACCCGAACCGCCTCAGCCTGTTCAGTATGCCCTCGTTCACCCGGAAACCTCCCACTACGACACCTCGAGCTCCGGCATCGCGGGCCAGCCGGAAAAGTTCTTCCGCCTCCTCAAGACCGACTATTCCCGGCAATATCGGCCTGAAAAAGAGGTCGATCGTCAAACCGGTCCTCGAGAGTTCTGCGATTGTCTCCAACCGCTCTTCAGGTGTAGGAGCCCGTGGCTCCAGCCTTGAAGCTTTCTCTCCGTCCGGTGTGAGAATCGTGACGAGGCCGTTCAGTGGTAGATCCAGTTCCGCAAGTGATTCGGCCACCTCCACGCCGATCACGGATTTCGTGGAGAACTGTGTGGGATTACCTAACCACCGCGAGAACGCCCTCAGATACTCAAGCGTTTTATCCGCGAGCTCCGGGAGGAACGGGTCCGTCACGCTACCTACTGCTATGAACGTCCCTTCACGACCTGGTTCGAAGGCTCGGTTGTAGAGCAAGGCTAAGGCCATACCCTCTCCTGAAAGCTGGTAGGGACGTGCGCGCTCGAATTTGAACCCAATTTCCGGTATATAGCAGTAAGAGCAAGCCCTAGGGCACCCATGGCCTGGGTGGACCGTCATCCCACAGGGCCTCGGACGTCGACGAGCGTGAGAATCTCTGCGGGCTTTCTCGATCTCTCTCCGGTCGAGACGTGATTCGAGCTCCTCGATTAATTTCCGCCTCATTTCATCGCGCCCCAGGCCCACAGAATGGTACTCCACACTAACGTCGGTACCGTCAAGTACATCGAACCCAACAGACTTCTCCGCATAACCTGCCTCTCGTGACATCTTACAGCCGCCGCGGCCACGGCGACGTTGTAAGGACATGCGGCCGCCGCGCAAGCCGCACCGGCCAGCGTGATCTCCGGGTGCGGTGTCCCAGACGCGAAAGTCGCCATCACCGCGGTAGTACTACCGACGACCATCTCCCCTACGAACCCCATCAGGAAAGTGACAAGCGGAGATGCGGCGTAGGGTCTGATCGCACTTGGGAGTTCGGAATAGGATATCAACGTTCCAAGGACCATTAAAAGCACGATCGAGAGCAGCTCCTCCCAAGTCTTACGGAGTACGCGGATAAGTGCTACGATCATCCGGGCCCACCGCGGACTCGCATACAACAGTACGGCAGCCCACAGCAACATCCACGGTTGCACCCACTCCACCTTCAGGACCTTAGCTACCCCTATACCGATGACCGCCAGCCCGTAGACCGCCATTCCCTTGACGGTATCGTTGCTGATCTCGAGACTAGTCTCCTCACCTGTAATTCGCAGATACCAAAAGAAGCCGGAAGTTACGCCCAAAACCAACAGCGGACCTACGATACTGGGAGACGTAACCCACCAAACGGCCAGCAAGGAGGCGGTAGTCATAATCCACATGGTCATCAGTAGAGCCTTCGACACCCTCAGGTCGGCGGTCTCCGCCACAGCATAGGGCAGTATCAGCAAGCTCGGCGCGATGCAGAGGGCGACATCAAGGCTCAACTTTTTGGGATCGATCCCTAAAACTCCTGAGGTGACGAGAATCGGCACACCGAAGGCAGCAAACACTCCGAACGGAGCGTGTCCTATGAGAGCTGCGGCCGCAGCAGTCGTCTTACTCAGCCCCGCTTCGACGAGGAGCGGACCTACTAAAGTGGTGGGCGTTCCGAAACTGGCCACGCTCTCGAAGGCACCGGTGGCTACGACGTTGAGACCTACCAGGCACGGACCGCGCAGCTGGCAGATCTCCTTCAGAACGTGCACGATGTCCTCCAGTACGCCGTCTTCACGCATCATTTCCACAAGCGTGAGGCTGGCCAACACGATGGCTAGAATCTCAACACCTTTTAGCGCGGAATCGACGACCCGAACGCAGGGTACCTGAACGGTGAACGGAGTGAATGTTGAAGCTATAAGGTAGAGGGCTAAGGAAATGGAGGACGCTCGGAGTAGTCCCCAACCGCGGAGTGCGGCCACGATCAAAGCTGAGATAGACACCAGGGGGACAACCAGTGCGAGCGATGGCAACGGTGATCCCCCTTCTGATGACGATAGCGGTCGGGGTTCAAGGTCTCGACGTCTGTATAACCTCAGACGCTATCAACGGGAGTACTTCTGATATCGCATTCCTGAAGGAGTTCGCAGTCGCCTTACACGATAAAGCCCCCACCTATGGCCTCCGAATAGATAGGATTTACGTGAGTTACAGCTCAGCTGGCGGCGCGGAGTACCTATACGAGCTGAGCGAGGGTGAGTTAAAGCTACTGCAACAGTATCGGCGTATAGGGGAAGTACCACGAGGGTTCCGTATCTGCTCCGAGTTAGGTTTGGACACGCTGATCTGGATCGCAGGTAGGGATGGGTCCTCGTACTACGAGCTTAAGAGGATCCTCCTGACCGAGAACTCCACGGTGAGGCACGTCGTCTACGTGAATGTATCTCCGGACTACCTGGTAACCGACGACCCGAACTTGCCCGGATACTTCAGCGTTAACTGCTATTGGAACGGGCCGGATAAGATCTGGTACCCGTACTATTATCTTAAGCTACTGGGTGTGGAGGTCGTCAACGTAAAGGACGTCTACCCAGCTTACAGCAGCACGACCCAACTCATCTCATTGGCGGATATACTCGCCGACGCCGTTCTGAGGGCACTAACTAAAGCCGTTAAACACGGGTTGATCAGCCAACAGCCGCCCGAAGTTAAAGCCGAAGTGAGTCGCTTACTGTCTGCCCTAGAAGGTCCGGAACCACCATCACTGTCGGCCTTAGAGGAGGTGATTCGGAAAGGTGGGACGCCCAAAGAAGTCATTGAGAACGTCCTAGGGGACTTGGGGAAGTACTGGAGCGGTAGCATGGACATAAAGACTCCGCAAGAGTCCCCTGTAAATATTATATACACCCTTTTGACCCTTATCCCATGGCTGCGGAGGCGCCCCGGCGGTGTAGCCCGGTCAAGGGCCCGTGGGTGACCGCGGGCCCGCCGATATCATGCGGGACTTTCGAGGCCCGCCCGGGCCGGAGACATCCCGCGACCCGGGTTCAAATCCCGGCCGGGGCACCAAACCCTAAATCGTTACGAGAACGATAACAATAACCGGGGGACGAGCCTAGTCTAAGACTTCGGCGTCGAGTTCTTCGGGACTCATTTCCCTCTCTATCCTACCGTCTCGAAGCAAAACCACCCGATCAGCCCAGCGAACTAAGGAGAGATCGTGAGTGACCATCACAATAGTATGACCGTAGTCATTAAGCTTCTCAAGGAGCTTCATAATGCGCTGGGAGTTTTTCGTATCGAGCTGCCCGGTGGGTTCGTCAGCTAAGATTACTTCTGGATCGTTCGCCAGAGCACGAGCAATAGCTACACGCTGCTGCTCGCCACCACTCAATTGGCTCGGAAACTTGTCGAAGTGTTCCTTTTTAAGTCCTACTTTCAGCAGTAGATCCTTGGCCCTCTTCTCATCCTCTTCTCCGGCCAATGTCATGGGAAACATGACATTTTCTACCACCGTAAGTGATTCGATTAGATTACACTGTTGAAACACGAAACCAACGTATTTATTCCTAATTTCAGCAAGCTCTTCATCACTAAGGTTAGTCATATTCTTACCCACAATTTCAACGCGACCTGACGTTGGTGTATCCAAAGCTCCCATGATATGAAGTAGCGTTGATTTGCCAGATCCCGAAGGTCCGACTATCATTAGGAACTCCCCATTTTTTACTTCGAGACTCACTCCTCTAAGCGCTTCTACCTTTGTCGACCCCGAATTGTAAACTTTCCGAACGTTTTCCAATCTTATTACGTAATCTGACATTTAGACGCCCCCTACTCGTACCTGAGAGCTTCGACGGGGTCGACTCTAGCGGCTTTCCACGCCGGATATAGGCCCGAGACTACCCCGATCGCTAGGGCTAGAGCCAGTCCGAGCCCCAGTACTTCAGGCGTTATGAGTACCGATACCGTCTGATGCTTTACGTACGACAGGACGTGGACCAACAGCCGTGATCCTAACATCCCGAAAACGCATCCTATGATTCCTCCCGACAAGGATAATACTATCGACTCCGTTAAGAACAGTTTCATCACGTCTCTGTTCGTCGCTCCTACGGCTTTCATAACACCTATTTCGCGTTTTCTCTCAAGCACTGACATAAGCATGGTGTTGGCTACTCCGAGCGCTCCTACAACTCCGGCGATCCCGGTGAGTGCTATAGCAGCAAGTTCAACTGTTCTCAAATTATTCAACATTCCTTGAACAGCCTTGCTAGTAGTGATGGCCTCAACACCCTCTATCCTTGACTCTATCTCTTTCCTTACTCGCTTCGGGTCTGACGTTTGAACGAACACACAGCTAATACTCTTCCCCCTAATTCTATTGACACTATCTATAGTAGTAATCGCACACATATTAGCGAGTTGCGACGATGTTTTGAACGCTCCAGACACCCTCAGCTTTTGTCCGGATAAGTCCACTACTTCCCCTATCTTAGGTTGTAATTTTCTCCACACGAGGCTTCCAAAGGCCATTTCTCCATGTTTAGGGAGGTGGCCTTCTATTGGCTCTATTTTGGATCCCATCACGAATTCATAATCTCCATTTTCCACCGCTGCGATCAGTATAGGCTGACGTTGTTTGCCTACTGTAATCATTCTATTGTTAAACCAGACAGCGACTGTGCGTTTTACTCCTGGTATCTTTCTCACTTCGTCCTCAACACTTTCATCAAGTACACTAGATAGTGGATCAGGTGCCGCCTTTGATTTCACTATTAGTGAAGCCGATCCGCTGATTGCTACCTTAACATCATGTTGCAATCCCTTCGCGATCGCTGAGACGCCCACTACGGCAGCAACTCCGATAGCAACCCCTAAGATCGTGAGTAGTGAGCGAACACTCCTTCGAGCTATGTTCCTGATCGCTACCTTTATTGTTATCAAGCATCCATTCCCCTTATGTGGATTTTAATGACTTCTTAGGCGTTCCTCTCCTGACAGGTCTTCCGTATATTCTTTTTATCTCATCAGCTTTGACCGACTCACCCTCACGTTTTACTGTAGGGCGACCCTCAGGTTTTATCGCATGTACCCTGAACAGCATCCCATCGAGTTCGTATATCTCTCCAACCGTAAACTCCTCATCCCTATTAACCTCAATTTTCTCAGAAATTGTGTATCCTGATGGGAGATTGATTGAAACTCCAATTCGGGCCGGGATGTCCAGTGATACTCCCCAGACCGATACGATGTCCTTGACCTTAGCTTTCTTCACGCTGTCCTCTTCGTGTGTAGATATATTTGTGATTTCCACCCTTTCCCCCTCCACCTCGATCACGTCACCAACTTCAATCTCCTCTAACGGGTCCATCTCTACTTCTTTACACTCCGACTCCTCGTACCTGCTGATAGTGACTTTAACCTTCTTGGGAGCGTAGAACACTAACCTTACGGGATTCACGGTACCGCAGCTCTCACACCGAGCGAGGACGTTCGCTACGAACCTCGGAACACCTTTCTCGTCGGGTCCTTTCCTGTGTACCGTAGCGCGGACAACCTCTTGTGGGACTTCTTCGTCGGGAGAGCAGCCTTTGCAGGGCGCGTATATTATCCTGCCTTCCACGTCCGACTCAGACAGGTCCCCTACTGTAGTTTCAGTATCCAGGGTGATCATCGACGAGTACCCCCGGGGGGATGTGGGATGGAGGTCACCTTCGAGGCCCGAGGTCACGAGAACGTGACCGGACGTCATCGGAGTACGTTCGAAGTCACGAAAGATCCAGAGATCGGGATAACGGCTGACTGCATAATAGGTGTTCGCGCCGATATGGCCTGCGCCGACCTGCCGGAAGATTTCAAGCTGATGTTGCGTCGGGGGGCGAAAGTAGAAGTAATTCTGCGAGCCGGCGGTACGGAGGACAGGGTAATCGGCGTCGGACACCCGAAAATGACCCTACAAGACGGTAGGAGTATGGTGTTCCGGACTAGCGACTACGTCGACGATCGCACCATATTGATAAAATGCGACAAAGCGGCGAGGGACCTGAGTCGTGATTTGGTTCGGGCACTTAGGAACCCGAGGACTGTCCTGACTGTAGAGATGCGGGTACTCGGTGTTCGTTAATGTTATCATAACGATTCCAGGCTGGCGGACCCGCCGGGATTTGAACCCGGGACCACGGGGTTAGAAGCCCCGCGCTCTGTCCAGGCTGAGCTGCGGGCCCTCTCCCAATTCGCCCTCTGAGGTTGTGGGTATAATAAGATTGCGGAGGTTACCGTCGCCTCCCGCCACCCCGGAACTCCGGCACGAACAGCCTGTACTTGTCCCGGGTCTCCCCTTTGAGCTCCACCAGAACGCGCTCTTTGATCATGTCTTTGGGGTGCATTCGGAGGCCCTCAACTCTCTCCTTGATTTCATCCAAGGACTCGAAAGGTTCCTTCTCACGTTCCTCCAAGATACGCTCGAGCGTTTTCCGACCTATTCCAGGAAGAAGCTCGAGCTGGTGCAACCTCGGGGTGATAGGCCTAGCCTCGTTGAAGAACCTGACGAAGTCCTTTTCGTTATCCTCGATGATCTTCTCGACGGCATGGGGGAGTTCCTCACGGGCCGTCGCGGTGAGCTCATCGTACCGTAGTCGTCGGTTCACGTGGTGAATCTTGTCACGCTTGCCACGGCCTACGTACACCTCTTCATGAAGCTCCAGGAATGTCCCTTCTTTGGGGGCTAGCTCTAGGAGCACGAAGAAGTCTTTCCCCACCGCCTGCGCCACGGGCTGTCGCTTATGAGGTGGCTCCTCCGCCCTGCCGTACGGTAGGAAGTCCAGTATCAGCGCATACTCTTCATAGGGCCGTTTCCCCTTCGGCTGCTTGTACAGTATCTCCACCATCGTTTACTCCTCCTCCACGATTCGTTCAGATACCTCCAAAATAGCGTGCACCACATCTTCATCGGCACGACGGAGGAGACGTTTTCCGGCAGACTCGAGTAGGATTTTGATCTCCTCCTCACTCCTGGGTTGAACCTCCAAGATCTTGTTGACGAGGACCTCCACCGTACGCTCGTTGGTCGTGAGCTCACCGAGAATAGACTTGAGCTCTTCCCTCACTTCCTCCAGGTCCTCCGGCTCCAGCGATCCGAACTTCTTCAGGTACCGAACTGCCTCGCGCTGGTCGTAGGTTAGTTCCGGATCCCGCTCCTTTAGGACCTTCTCTACCACTTTGCGGGCCTCGTGTACATTGGTCGGATTCCTCTCCCGAGCCCGAAGGGATATCGTGGGCAAGGCCGGAAACCCCTATCGTCGGAGCTCGGGCTGCTTCTGGGGCTTCAAATGCTCGGGGTACACGATCAGTTTCTTCTCCTTCCCTCCATCCCTGATCTTCACGATGTAAGCTCGGCCTTGGCGTCCCACGACCACTCCAGTTCTCCCGTGGTACCTCGGATGGGGCATACCTTTGTGGATGCTGGGATCGATTACGATGTGTACTTTCTGACCCTTCTCGAACTCTTGCATCATCGGACCCAACGGGGAAAGACCGCGCTCTCTGGGCTTCTTTCGGAGTTTTTTCCGTGTACGACTCCGGAAACCTTTGGACCTCCTCACCAACTCAAGTTCCCCCCAACTCGTACAATACGACAGCCAACGCAGCCAGCTCTCCGACGGGAGCGTCGACACCGACGGTGAGATCGGGATCTATATCGACCTCTTCGAGTAGCTCCACTGGGACTGTGAGCAGCACGTCTGACGGCTTTAATTTCTTGATCCCTCCATCTGCCGGGGGATCTAGCAGCACTACCCGGCCGTTAACAACTTCCAGGGCATCGTCCAAGTCGTCGACCACCATCACCGGAACACGTCTTCTCTCTTCGGGGTGTTCCAGCACTTGTGTGATACCGTCCAGGGCTGCGCGTGACTTCGGTTCCGAGTAAACGAGAAGCTTCGCTCCGAGGTTGCCCGCGATAAGGGCCACGTGGTTGACGCGGAAGTGACTGAAGGGGCGGTGGTATACCACGACGACCACACCTCAGCACCCCGAGAACGGACAGGTGAGGATGGCATCTATGGCCGGTAGTCGCTCCCCGGCGAGCATTCTGAGCATCGCTCCGCCACCCGTGCTGACGTGATCTATGTGGTAGTAGGCACCACAGGCCTTCGCCGCCGCAATTATGTGGCCTCCTCCGATCACGGAGAAAGCGTCCGAATCGGCGATGGCGTTAAGGAGCTCGTACGTTCCCTTTTCGAATCCGGGTTCCTCGTACACGCCCATCGGCCCGTTAGCGACCACCATACCCGCTCTTTCGACTTCCTTGCAATACCGTTCGATCGTTCCGTTACCGATGTCGAACACGGGAGCGTCCGCCGGTAGCTCACCTACGTCTATCTCCTCGCGTTCCCCACCGCGGTTAAGAGCCACGTCTTCTGGTACGAGGATCATGTCGTCACCTTCCTCGAGGAGCTCCCGTGCTTCGTCCAAATAACCAGTGTAACCCTTCATATCCAGGAACTTCCGTGACGGCTTCCCTAGATCCACTCCGGAGGCCCAAAGGAAGAGGTTGCCTACGAGACCTCCAAGTAACACGCGACGTACGTTGTCCATCTCGATGGCTCGGCGTATGACCTTGATAGAGTCCTCGATCTTGGATCCACCGATCACGAAGACGCCATCTTCCATCTCCTCTCTGACCATGGTTTCGAGGACTTCGATCTCCCGTTCCATCACACGGCCGACGCAAGACGGGAGTCTTCGAGTGAACCCGACCAGTGAAGCATTCGAGCGATGGGCCGCGGCGAAGGCGTCGTTCACGAAAATGTCGAACAGCGGAGCCAGGTTCCGCACCAAATGTCGGCGTGCGTGCCACTCCGGGTCCCGGTTGATACGTTCCTCGGAATAGAACCTCACGTTTTCCAGCAAGATAACCTCACCGGGCTCCAACGACCGAATCTTCTTCTTTGCGGTGGGTCCAAACACGTCGGGCACGTACTCGAAGTTGTCGAGTTCTTCGGACATGATTTCCGCGTGTGGTTCCAGTGTCGTGAAGTCGTCCTCACCCGGTCTTCCTTGGTGTGCCAGAATGGCCACTCGAGCGTCGTGTTCCGTCAACTCCTTGATCGTCCTGAGATGTCTTCTAATACGTTCATCATCCTTAATTTTACCATTAATAACCGTAGAATTTATATCAATTCGTAACAGAACCCACTTATTTTCAAACTCGAAATCGTCCATAGTAGATATATCTTCGTACATCGGTGTTCGCCCCTAATCTTTTATTGTATTTTAGCGTGCCGTTCCCACATATCTGATTCATCAACTCCTAATTCCTCAGCGAGCTGAGCCGCAAATCCGTCCAAGAACGATAACATTAACATCTCCGAGAATGTGCGAAGAATTATCTCTTCTGGTTCCGGAAGGACGACTACAACATCCGCCTTTTCAGCTATTTTCGAGTCCGCATTCATAGTTACTGCAAGCACATCTGCACCTTCATCCTTCGCCACATTCGCCGCGTAATTGACGAACGCAGTGTTGCCAGAAACGCTCAGTGCGATGAGGAGATCATCGGATCTTATCGCCCGCTCCGTGCTGTGACCGACCACGTAGCACCGGGCACCCATCTGCACGAGCCTGACGGCGAAGCACTCACCGATGAGTCCAGTTCTACCCATCCCTACGATGAATATGCCATTGTCATTCCGTATCTTCTCCACAACTAGATCCAAGGCTTTCTTAACATCTTCTTCGGGTAGATTATTATACGCATACTCTATTACTTCAG
Source organism: Methanopyrus sp. KOL6 (assembly GCF_002201915.1). Taxonomy (NCBI): domain Archaea; kingdom Methanobacteriati; phylum Methanobacteriota; class Methanopyri; order Methanopyrales; family Methanopyraceae; genus Methanopyrus; species Methanopyrus sp. KOL6. The sequence goes on from NZ_CP019470.1 coordinate 155,245, forward strand.
CCTCCCTCTGCATGATTTTACGTATACGATCCAACTCCCATCATCCCCTACTCTAAGCCGGAGATGAGGTCTAATAGCGCCTCCTTAGGGTCGTCCGCTAACACTACTCCAGAAGCTACCAAGACGCCATCAGCACCCAATTCCAGGGCGGCACGCACATCGGATCCGTCAGTGATCCCGGCCCCGCACAATACGGCCGTCTCCTCCGAGACCTCCTTTACGACCTCGACCGATCGTTCAACTACTTCGGGGTCAGCCTTCGATACCGGGGTCCCAGTACCGATGAGCTCCGGCGGTTCCACGGCCACCGCGTGGGGCGAGAGAGCCCCAGCCGCACGGGCAGCGAGCGCGTCGCTCGCACAGACGATCGTGATGAGACCCTCGTTCATGCACGCGCGGCAGACGTCCTTAAGATCCTCCAGCAGCATCCGACGTTCTGAATGGTTCAGAAGCGTCCCATCGGCGCCTGCTTCAACCACCATCTCGGGAGTTACATGCCCAGTCCTCCCGCCGGGCTCAGCTGCGTCAACCGCCTGCGCTAGGACTGTGACTTCACCGCCCACCTCCCTAACCACGTCGCGCAAGTCGACGTGAGGAGGACAGATCCCGACCTCGACTCCGGTTTCTTCCGACACTTCAGCGGCTACTCGAGCCAGTCGTAGTGCGTTCTCACCGATCGCCTCCGAGTACGCCTTGAAATTCACGATAACGGAAGGTACACGCAACATCTCACCCCCTACGACCTCCCGACGATAATCCTATCTACCTTGTCCCCGGGGAATACGCCGCATTCAACTACGCCGGGGACGGAGTTCAACTCGCGTTCTAGCTTGGCGGGATCCCAGCCATCCACGTGCAGGTCGACGATGGGGTTGCCCGAGTCCGAAACCACGGGCCCGTATTTTCCATCACACGTTCTCGGTCTAACCTCACCGAACTTCTCCAGCGCCCGAACTGTTAACTCGTAGCAATCGCGAAGTACCTCCACGGGTACCGGAAGCTCCCAGAGGTTCTCGACTATCTTCGACTCGTCCACAACGACCCAGAATTCGTCAGCGGTGTAATCTATCGCCTTCTCCAACGAGTGGCAGGCCCCTCCTCCTTTCAGCAGGTTACCATCGGGATCCACGGCGTCAGCCCCGTCGATAGCGACTGGGAGCTCTTCGGGCGGTATTGTAGTCACGTTCAGTCCGATGCGGCGACAAGCATCGATCGTCCCGGGTATCGTGGTGAACACCAGTACGTCGGCTCCTCTCTTCACCAGCTCTTCGAGGAAAGCCTCGATTGTAGTGCCGGCACCGACCCCGATCACCTCGAACCCGCGTCGGCAGACTTCTTCTGCGGCTTTCCTGGCCGCATCCCGTTTGCCGCTCAAAACCGAACCCCCCGAGGATTTCTTAATCCGGCGCGTGGGCCCTCACGTGCGGGTACTTGGACGATGTCCGATAAAATCCTCGTGATAGGCGCGGGGCCCAACCGCATCGGGCAGGGTATCGAATTCGACTATTGCACAGTTCACGCCGTGTGGGCGATCCAGGAAGAGGGCTACAAGGCGATCATAGTGAACAACAACCCGGAAACGGTTTCCACGGACTACGATACCTCTGACAAACTGTACTTCGAGCCGATAACACTCGAAGACGTGTTGAACGTCATCGAAAAGGAACGACCCGTCGGCGTACTGACGCAGTTCGGGGGACAAACTTCTGTCAACCTAACCGTGCCACTCGCGGAACGTGGTATCCGTGTTCTCGGCACCGATCCCGACGACGTCGACCGACTCGAGGATAGGGACAGGTTCTCGAAGCTCCTGAAGAAGCTCGGTATCCCGCAGCCCGAGAGCGGAACCGCCAACGACCCAGAAGAAGCCGTTGAAGTAGCGGAAGACATCGGTTATCCGGTCCTTGTACGCCCATCGTACGTGATAGGTGGCCGAGCCATGGAGATAGTGTACGATGAGGAGGACCTCCGTAGGTACATCGAGGAGGCCGCCAAGGTATCCCCAGAGCACCCGATCTTGATAGATCGGTTCATCGAGGGTGGCATAGAGTGTGAGATCGACGGTGCACGGGATGAGGCTGGGAACGTGCTCATCCCCGGGATCATGGAGCACATTGAGGAGGCTGGTGTGCACTCCGGTGACTCCGCCTGTGTCGTACCACCACAGACGCTCCCAGAGCACGCGCAGGAAACCATCCTCGAGTACGCCGAGGACATCTCCGAGGAAGCTAACGTGATAGGGCTTATTAACATCCAGTTCGTCTACGATCCTGAGGAGGACGAGGTTTACGTTATCGAAGCCAACCCGCGCGCCAGTCGAACGGTGCCTTTCATCAGCAAGGCTGTTGGGGTACCGCTCGCCAAAATCGGAGCCAAAGCCATCCTCGGATATGAGATCCCTGAGATCCTGGACGAGATGGGAATAGAGCCTCCGGACGGTGATCCCGGAATCGTAGCCGTCAAAGAGGCCGTATTCTCCTTCGAGAAGTGGCCAGGAGTGGATCCTGTGTTGGGTCCTGAGATGAAGGCTACGGGGGAGGTTATGGGGATCGACAAGACGTTCGGTGCCGCCTACTGGAAGGCTCAACTAGCGGCAGGACACGAGCTTCCTCTCGAAGGTACTGCAGTCATATCGGTTGCCGACCGGGACAAGCCCGACATCGTCTCGATCGCTCGAAAGCTCCATCGGTTAGGGTTCGATCTGCTCGCGACTCGTGGTACCGCATCGCACCTGCGCGAGCACGGGATCGAGTGCGAAGTGGTGAGGAAGGTATCGGAAGGTAGTCCAAACATAGTCGATCTCATCCGCGAAGGTGAGATCGACCTGATTATCAACACCCCGACGAAAGGGAAGGACGCTCGCCGCGATGGGTACGCCATCCGTCGAGCGGCTGTGAAGTTCAAGGTTCCATACATCACTACGATCGCGGCAGCAAAGGCGACTGTTGAGGCGATAGAACTGGTGAAAGAGAAGGGAATCACCGTCAACTGCCTTCAGGACATCCACAAGGGTGATTGGACACCTTGCGAGATGAAACCCGAAGAGTTAACTCGCTATGGAGGATGATGGGGAGAGAAGTGTTGATAGTCCTCGTCACGTCGGAAGGCGTCAAGCTGGGTCGGCGTCTCGCAGAGGAGCTCGACACGGAGCTGGCGCCGGTCGAGGAGGACAGGTTCCCCGACGGTGAGCAGATTGTAAGGATCCCTCCGGAGCTCGATGGGACGGTCGTCGTCGTACACTCGATGAGCCCACCCCAGGACGAGAACCTTGTGAAGGCTATAATCACTCTCGACGCTGCTCGGGAGAACGGGGCCGAGGAAGTAATCGCCGTCGTCCCTTATCTGGCATATTCCAGACAAGATCGTAGATTCGAACCCGGAGAGCCCATCTCGTTCCGCGCCGTCGCTAAGGCAGTGTCCGCGAACGCTGACGCTCTGATAACCGTCGACCTCCACGAGCCGGACACGCTGGAATACTTTGATGTACCTGCCGAAAACGTCAGCGCGGCTAAGGAGCTGGGCAAGTACCTGGCAAAAAGGTTCGAGGGAGAAGATCTCGTAGTCATCGGACCGGACGAAGGGGCCCGAGAACTGGCTCGCAAAGTCGCCTCGGTATGTGATGCAGAATACGATCATCTGGAGAAGAAGCGGCTTAGTGGGGATAAGGTCGAGATTTATCCAAAGGAGCTGGACGTTGATGGGCGGACGGTGGTACTGGTCGATGATATGATCGACACCGGAGGTACCATGATCGAAGCCGCCCGAGCGCTTCTCGATCAAGGTGCCGGAACACTCTACGCTGCGTGCACCCATGCGCTCCTCACCAGGAACGCCGCCACTAGGCTTTTGGCTTCGGGATTCGAGGATATCATAGCCACCGACACCGTCCCAAACCCGTTCGAGAAAGTGAGTGCGGCCCCACCGGTAGCCGAGGCCGTTGAGAATCTCATCGGGTGAGGCCCGGGAGAAATACTTAAAACCCCGCCTCATACTTGCACGGTGGGAGAAAGCCGGGGCGGCCGAGCCCGGTCTAAGGCGCGGGACTGCTAATCCCGTGGCCCGTATGGGCCGCCCGGGTTCAAATCCCGGCCCCGGCGCCAATCCGAAATCGTTATAAAACCAATAACGATCTACGGCGACGAGGGGGGATGCCCGTTGACCGAACTACAGGTCGGAGACCATGCCCGATACGTGCGGACCGGAACGGTGGGTAAGGTTGTCGATGTTAAGGAGCGTGAGGATGGTCGGTGGATTCAGCTCGACTCAACGGGACTGTACTACCACGAGGACTACGTCGAGAAGGTGGAGAAGAAGGAGTCGAAGGAGAAGGAAGAGGCCGACATCGAGGAAGTCGTGGAGAGGATTAAGGAACTCAAGGAAGCGTTCGAACACGTCGACGAGCGGGTTTGCGAAGGAGGTGGTTGACTACCTTCTCGGTCGGATTTTCGACTCGTCCACTAAAACGTACTTGCCCACCGCCAGCACGGAGCTCCACGGAACCTCCACGACGTCGGCCTTCACCTGCTGAGCGTATTCCTTCGACGGCTGCACTAGCAACGCTTTGATGCACTTATCTTTCCAGGCCAACTCCACCTCCATGACGATACCTAAGTCGTGACCGCGGTTGGTGATCACGTGTCGCTGCAGCAGTTCCGAAACCCTCATCTCGTTTTTAGCACCTGAAGCCCCTAGGCCTGCTCCTCTCTCGGGCAACTCCGAAGCACCCCTTCCACCTTCCGGAGATCGTGCCACGTGTTGACGTTGTAAGCCAACCGTGGCTCGTCCAGCAAGAGTTTGAACTCATCGGTTTTCCGCAGGTCCCCCACTACATTTAATCCTACGACCACTGCCCGGACGTTCCCCACAATTGACTCAAATCTCCGCCATAGGCTCAATCCGGCCTTCACGATCAAGCTTTGTGGAACCCAGACAGAGAGCGAAGGCTCCGGAACGGCTGCCCACACGGCGATAACAAAGTCCACGATGTCCGCGGCTAGACACGGCAAATCCGCGGTAACTGTTAGTGCCGGCGTCCCTACGTTCTCTAGCGCGAACCTTAAGTCATGGATGTACCCGCGTCCCGGGGTGATTACGACCTCGGTTCCCGAACGCTTCGCGATGGATCGGGTAACCCTCGCGTCCCGCGATACCGCCACAATGATCTCCTCCACGCAAGAGCAATCCTGAAGTGCCTCGAGCACCCACACTAGCAGCGGTTTACCCGCAACTTCTACGGCCGGCTTCTCCACTCCACCCATGCGCTTCGCCCGGCCGCCGGCCATCACCAGGGCAGGGAGCTTAGGCAAACGGCGTTCAGGACCCGTGACGCCCATATCGATGCACCCAAGAAATCACCGTTTACGCCTCTTACGGTACGGCGTGCTGCCTCCAGACAGGTCCAAGCGACAACCGCCGAGCAGACCGCACATGTTAGGGTGGCTACGGGTGAAAACGGCAATGACACGACCGTTGACAGAAGCCCCCCCAACAGAACCTGCTCAGCGTCCACGTACTCCGTGAACACCCTACCGGAGTAGCTAGTAGGCGCGGGCTCACCCACCGCCGCTATCGGGAGCACGGTGAAACGTGAGAACACTTCGATGGGTACCAACACCTCGAAAGGTACCCACCCGAACGACGTGACTGCCAAGAGGAGTGTCATAGACCCCACCGCTAAGCCTCCCACTCCCACCCTCGGATCACGCATCGCCTTCGCGGTACCTTCTTTGGAGGTTACGCCCGCCATCAGCGCGTCACCCACATCTACGATGCCATCGAAGTGCTGCGCTCCCTCAAGCGCGAGCAGTGTCAAGACCACCAAGCAACCTCTAACCGGAGTCCCGACGGAGGCCCACGCCACGATTCCTGCCAGCAACCCACTAACGAGCCCGACCGCGGGAAGCCCTAACCATGCCTGCTCACCGATCTCACGCGGACTTTTCGGGTGTTCGCCGATCGGGAGGACGGTCAGGAACCTGAAAACTTTCAGGAACTCCATCCGAATCACCCCGGGCGGAACGCGACGGTCATGGCACCGGCGATTAGACCTGCGAGGACGTCGTCCAGCATAACCCATCTTTCGTCGACTTCCTTCAGGATCCCGGGTTTCTCCTCGTCGTACCGTTTGAAATTGAACAGCGCCCCGTAGCCCCCCAACTCCATAGCCACGAACTGGCCTAGGACCTCATCGAAGTAAATCCAACCCGGATCCTCCTGCAATTCACCGCACTCCTTCGGGTAAGAGCCTAGTCGCACAAATCTGTCGACGAGTAACGCAGTGAACACGGCCAGAGCCACGTTCGGATTCTCCAGACCCCGCTCGAGTTCCTCTAGGACTCTGGAAGCGTATTCCTCCTCCCACTCACCTACAAACAACTCCCGGCCGGCCTCAACGAGGTCATCCAGTTCGATCCCTTCCTCTTCAAGGATCGTTTTTATCGAGCGTGTCGGGGAATAACCCGTGCGCTCCCCCGCGGTGACCACAGCTTCCTCGACCGCGCTCATCAGGCGCCGACCGAGCTCCGTCGCGGGTCCACAGAAAGAGTCCAGCTCGTCTCCCTGTGGACACAAGACGGCGACGGAGTCCGTAGTCGTCCCTAAGCAAGGTCCTTCGTTACCTAAAACTATGCGCAGGACCCCATGGCATTTCGCCTCCACAGCCCACGTCAGGGCCTCGACCAGGGAGCGTGTGGTCAGAGGTCGCCCTACCACGACGACCACGTTCACGGTCCCTGGTCCTCCTAAGTCGTGCTCTTTAGTCTTAGAGCAGTAGGCGTTACCGAACCCGGCGGTCGCGACGGCGAAGACGTCACCCTTTTGAACCATAGCGGCTTGCTCGACGTCGGCGGCCGTCAGGAACGCCAGCGTGTCCTCGGGTTCGAGTCCCAGCTCATGGAGTCTCTCCTCAATGTAACCCCAAGGATCATCGTGCGGCCAGCCTTTCTCGACCCGGATGTTGGCCACCCACTTCACCTCTCCCACACCGTCCGAGTAGAATGCGCTCGAAACGTATTTCACGGGGCTCTCGAACTCGAGCACTACCGCCCGCTCGTCCTTGATCACGTGAAAGAACTCCACAAACACTCCCCCCAGGGAGTGGTACCGTGGCCGAGACTAAGAGGCCGGCTGGTAAGGAATACACAACCATATCTGAAGTCTCCGGACCACTGATGGTAGTCGAGGGCGTCGAAGGCGCGAAGTACGGTGAAGTAGTCGAAGTGGAGACTCCCACCGGTGAAGTCCGACGAGGTCAAGTTCTGGAAGCCCGTAAGGACGCCGCCGTCGTGCAAGTCTTCGAAGGTACTTCGGGTCTCGACGCCACCTCGACGAAGGTCAGGTTCACGGGAGAGACGCTGAGGATCCCTGTGTCGACCGACCTACTGGGACGCATCCTGAACGGCCGTGGTGAACCCATTGACGGCGGTCCCGAGATAGTGCCGGAGAACGAGCTCGACATCCACGGGGCTCCGATCAACCCGGCCGCCAGGAAGTACCCGAGCGACTTCATTCAAACGGGTATCTCGGCTATTGACGGTATGAACACCCTAGTACGCGGTCAGAAGCTCCCGATCTTCTCTGGTTCCGGTCTTCCGCATAACGAGTTAGCGGCTCAGATCGCACGCCAGGCAACCGTTCCAGGTGAAGAGGAGGAGTTCGCTGTAGTGTTCGCGGCTATGGGTATCACGCACGAGGAGGCCGCGTTCTTCAGGCGAGAGTTCGAGGAGACCGGTGCCCTGGACCGTGCTGTGCTCATCCTCAACCTAGCCGACGATCCGTCGATGGAGCGAATCATTACCCCACGCATCGCACTGACGATAGCCGAATATCTGGCATTCGAGAACGACATGCACGTTCTGGTGATCCTGACGGACATGACGAACTACTGCGAGGCCCTGCGTGAGATTTCGGCGGCCCGTGAGGAAGTTCCGGGCCGGCGTGGCTACCCAGGGTACATGTACACGGACTTAGCGACCATCTACGAGAGAGCCGGATGCATCCGTGGTCGGAAAGGTTCCATCACTCAGATGCCGATCCTCACTATGCCTCACGACGACATCACGCATCCGATTCCGGACCTAACGGGATACATCACCGAGGGCCAGATAGTCCTCAGTAGAGACTTACACCGGCGCGGTATCTACCCACCGATCGACGTGCTACCCTCGCTGTCGCGTCTTATGGATGAAGGTATCGGCAAGGGTAAGACGCGCGAGGATCACCCGGATCTCTCCAACCAACTGTACGCGGCGTACGCCGAGGGTCGCGACCTGCGCGACCTAGTAGCGGTAGTAGGTGAAGAGGCGCTGACGGAGCGGGACCGCAAGTTCCTGAAGTTCGCGGACGAGTTCGAGCAGCGGTTCGTGAAGCAAGGCCGCGATGAGAACCGGAGTATCGAAGAAACTCTCGACCTGGGATGGGAGCTACTGGCGATCCTACCGGAGCGTGAGCTCAAAAGAGTCAGCGATGAGCTGATCGAGAAGTACCACCCGAAGTACAGGCAGGAGAAGGAGGAACAGGAGGAACAGGGAGAGTAGTGTAAGGATCCCCGCCACATTTCCACTCAAACCCACCTAGGTGGGGGATACCCGTGACTCAGGAGATCCTAGAAGACGTCAATCCTACCAGGATGGAATTACTGAAACTCCAGGACAGAATCGAACTGGCGAAGAAGGGCCACAAGCTACTCAAGGAGAAGCGAGACGCCCTCATCATGGAGTTCTTCGAGATGGTGAAACGCGCCTCCGAGATCAGGGAGCGAGCCGTCGAGAAGTTGATGGAGGCGTACAGCAAGTTGGCTGCTTCCAAGGTGACCTTAGGTGAGATCGGAGTGGAGCGCGCCTCTATGGCCACAGGCGAGGAGATCAAGGTAGATATAGGATCAAGGAACGTGATGGGTGTAGTCGTACCGATCATCGAGCGCGTAAGCGAAGATGGCGGTTCGAAGGTTGTCTATGGCTTCGCCGACACGTCCGGCGCACTCGATGAGGCGATGCGAGCCTTCACGGAGGCTATCGACGCCGTGCTGGAGCTGGCCGAAATCGAGGAAACCCTACGTCTCATGGCCGAGGAAATCGAACGCACTAAGCGCAGGGTGAACGCGTTAGAACATATAGTCATCCCGCGCCTCGAAAACACCGAGAAGTACATCGAGATGAAACTCGACGAGCAGGAGAGGGAGAACTTCGTACGGCTGAAGCGTGTGAAGGACTTGATCGAACGGAAGAAGTTGAGAGAGGAACTCGAGCAGGTCGTCGAAGAAGAGATCGAATTCCCATCCTTCGAGTGAGGTGTGGGTGAGTAGAGAATGGTCTTCGTCAGCGTCGCCAAGAGGAAAGTCACTGAACGTGTCCGCCGGCGCCGCGAGCCATACGACTTCAAAACCGATACGTTCGAGGGGAGGTTTGAGCCACTGATAGCGGCCGAGGATGTGACCGTCGAAGAAGGCAAAGACGTCATTATTAAGGTAGAACCGATTGAAATTCCACCTCATACAATGGTACTACTGTCACCGTACGCCCGAAATCCCTACGGCCACGTTCTAGCCGTAGCCGAGGAGTTTCCCAAAATGATGGAACTGGGTCGGAAGGTGGAACAAGTGTACTTCGTCGCCGTAAGACATGGTCGAATTCGTAAGGGTGACGTGCTGGGAGTGCTCATACTGATCGAGTTGAAAGGTGAAGAGTGATGCGCGGCGAGTCGCGCCTCGACAGGTACGTGATCAAGGAAATACTCCGAATCAACCGACACCTACCTCGACGTCGTAAGACCCTTGAAGAGCTGTTGAGGAAAGAGAGACCGCACGTGGTTAACCGGGACGGTACCAAGCACTACTTTGACCGGGATGAGCTGGAACGCCTCGCCGACGTATTACCACGGTATCTTCACGGCCGCCTCAAGCTCCCGATACTCATCGAGCTTGGATACTCGGGAGCAGCGGTGATCCGTGGTAAGGCGGAAGTTCGGGTAGTGTGTGAGGTGCTCGGTGAGGAGTGGCGGTTTTCCCAAGATCGAGTGGAGCTGAACATGTTCGAAGTTCGAAAGCTCCGCCGCGAATTCCCTACAGCTACCCAGTACATGTTCAGCTCCGAGCATATCATGGGGAGACCGAAAGTTGAGAGAAGAAGATAAGCGGAGGCTGATGGTAGCTCTCGTTCGAGTTGCCCCTATCGTGGCAACGGTAACCCTAATCGTGGGTTTTACGGTATTCGTGATACTGGTACTGACAGGGCACTCCGGAACCGTAACCCGTTAAACTCTTTCGAAACTGGAGTCGCCGGAAGGTCGCCCTACAACACCTAAAACCTAAAGATGACCTCCTCCCCGGAAGCTATTGCCACTGCATGTACTAACGTCATATGGGGGAGAACCGTATGGCCGTGGAGCTACCCAAGGCTGCCATCGAAAGGATCTTCCGGCAGGGTATTGGTGAGAGACGTCTGAGCCAGGATGCGAAGGAGACCATCTACGACTTCGTCCCAGCAATGGCGGAGTACGTAGCCAACGCGGCTAAGTCTGTATTAGATGCCTCCGGTAAGAAGACGCTGATGGAGGAGCACCTGAAGGCGCTGGCCGACGTCCTCATGGTGGAAGATGTGGAGGACTACGACGGTGAGCTGTTCGGCCGAGCGACAGTGCGCCGCATCCTAAAGCGAGCTGGGATTGAGAGAGCTAGTTCGGACGCCGTCGACCTGTACAACAAGCTGATCTGCCGTGCCACGGAGGAGCTGGGTGAGACGGCCGCTGAGTACGCGGACGAAGACGGCAGGAAGACCGTGCAGGGAGAAGACGTCGAAAAGGCCATCACATACTCTATGCCCAAAGGTGGGAAATTCTAAGCCTTTCTTCCCCCGACCGAATTGTTATAAGAACTTGAACGATTCGCGCTATGGCTTATCCCCAAAAGAAACGCCGTATTTCCCTGGCCTTCCGTTCTCCTATCCCTTTGACGCGTTTCAGCTCAGATAGACTAGCGTTCACGACGTCACCTATGGATCCGAACTCGTCCAACAGTCTCCGAGCCAGCTCCGGTCCAACTCCTGGGACACACGACAACATCTCAACCCGGAGATCCTCGGTCGATCTACGCTTCCGTGGTCTCGGCCTTTGTCGCTCTTCGAACCTTCTAGCCATCCGATAGAGCAGCTCCGCGGTTTCCTCCGGTCCCGAAGACTGAAGCACGGAGATTCCGAAATCGACGGCGAGCGTCGCCAGCGCTCCATCAACGGACTCCGGCTCGATCTCCTTCCTCGGGTTCCCCTCCACGATAATTACGGCACGGTCAAACTCTCGGGCCATCTCTTGAGCCTGATCCATTAACCTACCGTCCAGGAGAGACCGGGCGAAATCGGATTCAGACTTGCGCTCTACTCCGACGCCCTCACCTACAATGTAGTCAGCTAGCTCTAACGTGTCTCTCTCGAGGGTCACGGGCTTTCTCCTGAGGTGTTCCACAACCTTGGTGTTGATCTCACGCGAATCCACTACGATGACGGGAGCCCTGCTCGGTGGACGTACTTCATCTCGTTCATGTTTGCTACGACCACCGTCCACGAATTGATCGAGCGTCCTCGCCCTCGAACGCAACTTTTCTGGGTTTTTGCTCGCAGCAGCCATCTTCCTTTTCCTCCTCCGCAACCATTCCCGCACGCGCATCACTGCCTCCAACATCTTCTTCTCACGACGCCTTGCTACGTGAAAGTAGATCTCGTCCAAAGTAGGGAAAGAACCTCTAGCGACGAGAACGTGAGCGTTACCCACGGCACCATCCCTCGCAGTACGTCCGATCCGCTGGATCGTCCTTATCTCCGAGGGAACCGGCTCGTACAGCACCACCTCCTCGCAGGTCGGAAGGTCCAGTCCCTCCTCCCCTACGCTCGTCGACACGAGAACGCGACATTCTCTCCGTCTGATCGATTCTATGGCATCCAGCTGCTCGCGCTCCTTCATGTGTTCCTTGCCGAGCAACACCACGATTGACATTCCGCTCTCCTTGAGGTAATCTGCGATCAGCTTGGCTGTATCCACGTACTGTGTGAATACCAGCGCGGACTCGACGTCTTCCACTAACTCCTCAACTTCGGGCAGTTTCGGGTGATCCGGTTCGTCTCGGAGTGACGCCGATTTGCACTCCCGTACGGCGCGCTGGAAGTTCGGATCTCCGAGTATCCTCCGTAGCGAGGGACCGCCGCTAGATCGTTTGCGTTCCGTGAGGCGCTCGACGTACCGTAGGAAAGGTCCGATTCCTTGGGTTTCCAGGATCTCCCTCGCCCTGGCTATCCGAAGGGCTTCCGCTACGACTCCAAGAGCCCGTGAGCACCAACTGGCGCGCTCTCGGCGCTTCGCCATCTGCTCCCTGATCTCCTCCCTGAGCGATAGCAGCTTCCCAACCCACGCGTTACGCGAGGATCGTAGGAATCCCATGTCCTCTAGCAACTCCAACCTGCGCTCGAAAGCTCGCTGCAGCTCCCGTCTAGCGTTGTCGAACCATTCCGGTAGTTCGACGTCAACCCACTCAACTTTCACTCTTCCTAAATACTTTTTAACATCTGGATCCTTCTCTGTTTTAACTATAATACGTTCTATCCCAAGGTTTTGCACTACTTCTTTTATACGCTTCACATCCGATCCTGGTGACGCTGTAAGGCCAACTTTCAGGCAATTAAACTCCTTTGATACATACACGTATGGGTAACCTCCGACCGCTCTATGCGCCTCATCAAATACTACTATGGACGCCTCATCAGGGTTAATTCTACCTTCTATAATGTCATTACGGATTACATGCGGTGTTGCAACAATTACGTCGGACTTCTTCCACTCGACTTTCCTTCGTTCAGGTCGCACCTTACCCGTGAGTGCTTTCACGTCCAATCCTCGTGTGACTCGCTCTATGAATCGGGCGTGTTGATTCACTAGCGGCACGGTGGGGGCCAAAAACACGGCCCGGCCTTCGTCCACGAGTTCCGAGAGTACCATTACACCGATCGCGGTCTTACCAAGGCCAGTGGGTATCACCACCAGGGTGTTGTCCCTTGAATCGAGAATCTCAGCCGCAACCGACACCTGGTACTCACGATACTCCAGGACGTCCCAGTTCACCCGTCTCCATTCAGGCATTCTCGGATCACCTCCTCGGCCCGACGCCGGAACTCCCGGACTGCCTTTTCCGGATCCTCCACGGAAGATACTATCTCACGGCGCAGTTCACTGAGCTTGCGCCCTAGTTCCTGGGTAGCCGCGCCTGTCTCGGAGAGACGACGCATCAGCTCTCCCATGACCCGACGTGTGCGCACGTCGACTTCATTCACGGAGGAGGCATCGGTGCGCCGACGTCTCTTTTTAGGCTTCTCGACGCGTAGACCCGACTCGACGAACTCGAGAACTTCATCGGAAACCCGAGAGTCGTCTAAAACCAAGGTCGCACGCTCCCACCACCGATCCGGCTTGGGTGGTTCGAACTTCTCATAGATTCTACGAACGACTTCCTCCGGAATAGGTTCGCCTCGCTCGCGGTTCCTACGTAGGCATGTGTCTAGGTCGACACGAAGGTATACTATTCCCCATGGAACCCTCCTCTCCATAGCCAGGAGAGCCAACTCACGCCGCATGCTGGAATAGTAATTGGTATCGTCCGCTACCACCAGGTCCAGCTCGGCGTCCAGGCACGTTTCAACGGACTTCAAAAAGAGTTTCCGGGCCACCTGCTCTAGCTTCGGGTCGAACTCGTCCCATAGGAATCCGCGTAGAGCGTCCGCCTCCACATGTGCCACTCGCCAGCCTTCCTGCCGGAGTTCCCGAGCTAGCCCCTGTGCGAAACACGTTTTACCTGAGCCGGGCGGGCCGGTGAGTATCAGCAGTCGCAACCGCTGTGACTCCCCCAGGGGGTCTGATGATGGGCATCTCGGAGAAACTCGGGCTTTCGAAGGGTCAGCGGTACGTCTTCTTCGGCGGTAAAGGAGGAGTAGGAAAAACAACCTGTGCCGCGGCCACTGCCGTGTGGTTATCCGAGGAGGAAGGTAAGGAAGTACTAGTAGTCTCAACAGATCCGGCGCACTCGCTCTCGGATATTTTCGATCAGGACATCGGTTCGGAACCTACCCAGATTGAGGGTGTAGAGGGACTCAAGGCGATCGAAATCGATCCGGAGAAAGCCGCGGAAGAGTATGTAGAGGTAATGAAGCGAGTGTACGAGATGTCGAAGGATAAAGGAATGGAGGATATGTTCGGAGGCGAAGATCTGCTCAAAGAGCAAGAGGAACTGCTAAAATCATCGCCGGGTATCGACGAGGCGGCGGCGTTCCAGAAGTTCATGGAACTGATGAAGTATGACTCGTACGACGTGATCGTGTTCGATACCGCCCCCACGGGTCACACTCTGAGGTTCCTCTCGTTACCCGAGACGTTGGAACGCCAGGTGAAGACGATGATCAAAGTTAGGCGGACCCTGCGTCAAGTCAGCAAGATGCTGAAGGCGTTGATACCGTTCGCCGACTCGGATGAGGACGAGGAAGACGAGATCCTGGAAAACCTAGAGAAAATGAAGAAGGAGGTAGAGGAAATACGAGAGACGTTAAGCGACGCATCGCTGACGGCCTTCCGGCTGGTGATGACACCTGAAGAGATGGCAATTTACGAGGCACACCGTGCCCTACGTACGCTTAACCATTACGAGATTCCCGTCGATATGGTCATCGTGAACAAGGTAATGCCGAAACGGGCGGACGAGTGCGAGTTCTGTCGCACTCGTCGTAAGATGGAAGAGAAGCGTCTCGAGCTGGTGGAGAAGTACTTCGGAGACAAGGAAATACTTAAGATTCCGATGTTCGCGGAAGAGGTGCGCGGTCTGGAGAAGATCCGTCAAGTCGCTGAGATACTGTACGGTGAGCCGGCCTGAGGGTCAGTGCCTTGGTCAGGAGGCCGAAAAGGTTCCCAAAGCGCCGGTACGAACTCCACGCCCACACTTACTTGACCGACGGTGAGCTACTGCCTGCCGAGTTCCTACGGCGTGCGGAAGAGCTGGAGCACGAAGCGCTAGTGTTCACGGAGCACGTCGATCCGTCCAACCTCGAGGACACCGTGTCCAGACTCGCCGAGGCTTGCGACGCGCTCCGAGGTTACTACCGAACAGAACCCGTACCCGGAGCCGAGTTGACCCATGTACCGCCGGACTTGATTCCGGAACTCGCGGAGGAGGCCCGAGATAACGGTGCCAGAGTGGTCCTCGTGCACGGGGAGACACCCGCGGAGCCCGTCAAGCCAGGGACCAACGAGGCAGCCGCCGGTTGTGACGCCGTCGATGTGTTAGCCCACCCAGGACTTATCGATCCAGAAACCGCTAGAATGGCGTCAGAGAATGGTGTTGCACTCGAGATTACAACTAAACACGGACACTGCCTTGCTAACGGATGGGTGGTCCGAGTTGCTTTAGAAACGGATGCAGAGTTAGTGTTGAACACGGATGCACACCTCCCGGAAGACCTCCTGAAGCCCGAGGAAGCCGCCACGGTGGCCATGGGAGCGGGATTTCCAGAAAGAATGTTGAAATGGGTGCTCGAAAAGGTGCCGAGAAAGATCCTGAAAAAGCGCTAGCCCTTGACCACACCGATCGGCCTTAGTCTCACGACGGGATCTGAAATTCCAGCCTCAGCGACCGCCCGCACCACCTCATCGACGTCCTTATACGCCGGAGGAGCCTCCTCCGCGACCACCGGCATACTCGCGGCCTTCACTAGGATCCCTTGACGCTCGAGCTCCCTGGCCACGTCTTCACCCCAGAACTTCCGCTTCGCTGCGGCCCTGCTCATGGTACGTCCCGCTCCGTGACAGGTGCTGCCCCAGGTCTCTTTCATCGCCTTCTCAGTGCCGATCAGGATGTACGAGCCAGTCCCCATGTCTCCCGGGATGAGCACCGGCTGCGGCAGCCCCTCGAACGGTACGGGCTCTCCGTGCTTCTTCAGGGCCTCCTCCGAGAAGGCTCGGGTGGCACCCTTCCTGTGCACCACGAGCCACCGCTCCTCGCCGTTGACCGGGTGCTTCTCTATCTTGGCCATGTTGTGGGCGATGTCGTAGATCACCTCGATACCCATGTCATCGGCGTCGCCGTAGTCATCCCCGAACACCTCCACGAATGACTCTCTGGTCCAGTGCGAGATCATTTGACGGTTCGCGAACGCGTAGTTAGCCGCGGCGTTCATTGCGTTGAAGTACCTCTTGGCTTCGTCGGTACCCATCGCGGCGCACGCTAGCTGACGGTCCGGGATCCTCACACCGAACCTTCGCTCTACGTCACGCATGGACCGCTCCATGATCCTGAGATGGTCGGAGCAGACCTGATGACCGAATCCTCGGGAACCCGTGTGAACCATAATGGTAACTTGTCCTTCCTCGCGGATTCCTATCTTCTCGGCCGCTTCCTCGTTGTAAATCTCGTCAACGACCTGCACCTCGAGGAAGTGGTTACCCGAACCTAGCGTGCCCAGCTGCGGTCGACCTCGCTCGATCGCACGCTTGCTGGCAACATCGTCCCTGGGCCCGTACTCATCCCAACCGATGGTCTCGTAAGCGTGGGTCATGTTACCACGGGATTCGATATGGTCGAGATCCTCCTCGAACCCGTACCCTTCTTCCACGGCCCACTCGGCACCGTATAGCATGACCTGTCGGAGCTCCTGCGCCGACAGACGGACGCGACGATGCCGCGATCCCAGGCCGGCAGGTACGTTGCGGAAGATGGTTTCTAAGAGTTCCCTCAGTTTAGGTCGAACATCGTCTTCGGTTAAGTCAGTTTTCATCACTCTTACACCGCAATTGATATCGTAACCTACGCCACCGGGGCTTACAACCCCCTCCTCAACGTCGAATGCCGCAACTCCACCTATCGGGAACCCGTATCCGTAGTGGGCATCTGGAAGTGCTATTGAGTATCCGTAAATGCCAGGTAGGCAAGCCACGTTTGCAACCTGGTCGAATACGCCTTTCTCCATTTCGTCGATGAGCTTCTCCGTCGCGTAGAGGCGACCTGGAACCTTCATACATCCCTTATAGTCTTCAGGCAGTTCCCACACGACGTTGTTACGAATATGCTTTAGCATCGACTTCGGGGCCACGGTGCTTCCCCCTTTATGGCGTTACGATTCGACTTACAGACTCAGCTTCCGCCCCCTCCCTTAAGTATCGAACGGCCGTTTTCAACGCTTCGACTAAGTGCTCAACCTCCACCCCCGGCACACCGTGCGCGAGTAGGAGCACACGCTCGGTTTCATCGGTCACCGCCGTCCTACGGGCATCGCGGTAAGGAGACACGGATACGGGTCCATCCTCGTCTGCGACTACGACGAAACGGTCGTCCAATTCTATCCGCTCTCCGGCGATATCCACCATGACTTCCTCACTCTCCGCGGGCCTGATGACCAAATCCCCCGTTAGCTTATCGGCGTCGAAACAGCTGATCGGCACACGGTACTCGGCGGAGGCAAGGTTGTAGGAGTCGACCACCGCGTTAATCCTCGGGAAGTTACCTCGCAGAGCGCGCCGTAGCAGTGCCTCTCCGGCAGGCCTAACCTTGGTAGGGTCTACGTCGATCGACCATAAGTAATCCCGGTACGCGCGAACTATCGGATCGTCCTTTAAACCGTTCAAGTCGAACTGTTCTCGTAGCCTCGCCGTAACTCGGTCTACGAGCTCTGAAGCGTCGGCCCCGGGATCGACACCCTCGACTCTGACGTACGCGTAGCGTAGTCCCCTATCGTTGACTTCCGGATCCACTTCGACCCGCATTTTTCGAACCCCGCTTCTCCATCATTATCAGAACGCGCTTGCCGGCCGATTGAAATCGGACGAGTTTCCAGCTCATATCCCTCATGATACCGACCACGGTGTCCGGAGATACCCAAGCGTTGTTACCGGTGAGAACGTGGATCAGTCTCGTGGCCACGCGGGCAGCTCGGCTCGTAGGATCGGGCAACACTACGGTCATCTTACACCCACGGACCGCTACCCTGTCTACTTCCTTCAGAGCCTTAATCACATCGAGATGCTGGAGTATTTCGGAAAGGACGATGCCATCGAAACATGCGTCCGGGAAAGGTAAATTATGAGCGTCAGCCCGAACGAACTTAACGTTGGGTAACCGATTTCGAGACTTTGAGATTTCTACCATTTTCCTGTTGATGTCCACACCCACGGCGCAGTCACACACGGCGGCGAGCTTACGCGTCAAGTAACCGGTCGCGCAACCGACGTCAAGGACTCGACAACATCCTTTAAGATCTCGCAGGATCTCATTGACAAGGCGTTTCGGCAGCGAGAGGGGGGAACGCTCGTATACTCGGGAAAGTAGCCCGTAGAACACCCTCTGCCGTGTTCCTTCTACAGCAGCACGTATCTCTTACACCCCCTTGTGCGGCGCGGGGTGAACGGCCGTGATCAAAAGAATACTCCCGTGCACTGTGCTAGCCACAATGATCTGTACCGTGGTGGGGCTCCAACCAGCCCACTCAGAGAAAGCCCCCGTACCGAAACCGCCGAAGCTGGAGAAGGAGGAGAAAAAGGAGAAGGAAGAAGAAAAAGAAAGGAAAGAGTCGACCTTGAAACCGGGCAAGTACAGGGTCGCGAAAGCGGACATTAGGAAAGGAGTCGTATACTTAAAACCCCTGTACAAGCCCAAGCCGACTATCCCAGTGAAAGTCCCTCAACAAGTTATCCGACAGCTACGCCCCGGCACCGTCGTCGAAGTTCACCAGCGAGGTAATAGTACTGTGATCAGAACCGCAAGTAGGACTGCGGAAGGCTCCACGGTGACAACCCATACAAGACCCTCGGCCTCTTCGAGTGGGACTCTTCAAACTAGGTCAACATCGTCATCAACACCATCGACACCGTCACGCTCGGCAGGTGCGGGAACATATTGGGTCACCACAGTGAAAGCGAGGGAGAAAACTGTACCGTCAGAGGGCGGAAAAACGGCGGGATCGTCCAAATCGGAGGAAAGTAAGGGTAAAAAGGAAAAGAAGGAGAAGGAGCGGGGCAGCAAGGAGAAGATGAAGGTGAAAGGGCCGAAGAGTTCCGGATCGTCCGATCTAGAACTACAGCGTGAAGCGCGCAGCGAAAACTCGTCAGGATGGGCGCCCTACCTAGTGGCTATCGCCCTGGTAGGAGCGGCCACCGGCGGCATGTGGCTCGTTAAGCAGCGGAGGTCGATGACGTGGGAGTGGGAGTAAGGACCGCGAACATTTTGATCTCCAAGCACTGATTTTTCGTACGGGGATTACGCATGTTTGGAGGGACAGGGTTTGGATGGGTAGAGTATGGCGGCGAGAGATACAATCATGATGTTTACGTGACAACCGAAGGGAAGGTTCACCGGCGCGAGAAAGGACTCTCAAGGAGCAAATTCGGTACTAGCCACAACCTGGCGGCCGACGAGTTGAGACGACTCCTAGAGTTGTGCGACGAGGAACCGGAGATAATCGTGGTGGGGACGGGTCAGAGCGGTGTTCTGTCCGTCACGGAGGAGGCTCGAGAGTTCTGCGAGGAGCGAGGGATAGAGCTCGTGGAAGCTCCGACTCCGGAGGCAATAGAGAGGTACAACGAACTCAAAAATGAGAACAAAAAAGTAGCGGCCGTGATTCACACGACGTGCTAGGAGGGTCCGAACTCCACCTCGATGTATTCTTTAGTGCGTTCGTCCTGAGGATCGGTGAACAGCTTTTCGGTATCGTTCGCCTCGACCAGCTCGCCATGTAGGAAGAACGCGGTGTAGTCACCAATCCGATACGCCTGGGGGAGCAAGTGCGTGACGAATACTATAGTCACTTCTCTCTTGAGATCCATGACTGTCTCCTCGATTTTCCTCGTCGCAATCGGATCGAGGTCGGAGGTAGGCTCGTCCATCAGCAATACCTCGGGACGCATCGCTAGAGCTCTCGCGATACAGAGTCTCTGCTGTTGACCACCGGACAGTGCTGAAGCCGGGTCATCGAGTCTGTCTTCCACTTGGTCGAGTAGCGCGGCCTTCTCTAGTGCCTCGTACACTCGGTCTTCGATCTCATCTTCATCCATACCCATTAGCCGGAGTCCGTAGGCGACGTTGTCGTAGATGGACATCCAGGGGAACGGGTTGGGGTGCTGGAATACCGTCCCAACACGGCGCCGGTGAGCGATGATATCGGCTTCATCCTCGTACTCCAGGACGTTCTCGCCGTCAAAGATCACCTCTCCTTCCGTACGCGCGTACGGGATTTCTTTGATCATTAAATTAAGGCAACGAAGGAACGTGGACTTACCGCAACCGGATGGTCCTATTATGGTAGTAATCTCCTTTTCTGGAATGTTCAAAGTGATGCCCTTTAGTGCCTCCTTATCGCCGTAGTACACGCGTAGATCACGTACCTCGAACGCCGTCATTGGCTCAACCCCGCCGACCGATCTTCCTTTCGAACTTATCCCTCATGTAGATCGCCAAAAAGTTCAGTCCGAGCGTCACCGCGACTAGAACGGTCGCCGCGGCGAACGCCGTGGCGCGTGCTCCAGGCTCCATTAAGTACTCCTTGGCGATCAGATAAATGCGGAACGCTAACGCGTCGGTAGGCTGAAGAACGTGAACGAACGGGTTAGTGCTGATCAATCCTATCATAACCGCTGTCAGGATAATCGGTGCGGCCTCCTCCGCCGCTCGACACATCGATAGTGTGATTCCGGCCGTGATTCCCGGCTTCGCCATCGGTAGCAGCACGTCCCTGACAACGTGGAACCAAGAGGCACCCATGCCTCGTGCCGCCTCGACGTACTCCCGCGGTACTGACCTGAAGGCCTCCTCCGTTGTCCTCACTATCACTGGGAGGTTCATGACTGCCAACGTTAACGCTCCCGCGAGGACCGAGTATCCCATCCTCATGTAAACCACGAAGAGCATCGCACCGAACAGTCCGTAGACGATAGAGGGGACTCCAGCGAGGGTGTCGATCGCGAACCGGACCGCGCGGGTGAAGGCCGTATCGCCCGCGAACTCCGCGAGGTAGAGCGCCGTCGGAACTCCGATCAGTGCCGCGAAAACCGTCGAGTAGAACATCAGCGCTAGGGTTCCCGACAGGGCTGGGTACAACGAGCTGTGGACTGGGTCCCCGATGTTGATGGGGCCGAACAGGATGTTCCAGCTGAGTGCCCCTACACCGTTGGCGAAGATGTAACCTGTTATCCCCACCAGAGCGGCCGCAGCTATCGCACCGGCCATCACCATCAATCCGGTCATCAGTTTACTCATGGTCACCGGATTTAGCCGAGCGCGATGCGATTTGAGCTTCCTGACACGGACACGACCAGTACGCCTCCGGTAATGGTACGCCAGAACGATCACGCCGGTTACCATCAGCATCAGCACGAGACCTCCGAAATACAGCGCGTAATATCCGGGCGAGCCCACCGGCAGTACGGTAGCCTGAAGCAGGATATGAGCCGAAAGCGGTCGACATGGATCCAGCGGTGAGGTAGGTATCATCAAGGCGGCACCGGCGACCAACGCTACGGCGACGGTCTCACCCATCGCTCTCAAAGTGCCCAGCATGCCTCCGGCTGTGATACCGGACCTAGCCGCGGGCCACAGTACCGTCCTCACCACCTGCCATCGAGTCGCCCCCACCCCCAACGCGGCCTCCACGTACTCTCGCGGGACCGCCCTCATCGCTTCCATCATCACACTTGTCATGTAAGGGAGGATCATGACAGCAACTATGATGCCAGCTACGAGTACCGAGTAACCCGTTGGAGCTCCGAGATACTCCCTGGCAAACGGGACGAGGGTTAAGATACCGAACAGACCGTACACGACCGAAGGCACACCGGCCAGCATGTCGATCGCGGGTCGTAAGGTTCGTCTGACAACCTTTGGGGCAAACTCAGCCAGATAGGTCGCGCAAAGCAGTGAAATCGGGAAGGCTATCACCACGGCTATTAGCGTCACGTATAGTGTCGAGATTATCATCGGGAGCAATCCTAACCGCGGAGGACAACTGTCAGGCCTCCAGACGGTACCGAATAGTATGTCGATCACGGAGTCATATTGTAGGGCTTTGACGCCGTTCATCGTGAGGAACAAGTAGATTCCGATCACCGCGGCGATCGAGATGGCGGCCGACGCGGTGACTGACTTAATTAGGTTCTCAGACTCCTGAGCTTGCTTCGCGGCGATTTCCCGCATCACTGGTCCCCCAATGAGATTCGATAAAGATCTGTAGGAGGGGGTCGGAGAGGTAGCCACCCAACCCCGTTACTTAACTAGCGGTTTGATCTCTATGTATGGCTTCTTGGAGAACAATGGTGCGTCCTCGGGCACCGGGACGTACCCAACCTTCTCCGCGAACTCCTTGTTGATGTCCGGCTTCCTGATCCACTTGATCAGGGCGATTACGGTCTTCGAGGCGTTGTCCCTGTCAATTATCAAGTACTCGGCTCTGACCATCGGGTACTTCTTCGTAATAATCGTCTGCGTGTTAGCCTCGATACCGTTGACTTTCAGCGGCTTCACCTCACCCGGTATTTTGCCACCCTTCTTGGCCTTAACGACGTAAGCGTAGTCCACGTAACCTATAGCGTACGGAGTCTTCTCTACTTTCTCCAGGACCTCCGAGTTAGACCCACAGAGAATCGCATCCTTAACGTAATCCTGGATGTTTAGATACTTGTCGAACGTAGCCCGCGTACCTGAACCCTTCGCACGGCCGATTACAACGATCTTCTTATGTGGCAAACCTGGCTTCACTTGATCCCAGTACTTGATCTTGCCCGTATAGATGTCCTTAAGCGTCTTCGGGTCAATGTCATCTAGCTGGCCTAGTGTCTTCCCATTCACAATCGGAACAATCGCTGATAGAACTACAGGACACATCACAGGGTCACTCAACTGCTGGACTTCTTCAGGCTTTAGTGGTCTTGACGCCATAGCTATATCGAACGTCCCTTCGATGAGACCCTTAATACCTGCAGAGGATCCGCCGTCGGAAACCATTAACTGCACAGGTTCGTCAGGTAGCCCTTGAACACCTACTTGTTCACCGAGCTGCTTCCAAGTCATTCGGTGTTCTTCACCGACATAAGCAGCGATCTTCATCATAAATGGCATCAAACTCGTCGATCCTCCTATCCTTAGTTGTGTTTTCACCGCACCCGCTGTAGAGTAGTAGTAAGCCGCGCCTCCTACGATGACTGCGATCGCGACCGCAGCCGCGATTAAGTACTTCTTCAAGGTCCCACCCCCTGTTGAACCATAAGAGATAGCATTATAAAGTTGACGGAACCTGATCGGAAGTTCCTAAAATGTGAAGGGGGGTTTGCTCTGCGGCAGTGCCGGATCTGTGGTATACCCGAGACGGTCGATGGGGTAAAACTGGACGAAAGCGGCGTGTGCAGAGCCTGTCGACGACAGATCCGGCATATACCCAGTAGGAGGGAGCTCCGAGAAGAAGTTCGAAAGGCCCTCGAAAATTCGGAGAAGGTCCTGGTGGCGGTTTCAGGTGGTCTGGATAGCCTCGCTGCGTTGGGGTTAGCCTTGAGAATTTGCGACGAAGTAGTAGCGCTGACTGTGGATACCGGCGCGCTCCACCCGGAAGCCTGGCGGAGGATAATCTTGGCTAGGAGGAGGTCCGATATAAGGTGGGAGATCATCGGCGACCAAGAGCCGTTCCTGAAGTTATTCGAAGAGAGACTGACTCGGGCCGAGTCACCGTGTGGACCATGCTCACGTATGATCACACGGAGATACGAACGGAGGGCTAGGGAGCTCGGTGTGGACGCTATAGTAACTGGACATGAGTTACCACACGGGACGTCACCTGTGGTTCCTAAAGACCCACCTGTGATTAGAGCTATGTGTGGAATGACGGAAAACAAGCGCCAAGATATTGTCGAAGAGGAGTTCGGACTGACTGTTGATAAAATATCGGGTTATACTTCAAACTGCGTCGTACTACCGTTTGCCTTGAAGCTATTCTACATGAAATATGGATACAGCTTCGAAGCACCTCGGTTAGCAGCAATGGTACGATATGGATACATTTCTAGGGAAGATATAGAACAAATTATGACACCTCCGACGTTATCTGACCTCAAAAAGCTGTTAAGGGAGTGTGAGGAATGGGTTCCAGAAATCTTAAAACAAATGTTACAGAAGGCTATCAACAAGATATCGAATTCGGATCTTGGACGCGAAAATGGGGGTTAAAGTCGTTCTCAAAACTTTTGGAGCTTTTGAGGGAAAAAGTCAGTGGTAAAAAAATTTGCGTTCTAATTTCAGGTGGAATGGACAGTGCTGTTGCAACGAAGGTTTTACAGCTGTCTGGTGCTGATGTAAGAGGACTTCATATAACACATAGGTGGGTGTGGTTCACGCCAAAGATTGAAATTAAACGAATATCTAAAATGCTCGGGATTAAGGTAGATATTGTTGATATAACTGATGAGTTAAAGCGTAAGCTTCGAGGTGCTAAGGGTAGATCTGTGTGTAAGATATGTAAGAAGATCATGTTAGAGGTAGCTGTTAGTAGGGCTAGCGTTGTGGCAACGGGAGAGTGTGGTGTGGACACCATAGCGGGTGCAATTCTGGATGTATCAAGGCGAACCGGAATCGAACCGGAGTTCGTCCAGTTGCCTAAGAGGTACTTCGACGGGGACGATCGTATCATCGTGCGGCCACTGATCCGTATCCACGAGAGCGACGTGAATAGGCTCGCCACGCTTCTAGGTGTGAGAGTACGGCGGGTCGGGGAGACCGGGGATCTCCGTAGGGGACGCCGTGAAGGGTGTCCGCTTCAACACCTGGACCCGTGGGTGGACGTTACCGATGAGCTGATGGACGAAGTCCGGGACGTCAACGTGGAGGCGTTAACCGTGGCCAGGAGATTAGGGCGTCGGGTATCCGTAAAGTGGCCGTCTTTCAGGATCATATTGGAGGGAAGTCCTGAAGAGCGACGTCACGTCGCGGAGTGCGTCTGGTACAGCTGGGTCCGAGCTGGGAGACCCCGTCGGTACAAGTAGAACCCCACCGTGGCTATCAACGTCACGGCGATTATCAGCGCCGCCACCGATCCCCAGCCCGAGACCACAGGTTCCGGTCTTTCACGTTCCATGACTCTGGCCGAGCCTGAAGGATGCTCGCGGGTCTTCTCACGTACTTTCTCGGCGGATTTCTCGGCGGAAGAGCCGGTAGTCCCAGTCCCGCCCACACTCGACGCTTCCCCTTTGGCTCCGGGTAAGGTTTTATCGGACTTCCGTTCGGTGATCACCGATGCTGTTCCGCGACCATATCCGCCCGCACCGGTGTTCGAAGCGCCTCCCCTCGCGACAGTCCGTTCTGGTGATGCCCGGGTCGTTGTAGACCTCGAGGTGGAGTACGCTGACGCTGGACGTTCCTTAACCGTGGCAGCCGCGCCATCGTGGAGATGCTCAGATCGTGTCACGGTTCTTCCGGAAGACTGTCTACGTTCCGTCGGCGTAGCAAGCGGTGTAGCACTCACCACCACTCCGTCTACGACTTTTAACTTGACCCTCTGTCCGATCATGTCGGAAAGACGTACACGCACGTTGGAATCGACTTTGAGTCGGAGTACTTCATCATCGCACCGCACGATGACAGTATCGTCTTGGATCCCCAAAATCACGCCCTCGATGACGAACGTCTCGTGCGGTATCTCCGGAGGTGACGGTACCGGTGAGGCGACTGTAGCCAAGGTTAGGGCGAGGGTTAACCCGATCGGCAACCGGACCCGCCCCTCATCGAGCGGCACCACCTCTCGGCTCGTCGTAGTATCATCTTGGTGGTAGGGCCGGATACAGACTCATGTTGGAGTACTTCTCGGGCCCGATAAGCGGAGGGCGGTCGTGACGCCAAGATTACTATCGAGTGAAAGATCCGCGGGTGCTCCCTCACTGCGTCGATGAGTATTGACCTCCAAAATTTTTCTCTACCTAGGGAAAACCAGTCGTCGTGGATTATTCCGAGAGCCCCTAAGTCGTGAGCTGTTAACTCTTCTCCGAGAGGGAGTAGCTCACGGGCTAATTCCTCACCTCGTCGGTAGACCAGCTTAGCCACCGACGCGGGCACGCGGGCTTCAGACCGAATACGCGTCCAGTGTCTTCCGAAACAGTTTACACCGAAGCGTAGAAAGATCTGTTTAGAGTAGTGAGGAGCCGTCTTGCGCAGTTCCGCGTACACGTCTATATCAGATGTGAACATTGCTCAACCCTCAGGCCGAACCTCGACTGTCGCGGGCTCCCCCTCCTTCCCGCGGATTTCGATGCTCACGGGGAGGAATTTCTCCACCACCCATGCGTTCGTCGGGAGGTGTGGATCGACGCCGGTCACACCGAAGACCGATTCACCGTCAGCAATCGCTAGGAATGGCAGAATCTGATCTCCCATGTGCTCGTCGAGGGCCATTCCAGTGCGAAGACGCTGCACGAGCTGCTCCGCAGCCTCTCTTCCCACAATCTCTGCGGGCTTGCCCTTCTCACCCAGCGCATCAGCACCGATCCTGTTCCCACGATCGTCTTCCGCCCACAAGACGATACCACTGCCGGGACCTAAGTGCGGATCGCGGCCTTTAGGGTACGTCTCGATCTCGATTTCAGGTCTGATCCCGAGTTCCCTCTCGACAATTTCCGAAGCCGCCTTGGCCTGACGTTCCGCCACATGGGGAGGCAACCGCACGCAGTGGGAGATCCCTCGAACACTCTCCAGCTCGCCGAACTTCACGGCTTCCAGCGGCTTCATCCGCTTTGGGGGTTCAATCCTGGCCCTGACTATCCCCCCACCTCGAGGGTAATGACCGCGTCGCAGGACCTCCAACTCATACCGGTAACCGATTCGGTCTAGGTAGTGTGCGTTGACGTTGATCTCGTAGTCCACAGGTGGTGACCACTTGACGTCCGTCCCGCCTCGTACTTCCATCTCCACTGGGCCGTCTGCAGCTATCGCCGCGAGCTTGACGGCCTGAAGCAGTAAGGTCACGCTGCCCGCGGTACCGATATCTACCTCGTACTCTCCTCCCTTCGCCTTCCCAGGCTCGAACACGATCTCGGTCGAACCTATCTCAAGCCCCTCACACTCCGCGTTGCAGATCTCGGCCACGGCCTCCACTGCATGTAGGTGCTGGTGTGAAAGGCCTGGGCGTGGCCTGTTGGCCCGGATATTGTATATTCGAACCGGTTCGCCGGTCAGTGCCGACATCCCGACCGCCGTCCGGAGTATTTGACCTCCACCTTCTCCGTAGGAGCCGTCGATCTCTATCAAGCTCATCACCGCACCGGCGATGAGGAGGGTCCGGATGGCCGCGCTCGTGAGGAGAGAACCCGGGGCTGAGCCGGGGTTTTAACGCCGTCACCCCTCCTCCATCGGTTTTACTTCTATCTCACTAGCTTCCGCCTTCGGTGCCTTCACGACCAGGAGACCACGACCGCACTTCGCACTGACGGCGTTCGGGTTGATTTTCCCCGGTAGGTCTATCCTCCGTCGGACTTCTCCGGTCACGCGTTCTCGCGTTTTAGCCTCACCTTCTCGCATCTTCGGGACGTTAGCCGTGATCTCTACGAACCTCTCACCCGCCCTGACTTGAACGTCTTCCGGGCGGGCGCCGGGGACCTCCGCGATGATAACGAACTCCTCCGAACGTTCGAAAACGTCCACGGCGGGCGTGTGTAGCGATCTTACCATTCTGATAAGCTGGCTCGAAGTTCCTTCCAGTATTTCCGTTATCTCCTCGGGCTCCATTTCCTTCAAGATAGACCCTACCAGCCGCCCGTCCTCCCGGAATAGCTTTATCAGCTCCTCCGTGACCTCGAGACCGGCCTTAGCGCTTTTCATCCCGATCTTCATCATATCCTCGATCACACCCACTGTAGTACCCCCTAGCCAAATCGTTCAGTATCTCACGAAGCTTTTTCAATCCGGTTCTTTCCGTCGCCGAGACCTTATAAACGGGTTCCCCCTCGAGGTCGGGTTCCTCCCACAGGTCCCGTAGGTCGGCTTTCGTCAGCACCACGTAGGTCGGTACGTCGAACTCCTTCCGGACACGACCAAGCAACTCCAACTGCTCCTCTACGGGATACCCGCATGTTCCGGTGGGGTCTATCAGGAAAAGCACAACGTCCGTCACGTGCTTCAGGGCCGCGATCGCCTGCCGCTCGACCGGATTGCGCTCCTCCTCAGGTCGTTCCAGCAAACCCGGGGTGTCGAGCATCTGCACTGGATACGGGTCCTCCATGTATCCTACTTGGATGCCCTTGGTAGTGAAGGGATATGGGGCTATCTCCGGCTTTGAGCCCGTAAGAACCGTCATGAGGGTGGTCTTACCGACGTTGGGGAACCCCGCCAAGGTCACGGTGAACATCTCGGTGTCGATCGCGGGTAGGTCTACGAGCTTCGGCTGCACCTTCCGGAGGAACCTGAGCGCGTCTCCAGCTTTCCTGCGAATAGTCGAAGCCAGCCTCCCGAACGCCTGACGTCTCAACTCCGCGGCGGTCCGGGGGTCCTTCGCCCGCTTGATCTTACGAGTGTACTCCTCCCGGATCAACCTGGCTATCTTGGCGACAGTGTGCACGTCTGCCAGACTGCTTTTCAGCCTGTCGACGCCCGCCAGCGCATCCGCCAACTCCCGGTAGAACGGGTGGAGCTCGTCGAGGTTGGGTGTCTTCCTCACGATCTCCCAAAGGCGGTCCTGCACTAACTGGCATGCCGTGTTGACACGTGCTATCTCGATGGACCTTGCCCTGACTTCAGGCGGTGTTTTGGTACCGTGGAACGATTTCCTGGTGCCTTCAGCGGCTCTCTCCGCACGACGGAAGGCGACGTCGATCAGCTCTTCCGGATCCGGTACCTCGGGTATATTCCGAAACGGGTTCCCGGACACGGTATCGCCTCCCGTAAACCTTTTTGAGTCGACAGAGGCCGTCCGGCGAGAAAACGACGACGGGGGTTCCACGAATGGAGTACATTTACGCGGCATTGCTGCTTCATGCTGCAGGTCAGGAGATTAACGAGGACAACCTACGGAAGGTCCTAGAGGCAGCAGGTGTGGACGTCGACGACGCCAGGCTGAAGGCGACCGTGGCCGCCCTAGAAGAAGTCGACATCGACGAGGCTATCGAAGAAGCCGCAGTCCCATCCGCCGCACCGGCAGCCGCAGCGCCAGCAGCCGAAGAGGAGGAAGAAGAGGAAGAGGAAGCGGAAGAAGAGGAGGAAGAAGAGGAAGAGGAGGAGGCGGAAGAGGAGGCGGCAGCTGGCCTCGGTGCATTGTTCGGGTAAACCTCAGAAGAACGCGTCTAACGTCCTCTGTTCACCTTCTCCTTCCTTCTTCTTTTCCTTCTTCTCCTCTTTTTCCGCTTCTTCCACGGCTTCTTCGATCTCCTCCACTTCTTCCTCTATCCCAGATTCTTCACGTTTTCTCTCGAGCATTGACTCTACCGCACCTTTCGCCCGTTCTCTGCGGATCTTCCGCAGCTTCTCGCGAACGCGCAACGCTCGATGATATACCCGCTGAGCCACCTGTGGATCGCCGCAGAGGAACCCGATTTCCCGTTTGGAGAGATCTAAATAGCCGGCGATTCCTCCTAGGATTTCCAAACCGCGATCGGTGGGGTTATCCGCGACCTCCTGGAACGTGATCTCAAGTACTGGGATCACGTCCATCTTAGCACGGCGTGTGGATATATGCATCCGTTCCGCGATTTTTTTCGCTATGGAATTCCGGACATCACGCTCTTTGCGGGTGGCCCCCAGTTTCCGTAGGATCTTGGGAGGTTGGAACCGGACGAATCCCGGCGGTTTACTCTCCCGGGCCGCGGCCACACCCGACGTCATGAGGTCGGTGGCGTAGACGTACTTGAACCTCCAGTCTCCGGTTTCTATCGCACGATTCGAGAATACGTCAGCTTTGGACAGGTAATCGTACGCGCGAGCGATCTCTTCCGGGTCTCGGTACGCTCGAGGTATGTTCTGAGCTATCCACAGGATCACGTCATCCGGATCCTCGTCTAAGTTCCAGAACGCGCGTCTGGCCTGTCTAGGCGGTTTGTTGAAGATCCTACCCAAGGCCTCGAAGATAGTGATCTCCTTATCACGCCATCCGAGCGCTTCCACGTCATCGGACGTCACCCTACCAGTAGGCCTCGCGAGCGCCTCCAGATCATTGATCGCGGCCCTGAGGTCCCCTTTCGCACGTTTGGCGATTCTACGCAGAGCCGTCTCCTCATACTCGATACCTTCCCGCTCACAGATACGACGTAGTACTCCGACGATATCGTTAACTCGGAGCCGACGGAACTCGATCATCCGGACGCTGTCACGTAGGGATTTGGGCAACGTCCACGGATCGTTGGCTACCAGGACCATGGGATTGCGAGTCTGACGTACGGCCCGAGTTAGCGCGGTAATCCCACCTCTATCCTCCCTGGGATCGATTCCATCT
Organism: Methanopyrus sp. KOL6; assembly: GCF_002201915.1. Taxonomy (NCBI): domain Archaea; kingdom Methanobacteriati; phylum Methanobacteriota; class Methanopyri; order Methanopyrales; family Methanopyraceae; genus Methanopyrus; species Methanopyrus sp. KOL6. The sequence goes on from NZ_CP019470.1 coordinate 185,694, forward strand.
ACCTCGTCCACGAGGACTAGGACCCTGCCCGACTGTCCCTTTACACGCTCGTAGTCCCCTCCGGTTTCCCTGATAATTCGGAGGAGAGAGTGTGACGTGGAAGCGCCCCCAACTACCTTCTCGATAACGCTTCGAGTGCGCTTGTCCGACGCGTTGAGTTCGATCACGTCCCAGCCGAAGTCGTGAGCCAGAGCGTACGCGGCACTCGTCTTTCCAGTCCCTGGTGGCCCGTGAAGTAGTACGGCACGCGGTTCCGGAATGCTACCGCGCGCCCACTCGTTCGCCCATGCGGCTAGCTCCTTCTTGGCCTCATCCTGGTTCACCAGCTCTTTGATCGACTTAGGCCGGTACTTCTCAACCCAAGGTACCAACGGTGTTACCCACCGGAGTACTCATTACCGAGCGCGTGAATTCTGGCTAACAAAGCCTCCAACTGGATCCGCTCGTCCGAGCCACGGACCAGGCGGTATTCGAAGTCACCGACGGCGTTCACGAGCTCCGGAATAGCCTCGTCCGGTATCTCGTCCATGTCGAAGATTTCTCGGTGTACCTGGCGGACGACGTCTTCTCCCGACATTCCGTACTTGGTAAGGAGCTCGTGTAGTAGTTCTCTGGCCCGATCGAAGTCCCCGTTCCAGGCGTGGTGGATCATCTCTCGCACCTCCTCGGGGCGAGCCGTAGCCGCGATCTGGAACACCGTGTCCTCGTCGATCTCCCGTCCGAGCGCCGCGGCAGCTTGGAGCACGTTAATAGCACGCCGCATGTCGCCCTCGGAGACGTAAACGATCGCGTCCAGGGCATCCTCCGTTATCTCGACTCCTTCACTCTCGGCGATCTCCTTTAACCGCTCCTTGATGGCGCTCTCGGGTAGTTTGGTGAACTTGAACACTACACACCGGCTCTGGATGGGGTCGATGATTGCGGACGAGTAGTTCGCCGCGAGTATGAACCGACACGCGTCAGAGTACATCTCCATGATTCTACGGAGGGCCTGTTGCGAGTCCCTAGTCAGGTTATCCGCCTCGTCGAGGAAGATTATCTTGAACTGGGCCCCTCCCATCGGCCGGGTCCTGGCGAAGTTCTTTACCTTGGTCCGGATTACATCAATTCCTCTCTCGTCGGAGTTGTGCAGCAGGACCGGGACCTCACCCGCGAAGAACATCTCGTTGCCGGGTACGCTCACGTCGTAGACGTAGCCATCGTAGTCCATGACGTCCAGATCCTCGACCTTGACTGCGTGTACGTCCGATCGTATGAGCGTCCTGAGCATCCGGTACGCTCTCTTAGCGTCCCCACTGAGATTTTTCGGATTGACCGAGGAGAGGACATTTCGAACTGCTTCCTTCGAGATCCGACCGTCGAACACCCACGACTCGAGATCGTCCACGAGGTCAGGTTCGAGCCTTTCGACGAGTTTCAGAACCGGATCGGCCGGCAACAGGTCACCCGTACGGGTCTCCCAAATCAGCTCGACACCGTCGTTCGTCACACGGCTCTCGACACCCGAGATCCTAGCCAGCCACGCCAGATCCACCGACACGTCCTTCGAAGCATCGATCACACTGTCATCGGCTAACTCACGTAGGAGCTCGACCCGGACTTCCACGGGCAGGTCGTAGATGGTGTTCGAGATCCGGGATCCGGACCCGACCGACGTGACTACTGTGCCGCCGTCGGTGGGTTGTTCGTCGAATTCCGCGACGAAGCTGAGTAGAAACGAACCCCTCTTAATCTCGGATGCCCTAATCGCCCGGAGGCCGTCCTCATCAAGTACCATCACTGAGTGGTTACCCGTGAGCTCGATCGTTCCGTTCTCGAGATGGACACGCAGGATCTTACGTGCACGATGTCTGATGAGCTTGGAAACGCGGGCCCAAGTCACCCTTAAGTTACTATCGACAGTCAAGACCTCCAGATCGCTCACGTCCACGTACTCGCCACCACGATCCCCGAAGTACCAGCTATCGAGGTCCTCGAAGGTCACTCGGTGAACTTCGCTGCTCCTTCGCACGAGGATGGGAGTATCAGCGGACACAGAAGCGTTCAATTCGAGGAAATTGTCCCTCCAGTGTTCACCGAACAGTTCACGCGATAAGCACAGAGCCGCCGTCGTTTTGCCGGTTCCGGGTGGACCGGCGAAGAGTAGGTTGGGCATGTCGCCGCGGTTCACGTAGGCCTTCAGACGCTCGACCACGTGCTCCTGGTCGACGATGTCGTCTAAACGCCTAGGTCGGTACTTCTCCACCCATGGTATCTCGAGAACGCGTAGCTCGTGCTCGGCCATCTCGGCGTCCCCGTGGGATCGCATCACCAAGCTAATAAAAACCGTCGGTCGGGAGAGATCAGCCGGTTAGGTACTTCATGACAGGTAGTTCCCTCCGCATGCGTTCCATGTACTCGACACTGTCCGAAACGTCGGTGAAGACTTCTTCGACACGCTCCACGTGCTTCTTCTCCACGACCTCGGACCCTTCCTTCTCAGCCACGATTCGAGCGGGCTCCAAGAGTCGCGTCGCGTACCGTATGGACTTCTCCTCGCCAAGATCCGTCAAGTACTCATGAGCTTCGTCCGTCAGCTGGATGTCTTGGACTCTGGCCCTGATTCCGATAATCTCGTAGATTTCATGTCGTTCGAAAGGCCTGGTTCTCGCGATCAGCATACGGTCCAGCAGATCGCCTGGAATCCCGTGAGGAGCCTCCTCGTCCGTCCCTCGTACTTTCGCCATGGCCCTGTTAGTAGCCATTACGAGGATCGGAGCGATTTCCTCCTCCAGTGACCTGTTCAAGAACGCGAACGCCTCTATGTCCAGCATGTGCGCTTCATCTATGAACAGTACCCCCGGAACTAGACTGGCCTCCCCTTCGTCGACCATCTTCTGGACCCGTTCGTCCACTTTCTGACGAATCTCGTCGGTGATCTCTTCTTCACGGAAACCCAAGAGTCGACCGGCCCGTACGTTGGCCATGTCGAGGTCGTGCAGGGTCACCACGCGCTTGATCTCTTTCTTCTTCTGCACCGGACCTTCCGGGAGCTCTACCGCGTGAACTCCTAGGAGTTCTTCCTCTTCCTCCTCGAGCGCATCCTTCGCCCGTCCGAGTTTCGTCACGTGACCACTTTCCACGTCGATCTGGATTACGTCTCCCTCACGAACACCGGCCTGCACCAGCTGGATCGCTATCTCCTCGGGTACCTTGAACCTTCGGTGGTCGTCCTGAGTTTTAAGCTCGATGATGGCCCCGCTAGGTACCTCCATATACGGGGAGAGTGGGTGCTTAGCACGCTCTATCTCGAGGCTTTCGACCTTCCCTTCAATTACCTCCCGAGTCTCCGTGAACTCGACACCGATAGCACGCCGTATCCCCTGCTGTAAAAACTCCGTTTTGCTGAGGTTCGTGCCGTAGATCTCGGAACCGGAGATAGATACGAACGGAACGTCTTCACCGAGTTCTCTGGCTATACCGTACGCGATCGCCGTCTTACCCGTGCCGGGCGGACCTATGAGGAGGAGACCGTGACCCGCACGCCGACCCTTCTTGACCATCTCGACGACTATTCCGGCGGCTTCACGAGCCTCTTCCTGTCCCACCAAACCGTCTCCGACTGGCTTCGCCTTGAGATTCTCATCGAGGCCGAGACCGGTGATGTGTGAGTGCGCTCCCGGTGATGTTTCCTCCGTAGAAACTTCGCCGATCTCCTTGATCTCAACCAACTTTCGGTACCCCCTGCCGATCAACATACACTTATATTTATTATTTTTGGGTAGCTATCGAAGTTCGTGATCGTCATTTGAATAGTTTCAAGCAACATTTATCCGCGGGACCTCGTGGGGACACTTGAGGGGATGGACGTGATCACAGTGGTAATCTCTGAAGCTCCATACGGCCAAGAACGTGCATACACTGCGCTGAGATTCGCTCTCACTGCCCTTGTCGAAGGAGAGGAAGTCAAGATATTCCTAATAGAGGACGGGGTGTTCCTAGGGAAGAAAGGACAAGATCCTGACGAGGTTCCCAACTACTTGGAGATCCTGAAACAGTGCATTGAGCAAGGAGCCGAAGTGAAGGCCTGTGGGCCATGCTCCAAAGCCCGAGGGCTGAGCGAAGAAGACTTCATCGAGGGAGTCGAGCTGGCCACTATGCATGATTTGGTGAACTGGGTGAAGGAGTCCGATAACGTCATTTTCTTCTGACGGAGTCACCTCTCAGTGCCAACGGTGTGCGAAAAAGGGATATCAGCCCCTCGGACCGGTACGGGCAGGGATCTCCGTGCTGCGGTGGTCGTCGGCTCTTACTCTTCTCGTCTTCGCGACTCCGGCTTCCGCGACGGTGTACGTGGCGACGTGGACGGGACCCGGTCTAGACACCGACCCGAATCCTGAGACGAACTGCTGGACGACGAGCGTCTGGGACGTTAAGTGGTGGAACTCCCACCTCGACGAAATGCCGGTCAAGGAGCAAATCGAACTCATACCTGTCAAGAGTTCCTCCAGATGGCGCCAAATCTTGTACACAGGCGTCGATCCAGTAACAAAGCATAGAATCGATGTGATCTACGTTCCAGGGGGATGGAGGCCCGAAGAACACTGGGGCAGCGATTGGGACGATCTCCTAAGGTGGGCCCAGTTGCATCTCGGGATCGGATACGTGGGGATCTGCGCCGGTGCGACGACGTTCATTCGGGCGTTCCCATGCGTATGGAGCGTCGATGGGCTGAAAGGGCATGCGCTCCCCAAGGTGTTGTTGTTACCTCATCCAGCGAACCCACTAGTGAATGAGGGTGAGAGTAAGGTCATCAGGATGTACTACGCCAACGGTCCCGGCATGGAGTGGAAGCGTGGCTGGTACACGGTAAAGTACTACATCGACAAGAAGCTGCACGAGGTTAAGGCATACTGTGACGTTCAGGGTGTAATGAAGTACCTGGAACACGTGAAAGGATGGGCCTACGTGGCCGGTCGGTGGATCGTGGACGGCGTCGAGAAAGGTCGGTTCGTTGTGATGAGCGTGCACCCCGAGATAATGGGTCGGAAGGACGAGGACCCTGACATGGTAAAGACATTCATCTACGCGATTCTCTGGGCGGCGAAGCGACTACCTTCGGGATGGAAGATACACTTGACTCTGGACAAGACACTGGTGAGCGTGGGAGAAGCCGTCAGGGTCATCCTGAGGCTGGTGAACTCCGTGGGAGCTCCGATAGCGGACTTCTCCCCTGTCTGGGTGAAGGTGATAGGACCAGAAGGCGAGGAAGAACACGTACTTAAGACAGACGAGAGGGGCAAGGCGGCACTGACGATAGTACCAGAATTGGAGGGGCTGTACCGCATCGAGGCTTCAGCCGTGGACGTTCAAGCCACGGGGTCTTTCTCGGTGGGTATACCACCGGTGCCTTTCCCAGCGGTAACGGGAGTTCTGATAGCATCGATATTAGGAACCGTCGTCACCAAGAGATGGATTCGACAGATTTCTCAAGGCTAGCTCGGCCAGCTTATCCGCAACACGTTCTAACACCATCGGTGAAATAGGGTCCGGGTCCCGAATGTACCGTCCGGTCGTAACCAACACGTGATCTGATGGTGCCCCGCACTCCATGAGCTCCTTCGCCACGGGTCCTTCGGCATCCTCGAGCCGTACGACTCGCACTTCTTCACTGCCGTATCCGAAGACCCCTCCGGTGCTCACGGTGATTGCTCCGAACCGCCGTGCTTCTCGGACCAGAGCGGCGGTAACCGGGGTCGTACGACCTCCAGCGATAGTGATCACGACTACGTCCGGCTCCCACGAGTTAACTAATTCGGAGGCGTTTTCTTCAGTCACGAACTCGGGTTCTGCATGAACCTCCCTAAGGGGATGAACACGCCCAAGTCGCGCGGCGAACTCCGCTTTATTCTCCCCAACTCTAGCCCCATGTCTTAGGTGTATGATATCATCAGGCTCAACCCTCTGGCCGTCAACGCATATGATCCTTTTGGGGCCTCCTCGGTGAGTTTCAAGCAGTCTCAAGAATACTCGGAAACCGAGCCTACCTATGCCGCACAAAAGGACGGTGCCGCGGGGACGCTTGCGGAGCTCGAGCTCCTCAATGAACTCATCAGACTCCACGCGTCTGGTCCCCCATAATGATCGTTTTGGTATGCAATCGAGACGTCGTAGTAATAAGACCGTGAGGGAACCTATGGGCGAGGGGACACCGATGACTGTGGCTAGAGCGATTTTCATCAAATGCGGGAACTTGGGTACCTCCATGATGATGGATATGCTGCTAGACGAGCGCGCCGACCGCGAGGATGTGGAGTTTCGTGTAGTCGGCACGTCCGTCAAGATGGATCCGGAATGCGTGGAAGCGGCTGTCGAGACGGCGCTCGACATAGCCGATGACTTCGAGCCGGATTTCGTAGTGTACGGAGGTCCGAATCCTGCCGCTCCGGGTCCCTCCAAGGCCAGGGAAATGCTGGCGGACTCTGGGTACCCAGCGGTCATCATCGGCGACGCTCCGGGCCTTAAAGTGAAGGACGAGATGGAGGAGCAAGGGCTCGGATACATCTTAGTTAAGCCCGATGCGATGCTCGGGGCTAGGCGGGAGTTCCTAGACCCAGTCGAAATGGCGATTTATAACGCCGATCTTATGAAGGTGCTCGCGGCGACCGGCGTGTTCAGGGTAGTCCAGGAAGCGTTTGACGAGCTGATCGAGAAGGCTAAGGAGGGTGAAATCTCCGAGGACGATCTACCCAGGTTGGTTATTAGTAGGAACACCCTACTGGAACGCGAGGAGTTCGAGAACCCGTACGCCATGGTCAAGGCCATGGCGGCCCTGGAGATCGCCGAGAACGTCGCCGACGTCTCAGTCGAAGGGTGCTTCGTAGAGCAGGATAAGGAGCGTTATGTGCCGATCGTGGCGTCCGCTCATGAGATGATGAGGAAGGCGGCGGAGCTCGCCGACGAGGCGCGCGAACTCGAGAAGTCGAACGATGCCGTCCTCCGAACACCGCACGCTCCTGACGGGAAGATCCTGAGTAAGCGAAAGTTCATGGAAGACCCCGAGTAACTTCTTCCACCCACTCTTCTTCTAACAGCTCGTCCAGCTCGTCCCGAAAGTACGCCCGGAACACTATCAGGGAGCGTTTTATTCCTTGCAGTTGTCGTTTCCTAATTCTCTTATCAGGTTTCAACAAATTAGCGTGCACGTCCGTCCTGCCCAAGAGCGTGATCTCACCGTCATCGAGGCAGATCGCGCCCCTGCCAATACCCGCCGTGGTGCCGATTCCGACGTCCGCTCCGGTACGCTCACGGACTGCCCTAGCCATCATGACCGCTACCTTCCGGTCGGTCTCCTCCCGGTAAGCTTTGGCACCCGACTTCGAGACCTCATCGGGTTCCGGCGGGTCTATGCCCAGAAGAGATCTCAGTCCGGACACAGTCGGAATGAAACACACCGCCACCACGGAGACCTTCCCTTCGAGTTCCGTACCTAGTATCTCAGATCCCAACTCGCCTGTATACCCGCTCGCGGAAGCATGGATCTCGCGACCGACGAAACCGTGGGTGAAACACTCCGCGGTTGCGACCCTGATCACCCAGGGTCCCCCGCCATGACGTGTATTTAACCGTTATCACGTTGAAGCAGTCGGTGCGCTAATTAATCTCTCTCACTACCTGTAGGGACGACGCACTGGTAAGATATGAACGCCCTAAACGACGGGGTGCCTGCGCATGGTGGAGATCAACAAAGTCGCAATTTTAGGCGCCGGATGTTGGAGAACCCACGCCGCGACGGGTATCACGACGTTCAAACGTGCATGTGAGGTAGCCGACGAGACCGGCATTAAAGAGGCCGCTCTCACGCACTCCAGCGTGACGTACGCCGTCGAGCTGAAGCACCTGGCGGGCGTTGACGAGGTGGTCCTATCCGACCCCGTGTTCGATGCCGACGGCTTCACGGTCGTGGACATCGAAGAGGACTGCGGCGTGGATCTGGATGAGTTCATCGAGGCGCACCTCAAGGGCGACCCCGAAGACGTGATGCCTAAGCTAAGGGACTACGTGAATGACATCGCCGACGACGTTCCGAAGCCGCCCGAGGGCGCCATCCACTTCCTGAGCCCCGATGAGATGGAGGACAAGCTCGACATCGTTGTGACCACAGACGACGCGGAGGCCGTCGAGGACGCGGACATGATCATCTCCTGGTTGCCCAAGGGCGGCGTTCAGCCCGACATCTTCAAGAAGATCATCGACGACATCCCGGAAGGCTGTATCGTGGCCAACACCTGCACGATTCCGACGCGACAGTTCAAGGAGATGTTCGAAGACCTGGGCCGCGACGACCTGCAGGTGACCTCCTACCATCCAGCGACCGTGCCGGAGCATAAGGGCCAGGTATTCGTGGCGGAGGGTTACGCGGACGAGGAGGTCGTCGAGGCCGTCTACGAGATGGGTGAGAAGGCCCGTGGACTGGCGTTCAAGGTCCCGGGTTACCTGCTGGGCCCGGTGTGCGACATGGCCAGCGCTGTCACGGCGATCGTGTACGCCGGTCTGCTAACGTTCAGAGATGCATGTACCGACATTCTAGGAGCCCCAGTGGACTTCACCCAGAACATGGCCGTAGAAGCGCTGAAGATGATGGCGAAGTTCATGGAGGAGGAGGGTCTGGACAAACTGGAGGAGGCCCTGGACCCGGCAGCACTCACGAACACAGCCGACTCGATGAATTTCGGCCCGCTGGCGGACACGGAAATCCTGCCGAAGGCCATAGAAGTCCTGGAGGAGTACTCGAAGAAGGCAGAGTAAGCCCCTTTACTTTCCCACAACAGTCCCTTTCCAGGGGAGCTCGTTGAAGGAGCCGGGAATAACTGATCTCACGGAGACAGTTCGGTCACGTCCGTTCTGGGACGTCGTCAAAGAAATCGGGTTAGCTAAGGCCGAGGAAATCGCTGAAGTTGTTCCGGAAGGTTCCCGGGTACTCGTGTTGGGAGCGTACCTGACGGGAATCTTCGTGGCAGAGCTCCTCTCGGAGGAGCATGAAATCACTGTCCTGGATCCCGAACCCGCGCTTCGGAAGATCTTACCCTCGGGTGTGAGGTTCAGGGCAAGTCGAGTACCTCCTCCCGGACGCTACGACGTCGTGATAGATTTGACGGGATTAGGCGGAACGAACCACCGGGCGCTACGTAGACTGAACCCCGACGTACTCGTGGTGGAAAACCCGGCCGGAAACATGAACGACCCTCGAATCGAGGAGTACAACGACACCGAAGAGCGTCTGGAGGCCGGGAAAGAATCCTACGAGCTCCGACTGTTCGACGCCCCGTTCGAGGCCAAGACTTCCGGCACGTTCACACTTTCCGTGAGGGCCGTACGTGAGGCTGCGAACAGGCTGGAACGCCATTACGGTGTCCTTTATGCCGTCCCGGGTGCGGTTAACCTCGAACGATGGACCTTCAGGCTGAGGAGACCCGAGGAGGGAGTCGAGCGAGCTCGGGAGAAACCGGCAGTGACGGTATCGCAGCTCACCGGTTCCTCGGACCCGGACGAGGTCATCGGGGAAGTCCTTGATGAGATCCTTTTCGAAATCCGTGAGCGTTGAAGACGTTTTGGGAACCCTTGAGGAACTGGCACCGTTCGATCTAGCCGTCGAAGGGGATGAGGTGGGTCTCGTCGCCGGGGATCCCTCCGACTCCGTGGACCGTGTGGTAGTATGCTTAGACCTCACACCTCGGCTCGTTCGTCGGCTGTCCTCCGAAACACTCGTGATATCACATCACCCCGTCCCCGAACCTCTGCTCGAACGCGTACGATCCCCTGTAATCGTGTTTCATTCGAACTGGGACGTAGCTCGAGCCGCGGAGGCCCTAGCCGAATGGTTAGGGCTAGAAGATGTCCGTAAGCCGGATCCGCTAGCCGCCGAAGGCAGGTTCGACGGTACGCTCGAGTACCTGTTGTCAAGGGTTGAGGACGTTCTTAGCCCTCCGGAAATACGAGTAGTCGCCGCGAAAAACCGCATACGCGACGTGATCGTGGTCCCCGGGTTCGGACTATCCACGGACCGTTTCGTTCGTCTCGCGGCAAAGGAAGGAGCTGACGCTGTCGTCTCCGGTGATCTGACCCACCGAACGGCCATAGTAGCCAGTGTTCTCGATGTGGCTTGTGTGGATGCCACTCATGCAAGTACCGAGCTGCCCGGGTTGAAGGAACTCTCGGAGGAACTCTCGAAACGCTTGCAGGTGCGGGTGGAGCTGAGGCCACCCGAGCATCCGGTGGGGGACCACTATCGTGCGTTTCAAAGACGCACTGCGCGAAGTTAGGATGGATCGTGAGTTGGCGGATATCGAAGCCATCGTCCGCTTACTCTCCGCTAAATCGGTTCGGGTACATGACCTGTTCCGAGCCGCCCTGAGCGAGAAACTCCACCATCGCGGAGAGCTGGTAAAGCTCACGTCAACAATACACGTAACCAATGAGTGCCGTATCCGGCCGAGATGTGCGTACTGCGGCTTCGCCTCGGGAGCATCCCCGGAGGGCTACTTCAAGGGATTTACACGGAGCTACGAGGAGATCGCGGAGGCCGCGAAAGCCATCGAGAAATCGGGAATCACACGCATCAGCTGTTCGGGAGCCTATCGTGGAGACGGAGGTAAGCTGGCCGTGATCGCCGCTAGGGCGGTGAAGGAGAACACCGACCTGGAACTCCTCATCAACTTCGGTCACGACCTGTCCGAGGATACCATAGAGGAGCTCGCGAGGTTAGGTGTGGAGACCATCTGCTGTAATTTAGAGACCACTAACAGGGAGCTGTTCGAAAGGCTGAAACCTGGAGACAGCTTCGAGGAGCGCGTCCGTGTGTGCGAGACCGTATGTCGATACGGCATTGGCCTATCGAGCGGCCTTCTGGTGGGAATCGGTGAGAACTACAGGGATCGAGCCGAGCATCTGAGGTTCCTCGCGAAGTTCGAAACCCTCGCGGAAATACCCGTTATGGGGTTTAACCCGTATCCCGGTACGCCGATGGAACACGTACCCCGTTGTTCGCTGATGGAGCAGGCGAAGGTCATGGCCGTAGCCAGGCTGATGTACCCCGACTTGATGATCACCGCCCCAACACCGACCGTGGGACCGGAGGAAGTCGAGGTAGCACTAATGGCGGGTGCCGACAACCTGGCGACCGTGATACCGGACAACCATCCGCACGAGGTTAAGGGTGTCGGAAACCCGAGAACCGGTAACCTGGATAGGGTCGTGGAGCTCATTGAGGGGTTCGGGCTGGAGCCCGAGCTCAGGGGTGACCGAGCTTGCTCGACCTCCTGCACGAGGCCTGCGAATCGCTCGACGCAGCGCTCGAGCTGAAACGGCTGGCCTACGAGGGGAAGTTGAGCGTCGATGAGGTGATTACGGACCTAGGAGAACTAACGGATCGGGAACTTGAGACCCTTGGCGACAATCTTCGCACGTTTCCAATGGGATGTGATCTGATCGAGTTAGCCGTAGGACCCTGTGCCTCCGATTACTCACCGGATGTCCTTCTCTCGAACGCTATCCTGGCGGACCGGATGGGATTACCATTACACGTGTGCGCGTATGCAGTGGCGGACGTAGCCGAGAACTACGGGATGAGACCCATCGAGTTGTTCCGTCGCCTCGTGAGGAACGTTCGCGTGCCGGTGGACGTGGATCACATCGGAGTTCACGGTCCGATGCGGTTCCCGAGGGACATAACCGCGTGTGAAGGGACCTGTTACCTGGAAGGACCGCCGTTCAAAGAGTGTCCCAGAGGTAGAATACATCGACGGTTGATCGACAAGGAGAGACAGCAGGGAGAGGATCTAGAGGAATGGGCGGAACTGGCGGCATCGATCTGTGTGAACGTCACGGGAGAAGGAGGACAGGACGCTGAAGCCCACGCCGCTCCACTCGACGAGATGAAACGCGTCGCCGAAACGGCCCGACACGCGGGCGCGGGTGTCGGAGCTATCCTGCACGTCGCAGACGGCGAGGACGAGTTCGCCGACGGCCTCAAAGCGGCCGTCGAGGAGGTGAAAGCGGATTACCTTGCGGTCGAAGGAGGCCCGTTCAACCGAGCCGAAGATAGACTCTCGGCCTTCCGACTGGCCGTAGTAGCATGCAGGATATTCGCGCCGGGAAAGGTCGTCTTGACTAACGGGGCTTACGAGGACGAGCTCGTCGTGGGACTGAGAGCGGGCTTGAACGGTGTCCTCTCCGGATTCCCCAAAAATCACCATGGATACATGGTCGGGTACGAACCCGGAACGGCGCGACGTGGTAAATTCGGACTCCCAAAGGTTCTCGCGATCATGCGGAAGACGCTGGGCTCAAGGTACGGGGACACCAAGGTGCCTGCCGGGTGGGAGGAACTCGAAGGGGTCACGAGGGCAGCTCTCTTCTTGGGATCCGACTTACTGTACCCACGAGATGTGGCAGGCATCCCCATCGGGGACGTTCATTGGGTAGCTACCCTCCGATCCAACGCTGCCCGTGAGTTGTCCGGCGAGGTTAAGTCCGTCGAAGACGTCGTATCGAACGTGGACGCGGGCACGGTCGCTTTGCTGGGTGGGAGGTTCCCCGCCTGGGGTTTGGCCATAGCTCTCGACGAACTCGGCGTATCCGAGATATTGATCAGCGACCTCGATGCGTGGGTGGAGAGGGTCACTGTACGGCTGCTGAACGAGGAACTCGACGCTACGGTTCATGCGATGGCTGGGGACGACCGCAAAGCGATGAAGGAAGCCGATGTGGCGTTCGTGACCGCTGTTCTACCTAAGGTAGCGGAACGCCTAGCTAAGAGGACCGGGGCGAGAACCGTGTGCTAAGGGAGACGCTGCTCAAAGCCTGGCGGGAGTCATGGAAGGGCACCCGCAGGGGTGACAAGAAGCGGGAGGTCGAGAGACTCCGCGAGTACCTGACCTCGGCAGACCGGCTCGCAGTGGTAACAGGCAACGAGAACAAGCTCCGGGCTGTGAACAGGGTTCTCCGTAGGTTCGGGTTGTCTGAGGCCGAAATGGTACGTGTGCCGACGGAAATGGCGGACGCGACGCTGTGCCCCGCCATCTTCAAGGCGATCATGGGAGTTCAGGCGTCGAACGCCGACGTAGTGATCGCTAGAGGGAGGTTAGGGGTCCCGGGATCCGGAGCCATGACCGTGTTCATGGATGCGCGATGTAGGTTGCTGACGGCGGCCCTTTCTCCACCTCACGTCATCCACGAGATGTCGGTGGAAGAGGCTATGGAGCGCGAAGTGGAGGAAGCCTTGCGGCGTCTGGGTATGAAGGAGAACACGCCCCGTTAATTTGCGTTGATCTAGAATCGTTACACGCATAAACTCTCCAATCCTAGTGGTAGGAAAAAGTGAGTTCAGCAGAGCGAGTCCGATGTTTGAAGAATTGGTAAAGCCCCGGGCACGTTGACGTAGAGTCATCGAAGTATCAGCCACAGTGCTATTACACATCCGTTTTACTCATGCCACCACCTAATCTTTACCACGTCATCCGACCTCAACGATCGTGGATGGTCCTGTGCCCTTCGCGCTGACCACAGGAATATAATACGATGGTTTTAAATAGTTAGCGATGGACGTAGTGTATAGCGGTCATATAACGCGAGTTAGGGTGACTCGTAAAATCCGTACACGCGATGCAGCCACTGACTCTTGTAGGTAAGTCGCCCGAAAACCGTGGTGGGAGATAGATGCCGCGGGACGGGCTGTACTGTACCCGGCAGGAGGACCGGCCACCGCCCGGCTCGCCACGCGGACCATGTGCCGGGCGGGTTCACCCGCCGTCATCGTAGTCCGGCGGGCCTCCAATCTTTCAGCCATTTCAGGTTCACTTCTTAAGTGCTTTCGGGAAGAACTCGCGGCGAGCCTCACGTAAGGTGATACCCTTGACGCGTGCGTACGCTTTCCTCAGTGTTTCGGCTCTTATCTCCATATGTCCTTCCTCTTCGGATATGCGTACGGCTTCACGTACTACATCTTCTAGTATGTCAGGGTGGTCGTCTTCCAGCCTCTTGAGATATCGGAGTGCCAACGGACGAACCTCGAAATCGTCAGGGATGAGATCCAGAGGCTTTAACCTCATACCTCAGCGCCCTCCAGCGCTCGGGAACATGGACACGATCGTTCCGGTGGGATGTACTCGATACAGCGCTCAACGAGTTCCACTACCTTAGGTCTGAGCTCCTCGACCAGCTCGAACACTTCGTCGATCGTGCGGCGGCGATCGTCGATGCCTGCGGCGTAGTTGGTGCACAGGCACACGGAGGCATAGCAGATCTCGAGCTCCCTGGCGAGCACGACTTCCGGGAACCCGGTCATCCCGACGATATCACCGCCGAGCTTCCGAAAGGCACGTATCTCAGCAGGAGTTTCGAACCTGGGTCCTTCAGTGGCCACGTATATAGCGCCTTCCTTGACCGTGTACCCTAGGTCGTCCGCGGCCTTCAGTAGCGCTTCACGTAGCTCCGGACAATAGGGTTCGGTGACATCGACGTGGACGACCTTCTCGTCGTAGAACGTCGTCGGTCTGCGCTTAGTGAAGTCGAGGAAGTCCACCGGAAGGACGATGTCTCCCGGCTCGTACTCGTCGGAGTTGATCACGCCTACGGAATTCGTCGCTAATATCCGTTTCACGCCGAGCTCCCGCATCGCCCACACGATGGCTCGATAGTTGATACGGTGTGGGGGCAAATCGTGGCCCTTACCATGCCGGTTTATGAAGTATACCAGATGGTCTCCGACCCGAGTGATGTCCACGCGTACGGTGCCGTATGGCGTGAACACCGTCCGCCTGCGTTCTGGCAGACCGGGTCGGAAACCCGTACCGCCTATCACTCCTACCTCTGTCATGGGTCCTCACGCTCCAGTAACGGATCTATCGCCGCTTTGAGGATGGAGAACGTCTCTGCCTCGGACCATCTAGAGGTGTCGAGGACGAGATCGTACAAGGAGAGGTCCGTCGGGTCGACGCCGTAGATCTCTTTATACCGCTTCAACTCGCTCTTTTCCCGTTCCTGAATGCGCCGGCGAGCCTCTTCCACGTCGATCCTTTCGCGCTTCGCTACCCGTTCGGAGCGCACTTCTAACGGAGCTTTGAGCCATATCTTGAGGGTAGCCAGGTCAGGGCCTTTCACATGGTCCAATTCGCCGGCTGCCACGAAAGCCGCTAGGCGTCCCTCGAGTATTACGTCACCCTTCTCAGCGGCTTCCCGCTGCCTCCGATCGATTTCAAGGTCGATCTCCGGATTGTTCTCCGCTACCTTAGAGAATTCCTCTATGTCCATATCCCGCTCTTTAGCCATTTCCCGGAATATCTTACCGGCGTACACGTGCTTCAGGTCGTAGTGCTCGGCAAGCCGCCGGGCCATGGTGGTGGTGCCGGAACCCGGGAGGCCGCCGATAGTGATGACTACGCTGATCGAAAACACCCCTCACTCCTCGGGCTCCGGTGGTTCCTCTCCCGGTAGAACCGGCAGCCACGGCTGCTCCCGCTTGCGCTCCCAGAACTTGTACCTCACCTTGTCCTTGATGAGCTTCCTAGTGCACTCCGGGCACAAGATGCCGCCGTAGGGACGGTTCGGTCGCTTCTGCGTCTTCGGCGCGTTCTTGAGCTCGACGTTGCGACCGCGCATCACGCCGTTCAGCCGGCGACCACAGGCTCCGCACTTGGGCCAGTTCGGTATCTTCTTCTCGAAGTGAATCACGGTCCTACCTCCAGGGGTGCGCTTGTACACTCGTCGACGGGACCTGGACCGGTACCTCGGGGCCGGCATCGTCTCACCCCCCTCCGAAGCGTTTTACCACCATTTCCGCCAACGGCTTGAGCACGAACGACACTGTGACGGCGCAGATGATGTACCAGCCCACAGGGCCTAGTGTATCCCCAACACCGGGCACGTAGAACGGTAACTTCACCGTCCAATGAGCCAGCCGGTACTCTAAGGTGTATATAATAATGATTATAGGTGGGAACGTGATGAGCATAGCTTTGATCTGCTTACTCATCAGCCGAGATTGGACATTCAAGAGCTCTTTGGAGTGGTCTCGCATCTTCTCCTCTATCTCCTTCATCTTCTCCACGTCACCTAACACCTTAGCCTTCCGGAGCTCTTCCTGGTACTTCTTGGTCTCGTCAGCCATTTTCCGGACTCGCTCCAGCTCTTCACGCCCGATTACGAGTTCGTAAACGATGTCGATGAAAAACGTCACAAGAGCCGCAGCCACCAACATCCCAAGGGCGGGACCGAAGTAGTGGACGAACGGGTCGACGAGTGGGTAAAAGTGCCGTGCAAGTCCTTCAGTGAGTCCGTGCACGTCTCCCTCCCCGTCAGAGGGATCGGACCGTCTCGACGAACTCACGTACGGCCTCTTCGAGACGGTCGTCGTGGTTCTCGATGATTTTCACGGTAGCCCCGGTCAGTGTGGCGTAAGCCATCGCCGCCATTCGGTTCATCTCTTGGTGCTCCTTTATCTCGTATGCCCGGTCGTAGTCACGCTGACGCTCCTCTGAGTCTTTCACCCTCCGCATCATGATCTCATCGGGGTCGGCTTCGATCAGAACGATAACGGCGGGCTGCAGCTCCTCGAGGACCCAAATCGGAAGACCCGGTAGGTAACCGGCTGGTGTTTTAATGGTACAGTGCGTGTCGACTATAATTCCCTCCCTCTCCTCGGCCATCTTGGCGATCCTACGTGCGGCGAGGCGCTGGATTTCACGCTGCTTTTCGGCCGGGAGCTTCCTGATCTCATCGCGATGCTCGACTAGACCCTCTTCTTTGGCGATCTCGAGCATGACGTCTCCGTAGTTAACGTGTTCGTAACCCTCGAGCTCCTTTACGGCCTCGGTGGTGACGGTCGTGGCTCCGACTCCGGGCACTCCCGTCGCTACAATCACGTAACCCATCCAAATCCACCCCTCTACGCTATCTCAAGGTCTTCTCGAGGAATTTCCGCACGACGGGGTGTGTCTCCATGAGGCGTTCTTGCTTGATCTCCTCGTACATATTGTAGAGGATTGATACCGTCAGGAGTACGCCGGTACCTCCACCCAGCGCGCCCATCAGGTCGGCACCCGCCGCGAGGAACCCTACGAAGGCCCCACCCATCACGGTCACTGGGTAAATGTACTTCTGGAGTCGCTTCTCCAATACCCTGATGTCTCGACGGAAGCCCGGGATGTGCAGACCGGCACGGTGCAAGTGTCTGGCGATCTCACGTGGCCCCATACCGGTCAACTCGACCCACAGGACCGCAAAGAACACGGACGCTATCACCATGGCCATCATGTAGCCCAGCGCTTGGAAGGGATCTGATAGTGTCTTCACGATGCTGTTAGGGGGTGACAGGTAGTACACTAGTCCGGATATCGGTTGACCGCGTGGGTCGAGCTTCCCAAGTATCGGTACACCCATCCGTTGGAAGGCTAGTGCCCACAGTCGAACGTTCATGAACAGCGCCGAAGCTAGGATCACGGGGATATTGGACGTGTAAAGTAGACGGACTGGGAAGCGGCCTCGAGCACCTCGAATTCCGGCGAACGCGATCGGGATCTCGACCCTTATACTTTCGACGTAGAGTACTATGAGGAACGTGATGACGGCTCCGGTGACCGGAGCTAGTAACGTCCAATCCGGCGTCCCTTGCATCACCGAGTACAGGAACGCCCAGACGGCACCCGCGGGGCGTCCGGGCTGTTGCGGACTCGGAAGCGGATTGAACGCTCCGATTATAATCTGTGACGAAACCCCAGCGACGATGAATAGTCCGACACCGGATCCTATACCCCACTTGCTAACGACCTCGTCCAAGAAGATGACCAAAATACCACCGAGCGCCAGCTGTAAAATGAGTAGGATTTCGAGCAGGATACTCGGCTCGGCCGGCGGTGCGGCACCGCTGAACACCATCATTGCACCTTCGAAAAAGCACAGGGCGATCGCGAGCAGTTTCTGAAGGCCTTGGAAGAGTCTTCGGTCTTCAGGATTCGTAAGGTCCAACTTGATTAGGTCGCCTCCGATGAGAAGCTGCAGGAGTATCGAAGCGGTAACGATAGGACCGATACCCAGAGTGAGGATCGAGCCGAAGTTTCCGGCTAGGACAGCACGTAAATTCGCTAAGTAGTCTACAGCCTGCGGTGAGAGACCGTAAAGTGGAATTTCACACAATATGAAGTAAAGGATGAGTGGCATTCCTGTGTACTTGAACAGCTTCTCGTTGAAGGATACGTGCCTATCCGGAACCTTGACCTCAGGGAGCCTCTCCAGGATCGGTCTTAGCCTCTCCAGCCAGTCATCCGCCAACATCGTCTCCTCCCAGAAGCGTTTGGTGGCGACTGGGACGCCGAGCCTTGAAAAAACCGGCGGGCACTACACTTCCCTGGCTTCCCCACCTGCTTCCTCTAGCTTCTTGACGGCCCTCTCTGTGAACTCGGGAGCGACCACTACTATCGGCCGCTTAACATGACCTCCTCCTAGCACCTTGTCGAAGGGACCGCCGTAGGGCTTCAGTCGCTCGTCAGTAACGTCGATTATTATCTTATCGTTATCCTTCTCCGCGATCCCCTCTTCTAGGAGCTTGTCCGCCAGGGCGTCTAACTCGCCGACGTTGATGGTGTTGGATTCCTTAACCACTTTGGGTGGGCGGTTGAACCCCCGCTTACCGAAGTGATCCGGCATGTACTTAATGACGTGGAACCACTTGTGCTTGTGCGATCCCGCCATACCGCGCCCACCGCGGTTACCTGCGCCGCGCCGGTTCTTGTGACTGCCTCCGCCATGAGTCCGTGATCCGCGGTACTTCTTCGGGGACTTCTTCTTCCGCCGCACGACCACGTGGGTTACCCCCTTCAGATCATCCGCTCCAGGAGGTCGTTGATGGCCTTCCCGCGGTAACCGAGAGCACCGCCGAGTGTGTACGGCTTCTTAATACCTCCTCTTTCGTACCCTCCGCGAGGTGGATGCAAGCGGAAAAACGGCTTCAGCTTCGGGATGTCATCGAGTTCCGCCTCGAACTCGCAGTACGCCCGTGAGAACTCCTCTATACTGTCGTACTCGGTGTGTTCAGACACGTATTCGTCGGTTACCGGACGACCACCTTCTAGCTCTCCCCGCTTCTTTAGCAGGGCCGCCACGGTGTCTGGTTCCACTTCGCCCCACGTCACGTAATCCTTGATCTTCTGCAGCATACCAAGGTAACTCGGGCGATCGTCGATCAGTACGCACCAGTTGCGCCGCAGCAGCTTCAGCATCCGCGCGGTATCCTCGATATCTCGACGTACACCGACGGGACCGCGCACCCGGACGACCGCAAGCCGGGTGGTGGCTCGCTCGTACTCACGGGCCTTCGGGCTGACCTTGAATCCGACATCCCCTTTCGCGCGGCGGGCCGCCGCCTCGCTCGCCGTCTCGTGTTTCAGCTCAATCTTCCCGGTAGCCATCTTTTACGCCCCCTCAGCGCTGCCGCTCACGATTCCGAGCCGCTCGGCCTCCTCCTCGCGCATCCTCACGTAGATTAGGTTCCGCAGCGCATCGAACGTCGCCTTGGCGAAGTTGATCGTGGTCCTAGTCTCGCCCTTGCCCTTACCGCCCGTAGTCTTCGTCCAGACGTCCTCGATGCCGGCCATCTCCAAGACCTTCTGCGCGGTCTCACCCGCGACGAGCCCGGTACCTCTTGGGGCAGGCTTGAGCGTGATACGGACGCTGCCGCACTTACCGGTGATCTCGAATGGGACGGAATGTTGTCGACCGCATCCGCACTCCCAGCTACCACAGCCACGACGGACTTTAATGATGTTTAGCTTAGCCCGGTCGATCGCGGCGCGGATCGCGGGACCTACCTCTCGAGCTTTACCCTGTCCGACACCTACGAATCCGTCCCTGTTTCCTACCACCACCGTGACTCTGAACCTCACTCGGCGGCCGGACTTGTGCATCTTCTGGACCATATTGACGTCGAGTACCTCCTCTTCTAGGTCGGGCAGCAGCCAGTCCACGATCTCTGGCTCTAGGATCTTCCAACCCTGAGCGAACACCTCGTCGATTGTCTTGATCTCTCCTTCCTTGACCATGTGGCCTAGTTTGGTTTTGGGTTCCCACTCCTCCAAGTGCGGTGGGATAGACATGCTCGCATCGCCCCCGCTACGCGCCGCCGAACTCCTCCTCGATTTTGGACTTTACTTCCTCGAAGTGTTCCGGGAGTTCTTCCGGCTTCAGACCGCGTTCGAGGTACTTGGAGAACCTGCGCTCATATTCCTCCGGGTCCTCTTCCTTGATCTGTCGGGCCATGTTGGCGATGTGCTCACCACGGATCCTGTCCTCCGGTGGGAGCACTTCCTCCCCATGCGGTATGTCCATGCCGGCGTCCAGGGCCCCCTTCAACATGGCGAACACTCTGGAGCCCCGCACGGGTCGGTGGAGTCCTATGTCGATCACCGCTCGCTCGATGCCACGTTCAAGCGCTCGGAGACCGCACAAGTAACCCGTCAGATATGCCGCCGGTGTGTTCCCGCAGTGTCCCTTCCAGCCGAATTTGTTGCGTAGCTCGATGGAGTGGGCCGAAGCCAGTGTGACGTCACCCTGCGGGGCGAAGTCGACGATCTGGGCGATGTTGTGGTTGAGCGTCTTTCTGGCCACTAGGCGCGGAGCGTCGGCCTTGATTAGCTCACGTCGCTTGTAGTAGTTGGTCTTACCCTCGCGACGCCTTCTGAACGGAACCCGATACCTGGGACCAGTGGCCAACACAATCACCCCTTACTTTTTCCACAGGTCGTTCTCCTCGATGTACGCCAACAGGTGAGAGGTGTCGCGGAAGTATCCTCCCTTCGCCATCATGTACAGCTTCCGATACGTGCTGCGGTCGATCTTGCCGGAGTCTCGGAGCTCCCGCAGCTTGCGCCTAATCGGCCTTATTCGTTGGATCCACGCGCGCTTCTTCGGCATCCGTGCGCCCTTCGCTCCCTTCCGACGACCCGGACCACGCTGACGCCCCTTCTTCCGCTGTTCGTGCCGCTTTCGGGCTCTCACCCGGGATTGTCCCTTGATCGGCCTCTTTCGGATAACCCCTTCCTTGATGAGTCGACGGATGTCCTCCCGAGTCTGGGCTCGGGCGACTTCTTCCAGCCTCTCCGGGTCTATCCATACCTTGTGAACACCGCATTTGAGTATCTCAGCCGCCATCCGACGCTGAGGCCGTAGGTTCATGGTCCTTCTCACCCTCCTACTTCGTGCCTGGACCGTCACTCGACGCCGCCGTCGGTTCGAGCCCTAATTAGAATATCCCCCGGAGGGCACCATCGGGCGGAATATCCTGGTGCGGAGTTCCTCGGCCTCCTCCTCGTCCAACTCCCGCACCTCGAGCTTGTCGTCCTGCTCGGGGAGGATAGCCGAGTGACCGTAAGGATCCTTCAGCACGATCGTGATCTCGTCCTCTCCTGAAACCGCCGCATCCATCCTGCGTAGGATTTCTTCCGCCCGCTTCTTGGACTCCTCGTTATCCGCCCACCTGGCGGCGGTTTCCACGCGTTCTCGGATTCTCCTCAGCAATCCCTCGATGTTGGACACGAAACCCTGAGCGGCGGGACCTGGCTTGACCTCGACCCCGAGCTCTGGTATTTCAACGAAACCTGAAGGTGAGCGGACCACTCGAACGCGAAGATCCTCGGGTGAATTAACCCGGTACCGATACTCCGCAGGTTTCCGATCCTCCAGACACATGACATCGGAGCGCCGATACCCGCACGTCTTACAATGAATGAACTGCTCGAGGACTCGCCCGAAGTGTGGTATCTCATCTATTCTTCCGTGCACCATCAGTGCCTTTTTTCCACACGCCGGACACTCTAAGTGGGAAAACTCCATCTTATACTTCATTTCGTGGGTTTCGCGGTTACCCTTCCCTATCTTCTTTCCCAACCTCGCGCACGTCCCCCGACCGTAGCTCTTCTACCTTAAATCCTTCCCTTCGAAGCTTCTCGATAGCACGATGTAGTGACTCCTCGTCTGGAGCGGAGATTTTATGATAATGTACGTTATTCGATGCGGAGTAAAGATGTTTGAAGTATTGCTGTGATTCCTCGTTGTTCAAAATTTCTTCCCATTCGTCAACTGGGTCCCTTCTGAAGGATACTTTGATCACATCACGCTTACCTGGGATGGGGAAACCAATGTCTATTAACCTGCAGTTGTTCTCTCGTATGATTTCGGCCTCCCGAATAGAATCTTCCAGATTATGGACGGATTTGATTACTACACTGACACTTCGGACCACGGACAGCACCTCGCTGACCGTACGGTCGATATCATCGTTCTTAATAGTGGGTATGCCGTGCTCGTCCGCCGCTTCGAGAAGGAAGTCGTGAATAATTCGGATCTGACGGAAGTACTCGAGATGTCGGCCTCCACGACCCTTTTCCATGGCACGCTTCACGAACCGCTCACGGTGCTCCTCCTCGTCCGCATAGAGTATAACCATGTGGACGTCGGTGTACTGGTAGTCTTCCGGATGTACGAGGCCCGGTACGAGGTGGACGCCTTCGATCACAAGGTCACTAGCGTCCTCGACCGCTCTCTTGATCACCATGTCGATAGCAGGCTTCACCATTGAGGCGTGCTCCACGAAACCGGCGATGACTCGGTCTCGGAACTTCCTTGGAACCATGTGGTCAGGAATTCTTAGCGCACGATAGGCGTTGTAGGAAGACATATGAAGCACAGGGGCGTACTTTTTGTCGATCGCTCCACGGAGAACCTCTCGGAGGTGATCCGTCTCGATAAGGTGCGTGATGTTGAGTCTCCTCGCGACCTCACGGGCTATCGTGGACGTCCCAACGCCTGAAGCGCCACCGATCAGCACGATCGTGGATCTAGCCATTCATCAGCCCCGCCTCTCGATGTCAACACTATCGGAAGTTACCAGCAGTACGGTGTCCTTAATCACCCCGACGAATCCACCAAGACTCACCGCGGTGCGCTTGAGTTCTTGGATAATATCCTCATGACCATCGCGATCGAGGAGGGGTTTGACATCCAGTATCAGCACGTTCCCTTGGTAAAGCTCGTTCATCAACTCCTCCAGATCCGACGGCTCCTGAACCCGAGATACCACTATCGTAACTTTGGGGTGCTGAGACCTCTCTTCCTCTTCTTCCTCAAGGAAGTCCTCAAGCATGGGGCCTTTCGAGTTCTCCCCCTCACCAAAGATCCTTCTCAAAAACCCTAACATCGTGCCCCGCCCCGACCGGTCCCCTCGATAGTGCGGATCACGTCCCGTGCCAGTTTCTCGGGTTCCTCGACGGGATTCCTCACTGGAACCTGCTCTCCTGTAACCCGCCATATTCTAGCACGTAGTTTACGAGCGTACGTCTCGAAGGGCTCCTCCAAGTTCCTCGGGTTCACGCACACCGCCGCGAGGTCCGCGTCGGGGACTATCGCCCGAAGGGCCTTGACTTCAGCCAGAACCCCACGAGGGTACCGGAACGGGTGGTTCGGGCGGTGGCACACTACCACCGCGTCCGGAGCACATCCGAGTAATATCCCTAGGTAGAGGGGCCGTGGGTGTGGGTTACGACGTTCGGTGAGTGAAGACTGTCCCTCTACAATGATCAAGTCGGCGTCTTTCTCCTCGGCGACGTAGTCGACGGCGTGAGCTACAGCGGAAGCTACGTCCATGACGGAGAGAGAACCCGCTCGAAACCCCACGTCCGCTTCGAGCGTCGCGAACTCTCCCGTGGCTACCGTAGCTGGAGTATAGCCTAACGCCTCGAGTCCTTCCGCTAACTTAAGGGTCGTCGTACGTTTTCCACACTCTTGGGAGGTTCCACCAACGAACACGCGAGGTATCTCCGTTTCAGGCCCGTCCTTCTTGGGCACTACCTCAGTACAGCGTTCTGGAGCATCCCCGGCCACCTCACGCACGACGTCCAACCTGGGGCTCAGCTCGAGGATCTTGACGCCTCTCGACTCAGCCAGCTTCACTAGCGCAGGGTAGTCCTCGAGCGGAAGTGACCTGAAGGACGTGACTACGTTGAGGCCGCGGCGGATGGATTCCACGGCCAGCTCGAGGGCCCTGTGTTCCGCACCCTTTGGAAGCATGATCGCTACGGAGGATGCTCCTTCGACGGCCTCATCGAAGTCGTTCGTGACTTTCACTCCGGCGATCTCCGTTCCCACCTTACTCGGGTCGTCGTCCATAATCCCAACGACTTCTACCGTTGGGAGGGTCGCGAACTTTTCCCCGCCGCCCCCGGCACCCACCACGGCGAACGGGTTGAGCTCGGCGAGCTCATCGATCGAACGCAGCACCGTCAACTGTAGCGGCCCCCCAGCTTCACCGCGATCCGCGCCGGCCAGTGCTGATAGTATTACCGGTACCCCAGAGCGACCCGTAGCGTTCGTCGCTTTTCACGAACCAGACGCTCGATCTCCCTGAGCAGCCTTCCGATGCCCTCACCGGTCAAGGCGGACACGGGAACGGGTCTGTGACCAGTACGCTCTCTGATGCGTTCTAACCGTTCTTCAAGTTCCCTGCGGTCGAGAAGATCGATCTTGTTCGCGACGAGCAGCGTCTCGAGATCGGCGGCGTACTTGATCACGTGGAGTGCACGGAGCGTCTCGGGACCTACACGCCTCGTGACGTCGACCACGAACAACGCTAAATCGTATCTGCCGAGCTTCTCAACGACGTCTTCAGCACGGACACCTCGTTTACTCCGTTTACCCCGCTCGTCGGCGAGTCCGACGGTATCGAATACATACAGCGGGAACTCGCGGGACGTCCACCGGTAACCGGAGACGGTCTTCGTGGTACCTGGGACTTCGGAGACTTCAGTGACCTCTCGCCCCATCAACGCGTTGACCAGAGTGGACTTGCCGGCGTTTTCAGGCCCCAACACGGCGATGCGAAAGGCCCGCGAGTCCAGCTCCGGAACCTCTTTCACAGAGGCCTCCTTCATTCCTTCACTCCCCGCACAACCCGGGCTAAACCTACCAAGAACCCCAAGACCACTCCCAAAACCGGAAGCAACACCTTGAGCAGTCTATGTTGCACGTATTGGGACAGGATCCAGCCTGCAACTACCCCAAACACCACGGAGCTCGAAAGCTCCACAGCAGCGATATATTCCCTCCGCAAGGGGCTCACCCGGGGATAGTGATTTGGACGTGGAAGCGATTTACCGGCTGAAGCGCATACTCAGGACGGGGTGGTTAGTCCGGGGCATTCCCAGAAGCTCCGTGGAAAGCGTCGCGGAACATTCTTTCGGTGCGGCGATGTTGGCTTGGGAGATCTGCCATCGACTGGCCGAGCGAGGTATCGACGTCGACCCTTACAAGACCGTCGTCATGGCGCTGATACACGATCTCCCGGAAGCCCTCACCTTGGACCTAGACGCCGAGGCATCACGGGTGTTCGGTGATGCCAAGCGCGAAGCGGAAGAGAAAGCCGCCAAACGCGTGTTCGACGGGAAACTACTCGATATTTGGAGGGAGTTCGAACGACGTGAATCCCAGGAAGCGAAGGCTGCCAAGCTCGCGGACACTCTCGACATGGCCTTGCAGGCCTTGGAGTACTCTCGGGTCGGGTTCGAAGCGTGTCGGGAGTTCTTAGACTCAGCGGAGCGCGATGCTAGGGAGCTAGGTCTAGAGTACCTACTAGTTTTCAAAGAGATACTACGTGAGTGGGGGGCGGAACGGCGATGAAGGTAGTGGAAAAGGATCTGGATAAAGGATACATAGAAGTACTTCCTGAAACGTTAGACGATCTATGGCACTTATACCACGTCGTTAGGAGAGGTGATCTAGTATTTGCACTGGAAAGACGACGGGTTAAAGATGAGAGGGCCGAAACTATCAGAAGAGATAAGGGGGAACGCAAACCGGTTTACCTAGGAGTCCGAGTAGAAGATGTAGAATTTGACAAATACGCGAACAGGTTACGAATCAAAGGTGTGATAGAGCACGGCCCAGAGTCTGGATCACACCATACCATCAACGTTACGACCGGGAAGCGGATAAAAATCGTGAAGGACGGGTGGGAACGGAAGGACATAGAGCGCATCGAAGAGGCCGAGATATTGCGACCGCCAGTGATGCTCGTGGCAGTAGACACCGGTGAGGGAACCATTGGAATAGTCAGGGATTACGGGTTAGACATCGTGTCCAGGGTGCGGCACAACGTACCGGGGAAGCGCGGCGGTAACCGAAAGGCGGAAATGCGGAAGTTCTTCCATCAACTCGCCGACGAGATCGAGCGTATTGCCGAAGAGGAAGGGGTGGAACACATCGTCGTGGGTGGCCCGGGGTTCGTGAAGTCAGATTTCGCCGAGTTCTTACGGGAAGAGCGTGACATTCCCACCCACGTGGAGGATACTGGCTCGGCGGGTGAGGCCGGGCTCATCGAAATGATCCGACGTGGAGCAGTGGAGAAGGCAGTCGAAGAGTCTAGGGTCGCGGAGGAGGTCAAGTATCTCGAGGAAGTGTTCAAGAGGATCGGCAAGGGTAATGACACGGTGGCGTACGGCGTTCGAGAGTGTCTCAAAGCCGCGGAGTTCGGGGCTATCGAAGTATTGCTAGTAGCGGACGAGAAGTTCCGGGAAGCGATGGTGGAAGGTGAAGAAGACGTCCTGAACGCCGTCAAGTACGCGGAGCGTACGGGGGCAAAGGTACTCATTGTAAGCACAGAACACGAGTGGGGAGAAAGGCTATGGGGATTGGGGGGAATCGCCGCACTGCTCCGGTTCTCTATCCCCACGGGGTAGCACGGTAATCGTGCACCGGCGAGAACACACGTCCCCTGCGTCGTGGAGTATCTCGACGTCGTGACCGGCAAGCCGGCACAGTTCATCTATGAGGTTTACCACCGGGCACGCGGGATACCTACTTATGGAGTCCTGGATGATTCGTTTCGCCCCATCTGACAGGGACTCGTACTTTTTGAGCATTGAAAAGGGTGAGATCGGGCACCCTTCTACCGTCACGATGATTTTGTCACCTTCGACTTCGATTTTTGCCGCTTCGCCCAACATCCTATCACAAACATCCTTCACTATGACGTCGACAGAGACTCGTTCGAATCCAGCGTAGTCCGGCATCAACTCGTATTCTAAATATGACTCGGCAACCCGTCGGTACACGGTCTTCCGGAACGCTGTAGCTCGCTCTCCGAACATCTCAGCGGGTACCGTGATGATCGCAAAGTTGAAGTGTCGGAGCAGTGAGCGCAACTTCAATCCTCCACCTCCCGCACCTCGCCATGCTCCTTCACGAAGACTTTCTCGGGATCCACTCGAATCCCCTCATCGGTGATATCGAACGGGTGACGCCGCATGCTGTGCGCGGTTCCCCTCATCTTCCACACTATCAATGACCTCCATAGTCTTCCTTTTACTTCGTCGAGATCGAGCCGAATGATACCATCCACTGCGTGTTCCACACCCGGACCTCCAAAGCCACGTTCGTGGGCGGCGATCTGGTTAACCAGGATGCTGGTACATCCTAGCCCCGCGAGCATCCGTTTGAGCTTGAACATGATCCGACGCGCCACACTGGGCTTATCGATGTACAACGGAGTCACGGAGTCTATGGCCACCCGCTTGGCTTCGACGTCGTTGACGGCCTGCCTGATCACTCCAATCAGCTCACTTGCATCCGTCGGATCCTTCACGACGTACTTCTCGTACTCGCTCGCCCTACCTATACCACCCGTAAACGCGTCCACAACGGCCAGGAGACCCTCATCCTCGTACTCCCGGAAGTTCCAGCCGAACCCTTCAACGTTCTTCCTCACCTGAACCGGGTGCTCCTCAAGCGTCACGAAAACGCCGGGCTCACCTTCCTCCAGCCCCTCCCAGATGAACTGTTGTGAGAATATCGTCTTACCCGTTCCCGGACCTCCGGTCAGTAGCACGGCGTTGCGCTCCGGGATTCCCCCGTTGAGAACCTCGTCCATTCCAGGAATACCAGTTGAGACTCTCTCTACGGTCATGGGACCACCCCCACTAGACCAACTCGAGCTCAATTCGATTATAATTCATTGCTCGGGGGATAGCCCTTTGGGAGGACTTTGCCCGAAATGCAGGGGCCGCAGGTGGTGTGGGCGCGACCGTTGCCCCTTCTTGAACGCACTGAACGAGGTCCGAGCTAAACTCTCGAGTCGGAACGTCGACGGTTACACCGTAACTGCCTACGTCTCGTGGCGTGGGTACCCGCGGGTTATCGCGGCGCCGGGGGTCGGAGAGCGCCGCACGCCGGATGAAGGAGGTACCCTGGCCGATCTCCCGTACGAAGAGGCACTGAAAACTAGAGCACTCACCTTCCGTAAGTACCGTGGGAAGCGCGATGTCCGAAACCCGCCGGACCTGTCGGATCCCGAGATCGAGTCGTCGGTTTCTGTGAGACCCGTGGAGAGCACGCTGCAAGTCCGACGTAGGTTCAGCGGCGCGTCCAGAACTACCCCGTTCATCGGGCCCTTAGTCGAGGGAGAGCTCGAACTCGACGGGACACCGAAAGTTCCACGCGACCTGGAACGCTATCATGAGGACGACGTCAAAGCCGAGGAGGCCGTCGTTGGTCTCTACCGACGCGGCTACGACGAGTCGTACATCGCACGGGCGTTGTCGTTAGGACTGTTAGGAAGGGACCGCCGAATGGTGCCGACCCGATGGAGCGTCGCGTCGGTGGATTCGATGATCTCAGAACACCTGACACGGGAGGTCAGAGACTTACCTGTATCTTCGAAATACCGCGTCTTGTCGGGCGAAATTTTCGGTAACGAAATGTGGGTAATTTTACGCCCGGAACCGTTATCGTACGAACTCGTCGAATCTTACGAGCCGGGTGCGCCGTGGTCCGATCGCACACGAATCGCAGTACTTAGGGACTCGGAAGTGAAGGGTTGCAAGGAACCCCGCGAAACCGGAGGTGCGTACTTCGCGGCTAGATTAGCGGCCTTAGAGTGGTGTTCCGAGCTGAATAAACAGCACGGAATCACCGTGATCAGGATCGTTCGGAAGAAGTACTCAGCGCCGTTAGGTGCTTGGGTGATTAGGGAAGCCGTACGACGCGCCGAGGAGGTGTTTTCAACGGACGATCCGCATGAGGTATGGGAGTTCCTGCGGGAGAAGTTGGGCGATCCGGTAGGTAAAGCCGCTCTGAAGGTGATCAGACGTAGCCGCCAGAGAACTCTCGACACGTTTTTATGAGTAAGTAGGAGCCGAGCAATAGGGAGGAAGGCGATGCTACTGTTGAAGGACCACGCGGAAGTACTGATTACGGTCGAGGAACTCGGTGCCAGGGAAGAGGCCAGGGAGATCGCCAAGGAGGCCGAGGCGATCACGGAAATCATCCCACAGCGGTTGCTAGAGCTCGAGCTTCAAGGTCTGATGGAGCGAGTCGGACCGAACGAGTGGGAACTAACCGATGCCGGAAAAACCGCTGCGAAGGCAGTAGCTGAGACCGTCGATATTCTGAAGCAGCCACCACAAGAGTGGACGCATGACCGATGGGTTGGCTCGGACACGATACTGGCGCTGAAACACTCAGCCCTATCCTTCGTGCCGGAGCGTTGGGAAGAGTTACTGAACGAGCGTGGTCTGTCGGAAGATGGCGAGCTGACAAAAGCCGGAGAGCTAGTGTTAGAGGCGTATTTCAAGGCGACTCCGAAACTGTACGTCACCCAAGATGTAGCCGGGCGAATAGCTAAGTTACCACCGGGACCCGGGACATTGAAAACCTTCATCAAATACCGGGAAACTATAGACATTCCAGATAACATCCTCCACGCGCTCGAGGCGATGCGGATGCTGGTGATTTCCCCACCCTCGGATAGTGGCCGCACGTACACTCTGACTGCGCTCGGCCGCGAGATCAAGTACGCGATCGAAAAGGCGATTCCCGCCATGCATCTGGTGTTGTCACCTGGGATCATGGAGGACGTAAAGGCCGTGAGTGAAGGAGAAGAACCCGAGGACATGAAGCGCCTCGAGCGGCTCGGATACGCGTGGAAGGGATCGTTAACGAGGGCCGGCGAGCACGTCCTCCGAGCCTACGAGATGGTAGGGGAAGATTTCCCGAGTGTGCCTCCTATCAGCGTACGTCCAAGCGAGCTAAGGCTTTTGGAGATTATCGATCGCCTGTACCGCCCCGACGAGAACCTTAACGTGGCTCCTACCCTGAAGAGGATCAAGAGGATGCTAATAGAGGAGTACGGAGAGGCTGATCCCGACCCCACAACTGACCTAAAGGAGTTGGAGGCGCACGGGTTCGTGGAGAGAACCGTCTGCGACTACGGAAAGGAAAAGGGCAAGCCGATATGGGTACTCACAGAGGAAGGAGAACGATTACTTCACAACCTGGGCGCGCCGGTGCGGGCGGAAAGTGTCAAAGCCGTCACCGTGTCGATGGGTTTCGAGTCACCTTCCCCAGAGTGGCTGGAGGAGGCTCACCGTGCCGGTCTGGTGTCGCAAGCCGCCATCACCACGAAGGGGTTGATGGTCGCCAAGATAGCGCGTCGCGTGGAGAGGTCTCCCTTCTTGACTGGAGACGAGGCCAAACTGATCTACCGAATACCCGACGGGTCGATCGACAGATGGGAACTGATCGAAGACGTTTGTGACCGGTACGGGCTCGAAGAGCACCAGATCCTGGAGTCACTGTCGAAGTTGGAGTCTCGAGGTATAGTCGAAGAGTTGCTCACGGGAGGGGTGATACTGACGCGAGCCGGCCAACACCTCAAGACGGCGATACACCGTGGTCAGACGATGGAGATCCTGAAACTCCGACACCCGATTACACCGGTCGCGACCCGTCTCCTCAAGGCAGTATACGACTTGAAGAGGGAGGGTTTTAACACCAAGAAGCTCTACAAGTTCCCGAAGACACTACTAAAGAGGGCCGACGTCACGCTGGACCAAGCTAAGAAAGCAGTAAAGTTGTTGCGGCAAACCAAGATGATGAGCGGCTGGAAGATCACAGAGGCCGGAGAGGAATTACTCAGAGCATTCGAATTACTTCAGAAAGCCACGGAGGTGCGACAGCATCCGGAGGAGGCCGCTTAACCTCCCCCAAACCAGTCCCGTGGGGAAAACGTTACGATTTTTATAACGATTTGAGGATTGGTGCGGCCGCCGGGATTTGAACCCGGGCCACGGGCTCGGAAGGCCCGCGTCCTACCAGACTAGACTGCGGCCGCCCCACCGTCGCCAGTGGTCAGGCTCCAACTATAAAAATATTTCGGACATTCGGTGGGTCGCTGTGCGTTCGACAACTGGAGGAGCCAGACTTTCGTAGCTGGGATGTTCATCACTACTGTCTCCGATACCGGTGTGGCGACCTCCCCGGCGCCGTACAGACATATGTTATAGAGCTCGTAACAATTCCGACTTGGGGGGAAAGGAAGCCTCTATTGGCGTCGGACGGCTATCATCACGATCCCGAGCAAGCACACTGCGGTCACCGGCACCTGAACGAACTTCTTGAGCGCACTTTCCGCTGTGGCTGTTGCCTGCTGCGCCTCGGGGCTGCTGAGGACATCCTGCAGGACCGTCACGGCCTCACCGATCAAATTCTCAAGGTTGTTAACGCTGAACTCCGCCTTCAGGTCCGTTAGACCCTGCTGCTCGTTCACTTCTAGGAACGCACGGAGCGCGTATCCGGTCTCTTCGTTGACCTCCTTTTCTTCCTTCCCTTCCTTCTCCTTCTCGCTGACCTCGAGCTTCTGTAGCTCTTCCGGCTCGGCTCCCGTCACTGACGCCTTCACGAAGTACTTAAACACGAGCGCCTGCAGGCACCCTACGGGAGTCTTACCGTGGGGGTGACCGTACTCGTACGTAGCCAATACTCGCGCCAGACCTTTTAGGAGCTCCCGGTTGAGTTTCACCTGGAACTTCCCAACCTTAATCGTCAGTTCCTCTGGGTCAACCATCTTGAGCGATAGTCCTATCGGTAGCGGCTTGGTCTCCAGCGACAGGGCCAGTAGAGCCCCTCTAGCCAAGTAAGCTGGCTTCCACTGTCTGAACTTCACAGCCGGCGGAAGCTTACCCGATATCGCGTTGGGGTCCACTACTACAGCATCCTCCGTCTCTCCCGTCAC
The DNA here is from genome assembly GCF_002201915.1 of Methanopyrus sp. KOL6. Classification (NCBI taxonomy): domain Archaea; kingdom Methanobacteriati; phylum Methanobacteriota; class Methanopyri; order Methanopyrales; family Methanopyraceae; genus Methanopyrus; species Methanopyrus sp. KOL6. The sequence continues at coordinate 217,777 of NZ_CP019470.1, forward strand.
CGCCGGAGTTAGGTCCACGATCAACGCGGCGTGATTCCCGTCGGCTACGAACACCCCGTAGTACGCCTTACCTAGCGGTAGTTGAGCACCGGCCGGTGCTTCCACGGAGATCACGTACTCTTTCAATATCTGCTTGGCCTGATTCGCGGAAAGCTGGAATGTCCACGGGTGTGTCAGCACTCCGTATAGCGGTGCCTCTTCAGCTGCGGCGCCACCCGACGCCGCAAGGACCAACACTAAGAGTGCTAGGGCTCGCATGTTGCATTCCCCCAACATTTGCAGCATAATATCGAATAATTAACCTTTTCGTTCACCTCCACTGACTGAGCCGGTGTCAGTATCGGCCTTAGTTCTTCCTTAATTTTGCGATGAAAAACCCCTGACATCGGTCGGTATGAGGGTAGAACCGTCGGGTTCTCGGAACTAACCCTCTCCTACCGAATTGGAGGTTTACCTCTTCAATAGTTATATCATACCGTCTTACGGCTCTTCGGATCACGTTTTCATTTTCATTAATAGTTAAAGTACACGTTGAATACACCACAATACCCCCGGGTCGAACGGTCTTTACCGCTGCTTCCAACAATTCTGATTGAAGTTTAGCGTAACGTCGCACCCGTTTCTTCGTGACATTCCACCTGGTTTCCGGTCGCTTCTGGACGGAACCCATACCGGAACATGGGGGATCGACAATGGCTCGGTCGGCCTCTTCATCCAGCTCCTCTGGTATCTCTCGAGCGTCCGTGCATCGGAGTTTGACGACACCGTCGGGAACATGCTGCCACGCCAACTTCTCCCGCATGGCATCCAATCGCCAGTCAGATTTGTCGACCGCAAGGATCTCTCCTTCGCCCTCCATCAAACAGAGGACATGGAGCGTCTTTCCGCCAGGGGCCGCGCAGAGGTCGACTACGAACTCCCCAGGTTGTGGATCGAGTACGTGAGCGACGGCCGCGGAGGCCTTGTCTTGAGTGAACACCAGGCCTTCTTTCCACGTCTCCGTTCTGACTATAGGTACCTCCTCCTCGACTACACGTAGCAAGTCCGATATGTGCTCATCCGGCTCCGTCAGCACGCCCTCCTCCGCTAGGCGTTCGCGGACTTCGTCTACGTCCGCCAGCAGCGTGTTCACGCGGACGTACTTTACCGCGGGCTCGTTGCACGCTCGGAGGAAGTCTTCTATCTCGTCCTCGGGCAGCACTCGACGGACGTAATCGACGAAGTCGGGTGGGAAGTAATACTGCAGGCAAAGGTCATCGTAACCGCGTCGCTTCAACCGGTCGACGTCGTACTCTTCGAGATCGAAGCATATCGCGTGCACGAAGTCGGCCACTTTATCGTTGACTAGCTCCTTAGCTATCCGCGTCGCGGCGTCGGTTACTAACGCCGGGCTAGTTCCTTCGAACAACATCTCATCAGCCGCGGTTACCAGAACCCCTTTCAGCTCCGGACCAAGGTCTTCGAAAGACCCCGATTGAATGACGTCATCGAGGATCTCTTCGCAGAGTCCCAACCGCTTGCCGAGTTCCATAAGTCGACGGTGAATAGCTCTAGCCTTGTGGCTGGGAATGGAGAACGGATCATCGAGAGCCCGGTAGAACGACTCTTTCAGGGAGACCCCGGACCGGTAGTGCTCAGCGAGTATCCTAGCCAACATGGATACTATCTCGCTAGCTTTCACACGACCTCCCTTCGGTCGGCCAGCTGCGTTCGTGAAGAAATAGGTTTAGGAGGAAGGAGGACATATCGCGAGTTCATAGGCGCTGGGCTGGCGATCTATAGTGCAATCCCGGTACTGCTGCCCTCCCCACGATTTATTCTCCGCCTATGTGTCGTGCAGGTTACCGGCCCCGGATAGTCCTCGAGTCCTAGGTGGGAATCCCAGCACGGGCCAGGTCGTTGCACAGAACCTCTCGACGTCCGAGGCTGGGGAAATCGTTATATCTAGTCAACCGGACGTAAAGTCGGGCGGCGGTGGGTGGGCTGGCGGCTCCCCCGCCCCGAGGAAGGGCCCGCCGGAGTAAGGCAATGAAGGCGGGTCCGTCGGGGTACGGCCGTGGGGCCGCTAAGGGGAGGAAGCTCCGCCCCCGGGCCCGGGCCCGCCGCCCCGAGAGGGGGCCGGCCGAGAGGCCGGGGACCGGCCACAGAAACGACACGTCCGTCGGCGGATGGCGATGACGCGGCTGAGGTCCGCCGTTGGCGGACCGAGAAGGGCCCCGGCGACGGGGCCCGAGCTAACCCGCAGAGGACGCCGGCGGGAGCGGTGAAACGGGCCGCCCGGCGGGGGGCGAGGCCGAATGAGCCCGATGATACGAGGGTGATGCCCCCGATGAGTTCCCGGGCCGGAGGGGGATGGTAGGCCGCTTAGGTGAATGCCGCCGTCTAAGGCTACAGAAGGCGGGCTATAGCCCACCCACCGCCGCCGTCCGCCTGCAATCGTCACGGGTGTTGTAACAAATGACGCAGGAAGTGAGGCACGCTCACGTGGATACCCCGAATCCCCCGGCGCCCGTAGCTCCCTTAACCAGTGGCACGAGTTCTTCGGCGTTGAGACCCACTTTGTACAGTTTACCTTGCCTCGACTCGCGCCGGGCCAGCTCCTTACGGACGTCGGAGATCACTCGCATTCGGTACAGATCCCACTCTGGCTCGATCCTCTCCTCGTCCGGTGCCCTGTCCTTGGAGAGTCGCTGGATGAGAACTGTCGGAGCCATACGTTCCAGGGCATCGGCCAGGAGCCTGATGTACTCGCGGTAACTCAGCGGCTTGTAGCGGCGATCGTAGTACATACGCTCCAGATCGGTACGTTCTAGCACGACCAGCGGATACAGTTTCACGGCTTCTACACCGAGCACCGAGAGGACTCTGACGGTCTCGAGCATCTCATCTCGGGTCTCGCCGGGAAGTCCGAAGATGATGTGGTTGACTATTCGGATCCCACGTTCCTTGGCCCGGATTATAGCGTCGATCACCTCGGTGAGCCCGTGACCACGCCGCGTGCGGCGCAGAGTGCGATGGTGGTAAGACTGCACCCCTATCTCGAGCCATACGTCGTAACCTTCTTTGACGTAGCCTTCGAGGATGTCTAGGACATCGTCCGGTAGGCAATCCGGTCGTGTCCCTATGGATAAACCGATGACGTCTTCCATCTCCAGGGCGCGGTTGTACAGCTCCTCAAGGACGTCGGGAGGCGCGTAAGTGTTCGTGGCCGGGTAGAAGTACACGAGGAACTTCTCGGCACCGTATCTCTCGCGGAATACTTCCATCTGCTCACGAGCCTGCTCCTCGAGCTTCTTACCCGGGTCCACGTTAGGAGTGATGATTGTCCTGCCCATCTTCGGGCAGAACAAGCACCCTTCACTGGATATCCTGCCGTCCTTGTTCGGACACACAAAACCTGCGTCCACGGCCGCCTTCATAACCTTGCAACCTTTCTCGCGACGATAATATGCTCCGAAAGCCACGAACTTTTCTCCGTCCTCGTACAACTCCCGAACTATCCGTTCGTCGACGTACCTGGGCAAGGCACCATCGGTCGCCGGTTCGACTTCCCGTTGGAGCGTTCCAAGATCCCTGAGGTCGGATTTAATATCCCCCACCCCCGTGTTGAGGTCGAGTTAACGGGTACAAAAACCACTCGGGAGTGGCGATGCATGCCACCGAAGTGGTATCGGCACGTGATGAGAGTGCTCTCCGAGTCGCAGGTGGTATTGGAGGTTCGAGACGTGCGATATCCGGAGGAGACGCGGTGGGAGAAACTCCACAGACTAGAAGACGTGTTCAACTTCACCCGTGTGGTAGTGCTCAACAAGGCCGATCTGGTCCCACGGGCCGAAGCCGAGCGCGTAAAGGAGGAGGTGGAGCTCAAGGAGAACGTACCCACGGTGTACGTAAGCGCACGAGAGCGCATGGGTTTCCGGCACCTCCGTAGGACCATCTACGAGGTAGCACCTGAAGTAGAGACCGTGAGGGTAGGAGTAGTAGGGTTTCAGAACGTAGGCAAGTCCACGATAATTAACGCATTGACTCGGAGGAGTGCTGCGGAAACGTCACGACGCGCGGGATATACCCGAGGAAAGCAGTGGGTACGCGGTGGTAGGAAACTGTTGGTCATCGACTCTCCGGGTGTGATTCCGACCGACGAAGCCGCGGCCGAGGCCGTAGCGCTGGATCCAGACGTACTAGAGGATCCAATGGAGCCGGCATTAGGTGTGATCGAGCGCGTTGTCCGCGAGTACCCAGGGGCACTGTTCGATAGATTCGGCGTCGACGAATCGAAGGATCCATGGAAGATCCTTCGGGATATCTCAGAGCGCTTGGGCAAAGACCTCAGAACTACCGCGAAACTGCTCCTTCGTGAGTGGGTGGACGGTAGCCTGGTGGAAATTTACCGGACCACACGGGACGACCTGACCGAAGCTTCAGAGCTAGAGGTGGGCGGCACCGCACAGCGCTTAGTGGAGGAGACTCTCCGTGAAATCGAGGAAGTGGCACCCGAAGGTATCCCACCTAGCGCCGCGACGGTTCGTGGGATTCTAACGAGGCTGGCCTACGGAAAGAACGTGGACGGCGTAGGATTCGGCACAGTAAGGCTAGGTGAATACGGTGTGGGAGTGTCCGTCGGCGACCGATATTACGATCGAATGGTTAGGAGGCTGCGTCGTGAACTGGGGGGCGAAGTGGTCTCTGAGGAGCGGTTCAGAGTGGGCGCCAACGGGCGCAAGGCGGTGGTACTGGTGACCAAGGGTCGGTAGCGCGGGCCGGTCTCCTCACATTCCGCCAAGATCGGACCCCATGGCCCTCCTCATCCCCTCGAATCAGCGCGGGGAGTTCTCCGCATCCCCGGCCGTACTCGGAGCCTGAAACCGTCATCATCCCAACCCGCGGACGGTTAGGCCTGTAAAAAAGCATCGTGGAGGGATTGCGTGTTGATAGCTCTGGTGAAGTCTGTCGAGGAATACAGGCGGCTTTTGGGAGAAGTCGTCGAGGAGGGTGACATAGTAGTGGAGTTAGGTTGCCACCGAGGAGCCTCCACCCGAGTCATACTCACCGGCTCCCCCAGACGTGTCGTCGTCGTGGACTACGGTGAAGACGCCGAAGAAGCCATGCGAGAGTTGGAGCGTAATCATCCCGAACTCACATTCGTCAAAGGTGACGCTCGAGAATACGATACCCTAGAACGTGTCCTCGAAGAACTAGGCGGACCTGAGTGTGATGTGCTGGCCGTGGACCTCGGCGGTGGTATGTTTCCGGACACCGCGTTCAAGGTGTATTACGTGTGGTCGGTGACTCTGCGACCACGAGATGCGGTGGTACGAAACGCGGGCCTCTGCGAGTTCCTGAAGCTGGCCGAGCTCCAGGAAGAGGTGCACCTGAACGATGAAAGCCGGGGTTATCTCGGAGAGTTGAGCCCTCCGGGGATCCCGGGTAAGATCCGAGAGCGGTTCGAAGAGTTCAAGTTGTGGAGGAGATAGGGTACTCCACAACTGTAATACAACTGTAATGATCGTATGGTACTATGTCCTCCGTACGGCCACATACCGCTTGATCGGACACCGTGCCATATCCTCACACGTCGAGCAATCCCTAGGATGATTCCTACAGCCCGTCACCATAGCGTAACCGCTCATTAGGGCTGCGCCCTCGTGGCCGTCGTAGTGTTTCAAGAGCTCGTCGGCGCACTCCTCGACCTCAGGGGGTACGCTCCCGTTTATACCTGGCATGCCCGACCACGTCGCATACAACCCGCATTCCCTAGCTACCTCGACTGCCCTTTCCATCAGGCGTTTCGGGGATCCGGGATGCCGTTCCAACACGAAGTTGGGCCTGAACGCTAGGAAGCATACCGGAACGGACTCGTCGAGATCCGCCAAGAACTCGCACATCGCCCTGATTTCCTCCGTATCGTGGGCCTTCGGAATCAGGAGGATCCGAACTTCCCAAATTTTATCCAGATGCTTGGGGACCAAGAACTCCAAGTTCCTCAAGACGGGCTCAACGGGGGCGCCAGTGATGGCACGATGGAGGGGATCGGAGTACGCTTTGAAGTCGAATGTGATCGAGTCCGCTAACTTAACGATACGGCGCATGCTCTTGCGCGTCGCGAACCCGTTCGTGTCGAAGTTGACCTTCCATAGGTCTGTCGTGTCCCGGTAATGCTCGACGACCTTCTCTATGTAAGGCAGGTGCACAGTGGGTTCGCCACCCGAGAAGAATATCCTGTCCGCCCCTATCATACGACCCTGATTCGTTTCGATCATGTTCACTGCCTCAACGGCGAGCTCTTTTGGATCTTGATAACCTACCACCCGCCCCTCGGGGTTGTCGGGATAATGAGCTATATTCCAGTTTTGACAGTTGAGGCACCGATAGTTGCACCCGACCATGAACACCGTGTAGCTGGCCGGTGGCGCCGGGTGGAGTTGTTTAGCGGCAATAATTGGCTCAGTAACGCGACAGACGCCGCGTTCTCCCTCGAGCCTGTCAACCCCGCATTCCCAGGCGCAGAGCTTACAGTTACGTAGGTCCTTCACACGACCACCCCATACCCAGAATTTACATCCTCGGGGGATGACGAGGCGACCGAACACCGATAAGTGAGGAACTCAGGCGGCGCTGACCCTTGCACTGGGAAGGTGAAAAGAGACGGAAGCTCGAGGAGCTAGAACGCGCCATCGAACGGGGAGAGGTGGACGAAACCGCCATTCCGGTCCTGGAGACCATCAACTCATTCAAGGAGTACTGTACGACCAGCAGTTGCTCAGGCCGAGTGGTCGTGCTACATGAGCCGGAGGTAGGTGACAAGATAGGGTCCGAGTTCGTGGCCAAGTGGCACGAGCCACCGGAACCGGAGGAAGTCCGTGAAGCCGTACTGAAAGCCCCAGAGGAAGGTATAACGTGGGTGAAAGCCCAGCCGCCCCTGTTCCACGTGATGTGTAGAGATTTGGAGGCGGCCGTTCGGTTGAGGAATATCGCCTCAGAAGCCGGATTCAAGGCGTCGTCCATACGTTCGGTCAAAAGTTCAAAGGTGATCGTAGAGATACTCGGCGGTGAGCGGATGGACGTTCCGGTCAAAGTCAACGGGGAACTGACACTGCGCGAAGAGGCATGGGATAGCGTCGTCGCCCTTTGCACTGATATCCTACGGAGCGGGCACGAGCGGCTCAGTCGGCTGGTGGAAGCGCTGAAGGGGTTGAGCAGATGATGGTGCTGGAACGTGCCAAGGACATGGTTCCAAAAGGATTCCGAGGTTTAGTCGAGTCTATCCTGGACGACTGTGCTGACTTGGAGGAGCTAGCGGATAGCGTCGCAGAAACAGAAATGGAGCCAGAGGAAGTACGCCGTAGAGACATTGGGAGCACCGGCCCCAACGAGCCGGTGGCGATTTTCGGATCTTCGTGCGTCCTGTGCGGAGGCGACTGTTCGTCCATCAGACTCACCTCCAGGATAGGCATTTGCGAGCGGTGTCTTCCGGTCGATACGGGGACACTGCGCGAAGCACTGAAGGAAGCTAGAGAACGTCACGGGCACGTGGGAGAGGCTTTACTGATGTTAACCCTGGTAGAACGATATTCACCGGATCGGGTGGAGGAATTCTTCCATCGGTACGTCTGGCCGGAGCTGTTCACCGAAATCGTTGACAGAGTCTTCAATCGGGCTACCGGATTCCGACTGTATTCGGCACAACGTGTGTGGACGAGGAGGTTAGTTAAAGGTTGCAGTTTCTCGATACTGGCCCCAACCGGTACCGGTAAGACCTCTTGGGGCTCGTTAGTAGCGGCGGTACTCGGGCATGCCGGACGCAGGGTATATTACCTAGTCCCAACCACAACTCTGGTCCGACAGGTCGAAGATAGAATCAAGGGGTTCGCGCGCGACGCCGAACTGGACGTCGATGTAGTCGCGTATCACGCGGCTATGCCAACCCAAGCTAAACAAGAGGCTTTGGAACGTATCTTCTCCGGAGATTTCGACGTTCTGATCACTACGGCGCAGTTCCTGGTTCACCGTGTGGAGGATCTTGAGAAGCTGAACTTCGATCTGATCCTAGTGGACGACGTGGACGCAATCATCCGGGGTACCGGACGCAACGTCGACCGCGTGCTCCGCGTCGCCGGACTCGAGCAGGAAGAGATTGATAGCGCGTACAGGTTGGCTACCCTCCGACGGCGCTACTACTCACTTCGAGATTGGCTTCGGTCGTTGGAAGACCGTGGAGACAAGCGCGCGGAGCATGTCCGGGAGGAACTCCGAGAGGTCGAGTGCGAGATCGAGGAACTCGAAGAACGGTTGAAGTGGATTAAAAAAGAGCGCGATCTCGCACGGATCGTGTTCATGAGCGCGACAGGAGCCGCGGCCCCCTCCAGACGTCTCGTCGTGGTCCGGGAGCTCTTCGATTTCGAAGTCGGAGCGGGCGGGGATGGTCTCCGTAACATTCAGGACATTGCGGTAATTTCCGAACCGTCCCCTGAAGCCGTGGAACGGATCGTCCGAAGAGCCGGTGTGAAGGGAGGCCTGATCTTCGTCCCGCAGCGGTTGCCAGGAGAAAAGAAAGCTAGAGAGATCGTGGAAGAGCTCACGGAGCACCTACGATCTTCAGGGATCGAGGCTCGGGCGATCCATGCCGGAACGCCCGCCGAGGAGCGGGAGAGGATCATAGACGGCTTCTCCGAAGGAGACGTAGACGTTCTGGTAGCCGTAGCCAGTCCTTACGGCGTAATAGTTCGAGGTCTCGACCTTCCACAAGCCGCCAGATACGCGGTTTTCTACAGGGTTCCTCGACAGCGGATAAGACTGACTCCGCGCGAGGAAGACCTCAAGAACCCGACGTACGTAGCCTCGGCCCTGTCCAACCTAGCCAGACTGCTGGACGACCGCAGAGCGAGGAGTCGCTTAGAGGGTGTGGCGGATCGACTATGGAGGATCCTCAGACGTGGGGACTGGATCAGGAAGCGGCTGGAAGAGGCTGTGGAACCGCTCTCTCTGGATACGCTGATGAAACTCGCGGAGCGAGATCCGGAAGATATCGCCGAGCAACTCGACGTCAATCGGTGGCTGGCACAGCACGTTCGAACGTTGGCCGATGGTGTGCGAGAGCTGACCCGATTGTTGGGCGACCCTGACCGAGTGAAGGCTCTGGCCGAAGAAGCTACGACGGTCGCTGTGCGCGAAGAGGGTGAGGAAGCCTACTTGGAGGTCCCAGACCTCCGGACGTACGTACAGGCCAGCGGCAGAGTCAGCCGTCTCTTCGCCGGTGGAGTGACTTTCGGATTGTCTTTCGTGCTATGTCCCGAGGACGAACGCGAGCTCCGGATACTCAACGGTCTGATCAGGCGCATGTCCTACACCTATGGCTCGGAGTTCGAATGGAAGTCTTATTCGAAGTCTTTGGACGTGAAGGAGATCGGTCTAGAACTCAAGAAAATCTCGGACGAGGAACTCGAAGAACTAGTGAGGAAGGTGGACGAAGACCGAGAACGAGTCCGGAAGATACTCGCAGGCGAGCTGAAACCGGAGGAAACCAGTCGACTCGCTCGTTCAGCACTGATGATCGTGGAATCCCCGAACAAGGCCCGTATGATCGCCTCGCTGTTCTCTCAGCGACCGTCACGCCGCAGACTGAACGGGGGGGTGGCATACGAAGCCGCAGCGGACGGTTTTCATCTTACCGTCGTCGCCACGCAGGGTCACGTCGCCGACCTAGTCGAGGAGTCCGGAGTTCACGGTGTGCTCCGTATCGACGAACGTTGGGTACCAGTGTACGACGTTCTAGGCAGATGTAACGAGTGCGGTGAGCAGGTGGTCGGTTCTGAAGAGTGTCCGAATTGCGGCGGTGAAGTAGAGCTCAAGATACCGCTTCTAGAGTCGATTCGAGAACTAGCCTCGGAAGCTGACGTGATACTCATCGGAACGGACCCAGACACTGAAGGAGAGAAGATCGGATGGGACGTCTTCAACTACTTGGGATGGACCACGGCCCAGGTGTACCGGACTGAGTTCCACGAGGTCACTAGACGTGGTATCTCCGAGGCTCTGAAAGAAGAGAACTGGAAGAACGTCGATGCAGGCCGTGTGTCGGCTCAGATTCTCCGGCGAGTGGCCGATAGATGGATCGGATTCTCACTATCTCAGGACTTGTGGGATGTGTTCAAGCACCTCGAGATAAAGCTAGGAGAGCTCCCATCGGGCTCCAGGATCGAGATGAAGCTGGACATCCCGAGCGGGGTAGAAGTAGTAGATTTCCGACGCACGTTCGACGAGGATTCTTCGGTAAGGTCCAGGTCGGTAAGACTGCGCCGAGGAAGCGATGGGTACGTGGCGCGTACTCGCATCAGTCGTGGCGGCGACGTGACGTATACCGCGATACTTCTGGATCCGAACAGGAAGCTCGGAGACAGGAACAGAGTGCGACCGGAGCTTGTACGTGTACGCGCGTCCGTCAACGGTGAACCGGTCGATCCGAACGTCAAGCTGGAGCCGATGACGTGGCTGAGCGCTGGTCGAGTTCAAACTCCAGTGCTCGGATGGATCGTAGATAGAGCAAGGGAATACCGTGAGACAGAGTTCTACGCGTGTCGTGCGGAGGTTTCGACGGACGACGTAACCATCCGCGCGTTGATCGAGGAACTGAAGGTACCGCGGGCTCTGACGGAGAAGTTGGACGAAGCTACGATCCGAGTGCTGTCCAAGATCGCGGAGGAGGGTTCTGACGCCGAGTTCTCCGAGGAAGAGGTGGACCGGCTCGAGGAGACCGATCTATTCGAGCGGAAGGACGGGCGCTACAGACTCTCAGAGGAGGGGCGGAAGGTGCTAGAGTCCGAGGGAGTCATAGGGCTGATGCTGCGCTTCGCGGGGGTTTCCAACAGATGACCCGCGCGATCGCCACTGTGGACGAAAACGCTCCCCATATTGCGTTCGTGGAGACGCCGTCTGCCAACGAGAAGCTGCTAGACGTAATATCTCGTGAGGAATGGCGGGAACTCGGAGTGTTCGTACTGGATCATCACGGTCAGTTATCCGAGGAACCGTCGGCTGTGGCTCAGGCTCACGAGATCGTGAAGGATCATACCGAGTTTCCGATGGTACGGGCTGTCGTCATCGAGCCACCGGTGGATACGGATATGGTGGCCGCTGTACTGCTGCTGAAGCGTGGACCGGTGCTCCCAGAGGAAGACGTCGAAGTGCTCGACAAGATCGACCGGTTCGGGAAGCACTACCCGTCGGACGAGGAGCTCGAGAGGGCTGAGTACGCGCTGGCGATCATGCAAGCCGTGGCAGAGGTAGTGAAGAAGCCGTACCCGGATAACCCGGAAGAGCTGAAAGAAACGTTCAAGAAGGCCCTGAGGGCCGTGGAGCGTGTCGTGGACGATGAGGAGTACCGAAAAGAGCTAGCATCGAAGTGGCTTGAGGAGTTCCGGAAGTCCGTACGGGAGGCCGAAGAGAGTACGGAAGTAATTGAAGAGGGAAAAGTGAAGGTAGAAGACGATAGGATAAGGTGGTGTGCGACTATTTCGGAGGCGCAGAACGCCTTCACGTATCTGTACCGTGAAGGGTATGACCTAGTGATCCTCTACTCGCCCGCGATGAAGCGGGTGACAGTAGGGCTCGGCGATCCCGAGTTACCTATCGACCTATGTGAGTTGTTCGAGTACCTGAACGAGCATCACCGTGAGGGTTGGGGAGGTAGGAAGAACATCGGAGGCTCACCAAAGAACCACGGGATCGACGAGGACGAGTTCAAAGACATCGTTTCCATCATTCGCGGGTGGCTTCTAGGGTTTTCATGAACGACCTGTAAAGGCGGTCCAAGAACTCCACGGAGTTCGCGCCAACCTCGAGCCTCAACCATTCCAGGCCATGCGCCGTCCTACTGCGTAAAGTGATCCCGTACGGCTTGGAGTACGGGCAATCAGACTCGAAAATCGGGAGACCTACTTCTTCCGGTATCAGCCCCGTCCAAACTTCCGGAACGCGGATCATCGGACGCACTATAGTGGTTTCCGGGAAGTCGTAGTCCACGTACTCGGATCTCATTCCACCTAGCTCCTCAACGGGCCGCAGGATGTTCAACCCTTCACCCTTAATCGCTGAAGCCATAGCGGTGACGATAGCGTCGTCCAAAGTATGGGCCAACACCAGCTTATTCCCACGTTCCCGAAGCTCTCGACGACGAATTAAGGAGCAAATAAGGCAGGGAGACTCATCGTGTTCTTCGGCGAGCTCGCCGACGTCTTCCTTCGGTTCCACGTACTCCAGTTGGAAACCGAGAGACCTACATACTTCTTCGCAAACTTCCCGACCCTCACGGCCCCATATGGGGTCTCCATGAAGTCTGGTTTCTACAAGGACCGGTCTAACACGGAGCCCAAGTCGTCGGGTTAACGGCTCGAGCATGAGGAGGCACGTAACACTATCTTTACCGCCACTAAAGCCGACAACGACCTCCTCCCGAGGTTCGAATAGGTCATAATCGGTCACGACTTGATGAAACCTCGAGGAAGCTCGCTCGACAACCTTAGAACGGACGACCTTTATACCCTCTCTCCTCAGCTCCTCCCGCCGCGAAGCGGTGAGGCCAGCTCTCCTCGGGTTCAGCGCAACCACAGTATCACCTAAAATCGCGACGTAGCGGGAATCTACGCCAACGTCTCGGAGTATCTCCTCGATATCCAACGCTCCACCCCCCGGGGGGACAGGTGGAATGTCCCTAACGATGCTGATGTTCCTACTCAACGTCCTGGCTTACGTGCTCAGCGTAGGACCGGATGGAATCATCCGACCCGACGTACTATACAGCTATGGATTATACCTTCACAATATTACTGTTCATCCTGAATGTTTGATTACTTACATGTTTCTTCACGCAAATCTCATCCATTTACTGTTCAATATGCTAGGATTATTGACGTTCGGAGCGCAACTAGAGCGTGTACTCTCCGCATCAGAATTCCTCGTACTCTATTTACTATCAGGGTTAATGGGTGGACTGGCACAGACTGCGCTAACACCGGATGTTCCCGTAGTGGGTGCATCCGCAGCCATCTTCGGATTACTCGGGTGCCTCACGATGCTCAGACCGATGAGTATAATGATGTTCCTGTTCATCCCGATGCCCTTGGCGTTATTCGCAGTCCTTTACGCAGCACTAGCCATATTCGTGATCCAATCGGGAGTTGTCACGCAAGTAGCCCACGCAGGTCACTTCGTAGGAATGGTAGTCGGAGGGGTGCTGGCGCTGCTTTACAGACCGAGTGAGGCCTTAAAGGGGTTACTGGCGGTGACAGCGATCACCGCACTGCTACTGACGGGCTACTGGTTCCTGACCCACCACTAAACCCACCACTAACGGGGGCGAAATGTTTATTATCACCCTAGGGGTCGGGTGCTTGTGGGAGGAGGGCCCGCAGCTCAGCCTGGCAGAGCGCGGCCTTGGCGCGGCCGTGGCCCCGGGTTCAAATCCCGGCGGGTCCACCACCGCCAATTGTTACGAGAAATGTTACAATTATCATATCGAGCTGCCCCGTCCTCGGGATACCGGCCCGAAAGATTAATAAGTTCGCAAGGGGGAGCCGGCGGTCGGGAGGAGGGCCCGCAGCTCAGCCAGGTTAGAGCGCGGGGCTGATAACCCCGAGGTCCCGGGTTCAAATCCCGGCGGGCCCACCACCGCTAATTGTTACGAGAAATGTTACAATTCCGACAGGTGAGTTCCCTTTCAGTATTAGTGACGATCGAAAACGTGGGCGTTCGTCCGATTGAAAAGTACCGAAATGCAGTGGAGGTTTTGCCGGAAAAACATTGCCGGGTAAATAATAAGAACAACTGTTGCCGGAAAGCCTTGCCGGACAAAAGTGGGGGGAAATCAATGGCGGCCGGGAGTATAGCTAAGGCCGTACACGACGCGCTGGCGACATGGGGTGCCCAGGGACCGGGTGCGATCTTCTTCCTGGTATGGGCAGCCGTGTTAGTCGTCGGAATGCAGCTAGGTTTCATGTTCCTAGAAGCCGGTCAGGTACGGACGAAGAACGTCGTCAGCGTTCTGATGAAGAACCTGCTAGACTTGTCACTCGGAGGTATTGTCTTCATATTCTTCGGATTCGCGCTAGCTTTCCCGGACTACGCACAAAGCATCGGCAAGTGGATCGCCACCATGTTCACGGCGAACCCGTGGAGCGCCGATCCGATGAAGGCCGCCGACCCCTACAACCTGGCGTACTGCTTCTTCCAGTTCGCGTTCTGCGCCACGGCAGCGACCATTGTCTCAGGGGCCGTCGCCGAGCGGATCAACTTCAAGGCGTACCTGGTGATGACGGTCCTGATCACGGGGATACTGTACCCGATTTTCGTGCTGTGGACTTGGGGCGGCGGCTGGATGGGCGGCGACACCGGCTTGTTCGCCAAGGTCTTCGGCCAACCGTACCACGACTTCGCCGGTTCGACCGTGGTTCACGCCCTAGGAGGTTTCCTGGCGATGGCCGCCGCCTACCTGTTGGGTCCGAGGATCGGGAGGTTCAAGGACGGTAAGCCGGTACCGATCCCGGGACACAACATCCCGCAGGCGTTCCTGGGGGCGCTTTTCCTGGCAATCACCTGGTACGGTTTCAACGTGGGTAGCTCGGCGGTGCTCTACGACCCGACGAACGAGTCATGGATCAGCTCGCTAGTGGCCATTAACACTACCCTCGCGATGTGTGGTGGAGCCGCGGCGGCCGCCTTCGCGACGAGGTTCGACCCGCTGTGGGCTGCCAACGGTCTGATCGCGGGATTGGTAGCGATCTGCGCCGGATGTGACATCATGAGTCCCATCGGAGCCCTAATCACCGGTATCGTGGCGGGATTGATCATTAAGCCGGCGTTCCGGATGCTGGAGAAGCTGGAGATCGACGACGTTGTCGCCGCGTGCCCAGTGCACGGATTCGCGGGTGTGTGGGGTGCGATCGCGGCTGGAATCTTCGGAACCGAAGCGCTGGGTGGCGCCGGCGGCGTGAGTCTAGCCGCACAGATTGTCGGTGCCATCGTATGCGTAGCCTGGGCACTGGGCGCAGGATTCGTGACCTTCTACCTGATCGACAAGATGGTCGGGTTAAGGGCGACAGAAGAGGAGGAGAAGAAGGGCCTAGACGAGACTGAGTTCGGTGTCAGCGCCTACCCGTACATGGAGACCAGGGAATGAACGAGCGGATGGGGGTGAACCATGATGTACATGGTTGAGGCCGTTATCAGGCCGGAGAAGTTGGACGAGGTGAAGGAGGCGTTGGATGAGGCCGGCTACCCGGGTATGACCGTGATCGACGTGAAGGGTCGTGGTCGACAGCGGGGAATCGTACACCGGTACCGTGACGAGGAGTACCGGATCGATCTCCTCGACAAGATCCTGCTGAAGGTCGCCGTTCCCACCGAGGATGACGTCGAAAAGGTCATCGACATCATCTGTGAACACGCGAAGACCGGCAAGCCCGGCGATGGTATGATCTTCGTCATCTCGCTCGAGGACGCCGTCCGCGTGCGCACCGGAGAGCGCGGTGAGGACGCACTGTCTACCGAGGAGTGATCGAGTTTTCTTCCCACTCACCGTGATCGTTATTGGCTCAATAACGATTGCAGCACGCGTGGGCCGGGAGCTCGGCTAAGAGCTTAGTAGCGCCACTCGGCTGGGTGGCGACTCATCGACTAGCTCGAATCCTGCGTGCTCCGCGATCTCTGCCGCGAACTTCCGCACTTCTTCGTGCGAGGGCATGTTGTCCGGTGACATCCGGAAGGCTGCCCACCCCACGCACATGAACGCCTTCACTTCGACGTAGTCCGGCTCGACGTTGGCCAACAGTTCGCCGAACTTCTCGGCGGTACCCTCCATGTTCCAACCTTTGATCGCGGTGATGCGGATAACCGTCCGGCAGGAGAGGGAATCCAGTAACTCCAGCGTCCTCACGATCCGGTCCCAGGAGTCCGAAACCGTGGGTCTGTTGATCTGACAGTGTAGCTCCTCGTTCGGTGAGTCTAGGGACACGTATAGCTGCGTCGGCTCACGTTCCAGATCCTCCACCCGGTCGGGTCGCAGCCCGTTGGTTACCAGGAACGTAGTGTCGAATCCGTAGGAGTGGAAAGCGTCGATCAGTTCGCCGATTCTAGGGTACAGAGTGGGCTCACCTGCGAGACTGATCGCGGCGTGTCTAGGCTCGAGGGATTCC
This sequence comes from Methanopyrus sp. KOL6, assembly GCF_002201915.1. Classification (NCBI taxonomy): domain Archaea; kingdom Methanobacteriati; phylum Methanobacteriota; class Methanopyri; order Methanopyrales; family Methanopyraceae; genus Methanopyrus; species Methanopyrus sp. KOL6. The sequence continues at coordinate 233,961 of NZ_CP019470.1, forward strand.
TTCCAGCGTTTACGAGCTTCACCTTCGAGGTGCCCATACCCTTGAAGGAAGCGCCGTTGTTGCTCTACGCTCTCCTCGACTATCAGGTCTGGATCGTCCGGGTCAGGCACGTCATGGGTCCCTACGGTGAGTTCGACCGGCCTCCAGCAGTACACGCAGCGCTGCTGACACCAAGCTACCGTAGGGGTCATCTGAAGGCAACGGTGGCTCTCCACTCCGTAGAACTTCGCCTTGTAGCAGTGCCTACCGTTCTTGATCGCCTCCCGGCACCAATAACACGGCTTGACCGCGGAGTGCTTCCCGACCAGACCGTAGCCCTGCTTACGGAGAACTTCCAACACATCAGCGTGTAGCAACTCGTATCACCCCGAACGGTCTTTTTCCGTCCGAAAAGATTCCTAGCTTAATCGGGATCACCACGGGGTCAGCTGCGATAGCCACCACAGCTTTTCCTCAACGATAATAACGTGGTCGGGTGGGTAACACGATCTTGAAATTTGTAACACCGGTGATTCGCTCTGGAGGTCGCTCGTAGGGTTCGAAGTCGAATCGAACGGAGTTACTCTATTCTTTTGTCTTGTCTGAAATGTAGGGCAACGTCCTGCTGTGCGTATATGCGGCGGGAAATCGGCTTAATTTCATCTAGGGACTGTTGCATGTGGTGAGGAGGTACTGAGTACGAGTTAACCGATCGTCCGATCGATGCCAGCGCACGCAACCATTATATATCCTGTCCTATGCTGCCCACATTTGAGGGCGGGCCCGCGGTGTAGCCAGGTCTATCATGCGGGGCTCCAGGGACCCGCCGATGACTTCCATGGGGTGTGCCGGACCTGGTGGGGAGATTCCTGGAGCGACGAGGCGGGTCGAAGACACCCCGTGACCCGGGTTCAAATCCCGGCGGGCCCACCAAGGCCCGAATTGTTATGAAAACCATAACGGTGGCCCAGTCAGTAAAGGGTGCTCAACCTGCTCATTCCTCTAGTTTCCTCCTGATCAGGTGCCCGACAACGGCGGTGACCGCCCCGATGGCCGTGGCGGTTTCGAGGGGTACCCTACGACCGGTGATATCGAGGTGATACTCACACGCTTCGAGTACCTCCGCAGGCAGTCCACGTCGTCCGAGTCCGAAAACCAGGGTTACGGATCGGGGCCGAAAGACTTCTCGAACCACATCCTCGGGTTCGATGGCCTTCCGCTCGTCGGGACGACAGGTTGTCCCGATGATCGTGCCGAGCTGAGGTGGGAAGCCGCGCTCGGGATAGTTGTAAACCTCCAACAGGTTGCGCTCGGCCAGCACCAGCATCTCGCGACCTGAAGTACCGATGGTAGTCTCTTCGGAGACGTACTCGGCGAGTTCGTGTGGTGTTCTTACGCCTAAATCGTCCAGCGGGAACCCGAAGAGTGCGAGCTTGAAGTCGAAGGCCACGCATAGCGGTGCCACCCGGGCGATAGTCCGTGCGTGTATCTCGTGGAAGCGCCGCGGGTCGTAGGAGTTGTACAGGCCGATGGTCACCCTGCCGGCGCGCTTAGGCATCGCTGGATGATTCCCCCTTGGTCACTCCGGTGGCGATGAAGTGAGCGACCCGGATGGGTTCGGGAAGACGGTGACGAGTCGCCGTGCGTCTGAGCACCAATTTAGCGATGTCAGGTTCGACTCCAGCGCACTGGAAGTAGACTGGAGGTTCATCTCGACGTGTTTTCACGCTGTGGACTGGACCTGCCCTGAGGACTATCTTCCGGCGTTCCTCGGTATGGTTCAAGTTACTAAGAGCGGAGACCACAGATGCCACGTCGGGCCGGCGCTTGATCACGGAGATTACGGGTAGACCAGTCTCCTCGTGTAACTTTTTGATGTCCAGGACGTTGAACCCCGCGAACGTGATTCCGTCGGTCAGGATTACGCGCAATTGAGGCCTGTGTTTGGACCTGTTGACCATCTCCGCGATCCGATCGGTGACGTCGAGGCCGTCGACGGTTACCTCCGTGCTCATCACGCCGTCGATCCACTGTCCACCGCGCATTACAACACCGACAACGAGTGTTCTATTGTCCTCTGGGCCGTAATGACCGTCGTCGATCCCCAACACTCTTATCTCCGGCTTCACTTCTCTGAGCTTCAACTTTCCTTCTCCTCCAACGCCCCCAAGAACTCCTCCTTAGCCTTTTTCACCAGATCCAGCAATTCCTCTATGGCCCGCTCGAGGGCTTCTCTGGCGTCGGCGTCCTCATCGACCACCCGTATACGCATCTTCGGTGGTACGTACCGTTCTTCGTCGACTTCGTGTTCTTTACCGAGTATAGGGTGCTCAATTCTGTAAGTCGCGACGATTCCGTCCTGCTGGTTTAAGGACCATCTTAAGAGATTACATAAGGTGTGGTCCTCACCGGGTAGCTCGAGCAGGACCTCGTCTTTGTCGTATTTCTTAACAACGACTTCAACCTCGGGCAGTTTCACAGTATTCACCCCGTCACAAGGGTTCGTGGAGGAAGTCCTCCAGGGCCCTACCCATACCTTTACGGGCTTTCCGGAGCTCGGACGCGATCTCCTCTAATTTGCGCTCCGTGGACTTCGGGTCCTCCCGGAGCTCACAACGCCCGTCTTCTCCCTCCCGAAGTATTCCCCGTTCGATGGCCTCATAGGCTAGATCCATGGGGTCGACGTCGTACTCGTGGGAGAGGATGGCCAGCATTCGGCGCACGGGTTCCGATGCCGCGTAAAACCTCGCCTCGCGGTAAGCCTCGGCGAGCTCTCTAACGAGCTCGCGGAGCTCACTCATGGGTGCGTTCGTGGTGATCCACGGGCCGCGAACCCTTGCCCGGTAACCCTGGCGGCGGAGTGCGTCGCGCAGTAGCTCGGATGGTATCTTCGGGGCGCCGGCTTCTCTGCAGATCGTGCTCAGGTGGAGCCTAACCTGCTTCTTTTCTTCCGACTCGGACAGGACGGTCCTACGAAGTTCTCCCAACTTGCAGATGTGAGCTTTAACCGCGGCATGCGGGCCGAACACCTTCACTTTAACCCGGGTACCGCGAAGCTCCACGACGGTGTCTACACCTCGGGCCTGAGTAGTTTCGACGGCACGGAGGAATCGCTGGGCGGAGTCACGGTCGGGGAAGGTGAACGCTATCTCGCGCTTCTCCATCTTAGGCATCGCTCTCGACCTCCCGTAAGTAACCGGCAGCGACCTTTCTCGTCTCGGTGTGACCGCACACGGGGCAACGGAGGGTCCGACCCTTCACCCTTTCGAGTTCGGATCTACATCGGGTGCAGTACGCGAGGACTACCCCGTATTCCTTACCCATAGTGGACAGCTGTACCGGCATTTTAGTGCTCACTACTCGAGCGCGAACGATGTCTCCGGGTTGGAACTCGTCGGCCAGATCCTCCACATAGGCGTCTCTGACCTTTGATATGTGGATCCCTCCTACTCCAGAGGTTGGAGGCTCGCGGTCCGTCCGATCGTCCACGAAGCATATCTTGACGAGAACGACCTGATCTTTCACCGACTGCACTCGTCCGATCACTGAGGATCCCAGTTCCAGTTTCGGTGGTGTGTCCGCGTACGGTTCGACGCGAACTTCACGCTCCTCGAGATCCACTTCCACTCGCCCGATGATGGCGGCCCGAACGACACCACCATCCTCGTAGGTACCTGGGCCAGGGTAAAATGCTTCCGCCACGGTTATCTTGTCGCCGGGCAGTACGAACTTCCCTGGCTCCACGTAACGTCTCACGACTTTCTCGTCCGGACGCTTTCGACTTGTCTCTTCACCTCTTCCCCGAACAGTCTCAGGAACTCCTCGACCTTGCTTTCTGGGACGACGCCTCCGGCCGCCGGTGCGTGTCCACCGCCCTTTCCGCCCACCTCGGTCGCCGCCTTTCTGATCGCTCGGGCTACGTCGATCTCCTCTCCCTCGACTACCCGGGCGCTGATCTTTCCCCGTCGAACGCATACGCCCACGGGTCTTCGTTTCACGCCTGCTACGTGAGATGCGACCCTTCCGGTCATCGCGGGGTGGACATCGTCCATGATCGCGTACGCGACGACTTCGTTCAGGCATTCCGCCACCTCCCTCGCTCGACGGAGCACCTCGTGTTCCTCCGCCATAGCATCGCGAGCGAGCTCATACACCTCGTCCAGCTCGGAGACGGAGGTCTCCGGGAGCTTGAGAGCCAATTCCTGTCGGTATTCGCCATCCATCCGGATCAGTGCGTAGTCGAGCAGGCTCGCCTCCGTGTAAACCTTGCGCCGGTCGTACATTTTGAGGACCTCTCTGAGTACTCTGGAGTACTCCTCGGCGTAGTCCGTGAAGGCCGCGTACGCGGCGATGAGTCGTAGGTCACGCTCGTGCAGATCGACCGTGGCCCAATAGCAGAGTTCGGCCGCACAGAGTCTGGTGTCGTGAATGAATACGTCGGGTCGCACGTCCTCGAGTACTTGGTGATGGTCTACGACGATCACCCGACATCCCTCGGACTTGGCGTCGTGGATCGCTGTCTCCCCGGTAGACCCTAGGTCCGCGGCTATCAGCACATCACACTCCGGAGCGATTCCAGAGACGACTTCCTCGAAATTGGCGGGAGGGGAGAAGTACAGCACGAAGTCCGCCCCAACGTTGTTCAGCACGTGACCGAGGATCGCGGCGCTCGCTAACCCATCCACGTCGATATCCGAAATTATCGCGACTCGCTCGTCCTCCAGCTTCTTCAGGTGTGGGACCAGCGCGTTCCTTACTTCCTTAATGGGATCCAAGGGAAACCCCCTTTTGTCAGTCGATCTTCTTAAAGACTAGAATCGCAGCGTCTACGTGGCGGATCCTGCTCCGATGATGAGGATACATGGCCGGGACAGGGAATCGAACTAACCCGACGGTGTCACATGTAGCCCCTAATTCACGGGCACGACGCTTCCAAAACTCTTCCGTACCCGCGCGATGGAGTGAGACCACACCGGATGACGCCTCCAGGGCTACCTCTACGAACGGCCGGTCGGCGCCACGCCGCTGGGCTCCGAATGGGGGATTCATTATAGTAACGTCGTACTGGTCCTCGGGCTCGAAATCCCGAACGTCCGCCTCGACGACTTCCAATCTGTCCTCGACGCCAGCCCGTTTCACGTTCCTCCGTGCCACTTTGACGGCCTCTGAGTCAACCTCCACACACGTGACCTCGCACGCCCCTGCAAGCGCCGCACCGATACCTATCCTACCAGTACCGGCTCCGAGATCGAGTACGCGCGAGCATTCGAGTCCGAACTCCCTCTCGGCGACCGAGAGCAGTACTCGGATCACCTCCCCGGGAGTCTCGTACTGCTCAAGTGATAGTTTCGGTTCCGGAAACCCATCCAACTCGTCGAGCTTCATCGCCAGGCGACGATCTATCAAAGCCTTTCACGCACCCTCCGCTCCCGTTCGACTTCCTTCCACCACTCTGGTCCTCTACCCAAACGCTCCTCTGGGTCCATCCGCACGAACTTCTTCTTCCCGCAATACGGGCACTCAGGAGGAGTTCGCTTTCGACCAACTCTCTTACCGCACGATGCGCAGATTATGTGTTCCGGCAACATCATCCCCCCAGTCGGGGGTGCGTTCGAAATGCCCGCGGGTCCGGTGCACTTGGCGTACGGAGTCCTATTGGCGGTGATGTCGTACCCACAGAACCCGGAGTACGGCGGGATAATCGTGTACGGGTCATTAGCACCGGACTTCGCCACGGCGGCCTACCACGACCGGTACTCGGACTTAAGGTACGTGGACTACCGGTGGGCCCACGATCCCACGCACGTTTACGATTATGCATCTGTGATAGTCGAGCGGACTGTATCCAGGACGCTTCAGGGAGTCGATGGAAAGGTAGCACTGTGGTGCGCGGAGACGGGTATCGCCAGTCATCTTCTTTTAGATCTTTACACACATGTTAGGACGTCGCCGATCAAGGAGTGGAGAGAACGAGCCGGCATCAAGACGGTGCTCCGGGATTTCTACTACCCATGGCAAGAGAACGCGGTGGAGTTCGCACGTTGGGCGCTAGGGCGGGCTATTCGAGTGTTCGGTAGCCCGGACGAGTTCTGGCGGTACGTAGACGAGGCGTGTGCTGTCGCGGAACAGCTCATGGGCGACTATGTCATCAGCGCTTACCTCAGGAGGCTGTCGGAACGCTACTTCGGAAACCCCGACTTGCGCCTAGCCGATTGGTTGAGGTGGTTCTACCGAAAGTACGGTTGGGAAGAGAACGCTACGGACGCGTTCATCATCGATGACGTAAGAATTCCGGCCGATCCTGTGGAACTTTTGTCATGGGTTAGTCAGTGGGATCCGAGTGTGACCCCAGAGCGGCCACCTCAGTCGGGCGGTGGTGGATCGTGGTTATTGCCGGTGTTCCCGATACCGACGATACGCCGGCACTAGCCCGGCACCCAAATGTATCTATTACCAGCCTTGTACACTGCACCGCCGAGCTTCTTCATGTGACCGAGTTGTGCACCGCCACGTTTCGCCCTGGCAACCTCCTTGAACTTCTCCACTTTTAGCCCGGAGGGAGTGCGGTAGATCTTCGTGACGGTAACCTTGCCCGTGGTAGTCTTGGTGATGATGGTAGCTTCCGACGTTTTAGGGCTGAGAATTTTAGTGAGACCGTAGCTGGAAGACATGGTGATGATGAACGCCAGGGCGAAAACCATCGCCGCGTCGAACAGGTTGGCGACGCCGGCCAGTGGGTCGTCGTTGTCATCGCCGTTCAGAAACCTCCTACGACGTCGTCTCCTCAGATACCTGGGCAACGTCATCCCCCGAACTCGCGTTGGAGCATAGTTTCAGCCAAGAATTCGAGATCCGAGACGTCCTTTCGGTACCACCTAGATCTGAACAACGTGATCACGTAACAAGCTCCGGCGGATGCCAGACCGACTACTGTGGTCGCGAACGCCGTGATCAAAGATGTCGCTAAGCCCGAGATGTTACCCTTAGCCAGCTGCTCCAATCCCGGTCCCAATGGGATCAGCGTTCCCATCAGTCCCAACATGGGACCTAAACGCACGATAATCCTCGTCCTGCTGACCTTGCTGGCCAAAAAGTTTTCGAGGTTCTCCAGCTCCTTTTCGACCCTCAAACTGGCCTCGTCCGCAGAATCGGATTTCTCGACAATCTGTTCTACTCTCCTCAGGAACTCCGAGAAGTGTGGAGGAAGTCGCTTCACGTCCGGAAACTTCTCCGCAATCTGTTCGAGATCCTTCCTGGTGAACCTGGGCCGGTAGGCCACCTCACGGAGGAATATGGCCAGTTCCATCAGAGAGTAGGTCAAGGACAACAGCAACAGTACTACCGTCGGGTAAAACAACAGCTCCATTACCACGTACAGCGCCTTAGTTATCGCCGTCGCGACGCTAGCCATTCGATCACCGCCCTGATGATATCGTCGATTGGGTTATCTGGTGGATAGTTTCCTCGTGAAGCCTTGCGCGCCGCCCACAGGTACCCGAACGCCATCAAAGCCAGGAACAGTAACGCCCACGGGCCTATTTCCGATGGACTCGGAAGGGTCAGCTTGAGTTTAGGTGCTCGCTTCCATAACGGGTAGGCCCACGCGATAATCCCAGTGATTATGAAGAGGAGTCCCACTAAGTTCTCGAGACCGCTAAGAGCCACAGCCGGAGGGATTTTGAGAATCTCGATGACGGCATCGGCGACGATCAAGGTAGCGTACGCCGTCGAAACGAAGCAAGTCCAGAGTACCAAGGCGGCTTGAGTGACGTTAAGTGCGCCTATCTCGGCGTACATGGCGACCGATAGGGCCACTCCGGTTAGGCAGATCGGACACGGAACGGCCACGATGAATGCTCCCAGCTTGGAGAGATCTTTCGCCGAACCTTCCGTTGCCCACTTACGTGCTATGAATATTCCTAGTCCGATAAGGAACAATCCCAGCAAGGCGTGACCGAGGAGGGCGTATCTTTGCATAGCGAGCGCTGTTCTTATGAACTTGGAGACCAAGTGACTCAGGCCTATTATCGCAGGTATTAGTATCCCGGAGAGCGCTGCAATAGCCATCGCCCCACGACGTAACTGGAAACCAGCGAATCCTATTCCTAATCCCGTTTTTAACCCCACGATGAACACGAAGAACGCTATCGCAAGCGCGTAAATCGGGTTATCGGCGAAGGCTGGAACGACCATCCACGAGGTCAGCGCAGCCACGATTACCGAAGACGTCACGGCGAGGAGGGTGACAACTTTGAAGGGTGATACGCCGAGATCACGTGAGATGAGATAAGATGGATACATCAGAGCAACGGAGGACGCCGCGATAGCCCCTGCAGTCACGTCGAGAAGGCCGACGAGGAGGGCGACCCCGGAAAGCGCCGTCCCTTCCAACACGGCTCGAATTATCTCACGACGCTTCTTACGGACACCTAGCACGCGCGCCAGCATTACTCCCGTCCCGACTCCGACGGCGGCCGCGGCCATCCCGTAAACGGCTCCGTAGGTCAGTGCTTCCGACACGCCGACGGAATGGTATCTTAGCATTAGCGCCGCGCTGGCACCTAGATAAGCAGTGAAAGCCGCGATCACACCGTGGAACACCCGTCTTTCCCCCATCATGGACCGAATGCGCCGACCAGAGGGAACAGGATGTTGAACGGTGGTAAGTAAAGTAGGTTCTCTGACAGCTCATAATACTTGAATTTAGGCAACTTCGAAGTGATTTCCTGAACGAGCCACCACTTCCGTTCGGTGAGCGTCCGCAGCACCGGGGTCAAAGCCTCGACTTCGCGCAAGTCGTCCATGGCCCCGGGCGCACGCTTCTTGACACGGTTTTCGGCACGGCGTAGCGCTGAAAGAACCCGCGAGACGTTCCTCTCAGCCCGATCGAGACCGGTAACACCTTTCGCTCTCGCTTTCCGGATTTTCAGTCGGGCGAGCTCGAGTTTACGCTCAGCACTGCGGATAGCGGAAAGTAACTCCAACCGATCTCGTCCCGGATTGTTCCCAACGCGGAGCGTATTATCGTACAAAACAACCTTGTAGGCCAAATACGGGGATGAGGCGAGTACGGTGGCAACGCATTTAGTAGCTCCGTCAATGTCGTTAACAGCGGATTGTAACCTCTCCATGCAGAGGTACTTCTGGAATCGGTGGTCGAACGACCCATGAACGAGTGCTGGGGATAGCACGAGAATGGTCACGAGCGCTGCTGCCACCTTCCATCGCAACTCCACTACCCCTCGTATTACCCAGCAGTTGCCACGTAACAATCTATAATCGTTTTGCGGCTCTGGATCATGTGTGAGCGTGGACATATATCCAATTATTGTTACCCTCGTCGGTGTGCTCAGTCACGGTGTAGCCTACGGTCCCGTAGTATAGGGCGGTTAGGAGTTCCCCGACTTTCCGTTCGACTCGGTCCCCATCGTCTAGAATGTGCTCGTCATCGAAAAGCACGTCAAACCACAGGAGAAGCTCGTCGTAAGCCATTGTCTGAGCGTACTCTCCCATCCCCAAGAACAACTGTCCGTCTTGGAACATTTCCGTTACTATCTCACTTATCCTGCTCACCCCCCGGCACGTCCGTGTGCTAAGCGGACCAGGTCTAAGTAGGGAGCCACCTCGCGCAGCTCGTTCGGCTTTATCAGTGCGCCGCTTTTCTTGACGTACTCGATGAACCTGCGGTACGTCGGATGGCTGAAAAGCGTGTCGGAATCTCCGATACAAATGAGTTTCCGCCTAGGCCTAGTGATAGCGACGTTCAACCTCCTCATGTCCTTTAGGAACCCTATTTCACCTCTAGGATTGCTTCGGACGAAGGATACGATCACGGCCTCCTTCTCCCGACCCTGAAACCCGTCGACCGTGTTCACCTCGACGTCGTCAAGCCCGAGTTCGTTGAGGGCCTTCGAAATCAGGTCCACCTGGTCGTCGTACGGACTGATAACTGCTAGATCCTCCTGAGACAACCCCTGCCGAACCAGTTGTTCCGACAAAAAGGCGACTATCGCGACCTCTATCGGATTTTCACGGGATTTGGAGCCGGGACGGCGTCGCTCCCTCCGCAAGCGTTCTGGTAAGTGCGATGTATCCACGAACCCCAGCGGCTCCTTAGGGCGTAAGATATCAGCCCAGGGTCTGCCTACTTCTGGCTCGCCGACACCTAAGTCCTCGAGCGTGTGACGACGGACGCTCGAGTGAGCCTCGAGCTTACCGTTGTAAAACTCTCGGTTCGGGAATTCCATGATGCTCTCGTGCATCCTGTACTGCACTCTCAGCATCCTGGAGAGCTTCGGGTGCTTTTCGATCAAACGCTCGAAGAGCGTGCGAGAGAGCTCCGGCTGAGCCTTTTCACTTAAGATAGTCGGGGGCAACTGCTTGTGGTCTCCCGCCATGATGAACCTCTTAGCCCTGGAGATCGGGATGAGTGCTGAAGGTTCCGTGGCTTGCGATCCTTCGTCGATTACGGCGACGTCGAACTCGACGTCTTCGAGGAACTCCAACCCTGCGCCGGCGTTCGTAGTGACCACGACTTCAGCTTCCTCTAGTACTTCCCGGATAGCGCGCTCTTCCAGTCGCTCCGCCTCCTCGAAGAGTTTCTGGACCTTCCTGTTGATGTGGATCCATTTAGCCATACTCCGGATTACACGCGGCGGAACACCTCGGGCTCCCTTACCCTCTCTCGCTAGGTAGAGTATGGTCTCGTCGGACATTCCTCGACGCCACCTGGGCACCGGGCGCTGGTATCGATCACGCTTCTCAATGAGCCTGTAAGCGCGCTCCCGGAGGCTCTCCGCCTTCTTGTACAGTGGGTGATTTTCCACGATCGCGCTAAGTGTCCGCTCTTTAAGACTCTTGGAGACACGGGCAGGGTGCCCGACTCTAACAGCCTCCACGCCACGCTCTATCAAATAATCCAAGATGTTGTCCGCGGCGATGTTAGACTCGGCCGTCGCGAGGACCTTGTTACCACGCCGGACCTCCTGGACGATCACTTCGGTGATCGTTCGGGTCTTACCCGTACCCGGAGGACCGTGAATTAGGAAGAAATCCGGCGCCCCTAGGGCGTGTTCCACAGCCTCCCGCTGGGAATAGTTAAGGTCAGTATCGACGAAGTCCACGTCCTCTGGCTCCGCGTCGCCCGGATCGTTGAGTCCGATGATCGTATTTCTGAGCTCTCGGAGTCGACCCTCAGCGTGTCTTATTCGTTCTAGCGCCTCCATCATGCGCTGGAAAGTGACGTCGTTAGCGTATAGGTCGATCCTGATCCCATCGCCCACAGCCCACTTGGGTGGGGGGCTATCGAAGGCAACCGTAATCGAGCGTTTGGTCTTCTCCACCACGGTTCCAGTGAGATCACTCTTCAGTGGATCACCGCGACTCACGAGGACAAGATCGCCCACGGATATTTGTGTATCTATCTCTCTGGACCGGCCGTACTTCACCAGATAGTAACCTCCGACTTCCCGACCGGCCCTCGTACCACGCAAACCGAGTACTGCTCTTCCTTTCTTCTCACGCTCCTTGCCTGAAAGTTTCCTGATTTCCTTTTCCATCGCCCTCATCTCAGCTTCCCGCTCCAGCTGGACTAGCCTCTGGAACTTCTTGACGTAGGCGTCTACTACCTTAATCTCCTCGGATTCCCCTCCCGTAGGTACTTTCACGTCAGCATGTCTTAGGAGACGTTGAGCCGCACGAGGCTCGACCTGGCACAGCGCGGCTCGGTTAGCCAGCCAGATTTTACCGACTTCGTGTGGTCTCACACCGAGTGAGGATAGTGTGTCCAGGACATCTCTCGGAGAGTCCCCCGGACTAAACCCTTTGATCAACACTTCCTTCATGGTTACACCCCCGGTGAACACTACACTACCGGGGGGTACCGTTCTGTGAGACCGTTTCTGAGCCGGCTGCGCGCCCTCATCTCGTACATAAAGAAAACGTACGATCGCGTCGCGGTAGCCTACTCCGGTGGTACTGATAGCTCGGTACTCCTGTACGCTGCCGTCAAGGCGTTAGGACGGAAGAACGTGATCGCCTGCACGGCGTGTTTGCCGTACGTAGTGAACGTGTGTCCGCCGACTCCTATGGATGTGAAGCAAATCAGAATCCGCCCAAATGTCGAGGATGTCTTCCGAAAGGATAGAGACGAACACCCGTGTTACCTGTGCAAGCGGGCGATTTACGGGGCGATACACGAAACCGTAGGAGATGTGGACGGAGTGATGGACGGTACCAACGTCTCGGAATTAACCAGAGGTCGACCTGGTCTCCGGGCGTTGTACGAGCTCCACGTTGACATCCCACTGATCAAGTGTGGACTCGGTGATCAGACAACGTCCGTGCTCGCCTCTTACCTGAACCTCCGAGCCCGCTCCGGAGCGTGCTCACTCGTATTGTCTCCGGAGTGGCCCGACGTCGAAGTGGGCGACCCAGGGAGGCTGAACCGGACAGCCCGACTACGCAAGCCACGGCCGGAAAGGTGGTCCCTCTCGGAGTGTCTGGAGTTCATGATCCATGCGCCGTTACCCGAAAGACGGACTGAGACGTACGAGTGTATCCGTCGAGGGAACGCGCTAGCGTTCCGAGTACTGGGCGGAAGAGTCACCGAAGCCGTAGCTTCGTACTTCCGAGAGTGCTGGAACGTGTGAGAATTCGCACTTCACTCGATCGAGATATCTATTATTAGAGGGTAAAACCGGGAAGATTTGGCCTCGTTGAAGTCGGAGACTGGAAGTGGGGCGAGGATAGCCCGTTTCACGAACTCTACTAATACGGGTTCCACTTGAAACGTCCTGTGCACCTCATCGCCGACCATCGGGACCTGGTTCTCCAGTGTAGCGCGGAGGATCTCACCCAGTTCTCCTGGATCCTCGGAGGTTATCGGCACGATCTTGACCTTGATCTCAGATTCCAGTGTACGGACTACACGCTTGAACCGGCGATCCTTGAGACAGCTTACCACGATGAGATAATCGAATTTCAGTTCCCGGAGGAACTTCCACTGGGTCCACTGGATAGCGTGCTTTCCACCGCGTGGGTCCCTCCACAACGGCTTCCCTTTTGTGAACTTCCATAGATAAGAAAAGTCCAGCGTAGGAGCATCTAGCATTGACGACACGTAAACACCGTAGAGTGCGGAGATTGTATCGGTGACCGCAACAGCGACTGGTGCTTGGTCCCAAAGCCCATCGGCGACCGCTGCCTCAACACCCCATGAGCATACGTTCGGCATCCGCTTCCAACCTCGAAGGGGTTCGGCTCCGACTTGACCGCTTTTGTATCCCGTCACGGCGATCGATTCGGGTGCCAGAGACCTAAGTGCATCAGCGGAGTACGGTGAGGCTACCTGGTATCCAGAAGCCTTTGGGGGGAAACCCTCGAGAAGGTCGCTCGTCGGTCCCACGGCGTTGTGAGAAGCCAAGAGGAGGGGGAGCCGAACCGCCGTGAGGTCTTCCAGTACCTTACGCGTCTTTCTACGGAGGATTCCCGATAGGCATAGTGTCTTACATATCTCGTACAGGGGATACGCCACAACGGCCGCGGTGCCTTTCCTCATAGAATACGTCTCTAGGAACGCCTCGGCGGAGACCTCGCTACGTTCCTCGGCCGATGATTCCTCGCGTGGTTCCCTCGACGGTTCTTCCTCCACCTCATCTTGTCTCGTCTTTTTCGATCCCTCTCCCGAGCCGCGGGAGCTGCTCTCCATTGGTCCCCCGATGGTCTCCGCGACTGCTGTTGGATCTACTTCGGTCGCGTCGATCGTTTGCCTTATCTTCATCAGTCGATCTCGTACGACCTTACTATCTCGACGGAAGATCCTACCGATCATCCCGGTTCACCTCGTAAGTCTGAACATCTCCTCGACGATTTCTTCGATCTGAGAGACGAGGTCGGAGTCCAGCTCTACTATGAGCGGTTTCGGGACGTGTCGGGCCTCGAGCACTCTTTCGACTTTTTCTCCCGTGTTGATTTTCATATCGGCACACACCATATGACCAGGGACGATGACTTCAGTGCCAGTTTCGCGACGTATCCGGAAGGCGAGGCCTTCCTCGGTTCCCATCACGATCTTACTGATGTTCTCCTTTTCACAGTATCGACGTATTTGGGACGTGGAGCCGACGAAATCCGCCATCGCGCATACCTCAGGGGGACATTCCGGGTGTACCACGACGGCGGCGTCCGGATGTCGAGAACATAGTTCGCGTAAGTCAGAAGGAGACAGCGAGTGATGAACGGGGCAGCTACCATGCTCGGGGAACGGAATTATTTCCTTGTCCGGCACGTGTTTTTGCACCCAAGCCGCGAGGTTACTGTCGGGAACGAAGATGATCTTATCCTCAGGGAGTGAGGATACGACTTCGACAGCGTTGGCACTGGTACACATCACGTCAGCCTCAGCTTTCACCTCGGCGCTCGTGTTGACGTACGCGACCACGGCGGCGTCTGGATGCTCGCGGCGAAACTCTCGCAGCTCTTCCGCCCTGAGCCGCATGGCCATACCGCACGCAGCGCGGTGGTCGGGCACGACGACTTCACGATCGGGGTTGAGTGCCTTCACAACCTCCGCCATGAAATCCACTCCGCACATTACGATACGATCAGCATCGATCTCCCGGGCCTCTAGGGCCATCTCTAGCGAATCCCCGACGCAGTCCGCCATGAGTTGTACATCGGGCCGCTGATAGTTGTGAGCCAGCACGAACGTTTCCACAGTACCTACCCCCTAAACCAACGGCTCGAACTCGACCTCGAATACGTGTTCTGGAATTTCGATCATTACCTTGGGTACGAGGTCCGGATCGATGGTACGGAGGATTCTGGCAGCTTTGGGCACCGAACGGAGAGGTAGGGCGGCGTTGGGACGCTTAGGGTCGTCCAAGTAGTCGCTCTCCAGCATGAACTCCGGACCGTGCTCCGCGGCTTCCCGTACTGATCGCCGAGAGGCTGGTACTGAGGGCCACACTCCTACGTTTCGGGCTGCGGAGACGTCGGATGTCGCCCGATGCCTCACGAATCTGTTGAAGTCGAATCCGACGTCTTTTAAGTGCTCGTACAGTCGCATGTAGTGCTTCCCCGAGGCTTTGGGTCCATGGTAAATCACCGGCAAGTCCAGATCTTTGGCCAGCTCCAGGAACCTGATGAACACCTTGTGGCACACACGCTTCACCTCAGCGGGCACGGGATAGTGGGGATGACCTACTTCGCCCACTGCAACTACCTCTTCGTACTCGGCGGCGAATTTCTCGATGAGACCGCACACGGTTTCTGCGACGTCTAGCACTTCCTCTTCGGGACGCTCTTCGGCCAGCGTCGTCACCTCGGCCGGGTGCCAACCTAAGGCCGCATATCCTCTCAGCGGATACTCGAGCTTGCCGTACCGGACCCCTTCGAGATGTAACAGGTAAGCGCGCTCGAAGTCTTCCCTACTGTATCCGTGGATTCGATAGCTCCGAAGCGTTAGAACCGGGGATACGAACCCGGTACCCCCAGCTCGATAGAACTTCTCAAAGACCTTGTACCCGTCACCTTTCACCGGATTGAAGTGAAGATGTACGTCAGTAGCCACCCGCAATCGATCACCCCGGATCATCCTGAAGGTTGGCTTAAATCGGATGACGTGAGGGCTCGGCGTCATCCCGGCCGATCATCCGTCTCCCGAGTGGTGGCCTTCTTCATCGCCCGGGGGTTAGCGGAATGTGGGTAGAGTTAAGGCGTAAATACGGTCGGGATCGCGGTCACGCACCGATGTCGGAAGAGGACGTGCTGCGGATCAAGCCCAAAGAACGTCCCGGAGTGGTGTTCGTAACCCCGAATGGTCGAGTTCACGCGGACTTGGAGCACGTGAGGATGGTGGAAGATACGGTGACGCTGCACTCCGATCCCACGAAGCCCCCGGGTCCGGACAATCCATCAGTGATCGTACCGGAGCACGTGTTGGCGGCACTTTATGTTTCGGGGTACGCGGGCGCGATAGTCGAGATCCGGGGCGACCCGGGGCACGCGAAGCACGTGTGGAGGGCAGATTGTTACCTGATGGAGGCCGTGGAGGAGCTGGGTGGTCCAGCCGACCCACCCGAGATTGGGGAGCCCGCGGCTAAAAGGACGTTCATCCGCGAGGGAGAAGCCCCGTCTACGGTTAGGAACGTGGAGGGAAGGATCGAACCGGCAGAAGGGTTCGAAGTGCGTGTAGAAGGCGAGGTTGTCTCGATTCACGATCTCATAACCGTCAGGCGTGGGAACGTGAGCAACAAGACCCCAGAACATGCGGGCCTAGACGTGGTAGCGGACGTCGCGATGCTGGCGGGAACGACGGGCGCTAAAGTGGAGATATCAAGACCCACGGAGGTAACCTCGGTGCATCCTACCGATCTCTACCTGGCGACGGCCGCAAAGCGTGGAATTCGCGTCTGTTCGCTCAACGTTGGGAGGATGCGAGGCGCCGTAAACTTGGAGAAAGGGGTGACCGTCCGGGTCGGTACTGATCTCAGGTGCGAAGTCTGCATCACCGAAGAACCGGTAACATCTGAGATCAAGATAGGCGACGTAACGCTGGTCCGCGAGGGGGGTAAGTTCCGGACCGTAGAGCCTGGAGCTGTTCGGCTCGGAGACGAGGTGGTGGAAGTAAGTTGATCGACGTTTCGTCCCTGTCATGGGCCGTAGCGCTCGGAGTGGTTCGAGGTCTCTACGTGTTCGCGGGGTCATTCATCGCGGCGGCCCTGTACCGGTACGTGGCGGAAGAAAGGATTCGGATGACGACTTCCGCCTTCATGGGGCTCCTAACCGCCGGGTTCGCGGCCGGCCCTAGAGAACTTACGGTACTCACGTACCAAAATCCGAACGTGGAGGTGATCGCGTGGGCTATCGCCACCTTGTTCTCGATTCCCGCCAGAACATACGGGGACGCTATCGGTGAGAGGATCCTCCGGGTGAGGATTCGGGCGTCGGTGAATCCCAGAACTAAGGTCTACAGTCTCCCAGAGAACCCAAACGAGATCAAGGATATCCCCGGAGAACCACCCGCGCCCACAGAGGTCAAAGAACGGATCGCGGGACGTGAGTACGAGTTCCCTCGAGGCACTCCGAAGGAGGAAGTGGAGCGAGTGATCAAGCGAGATTTGGAGAGCGAGACCGGGATAGGCCGCGCCGTGGTTCGAGTGCGGGACGGCGACGTCGAGGTACTCATCGCGGGTGCGAAGCCCCCGATCTCGCACACGCTCCCCCCGGACAAGGTCGCCGTTTCCGTGGAACCACTAGGCGGAGCCATCCACATCGGAGAGGGAGATCGTGTACGTGTGTTCGTGGACGGTCGTGAGCTAGGCGAGGCAGAAGTGTGGCGACGGGTAGACGATCGGGTAGTATTGGTGATGGAAGAACGCATCGCCGAAAAGCTGCTGAAGGAGATCACTCGGGGTAAGCAGGTGTCCCTGATGGTGGTGAGAGGGGAGGGAGTGAGAGGGGAGGGAAGTTGAAGCGTGAGCGCGTTCGGATCGAGGGAGGCTCGATCAGGGTAGATGGACCGTCCCGGGCTCTAGTAATTCGAGGTGAGGCGACCACGAACAGAGGTACAGAAGTATGTGAGGGTGAAGAACTAGTGATCAGGCGTGGGGAGCGGCTGACGCTTACCACCGACTCGGAGCTCGAGGTAGAGCTAGTCCTGGGAACCGGCGCCGGCTACTCGGTCGAAGAAGACGACGTCGAAATACCATCGGACTGGAAAGAGTTAGCCGAGGAGCTGGCCGATCACGGTGGAACACCGATTTGTATGGTGATCGGTCCTCAGGACTCCGGTAAGACGACGCTAGTAACCTTCATCGCCAACGAGCTCGTGGAACGAGGGCTCAAGGTAGGTGTCGTCGACGCCGATATAGGACAGTCGGACGTCGGACCTCCGGCAGTCGTCTCCCTGGGTATCATAGAGGACACCATCCACGACCTCTCCGAGGTGGAAATGAGACACGGATACTTCGTCGGGTCGATCACACCATCGGGACACCTACTCCAAACCACCGTAGGGACTCGGAGGATGGTAGACCTCGCACTGGCCGAAGGGACGAATGCCGTACTCATTGATACTTCTGGGATGGTCCACGGTGGACCGGCCAGAGCCCTTAAACTCCACAAGGTCGACGTGATCAGGCCTTCTCACGTGGCATTCCTGGATCGTAACGGTCAGGTATCGCACATCAAACGTATGGTAAGGTCCTTAGAGTACATCGAGGTACACGATCTCACGGTACCTGAGGCCGTGAAAGACGTTGAACGTAAGGACCGCATCCGACGTAGAGAGCGCGTACTGCGCGAGTTCTTCGAGAAACGGGAGATCCTGGAGCTCGACTTGGAAGAAATCTCCGTACAGCGGGCGTTCATAGGGACGGGTGAACCAGTAGATTTAGAGGAGGAGAGCGAGCTGCCCGCACTGATCAAGGCTGTATCAGGTGTCGAACCGGAGATATTGCATGCGGAGAGGACGCCGGATGCCGTTATTTTGGTCGTTAGGGACCAGGCCGGTCGAATCGTGGGACGCGGCGGCCGACATGCCCGAGAACTTAGACGGCTACTTAACGTCCGAGAGTTCGTTGTAGTCAACGAGGAAGAACTTCAGGGAGTATTGGTAGGACTGTGCGACGGGGCCGGTGATCTGCTCGGTATCGGCGTGATTCGAGAAATTGACTTCACCTCCGGAGAACTGAAAGTCGAGGGCCGGCTACTCCGCGACAGGACGATTCGTGTCGTTCAGCTGGGCTCGCTCAAAGTGGATCCTGAGACGGGGTCTCACGAGCCTATGAACGTACGAGTTTGACCACAGTCCCGAAGTGTTAATCTTCTGGGGTTGCGGCGATGATGTACGTAGGGATCGATCACGGTACCTCTGGGATCAAAGTCGCAGCGTGCGACGGTGAGAGAGACCCGGAGTTTTTGGGCAAAGCACCGAGACGGAAGGTGGCCGAGCATGGGTTACTCCGATCCCTCCCCGACGAGGCCCGGAGGGCAGTGGAGGAGGCCGAGTGCATCTGCCTGAACTATGGAATGGGCGACGCGCTCACGGAGTTCACGCCGCTAGAGGAAGCGGAGGATCTCGGCTTGGGATACGGACTACGTGATACCGGCGGATCGGGACAAGAGTTCGGCGCCGGGAGGCGTATGGTCGAGGAGCTGTCAGAGCTCGGCGTTGAGGCCTACCTAGCACCGGGTATCCATCGGGACTTACCACGGCTGGACGGGGCATTCCGAATATTCTCACACGTGGCGAGCGGTGAGAAGCTAGGAACCGCGAGGCTAGCACTCGAGTTATCCTCTTCGGATGATCTAGTGGTGTGTGACACGAGCTCAAACACAGTTTCCGTGGTGGTAAAGGATGGTGAAGTAATCGGCGGAATCGACGCGTGCCTAGGTGCACCGGGTATATTGCAAGGACCATTAGACTTGGAGGCCATTCGCAGGATCGACGCGGGTGAACTGTCGGCCAACGAGGCGTTTTCAACCGGAGGGATCGTTAAGGTAGTTAACTGCGCCGGAAAAGACCCCGAGAGCGCTGTAGAGGAATTCATCCAGAGGTGCGGCAAAGAAGAGAAGGAGTGGCTGGCACGATTAGTCGCTTGGGAAGTGGTGGGGTTAGGTATAGTCTACGACTGCGACGAGGCATGGATTGGTGGTACGTTGTCGGGAGACGACGAATTCATGGGAGCGCTTGAGAGGGTCCTGAGCAAAGCTTTTAACAGGGTCGCCGGGTTACCGCCCGAGTCGGCTTCGATGGGACTGGCGCTGATAGCCGCAGACATAGCTTCTGGAGCTCGGTCGGTGTTGGGGGTGCGAATTTCTCGCCGCCACTAATTTCATACCTAGGGCCCCCAGGCACGTTCACAGAGGAGGCGGCTGAGCGGTTTTCTGAGGAGGAACTTGGGGGAAATGGGAAGCTCCAGTCCGCTAGTACTATTACCATGGTTTTCTTGCGTGTAGAGCGAGGTGAGGCGGATTATGGTGTGGTCCCGTGGGAGAACTCGCTGGAGGGATCCGTAGGAGAAACTTTGGATAACCTCTTACACAGGAGCGTACGAGTGTTCGGAGAGTTGGTGTTACCTATCGTACATGCACTGATGTCCGGATCCGAACCCGACGATCGTGAGCCCGTGGTCTACTCACATCCCCAGGCGTATGAGCAGGCGCGGGAAGCGCTGCGAGAGTTGCTCGGTAACCATGAGTTCGTGCCCACGGCGAGCACCGCCGAAGCTGCCAAACTGGTGTCGGAGAAGGGTGCTTACGCTCTAGGTCCACCGAGGCTCGCGGAGCGGTTCGGACTGGACATAGTGGAGAAGATAAGGTTGGAAAATAACGAGACCAGGTTTGCGATCATCTCGAGGCGTGATAGGGCCCCGACTAAAGAGGACAAGACATCCGTAGTATTCTCGGTAACAGATCGTCCGGGTGCTTTACGTGAGGTTTTGGGCATCTTCGCGGATCGGGGTATCAACCTCACTAAGATCGAATCTCGACCCGCGAAGAGCGGGTTGGGAGACTACGTTTTCTTTCTGGACTTTGAGGGTCACAGGATGCTATACCCAGGGTCTGAAGCGTTAGCGGAACTCCGAGAGAGAACGCCATTCTCCAAGGTATTGGGGTCTTACCCCAAGGTTTTCCCGTAGGGGGTCGGAACAGTGATCGAGATCAGGATACACGGGAGAGGTGGCCAAGGGGCCGTCACCGCGGCTGAGATCCTGGCGATCGCGGCGAAGGAGGACGGGAAGTACTCCCAAGCGTTCCCGTTTTTCGGTGTAGAACGCCGCGGGGCGCCGGTGACGGCTTTCGCACGGATCGATGACGAGTTCATCAAGATCCGATCGCAGATATACGAGCCGGATCACGTGATAGTACTCGACTCCAGCCTGCTGGCCGTAGTGGACGTCACCGAAGGTCTATCGGAAGACGGTCTTATCGTCATTAACTCTAGGGAGGATAGGGAGGAGTCGGATGAAGTCGCTGAGGAGTTTGAAGATTTCAACGTTTACGTCGTGGACGCGACTCAGATCGCACTTGACGAGTTAGGCATCCCTATCGTGAACACCGCGATGGTCGGCGCCTATCTAAAGGCTTCCGACGTCCTAACCCTCGACGCCGTAAAGGAGGCTATCCACGCACGCTTCTCCGGAGAGATCGCAGAGAAAAACGTTAGGGTCGTTGAGCGAGCCTACCGGGAGGTGAAGGCAGTTGGGTAATGAAGAGTTCACAATAGGGGCTGTAGTGCGAGAACCAGGAAGTACCAGGAGGAATAAGACCGGTAGATGGCGCGTATTCAGACCCGAACTAGATCAGGAGAAGTGTGTGAACTGCGGTATGTGCTTCATGTACTGCCCGGACGGGTGCATCAGACCATCGGACGATGGCTACACTATCGACTATGATTACTGTAAAGGGTGTGGAATCTGCGAAAGCGTATGTCCTGTAGACGCGATCGAAATGGTCCTGGAGGAGGGTTGAGGGGAGATACCGATGACTGAAGTTCGTGTGATCAATGGGAATTACGCCGTGGCTGAAGCTGTTAGGATGGTGGACGTCGACGTCATTGCGGCGTACCCGATCACGCCTCAAACACCTATCGTAGAGTACCTTTCCGAATTCGTATCTGACGGGGAACTGGACGCCGAGTTCATACACGTAGAGTCGGAGCACAGTGCGATAAGCGCCGTGCTCGGTGCATCGGCAACTGGAGCCCGCGTGTTCACTGCGACGGCTTCTCAAGGTCTCGCCCTTATGCACGAGATCCTGTTCATAGCTTCAGGGTTGAGGTTACCGATCGTAATGGCTGTCACAAACCGCGCTCTTTCAGCTCCGATAAATATCTGGTGCGATCACTCCGACTCCGTGGCGCAACGGGACACGTCATGGATCCAACTTTACTGCGAGTCAAATCAAGAGGTGTTCGACACAGTAGTGCAGGCATATCGGATAGCGGAACACGAAGACGTCCTCCTACCCGTAATGGTGTGCCTGGACGGGTTCACGTTATCCCACACGTTAGAGCCCGTCGAACTGCCGGAAGAGGAAGAAGTGCGATCGTTCGTCGGTGAGTATGAACCATTCCACTGTTATCTCGATCCCGAAGACCCAATGACGTTAGGGCCTGTAGGTGATCCTGACAGCTACATGGAGTTCAAGAAGATGCAGCACGATGCTATGGAGAAGGCATGTGAAGTTATAGGAGAAGTCAATAGGGAGTTTTCGGACGAGTTCGGGCGTTCCTACGGTGACGGGCTCATCGAAGAATACAACACGGAGGACGCAGATTACGTCGTTATCGCGATGGGATCCGTCTGCGGGACTATCAAGCACGTGATAGATGAGGAGCGCCCGGACGTGGGTCTGGTCAGGGTGAAGGCTTACCGCCCGTTTCCAGGCGACCGGATAGTGGAAGTGATTCAGGATAAGGAGGGTGTCGTGACCATCGATCGCGCACATTCGTACGGGGCAATGCCGCCACTGTGGACGGACGTCAAAGCCCACGCACCGGACATCGACGTGTCGTCGACCATCGCGGGTCTCGGCGGTCGCGACATACGCCCGCAGGACGTGCTCGAGATAATCAAGGTAGCTGAGGAAGGGAAGGGTATGGACGAACCCGTCTGGATCAACGTGAAGGTGTGAGGGGGATCACCTGTGGGGAAAGCCAAGAGACGCGTCCCCATTCCGGAAGAAGAACTCATAGCTCCCGGCCACCGAGCGTGTGCAGGCTGCGGATCCGCCATCTGCGCACGCCTTTGTATGAAAGCCTTAGGTAAGGACACCGTGGTGGTCATGTCGACTGGGTGCATCGAAGTCGTCACGACGCCGTACCCTGAGACCGCTTGGGAAACACCGTGGATCCACGTGGCGTTCGAGAACGCCGCCGCCGTCGCATCCGGCATCGAGCGCGCGTTGAAGGCGTTGGGGAAGGAGGACGTGACAGTGGCTGTGCTCGCGGGCGACGGTGGGACCGTGGACATAGGATTTCAGGCGCTATCAGGGATGTTGGAGCGGGGCCACGACATCGTCTATATCTGTTACGACAACGAAGCCTACATGAACACGGGAGTTCAGAGGAGCGGTGCGACACCGTACTTCGCGGCGACCACCACGACACCACCGGGTAAGATCTGGAAGGGAGAGATGCGACCGAAGAAGAACATCCCAGAGATCATCGCCGCACACGGGGCGCCGTACGTTGCGACGGCGTGTGTGTCACATCCTAAAGACCTCATCAAGAAGGTCAAGAAGGCTAAGGAGGTGAAAGGGCCTGCGTACGTCCACGTACTGTGCCCGTGTCCACCGGGTTGGGGGCATGATTCGTCAGAAACCGTCGAAATCGCGAAGCTAGCAGTGGAGACGGGGATGTGGGTATTATACGAGATCGAGAACGGGGAACTCCGTATCACTCACCGTCCGAAGGAGCGAAAGCCTGTGAAGGAGTATCTCAAGCGTCAGAAGAGGTTCCAACACCTGACCGAGGACGACATAGAGGAGATCCAAAGGATGGTGGACGAGCAGTGGAAAGAGCTCGAAGGGTGAAGGTCTGGGTCGGCTTACCCGACTGCGTAGGGTGCGGTAAGTGCGCGGAGGTATGTCCAATCGGCGCTATAGAGATAGTCGACGGCCGGCCGCGGAAGTGCGTGCACTGTGATCCGGAACGAGCGATGTGCGCTCGGGTTTGCCCCAGTCACGCGATCGTTCAGGTGTGCGAAACGCTCGTGATAGACCGTGACAGATGCGACGGGTGCGGGAAGTGTGTCGAAGCCTGCCCGGTGGACGGGATATTCGTCCGTGGGGACGTCGCCGTGAAGTGCGATAACTGCTCAGACCGAGAGTACCCCGCATGCGTGGAAGCATGCCCGGTAGCCGGTGCAGATGTGGCTTCCGTAGATGAGCGGGTTTTATGGAGACGATTCCGAACCACCCGAACCTTCCGGGACTTGCAGGGGAGTAGGGATTATGCCAGACGACCCGGATCGGAAGCTGCTCGAAAGCATATCCGAAGCCACCGTCGAAGCGTTGCGCGTGGCCGAAACTAAGCTCCCGGACGATGTGCTGGAAAGGCTGGAACGGGCACTGGACGAGGAAGACGGTCATGCCCAGACGATGCTGGAAGCGATTCTCGAGAACGTCCGCATCGCCGAGGAGAAAGGATTACCGATGTGCCAAGATACAGGGCTAATCACCGTTTTCGCGGAGATTGGCCGCGAGTTCCCCCTGAGGCTAGCCGGAACCATCCGGGACGGAATCGAAGAGGGTATCCGACGGGCTACGGAGGAGATACCGCTTAGACCCAACGTGGTCCATCCGATAAGTAGGGAGAACACTGGTGATAACACCGGGTACCGTGTACCCATCGTTCGGTTCATCCCGACCAAGGGGAAAGAGCTGAAACTCCACTTCCTACCCAAAGGTTTCGGGTCTGAGAACTCCAGCGCGATGACCCGGTTGTTGCCCACGGAAGGGTTGGAAGGCGTCCGCGAGTTCGTAGTCAGGACAGTGAGAGAAGCCGGCGGGATGCCGTGTCCACCGATCGTGTTGGGCGTAGGGGTCGGTGGGACGATCGACGAGGCCACGCACTTGGCCAAGCTTGCCCTGTTCCGACCACTGAACGTTAGGAACCCGGACCCAGAGATCGCGGATTTGGAGGAGGAGCTGTTAGAGGAGATAAACCGACTGGGTATAGGCCCAATGGGTCTCGGGGGCCGGACTACGGCACTGGCCGTCAACGTCGAGCTAGCTTACACTCACACGGCCGGGCTGCCGGTGGCCGTGAACGTACAGTGCTGGGCGGCCCGAAGGGCGACCGCGATCGTGTACCCGGACGGCTTCTTCGAAGTTACTCAACGTGAGTACCCGAGGGGGATAATCTGTTGACCGAACACCACCTGGAAGTCCCACTCGAGGAGGGGCGACTCACCGAGTTGGAGGTAGGTGACGTAGTGTACCTGACCGGGATCATAATCACGGCTCGCGACAAAGCCCATCAGCGGATTTTCGAGGAAGGTGATGAACCTCCCGTAGATCTCGAAGGGGCCGCCGTGTTTCACGCGGGCCCCGTGGTCAGGCGTGTCGATAACGGCTACGAGCTAGTTGTGATAGGCCCCACGACGAGCACGAGGATGGCGAAGTACCTCGAGGATATCGTGGATGCTGGCGTGAAGATGATCGTCGGCAAGGGGGGCATGGGCCCGGACGCTCCTGAGGTGATGAAGGATCGCGCCGTGTACCTCACGGCGCCGGGAGGGTGCGCCGCGCTCCTTGCCGAACGGGTAAAGGGCATCCGAGAAGTACACTGGTTGGACCTAGGAATCCCAGAGGCGATCTGGGTCCTGGAGGTGGAAGAGTTCGGCCCGCTGATAGTCACCGTAGACGCGCACGGTAACGAGCTGTCGGGTGAGTGAACCGTGTACGTCGGCCGGTTTTTACTTGCCGGAAAGCTGGAGGACGGGACACCGATCGCAGTATACTGCGTTTGTAGCCGCAGCTTCTCGGATCGACGTATCGAAGTCAGTGAGAGTGCGGCGTTCGTGGTCCCAGAAGATCCGAGCTACACGACAGAGAACCCGTACGTGACCTATACCTGCGCCCGTATCGTCGAAGAGTTCCTCGTACTCTCCAACGGAGCTCAGACGGATCCTATCGCGGACAAGCTGGAGTCGGGTGTGCCACCCAGGGAAGCGATAGTGTCTGTCACCTTCGCTATGGATTATGAACATGACGAGTACAACACACCGAGGATCTCCCTAATCACGGACGGCGAAACGTTCTGGCTTGGACGGGTCGCACTGGATGAGGTGTGCTTCAAGTCTATGAAGCCAAAGGACGGGGAGGGGTACTTGCTGTCCGTGTACGGGGAATACGCCGAAGTTCCATCGGAGCCTAACGTGACCCTGGACCGAGAGGACCCGCTTAAGTGCGATCCTGTCCCGTCCTTCAAGCACTACGTCTGCTCGGTGATCGCACGGCACGACGGCAGCCGTTGGTCCCTCGAGGCCAGGTGATTCAGTCTGTCTCCAACAACCTCGAGTTTCCGGGTGGCATCGCCCTCATTACGTCGTCCACAGTTAGATAACGGCGTAGGTTCTCCACCTCGTTCTTGAACGTCTCGAAAAGCCTCCTGGCGACGTCGGATTTTCGCTCGTTTCCGGGTTCCAAGACGCCGTACGTCAAGCAGTGTCTCTTCACGGCAGAGACCGGTCCGCCCATTACCCTGTACCCACTCTCCACCTCTTGGACACCGATCGCCACCTTCAGCTCCGTTCGACGGAACCAGTTACGTTTACCGCGGATGATAGCACCTCCGTGGGGAGCCTCGGCAGACTTGTCTACTTGGTCGGCTGTCACCCAGTAAACATCTGCGGCTTTGAGACCCCAACGCCACGCTCGGGAATACGAAGCCGCGAAGATCGCCGCCTCGCGTAAGGTCGTCTCCGGGACCTCCTTGCCCTCGGTCTTGATCACGACATGTGGAGCCCCGTGCACGTGAGCGTGGACGAGGATGTCGTAGTCCTCCAGGTAGCGTCGTAATATGATTTCGTTTGTATGGGCGTCCGAGCCGCCTATAACCACGAAGCCGTCGGATGATATGAACCAACGGAACCGCTCGTACCAGTCCTTCTTGCGACGCTTGGTGAGCTCGACCGTCAGCTCTTCAAGCTTCACCTTAGGTGGGCCCTCTTCGAGTAACTTCTCGAGTTCGCGCTCCTGCTCCCGAAGAACCTCTCGAGCGCGCTCGGCTTTCCGTTCCAGCTCCTTCGCACGATCGAATAGCTTGGAAGCAGTGGAGTGAACGTCCGAGTCGATCGGTACTGGCACGGTCACCTCGCTGTTTTCACCTGGCAACCTGAGGATCACGCGACGGTTCTCGACGTCGATGTCGGTTATCCTCTCCACCTCCTCTATGCCGGAACCCTTAGCCTCTTGGATCCTCCGCTTAATCTCCTCCAACGAGTACCCCTCGCGCTCCGCTTTTCGAAGCTCGCTCAAGATCCCGTCGACGAGGTTGTAATTCAGGTACAGCGCGTTGGCACGCTCACGGAGTTTCTCCGCCTTTGTGCACAGCTGCTCGATGCTCGAACGCTGTCTCTCGATCGTCCGCTCGAGGCGACGCTTTTCGCGTTCCCATTTCTCTCGCACTTCGCGTTCCTTCTCCGCCAGGAATTTAGTCACGTAATACTCGTCTAAGGCGCGTTGGAAGGTGTCCTGCTCCTCCATCTTAAGTTCCTCGGAGTAACGCTCAAGCGGCACCGGCGTGACGTCCACGTAGTCTCGCTCAGTCGTCCTGTAGAGTGTAGGTCGTAGATCTCCCTCGGATATCTGCTCTAGGAGATCTCGGAGCGTTTCGTAGATCTCCTCCAGCTCCTCCTCCTCGAACTCCGATGCGTGTGATTCCCGACGCTCGTACAGCCCGACCCTCAGGAGCACCTCTTCGGCATAAAGACCACCGAGGCCCACGTCCACGGCGAGTGTCCGGACGATATCACGGTCGGACTCGAGGAGTAATTCTAGGAAGGTATCACGGCCGAGTTCGTAGGGATCGGGCGGGCTTTCAGGTGGCTTGTACGTCTCGCCTGGCACGACAGCCCTGTTACGGAACCGTCTGGTCGGAAAGGCCCTCTCGATGGAATCGTTCTCGTCCGTTACGGCGAGCGTACCTTTGGGGAGCAGCTCGATGTAGATCCTACGGCCCGAACGCAGGTCGAAGCGTAATATCCTGTCGAAACCTAGCTGGATGACACGCTCTATACGGTCACCCGAAAGGGTACTTCTGAGCGCCTGTGAAACGGGGGTAGGCTGATCGGGGCTTGGTTTGGGGCGCCAGGTTAGGTGTACACGCGTCCCTGGTTCCAGGACCAAATAATGGGAGCCTACACCCGGGATGTGGAGCTTAACCTTCAGCTCACGCTTACCTACCTGGTATACCTTATCTATCAAGGCCCCTTCGAGTAGGGAATCAAGTTCGCGGGCAGTGGCACGCACGTCGAAGGATGTCATCGCTTCCTTGGACCACGCTTTCAGACCGTGTAACCCCCGGCGGAACCACCGCCGAATCACGAGGTCCTACTCTTGATCTTCGCCTTAACGGCTTCCTTTCTCCGGACTGTCTCCTCCTTCTCCTCTTCTCCGAGAATCTCACGGACTAAGTGTCGGATGGCGTTCTTGAAGGCTGTAATCAGATCCCAATCGTGGTCCTTGACCGATATTACGTTCCGCGCATCCTTGACGTGGATGCGTACCGAGTACTTGTGACGGTTACCTTCCTCATGGTACCGCTTGATGTGGACCTCGACAGCCTCGATCGACGGACGCATCGAGGCGAGCTTCTGAACGGCCGCGGCTATCGACTTACGGAGGATTACCAGGGTGAAGTCGTCGACGTCGTCTACACCCTTCAGCGACACGAACACGCCGCGCTTCCGCATCAACTCGGGGATCTTGCGCAGAATGTCTCGCCTCGTCACGACTCCGATTGGCTCTTCGAATTTATTAACTATCGGCATACCACGGATGCCGTTCTCTACGATCTTCTCGCATAGGTCGACCAAGGTCTCGTCGGGCTCGGCTCGCACGCACGGTGAGCTCATGATATTCTTTACCGGGTGACCGAAAGCGGGCACCTTCTCACCCTTGCGGTCCATTTTCCCGAGCCTGGTGATCGGCTTGATGACCTCACGGATGATATCCGTTGTGGTGACGATCCCTCGGAGCTTGTTCGCGTCGTTAACCACCGGAAGCCTGCTGATACCGTTATCGCGCATTATAGCTCTGGCTTTAGCGATGGTGTCGTTCTCGTGGATGGTGATGACAGGAGTGCTCATCACTTCCCGCGCGTCGATCTTGGCAAGCTCGTCCGACTCTCGCGCGACGTCGATGATGTCGTATTCCGTTACGAGACCAACAAATTCCCCATCTTCTTCTACCACGGATAAAGCGCGGAGACCCGAATCGAGCATCGCGGTAATAGCTTCGACTATGAGTGCGTCGGGTGTGATCGTTTCCGGCTTCATCATCACGGTTTCTGGTTTAACGTTCGAGACGTCCGCTACGTGAGCGTCTACCACGTCGTAATACGAGATCATCCCCACAACCTTACCATCATCTACAATTGGTATTTCCTTCACACCATGGCGTTCTAACTTCGAGAATATCTTAGACAACGGCTCGCCAGGTTCCGCGGTGATAACCTCTTCGGCAGGCGTCATAATCTCTTCGACGGGGCGCTCGAAGACCTCCAATGGATCGCCCCCATAGACCTTTGGCGGCACGGTGGTCGTCTCGTCCACGGCAAAAAAGAAATCGGTACCGAACCGCGCCGGCGTCGAAATGGCGAGATGAGGGTGGGTGACTTGAGCGGTGAGCCAGAGTATAAGTTAGTGCTAGCGGCGGTTCATCAAGGGCTCGGGGTCCTAGCCGGGTACCTATGCGCCACGAGATACTCGATCGTGCTCGCTATGGTTCTCTTGATCTTGCCGTTCGCCCTCGGCAGGGTCCTGGAGCGATTGCTGGATCGGGAGTGTATCGGCGGAGCTAAAGGCTGGATGGCGTACGGTCTAGGAGCGTACCTCTCGGCGTGGATACTAGCTTGGACGTACTTCATCAACCGGTAATCGGGGGTGGTATCGATCGGAAGAGTGGCGGTCGTGGACAGGGAGCGGTGTAAGGGAGGATCCAAATGCGACTACGTCTGCCAACGTTTCTGCCCTGGAGTTAAGACAGGGCGTGAAACCATCACGATCGACGAAGACACCAACAAGCCCGTGATCTCCGAGGAACTGTGCTCCGGATGCGGTATTTGCACTCAGAAGTGTCCCTTCGGTGCTATCAAAGTTGTACGTCTCCCCGAGGAGCTGGAGGGAGAATGCGTACACAAGTACGAGGAAGGGGGGTTCCGGCTCTACAGGCTCCCAGTCCCAAAGCCCGGAAAAGTCACCGGTGTGATCGGACGCAACGCGATCGGTAAAACTACCGCCGCCAAGATACTCACAGGTGAGCTCAAACCCAACCTAGGGGACCCCGAAGCGGACCCAGACTGGGATGAGGTGATCCGGGCATTTTCAGGTACGGAACTTCAGGAACACTTCAGACGTATCGCGAACGGTGACCTCCGACCCATCATGAAGCCGCAGTACGTCGAGATCCTGCCCAAGGTCGTCGAGGGCAGGGTGAAGGACGCCCTTGAGGATGTAGATGAGTTGGGAGTCGCCGACGAACTCATCGAGCGCCTCGGACTAACCGAGGTAACCGACCGGCGGATCTCCGACCTCAGTGGTGGAGAACTGCAGCGCGTCGCCATCGCCGCGGCACTCTCTCGAGACGCGGACTTCCTGGTTCTCGACGAGCCGTGTAGCTACCTCGATGTCGAACAACGACTCTCGCTAGCCAGATTACTTCGCGAGATCGCAGAGGATCGAGGGATTCCGATGCTCGTCATCGAGCACGACTTAGCTACACTGGACTACGTGGCCGACGTAGTACACGTTTTTTACGGAAAGCGCGGTGCGTACGGTGTAGTGTCCAAGCCGATGGGTGTGGGTAAAGGGATCAACGCGTACTTGAAGGGATATTTAGAGGCCGAGAACGTCCGCTTCCGGGATGATGAAGTTGTACTTCCAGAGAAACCTGTTGAGGCCGAAGCGGGTGAGCGGGATACCCTCGTGGAGTACGGTGAGCTCGTCAAAGAATACGACGGCAACTTCAGGCTAGAAGTGGAACCGGGAGAAATTCGTGTCGGGGAGATCATCGGAGCCCTCGGACCCAACGCTATCGGTAAGACGACTTTCGTTAAGCTCCTGGCCGGGGTGCTCGAGCCTACCGAAGGGAAAGTGGATGTCGACATTAAAGTCTCGTACAAGCCACAGTACCTGAAGGTGGACTCGGATGAACCCGTCGAGCAGGTGCTACGGAGAACCGCCGGCTCGGAATGGGGATCGAGCTGGTACCGGAGCAACATCGTGGAGCCACTAGACTTAGAGTACCTATTCGATAGACCGTTGTGTGAACTGAGCGGCGGTGAGCTGCAGCGCGTAGCCGTGGCGGCTGCCCTATCCCGGGAAGCAGATCTGTACCTTCTGGACGAACCTAGCGCATATTTGGATGTTGAGGAGAGGATCAACACCGCCCGCGTCATAAGACGGGTGATTGAGACACGGGATGCCGCCGCCGTCGTAGTCGATCACGATTTACTCCTGATAGACTACATCAGTGACAGGATGATGGTGTTCGAAGGCGAGCCAGGAAAGCACGGACGCGCGAATCCACCGGAGAGTAAACGAGAAGCCATGAACAGGTTCCTGTCGAACTTGGGCGTGACGTTCAGACGGGACCAGGAGACACGGAGACCGAGAGCTAACAAGCCCGGCAGTCACCGTGACCGTAAGCAGAAGCGTCGTGGTGAGTACTTCTACGCCTAGCGGGTCTCCACCGCACTAGCCGATGGAAACGCGCCCTCGAGTCCCATTGATTCTCGGACCGAAACATGCCCCGACACGTCCTGGAAGAAGCTCTTTCTTTATATTAAAATTTGGAAACATAATTGTATTTTTTGGTTCGTACGGTTTACGCATAGTTTGTGCATGAAAGTTGAATTACAGTACGTAAATAATACAATACTAATGAATAAATTACATGAGTACTATCGTACGATTCATGCAAATACGAAGTTCAATCTTCGAAGATCCGTAATACCATTTAAGTACAATTTTCCGAATTTCATGCATAGACCATAATACCCAACACCGAGTTAACACCAGTAGAAGGCTCAAGGACTCGATTTACTTGCGGAAAAAACAGTTTGGAGTGCAGGATTGTAGGTGGTCAGAGCTCCGTCTCGAACTCCTCGGTCTCCAACCGATCACGCTTGAGCATGTACAGCTTCATCCACACCTCTTTACCGTCGATGGTGCCGTACATGAACGACGGGCCCGGGCTGGGCCCTCCTCCAGATGGTACACCAGTGAGACTTCCAGGGTTTACGATCAGAACACCTCGGTGCTCCCTGAACTCCGGCCTGTGGGTGTGACCAGTGAAGATGATGTCGGACCCCTCCTCCTCGGCTATCGCCGAGAGCTGGTCCGGGTCACCCCTCGGGTGAACCCCACTGCCGTGGTCTACCGTCACCTTGACGTCTCCGATACCTTTGGTCACCCTGTGAGGTAGCGGGAGTCCGAAGTCGCAGTTCCCCACAACCATCAATGCCTTTTCACCGAGTGATGCTATCCATTCCATAGTGTCCTCGGTCGTGTAGTCACCGGGTGAAATCACCACGTCCACTGGGGAGAGCTCCTCGATCTTCCGCCTGATAGTATGTGGAACTTCCTGCGCACGCTCGGGAATGTGAGCGTCCCCGAGCACCAGTACCGTGATCATCGCTAGCCCCCCATCCGAATATCGGCGGGAATCACTCTTCAACATGATCGGGAGTCGGGTCGAGGGGGACGTACCCTTGAGAGGCGCAGGCACGGAGAAGGCGCTTCCCTTCGCTTTCATCGAAGAACGGGGGGGCCCAATCCCGCGTTACTCGGCGGCGTTGGACACCGTCCTCGTTCACAACCACCCGGTAGGCGAGTATCCCTCGACGTTGCCAAGCCGGGGTCCGCCCGAGGTTGATCCCAAACTCTCGGTAAAGCAGCTCATGCACATCCTGCGCCTTCATTCCACGGAGCCGCTCGGCAGCTTCCTTGGGTTTCAGTCCTCGCTCACGCAGCGCCCAGTACGCGTAGGAGTTCAGGTGATTCCGCCAAGCCTCGTCCTGACGCCACTTGAAGTAACATACCAGGTCATCGTCCGTGAGCACCACACACCTGGAGTCGAAGGACACCGTCTCGTCGGCCGGATCTATTCCACGACGCTGTAGGGCCCGGAGGAAGTACGTGGAGGCGCAGGACGCAGATACGGACGTCAACTTCTCGACCCGACCGGAGAAGGGAACGTTGCCACGGGGTATGAGCGCATTCAGCTCATCGGAGAACGTGTAGACAAGTGTTACCCCCAAACCCGCGTCTCGGATCATCCGGACCGCCGTCTCGGCCATAGCTTCCGCGAATCGTCGGTCGTAGGGCTTTTTGAGGCGTAACCGGCGGACGAGTCCGGTGAACGCCCTCCCGTCGATCCTCAGAACCAGATGTGTGTTGGGGGGCACCCTTAGGTCCGCGTACACCTCGAGGTCGCTGGGTTTCACGGGCTTCAAGTGCCCACTCGAATCCCCTCGGTCATCCGTTCGATCAAAGCTACGGCGGAGTACGCAGCGACGGCACTCGTCTTCGGGTTATTCGGGAGCGCTTCGTTCTTCAGTTCGAACCGATACGTACCTGCACTCGACTCGACCTCGATAACGTGCGTGTTAACTGAGACCTCGGGGTCGCAGACGATCCGAACGGTGACTAGTGAGGGATCACCGACGGCTAGCGACACGGCGGCCGCCACGTTGATGTTCTTAGGAAACTTGCGGATGGCATCCCGCACGGAACCCTCGTAGAGTACCGTCCGTTCGGAAACATCCTCATTCAGAGCTTTCGGGTGCTTGATGGTGGTGAGAGTGACCTCTCTCACCCGATCTCGAAGCGCTCGCAGCACGTCCAGACCTCCCACCGCACCGGACGGAACGTGAAGGCGATGTCCGGTGACTTCCGCGACCTCGCGACATCGACTCAGCAGGTCCTCCTCGAGCACCAGCGCTCCTACGCTCATCACGATCACATCGAACCTCTTCAGCGCATCAGGTAGGAGGCTAGCCGCCGCTTCCACGGAGGCGGCTTCGAGCAACACGTCGGCTTCGGCGCCCATGACGTCGTCTAGGTCGGTGGAGGTGTCGCAGTCTGGGAACCACCGCTCGATGCGTTTGAGCTTCTCCAGGTGACGATCACAGACCAGAACCGGTTCCACCTTGCCTTCGAGCCGCCCTTCACGGATCTCCCTCAGAACCGTCGTTCCGATGCCTCCAGCGCCTACGAGCGCTAAGCTCAGCTTCCTCATAGTCGACGATACCCTCCCTCAGGTACTCGACCAAACCCTCCGGGAGTGTCGGCTTTCCGTTCTCGGAAGGGTAGTCGCAATCCAATCGTACTGTGTGACCCGGTGCGACCTCGATCTCGGGCCTCTCCACCACTTGTATCTCCTCCAAAGGGACTCCACACTCGAGTACTGTGAGGGCCACTTTGAGGGCACCGTCGATGCTGAAATGGTAAGGTCCTAGATGTCGAACTTCTGCATCTGGGAACCTCGGTGTGAGCTCCTTCCGAGTACGATGTCGGCGTGGATAATCGCCGAGGATACCCCCGACGATCACCACGTCGGGATCATCCTCGGGAGTCAAGGGATCCTCGGCGTCCGGGTCGAGGACTATCACACGATCTCCTCGGAGGGGCAGCTCGGACGCGGAGTACGGCAGCGCCGGATATTTGGCCTTAGTCAGTACTTCAGGGTCCGCGTTCGTAACCGTGAACTCCCAGCCGTGCTTCCTCGCAGTCCGGTAGGCTTCCATGTACTCGAGGTCGAGCCAGGGGGACCACCGGTCGAGGTGTTCCACTATCGCCACTGGCATCGCGCGACACCTCAAATCTCCAGATCTGAAGGTTTAGCCGGCGAGCTCTCCTGCTTCTTCCTCTCCCTTCCCTCCCCGGAAGACGCCTTCTCCGTGGATTCGATTATGATTATGTCCCCGACGGCCTTCACCAGCTCCGCATCGACAGTCTCCGTGCGCCTACCTCCACCACCGGGAAGCGGTAGCAGACCGCCGCCGGAGGGTTGGTTGGTGACGGTCACTAGGAACCGGACGAGATCGCCCGTCTTAGGGTCGAAAGTCACGTCTTCGACGGTACCGACCCGACGACCGTCTTCGGTAAAGACTTCCATTCCGAGAATCCGTTGGAACCTCACGTATCTCTTCTTGTATTCCTCCTCGTTGCCACTTTCACCGTTTGTCACGGGGGATCCCCCGTGGAGGTCGTGGGAATTCATCACGGGCACGACGCGGGTGCCGCCCTGATCCGAGACGGGGAGATCGTGGCGGCGGCTAATGAAGAGCGATTCTCCCGTAAAAAGTTCCACCGTGGGTTTCCGGAGCGATCTCTCCAGTTCGTCCTCGATCGAAGTGATGGCGTCGACGTCCTCGCGGTGGCAGGACTGTACCGAAAACGCAAGGATTTGGAGCGAGTGCGGAACATTGCCGAGGAGCTAGAGGTGCCCGTATACTTGGTTGAGCACCACACCGCACACGCGGCTTCAGCTTATTATACCTCCGGGTTTAACCGATGCCTGACGATCACGGTCGACGCGGCCGGTGACGGACTCTCCTCCACGGTCTGGGTCTGCGAGCGCGGGGAGATGCACCGGATCGCGACGGAGCCGTACTACGACTCCTTGGGCGACTTCTACGCCAACGTGACCGAACTATTGGGATTCGAGCCGATGAAGGACGAGGGTAAGGTCATGTGCCTAGCCGCCTACGCCGAGCCGGATCTGAAATCCGTAGAGTGGATCAGGCGAGAAGTCATCGACGTCGAGGAGGGAAACATCGTCAACCGCCTCGGTGCGATCTCGGGAGAGGCCGTGCGCCGCCTCAAAAGGTCGAAGCTTGCCAGAATGGGGCGAGAACGCGCCGCGGCTGTGGCTCAGGAGGCGTTGGAAGAGCTACTACTGGAGTACTTCGGATACTACGTGAACGAGTACGGAGAGAACCGTGTAGCCTACGCGGGCGGTGTGGCCGCGAACGTCGTGGCTAACATGAGGTTACGGGAGAGGCTCGATCTTGACCTTTTCGTGCACCCGAACATGGGCGACGGCGGTCTCGCAGTCGGAGCGGCGCTATGGGCGTGGGCGGAAGAGGAACTCGCCCGTGGACGAAAACCCGAACCACGACGTTTGGAGAACGTGTACTTCGGACCCCAATACGATGGGAAGGAAGTGCGTAAGGCCCTGGAAGAACGGAGCATGACGAACAAGGCGGAGTACGTGGGAAACGACCCCGACGCCATCGTCCGAGAGCTGCTGGAGGGTAAGACCGTAGCGTTGTTCCACGGTCGTATGGAGTACGGCCCCAGGGCGCTCGGAGCCAGGAGTATTCTCGCCGACCCGCGGGATCGGGACGTGGTGCACAAGCTCAACCGCGATCTGGGACGGGAGTCGTTTCAGCCCTTCGCACCGACAATCCTGTACGAGGACGCTCCGGAGTACCTAAGGAAGCCCTGTGAGTCACCGTTCATGACCCTAGCCTTTCGCGCCACGGACACGTTCCGCAGGGAGGCCCCCGCGGTGGTTCACGTCGACGGAACCACACGTCCACAGACCCTCCAGGACGAACTGCCGTTCTACCGTGAGGTAATCGAAACGTTCCGAGAGGAGACCGGGTTAGGAGCCGTCCTGAATACCAGCTTCAATCCACATGGTGAGCCCATCGTGTGTTCGCCGAGAGACGCTCTCGAGGCGTTCGAGCACGGTGTCGCGGACGTCCTATGGATCGAGGGGTATATGATCGAGCGGGGGTGAGCCAGTGCCTCGGCCGAAGGTCCTGTATAATGTTGGGATGACGGCGGACGGGAAGGTCGTGACCACCGCCGGCGATTCGAGGATCTCGGGCGAAGAGGATCTCAGAGAGGTTCACAGGTTGAGGGCCGAACACGACGCGGTGGCCGTTGGAATCAACACGGTGCGGAAGGACGACCCAATGCTGAACGTGAGGTTGGTGAAGGGAGAGGATCCCATTCGAGTTGTGTTCGACACCGAGTGCTCCATTCCGCTCGGCTGTCGTCTAGTTCGCACCGCTCGGGATATTCCCACGGTCGTACTATGTGCCGAAGCAGACCCGAATCGTGTCGAGAAGCTCGAAAAAAGAGGTGTAAGGGTAGAGGAGGTAGGTACCTGTGAGGACGGCGTCAACGTGGAGCGCGGACTGGAGCGGCTCTACGATATGGGAGTACGAACCCTGCTACTCGAAGGTGGACCCACGCTGGCTTGGTCCTTCTTGAAGCGCGGCCTGATCGACGAGTTCCGTGTGGCCGTGGCTCCAGTGCTCGTGGGCGGATCCGACGCGTTGACGCCCATAGAAGGTGAGGGGTTCCCGCGCGTCGATCTCGGAGTGGGCCTGGAATTAAAACGAGTGGAGCGAGTGGGGCGCGACGTGGTACTCTGGTACGAAGTTTCTGGATCCGCCGCTGACCTGGCCTCCGAACACGAGGAAGCCAGGGGGAGATCATCATGAGGTGTCCGGAGTGCGGAACCGAGATGCGGTCGGAGCTACGGGACGACGGGGTGGAACTCCTCAAGTGTCCCGAGTGCGGCAAGGAGATCAAGCGTGTCCCGTCGTACCGAGAGTTCGGTCTGAAACGCCCGAACTTCTTCGAGATGACGGTACCGGAGTGGGACGAGGAAGTACTCGGGAAGGAGGTCGTGGCGGTCGTCAAGTACCGTTCTCCGGACGGTTACCGTCGCCGTAAGATCAGGGGCAAGGCGGTGCGCATCGACAACCGGGGTAACCTGGTGATCCGCCGGGATAACGGTTTCGAGGTCTCCCTGTACCCGCAGGTGGTCGAGAACATCAAGGTACTGGAGTGAGTCGGCTCCCGCCGGTCAGGTCATCGACCGTAACGGTCTCCCTGATCCCCACCGGAGATCCCATCCTCATCCCACCGAGGGGCACACGGTGCGGTGCAGGTATTAAACTGATCTCAGCAGACGAGTGGCAGGCGGTTCGGCGGGGGGTGAACCGATGCTGGCGGTGGTCGCGATCATAACTTCACTGACCATCATGACGGGTCCGGTTTACGCGGAAGTTCACGTGCTCACTTGGGCCGGTGACGGGGCCGACTCCACCTGCGTAGCCAAAACCAAAAAAATAGTGGATTGGTGGAACACGTACAGGGCGACCGGTCCAGATACTACCATTATCTGGCACTACACCATGAACGAGGACCGTTGGAGGACAGTCTTGGAAACGGGTAACGATCCGCTCACCGGAGCTAGCATAAGCGTGGTGTACGTCCCAGGAGGTTGGCACCCCGAGCGTTACTGGGACTTCGATTGGGTTCGAGCCCTCTACCACGCGCAGATCGACCTGGGCATCGGATACGTCGGCATCTGCGCGGGCGCGTACCTGCACGCGGGTGACGTCGCGTATTCCACCAACGGACCGGGACACGGCGACGTACTGCAGGATGGGGTCACGGTGATCGACGGCATGAACGGGCCCGACAGGACCTGTCGCGTACTGATACTACCGGGCAACCCGCTGACCCCGGAATGGACGTGGGGTAACGTGTTCACGTACAAGTACTGGAACGGGCCGGGATTCGGGCCGGAACCGGGTCTCGAGTTCAACACTTCGTACAAATGCTGGGTGAAGATCACGAACATCGAAGGCCGTGAGGTGATGATTAAGATCTGGCCGGTGGGAGAGTACGTCGACACGTGCAAGGGTTGGGCGATAGTCGCCGGACAGTACTTCGTCAAGGAGGGCAACAAGTGGGTACCACGCGGCCGGTTCGTACTCTTCGGACCGCACCCGGAACTGACGTCGAGAACGGGAGCCCATGCGCTACTGGCAAAGGCCATCCTGTGGGCGGCGGGAGCCAAAGTACCGATGGAACCTAACCCGTCACCAGTCGTTCAGGTGATACCGAAGGGAACGATCCCGAAGACACTGGTAGCGGCCGTCGTGTCGACAGTACTAACCTTCGCGCTCCCGGATGACGTTAAAGAGGAACTGTTCGAGGCGTCGGACCCGTCCATCCAGGAGATATTCGAAACCATTTCAAACGTGATCCGGGACGAGCTAGGGCTCAAAGTACCTCCTGGGGATTTATTGACGGCGACGGTGGTGACAGTCGTGGTCTACGTCATTGAGGCGCTGATCGAGTGGCTGTTCGGAACGGCACCCGTCCCGGCCTCCGCATAACCTCTTCGCCAGTGTTTTGTTATGAATTCGATAACGATGCATGGGGTTGGTAGCGGGGCCGGGATTTGAACCCGGGACCTCCGGGTTATGAGCCCGGCGGGATGGACCTGGCTACCCCGCCCCGCTACCTCCCAACAACCCTACACCCAGGGGATTATATGAATTTTTCGTGCTCCGAACTCCCTCGACACCACCCTAGCGGGGAGGGCGAGCATGGTGCTGTACTTGGGGGTTGAGGGAGTTGACGGTGTCGGCAAGTCATCCGTGGTGAACCTAGCCGCGGAATTTCTCGAGATCCACGGGCTTGAGGTCACCACCGTGAGGGAGCCTTCCACCGACATAGGACGAGAGGCCTTGGAGTGGGACGATCCCCACCTCCAAGCCCTGGCCTTCACACTCGATCGCATGCTCACACTGAAACGACTGGACTTCGAGGCCGTCGACGTCGTCCTGTCCGACCGCACATTCCTCAGTACACTCGCCTATCAGTCCGCACTAGGCGCCGACATCCGGTGGCTGCTGGAACTCCAACGTCCAGTCCCCAAGCCCGACGTCGTGTACGTCATCGATCGAGAACCGCTGACGGAAGACGCGACGTTTGAGAAGGAATTCCTAGAGTGTGTACGGAATCGCTACCGGGAAGCGGCACGACTTGTCGAGAAAGAGTTCGATGTCGAAGTTAAATGGATCGGAGCGGAAGGTATGGACAAAGAAGAAATCGCCGAACTGATCGTGGCCGACGCGCGCCGGAGACTGGACGATCCGCTCGGGATTCCGGACGACCTCCTCGAGGGGTGACGTACGGTGAGTTACCAACGCGGCGCCGACTTCGAGCGTCAACTGGTGCGCTACCTTCGAGAGCACGGAGGCGAGGCCGTCAGAGTGGCCGGATCCGGGGGGTACGTCGACGTAGTATGTTACGCGCCGGCGATGGGACACGTGGCCATCGAGTGCAAAGTCCGCCGCAATAACAGATTATACGTAAGAAGAGAGGAGATCGAGGGCCTGACTGGGTTCGCGGAACGGTTCCGTGCTGAACCGATGATAGCCTGGAAGCCACCACACGTCCGGACGGGCCTCACGCTCAACGCCATCCTCTTCCCACCCGATCTGATGGAAGAACGCGAGAGAACGTACGTTATCGATCTGAAAACGGCCCTCGAGGAGGGGATCGACGTCATCTGTCTCGTCACCCGCTCTTTAGACAGCTATCGAAAGTGAGCACCCGTTCCTCCAAGAAGTCCGAAACCTCCGGATCTACACCCAACCTCGCACACTCCTTCTCCACATCCTCGACGGACGGCGCCTCCCACGGGAACCCGAGGTACTTACCCACCAACCGTAGGAACAGTTCCTTGTGACTACGGTACCCGAGACGCTTAGCCACCGCCCGCTTAATACCGAGCTCCCGCACGAGCTTGTCCAACATCTTGGAAGTCAACGACCCGTACTGGGTCGCGCGTTTCCGCCTCTCCACCACAAACTCCGGGAGTCCGAGCTCGGCCGCGACTCGCCTCAAGGCGCGCTTGCGCAGATCGTCCTCGGGCCCGGAAACGTTTTCCCTGGGGTCTATACCCAGACCCACTCTGACCACGTCCAAGTCGAGGTACGGAACCCGAAGCTCGACCGAACTGTACATCGCGGCCTTATCATCCCGCTCCAAGTTCACGGCATGTATAGACGCCACGTCCTTCCAGAGTTCCCACGAGAACCTGTCCCAATCGCCACAATACCGAAGATGCCGGTGGTAACCACCTAGTAGCTCGTCCGCCCCTTGGCCCGAGAGAACCACCCGGATCCCGTCGTCGGACGCAGCCCCGGCGCAGGCCAAGATCGGGATTCCAACTTCCACCTTCATCGGGTTCCAAGTTTCGACGGCGTAGACCGTGGCGACCACGTACCGCTCGAACCCGTCCTCTAGGGATACCAGGACGAACGGCCATCCCATCTCGTCGCATAACCGTTCCGCGACCTCCACGTCATCCGAACCCTCGAACCCAGCCACGTAGCACCTGACGTCCACGTGCTCGGACGCCAATCTCGCCACAGTCGAGCTGTCCACACCACCGGACAATACCACCCCCACGCGCTCCGTCTCCATCACACGCTCCAGAACGGACCGCTGAAGAACCTTCAATAAGTCTTTCCAGGAGCTTTTCCCCGGTCTCGGCTTGGGGATATCGACCACGTTCCTAAGCTCGACACGACCGTCACGGAGCACGAGAAGCGCACCCGGTGGTACCCTACGCACGTCCGGGAACCCAGCCGCCCATAGGGCCTTACGCTCTGAAGCCACGGCGATCCCGCCTCCCGCGGACACGGAATAGTATAGAGGACGAACGCCGACCGGATCCCTCGCCGCGACCACCGTACCGTCCACGAAAGCGGCGACGAACGCGTACTCTCCACGGAGGATACGGAGAGCCGCCGCCGCGTCTCGCACGGATCTCACGACCTCGAACACCGCCCAGGAATCCGACGGCGCGTCCTCGACGAACCACCGGTAGTTATAGATCTCGCCGTTCACGGCGACCGCCCGACCCTCCCCTACGATCGGCTGAATCGCGGAAGGCTCACCGCGCACCCACAGTCGGACATGACCCAGAACGACATCACCCTCAGAAGGCGACTCCTCGGAGAACTCGACGTCGCCGTTCGAGACCGAGGCGAAACCTCGTCCATCGGGCCCACGGTGCTCCATCGCTGCCACCATCTCGTCGACATCACCACCGACCGCGCACGCGATACCGCACATGATACCACCGCCGTAATATTTATTCGAAGAATGCACCTCACTGGTTGATGGGGGTTTGCCTTTGTTCCCAGTCAACGTCTTGGTAGTTCTGACCATGATTTTATCGATGACGTCACTTCCAGCGCAAGGTTCTCCTATGGAGGTGGTGGAACCTGAAGGAGCGTTGAAAGACCATCTCACGGATAAGTACAAAGAAGATTGGCCACACTACGCTCCATGGGTACATTCTGAGATTAAGGTAGCGGACGACATTAAAGCGTACAGCCTCCGGGCGATAGATTTAGGGTATAATATACTCCCAGGAGTACCGGCTCGAGGCGCCTTAGTGGCTTACGCCTACTCGACCGATAAGAAAATGGGCATAGGGTTAGCGTTCGTGACGAGAACTGGTGAGCTATTCAAACTTTATGAGGTCCCAGCTGAGATCCCAAAGTACAGGGAAGGAATAGATCTAGACTACATAATAGAGGAAAAGAAAGAGGGAATCGTGCTCATAGCGTGGGGAGCTCGTAACATCCTGTACTTACTCAAGGTGAAGCTCGGGTTCCACCGACCGTTCGAGGGAGTTACCTTTCCAGTAGTGGAGGAAGTGTCGAATATCATCCCTATTCGACTACCTTGGGGATACACGGATGTCAGACAGGTGAAGGTGCTAGGGTTAGACGACGAGTTCGCCGTCTTCTTCACCGCTCGGCGGGAGGATAAGCCCACCGAAGAGTACGGTTACGACCTGTTCTACGCGCTGGTAGACACAGATGGAACCGTGAAAGTCGGACCGAAGGACTTCGGGTTCCAAGACGTAGCCGCCTTTCAAGTCAAACCGTTGAATGGGCCTTACCTTATAGGACTTGCTTTCATGGGAAGATGGCGCCAAGAGAATTCAGGAATATGGTGGGCTACTATGAGACTGGAAAACGATTCGATGAAATTAGTCCAAATAATCCTGATAAGTGACAATGATTTCGAAGTTCCGGAAGTGAAGCGAATACTACTGGATTTCGATTTCTGCCCGATAAATAATAATGAATACTCAGTACTGGTAGTATGGAACGACGGTAGGTACAAGGATTTGATTAGTAGAATACAGAACATCATGAAAAAAATAAATGATGAGTACAATAACAATAATATTAATATTGATGTTGAACCTAGGGTTACTAGGGACGTGTGGATTATTTACGGACAAAGAATTAAAGTTGATGGGAATGGTATTTGTTATAAGATAGGTAATAACTTTCCAGTTATGTATTTATTAATTGGTTTTAATGTAATATTGGTAAAACAAACACGTCACAACATAATATATATAGGGCCGTGGGAATATTATGAAGAATTATTTGTGTTCGGGGAAATAGACTCTATAACAGTATACACAGCTCGAGGGGAAGACGGAGAGTACTTCGTTGTCGACGCCTCGATTAACGTCTCACCTTATTTGGATAAATGGTTAGAGTTCGCTCAATCAGGTAGATCTGCATTACATAAAGAAGATCTAAATTATGGGTATGATATCATATCAGTTCCTATACCAGTAAATCCAGATAGTAACGGTGAATTAGTTACTGAAGTTGACATCTACGATTATGTTGAAATACTACCAGGAATACTATACCCACTAATAGTAGCTTATCCTGTGTACATTAAAGATAAACGTGAAACAATTTCTCCAATATATTATTTCGAAGATATAATACCATTGAAATTACCATTAAGCTGTTTCATATACCTATACGATACAATTCAGTTTGGACGTACTCCACTAGTAAACCCAGATCAAATAGATGTAAAAGTTGTATCACTTAAGGATGGAAGTGCTATCGAGGGATTCATTGAAAAGGGCACTCTATTTGTAATGCCGATGGTGCCAGTCGCAGGTCTTGTAAAAGATATATACAAAGAATACGATGTAAAAATTATTGTAGAAAATAAAGAGTTGTATCCGCTAACAGAGGAGCTATACAAAGCGAAGCCGTTAACAGTATTGAAGTTCAGACCGATCAGGACTATAGATCATCCAGGTGGGCGATCCGGGCCTGTAACGTACGACCTGAAATCGGAACAGTCTAAACTTAAAGAAGTATATGTGGAGGTGTCGTACACAACAGACTTTAGAAGCGGAGTACCGCCGGGACCGGTGCTAATCGAGATACTAGGACCGGCACCTTCGGAAAGACCGGCTCCAGGAACTCTAATATCTGGTTACGTAATCATCAGTACCAGTTTGAAGTATTCAGAAAATGTCGTAGGAGCAGATATGATAACAAGTAATGAAGAAACTCAAGTGCACGTAAAGTTCTTGCCACCGGCAGTTACTGTGCTTGAAAAAATGACACGAACGTTATCCGAAAACCACATCGACATGGAGGCGATACATAAGGCCGCTAACGATGCCCTCAACGAACTGAATAAGTACTTGAATCAAAATTTGCTGCAGCTGCCG
This sequence comes from Methanopyrus sp. KOL6, assembly GCF_002201915.1. Taxonomy (NCBI): domain Archaea; kingdom Methanobacteriati; phylum Methanobacteriota; class Methanopyri; order Methanopyrales; family Methanopyraceae; genus Methanopyrus; species Methanopyrus sp. KOL6. Next base: position 278,025 of record NZ_CP019470.1, read on the forward strand.
GTCGGTGGTATTCCGGACGAAGTGAGAATCATCAAACAAACACTGGAAGATCTCGCTCAAAATGAGAATATGAAATACGAGGATTTAATCATGAAACTTGACATCGTAGTAAGAGTTCTGAAGCGTCTCGTGGATGGTACATACCACGTGTTTGTCATTTACCATCCTACAGGTTCGGTTCAAAAGTACCCGGGGTTCGTAGAAAAAGAAAAAGACCTAAAACAACTCTTCGACGAGCTCGATTACGCCGGAGTGGTTTCGTGGATCCCGATCGACGTGAAGTGTGAGGTACCTTCAGTGATCCTATTGGAAATTACCACAACCCCAACAGGAGTTAAGGGAATCACCACGCCGTTGGTACTGCCTCCGTTGAAGGAGCAAGAAAAGAATAGTGGAAATAATGAAAAGAATAGTGAGCAAGAGAGTGCGAAACCACCGGAGCAGCGGTTATTGACTCAGAGCACGCCAGGACGTACTTCGAGCCCGGTACCGTTGCTCCCGGTGATCCCTTACAGACGTGGGCTGTCAAGACCGAGATTAAGGAGGCGATCCTGTATCCGGAGTGCGTGTTGAGTGCGTTGTGAAAGCTTCCTCCATTTCCTAGCCAGTACGTTCCGTTCACCCTCCAACTTACTGAGGTTATCGTGCAGTATTCTCGTTTGGAGTAGTTGAGCCGTTATCCTCCCGGCGATCTTGTGTGACCCTCGACGGGGAGGTCGTCCGTCGAACTCCCGCTTCAGGAACCACTGGCACCGTAGTTTGACGGAATGGAGTTTGTCGTAGGTCTCCACCATCGGTTTTACGCAGAGTCCTTCGCGCCAATTCCGTTCGAGCTTGTTAAGATCCTTCTTCAGGTCTTCCGGATCGGGATCGACGACGACCCGCCATCTAAGTGGTTCCGTGGATAGGCGGCGACATTCCCTGAGCTGTTCGGTTCGAGGCGTCGTGATCTTCACGCTCCCCTCGAGCATGTCAAGCTCGTAGAAGCAGATCTTGGGTTTGAGCTTCCCTTCGGCTACGGCGGATTCGAAGTCCGGTTTGGTCTGGTTCTCACGGAGGAAGCGCTGGATGAGTTCGTGATCGGGGTCCAACTCACAGGCTCGGGAGAACAGCGGTTCGGGTCGGCACTCGTACCGTTTTCCTTCCAGGTACACTAGTTCCGCCGTGATGTCCGAGGGTTCGCCGTCGAACAGCACCTCAGTCTCGAGTCTTCCTGCGAGCTCGTGCAACCTGGGTGACTCCTGGGAGAATAAGTCGTAGGGAAGCAGTTCACCTTCCAGGATCGTGATCTGGTCGAATTCACCGCGGAGGTCCTCCCAAGGGGGTTCGACGCCGAGCTTCCGGAGGTATTCGTCGGCGTTCACCCAACCCCTGGTGTGGGCGAGGAGACGGTCCCCTTCCAGGTACACCCGGACGTTGGTGCCGTCCAGTTTCTCTTCGATGACTAGCTCGCGGTCCCGGGAGAAAGCGCGGAGGAGGCGTAGTGTAGGTTCGGGTTCCTCGGGGCGGGCGGCCGCCATGGTCCGCGTCGCGGTGATCCGGATGTCTTCTGGGATTTTCGGAGGTGTTTCCTCCCGCATCGCGACGTTTCCCTGGTTATCGGCGATCTTCTAGTGCGTCCTTCAATATCTTGATGGCGCAGTATTCCCCGCACATCGAGCACAGTTCCTTGGCTTGCGGAGGGCGTTCCTCTCGGTAGTGTCGTGGTTTCTTCGGATCGATAGCGAGCTCGAACTGGCGGTCCCAGTCCAGGTTCCACCGTGCTTCGGCCATTTCCTCGTTCTCTCGACGTGCGTACTTCATACCCCTGGCCGTGTCGGCGGCGTGAGCTGCGATACGTGTCGCTATCACGCCGAGGATTACGTCCTTAACGTCCGGGAGCGCCAGATGCTCTGCCGGTGTCACGTAACACAGGAAGTCGGCGCCGTGGTACGCGGCGATGGCCCCTCCGATGGCCGCGGCGATGTGATCGTATCCAGGGGCCACGTCGGTCGGTACGGGGCCGAGCACGTAGAACGGAGCACCGTCACACACGCGCTTCTGCAGCCTCACCACCGCCGGTATCTGGTCGAGTGGTACGTGGCCGGGTCCCTCCACCATCGCCTGTACTCCGGCCTTGCGGCACCTGTCTACTAGCTCCCCCTGAACTACGAGCTCCCGGTGTTGGGCGGCGTCGTTGGCGTCGAGCACGGATCCGGGACGCATCGCGTCGCCTAGGGATAGTGTCACATCGTGCTCCCGCGCGAGCTCCAAGATGTAGTCGAAGTTCTCGTACAGTGGGTTCTCGGCGTCGTGATGGATCATCCAGGCCGCGACGATGGCACCGCCGCGCGAAACGATACCTAGTGCCCTACCCCTACGGAGGATGTCCTCGAGCGCGTCCAGTGTGACCGCGCAGTGTACCGTCATGAAGTCGACTCCGTCCTTCATGTGCCGCTCGATGGCTCGTAGCATGTCGTCCTCGTCCATGTCTACTACGGCCTGTCCTCGTCTTGTCATCTCGACGGCTGCCTCGTACACGGGTACGGTCCCTACGGGTACGTCCACTGCCTTCATGATCCGTCGTCGGATCTCCCTAGGATTTCCACCCGTGCTGAGATCCATCACAGTGTCGGCACCGTGGTCGACCGCCGCGCGGGCTTTCTCCACTTCGAGGTCTGGGTCGCAGACCTCCGGGGAGGTTCCGACGTTAGCGTTGACTTTCACGCGGAGCCCTTCTCCTATACCGACGGGGCGGACCTCGTCACGGCGGTCCGCGTGGGTCGGGATGACTACCCGTCCTTCGGCCACCTGTCTCGCGAGTTTCTCAGGCCGGACGCCTTCCTCCTCCGCGATCTTCCGGACCGTGTCGGGTACTGTTCGTCTACATTCTTCCATCAGGGTCACGGCGTACCTGCCCCTGCCCGCGCTGCCATGGTCTTGGCCAATTTCATGAGCTGTGAGAGCAACGTATTCATTTCGAGGACCAACGGCCGCGGCAGGTAATGCTCACGGACGTACAGACCGAACCAAGCTGACGACAACGTTACGAGGACCCAGATCAGGAACCACACCACGGCGACGGACGCCGAATCGCGGTTCCTACGGGCGGCCGCGATAGGAAAGTAAACGAAGAACGGCAGTGCTAAGTACGGATGTAGGGCGGTTAGTGAACCCACTATGGCTGACGCTCCGACGGCACGGACGGACTCGGACGGGATGCGTCCGAATATCTTGACGGCGTAGTCGGGCGGCTCCACGTACGCTACGAGGTGGGGTCCGAAGCGGAACGCTACGTACGAGCAGTCGTAATCGACGCGTTCACGGACCGTTACAGCGTTTTCGGCGGCGCGACCCCTAGAGTCCCCTATGCCGATCTTTATCTTGACATCGTCTCCTGTCAGCCGGCCGACGATCTTGATCGCGGCCCTCAGCGCCCGACTTTTGGTGGGGAACCGGGCTATTACGTCGTCCCCTCCTCTGCGGTGGTCGAGCACGACTCCTTCCTCCTCGTTGATTACGTCGATCACCCTACTCATGATACCTTCTAGGTACCGGCGTCCGCGCTCGCGGACGAGCTCGGAGGACCCGACGATATCGAGGTACAGGATGCGGTCAGGTGCGGTGTTGGTTCGGCGTGGTAGGGGGAGTGGGTCGCCACCCCGGTGGATGATCCACTCTGCCCCGATCTTGGAAAACGCGGCGAACTCGGAGTCGGCGTGACGTTCGGCCTTGGCAAACCGTTCGGTGGCGGCGGCCTGGGTGAGGCCGATAGCGGCGCTACCACGCAGCCGCAGTGGAACCTGAGCTGCGAATCGCAGTGCGTGGAATTTGGAAGGGGCTTCCACGGTCGCTTCGCCCCCAGCGTACTCCAGCACGGTGCATTGGCACTCGTGAGCGAGCGACTGGAGGTCGTCTTCGTTGCTGTACGTACAGTACACGTACCTGGTCTCGTCCAGCACGATCTTGCTGACGAGCGCCACTTCAGGGTCGTCGTATTTGAACCGTTCTATCCTAGTCAGTCCGAATCCTTTGCGTCGGAGCTCTTCCGCCACCTCACCGAGCTCGTTGGAGATTACCTGTGGAGCAGGTAGGGGGTATCCCTCGAAGCGCGTTAGTAGCATGTACATGGAGTTGAGGGTCTCCACTATCTCCAGCTCCTCTTCGGTGATCGGGTCGTACTTGGTACCACAGGCGACGATCTCTCCATCGACCCGCGGGGAGGCCGAGAGTTTCACGAACAGGCGTGAGGGGTGGATCATTTCACTCCACCTCTTCGGGCGTTTTGACGCGCACCTTGTAGTCTCCTTTCTCGACCAACAGGCTTTCTTTCACTACCACGTACGGGAACTTCAGATAGGCGGCGCGGGTGGCTACGGTGCTGGCTATGAAGCGGGCGAGACGGATCATGGTCGACCTCAAATCTTCACCCACTAGGACCTCCACTTTGAAGGGGGGTCGTTCCTTCGCTACCTCCGAGGAGTGGAGCGTGAGGACTCCGAACTCTTCAGGACCCACACACAAGTCGTTCCGAACGAGGACCAGTGGTGTATGGTCTAGATCGAGTTCTTCCCGGGCGGTGACGGCGATCGCTCCGGCTTTTTCCCGTAACTCCCGATAGTTGCGGGGATCAACGGCGATGAAGCACACATAATGATCTTCCTCAGCCACCGGCTCGAGCTCCTCCTCGGCGACAACGGTTTTCACGACGGGGATCTTGCTGAGGAACTTGTCCAGTACGGTGTCAACACCCTTGAGTGAGAACTCGAGACCTGCCATCCCACCTATCTCTCTGACCACCTCCCTGGCCACACTACGGACGTCGAGTTCGGCGCACTTCTTCAGTTCGTACACGGGGTAATCCCTTTTGGATAACGCGTCGAGGACCTGGAGGCTGACGTCGGCACCTATACGCTTCGCCTCCTCGTCCGGGATCCACACCTTATCCTGGCCCGCGTCCGACCTCTCGGCCTCCGTCACGTTCGTCACCCCGGAACCCGCGGGTAGGGAGGAGGACCTTGAGGATCGTTATGAAGTTCGGCGGTACCTCGGTAGGTACTGGGGAGTCCATTAGGAAAGTTGCGAAAATCGTCACGGACGCAGCGGAAGAGCACGAGGTGATCGTGGTAGTTTCAGCAATGTCCGGGGTTACGGACGAGCTGGTACGTGCGGCCGAAAGCGCCCCGGACTGGACGGAGGAGGATGTTAAAAACTTCGTAGGGAAGCTCCGAAGGAGGCACGGAAGAGCCGCTTCGGAAGCGATTTCGTCCGATCTAATCCTGCGAGAGGTGATGGGTTACATCGACTCATTGCTCGAGGAACTAGAGAAAGTGTTGTTGGGACTCAGTTACGTCGGTGAGGTGACCTCTCGTTCGACGGACCTCATACTCTCGTTTGGGGAGCGGATGTCCGCACCAATCGTAGCGGGCGCATTGAGGGATCAGGGACTCGAGGCGGAGCATCTCGAGGGAGGAGAGGCCGGAGTGATTACGGACGATAGGTTTGGTGAAGCTGAGCCGATACTGCCCGCCTGTCGGCGGAAGGCGCAGAAGACACTGATCCCCATGATCGAATCCGGTAAAATCCCCGTGATTACGGGCTTCATCGGGCGGACTATCGACGGCGAGGTGACGACGCTGGGGCGCGGAGGATCCGATTACTCTGCCGCAATCATCGGGTGCATCTCGGAGGCGGACGAGGTGCAGATATGGACCGACGTCGACGGTGTGATGACGGCGAACCCGAACCTCGTACCAGACGCCCGAACGGTCCCGAAGCTCTCGTACGAGGAAGCCATGGAACTAGCCAGTTTCGGCGCGGAGGTACTCCATCCGAAGACCGTCATTCCGGTGAGGCCGGAAAACATCCCGATCCGGGTTAAGAACACCTTCAACCCAGAGAGCGAAGGTACACTGATCACCTCCGAATCGGAACCTTCCGAACAGGTGGTGAAGGCTGTCGCGTCGTCCTCGGACGTCGGCATGGTCGACATCCGAGGTATCACGATGATAGGGCGCCCAGGAGTGGCCGGACGGGTATTCTCGAGGCTAGGGGAGGAGGGAATCAACGTCATTATGATATCCCAATCGGCCTCGGAGTCGAACATCTCGATAGTCGTTGACCGCCCGGAGGTTCACCGCGCCGCCCGTATCATCGAACGTGAGTTCGTCGGCGAGCGGGTGGTCGAGAGGGTTACGACGTACGAAGACGTAGCCGTGGTGGCGGTGGTTGGGGAAGGTATGCGAGGAACTCCCGGAGTCGCTTCCAGGGTGTTCAGAGCTGTCGCAGACGCCGGGGTAAACGTCAAAACCATCTCACAAGGAGCGTCTGAAGTGAATATATCGTTCGTGGTAGCGGAGGAAGATGAAGCGGCGGCGGTTAACGCGGTTCACAGTGAGTTCGAACTCGGTGAGGAAGCATGATCGGACGGCTGGTCGAGCGGTACCTTAGGCACGTCACCAAAAAGCGGCTAACCCGCAGACCCACCACGGCGCTTATCTACACTTGCCTCCTCGGGATGAAAGCCCTGGCTCGAGCGTTTTCCGGGGAGACTATTTCGTCTATTTCCCCAGAACCACTTTGGACTGTTGAATCCGTATCCCTGGTGCGGATTGGAAACTATCCGAGAAACGTCCTCTGTTCCGAACTGATCTCGTTCCTCGTCCGCGAGTTCGAAGGGGAAGAGAAAGTTGAAGACGTGCTGCCGGAGGTGGAAGTCGAAGCAGAATTCCTGGCCCGTGTGGAACGTTTCAACGACCTCCTGTACGAAGACATCGAGCTCCCGTTCGAAATCGAAGGCACCGGTGAAGGGGAACCGGACCTCGACCTGCGTTTGATCGAAGTCCTCCTGGCACTTGACGAAATCCCGCGATCCGAGCGGGGGCGATACGCGAAGCCGTTCATACTCGTCTGTTTCGAGACCCTCTCGGATTACCTCGATGTGCTGGGACTCCGGTGGTCGGACGTCGACACAGTGCGCCGCAAGGTGAGGATTAAAGGACGAGTTCATCGTATTTCGCGGGCGCTCGCCTATGAGCTCCGTAGGATTCCACGCGAAGGTGAGTTGGTGTTCCCGGTAAGCTCCGTGGACGTGATGCGATGGGAGCGGACCGTGTCGAAGGAGGTAGGACGTAGGTTCAGGTTCCTGTGAGTCGTCTGGCGTTCTCCAGGATCTTCCTGGCTAGTCGTTTCCCTATCCCTTTCACCCTCATCAGTTCCGTGACAGTCGCTTCCGCAAGATCCCGGACGGAGTGATAACCAGCACGGTACAGCCTCATCGCCAGCGTCCTACCGACGCCTTCCACCTCGGTCAGTTCAAGGGCTTCTTTCGGAACTCCGTACTCCAGCCTACGACTTAGGAGCGGAGAACGCCATGTGATCCCAGCGGCGTTGGCCAACCTGGACATACCCCAAGCGATCCACGCGGCGTCATCCTTGGCTCTATACAGGTCACCCGGATACAAGCCGTACTTCCGCAGAATACCCCTGTCCGGAGACCCCGATACCCAATCACTCAACGCTTCCGCCCAGGCCAACCTACGCTCGAGTTCCCAGTCATCGTAGCCGAACTCCTCGACGGCTAGTTCCAGGACCTCGTCCGCATCCACCGAGGACGACCCTCCCATGAACTCGTCCAGCGTGCTCATATCGCGTGATTTCGGGGAGATAGGGGCCGGTTGGAAGTCCGGGCAGAGCGTGATGGACGGTAACACCACATCCTCCTCGGTTCCCACTTCCTCCATGCATCGTAGGAGGAACTTGGCGGAGTCGGGTGTCAGGTAGCTTTGCGACGCGGCGTGACCCACTCTCGTCGCCGTGAGTTCCCCCTCCATCTCCTCCAAGAATTCCCAATCTACCAGCATCTTCAGTGAGGATAACACTGCGTCTTCAGGGCGGATGTTCACCGAAGATGTGAACGTGTTCAGCGCTACCTGCATTACATCCGCGATCTGACGGCAGAACCCCGCCGCCACGAGACCCAAGAGGAAACGCCGCAACTGAGGCCCGCTCGCCCATATCCTACTTCGGATGGGGTCTGCATCGGAGTGCACGTACTCCTCAGCTAACTCCTTCAAGTTCGGGGTAGTGAGAACGAACACGAGACCCATATCATCGTAGCCCGGTCTACCCGCCCTGCCAGCCATCTGTTTGAACTCGTTCTTCGTGGGCTTGATCTCGTTCCCCAATCGAATCCCGAAGTCTTTGATTATCACGTACCTAGCCGGCAGGTTCACACCCGCCGCGAGCGTCGGCGTCGATACCACGACCTTCAGAAGACCTTCCCGGAACGCGTCCTCCACCAGAGCGCGTTGCTCGGCGGTGAGTCCCGCGTGGTGGAAAGCGACTCCACGCATCACGGAATAAGTCAAGATTTCGGTCTCCTCACCCTCTCCCAGCTCACTGACACGCTCCGCGAGTGTCCGAAGTTCCTTTTTCTCATCATCTGACAGTAGTCCAGACACCATCCGAGATAGGTTCTTGGCTTCCGTCATCGTGCGCCTCCGGGAGTACAAAAACACTAACGCTTGTCCACCTTCTCTGAGGCACTTTCGGATTAGATCCCGAACCTTGGCGTCTTTCTCCGACGTGGAGGGGACTTCCACGATCACATGCTCGAGTTTGACAGGTCTCCAATCGCTGATCACGGGAGTAGCGTCGAGCCAATCCGCCAGCTCCTCGGCGTTACCCACCGTGGCTGAGAGGGCGAGCAGCGAGACCTCTTTCCGGAAGGTTCTGACGAGGGATATCAGCGCCTCGTAGGTGGCACCCCGGTTCCGATCCCCGACTATATGAACCTCGTCTAGGACCAGCAGGTCCACATCTTCCACTAAGCTCGGTCGTGAGCGCAGGCTGGCGTCGAGTTTCTCAGCCGTCGTCACCGTGATTCCGGGCCGCAACTCTCGGATGGGACGTCTAATGTCACCTGTTGAGATTTCAACGGTTGATTCTACCCCCTTCTCCCGGCAGAACTCGATGACGTCCTTGAGTTCCTCGTATTTCTCCCTCGCTAGAGCCCGGAAGGGCACGACGTAGACTACTCTGGCCTCCCCATGGGATTCGATGATCTCGTGTAACGCGCGCATCTCCGCGAGGAGCGTCTTACCGCTAGCCGTTGGTGAGGCGATCAGGAGGTTCTCATCGTCGAACAGACCCTTCTCAACGGCCTCGCGCTGAGGAGGGAAGAGCTCTCGGATCCCCTTGCTATCGAGGTACTCCCGCACGTGCTCGGGTAGTTTCAACTTCGAACACCCTCGTCGGACCGGCGTGTACATTAGGGCGGTCGGCGGCTCGCACCGGGGCTTTCGACCGTTGAGGAAGTTGAAGATAGAGGGACGCGCTTACATCCATCCCACAGCCACTGTCTTAGGTGAAGTCGAGTTGGGCCGGGACGCCAGTCTGTGGCCTGGTGCCGTGGTACGAGGTGACTTGGAGCCCGTGAGGATCGGCCGTAAATCTAATGTCCAGGACAACGCGGTGATTCATACTTCTAAAGGGTATCCGGTAGAGATCGGAGACAGAGTCAGCGTGGGTCACGGAGCGGTCGTCCACGGTGCGACGATCGAACGAGATTGCCTCATCGGGATGAACGCCACAGTGATGAACGGAGCAGTAATTCGGAGAGGATCGATCATTGGAGCCGGAGCTGTAGTGACGGAAGGTACCGAGGTGGGTCCCTACGAGGTTTGGATAGGAGTTCCAGCCAAGCGGATCGGAACGGCCGACGAAGAACGCGTCGAAGAGATCCGCGAGAACGCCAGACGCTACTTGGAACTAGCCCGTGAGGAGCTTCCCGAGTGGCGGAAGTAACCACTACCTAGCGCCTAATCGCGAGGAACGCGGCACCGACCGCCGGCGCGACCTCGGAACCTTTCCCGAATATCTCGTCGAACTGTTCCACCTCGACACCGATCCTCTTGCAGGCCATCTCGATCAGGAAATCACCCGCACCGGCCGCCACCACGGTGTCCAGCCCGTGCTCTCGAAGTTTGAGTTCGATGTGCTTCAGTAGCCGTCCGAGCAGCGCTCGAACCGCGGCCTTCGCTAGATCAATCACACCATCCCAACCAAGTTCCTCCGGATCAGAGCACACCGTTCTGGCGAGCCTGCGGGCACACTCTTCCGGTGATTTTCCACGACCGTCCGGCGTCTCAGGTGTGTAATCATCAGGGTCGATTTCACCGAGTAATAGTAGCGCGTCCGCCACGATCGAGAAGTATTCGTACGAGGTCGGTACCGGCTCGCCGCCGATCTCGACTTCTCGGAGCAGAAAAGGTATCGGTGTTCTCAGCGCCCCCAAGTACGCCAATTCTCCGTTCTTCATCCTTTCCAAATCGGTACGTCCCTCGGCCGCTATCTCACCGCGGATGATGGGGATTAGATCCAGTGTGGTAGATCCAAGATCCACCAGGAGATAGGAACCGGGCCGGACGTGAGCTAAGACCTCGGCCGTCGCCCTCCAGTTGGCCGACGCGACTTCACGCCAACGTCTGAGGGCATCTTCCGGGGGCACCGTCGAACCATCGGAAGTCACCACGTAAACCGGGGCGTGACATGCCGAGGTGACGGTGCGGACGATGTACTCGACTCCTTCCCGTCTCGTGTTGAAAGCATCGGCCAACTCACCCGTCATAGTTAAACCGACGACATCCGGCTTGAACTTATGAACAATCCTCTTGATAGTTTTCTTTAGCCGTTTTTTCTTTTTCCACATTGGAAGATATACCCTATCAGTTCCTAATACCATCACTTTACCATCCTCATCACAACGAACTAGAGCAGCATCGGTGTGTGCTCCACCCACATCTAACCCCAACGCTTTCACGACGTTACCCCCGATACACTCGCAACCCATGGAAATTCTCAACGACCTCGAACCTTTCGGGTACCAACGCCTCAGCCCCACGCTTCACGTATACGTACTCACGACGGTACCGCAGTACCCTCCCGGTCGGTCCCTCGAGAAGCGATCGAACTACCGCCTCGGGATGTTCCAAGGCCGCGGCGACCGTGGGTGTGGTCGGACGTGGGTTAACTTCGATCAGGTACGGCTCCTCACCTTTCATCACTAGGTCCACACCGAACAGGCCTAAGAGTCCAGGTATGCGTTCGGCGACTTCCTCCGCGATATCCCTCGCGATGTGGGTTAACTCTCGGTGGTCCGAAGGTGTCCTCCCGCCCAAGTACACCAGCTCCCTACCGGCGAAAGCCACGAACTGGTCGTTAATCCCTAATACGTCGACAGTCTCTCCGTCCGATACGCACAACAAGCTGTGATGGGAGCCCGGAACCAGTTCCCGGGAGAATTCACCTCGACCTATTCGAACACCATCTGAACCTGCGCCGTCCGCGGGCTTAGATACCATCACATCGGCCTCCAGTGCTGGAAGTTGAAAGGATTGAGCGTCCCTGAGAACGTCTTCTGTCTTGCGCTTATCGGCTGTCACCCTGATGGCCTTAGGGGTAGGTCCTATCACCTCAGTCTCACGGGAATACTCCAGAACTTTGCCCTCCAGCAAGCCGTCGGACTCGGGAGCTATAACCAGCGCCAGATCGGCACACTCCAACGCCTTTGTCTCGTCTCGAAGGACCTCATCCGCCCAGCGCACACCGACGGAGTGGTGCGCTACGGTCAGTGTTTCGTAGCCTGATTTCGCGAACGCCCTTAGGAGTGACTCGAGCATGGCCTGACCTTCGGCTAGAAACTCCTCATCCCCAGTCGCCACCGCGTACTCGTATATATACACTCGCATTGCAGCACCACCCGGGGACCTTCCGGGTGACGGATATAGTGTACGATGTGGAAGGGTTCCGAGCTTTTCTCCCGGAAGAAACACTTCGATGGATTCGACACAGGGAGCTTGAGCGCGAGGTGGGTGTGGTGGAGAAATTTTCGGACCGGGTCGGACCTGTCCCGGTGGAGATCCGCCGCAGAAGGTCCCAACACGGCGAGTTCTATCACGCCGGAAAGGGAACTACTCGAACCCAGGCCCGCGTCTCCGCCGTGATGGAGTGCGTGGAACGCGCCGCCGCGGAACCACGAGAAGAGCTCATCGAGCGGGACCCGGAAGATGACAAGTGGACTCCGGCATGGTACCGGACGGAACCGCGGGAGTGGATCGAGGGCGTTGATCTGACGACCCACGAACCCATCTACGTACCGGCGAACGAGGTGTTCCACCCCTGGTTAGGTGACACTTTGCCCAGTCATACCAACGGACTTTCGGCCGGTCGTCTCCGGGAAGAGGCAGTGGTTCAAGGACTGTTAGAGGTCGTGGAGAGGGACTCGTGGAGCATCGTCGAATACTTCAGGATCCATCCACCCGAGTTGGAAGTACATGGTGAGCTGGAGGAACTTCGCCGATCGTTAGAGTGGGAGGTCGGTCGAGTGGAGCTCAGACTACTACCTTCCCGAGTCGAAGGAGTTTACGTGGTAGGAGCCATCACCGAAGCCGAGCGTGTCGAGGAAATGGTGATGGGATTCGGTGCTAGTCCAGACCCGGAGATGGCCGTCCTTCGAGCTTTACTGGAGGTCGCCCAAGGACTCTCAATGGCCCGCCGTGGCATCGAAAGCCCGGTGAGGAAAGGGCTCGGTGAGTTTTCTGACACGGGGAAGCTGACCCCGGAACGTCTCAAGAGGATGAACCGGCACTGGTTCGAGCCCGGAGGGACCGTCGAGATAGATGACTTGGACCGCGTCATCACGACCGGTTCGTTGGAGAAGTTAACGGAAGAACTCGTGGAGAGGGTCGCGGAGGCCGGCCTCGGTAGGGTGATCGAGGTGGACTTAACGTTGGATGACTTGAACGTTCCAGTGGTGAGGATGCGAGTGACCGGCGCCTCGGAGTACGTGATAGATGGAGCGAGGGTGGGGAAGATGCCGGAAAAACCGCCCGGAGTGCCTGTGGGATGAGGAAAGGAGGCCCTCGGAGCCCCTGCGATGACGAGTGTCACCCTCGCCGACCTCGAAACGAGCTCAGAACAGGTCGTGTAGGTGGATCTCGTACTGTCCGAGCTTACCACCGAAGTTACCCGCGCTGATCTTCACCACGCCGGGCTGACGACACGCGGCTTCGATGCCGACCCTCATCGCCTCCTTGACGACATCCTCGTTGAGGCCGTTGATCACGATCTCGTAGACGCACTCCACGCCCTCGGGCAGCTCGTTGTCCTCCACCGTGGGGCAGTACGCGTCGTTGGTCGACGCGGGTAGGAAGTCGTACTGCTTAGAGCCGACCTTCGACGCGGACGCGACGATTCCGCCGGGGAACGGCGCGTAGGCTCCTTCAACTCCCTTGATGGCGTCGACTGCCGCCTCCGCCGCCTGAAGGCCCGCCGGCTGGCTTTCCGCCATGATGTAGAAGTTACCGCCGGCCACACCGGTGGTGATTCCGAACGAGTCCTCTACGACGAACTCTCCCTCCACGACCGGAATTTTCCACACTTTACGGCCGTCCAGCTCGTCCTCCTCTTGGTACCCATCTCCGAAGAAGCTGAGCTTGTATCCGACCCTGTCTTCATCCTCCTTCTCAGCTTCTGGCATCGCGTCGAACGCGGACGCAGTAGGCGCCGTCATTACGCACTGTCCGATGCGGTCCAAGAGCTGTTCCTTGAGCTCATCCTCGTCGTTGTGACCGACCATTATAGTGACGCCGGGTCTCCCGTCGGGGGTTTCCTCCGGCGGAACGTAGCCGCGATCGATACCGGCCTCAGCCGGGCACATAATTACCGAAGTACCGAATCCTGTAGCCTCCTTAGCGGCGATCATCGCCCACTTGTGTGAAGCGGCGGTGATCAAGACTCGTGCTATCTTTGCTTCGAAAGCCTCGGCGAAGGTGTCTTCGATCTCCACACCGTTGATTTCCACTCTGAACACCCCGCGTGGACCGCCCGGGTTGACCCTTAAATTAGCAACGATTCACTGGAGGTGTTCCAGGACGGCTTCCCTCATAACATCCACTGGTGCCTCTTCCCCCGTCCATAGCTCGAACGCCAGCGCCCCCTGATACACCAGCATACCGACACCGCTCACCGGGACGGCTCCGGCCTTCTCGGCTTCCTCGAGCAGCCGCGTCTTCGGTGGGTTGTACACGAGATCGTTCACGATCAAGTCCTCGCGCATTTGGTCGGCGGTAACTAGAGGTGGTTCGTTCTCGTTCGGGTACATACCGACCGGCGTGGCGTCAACCAATAGATCGGCGTCCTGAAGCTCCCTCTCGATTTCGTCTCCGTCCAGCCCTATGGCGCGTGCCTTTACTCCCACTTTCTCCCTCAGCTCCTCCGCGAGCCTCTCTGCCCGGCTTACCGTACGGTTGGCGATGACGATCTCGTCGGCTCCTTCCGTGGCGAGCTTGAAGGAGACAGCGCGGGCTGCACCTCCCGCACCTAGGATCACGGACTTAGTACCTCCGGGATCGAAGTCTGTCTCTTCCTGCAGTGCTCGCAGGAACCCCTCGCCGTCGGTGTTGAATCCCTCGATTTTGCCACGTGAGAACCTGACGGTGTTCACGGCCCCGGTCAGTTCGGCGTCGCGATCTAGCTCGTCGCACAACTCCATGACAGCTTCTTTGTGAGGTATCGTCACGTTAAGGCCGACGATCCCAAGATCGGCGGCACCTCGGACGGCACCTTCAAGCCTTTCCGGTGGCACGTCGAAGGCTAGATATACGTAGTTCAGCCCGAGCTCCTTGAACGCAGCGTTATGCATAGCTGGAGACATGGAATGCTCGACGGGATGTCCGATGAGTCCTACGACGTTGGTTTCAGCGTCGACCGATACGGACACGCTCACGGTCGATCACCCGCGCCTCGTGCAGGTTGAACAGCTTCGCCCGGAGGGTTCTCCCAGAAGTCTTCAGTATGCAGACGTTACCTATGTTGAGCGGATCACGACACGTGGCGCAAATCGCGGGACATGAGGTGGTACCTACGTTCACTACCAGTTTTCCCTCAACGTTCCCGAGGTATCTACAGTGCGTGTGACCTGTGATCACGACGTCGGCATGTGTCGAGCGAGCTATTTCCTCCAGTCGTTCGGGCATCTCGTACTCCCGGCACGTGTAATTGTCCAGGATCTGATCGCGTTTCGGCATCGGAGATTCTCGGGCTATGGGATTGACAGGCTTCTGCGGGTTCAAGTCCAGCTCCGAACAAGGTTCGTGACCGTGCAAGACGAGCATCCAAACGTCCCCGAAGCGGAGTAAGTGAGGCCCGCCCAGTGACGGTCCCGAGTGTCCCGGCGGGCACCCGCGTCCGCGACGGTTATCGTAGCGGCGCGATAGTACGTGCACCCCGGCGTCACGCAGCGATTTCACGAGATCTACGGTGTCGTGGTTCCCGGGAACGAAGTAAATCTGGACTTCGGAGGACAACCTCCGTAAGTCCCGCAAAAGCTCCCTCAACTCGGGATCCGGGGCCCTAGGATCTGCGAGGTCGCCATCGATGAGAAACGCGTCGAAATCCAACGCCAGATCGAGTGCCGCTTCCCAGATTTCCCGATCGTGCCCCTGATATTCGTCACCGACGTGTACATCGGAAGATATCAGTAGGCTATCACCGGGTAAGCGCGTTACATCGAGCGTCATCTGAACCACGCTAACCCTCCCGACCGAAGACCTCGGGGTTGAACCTCTCACGAATCAGCAGCATCGGCGTCTTTCGGTGGTAGACTAAATACTCACGCCAGGGTATCTTCGGCGCACTCGCACCCAAGATCTCCTCATCTTCTGGCGATGGCCGCGCCTCCTCAACGCGGAGTATCTCACGTCGCGTCTCCAGTCTTAACTCTTCGATCATCTTTCCAAGCGGTTTTCTCGACTGAAGAACCAATCTACGCAGGCGCCCTGGAAGGTTATCGGGACGGGCGAGTGAAGTAGCTAGGATGGCGGGTCGACCGTCAACCTTGATGACGACTCGTCGGACGTACACGGTGTCTCCATCAGGAACACCGAGAAGTCTCGCATCTCGACCTTCAACTTCCAGTTTCCTGGTTTCGAGTGGATCGATCGTTACTTCCCCGAAGAACCGCTTGAGGATCCTCGTCACCGACCCGTCAGTGTAGAGGAGTACCTCCAACAGCGGGACCTTCATCCGATGAACCTCCATTTCATATCTCGCCATACTCCTGTAGCAGTTGGAGTTCCTCCAAGCTGACCTTCTCCCCACGCTCGAGCCGCTCCTTGATCTCCTTCAGTCGCTCTCTGTCTACCGCCTGTTTCTCCAGGTCTTTGATTCGAACCTCGAGCGCGCGCTCTTCCGCGCGTTTCTCCATTATTTTCTGCTCTAAATCGCGGAGCTCCGACTGAAGTTCACGGAGCTCGTCTTCCAGCGGTTTCACTTTGGCCAGCTCCTCGACGTACTTACGGTGGTAACCGTCCGCCTTCTCTCGCAGCTCGTCGGCACGTTCGTAATGTTCGATCATCTTCTGGTGGTACTCATCCGCCTCTTCGGCCGTTTTCACGACCTTTTCGTGGTATTCTGAGGCCTTTTCGCGGAGCTCGTCCGCCTGGGAGAACAGCTCGTCGGCCTTTTTGGAGTGCTCGTTGGCCTTCTCCCACGCTCTCAGCTGCTCGCGGAGCTCTTCGAGACGCTGGGCGATTTGCTCCTCTCTTCTCGGGCTGAGCGGGTTGGTTTCGATTTCCTTTTCTAGCTTACGTATCTGGGCTCGGATCTCTCGGATCGGACGTTCCACTTTAGAGCGAAGTTTCTTGGCGGTTTCAACGTGCTCCCGGGCCTTCTGAGCTAGCTTCCTGGCACGCTCGTTCAACTCGTCACGCTTAGCCTTGTACTGCTGGACCTCCTCGTTCAGCTCGTCCCTACGTCGGCGATGCTCATCGGCTCGCTCTCTGAGCTCTCGGACGCGTTCGTTCAGTTCATCACGCTTAGCACGGTATCTCTCCGCTCGCTTTCGGATTTCTTGGATTTGATCCTGAAGCTGGTTTACCCTACGCTGGATTTCTCGCCGCTTTTCTTCAAGATCATCGAGTTCCTCACGGGTTTTAACTAGCTGATTCTCGAGTTCCTTGATCCTCTGCAGCTTGTCCTCGGAGGTCATCATTCGACGGAAACACCCCAAAAGCGCAGTACGACAGGGACGGCACGACGAAAGTCGTCGAACGCCATCTCGATGATCTCGTATAGCGGCTTTTTAGGGCGGAACCCTAGTGGCAGACCGGCACGCTTTAACATTGATGCGTCGTTCGCGCCGTCTCCTACCGCCACGGTGTCCTCAGGACGGGTGCCGAATCGGCGACATAGCTCCATCAGGACCCTTTCCTTCGCGGAAGAGCTCATGACGGGACCGTAAACTCTGCCAGTGAGGAAACCGTCTCGTACCTCGAGTTCGTTGGCTACATACGCGTCCAATCTTAGCTCTCTACAGAAACGGGAAACCACTTCGGTGAACCCTCCGCTGATCACCGCTACGGCTGCTCCTACGGATCGTACAGCTGCTACGAATTCCCGGACGCCGGGGTTCAGGCTCAGCTCGGTCACGACCTCGTCGAGAACGGAGGCGGGTGTGCCAGCCAGTAACCGGACCCGTTCTCGGAGGGCCTCTCCGAACTCGAGCTCGCCGCGCATCGCCCGTCTCGTGATCTCTTCGACTTCGTCGTCGACTCCTGCCGCCTCCGCGATTAGGTCGATGGTCTCCCCGTCGACCAGCGTCCCATCGAAGTCCAACACTACCAGTCGGCGAGCCTGGACCATTCGTGGGCACCCACTCCCGACCCGAACCCGTACTTGACTTCTTGGAACTCACGCCGAAGTTCCTCGACGTCCTTACGGACCTCGGACGGCTCCCTGCGACCGAGCACGACGTCCGCTATCAGCTCGGCGATGTACTCCATCTCAGAAGGACCCATACCCAACCGGGTGAGCTCCTGGGTGCCCAGCCGGATACCGCTCGGATCGTGGGATTCCGATTCGTCGTCCCAGGGCAGTAGGTTCTTATTGCACAGGATGTTGGCTCTCTCCAGCTTTTCGGCGATGACCGCTCCCCCTCCTTGCTCCCGCACGTCAACAGCGATTTGATGGGACTCCGTGAAACCCCGGTGCTCACAGAGTACCGTGAGTCCCTCGGCGTACAGGGACTCGGCCAGGGCTTTAGCGTTCTTAACCGTGTCACGTGCGTATCGCTCCCCGTACTCCTTGAACTCCGCGAGCGCTACGGCTAGCGCCGCCACGTGGTGTAGGTGGTGGTTGCTCACGAGCCCCGGAAACACGGCCTCGTCGATGTCGTCGGCTAGATCCCGCTGACAGAGCACGATTCCACCCTGGGGACCCGGAAGCGTCTTGTGGGTGCTTCCGGTGACCACATGGGCGCCCTCTCGGATCGGATCCTGGAACTGACCGCCGGCGATTAGCCCGAGCACGTGGGCTGCGTCGTACACCACGTAACCTCCTACGGCCTCCACAGCTTCTACGGCCTCTTTCACCGGATGTGGAAACAGGAACAGGCTGGCCCCGAGCATTACCACCGATGGCTCAACTTCCTCGATCTTACGGACCATGCTGTCGACGTCGATGACCATATCATCCTCGTCGAACGGTAGGTACTCAACGTTGAGCCCTCTAACACCCGGGGCGCTGATATCGTGGTGGCTGATGTGTCCACCGTGGGAGATCCTAAGCCCCAGAATCGTGTCGCCGGGATCGGTCAACGCGAAGAGGGCGGCTAGGTTGGCCACAACTCCGGATGTGGGCTGGACGTTCGCGTGCTCGGCACCGAAGAGCTCTTTGGCTAGCCGTACGCAGGCCAGCTCGACTTCGTCGATGTACCCACAACCCTCGTAAAGCCGTTCACCGGGTCTCCCCTCGGCGTACCGGTGCCCGAAATCCGTCACGAGCATCTCACGCACCGCGGGGCTGGTCACGTTCTCGCTGGCGATCATGGGGAGGCACTTCTTCATCCACTCATGATGCTTCTCAACCGCCCGCACGACGGAGCGTATGTCCTCCAACCCGAACACCCCGAAGGGGTTTTGACTTTGGTCGAGGCGCGAGCGCTGGCCGAGGCAGTGACCAAGGGTGTGCTCACGTACGTCGAAGTGAGCGTAGAGCAAGGCTCCGGCTTGGAGCTGGAAGTGGACGTTCCCAGAGCGGATCGAGTGAAAGACATCGTCAGATCGCTAGTAACCCCGATCACGGGCATGTATCGGGTTAGGGTCCGGATAACCAACGCGCGCGCCGAACCGGAAGCGGCGAATAAAAAGTGTCTCGCTACGGGGACGTTCACGGCTCTAGGGAAGGTGCTCATGGACGCGTTCTTCCCCGGCCGGGGTACCGAAGCCGTGAATAAGGCTCTCCTAAGGGTGCCTATAACCTCCGAAGAAGCGTATTACGGCAAGAGGTTCGACCGTGTGTACGATCCCCGCGAGAAGCGTTGGGTTCCGGCTCGGCCCGGTATGATGTGTAGAACCAAGGACGGGATGATCTGCGCGGTCACGGACGATCCCGACGGTATCGCGCCCACGATCGCGGCCGAAAAGGACGCGAAGTTGGCTACAGTCCTGTGTGACACGTTATTCGACATGCTCCTGGCTGAAAAGCCACCCACGGTGCGGGGGTAAACGGGAGTGAGTTCCGAGTCCGAAGGCGTCCGCCAAGCTGCGCGTCTGATGGCGGTAGCCGCCCGCACGGCCCCGAAAACGAGGGGTATCGACGATATCGTCATCGAGATCGTGGAGGACGAGGATACGCTGGATAAGATCGCCGAGAGGATGGAAGAAATTGCCGAGGAAAAGGGGGTCGACTTCTTCAAGCGCGACGCGGAGTGCCTCAGGAGATCGGAGTGTCTGGTATTAATCGGTGTCAAGTCCAGCGGGCCTTGTGGCCTCAACTGCGGTATGTGCGGGGCCTCGTGCGACGACATCGAGGAGCGCAGCGCGGACGTCGAGTTCGCGGGACCGATCTGCGGGTTCAAGCTGATCGATCTGGGAATCGCGTTAGGATCGGCGGCGAAGGTCGCCAACGATCTAGTAGTCGACAACAGACTGATGTACACCATCGGCGTCGCAGCACGCTCCTTGGGCGTAGTCGACGCGGACGTCGTGATAGGGATTCCGCTATCCGCGACCGGGAAGAATATATACTTCGACAGAGATGGCTGACCGGGAGGGATCGCGCGATGGCGCGCAATCCCAGACGCAAAGGTCGCGATGGATGGAAGCAGTCGAAATCGCGTGGTAAGCCCTCGTTCGTGACCTGTGAGTGCTGCGGGGGAAAAGTACCTCGACACAAGGCCATCTCTTGGACGCAAGGGTTCAGGATTACCGATCCGGTGGTTCGTCAGGCGGTGGACGACCGATACGTTCACACTTTCAGCCGCAAGGTGTACTACTGCCCTAAGTGCGCCAGGTTCTTGGGGATTAGAAAGCCCAAACGCTGATTCTTCCCAGATCCCCACCGGGTTCCGCGCACCGTCCACACCCAAAATACGCTCTGATTGTTTCAAGTCTTCCCTAACCAGCTTCCAGGTTTTCTCACATAAACAGGTTTTAAGGAGTTGCCATACTCCGTGCACGCCCAGTGTACAGCCTCCCGCGAGTTAACAGGGGGAAGCCGCGATCACCCTTCATGCCGTGCTGGGTGGTGGATCAGTAGGTCACGTGGTGGCGGACGCACTGAGGGATCGTGGTGAAGAGGTGGTAATCGTCGACTGTAACGAGGACCGTGCGGAGGTCCTGAAGGAGCAAGGTTTCGAAGTGATTATCGGAGACATCACGGAGAAAGAAGTATTACTCGAAGCGGGCATAGAGAAAGCCGTCATGGTGTACGTCCTCACCCCCGACGACGACGCTAACGCGGAAGCTATCAGGCTGATCCGTAAGATCAACGAGGACACGTACATCATCGCGCGAGTCACGGACGAGGAACGCGTTGAGGAGTTTAAGGAGCTCGGAGCGGACGAAGTTCTCTCCCCGAATCAGCTGCTGGTCGGGAAGTTGCTTCACAACATCGACAACGTGAGGAACCGCCGAAAGGTGCACGAGCTGCTGACAAAGCTCGAAGACGTGGAGAGTTTGGCTATAATCCCACATAACAACCCTGATCCCGACTCTATCGCTAGCGCTGTAGCCCTTCAGGAGATAGCCAGTATCGTCGACGTTCAATCCGACGTGGTATACGGAGGCGAGATCGGTCATCAGGAGAATAAAGCCCTAGTGAACCTCCTGGATATCGAGATGAAGCGGATCTCACGTGTAGACTTAGATGAGTACGACGCTATCGCCGTAGTGGACACCCCGGTCCTACCACGGGAGCTGGCTGAGTACGACGGTATCGAGGATAGTATTCTGGTGGCGGTCGACCACCACGATTCGTCGGACGGCATGATGGACATGAACGGCACTTCTAAGAGCGCTTTAGAGCTCGCGGACTTCGTAGATCACAGACCGGAGGTCGGAGCCGCTTCTACGATACTCACCCAATACCTCAAAATCCTCGATAGGAACATCGACCGGAGGATAGCGACGGCACTACTGTACGGTATCAGGACTGACACGTTGAACTTCACGAGGAACGTGTCGCCGGAGGACCTCAAGGCGGCCGCGTATCTCTACCCGCGGGCCGATCACGAAGCGCTGGCTAAGATCGAGTCTCCGGACATCTCTCCCGAGACTCTCGACGTGCTCGGTGAAGCTATCCGCAACAGGACGGTTATTCGGAGTTACCTGTTCTCGAACGTGGGGTTCGTGAAAAACGAGGATGCGTTGTCTCAAGCCGCCGACTATCTGCTTAACCTTGAGGGTGTCCACACGGTCATAGTGTTCGGTGTGGTCAACGGTAAGGTCAAGATCTCAGCGCGAACGGACGATATCCGCCTGAACATAGGTGAGATAATGAAAGAAGCGTTTGGTGACGTGGGTTCCGCTGGAGGTCAC
Source organism: Methanopyrus sp. KOL6 (assembly GCF_002201915.1). NCBI lineage: Archaea > Methanobacteriati > Methanobacteriota > Methanopyri > Methanopyrales > Methanopyraceae > Methanopyrus > Methanopyrus sp. KOL6. Next base: position 299,882 of record NZ_CP019470.1, read on the forward strand.
TCGAAGGCCGCCGCAGCCGAGATCCCGTTAGGCATCTTCCAGGACGTCGAGAGCGACATGGTGCTCGATCTCGTCGAGCAGGCGGTGCGTAAACGGATATTCAAGGTAATAGGCATCGAAGAGGAGGACTGAACTCACTCTACGGTTACGCTCTTAGCCAGGTTCCGTGGATAGTCAGGATCGATGCCTCTGGCCACGCTCATGTAGTACGCCAGCAATTGAAGCGGTACCGTGTAGACGATCGGGGAGAACACCTCGCTGATACTCGGCACCTGGATGACGTGATCGGAGTGCTCCTCCACGGCTTCGTCCTTCTCATCGGCTACGGTGATCACAGTGGCACCCCGAGCTTTCACCTCTTCGATGTTCGCGAGCATCTTCTCGTAGGCGCCGCCTGGCTGAGCTACGGCGACCACCGGCACACCCTCCTCGATCAATGCCAGCGGACCGTGTTTGAGCTCACCCGCAGGGTACGCCTCCGCGTGCTGGTAGGTGATCTCCTTGAGCTTCAGTGCGCCCTCCATGGCGGTAGGATATCCAGGACCGCGACCGATGAAGAACCAGTTGGGACGTTCCTTGTACCGACCACCCATCACCGCTATCTCACGCTCCCGCTCCCAGTTGAGTACCTCCTCCAGCATCTCCGGAACCTTGTCCAGCTCATCGTGGTACTCCTCCGACTCCTTGTCGGTTATCTCACCAAAGTGGCGGGCGAGCTCCACGGCCAACGTGTACATCGCCGCGAGCTGCGCTGTGTAGGTCTTTGTGGCAGCAACGGCTTTCTCGAAGCCAGCGTGGGTGTACATGACGTGGTCGACCTCACGGGTGATCGTGCTCCCGACGACGTTGGTCAGTGCTATCGTCGTGGCTCCCCGGGCGTTCGCCTCCCGCACCGCCGCTAGCGTATCGGCGGTTTCACCCGACTGTGAGATGGCTAGAACGAGGGTGTCCTCGTCGACGAGTTCCTTTGTCACATACCGGAACTCGGAGGCTATCACCACGTCCACGGGGAACTTGGCGAGCAACTCCGTGGCGTACTTCGCGCCGAGTCCGGCATGGTACGAGGTACCGCACGCGACGATGTACAACTTAGTGTAATCGCCGCCGACGAGCTCCTCCGCCATCTCCATGAGGTTTTCCCGTTCGATCCGAAGCGTGTTCCTAACGGCTTCGGGTTGCTCGTGGATCTCCTTGAGCATGAAGTGCGGGTAGCCACGGCGTTCCAGCGTGTGCGGATCCTCCTCGACTATCTGCACTTCCTTCTCTTCCGTGACGTCCTCAAGGGTCTCCACGTCCAGTATCTTGATCTCGTCCCGCTTCACTACGACGATCTCGCCGTCGTCGATAGGGATCACGCGGTTCGTTTCTGGTAGTATTGCCGGTATATCGGACGCCAAGAAGTTACCGTCGTCTCCCAACCCTACTACCAACGGACTCTCCTTCCTAGCGGCCAGGATTACGTCGGGCTCGCGGGTACAAATAGCGGCGATGGCGTACGACCCCTCTAGCCGGCGCACGGCCTCGACGAACGCCTCGAAGAACGACTTCCCTCCCTTCACCCCCTGCTCGATGAGATGGGGTACGATCTCGGTGTCCGTCTCGGAGTCGAACCGGTGTCCCTTATCTTCCAGTTCCTCCTTAAGTTGCATGAAGTTCTCGATGATGCCGTTGTGCACGACCGCGATCTCGTCACGACAGTCCGTGTGCGGATGTGCATTACGCCGGTTAGGGTCTCCATGAGTCGCCCATCGGGTATGTCCGATTCCAACCTTACCGGGGAGCTCTCTGAGGTTACGCTGCAGCTTCGTCGGCTCGCCGCCCTCGGTCAGCTTCCCGGCATCCTTCTCGACGTACAACCGACCCTCGTGGATCGTGGCGACTCCGGCGGAGTCGTAGCCGCGGTACTCGAGCCTGACCAACGAGTCGACTATAATGGGGGCCGCGTCACGCTCCCCGATGTACCCTACGATCCCGCACAAACCAGTTCACACCCTTTACTTACGAGAGGTATTCCACAACGTCGTAAAGCACGCGAACAGCATTTACGAGGTCCTCAATCGGAACGTGCTCCGAAGGGGAGTGCGCGTAGTCGATCGAACCGGGTCCGAAGACCACTACGTCCTTACCAACCAATTTACGGATGTAACCGGCGTCCGTGCTTGCTGGCCAGGTAATAGGTTCGTTCGGGAGCCCGCGGGCACTTAGGGCTTCCCGTAGCGCGCGCACTAACGGTTCGTCGCCTGAGAGTACGAACGGTGGTGCTCCTGCCCGAATGTCGGCCGAGACCCCTTCCACTCCGTGAAAGAATCGCTCGAGGTCCTCGGGAGACAGCTGAGTGTTGAGCCTGACGTCCAACACGGCTTCCAGGCACTGTGGTGTCACGTTAGTCGCCACCCCCCTGGAGTGAACGCTCGTGGGATTGGCGGTAGGGACTCCGAGTGCGTCCTCAAAATCCTCCAGCATCTCATAGAGATAATGCAGTATCCTGCAGAATTTCAAAATGGGGTTCTCCGGGTTGTGTGAGCTGGCGTGTTTGGACTCCCCTTCGATACGCAACCTGACTTCCACACGGGACTTGTGCCCGATCACGGGACGTAGTTCCGTCGGTTCCCCGTTGATCACGTGGTTCGCTTGAATTTCCCTACGACGTAACACGTGACGAATGCCGGCCGAATCGGTCTCTTCTCGGACTACCGCGATTATCTCCAGTGGTCCATCCCATATCTCGGCCAGGGTAACGTAAACGGCCAGATTGGCCTTCGCGTCGCAAGCTCCTCGACCGTACAGCTTACCGTCGACGATACGGGGCTCGAACGGTTTCTCCATCCCGTCGGGTGGGACAGTATCGAGATGTGACGTTAGGCACACCTCCGGCTCTCCACGTCGCCCGATCACGTTCCCCAGACGGTCGATTTCCACCTCTAAGCCGGCACGCTCCAGGTCCGAAGCGTACCGCTCCGAGAGCTCTTCCTCCTCGCCGCTGACGCTGGGGATAGAGATGTAGTCGCACAGGAGCTTTACCACGCGCTCCCTGACGTCCAACCTAATCACTCTCCCGAAATCTCTTGAATTCGCTCGCGGACGAGCTCGCTTACCCGTTTACCGTCCGCCCGTCCCCGTAGGACTTCCATTACCTCACCCATGATCTTGCCCATGACTGCCATACCTCGCTCCCGAATCTCATCTTCGTACCTACGAATCGCCTCTTCGACAACCTCCTCGATTTCCTCCTCGGACACCATCACTATGCCGAGTTCTTCCGCGAGCTCCTCGGGATCGGAGTCCGGATCGGCCGCAAGGGCGCCCAGCAGCTCCTCGATTCCAGACTTAGCTATGGTACCCTCGGCGTAGAGCTTCAGCACATCCTTAACGTGGTCTATGGTGAGGTTATCCACTGGGTACCCGTCTTTTTCAAGCCGAGGGATCGTGTTCACTAGCGTGGCCGCTGCTACCTTAGGTTCCACTCCGGTATCCTTCACGATCTTCTCGAACTCGTCCACGACTCCATGCTCGAACATCTGCTCAACTAACTCCTCCCCGAGACCGTACTCTTCGGTGAGCCTCTCCTTACGCTCCCAAGGTTTCTCCGGGAGCTTTTCCGCCAGCTCTTTTACCCTGTCCTCGTCGATAACTACTGGCGGGATGTCCGTCTCAGGGTACATTCGAGCGGCTCCCGGGCGAGGCCGCATGTACTCCGTGGTCCCGTCCTTCCGAGCACGTCGGGTCTCTGCCGGGACGCCTTTCAGCGCCATGATAGCGCGATCCTTCACCGCTTCCATGGCGGACTTAACGCGATCCTCCGGACCCGCTATCAAGACGAACCCGTCACCGTCTTCCACACCGAGACGCTGCCTGACAGCCTCGACTTCCTCCTCCGAGATGCCGTACCTGGGAAGCTCATCGGAGTGGAACAGCCCCGAAACCCCTCGTCTCCTCGCGTAGTCGGCGAGCTCGGTACCGAACCTCCGGCCCGGACACAGTTCCCAACCTAAAATCCCTTCGAACCCGGGCAGAAGCAGAGCGTACACTACACCATCACGCTCGAGTTCCCGACGGATAATCTCGCTGTCGGTGTCCTCGAACACGTCAGTAACGTCCACTGGCTCACAATTGACTAGGTCCGTTTCACTAACATCGCGTTCACGAAGCTCATCTCGGATCCTGAGTAGATTCGCCTGTCTTAACGCCTCGTACTTGACCACCTTAGGAATCAGGTTCAAGTCCTGAACACCCTTGATCTCCTGCACGGCGCCACCCTCTATCGAGACGTTCACGTCCTGCCTTACCGTGCCGATTCCTGACTTCACACCGCCTACGGCTTTGATCGCCTCACCGATCCTCTCAGCGGCCTCACGGGCCTGTTCCGGCGTCCTGATGTCCGGTTCCGTAGAGACCTCGATAAGCGGTATCCCGAGTCTGTCAAGGCAGTACTCGACCTCGAGATCCTGATCACGTCCCTTCACCTTGCGAGCGGCGTCTTCTTCCAGACACACCGTACTGATACGGACTGGGCCTTCGGACGTCGGGACCTCACCACCGAACCCGACGAGCATTGTACGCTGGAATCCAGTGGTGTTCGAACCGTCGATCACCATCTTCCGCATCACGTGCACCTCGTCGACGACGGACCCACCCAGAAGGAGGGTAACCTTAATCGCGACGTCGAGAGCTTCAGAACAAGGCTCGTGCGGGGGCTCTTCGTCCAGTTCAACTAGGCACGAGAAGGACCCGTCCGCCAGGTAGTAGAACGTTCGGTCGCGCTTGAATTCTTCCAAAGCCGCCGGATCGAACTCACCCATCTCGCTCTGGACCGGGCGGAGCTTACGTCTGACCTTGGGCTCCTCAGGTACCTCTTCCCCTAGCTCTGGAGTACAGCGACAGAACAGCTTTCTGGAGGTATCAAGCTGCCGGTGAATCTCAAGTCCCACTCGGAGACCGATCTCTTCCCAGTCTAGGTCCTCTTCTCGCACGGGCTCGGGCAGGGGGGTCACCCCCCTCGCGGTACCGGTTCGATTATCGAACGCCTTATGGGCGCGGGTACGTAGTCCATGACGGTGAGGTAGTGCTAGAGGTAACCCTACCGGGGGAAGGCACGCCGGCGGCGGAGAGATCCCGCACGCTCCGCACCCTTAAACGTGACCTGGAGCGGTACTTCCGGGGCCACCCCGTAAACTTCGGTGATGTCCCGGTGAGGATAAACGTTTCCGGAAAACCTCGGGAAGTGCTCGAGCTCGTCCGCGAGATCCCGTACGGGACAGTGGTCACCTACGGGGATATCGCCCAAAAGGCCAACACCCATCCACGGGTGGTGGGAGTCTCCCTCGCCCTAAACAGGACCCCGATAATCGTGCCATGCCACCGCGTCGTAGCCACCGACGGGCTCGGTGGGTTCAGGTGGGGGTTGGAATGGAAGAGGAGACTGTTAGAGCTAGAGGGAGCGTTACCATCGAAGAGGTAGGCCAGTGGGTAGTGATCGTCGACCGTGAGGAGCTCGAGTACGACGGCTCGCAGCTCCGCAGGACGTTCGCTCACGAGCGGTACGGAATTAAAGGGCGGGCCGTAGTGGTGTTTCGAGGCCCGATGGACGTAAGGACGGAATACACCGCGGATGCTGAGGATGTCGGCTCGCCTATCCGGGGCAACGATGTGCTGCATTTGCTCGTGGACGACCCCACCCGAGCCGATCCGTTGGTATCGGGATTACTTCAAAGGTTGCTGGTAGTGGTAGCGAAGGAAGTCATCGAGAGGGAACTATCGACAAATCTGAACCGAGACGGTGATGACCTCTTACACGACGGCAGAAAGCTCACCGTGTCGGTTTTCAAGCCGGCGGGCCCCGGTTCGCTCGCGCACCTCGGGATCAACGTGACAACCGAGGGTGTTCCCGTCCCAGCCTCCTCCCTACGCGACCTCGGTTACCTTGGAGACCCACTCGACCTGGGTCGACGCGTTGCCGTCGAATTCGTCCGCGAGATCACGGATGTGGAGTTGGACCTCACCAAGATCAGGTGGTGAGGAACTTGGACGAAGCCGTCGTGATCCGCATCGAGACCGTCGAGCGATCGGAGAGCGTGAAAGTCCCGTATCGTGAGGGAATGACGCTACTCGACGCGCTACGGTGGATCAAGGAGCACGAGATACAGGACCTCGAGTTCGAGTTCTCGTGCCGGAACGCTCAATGTGGCACTTGCGCTGTGCTCGTGAACGGGAAAGCTCGACTCGCCTGTGAGTACCTGTTGGAACCAGGTCAGGAAGTGACCGTGGAACCCCTGAGGCACCTACCCGTAGTCAAAGACCTGGCGATCGATTGGTCGGCGGTCACGTCGAGGCTCCGGCCTCTCTCCCCCAAATCCTACCGGGAGTGGTTCCGTCGAATGGAACCCGAGAAGCAGCGGAAATTGTACGAGCTAAGATCTTGCATCGAGTGCCTCTGCTGCGTCGCCGAATGTCCCGTGATCAAGTCGGGATCGACGCGGAACCCGGGCCCGATCGTACTACGGAAGGTAGCGGAGGAAGTCGAAAAATGGGACGAATCTCCAGGAATAGACGACACCGTGTACGCCTGCACCACGTGCCATACCTGCGCCGAAGTGTGCCCTAAGGACATAGAGATCCCGGCGAAGGCTGTCGAGACGTTACGGGCGAGACTTTACGAGGAAGGCAAAGGCCCACTACCCGAGCACAAGGAGCTAGGAGAAAGGGCCGTACGCACGGGCAGGTCCGTCGAGAAGGGGAACAGATCGTTCATAGAGGAGTACTCCGGTGAGTACGGGGAGGGAGACGTCGAGGCCATGTTTTTCACTGGATGCCTCGTGGATTACCGACTACCCGATACTGGGAAAGCCCTAATTAAGCTGGCCGAGAAGTTAGGGATCAAACTGATCGTTCCTCGGGAGCAAGTCTGTTGCGGCTCACCACTCCTGAGGACGGGGCAGTACGACCGTGCCGAACGCCTAGCTTTCGAGAACCTGGAGACGTTCCGACGGGTCGACCCCGACGTTATCGTCACCGTCTGCGCCGGCTGCGGAGCCACGCTGAAGAACAACTACCCCGAACTCCTCGGTGATAGGTTCGAGTGGGACGTACTAGACGTCACGGAGCTACTCGTAGAGATAAGGGCACACGAGCGGGGATTCCGGCTCCAGGAGCGTACAACGGTTACGTATCACGATCCGTGTCATCTGAAACGGGGACAAGGTGTCGAGGACGAGCCCAGGAAGCTCATCCGATCGATCGAGAACGTTGAGTTCGTTGAGATGGAGGAACCGGATCGGTGTTGCGGGGCCGGCGGGGGCGTTCGATCCGGTCTACCGGAACTCGCGGAGCTGATGTCCGACGTGAAGGCTCACATGGTACGCGAGACCGGGGCCGAAGTGTTGACCACGGTCTGTCCGTTCTGCGAATACAACCTCAAAGAGGGGCTCGAGCGCAACGACGTCGAGGCACGGGTGGAGAACTTGACGGTACTGCTCTCCAGAGGTCTTTAGCCCCAAGCCTTCGGGTACGTGCCCGGCTCCATCAGGACCCTCTTGGTGTCCACCATAATACCCCGATCCGCGTGTAGCATCTCCTTCCAAGTAGCCTTGGCCACTCCCAGCGCTACCGCCTCCCCTTTCAACGTGAAGATGGCGACTAGATCGCCGGGCTGGATCCCTTTCTCCACCCTAACGATTCCCGGTGCGGCCAGGTCGGCCCCGTGGCAGATGGCGTCGACGGCAGTATCCCTGATCTCTATCCTCGGTAGGTGCTCTAGGCCTTCCTCCATCGGACGTACGATGTGTCGCAAGGGTTCCTCCCACCGATACTCCTTCCAGAACTCGTACGCGTCCTTCACGTCGTGGAGAGTGACGGCGTTCTCCTCCGAGAACGGCCCCGTCCTCGTCCTTCGAAGCTCAGCCATGTGCGCACCGACACCCAAGGCCTCACCGATGTCATGACACAGCTTCCGGATGTAAGTACCAGCCTGACACCCGACCCTCATCAGCACGTCGCGACCGTCGATCTCGAGGATATCGATGTAGTAAACTTTCTTAGGACGTACCCTCCTCTTGACCGCCGAGCGTAACGGTGGTCGCTGGAGTATCGTCCCCTCGAACTCCTTCACGACGCGCTCCAGCTCCTCCTCGTCCACATCGCCGTGGAGATGCATAATCGTCACGTATTCCTTGCCCGCCGGTAGCAGCGTCTGGATTATCTTCGTGGCTTTCTCGAGGGCGATAGGAAGGACTCCCGTGACCTTAGGATCCAGGGTACCACCGTGACCCGCCTTGGACAGACCGAAGATCTCCTTCACCCAAGCCACGACCTCGTGCGATGTGGGCCCGGCGGGCTTATCCAGGTTGATAACACCCTTCATGATGTACTCCTCGATAGGGCGCTCCTCCGGAGGACAACCGTACCGAGGGTCCGTTTCCACCTCGGCTTTCGTAACCATTTCCCGATCTCGGTCGAACGGTAACCGACGGTCCTTGTCACCGCTCATGCGTGGCCCCCTCGACGCTCGTCGGCGCCTCTAGTGACTCTCTCGATAATAACCTCTTCACCAGCCTCGCGAAGTCCCGATCCTCGGTCTCCACAGCGTGCCGACCAGGACGACCGCCGCCAGCAACGCGACGATGAGGGCCACGAGTATCCAGCGAGGAACCGAAGTGGTGACTGGCGATCGCGCCGAGGTCCGACGAAGTACCGAGACCCTCGCCGGTCTCCCCTGCGAGGGTTTACTCTTATCAACCGAACTTCCGACGTTTACTTCGACGGTAGCAGCCGACTTCGCGCCGACAGTACCACGGAGAGGGACGCCTGTAACCGACACCGGGACGACACCCCGACAGGAGCCGCTGAGCGCAGCCTGACTGGCTAGAGCCGACACGATCATAGCCGAAACCGTGGCCGCTAGGCTACCGGTGGCCCGACTTTGGGTGATTCGAGACGATGATGTTCTAACGGCGTGGACAACGGAGGTTCTAGCGGCCGTGGCAGTCGTCGGAATGGTTCCTCTCGTAAATCTCGTAAACGTGGAGGTGAGCTGCCGGAGGATCTGAGCGGCGAGTTCCGGGTTGTTCATGTAGTTGGTAGCAAAGACCGCCATGGCCACTCTGAGGTTAGGGACCACTCCCTCGTACTGGGAGAGGGCCTCTAAGAAGCGCTGCTGCACTACCGGGTTTCCGCAGATTCCTGGACAGCAGCATAGGACGCCTCGGAGGAGCTCGGGCACGATCACGTCCCGGACGAGGGTTACGAACTCCCGGCTTTTGAGGACCTCCTCGTTGATAAGCTTATGTTGAGCCCGGTCATACGCGATCACGAGCAGAGACGCCGCCAGCGAGAACAGGCCCTCCGGAGAATATCGCGCCAGCCAGTTCCGGTTCTCCACGAGTGTTGCGGCCGTGCGGCGGAGGATGCCCTCCCAGCCGAGGAGTCCAGGTGTAAGAGTGGACCAGCCGCGGATGAGGTAACCGAGGCGTTTCAGGAGTTCCATCGCGCCCGAGTATCCGTGGAATCTGAGTCCGCGGACGTAAGTCGGGTTGAAGACAGTACGCATCAGATCGTACCATGCGTAGGTGTCGAAGGGCATGAGGAGGGAGTACCGAAACGCGGCCATCTCGTTCCCGGTGAGCGTGGCGAGTGTACGGTTGGTCACGGTCGAGAATAACGAGGTCATGTTCGAAGCCAGGAGAGCCGCCAAGTAGCTCCCCGCGCTAAGCTGTGGTGAGAGATCGCGTAACCAAGGGGCCAGGTTCGGGTTTACCGAGACCATCAACTGGATTTCCTCCGCGAGCCGGCGCGCCATCCGCGAGTAATCACCACCTACGTAAGAGCCAAGGGCTGCGTTCCTGAGGTTCAGGACTAACGCGTCGATCATCTTCTCTTGCTTCGGTAGCAATCCGTTGACAGCACTTACGGCCAGCCTCAAACCGCCCTCGAAAGCGTAAATGCAGTCGTCGTAGAAGAACGTGGCCTTTTCATCGGACGAAACCATCGTATGAAGCGTGCGGTCGGGCGCCGCGAGGTTCAACGCGAGGAGGAGCGGGAAGCTGGCTCCCCAATACTTCGGCCCGTAGACGTAGCTGAGACCGGATATCCAACTCATCGCGAGGTTCAACCGATCCTCCAGCAGAAACTCTCCGGACTCGATCGTCTTACCGATCACGTTCGTGTAGTCACCGGGTGCTTGACAGAACACGTTGAACGCGGCGAGCAACGGGAGATCTTCGTCCGGAACTCCACGAATCTGATCGATCCAACCTGTGATGATCCCGCCGTTCGAAGGAAGATCGGTACCAGGAGTGGAGATTCGACTCAACTCCCGACAGGACAGCAAAGCCAAGTAGACGGCGGCCCAGTCCAGGAACGGATAATTTTCGGCCGGTGGCACGAGAACGGCGAGGGAGGACGCGGTGTTGACGACGGATTCGAAATCGTACCCGTGCTCTACGCAGAACTCATCTATCAGGTCGTAGAGCCGCTTCAACCCCTCTTCGAGCTCGCGAGCCAACTCCTCATCGGGGGTTGTGAGTGCCCGCCACAGTGCCGCCAGGTACACGTGTAGTACCGTCTCGTGGATAGGGTTCTCCCATTCACCTTGGGATAATCGCTCCACGATCTCGCGAAGCCACCGACGAACGCAGTGTACTGGATGTTCCTCTGGATCACAGATCTCCAGAACTTCGTCCACGTCGCCGACGATAAGTGAGCTGTGACCGAGTAGTCGTGCTAGATAGGGTTCGGCGGCCAGGATCGCCGCCACCCTGCCCAAGAACAATTCCGTAAGGATGTTGTGTGCGAACACGTCTCGGAAGCACGAAGTACCAGTAACGATCACATCAGTAAGCCGACGTGGAACCCGCCGCAATACCAAGCTGGCCGAGATCACCGGTCTGTCTCCCACGAGCATTATCGTGCCGATCACGGTGACTACTTCTCCCTCCTTAGGCACACGCCCCTCGTCGATCCGAACCCGGACTTCCGTACGCCCGTCCGTTAGGATAATCCACCGCCCCTCCACCCGATCGACCCTACCGCGGATTGGAAGTCTACCGAACGCCCGTCCGACGGCAAGGAGTTGTGTGGGTGTGAGTACCTCGTCCTCGATTCCCTTAACATCTTCTTCAGAGAGAACCCTAGCGTTGACGACTTCCACGTGACCGCCTGTAGGCACCAGTGTGCCTAGCACCATGACCTCGTCGCCCAAGTGGAGCGGTATTGGTAGTATGCTGATCGGGCACCGCACCTCGATATGTTGACCACCCGTCGGAGGCTCGAGTACCAAGCGAATAGCGTCAAGTCCGAGCGGTTCCATCTGGACGATGCGACCTACGACTAGAATTTGACCGAATCGTCTGGTATAGAACACGCCGCTGGGGTTCATACAAAGGGATGGGTCGACGCCCGTCACGATCCAATCCGAGTTACGGTGTGGGAGTACACCCAACAGGAGCATCTGAACAGCGATCGGCAGTCCCCTGGTGTTGATATTATCCGTCGCCCAGTCGAAGGCCACCACCTTCCTAGTGACAGTACGTAGCGGGATCGCAACCGTGTATGCTACGTTGATCGAGATCCAGTCAGGCCACTTCCTGGGATCGAACATGCACGCGTTCCGGCCGGTAGGTAACGCGTCGAGCTGTTTGAAAGGACTAGAGTTGAAACCCGGCGGCACATAGCCACCGCTTAGCGCGTTGAGGAAGTTCACACGTTCGAGCCGCGCACTCTCGAAGAGTAATTCAACGATCCGGGCTGCCTCACGATGTAAGTCGTCGACGTCCCGCGTCTCAGGCCGCTCGATCACTTCGCGACATACATTCAAAGCCTTGGAGTAGTCCAGTGACCCCATGACCTCATTTAGTAGTACCTTCGCCGCGAAGCTGGCCATGGTGCCTACTGGATCCTCTCCGATCGGCGGCATCCCGAACACGTGGAGGCCGATCGGAACCACCTCGTGTTCCTCCAGGTCGTGCAGTAGGAAGTACAGCTTAGCACAGTTCTCGTCGAATCTCCTCTCAAACGCCTCCAGCGAGCTCAGGTTCAGCAGCTCGTAGGCGCGCGTCTTCTTCACTAACTCCAAAATCGCCGGCTTCAAATAGCTCAGGTGGGAAGACTGATACCTCTCCAGCAGTTTTAGGAGTCGACCCATGTCGCCGGTGAGTTCTTCTTTAGCCAGAGATTGCGGCAGGTAGTTCACTATCACGGCCCAGCCGCGGCGCTTCGCCACCAGAGCCTCCGACGGGTCCGCAACGTAATACGGGTAGACTTGGGGCACGTTTTGGATGCATATCTGTGGGAAGTCCCACCAAGACATGAATAGGGGCTTGTACGGCAACCACTCGTACGTCCCGTGCTTACCCGTATTCACGATCACGTGCGCCCGGAACACCAGGGTGAAGTAGTAGTAGCAGGCCAGATAGTAGTGGCAGGGTGGAAGTACGGTAGAGTGGTACGCGACGCTGATCCCGACGTAGTATCCTCTGGCGGGCTGGGGCGCTACGATAATGTTTCCGAAGTTGATCCCCCGTATCACGAAGTACATTTTCCCGTCGATCTCAACGAGGTACCGGGAGCGCTCTGGCGGTCCCCAGCCCGTAAACCAACCGTAGAAAGCCTCGACTCGGCTCCACTTAGCATAGAGTGACCTGCACAGCTCGAGGGCGCGTCCCACTTTCTTCGGGTCCGTTAATGCATCGATGACGGCATCCACCAGTGATTCCACGTCCCGCCGGAACTGTTCTTTCGCCTCTTCGGGAACGTCCAGGTATTGCAGGTGACCCGCTACGTAAGATACGAGAGACCTCAGACCGTTGACGATGACCCGTAACTTCAGCGGATCGGTAATCGGACCGTACTTTCGGATTTGAAGCAGCACCGCCTCTAGGTACCCGAAGACACCCTTCTCCACACACAACCTGGCTTCCTCGGGTAGCGACCGGTACCATTTCAGGTACTCGTCGAGCGGCAACAGGTACAGGTATCGGATCTCCTGATCCCGCTCCACGAACCGACCGTGTTCATAGGCAAGTAGTCGGAGAACGAGCTTGTGACCTTCCACGCTCACACGCCTCAGTATGTACGAACCGATGTTGGAGCCCTCCTCCACCATGAGGCGCCCTAGCGCATCGGCGAGTGGCCTTACGAGAAGGTAGGCCTTGTAGTATAGATCAAGGGCTTCCTTCCACTTACCCTTTTGGGCGAGCTTTTCCGCCCGTTCTTCTAGCTCTGCAATCTTCAGCAGTACCTCCTTGATCGATAATCCGCGAGCATCGGTCGGGATCTCGTCCGCGTACTCCAACAGTTTCTCCTTGAGCTCCTCTGGGATCTCGACGCGGTACCCTTCTTTAACCAGCCATGCGAGGAAGTTCACGATCGATGCGGGCACGTCCAACGATGAAGCCGTTCCGACACCCTCCTTACCCGGCTCCGAAGCCCAGTACAGTATCGCGACACGCTTTTCCCGGTTTGGGATGTTACGGAGTCTTATCCAAGCGAGGATCCTGTCGGCGGTTATGTGGATCATCTCGGGAACAGGTTCGTCAATGCACATTACGCGACCCAGTAGCGTTTCTGGACCGTCTTTACGCCACTCGCGAACCGAGATGGGGATACCTTCGATTGCACCGAGGTTTTCCGGAATCACGATGTGGTACAAGGCAGACCAGTCCAGGCCGCTCGGAGTTCGCCAATACGTCTGCCACTCACTCATCGTCCAGGGTAGACTCACGAGTTTAATCACGGGTAGATTCAGCTGTTTCAGAAGCTTTATCTCCGGCGAATCTGGGGAACGCATCTTGAAAAAACCAGGGAGAAGTGCAATCGCCTCTACTTTAAATAGCTTTAACTTCGATATCACGTGTTCGAGAGTAGAGAGTACATCCTCGAAACAACCGTCAAGGATATCGTAATGGAGACCGAGTACTATCGGTACCAAACCACGCTCTATTAGCACCCTACACAATTCGCGGATGGGAGCCGTCCAACCACTTTCTAACCTCGTTGTATCGACGACTATGAGTACACAAGGTATACGTTCCTTTTCAATTTTGGAAGCGTCATGTGATAGGATTAAGCGCAATATTTGAATCAAACAACCGTCAAAGATATCGTAATGGATACTGAGGTGTTCAGCAAATATGTCCAACATTTTGTTCATTACTTCGGCGACAGCGCGTGGTAAGTGTTTGCGAAGAAGTTCAACAAACCACACTGGATAACGCGTGTGACCGAGGGTTACAGTTTTACTACCATACCGCCTGATCAGATCGGCCACTTCTTCCGGATCCGGATCGGACGGTCGAATTATCTCATCCTTAAAAGGATCATAACCTTCGATCCATCCGTCGAATAGATGGTAAGGGCCGGGATGTCCATTGAGGAGATAGGAGAGAAGAGAACGAAAGTTCCGAACGGAACGTGACTGTACGTACATAGAGAGAGGTATCTTTAACCCGCACCAATCAACTTTTATTTGATTCAGCTCTTTCACATCCGATGGTACTGGAAGAACGTTATCGAATTCAAACACACGTTTTTTTGACTCCGAGATAACCTCGTTGAGAATGTTTTCAAGTACTGTGTTACTCGTCGTATGGATTAATAACAAGGTATCGGCGGATTCAACCTCCTTCCTAACGAGATCTTCTGAGACCAATCCTTTGGAAACGACGTCCTCAACGATCACGGTCACAGGGAACCCAGAAGCGGCCTTCGCGGCCGGGATACCGGTGGACCAATACCCGGTGATGATGACCAACTTATCGGCGTGAACGGGCGATACCGCGATCAAGGATGCGAGCGTGATTACAAATGCCGGCTTGAAACTCATTGGACACCCCCTCGTGGGATATAGTGGGATATAAAAAGATCGTTTTTGGGTGGGGAGTGAGATCACCGGCGCCGCAGTGATGCCAGCGCGAGCACGCTTAGAGTCGCCATCACTAGCGGTACCATGGGTACCTTCTTCCTGGCTCTGGCACGTCCGAATATCTCGTACTTCACACTCTCCGGTAGGTTGTTTACAGCCTTCAACGCCGCCACTACGTGCGCCGTGGCGAAAGCGCACTCGTTGGCTTCACGGTCCTTGAAGAACCGGCTCATGTAAAGGTAATAGAAGCTTTGTGGTGTCGGCACGTAGAAGTAGTACTTGAGTCCATTCTCAATAGCTTCCTTGTACTGGCTGATGATCGCATTAACGACGTTCCTTATCAACTGAACCGTCAGGCTGTCCTTGTAGCCGAGATCCACCGCCGTACACAATCCGAGTAAGGCCGCACACGTGCTCGCGAAGTCAGGTGATCCCTTGATGTACTCGTTGTACGGGAAGTACCCTGGCTTGTTTTCGAGCTGCATTCCGTAGAGCCAGCACACGTACCGTCTCAACGCGTCGTGGAGCAAGTCCTTCGCCTTGTCGCTCAGGTACCCCGCATTCTCAGCCTCACGGATCGCCCACAGTGCGTAGAAGGAGTACTTAACTGGGTAGTAGTAGGATTTCCAGTACAAGCCCTGCTCCACCGCCTGCTTCTCCAGGAAGCACGGGTTACCATTGCCCTCGTAGAACCGCTTCACCAAGAAGTTAACAGCGTACTTGATTATGTCAGCTACCTTGTACGTCGATCCTTCAACGTTCACATCATCGTTCTCACTTATGAGCCCCGTTTTGATGGCATGTATCAGCGTCAGCACAGCGCCGGCGGTGTCGTAAATGGCGCTGTAATCAACCCAGATGCCGTCCTTCAACCTCTGTCGGACCCAGTAAGCTATCCCGTTTTTCGAGTCGACTATCAGCACATCTTTCTTGTCCTGCTTCGAGCTGCAGTATACTTCTGGAGCCAGGATTGCATTTTTAATAATGTACAAGGCGTCGTTTTTAACTGAGTTCCATAGATCGTCGTCGACAAGTCCTAACTCACGGCCGACTAGCAATGGAATCAGTTGGTACAGGCAGACACCGCCGATCGATCCTGTACGGATGTACCCATTTTCTTCAAGCGTTGTTCTGATGTCCTTGAGTGAGTGTTGGTAGTAGTACCCACGTGGGTTACTGACTGTTAGTACCCACTTAATAGCCCGTTTTACAGCATTTTTGAACTGTTCATCTGTCACTCCTTCCTCTACAGCTAGCACTAACATGGGAATGGTAAATTTAGTAATTGAGTACCCTGGCTCGCCTCCGAACCCGACGTATCCGTACTTATCATTCTTTTTAACGTAAACTATGCGCTTATTGTTGTCAATAAGAGCCAATATCTTGTCTCCCAGTTTAACCGCCTCCAGCCCGTGGTCTGAAGAGAAGTAGTTATGCTTTTTGACGTAAATTATCCGACAGTCTCCCTTGTACGTGGTCGGCCACGTGCCGATATCGACGTCCTCTACCGTGAAGTCCCTGGACGCCGGACCCTCGTCCTGCAGTTGGCCGTCCTGCTCGGTCGCAAAGTGGACTTCGTACTGATTACCGTTGTAGGTGCCACCTGGATCCCGAAGTGTGTAGGTCTTGCCGACGTCCTGCTCGGTGAACTGGTTCTCCACCAGCCACGCTGTGCTGTCCTTCAAGCATTGGTCGACGTCTTCGAGCGTGACCGCACTGGCGGGTCCCATCGCCGTTACGCAGCACAGAATCACGAGTAACCGTCTCACTTAAGTCATCCCCTAGTGCGTCAGTCCCGGGACATTATTAATATTTCTTTCGATTGTGATGTTACTAAAAGACCACAGGTTCCACTCAGGCGCTGAACGTTCTATAATTCGTAACGATTCCGGATGAGGGCAGAGGGAGGTTCAGTCTCCGTGGATCTCCTCGAGTAGTTCCTCTACTATCTTCTCCCGGACTTCCTCTCCGGTGACGCGTCGGAGGATGGCTCCTAACGTCTCGTCATCGTCCACCGGGATGAAATACGCCGTCTTACGGCCGAGACGCTTCGACTTCAGCAGCCCTTCCTGCCTAACCTTGTAGAGTGCGCTTCTAATGCTGTTGGCTTTGACGTTGTATCCTAGTTCTTTGAGCACCCTAACGATTTCATCAACGTTAATCCATTGACCCTTAAGACTCGCTAGTAACACCACCGCCAAGGCCGCTCCTAGGTTCGTTAGCTCACCTTCACGAAGCCTTCTCTTAATCTCTTCGACATCCTTCTGGAACTCCTTCGTGACCTCAGACAACTCCGACTACCCCCCTCCACGTCTAATTCCCTGCACTGGCGGGATTCGCGGTTAATAAATAAATCGCCGTGCGGTTACCGAACTGACTTACATGTGGGCCGATGACGAGGTAATCCCCGGCTGACAGCCGGTGTGATGATGGAGAGCCGGCGGAGGTCTTTATATCAGTCCCAAGTAGTTGAGCACGGCAAGGGTGGCGTGGACGGCCTCCTCGGTCCTCACTACCTGCACCCCTTGATTTGGCACGAAGTTGATCGTTAGATACTCGTCTCGAACCTCCGAATTTACGTCCAGAACGCTCACTTTACCAGATCCGAACACCACGCACTTTACCGGAGTATTGAACTCGACTTCCCGAACGTTTTCACCGTATCTTGAAGTCACAATAATACCATCCTTAAATTTCCTTAACACCTCATTAAGCCCAGTCACAACCTCAACTCGGTACCCCCAGTACTCCTCGGGCTCGGCCGGTTCCACCTCCAGCGGATCCTCGGAAACTACTCGCACGGTCACCCGTTCATGTGGTTTAAAGCGCCGTTTGGCGCGTGCGAGGCGGTCGGCACCCACGTCCACTAGCGCTCCGTTCCGACTCCTCCTAACGACGTAACCCTCCCGTACCTCACCTTCCTTCGGCGGGTGGACCTTATGGTGAGGGGTCCTCAGCGGCGGCATGACTCCGGCGTACCTTAGGTCACGGTCCAGTCTGAATACTCTCTTCCTAAGGTATTGTGGGCATTCCTGATACTCCAAGAGTTTTCGTAACCGCTCCGCGTTCCTGCGGGTTCCGACACCATCGCCGTATAGATAGACCTCCTCCACCCGATATATAGCCAGAGCACGCGCGAGGGTCCCCACCCGATAAGTGTAGATCTTCGGGTCGGTCTCCTCGGAAAAGAGGCTCCACGGGAACGCGACAGCCACCACGACCTACCACCCCCTCCGGGGGAGATCGAGTTGCGGTTAGTGTCCGGCCTCGAACCTCAAGAAGGGTACGAGATAGGGGTAGTCGTGGACGCGCTGCGAGCTAGCTCGACGATAGTTACGGCCCTGGCCCTGGAAGCTGAAGCGGTCGTGCCGCTTTCTTCCCCGGAGGAACTCAAACGGGTGGATGGACCCACGATCGGGGAACACCATGGTAAGAAGATCGACTTCGCGGACTACGGTAACTCGCCGACCGACCTGCTGCGCCACGCCGATGAGATTGAGGGAAAGACATTGTATATGGTAACCACCAATGGGACCGATGCCATTTTACGGGCCTCAGAAGTTCACGAGGAGGTGCTGATCGGTAGCCTGCTGAACGCTTCGGCCGTGGCCTCGAAACTCTCCGGTGACACCTGCTTCGTGGAGGCGGGTCATCGGGGGATGCTCGCTGTCGAGGACACCTACACGGCGGGCTACATCGCGCACTTAGTATGCGGGGAACCTGCCGACGGTAGGACACGAGCGGCCATGGAAATGGCCCGCGGTCTTCCGGCGGAGGAGGTGTTCAAAGGCTCGAGGACTGGCCACGTGCTCGAGCAACGCGGGAGGCTCGAAGACGTCGAGTTCTGCGCTCGTGTGGACGAGTTCGAAGTCGTACCGGTCTACGAGGACGGTATGGTGGTGCCCCGGTAGTTGCTGATGGACCGGTTCGAGATGTTCGGCTCAGAGCTCTATGTGATTAGAACCGCACACGCCGGGGTGGACGGCGACCGGGTCCGGCGTAAAATTTTGGAGTTAAATCCCGAAGCCGTGTTGGTGGAGCTATGTGAAGGTAGGCTGCTCTCGTTCCTCGCTGAACTTCGCGGTGAGCGAGCAGGATCACGGACCGGCGGTCTCACTGGGAGGTTAATCGCCGCAGCTGAGCGCATTGTAGGTCGCGTAGTCGGAGGAGAGTTAGGTGAGGACATCAAGGGTGCCATCGAAGCGGCACTGGAGCTGGAGGCTGAGATAGTTCCCGTGGATATGGACATCGGCTGGGTCCTCCGAAGGGTAAAAATGAAAGCTTCGAGATGGGAACTCCTGAGGTTCCAGCTCTCCGTGACCATCGATGTCTTACGATCGTTACTCCGGCCGGGTCAGACCAGGGATGCCCTGCTATCATCCGTCGCGGATGAGGAAGCCGCTCGGGAGATGGTTCGTGGGCTCAGGAGTGCTTTTCCCAGAATAACCGAAGTGTTGATCGACGAGCGCAATCGGGTTATCGCGGAGAACACGATCGAGTTCCTCCACAGCCGTGAGGACGTAACCAAAGCCGTTCTCGTGATAGGTGCGGCCCATTACGGAGTGCTCGACATTCTCCGAGAAGCGGAGCTGGAGAGCGCGTCGCATCATGATGAGGATACGGCGAGCGGAGAGGGTGAAGAGGAGACCGCGGGCTGAGCAGGTCGACCGGAAGATTGAAAGATTTTTGAATAATTCAAAGTCTCTTTAAAGAGCGGATACGGAGGGTACCACGATGCGAGTACTGTTCCTAGGCTACCGATACGGGAGTAGGGCCGCGGAAAACGTAGAGTCGAGGTCGGACTTCGACGTCGAGTTCCTAGAAGTGAAGGAGCCTCCGAAGAACGTTATTTTGGATGAAGACTATGTGAGGGCTCTCTTGCCATCGTCCTACTCGGGGTTCGACCTCGTCGTTTCGTACCTCCAACATCCGGATCTGCAACTCGCACTGGCCGAAGTTTGTGAATTACCTATACTGTACGGCATCTCCCCTGATCCGGCGGTTCGAGAGGAAATAAAGCGCAGTCACGACGCCGTCGCTTTCCCAGAGACCACCATGTGTTCCCTGTTGCCTGAAACCGGCATCCCAGAGGTCGACCGGTTCGCCGAGAAGTTCGGAAAACCGAAGCTGAAGGTGTCGATGTCCGGAGGAAGGGTCCGGGAAGTACGAGTAGTCCGAGGTGCTCCGTGTGGTGCCACATGGATAGCCGCCGAGCGTGTTGAGGGGATGTCGGCGGACGAAGAGGCCGTGAGAGCCTTCGCTCTGGCGGCCTGTCATCACTGCGTCGCACCGCGGTTCGGTAAGTTCGAGTCGAAGGACGTTGCGGCGTATCTACACGGTGTCGCGTTGGCCGAAGCACTCGGAATCGAACTCGACGTCGACTTGAGGGAGTTCGAGTTCCCCATCTAGCGTCTCAGAGAAGCTTAACGCCCAACCCCCGTAAGATGAACTTCATCGATATGTACAGGAATACCGCCCCGAATATACCTTTGATCGTCCACGGCTCGATTTTCTGGGTAGTCTTCGCGCCTAGTTTCACCCCGGCAATGGTGCCCAAGCCCAGCAGCGTGCCTCCAATCAGGTCCGTTAGGCCCTGGGCCATCTTGTACGCCGCAGAGACCGTCGCCATGGGGACCATGCTGACCATAGACGTCCCCACGGCGAGGTGAACCGGCGCGTCCAGCAGGTAGATGAATGACGGAACCAGGGCGTAGCCTCCACCCAGTCCCAGGATCCCAGTAAGGACTCCGATGCCGAACCCTATTGCGGCCTTGCCGGACGGCTTACCTGGGATCTCGTCGGCATCGGACCCAGGGATCTTCTTGATCCACTCGTAAATCATCCTCACCGAGGCGTACAAGAAAGCCGCTCCGAGGATCACCTGCAGCACTCCGATGTGCCTCATTATGAAGGCGAAGATTATGGAGCCAAGCAGTGCACCTATGGCACCGGCGGCCAGAACGATAGATGACGTTTGGTAGTCGATGTTCCCGAGTTTCGCGTGAGATATCGTACCGAACGTCGCCGTCCAAACCACCGCGAATACTGTCGTGGCGATAGCCTTCGGAATGGGATATTTCAGCAGGAACACGAGCATGGGTAACATCAGCACGCATCCACCGGTACCTATGAGGCCACCTAAGTAGCCAGCTATGAACCCAGTTCCAAGTAGCTCGAGTGCCATGAGTGCCGATATTCCGGGCAAACACATCGCCCTGCTCTCCTCTAATTTCAAAAGTTTTTTAATGTTTCGAGATTAGTTGAACAAGGGGACGCGGTCGTGTCTCGGAAGATCCTGGTGCCGTTTGACGGGTCCGAACCAGCCGAGCTGGCCTTGAGGTGGGCGCTTCTGGACGCGCACGACCACGGGTTTCCGATCAAGATTATGTACGTGGTCGATGAGCGTTCCTTGGACGAGCTTACTGGCTTCGCTCCCAAAGAGACGGTGCTTAAGGAACTGAGGGGAAGAGGGGAGGGGATACTGAACAGAGCAGAGCGAATGGCGAATGAATTGGGCGTCGACGTGGAGATCGAGAAGAAGTCCGTGTAGGTGTTCCGTGGCGTGAAATCGTGAGGGAAGCGGAAGATGACGAGGAGATCAACTTGATCGTGTTGGGATCTCACGGACGGACAGGTCTAGAGAAATTGATCCTGGGAAGCGTCGCGGAGAACGTGATCAGATACAGTCCCGTCAACGTCTTGGTGGTGAAGCATGAGAAGAGAATCGAGGATAGCGTCGTGAGGCTCTCCGTCCTTAAGCCAAGAGCAGACCGTTGAGCGTCATCTTGGCCCCTACGATGGCTAACACCACCGAGAACGCCCGCTTGACTTTCTCACCGCCGATCTTGTTGGAGAGCTCCGCCCCCACGTATGACGACATTAACATTCCGACAACTACGGCCAGTGCGGCCCAGAAGTTCACATACCCTTCCATCCAGTACTGAGCGACTCCCGCCAGCGCGCTGATTGGTACGATCACGGATGACGTGCCTACGGCGATCATGGTAGGGAAGTTCAAGATCGACGCCATTACCGGGACGAAAAGCACGCCGCCCCCTGACCCGGTGAAACCGCTGAAAGCACCCACGCCGAAACCCGTGAGCGACGCTATCACGGTGTTATCGCGGATCTCGTTCTTTTCCTCGATCTCCCCATCGAACGCCATCCTGAGGGCCATTGCGGAGCACGCTACCCCAAGCGCTACTTTGAGCACGTGCTCGGAAGCTAGGCACGCCAGGTAGCTCCCTACCTGCGCCCCAACGATCGCGCTTAACCCGAAGACCGGTGCCGCGCCGACGTGTACATTGCCCTCTTGAAGGTGCTTGTAAGCTCCGGTGAACCCGCCGAGACTTATAGCAAACAGCGTAGTGCCCAGAGCCAGATGCATGGGCATTCCGGTGGAGTTCAGGAGTGGTACTAGTAGGAAACCCCCACCGACGCCGAACATTCCGGAAATTAACCCTACGAGACTGCCTATCCCGAGATACAGCATTGTTGACGGGTCCGGTATCATAGTGAAACTTCTTCCCCTCCGCGCTCTGCGCGCTCGGAGGAGACGTTACTTAATGACGTTATCGCCCTCTTAGCGTCCTCAGGGCCGTCCCTACAACGTTTCCCTTAACGTGAGGGATCCACTCGCGTTCCAACCGATCGAGAAACCCCTTCACCTCATCTCGAAGCCCTCCGGCATAGGGACACACGTCCTCCGTCCTTACGGTATCGACTTTTAACTCCTCAGACAGCGCCTTGGTGACGGCCTCTGGACAGCGAGCTAACGGTCGGACGAGTCTGGGTCCCTCACGCCACGTTCCCGTGTACCACAGCAATTTCAACCGTTCGGCGCCTGTGAGCAGCGAGAGTATTGCGGTAGTCGCCGCGTCGTCTAGCGTATGACCCAAGGCGATATAATCGAACCCCTCGTCTTCCGCGAGTCGACCGAGCTCGATCCTCCGAAGTGTACGGCACGCGTAGCAGACCTTGCGAGCGCTCATCTCCCTCTTGAGGTCGAGCACGTCCGTCTTCGGCTCCAGGAGGTGTGCCTGTATACCCAATATGTTCGCCTGCTTCTCGACGACACTCCAAGCGCTGATTTTCTCACCGTCCACCGTCGGGGCCACGTGAGCTCCCTCTACCTCCCACCCGTACTCATCTTCGAGTCTCTTCAGACCGAACGCCACCGCGAAACTGTCCTTACCACCCGACATAGCCACCAGGACTCTGGAACCCGGACGCGGATGACCTGACCTCCTAACGCATTCCTCGATTTTGTCCTCGATTACCTGTGCAGGGTCGCTGAACGCATGTGACAACTTAAGAAACCCCGCTAGCACTTTGAGACGACGACTGGCGACGAAATGCGCAGCGTTGTGAATCCCGTCAGGAACGTCGTTCCAGTATCCTCAAGCGGTGCTTTTTGGTCCGTCGCTACTCACTTAGAGGCTTTAAGGTAGTTTCTATTTCCCCACGCTTCTCCGCTAGTCCCAGTGCACGCACCTGCTAGTCCCAAATCGCGTCGCCTACTAACGTGCTCAACACCAGCCCTCCGAGCCACGAGAAAGCGTTTCCGACCACGTTCACGTTAGTCCAACGCCTCGGGTCGGCGGAACTATCGAGCGAATGCACGGATACACCCACCGGGCAACGGTAAGATCGTGTAAAGGGCGTGACGTATCGTTATATCAATTATCGTATCGATATTCATACCCTTCAATAAACCGTACAATCCACCCGATAACGATCCTGGCAACTCAAAGAGCTCACTTACCAAACGTTTCGTGGATTCCTAAATTAACGGAATTTCAACGCTTAAATGTACTGTTTCCAATACTTCTTCAATAACTGTGTCCGGCCTGCCCCACAAAGGTTCACCTGATAAGAGTCTCACGAATAAATTCACTAGTGATCGAACATTAGATCAAACCAGTCAAGATAGCAATCATATCAGTTCGCATATTAGTACATATACTAGAGTCGCACAGCTTAGTCTATCTATATGACCCATTTGGCTCATTCCCGGAAGCATGTAGCAATAACTTGATTGGTCTGACGTGAATTATATCTAACTTTTCTAGTATATGTTCGAGTTTGAACGCTTCACGGCGTGGTTAGAAATAGTTTCAGCTCAAGAAATTGCCACAGATAATAGATTTAATGAAATTTAAAAATTCTAGCAGTTTGCGATTGTACCTATTTATTTCCCCATTAGAGAGTTTGATAAATGCGGTTACTAACTCATTGGAATTAGTACCATATACTACTAGCGAAAATCTGTAGACGTAGAATGTTGCAAAATCTCCATTAACATTAATTCCGAAGATAAAATCCAGCACATGTAATATCCATTCGATAGCGTATTTAGAAATAATCTTGACATATTTAGAAGTACGTTCTTTTAATGCTTTAGACATTAGAAGTGGACAGGAGGTAAATGGAAGAACCTGAGGTTCAGCTCTTGTATCCACGAATGCGTAGGTCCTTCTTCCCTTAACTATGTTAAGTCTAAAATGGTGCCGACGTCGAAATCCGTTGATGTAGGTATTAATGGTATATTGGATGAGAGCTTAAATACTGTGTACGTGTGTTTCGGATGTAACGTTATACTTTCGATAAGTTGAGAACCGATTTCAAATATTAACTTATTATTTTCGATAGACATGAAGCTTGATGCCCTATCACTAGTTTTGGAGTATGGTGGAATTTTGATATATAAGGTATAAAGACGGAAGTTTTTGATCGTATAATGATCGTACAGTATAATTAAGGTTCAAAGTTTGGATAACCCCTTTAGTAGTGGTAACTGGGATACATTCTTTCTTCACTGTTAATAACGGATTTTTCTAACAATAGGATCCGATCATATGTATCGCGCACGTAAAAGCACGAGGAGGGTGTTGACACCATCAGAATAGTGTTAGTGATAGTGAAGAAGAGACCGTGGTAGTGGTAACGAAACAAGTTAGATCCTCTCTAACCGGTGGAGTATCTCGTTGGAGCAAAGCGGAGAATGACAAGAGGACTCCTCGTGCTGCGGTACCACGTTGATCACTAAAAGGCTTACTGTCCTTGGGAATACGGCGCCGTGGGTACACTCACAACTCCAACCTGTCCTCCCGACGTATGATGACTTCTCTCGGCTCCCCCTCTTCGACTTCCACGATAACGGTACCCGTGAGTCCCTTGTCGGCCAATCGCTCTACCGCCTTCCGGATACCCTCGACCGCGGCGCTTCGTCGTAGGTCCTCCTTGTATTCCTCGTACAGGAGACCTACTAGGTCCCTGAGAGATCGCATGAGATCGGGTACTTCCTCACCCAGGAAGTTCGCGACATCCTCCCACTCCCAACGCTGTAGACACTTGGTGATGAGCAGCAATTCCTCCTCCTCGGACAGCTCCGGCCTGTCCTCGGTGTCCAAGAAGTACGCTTTCGCCAGTTCCCGTACCGCGTCGGCAGCGATCTCGTACGTGTGGACCATATCCGCGTACTTTTCGAGCCGTTTAAGTTGACCCTCGGTTAGCGTCGGCTGGTACTTCAAGGACGACATGGGTTCGAAGAGCAGTCGGGCTACCTCAGGCTCAAGGTCTCGATGTGTTTCGCCTAGCCAGTTTGCCAGTTTGATCCTGAACTCGAAGTTCGCTCGGTTGATGATCTCCTCGGCTTCCTCAGAGACCGGCCGGATAACGGCGACGGAGTATTCTCCGCTTACGGGGTTGCGGTTGGGGCTGATGTGCACAGGAACAAAACCGTTACGCAACCAGAATCGGGTAAGTTCTTCGTTGGCTCCGAACCCCGTTCCTATCCAATCGTAGTTCTTCTTTTTCGCTATGTTTACCAGTTCCTTCATGGCTCGAGAGCCAAGGCCATGCCTCATGACGTCAGGATGTGTCGCTATCCTTACGATCCTGAGCCCCTTCATTCGCGGGAACTCCAGCGCGTCGTGGTGTTGAACCATCAAATCTGGGATCACGTTGCCCGGCGGTCGGTAACCGCGACGCATTTTGGTGATCACGTCTCTGGGTATGGAGCCTTCACGGGCTACCTGGAGCGCGGTGACGATCTTACCGGTCTCGGTTTTGAGGGCGTAGGCCTCGTGGTGCGGAGCGTCGGCGAGCACCATCACGTCGCTGGGCCGGTTACGATAATGTGCCATCACGTAGATTCCGATGAATTGGCGTAGCTCATCTTCACCCTCAGGATCCTCGAACCAGTACCTCAGGTCCGGCTTCTCTAGCTCGACCTTCATTTCCTTCACGCATTTCAGGTCACTCTCGTCGAGATCCGCGGGCTCGGCGTCCAGGAGGAGCGTGTCGAATAACCATCGTTCGATGGGGTCGTCCGGATCGTAGCGGATCGGCTCGTGCATCTTGAACTCTATCAAGCGAACGTCCTGTCTCCTGCGGACGTTCTGGAGGAACCTCACCGAGAATCCGCGGCCCGCACCTTCGTAGCCGTGGATGGTGGAAGAGTAGACCACCTTGTCGTTGTTGTCCAGGATCCTCTCCAGGATGGGAACGTGAATCGATGCGGCTTCGTCGACTACCATCAGGTCGCACTCGATCTCGGAGGCTTCGGACGGTTGCTCGTACTCGACCACGAAATCGTCGGTTTCTACGTACACGATGTTCCCTTTGTCGTCCCGTTCCACATCGTACTCGACACCGAGCTCACGCAATGCTTTGAGTAAAAACTCGAAGAGTACGGCGACGTTCTCGGGCTCGGACGCCGTAACCACGACGTCGTACACGTCGGTCGTGACGCCCGCACCTGTCACGGCGATTCCGAGAAGCGCTGACTTGCCTCGCCCTCGGTCCGCCGTGAGGATCAGGGCGGTCTTGCCGTTCGACTCCAACAGCTCTTCGAACCTAATCAGGGCCCGAAATTGATCCTCGGTCGCACACATCCGGTAGAGCTCGTCGGGGAGCACGGCGTCGTCCGGTGGATCGAGATCTGGCCGTTCTCGACGTTTGACCTTCACTTCGAGGTCGACATCTTCCGACGGTTCGGGATCTGCGGTCCACTCATCCGTGTTCACTATCCAAATGCCGTCATGCTCCTTCAGCTTCCTTATGAACCGCCGGTTGAAACGCTTGCCGACGTGGTCGAGCGTGTAAGGCGGTGTCACTAAGCTCTTGTGGAAGGCCGTCCACATGTTCCTCCAGCGGTCGAAGGGTGGAGTCTGGAAGATTACGAGACCACCTCCTCGAACTGTTTCGACGAGACGACCGATAGCGTCCGGATCCAGGTCGTAGGATAGGTCAATCACCATGAGATCCCAGGTGGTACCGAGCGCCCGTTTGGAGCTGCCGAAAGTGAGTGCCTCTAACTCGTACTCGAAGTTTGCTTCCTCGGCGAATCCCTCGAAGACGCGGCGAAACTTCTCGTAACGCTCATAGGCGTACGTGTCCTCTTTGAGGCTGTCAGTCACATACAGGACGGAAATGGGCCTATCCCGGACGTCGAAAAGGACGTCCGCGGCTCCCGCCGTCACGACACCCGCAGCCTCCGCTTTCCCTTCATCACCCTGGAACACGATCATCCTTCGGTGTCTGTGGACTAAGGCCTCGGCGAGGGCTTCCTCCCCAACGTCTAGCACGATCTCATCGACGTCCGCGAAGTCCAGTACTCCCTCGTCGAAGAACACTTCCACTTTGTCCGGCATTCCGAGCCCCCTTTGCCGCACTATCCCCACTTGATGGCGGGATTCGACTTAAAGCCCGAGACGGTACGCTCCACCTGGGGATGAAGACGGACCTCGGGCCGAAGTCCAATGGGGAGGGTCCGCGCTACTGACCCGCTTTTCCTCGGGGGACCAGGGTTGATCCCAAGGATCATGGTGGGAACCTCCCCGTTCCTAGGAGCTGGTCAGTTCGGGCATCGGGCCTTCCTATACCGACGCACCTTCTACCATTGCCCTGAAAACATCGTCACACTGCTAGAGTACTGCGCCGAAGAGCTCGGAGTTACGGGTGTTCAAGCTCTGGCGGATCCAGTCATTATCGAGGCGCTGAGGGACGTGGATCCAGATCTGGACGTCGTGGCGGTAGTGGGACTGAGGAACTTGGAGGAGGAGCTCGAGATGCTGGAAGACCTGAACCTTCGTGCGGTGCTCCTTCACGCTAGCTGTGTCGATGGTGAGGACGTCGAAGAAGTGTCTGCCAAGCTGAATGAAATCAGAGGCCGGTTAGATGTTCCGGTCGGGATCGCAACGCACCGACCGGATGAGACGCTCCCTAGATGGGAAGATAGAAAAACGGCAGACGTGTACATGGTTCCTATGAACCCAGTTGGGGCGTTCATGGGTGACCAGAAAGTTGTCGAAGAGCTCTTGGCCGAAACTGATCGGACTGTGATAGCGAAGAAAGTATTGGCGGCGGGGTCATTACCGCCGGAGGAAGGACTACCGTACGCAGCGCGTTACGCGGACGCCGTGGCTGTGGGAATCGCGGGGAAGGAGGAAGCGGAGGAGACTCTAAGGACCGCTAAGAGGTACTTCGAGTGATGAACCCCTCGGGAGCGGACCTTATGAAGAGACGTTCCAGCGCTGATACTTCGAGAACACCCTTAAAGGGTAAGTGAGGTTAGATTAGAGAACTATTTTGACGTTCCTAACCCGCTCCAGAACGACCCGCTCTCCCGTCTTAACCTCTCCATCGAAGTCTACGAGTACGGCCCCACGCGTACCGTGAGTATCAACGATTTTCCCTTCGACTCCTCCTTCCGTACTGACTCTCTCGCCCACTAGGCGCTTGGCGTGCTCCTTGTTTAGAGCTAATCCATCGACGACAGCTAAACCCTTCCCCATATGGTCAGCCCTAGTAACGCGCCCACGTCGTCTGGAGACGCGCTTGAATGTCTCGCGCTTCGAGGTACCTTCCACGAGCCCGGAACCCGCTATACGGAGCGTTGTCGGCGGTAAGTCCAACTTAACGAGGATCGTCCTATCTCCCTCTTTAACGGCAACGGGCTCGTTGAGCTTCGCATGCAGGTAACTCGACTCGCCGGGTCGTAGGGAGTCTAGGAGGAACCCATCGTCGTGAGGCACGACCCGGGCTGGTACGGACCTCATTCCGACGTGTATGTGCAGCATCGTCTTCTGCCCGATAGATTGAGAGAACAAAGGATCCATTTCCACCTTCAAGTCGAGGTATCTAGTGACCCGCAGGGAACCCTGCTCGGCTAGTTGGAAGCCACGTTCGATCTCTTCCTCTCGGACCCCTCGTAGTGCTATTCCGACCCGATCACCCGCACGCGCTTCCTGCTTGTCCTTCCCGAAACTCTGAATGGACTTCACTTCAACGGTCTTACCGATCGGGTACAGTGTCAGTTCATCCCCGACTTCAACGCGCCCGGTCAGTACGGTACCGGTTACCACGGTCCCAGCGCCTTTGACGTGGAACGCGTGGTCTATCGGCATTCTAAACGGGGAATCCAGATCACGATCTGAAGGCTCTAGCACCTCGAGCAACGCGTCTTTCAGATTCTCGATGCCCTCACCTGTCTTCGCGGAGACCGGTATTATTGGGGCATCTTCTAGGGCGGTTCCTTGAAGTACTCGTTTGATCTCCTCTATTCGACGCTCGACAGTCTTTTCGTCCACCAAATCCACCTTATTAAGGGCGACGACCCCGCGGTCGATACCCAGGTGGTTAAGTACCACCAAGTGTTCCCCGGTCTGTACCTGAGGACCCTCATCGGCCGCTACAACCAGGATCGCGGCATCTATTATTTCGGCCCCGGCCACCACGGTTCTGATGAGATCGGCGTGGCCCGGGGCATCTACCAGTGTGACGGTGTAATCACCGAGCTCGAAGCTGGAGAACCCCAGGTCTATCGTGATACCACGCTCCTTCTCCTCCGGGTGTTTATCCAACGCCGCCGTGGAAGGCTTCTCGGTCAGCTGCGCTGCGAGTGCCGTCTTGCCGTGGTCGATGTGCCCGAACAGTCCAACATGTACTATAGGCACGGCGCTGCATCACCACCCTTCGTCGAAGAAATATCGCACCTTCGCCCGATTAAAAAGCGACGAGGTCCCTGCTACTGCAGCCGCTGTGAAAATGTCTTCACCTCCTAACCCACCCTTTGCCAGCAGCACGTAGGCGACTACTATCGGGATAGGTAGGACGGCATCGATGGCACATACACGGCGGAACGTGTTCCGAACGGACACCACGATATCGATGGGCATTCCCATGAGGACCAAGTGATAATGCCGCTTCCTGAAGGCGATGACGCAAGGTAGGGTCACCAAGGCTATGAGCGTACCGTAGACCAACGCCTTGAACTCTGTGATATCCATAAAATAAAACACCTTACGCCGGAGGGCGGTGAATGCCATTAGAAGGCCGGGTATGGACGCGATCTCCGTGAACTGCAACCCTAGGATCGCGAACGAAAGTTTGAGAGACCTCTTAACGCGTATGATCTCCGCACCCACGGGCGGAGAACTGCTGCGAGCTTTCGCATCGAATATACGGATCCACAGCAGCATGTTGGCGAACAGTAAGGCCACACCGAAAGCGAGTAGGTATTTCATCCTTCCGCACGCTACGATCAGGTACGATGTCCCGTAGGAAAACGCTAGGACGAGAAGGTACGTCCACAGTTCTGCCGTCGCCGGATTCAACGTCGCTCACCCAAGGTGACGTACTTCGAGCTTGAGGTCCCCGAGAAGTTCTCGGACGTTAAGCCACAGAGCCTCGGCTCCGGCGGGAGTGATCCCGTAGACTGGAATCTGGCTACCGGCTTTTAATATGTACCTACGTCCGACCGCACGTCGCACGGTCTTCGAGGCGCAGCCGGTGATTATATCGCAATACTGCACCAGTCGTTCGGCATCCTCCTCGTCGGTTCCCGTAGTGTGTACCGCGGCTATCAGTACATCGTCACCGAACTCCTCTCGAATGGTCTCAGCCTCTCCGGCGTCCGCAACGGTTACGGCGACGAACCTTCGCCTCCCCTCCAGCGCTATCTCGACACCTTCACGTTGATCGATTTTCCCTAGTACCAAGCAGCCGGATTCCTCTAACCTGTCTACGACTTCGGGGATGGGATCCGTATCCCGGATCCCAGAGATTTCGCCGCAAAGACCCTGAACGATCGTAGGCTTGTCGGTGACGACCGTACCGGCACAGTCAGAGACTATTACGGCAGCGTCGATGAGCCTATGTTGTAGACACGTCATCAGTGTCTCGGAAACCCCGAACGGGGTATAGCGACGGCAAGATCGGATCCTACGCTTCGGGGTGAACATACCCACCTCGTTGACCTTGTTAAGGACATGGCGTTCGGCCGTCTCCCTAGTTAACTTGCTGAAGCCCTCCCGGCGACGCATCAGGGGACATCGCTCGATCAAGGGGTCACCTTCGGCGTGGACCTTCACGTTCCCGTCCTTCCAGATCACCCGTACCGGTGTCTTCCCCAGGCACTCCATCACGTGCTCGTACTTCGTCACCTCGACACCCTCCGGGGGACGATGTATCGTTGCGTCTGATACCGATAGGGTTGGTCGTCAAGAGTACGGACGAAGAAGGAATCGTGAGAGTAAGGGAGAGATACAGGAAGTGCCTCGAGGGGTTGGAGGGATTCTCCCACGTCTGGATACTGTGGTGGGGGCATGAAGCAGATCGGACCGTTACGAAGGTGAGACCCGTTCACGGGAGAGTCCCCGAGCTCGTCGGCGTTTTCGCCTGTAGGAGCCCTGACCGGCCGAATCCCGTGCTCCTGACGCTTTGTCGGATACTGGAGGTCCGTCTGAGCTCCGGCGAGCTTCGAGTCTCCGGCCTAGACGCCCGAACTGGGTCGCCAGTAGTCGATATGAAACCGTACCTACCTGACTACGACGAGCCCGACGGGGAGGTGTCGGTACCTGAGTGGGTCGAGAGAGTCACACAGGGTCGCCGGCCTCCTCGAACTCGAGGTTACCATCGATGAGCCCGCGTAGTACGTCCGCTAGCTTTCCGACCTCTACACGGACTTGCTCGGTCGTGTCCCTGTCCCTAATAGTCACCGTATCATCCTCGAGTGTTTCGTGGTCCACGGTGACGCAGTACGGAACACCGATCTCGTCGGCACGAGCGTATCGTCTGCCTATCGAACCGGAGTCGTCGTACTCGACTGTAAATCCTTCCTCACGTAGCATACGGGCCACGCGTCGGGCGTACTCGACCATGTCGCTGCGCTTCAGCAGTGGGAACACTCCTACCTCGATCGGCGCTAACCAGGCCGGGAACCTGAACACGCCTTCCTCAGGGTCGAAGTTGTGTTCGAGGACACAATACAGGATACGATCTATACCGTAGGAAGGTTCGATCACGTGCGGGTAGAACCACTCGCCCGTGACCCTCTCCTTGATAATCTCGTAGCACTCCTGGGGCACCTCCACCTCCTCGCCGTCGACTTCGACAGTGAGACCTCCCTTCAGCTCATCCTCGCTCTCCGCGGTGATTCGACGTAGCGCTTCCGCGATCTTCGGAGCGTCCGACATGAACTTCGGTCCGAGCTCTTCCATCACGGGTTCCGGGCGGTAGATGACCTTGGGCTCCTCCAGCTCGCGGAAGGCCCGTAGGTTCTCTCCACTGTGTTCCGAGTGCTTCTTAAGGTCATAATCCGTCCTGTCCGCGATCCCGACGACTTCAACCCATCCGAACCGCTCCAGCTTCACCTCCACGTCCCAGCAGTCGCTGGCGTAGTGTGCCCGCTCTTCTGGGAGATGCTGACGCGATCGAATGGCTTCGTCCGGAATCCCCATCTCGTTGAGCATACGCTTGGTGAGACCAAGGAAGTAGCCGATTGGTTGACTGACCATGCCTTCCTCAACGGCCTCACGAACGGACATCTCCAGCATCTCACCGTCCTCTTTCCGTTGTTCCTCTATGGGATAGAACTTCAGGACTTCGTCCGCGTAGCGTTCGAACCCGGGGTACTCCTTCTCCTCGGGGTCTAAGAAAACTTCAGCCTCGGCCTGAGTGAACTCGCGGAGACGGATCACACCCTGTCGCGGGCTGATTTCGTTTCGGTACGCGCGACCTATCTGCACGACACCGAAGGGAAGCTTCTGTCGCGCCCACCTGTAAAGGTCTTTGAACTGAATAAAGATAGCTTGGGCGGTCTCCGGACGTAGATATCCCGTTCGACCTTCCTTGGGACCGATGTTCGTGTCGAACATCAGGTTGAACTCGGTGACTTCGGCGAGCTTCCCACCGCACTCGGGACATCGTAGGTCGTGCTCACGGATCAAGTCCTCCAACTCCTCGGGCGACATTCCCTCGGCATCGACTCCAAGCTCCTCCTCGACCAAGTGATCGGCGCGGAAGAACTCACCACACTCGCTGCAATGAGTCATGGGATCTATGAAGTGCTCGACGTGACCGGAAGCCTCGAACACCTCACTTATGAGCAGGTTGGGGGCTTCGATCTCCATGAAACCTTCCTTATGAACGTAATACTCGCGCCACTTCTCCTCGATTTTCCGCTTTAGAAGTGCTCCCAGGGGACCGTAGTCGTAAAAGCCCCGGGCTCCCCCGTAGATACGGAACGCGGGCAGTATGAACCCGCGTCGGCGTGCGATCTCCATGATGCGTTCGTAGATGTCCTCGGTCAATTCCGTGCCCCCACCTCATATCTCGTAGATTGCTTCTGCTACCCCGTACAGCTTGAGTACATGTTCCTCGGCTACGAGGATCGTCTTCACACTCTCCTTGACGATACTCTCGAGGTCCTCCCGATCGAACTCCTCTGCTCCCAGGACCAGGGTGAGATCGCGCCCGTCATCCTCGAACTTCGGTACGAGATCCGAGTCATCGTCACCGACGGTACGCAAGCTGGGCTCGTTTCGGACCCATTCCACGAGCTGGATAGCCGCGTTCAAGACTTCGGAGACGCGCTCAGGATCCTTGACGACGAGTCCAACGGTACTGTGTTTACGAATACCAAGCAACGCCTCACGTTGGTCTTCGTCGGGTCTGAAATCGTAAGGTTCCACACTGGCGGCTTCTACGACAGCCTCCGCGGCCTTCGAGGGATCCTCGGAGGACGTGATGTATCCGCCAACGATCACTAAGTCCACGCCATCCAGCTCTTCTATCTTCCTCGGGGTGAGGCTACCTGCGACCGCGGTTCTCGCGGGACACCGGTCGACCCCGAACTTGTGGAGTAGCTCTTCCCCAGTGATCGGCTCGTCGATAGCCGCGTGGAGCAGGAGGTAGTCCGGGAGTTCCTCAAGTCCCTCCAACTTCGACAGAACGTTTACGGGATTGACACCGATAGTGTCCACTAACGCCCCAGCGCAGAGCTCGTGTGCTCTGGTGACGAACGATCGGATCGTCTCCTCGGGAGCCGCACCCAGTACGCATCCCAAGTTCGCCCCATGTTTAATCGATAGCTCCGCCTCCAGTGCCCCTACGTCCATCGTTTTCGTGTCGGCGACTATTGGACGTTCCGGAAACTCCTCGGCCAACCGTTCGATCGCCCGCGATCCTTCGGCCTTGATGAGCGGTGTTCCGACCTCAAGTATGTGAATACCGGCTTCCACGCTCGCCTCGGCTATTTCGATGGCCTTGGGTAGAGACGTAAGGTCCAACGCTACTTGCGTAAGCATCCGCTGTCCCCCGCCACCTCTGTGAGGACGGCTTCGAACTCTTCCGGACCCGCATCGGTTTTCACGACGGCTCTCTTTGAATAGTGTGGACGTACTGCGTTGAATCCCTCCTCACGGAGCCCCTCAAGTACCGAGGTCAGGCTCGGCACCCTGGATAAGCCCAACCTCGACGCCCATCGGTGGATATCGTAAGCCCAAGGATTCGTCCCGACCTCCTCCGCCACAGTCTCCAAGAGTTCCGAAGCCTCCTCGAACCCGAGTTCGCGGGCGTCCGAAGCCCCACGTTCGGCCCGCTCTCTGTCCGCGAAGTCGGGCAACCACAGTGGTCCCAACCTTGCTACGCTCCCAGACCCGCAGCGCGGACACTCACGATCGAACTCACGCTCTGAGGTGTACCCACACTCACGACAGTGCAGAAGGTGACCGAGCTGTTTTAACGCTCGATCGGCTCGGCGGGCTCCTCTTCGGATCTCTCCGATTACGCGCACGTGGTGGCGCTGGAAGAACGCAATATGGGGTTCGAACGCGAGGTCGTACTTCGCACACGTTCGGACGATGTACGAAATCAGCGTACGGATAGCAACTTCCTGGTAGAACTCGACGCGCTCGACCTCTACCCAATACTTCCTACGGGCCGAGCTCGGGTAGCGCCCGGCGAGGGCCGAGACATCGGTGGCAGAGACCCCTATCACGCCACGGTTTCGGACCGTTCTAACGGCAGCATCCAAGAACGGAACCGGGGGCCCGAACGGATCGATATCGACGTAATCGAAACGACCTGACAGCTCATCTTCGTGCATCAAGGCATTCGCATCACGGTTCTCGACCCTGCAGACGTCCTCGACGTCGTTCAACCGAACGTTCTCCTCGATCAGCTCGACCGCACGGGGGTTGAGATCGTTAAGGACGGTTACCTCAGGGTTCAACTCGACTGCGATGCGGATCCCGCGAGCGCCTACTCCCGCCAGCGGATCACACACGATCTTCGGGTCGTATTGTACCAGCGAGGATACCGTTAAATCACGGCTCAGTTGCATTGCGGGGTTGTAGAACACTGGGTCTCTGGAGGAAGGTTGCCCGCGGGTCTTCGGGACTTTCAGCAGCGTGCGGCCTTCGGTGATTGTCTCAATCTCCATCGACCTATCCCTAGCCCTGCCCCTGAAGGTGCGCTCACTTCAGTGTCACTTCGGTACCCAAGGCCTGGCCCGGGAGACCACGCTCAAACCGGACACGTACGGCCCCGTTGTTGCCGTGAGTATCGACCACCTTACCACGAATCACCCTACCCGTTTCAGGATGCTTCCAGATGACTTCCCTACCGATCAACTGGGCAGCCTCTGATCTGTTCTCGACACCCTCAAACTCTATTATGCACTGCCTGGGATCCTGCGTGTGCCTTCCCACGCGGTAGTTCACTATCACACCTCGCTTGACCTCACTCACGACTATTTACCCCCTGGGGGAGACCAGTTGTCCAAGCTCGCCATCGATGGAGGCAGACCGGTTAGGGAGGATCCTATACCGATAGCTCAACCTATCCTGGGTGATGAGGAGGCTCGTGCCGTCACGGAAGTCCTTCGATCGGGCCAGCTCGCTCAAGGACCACGCGTTGAGGAGTTCGAGCGTGAGTTCGCCAAGTTCGTCGGATGTGAACACTGCATCGCGACGAGTTCGGGCACGACCGCACTGCAGCTCGCCCTGGAGTCCGCCGGGCTCGGTCCGGGCGACCTCGCGATCGTTCCGTCTTTTACGTTTATCGCTACTGCGAACGCCGCCTTACACGTGGGCGCCCACGTCGCGTTCGTGGACATCGATCTGGAAACGTACTGTATGGATCCATACTCCCTTGAGGAGGTCGTGAAGCTCCTGAAAGACCGCGTGCTACGCCCCCGCACCGTAGCAGTGGTCCCAGTGCATCTCTACGGTCACCCAGCCGACATGGATCCGATCTTGGAGATCGCGGAGGAGCACGATCTCATCGTAATCGAAGACGCGGCACAGGCCCACGGAGCCGAGTACAAAGGTAAGAGGGCAGGGTCCTTGGGAGACGCCGCCTGCTTCAGTTTCTATCCGACCAAGAACATGACAACGGGAGAGGGAGGGGCAATCACCACGGACGACGAGGAACTGGCCGAGCGGGCCAGGATGCTCCGCTCACATGGTGAGCGCGAACGCTACGACCACGTGGAGATAGGGTACAATTTCCGGATGACGGACATCGCCGCGGCTATCGGGACCGTTCAGCTCCGGAGGCTGGAGGAGTTCAACGAGCGGAGGAGGGAGAACGCTCGCTACTACCTCAAGGAACTGGCTGATTTAGAACCCCTTATCGAGCTACCGACCGAGAAGTCCTGGGCGAAACACGTTTACCATCAGTTCACGATCAGGGTTAACGTGGAGGAGTTATCCTGCACACGAGACGAGTTCGCGGAGGCGCTTCGCGCCGAGGGAGTTGATTGTGCCGTACATTACCCGACTCCGCTGCACCGACAACCCGCGTACCTTAGGCGTGGTTACTACGCCATGGAGCTTCCGAAATCGGAGCGTGCGGCCGAGACCGTACTATCCATCCCGGTACACCCAGGTCTGTCGGAGAAGGACCGTCAGGACGTTGTGGAAGCCGTGGAGAAGGTCGTTTCCGCGTTTTCCAGATAGGTTCACACGAGGGGAACGCGCTTGCCGCGCGAGAAGTGTCCTAAATGTGATGGGAAGGGAAAGATCCCAGTCGGAGAGACCGAATGTCCCAGATGTGGCGGTAGCGGATTCGTAGGCGACGTGGACATCAGCGAACACTTCAAAGGAGCTGCTCAGCACGCCGTCGAAGGGTATGATCTCACAAGCTCACGTGACGTCCCCTGCCCGAAGTGTCAGGGTAAGGGTACGATAACCGTCTACGAGGAATGCGACAGGTGCGGTGGTACCGGTTACATCGTGAAGTGTCGAGAGTGTGGGAAAGAATTGGATCCAGACGTCGAAGAGGACCTATGCGAGGAGTGCTGGAAGAAAGTCAAGCAGATCCGCAGGGAGAAGATGCCGAAGGTGAAGGTCCTCTCGCCGGCGTGTGGGTACGAGGACGTCGAAGAGGGCGAGCTGTACAAAGGTAAAGTAAGTCGTGTCGAGAAGTACGGAGTTTTCATCGAATTAAACGACAGAACCCTCGGATTACTACACCGTCGTGACATGGGCGACAAGGAGCCTCAGGACTTCTCGATCGGTGACGAGGTGGTAGTGAAGGTCACGGACG
Source organism: Methanopyrus sp. KOL6 (assembly GCF_002201915.1). Classification (NCBI taxonomy): domain Archaea; kingdom Methanobacteriati; phylum Methanobacteriota; class Methanopyri; order Methanopyrales; family Methanopyraceae; genus Methanopyrus; species Methanopyrus sp. KOL6. The sequence continues at coordinate 337,569 of NZ_CP019470.1, forward strand.
TGCGACCGGAGGACGGTGAGATCGACTTCACGATCGAAGGTATCGACCCACGGCCCGACAGATATCGAGAGGAGGTCGTGGAGAAAAAGCTGAAGCGCGTACTCGTACGCGACATCGACGAATCGAAGATCGGTGAGACCGTACTGATCAAAGGTAAGATCATCCACGTGCAGCAGACACCCGGACCGACCGTATTCACGTTACGAGACGAAAGCGGTAGCATCTGGATGGCTGCCTTCGAGGGACCGGGGATCAGGGCATATCCGGACATCGAGGCGGGTGATTACGTCCGGGTGATCGGCGAGGTCACCACGCACGACGGCCAGCTCCAAGTCGAGATCCTCGACATGGAGAAACTCGTAGGGACGGAGAGAATCGAGATCAAACGAGCCATCGACGAGGCGCTCGATCGGGAGGCCGAGCCGCCCGAGGATTTGAAGCCTATGGTGGACAGCGAGATCATCGAGCGTCTGTGGCCGCGGATGCGCGAAGTGGCGAAGGAGATCAAGCGGGCCGTACTCGAAGGTCGGCCCATCCTGATCCGTCACCACGCGGACGCCGACGGTATTTCGGGAGGAGTAGCGCTGGAGGAAGCTATACTACCGATCCTGAGAGAAAACAACCCAGACCCGGAGGCGGAGTACCACTTCTACAAGCGGTTCCCGAACAAGGCACCTATATACACACTTGAGGACGCCTCACGGGACCTGAACCACGCATTGGAGGACGTCCACAGGTACAGCCATCAGGTACCCCTCCTGGTACTCTTGGACATCGGATGCACAGAGGAGGACGTGCCCGCCATCGAGGAAATGAAGGCATATGGCGTCGACGTCCTAGTCATCGACCACCATTACCCGGGCGAAGCAATAGGGGAGAACCCGGAGGACGGACTGGAGGAGTTCCTGATCGACGAACACGTGAAAGTACACGTGAACCCCTACGCGGCTGGTGGTGATGGCAAGAACATCCCGGCAGGTGCTCTAGCCGTAGAGATCGCCCGGCTCATCAATCCGGAGGTGGAGGACAGGATCAAGCATCTCCCGGCGGTAGCGTGTCTTGGAGATCACGCCGAGTCTCCCGAGGCTGAGCAGTACCTAGAGATCGCCGAAGAGGCCGGCTTCGACAGGGAGTGGCTGAGGAAGATCGCGGATAGCGTCGACTTCCAGGCGTTCCAACTACGTCACACCCCGGGGAGGCACCTGATGAACGATGTCCTCGGCACTACAGGGGACGAGCATCGGCATCGACGGCTGGTGGAGAACCTCTACAGGCAGCATAAAATCGCCTGCGAGCGGCAGTTGGAAGCCGCGCTGAATGGGATCAAGGAGTATGAGGCGGACGGCGTGAAGGTGGTCACCTTGGACGTGGATAAGTACGCCCGCAAGTTCGAGTACCCCGGCCCGGGCAAGACGTGCGGGCTCGTCCACGACCTGAAGGTCGAGGAGGAAGGCGACGATGCGAAGGTAGTGACAATCGCATACGGACCGGACTTCGCGGTGATCAGGGCCACGGAGAACTTAGGGATAAACCTCAACGATATCGTATCGGAACTGGAGGAAGAGATGCCGGAAGCCGCGGTGGAGGGTGGAGGTCACGAGACAGCCGGCTCGATATCGTTCGTGGAAGCACATCGAAACAAGGTCCTTAAGGCGCTGGTCGAAAAGATTCTGAGGGACGCCACTTCTTAGCCTACACGTACGCATTTCACGATGAGTCGCTCGCGCGCCGTGGAAAGAGGTGTGCAAGTGACCAACCACAGCTCGTCCTTACTCGACATATCCGGGTCGATGGCATAATCCGGAGGCACTACCACTTTATCGTACACCTCGTACACGTACTTGGATCCAAACCAATACACTACAACCTTGTCACCTCTCCCTAACTCGTCGAGATGCAAGAAAGGAGACCCAAAGAGGGTGCGATGACCGTAGAACACCGTGATCCCCTTTTTACCGGGCGGGGGCGTCGTGATCTCGTAGTACACACCGTAATCGGGTGAGGTCGTGTTGATTCGCTCACGGAGACCCAACTTTGGAATGACCAACTCACATTCGGGTATCGACACGGATTCATGGTACATGAGGTAAGCGACTTCCTTAGCCGCGAGGTATCCCAAGTACGTCGTGGATGGAGCGAGCAGGAGAATTCCCGGAATCAAGTACCTAAACCTCACTTGCTGAGACCCCTGTAGACCAGGTATAACCCGACCACAGCCGCCAGCACCACCGCCAAGATCAGGAATAAGGATTCACCGGTTTTGTATTGGCCCGCCGTGACGGACTCCTTCGCACCAGCACCTCCGGGACCACCGGCGCCAGTTTCACCAGCGGCAGAACTGCCTGAACCTACCGAGGTTCCGACTCCAGTGCCGGCCCCCTTACCGTACTCCATGACGTATCTAATCTCCGGGAATGGGCCGTACGTCCTGCCGTTGATCGTCACTTTGCCGTCTTTGACACCGATTCTCCAGACCGGAACGTTGTCGTTCACTTTAGCGGGCCTCGGGTCGGCTTCGACCAGCCTGCCATCCGAAAGGACGACAACCCCACTGAACTCCGTCTCTGGAGCGCTGTTAGCGTTGGCCTTTAACTCCATGGAGACCGAGATCCGTTCGTAGGAGCACTCACTCATGTTGAACGGCCAACCAGCGTTCACCATGAGTGGGAAACCTCCCTCTAGGGGAACGTTTTTCGCCACGATCTTGGCATACGCCCTCGATCCGGAGATCTTGACTTCTTTGACCTCGGCGCCTTGGATACCTATGTCCGATTCCCTAGGTTTTTTGGCGTCTTTACCCACCGCTTGTGCTTCGATTATGAGCTTCGAGATCACTACCGGGGATTGCGATTGTCCTTGCCGACCAGCAGGTTGGCCAGCAGGTTGCTCCGGAGTTCCACCAATCTGAGCTACCGTGAGGGAATTACTCACCGACTCAGCATATGTGATGTACGAGCACAATAGTAACATCAATGACGTTAATGACGTTATTATCATCATCGAGGGTGTTTTCAACGGTCGCTCCCCCACAGTGTGCTTATGTCTCCGGCAGTATCCAAATCCCTCCTTTGACACTCGATGCTATTAACACCTTAGGTTGAGCCGCATCTTTCGGTATTTCAACGATTACAAGTAAGTTCTCCCAGCTCCGGATACCCTCCCTCCTCTCGATGCTCATTAACTGACGGATGAAACCTCCTCCTCGGCGTGCCTTTTCCACGGCCATGGCCTTTACCAGGTCGCGAAGGTCCACGAGAGCTACAGGGGACAGGTGTGGTGACGTGACGGTTGTTTCGAGCCCAGGATAATTTTTAAGCTTGTAGGAAACGTTTGTCCTACCGGCTACGGCGTACGCTCTTCCGGTAACAAGACCCGCTGGGAATATCACTTTTCTGAGGGCTAAATCCGAACTGCCAGTGCGGTACAACGTCTCCAACGCGGACGCCGATACTAGATCGATTTTGAAATTATCCGGTAACCCACCTTTAATTAGCATGATGTACCTTACCACAGCTCCACTTATTTGGTTTGGTCCCTTATACGCCTCCTTACTTTTAACTTTAGCGATCTTCTTAATGGCCCAGTTCGTGATAGAAAGAGTTACCCTATCGCCCACCCTTATAGGACTTGTCTTATTTGGATCTGCCCAAATCGCTATCAACACTGTTTCGGGCCGTTTCACTTGAACTTTCATCAGTTGGTCGACACCCATCGTCTTTATTTTGTTCAATGCATCCTTAACGGTAAGCAATTGAGGACCCTGAGACGTAACTAATTCCACCCTTCCATTCTTTTGATTAGCCTTAATCTGATTAGCTAAATATCTCCTCCACTCTACCGTTGCAGCACCCACTACATCAATTGCTTGTAACTGCTCTGGAGTCTCTGCTGAAAGTATTTGCTGCTGCAATTTAGTCCGTGTTGGTGAAGACGCAAGTGGTCCTGTGAAATACGTGTTCAACTCTTTCAACTTTTGAGCACGAAGTTTTTCCAACTGCTCTACATATGGTTTATATACGAAAAAGTAGTATGCCCCACCACCGGCGGCCAGGAAAACCAATCCTATGACGATGGCTCCGATCACGGCGTGGCGTCTCTCTTCCGGAATCTCTACGAAGTTCGTGGGCTTCACCGGCGGCCGCGGAAGCACTCTCTCACCCCCTCATTATGTACCACGAAAGTAGCACCGTCACCGTGACCGAAGCGACAACTTCCAGCCCCCGTTTTATTTCATCCGGTGGAATCAAGGGCGAGAACAAGAGCACGAGGAACGACAGACCCCCCACGGCCAAGATCGCCGGATGGGGACGCTTGAGGCTCTGGAACTTGACCGACGAAATCATCAGTGGAGTCGAAGTACCCAGTATAATGGTGTTGAGGACGTACCACAGGTATGACGGACCCAGGTCGACGGTTAGGAAATAGAGGCAGCTTGTAATCGTTCCAACCCACGGGACTGGAAGGCCGAGGTAGTACTCATTAGGGTCGTACCCGTCAACGCACATCGCGTTGAACCTGGCGAGTCGGAGGGCACCGCAGCAAACCATCAGGACAGCGAGCAAGTAACACACCGGAGACGGCACGAGGCCGGCGGTGACGACCAGCATGGCCGGTGCTACCGCGAACGAGACCAAGTCTGCCAACGAGTCCAAGTTCATCCCGAACTCGGACTCCTCCCCAATCCTCCTGGCTACGAACCCGTCCAACGAGTCCGCGATGAAAGAGAGGATGATGAACCTGGCGGCCGCGCCCGGGAACCCCGAGATCGATGCCAAGAGCGAAAGCGTTCCGAAGACCACGTTGGTCAGCGATATCACGCACGCGGGTGTGATAAGCTCCGAGATCTTCCAACGCTCCACGTTACCTCACCTCTTCACTTTGATCACGGGAGTCTCGCCGGCCTTTACACTGTCCCCCTTACGTACGAGTAAGTCCTCCACATTATTTCGGGGAACGGCCAGGTCGACCCTTGACCCGAATCGGATCATGCCGATCGGTTCCCCCCTGTTCACATCGTCTCCCTCCTGCACGTACAGGTCGATCCTGCGGGCGACCGCCCCCGATACTAGACGGACGACGAACGGGGGGTCGCCCTCGAACAGCAGCACCGCACGGTTGTTCTCGGTGGCCGAGTCTTTCCGGAAAGCCGGACGGAACCGTCCTTTTAAAATCTCGACCTCCGCGACCCTTCCGTCGAGCGGAGCGCGGTTCACGTGCACGTCGAGCGGCGACATGAACACTGACACCGTTATCGGATCGTCTAAGTACGAGCTCAACTCGTCGTCGGATGCCTCTCCGGCTTCCATCACGTAACCCAGCAGTCTACCGTCCGCGGGTGATACCGCGAGGGAGGGGTCAGAAGGAGGTTCACGCGGTGGGTTACGGAAGAAGAACGCTAGGAACGCCGCGGTTCCGAAGCAGAGGAGGGATAAGGTACGAGACCATGGGAACAGTGCTGCACCGAGGGCCGCCGGTGGTGTTACGAACTTCCACCACCCGGGCGCCATCAAATCGCTCACACCCGCTCGCAGACGAATACGAACCCTGGGACGATGTGCACCCACTTCAGGTGCTTTTCCAACACGCGGAGTGGGACCTCGTGATGGAGTAATTTAGTGAAGTATCCAGGCCAGTGCGTCAGCTGCACGAACCTGCCTGAAGTCTTAAGAATCGTCGCGCAGGATCGGAGGAAATCGAGGGGCTCGGGCACGGTTTTGACGGGGACCGTTGACAGTACGGCGTCGACGTTATCTACGAGCTCTGGTAACTCGCGTGCGTCCGCGACTACGAACTCGATGGAGTCCTCCACTCCGTACTCCTTCGCGTTCCTCCGGGCCATGTCGATCATCTCGGGATCGACGTCGACGGCCAGCACTTCACACCCCACCTCTGCTGCCGCGATGGCGACGACTCCGTTCCCAGTACCCGCGTCCACTACGAAATCTCCTTCCTCAACACCCGCAGTTCGGACCATGAATTCAGCGGTTTCCCGGCGGGTAGGAGCCGGCGCACCTACTCGGAGCGGTTCGCGGAGCGCTTTTCTGACGAACGCCCATACGCTCATGGTATCCCCCCAGGGGTGGTGATGTGGGAGTTCGCGAAGTCTTAAGACGCTTGGCGGCCGCTCTGAGGTCCGAACCCAAGGAGCTGGACATCGGGATATACGGAGCCCCCAACGTGGGTAAAACAACGCTGGCGAATCGCATCGCCCAGGATTGGGAGGCGGAGGAATTCGGCCAAGTGTCGGAGGTCCCTCACGAGACTCGGAAATCTGTGCGTCGAGAGGTGGTGATAGAGGTAGGATCAACAACGGTTAAATTCAACATCGTGGACACACCCGGCATCGCCACGAAGGTGGATTACCGTAAGTTCTTGGAGTATGGGTTCGACGTGCAAGAGGCGAAACAGAGGGCCAAAGAGGCAACTCGAGGGGTGGTGGAAGCGATCAAGCTCCTAAAGGACATCGACGGAGCGCTGGTCGTTGTCGACTCCACCAAGGATCCTCTGAGTCAAGTCAACGTAACCCTGATAGGCAACCTGGAGGCCAACGGCGTACCGTTCTTGGTCGTTGCGAACAAGATAGATCTTAAGGAAGCCGACCCTGAAGCCGTCAGGAAAGCGTTCTCGGAATACTCCGTAGTCGCCGTCTCCGCGAAGACCGGGGAGAACATGACTGAGCTGTACGAAGCCATGGTTAGGGAGTTTACGAGTTGACGGACGGCGAGGTTAAAGTGGAGGTACTAGCCAAATCGGCTTTGGAGAGGATGTCGACGGAAGAAGTCGTAGACTACGTCATCGAAAAAACCAGGGGTGGGTCCGTGATCGTACTTGAGGGACAGTTGGACCCGGAGACGCTAACACAGATTATTCGTGAGACTATGGAGAATGTGGATCTAGAAGAGTTCACAGGTGTGGACATCTACGTGGTGCCACCGAAGGCGAAGACGGATAAAGGACTTTTCGACAGACTGCTAGGACGACAGTCCGAGGAGGGCATGACCGTGATCTCACCCGCGGACGTTCTGAAGGATATGAAAAAGGGGAAGGATTTCATCACGTTAAAACTCGGATGACGGGAGATCTGCTATGCCCCATGTATGTATAAGATGCGGTGAAGTGTACGGTAAGGTTACGAAAGAGCTCATACGCCGGGGCTGCTTAAAATGTGGGTGTAGACTGTTTAAGCGGATATCCGAAGATGATGAAGATAACCCAGCAACGATCGTTGTCGAACGTGATGGCGTTTACACAATTAATATTGAAAACATTGACGATGTTGTAACTGTATATAAATCAGGTAGATTCTTTATAGTGCTTCCGGAGCAAAAGTACGGGGATTAGGCAATTGAAGACCACGGAAAGACCTGAACTAAAAGTTAAAATACTTAGAGCGGCCGCAGTTTCCCACGAGAACATTAGTGAAGAAATGGATTCATACTGTGCAATACTAGGGGATCCAGAAAGCATTGACGACATCGTGTATGAAGTAATGCGTCTATCTAATTTTGAAATTATCGACAACAGTGTAGCGAAAACTAGGTACGGAATAGTGGTCTGGAGGTACGGAATCGTACTAATAAAATCTACGCCTGAGATCACTTCATTAATAAAGCGAATAGTGAGCGACACGAACCTCATGTCCGTAGTATTTAAGGCTAAAGATGGGGACTTTCTAATAGCAGGACCGGACATTGTCTTGAAAAAAATTCTGAGTAATGCTAGGGCTAAAATGAAGGTTAAAGTGACCAAGCGTGCTAGAGGTATAGCTTTCATTGAAACTTCTACCGTGGTATTTGATGTGATGCCTAAATTCTTAAAAGATATAATTAACGCGCTTCTCGGTATAGAAGAGGAAATATTCAGTATTCTGGTCTTAAACGTTGAAAATCCTGAAGAGTTTGAGAAGATCATAGATAAAGGACCGAATGTATATTGGAGAAGGATTGGAGAAGACAAGGAGACATAAAGGGGGTTATAAGCGCTTGCCATTGTGGAAGAGAAAGAAGGAAGAGAAGGCAAAGAAAGAGGAAAAGATTGAAGAAGAGAAGGAGAGGAATGATGAAAAGAAAACTTCCGAACAACCAACATCTATTCAAGAAGCACTTAGTGAAGAACCCGAAATAGAGATAGACGAGGGGCTTGAGGCACTAGGTATAGATTTAGGTACTATGAACACAGTGGTTGCAAGACCGGCCGAAGAGGAGTTTTTAGTGAAGCAATTTCCGTCCGTAGTGGCCGTAAAGAAAGGTACGAATCAGGTTTTGGCTATAGGTGAAGAAGCTCGTCGAATGCTCGGACGGACTCCTGAGGACATTATCGCCGTGCGTCCGATGCGTCACGGTGTGATCGAGTCCTTGGAGTATGCTAAGTTCGTAGTTCAGTACGCGATCGAGGTTGGATCGGACAACAGTCCAGAGCAAATCGAGCGCGTCGCTGTAGGAGTACCGGGTGATGCATCAGAGGTGGAGAGAGGAGCCATTAAAGAAGCGACCTCGGATGTCGGGATAGACGAGGACAACGTGATCGTGATCAATGAAGCCCTAGCGGCAGCCATCGGAGCCGGACTGCCGATCGCGGAGCCGGACGGGACTATGGTGATCGACATCGGAGCTGGCTCCACCGATATCGCCGTCATATCACTGGGTGGGATCACCGATCAGGAGACTATGAGGGTCGGTGGGGATAACATCGACCAGAATGTCGTCGATCTTGTAGAAGAGGAGTTCGGAGTACGGATCGGTATCCACGAAGCCGAACGGGCGAAGGTGGAGGTAGGTAAAGTCTTCACTGAAACCGAAGACATCGAGGACAAGGAGATTGAAGTAGTTGGTAAGGATATCGAAACGAACAAGCCTAAGGAAATCACGATCGACTCCGAGCTGGTGGCTAAAGCCGCGGAGCCCGTAGTACAGGAGATCATCAAGGCTATCGAGAGGATCCTCGACAGGTTACCACCGGAGCTTGTTCCGGGCGTGTACGAGAACACCGTGCTCGTCGGGGGCACTTCGCTAATGCGAGGCCTCCAAGCTAGGATCGAGGAGGAAACCGACGTACCGGCCGAGCTCGTAGACGATCCCCTGACGGTAGTAGCGAAGGGTGCCGCAATCGTAGCTGCGGAGCCGAAGACCTTGGAGCCCGAGGTAAGACTCAAGGCTCTGAAGTGAAATGCCAGGCCGTAAAATGGCCGGGAAGGCTCCTGTTGCGTCTTCGGGTAGACCTGCATACCCACACGGTGTACTCAGATGGTCATGGGACTCCGATGGAGAACGCATTAGCGGCGGAAGAGCGGGGACTTGAGACTGTCGCATTAACCGATCACGGCCCCGCATCACCCGACGGTCTCACGGATCGGTCCTTCAGACGTCTCGTGGCGGAAGCCAGGGAGGTAGAAAAACTCTGCTCGGTTCGGGTGTACGTGGGTGTGGAGGCGAACATCGTGTCGATGTCGGGAGAGATAGATGCGACACCGGCGATGCTCAGCGAGTCCGACATCGTGTTGGCCGCTATCCACAATCCTCATCTGATATTGATGAACCCGGGAAGTGCGGAAGAACTGCGCCGCGCGATCGTACACGCGACGATCAGGTGCATAGAGAACGGAGAGGTGCAAATAATCGCGCATCCGGTATGGATCCTAGAGCAACTCCGATGTTACATAACCGCACAGGAGGCGGAAGAAATCGCTCGAGTAGCCGCTGATCACAACGTCGGACTGGAGCTCAACGCGCGGCATCTCCCAAGGGACTTCACGCTGTATCAAGTCGCGATTAGGGTGGGAGCACCGATCACGTTCGGTAGCGACGCCCACGCACCTGAGGAAGTGGGACGGTTCAAGCCGCTTCAGAAGCTGGCCAAAAGGCTCGGTATCGAACCGCAGGACGTACACCCGGAGGAGTTGGGGATCGTCTGATCCTGAAAACCTTAAGCGTCGACTGGGAGGCAGTCAAAGACGCGCTGGACGACACCGAGGAACCGAAAGAGCTTTCTGAGCTATTGGATCCTCCGGAACTCGCCGCAGCCTTACCGTACTCCAGATGCGATAACCCACGAGAATTCCTCAGGAGGCTCGAAGTTCGTCTCGACCCCATTTCTTTAGCGTTAACAGAGATACACGGCAGGATCGCGAGGAAAGTGCAAAAGTGGAAACCGTTCGTGTGCCCCGATATCCGTGCAGCCCGCGAGTTCACGCGAGAGATAGTAGCCAAGGCTAAAGCCGACTTCCTAGCGAAGCGAGCCGGAGGGTCCGAAGCGCTGGACTTGTGCGCGGGACCAGGCGGAGACACGTTGGCCTTGTCGGAGCACTACGACGTGACAGCCGTGGACCATGAGGTATCTCGGATCGAGGCGCTGAATATCAACGCTCGGCTCCACGCGAGGCACGCCGTCGAAGCTATCGAGCTGGACGTCGTGGAGGCCGAGCTCGATGCGGATGTTGTTCACGCGGATCCGGGCAGATCCGGCGCCAAAGACCCGAGGCATACCGAGCCCCCCGCGACGGAGCTGCGAGACAAGTTCTCGGAAGTCCCATACATGATCGAGGTGCCGCCCGCCGTGAAGCCTAGACCGGGAACCGTAGTTTTCAGTGCGGGGGGAGAGGTCCGTTCCGTCTGCTGGACCAACCTGACCGAGGAAGTTGCGGCCGTGATAGCAGAGACTTCAGCTGTTCTTGAAGGACTTCCACGGAAGCCCACGGAAGCGTTGGAACTCGAAAAGGTGCGCTACGTTATCGAGCAGGATCCCGCCGTCCGTAAAGCGAATCTTTCGTGGAAGCTCGCCGAGAACCTCAACGTTCATCCGACAGTCGTCGAAGGTGAGGAGACAGTGCTGGCGTCGGAAGATCCACCGGACTTAATGGTCGATCACGTGGTCAGGGTAGTGGAGATTGGAGAAAAAGGCGATGGTCCGCCTATAATACGGTCTTTTGGTGTCAAACTGAACCCGAGACGGCTGGTAGAACTGCGTAAAACGTACAAGGGATACGATGTCGTGTACGTGACGAAGGTCGGTGTCCTGGCTGGGAGGGTGGTCTATGAAAGGGAGTGAGTTGCTCACCGGTGCCGTGCTTCTAGGTTCGGCCGCGCTCCTGATGGTCGGTAGACTGAATAACCGAGGGTTCTTCTTGTGGCTTCGTACCGTAGGTATCTTGGGTCTGTTAGTCGGAATACTGTCCTTGGCACTGGCCGTTCTGACGGGGAGCGCGATCGCGGGGCTGGTTGTTGGAGTCATCACTGCTACGATGATGTACATGTTCTCCTCCCGTATAGTACGCATCCAGATGGGTGCCGTAGACGCCGAGGAGTTCCTCCGGTACAAGCCGGAGTACGCGGACAAGCTACGCAGAGTGCAGGAGATGGTGTCGAAGCTAGCATCCAAGGCTGGGCTTCCAGAACCCGAGCTGGTGGTAGTTCCTGAGGAGACTGGTGTCGGCATGTATCCCAACGCCTTCGCCACTGGACGCCAGTCGAAGCCCACAGTGGGAGTTACGGAAGGTCTCCTGGAGCACCTGGATGACGAGGAGATATACGGGGTACTGGGTCACGAGCTCGCTCACGTGAAGAACCGCGACACGCTCGTAATGACCGTAGCTGCAGCCGTGAGCACCGCCATCGCGTACGCGTTCGACCCGTGGCTAAATGCCATATACGCCGAAGATTGGGAGGATGTAGCCTACCTGGTACTAGCGGGCACGTTGGCCTCGCTGATCTCGACGCTGCTCGTGGCCGCCATAAGCCGGTCGAGGGAGTACTTGGCCGACGAGGAAGGAGCGAAACTCTCGGAGAATCCTATGGGACTGGCCGAAGCCTTGGAGAAAATCGAAGCGATAGTCAAATCCAACCCAACGCCCGCCAAGTCGTTGTCAGAAGTCTCAACGGCGCACCTGTGGATCGAAAACCCGTTCCGCGGAGGTCTGCTCCGACTGTTCAGCACTCATCCGCCGGTCGAGAAGAGGGTCAAACGTCTCAGGCGCCTCGCGAGAGAGTTGCAATGACCGCAATCGACCCAGGCATCCTCGAGGTAACGCCGTACATCCAGGGGACTCCGAGAATCTACCTTTCGGACGCGGCGGAGGAGCAGCTTCTTGACCTTAGCCGCCTTGGGATGTTCGAGTTTCACTTCGGGCACGCAGAGCGGAATGTCTAGGCGTTCCGCAGCCAATCCCAGTAGTCCAGACCCATAGGACCTTTCGAGTTTCGGGAGTGGGTCGTCGGTCCGGCACCCGGTCACACGCAGGAGAATCATCTCGAGGCGGCGAACACCACATCTGGAAGCTCCAGCAACACTAGAGCTCCTCCACACTAACCTCGAGAGGAAGGACCAGAGCCCGAAGTGGCAACACACAGATCGGATACAACAAACTGCAGTACGTAGGCGAGCTCATGCGTGTACGTGGTCCGAACAGTGTTACAATCAGCATAGATCATCGAAGAATCAGGCTTAATAGTCGACGGGAGTTCGTGCTCGGATCACGGAGTACTAGAGCGATCTGATATTATGATATATGAGCAGGATCGTCAGCACTGTCTGACCCTAACACCACTTTCGGCCAGGTACTCCTTCACATCTTCGATCGTGAATTTCCCATAGTGGAAGATAGAAGCCGCGAGGGCCGCGTCGGCGTCAGTCTTCTTGAAGACCTCTACTATATGCTTCGGGTGACCGCAACCCCCTGAGGCTATTACTGGAATGTTCACTGAGTTACACACCTCTCTAGTCAGTTCGATGTCGTAACCTTCCTGGGTACCGTCGGCGTCGATGCTTGTCAAGAGTATCTCGCCCGCGCCCAGCTCCTCCGCTCTCTTAGCCCAGGTTATAGCATCGAGATCTACGGGCTCGCGACCTCCACGGACGTAGACTCGGAACCAGTATTCTCCGTTATCACCAGAAAAGACGTGATCCGCCACATGTTCATGCTCCGGTTTCAGAGGTTCCCGTTTAGCGTCGATCGCCACTACTACGCACTGCGATCCGAAAATATCAGCGGCCTCCGAGATTAACTCCGGGTTCTCCACCGCAGCGGTGTTCACGGAAACTTTATCGGCTCCGGCGGTCAATGCCCTACGGAAGTCCTCGACGTCGGATATTCCGCCACCTACGGTCATGGGAATGAACACCGTCTCCGCGGTGCGACGCACCACGTCCACCATTAACCGGCGACCTTCAGGGGAGGCCGAGATATCCAGGAACACGATCTCATCGGCACCGTGACGGTAATAGTGATGGGCCAACTCAGCGGGATCGCCAGCGTCGCGCAGTCCACGAAACCGTACGCCTTTCACGACGCGTCCGTCCTTGACGTCGAGGCAGGGTATGATGCGCTTAGCTAAGGCCATTGGAGTCTCCGCCCACACCCCGGTTCCTCCTCATCGGGGTCGGCGTGGGGTAGCATCGTCATCGACGGGGTGGTATTCGAGATGATGGTCAGGGACCTCCTGGATTCTATCGAAAAATACCTTTTGGTGACGAGGAAGATGGTGAACGCGGGGATACCTAAAGATCGAGCGTTGAACACCGTACAGCGCACTTGGGGACTCACCAATAGGGAGAAGAAGGCGCTATACCGTATCGTGTGGTCTAGGTTGGAATCGTTACTCAGAGCCGGCAAAAGGGTCCCGACGCCGCTTCTTAGAGGGCAGGACTTGATAATCGACGGGTACAACGTACTAGTCGGGCTGGTGTCCCTGGACGCCGAGGAAGCCGTACTCTGCGACGACGACGTGGTGCGTGACTTACGGATGTCCCCTAAGTTGGATGAGGAAGAAGTGCATACTGCACTTGAAATGTTGGAGACGTACCTGCGTCGCGTTGAACCGCGCTCGGTGAGGATACTCTTCGACGCTCCCGTGAGCGGTAGTGGTGAGCTAGCCGCACGAGTCGAGCGGTACCTGAAGGACTCGTTGAACGTCCCGGTACGTGCCTCAGCCGTCAAAGGTGTGGACGAAAAGCTGGTGAGAACCCAAGGAGTGCCCGTAACGTCCGACTCCGGCATTATAGACCGTGTGTCCGCGTATCACGACGCCGTCAGAGAAGTGGCGGTCGCAGAAGGTATAGCCGTATGGATCCCGCCGGGACCGTCCGAGCCCAAGTTCGTACGTGCCCCCGTCCCGGGAGGGTAAGGATGATGATCACGGGACCGGGATCGAGGGTAATCCGATGAGAGTAAGCGGCCACACCTGACTTAGGGGAACCGCGAATGGTTCGGAGAACAGAGGTTTCAGAACGCATGGAGGACTATTTGGAAGCCCTATACCTACTTTCGAGACGCGGCTCCGACCGACATGTGAGGATATCGGAACTCAGCGAGTACCTGGAAGTGTCCAAACCGACGGCGTTGGAAATGATCAGGAAGTTAGCAGATCGCGGCTTGGTGGAGTACGAACGAGGTCTGGTAAAACTCACGGAGAAAGGTCGAGAGATCGGCAAGGAGGTGTGGGACAGGCACAGGGAGATAGCGTCATTCTTCCGGTTCTTGGGTGTAGATCCGAAGATAGCGGAACGTGACGCATGCGCCATAGAGCACTCATTACATCCGCAGTCTTTCCGGAGACTACGAAAACTGTTCCATTTCTTGAAAGAGGCTACCGGAGAACCGGCCGTGCGCGAGATCCTTGATAAAGTGCGAGGGGGAGACGAAGATTCAGACGAAGTTTGACGTTGATCGTAAGACGCTGAAGGCCGGACTCAGGAAGCTCCGGTCACTGGTTAAGGTCAAGATTCGGCTAGCCAAGGAGCACGGTACTGTAGAAGTAGACCAACCTCCTCTCCCCATCGTAAAAAGCTGGTACGGAGAGGTTCTGGAGACTGTTGACGACGCCGAGAACTTCTTCGAAAGGGAACTCCGACGCATGCATAAGGTCAAGCTCGAGGAAGTACCTAGAGTGGTGTTCTGCGCTTTCGACGTAATCGAAGGAGTCAAGCATGAGTTCGAGCCTGAAAAGTATTTATACAGGCCCGGGGCGGTACCCGCGGGAGTTCAGGCGTTGACACTGGATATCATGACAGATGATCACAGGGAGAACGCCGTTTACATAGGAGAACCTAGTCCGGAGGTGAGCCGCGACCGTTGGGCGGGCCGTGTGGTGTCCGTCCTCTCGAGGTTGTTGCCGGAGTGTGTAGAGGTTGGGTTGCTCGAAGATATCAGGGAGTTAGAGGGCGTAAGGGTGAGGATCGGGAAGTTCACCCTACTGAACTACGTTACCGGTGCGGCAATGGCGCTCTCGGGGGCTAGGGTCGAGCCCGAATATCGAAGGGTAGCTCAGTGAGCCTTCTTAACTCTGACTACCTCATGATGCAGCGGAGTGAAGTAATGGTCGAACGGGTCCCTACTGGAAATTCTGTAGTCCCTAGGAATCTCCCCCTCGTGTCTGGACTTTCTTCTTCTCACTTCGAGCAATTAAGTTCACCCCCAACATTTTATCCTCTCGGCATATCCTTTCGATGAACATATGTAAGCAATCCAGCGGTAATTATTGATTTCGGCCGAGGGGTGGGAGTGATCGCATATCGCGCACACTACCAGACTTGGCGACCGTAATCATTATATAGGATCCACAGAAGTGGACCGGTGGGAGCAGGGCCGTGGGGTAGCGGTCTATCCTGCGGGGCTTTGGACCCCGCGACCCCGGTTCAAATCCGGGCGGCCCTACCATGTCGAATCGTTTTGAGAACCATAACAATAGGGGGAGGCTCTTTGGACGCGCTGCTGGAGATTTGCACACTGAATGCACTGGCAGTGGTGGCCCTCGCTGTACTCGCCTGGGCAGCTTTTAGGTACGCACTTTCCTCATGGCTTGTCATGGCGATTATCGTCACGGGGATTCTCGGGTCAGCATGCGTTGACTACGTCATGATCAGCGTCGGGGTGTACGATGGCCCGTGGGAAACAGCGTTCGCGAGCGTTGTGTACGCGGTGGGATGGTGGATAGGAAGACCCGGACCGTCCAGCCCGGGGTCCCGTTAGGGTTCCCCCGGGCCATCATCCGGCCGGGGCGTTCAATCCTCACCCTTTCGCTTTATCCGGAACTTCACGCGATCCAGCACGTGGGCGGCGCACGACAGTCAAATGTCATAGCTCCTGATCACCATTTCCAGGTAATTCAACACATCCCGCTTCTCGGCCATCGGACGGTTCCCCCTAAGCTAGTTCTACGATTTCATCTTCTAACTTTTTCGCGGTCTTCTTCAATGCGAGCTCAATCGCAGGGACGTTGTGAGTGGTAGCGACTATCAGGTTGGCCTCCTTCACGCGACCCTCGTCATCGGTCACGTAGTGATGGATGAGCGTACCACGTGGCGCCTCGACGATACCGACTCCTTCGCCTGCCTTAGGCTCGTAGTCCTCCCTACACTCGTCCTCATCGGTGATCACATCGTCTTCGAGAAGCATCTTGGCCTCCTCGCATGCTGCCACTAGTTCCACGAGCCGGGCCCAGTTGATGGTAAGAGAGTAGTTCACACACTCCCCGAACTCGCCGACGTATTCTTCGTAGAGCTCTTGGGCGCGCTCAGTCTTCATCCCCGAGCAGACGTTGAGTCGTGCACCCGGTCCTACCCTGTAAATGCCGTCGGGGTACCCGACGTCCTTTAGGTACGGGTGTTTGACGTAAGAGTACTCGATCGTGCGCTCCGCGATCACGTTCTGATACTCCTCCGGTTCGAAGCGAGTGACTTCTTCCCCGTTTGGATCCACTACCCTCACTTCGCCGTCGTAGAACTCGTGCTTGTCACCGTCCGAGACGAGACCCATGTGATAAGTCTCGATGTTCCCGAGGGTCTCGAGCAGATCGATTTCATGCTTCTCCCGGTACTCCTCCAGCGTCTCTTTGATCGCTTCGATGCCGACCTTGGCGCCCTCGTACGCCATCTCGATCATCTCTTCGGCACGACTGAGTAAGTCATCACGTGACTCCGGATCTACTGGGGAGGAGACGCCGCCCGGAATCCCTGTCACGGGGTGTATGGCTTTACCTCCTGTAGCCTCCACGATATCCTGGCCGTAGCGACGCAGTTCGATTGCTATTTTCCCGACCTCCGGGTTGTCTTCGACGATTTTCACCACGTTACGCTGGAGCGGATCCGCGTCCGGTCCAACTACGTAGTCTGGTGCCGCCAGGAAATAGAAGTGAAGCGCGTGACTGTGGATCATGTTCCCGATGTGCATCAGCCACCGAATCTTGTGCCCTCCTTCGGGTGGCTCGGCGTCGAAGCATGAGTCCACGGCCTTGCAGGCCGCTAAGTGGTGGGCTGTCTGGCAGATACCGCAGATCCTGGACACGATGTAGGGAACGTCCTCCGCGGGGCGGCCTTGGACGAACTTTTCGAACCCTCGGACTGCGAGGACAGCGAACTTAACATCTGCCACCTCGCCGTTCTCGACCTCGATGATAACTTCACCGTGCCCTTCTACCCTGGTCAGGGGATGAATTTTGATCTCGGCCACCAGTTACTCCCCCCTCGAGCCGAAGATCACGTCACGATGACCCTTCAGTAGAGACGCAGCCATGGAGAACATGTAGAGCTTCCCGGGTAGGTCGGCGAGTCCCTTCAAAATCTCCTCGACGTCGACGCCGGTCTCGAAAGACACCGAAGCGATCGCATCGAGGAACGCCGCACCCTGATCCAGTGCCTGCTTCGTCGGTCCGTTACACCCACGGCACGGTAGTCCTCGGGACGGACAAGCCGCTTCACATCCGGCGATCGTGGCCGGTCCCATACACGGATAGCCCTGTTCGAGCAGGCACTTGTCCGGGTCGGGTCGGCCCTGACCGGTGCGGAACTTGATATCCTCGATCGGGATGTCCTCCTTCTCGCGGGGACATTCCTCGCACAGGTTCGTCGTCGGGAGTTTGGGCTGCCGGTCCTCGATGATGGCGGTGATGACTTCGGCAATACTCTCCGGCTTGGGAGGGCAGCCCGGCAGCATGTAGTCGACGTCGATTACCTCGGGCAGCGGACGCACGTAGTCGAAGATCTCCGGAACGACCTCCTCCGGAGTCTCGCCTTCGTCGTCGGTGGTCGGGGTTTCCTTGAAAACCCACTCGAGGACGTCGTCTATGTGGTGCAGGTTGGCCAACCCGTGAACTCCACCGTAGCAGGCACATGTCCCCACGGCGACGACGATGTTAGCGGCCTCACGGAGTTCTTCCGCGACCTCGAGATCCTCCTCGTTCCGGATGCTTCCCTCGATCACCGCCACGTCCACGTGCTCCGGAATCTCCTTCTGGTCTACTAGTACGTAGCAGTACTCGATCTCGATGGCATCCTCCAGGAGATCGAGTAACTTCTCGTGGAGGTCGAGCAGTGACACGTGACACCCGACGCAGGAGGAGAGTTGAGCCGTCGCGATCGTCGCCTTACTCATCCCGCGCTCCCCCGGCGGTGGTCCGAGCGTGATTTAATACCGGATTGGGATTGAAGGATCGAATGCTACCCAACAGCTTCGACCGGGGGGTCCCGGAATAGCACATATCCACATACCTGATGGGCTGATACCGTTATGGTGGTGCGCCGTATTTTACGCTATGGCGGCCATACCGGTAGGTTTAGGGGCGCTGAGAACTCGATCCGAGGGCCGTAAAACCATTCTAGTTGGACTGCTGGCGAGTTTGTCGTTCGTGTTCATGCAAGTGCCGATAGGTCATGCTCATGTGAACTTAACTGGACTAATCGGAATTCTGCTGGGGCCTTGGAGTTCCGCCGTGGCCGTTTTCATTGTCAACTTAGCGTGTGCCCTAATAGGACACGGAGGAATAACCATTGTCGGGCTGAACACCCTAATCAACTGGGGAGAAGCGGCCGGCGTGTGGGCGTTTTACAGGATTCTCAGGAAGAGACTGAACTACGGTGCCGCCGCGGGGATTGCCACGTTCTCCGTCCTAGCCACATCGTCGGTGATTCCATCGTTTGTCATAGCTTGGGTCGCTGATAAACCCGTACTTCCGTTCCTCCTCACACTGACTACGGCTTGGATAGTTACGGCGGTTATCGAAGCCGTAATTACGGCATCGGTAGTTAAGACTCTCGCACAAATGAAACCGGACTGGGTGAGAGATTTGTGAAGTTCACTGAAGCGTTGGAGTGGTCGCTGACGGCTGAGACCGTGCTCCACCGTATACACCCATGGTCGAAGTTGGTCGGGCTAATGACGACGATTTTCGCCTCGATGTTACTGTACGATCCCTTGAGTATCGCCGTCCTCTCCGTGCCTTATCTGATCGGGTGCCTCCTAGCCCGAATTCCCGTCCGTATCCTGACGCGGCTGTCGGTACCCTCGATAGCGTTCCTAGGCGCCGTCCTACTCCTAATGCTGCCCTCAGGCGTTCCCGGCCGTGAAGTGTTATTATACGCGGTTCGCGGTGCAACAGACTTGCTAGCCATACTTGTGACTACACTCACGACACCATTCAACGCGCTGTGGTCGGCTCTCGTTGTAGTGTTCCCACCCACACTGGCGGAAACAGGCCTCATCTTCCATCGCTCGGTGTACCGGGCGCTCGAAGAGTTAGAAGGCACGTTGAACGCGATCCGAATCCGAGGGTGGAGGCTCAAGTCTATCAACGTACTGGGGGCCGTTATCGCGACCCTCTTGATTCGAAGCCACCAGAGCGCAGAACTCGTGCAGGTGAGCGTAGAGGTACGCGGAGCGAAGGGTAGGGTGCGACCGTTGAAAAGATTCGAGTTCATGCGGGTAGACTTCGGATGGTTAGCCATGGTGTTTTGCTCCGTGGTACTATCGGGGGTGATCTGAGATCGGATATGCCGTTAAGATCAAATGCTTAACTCACGAGTATCCCGACGGCACTTGTGGTGTGTGCGGGTTGAGCTTACGAGTGAAAGAAGGTGAATCCGTGGTTGTACTCGGACCGAACGGTTCCGGGAAGACGACTTTACTGCACCATATTCTCGGTTTATTAACTCCCACCGAGGGACACATCCGGGTCCTAGGTCACGACCTGCCTGACGGGGTACGGGAAGTTCGAAAACGTATAGGAGTGGTCTTCCAGGACGTCGACGACCAGCTCATCATGCCGACAGTGCTAGAAGACGTAGCCTTCGGGCTAGTAAACCGCGGCATGTCGCGCGAAGAAGCGTTCGAGCGAGCCCGTGAGATCCTGGAACGGTTAGGCATTGAAGATCTGGAGGATCGGCCGCCGCAGTTCCTCAGCGGCGGACAGAAAAGGTTGGTAGCTTTGGCGGGAGCCGTAGCTCCGGAGCCTGACCTCCTGATTCTCGACGAACCCACCTCAGGACTCGACTTCCGCGCCACTAGACTATTCGTGCGACTCATCAAAGAGCTCAAGGAGGAGTTAGGGTTCACGATGATACTGACGACATTCGATGTAGACATCGCGATGGCGTTGGCGGAGCGCGTCGTGATGATCCGAGAGAGGAAGACTGTAGCCGAAGGGTCTCCAGAAGATCTCCTCACGGACGTCGACCTGATAAAGGAATCCGGACTGAAACCACCAGAGCACGTGGAACTGCTCCGAAGGCTAGGGATCGAGGATCCGCCGCTCGACATAAGCGAGGCGGAGGAGCTCCTAGTGACCATGCTGGGGGAGAAGAGCCGTGGAAATCCGTAAGCTACGACACCCCGAGGTCGACCTGGAGGGTGAAGTGGTCCTGTTGCCTCTCGGGAGCACCGAGCAACACGGTCTACACCTACCCTTGGGCACCGACCATCTCGTCGCGGAGGCGCTCTGCCGAGAGGTGTCGAAGCGGACCGGAGCACCGTGGTATCCGGTTATACCCTACGGTATATCGCGCCACCACATGGAGTTCCCGGGCACGGTATCACTGAGAACGGAGACCATGGTCGCCCTGCTCACGGACGTACACAGGTCGTTCCTGCATCACGGAGCCGCGGCAACCTTAGCCGTCAACGGACACGGGGGAAACGAAGCCGCGTTAAGTACCGTCGCAGAAGAGGAAGAGCGGTTTCATTGGATCAGTTGGTGGAAGTTAGTCCCGACCGATGAACTCGAAACCGACTGGGGAGGTCATGCGGACGAGCTGGAGACCTCGGTGATGATGTACTTGTACCCGGAGCTGGTCGGGGAGGAGCGTAAAGTCGACGGGAGACCGACGAAGCCTTGGGAGTTCCCGGACTATCACGAGATCTCGGAAACTGGAACGAAGGGAGACCCACGCCCCGCTACGGCGGACAAGGGGAAGAGAATCTTCAAGACTGTCGTCGAGCGGCTGGCAGAGATAGTGGAGGAACTGAGGGAAATGTACGGATGATTTGGCTCGACTTCACGTCGGGAACCACGCTGATCACCGGAACTACTTCAGACGCTCACAGTGTCCGGAAGACACGCGACCGTCTGCAGGCCGGCTTGATGCTGTACACTGACCGACGTTCCGTGACCGCACTGGATCATGTGGAGGCGCTGAAGGTACTGAAATGAATCGGAACCGCCAAAGGTCATCGTGGAAGGAGTTCCGACGGTTCCAAGGGATATCAGGGCCGCTTCAAGCGGACTGTGGTCGTGAACTGTCGAACCCACAATCCCTAGTTCTAGCTGACCGTGAAGGTCCGATCATGGTGAACGCAAGCTACGTCGTCACTGCAATGGCGTTCCCACGTAGGGTTCTCCGCGGGCGCTACTGTGATGTGGGGAACTCAATCCTCATGGACGTTCCTCACGGACGTGGATGACGAAGACGACATTCAAAGAGCGGCTGGTGATAACAGGGAGGGTCTCGAAGAGCCCGTTACGCAGCATATCTCGCCCTCCCACGACATTGTTACCGGATAAGTAACGTTTCCTGCGTGGCGCTAAGCGAGCCGCTGGGATATTTGCTCGTAGAGTTCTTGGACGCGTTCCTGAGCCTTTTCGTCCAGCTTTAACTCCGCGAGTTTTTTCGTCCGTTCCCACCCGGGATACTTCGACGTGCCGAGCCTACGAGACCTTCGGAGAGTGTACACCACGACCTCCATCGTACCATCCTCGCCCTCCTCGGTGACGACCTCGTACCGACCTCCAGTGTGCACGATCCCTTGCATCTGCTTGATAACGGTCGCCACATCGTCCGGAAGTTCCTCCAGTTCCTCCTTCCGGGCGTACTTAGCGAGCACGTCGAACGCTTCCTCCAACCCTCTTCCACCCCCGCTGGAGCGAGGCTTAGGGGTTCAAAAGATGAGCGGTGTAATGGGTATCGACGAGGCCGGACGTGGACCCGTGTTCGGTCCTATGGTCGTGGCCGGTGTACTGGCTCCGGAGCGAGAGCTCGGCCTAGGCGCGAGAGATTCGAAGGAACTCACACGGAGTGCGCGTCGTAGACTGATCCGTGCGTTGATGTCGGATGAACGATTAAGGGTGGACCTGAGGATAGTATGGCCGTGGGAGATAGACGAAGAAGGCGTGGTGAAGGCGGAGTTCGAAGCTATCGGGGAGCTAGTACGCCGTGCTATGCCTGACGAGGTGATCCTGGACAAACCCGGGAACTACTCATCAGAGCGACTGCGAAGGGAGCTCGACTTGCCCGAAGAAATCAACCTAATCGCCGAAGAGCGTGCGGATGCGAAGTACGAAGTAGTGTCAGCGGCCTCGATCGTAGCCAAGACATACCGCGACTGGATAGTAAGGCTCCTGGAGCTGGAGTACGGAGAGGTCGGGTCTGGGTACCCTTCGGATCCCCGTACCGTGGATCGCCTTCGTCGGGAACTACGTCGGGGTGGCGAGTTGCTGAAGTACTTCAGGCGATCGTGGGAGACGTACAAGCGCGTTGAGAGCGAAGTGAAGCAGCGAAAGCTCGAGGACTTCTTCTGAGCGCATGGAGGGGGGTTAGGACTGCGAATAGCAGGCCTGAGACCCGTGAGCTGCTCCGATGGTTTACCGGGTGAGGTGTGTGCAGTCCTTTGGACTCAAGGGTGTCCGTTACGATGCCCATGGTGCCACAACCCGGAGACCCGAGATCCGAATGGGGGAAAGAAGGCCGATGTTAAGACCATCCTACGAGACGTGGAGAAGTACGCTGTTTACCTTGATGCACTGATAGTGAGCGGAGGGGAACCACTCCTACAACCGTGCGAGGAGCTGAAAGCACTGGCACGTGGTGCTCGGGACTTGGGTCTCAATGTCGTCCTAGATACCTCCGGGTTCCCCCCGGATCGCCTCGGGAAAGTCATCTCAAGCTTCGATAGAGTGGCACTGGACCTGAAAGCGCCTCTGCACGGTGATGAGTACATAGAAGCGACTGGCGGCGGCATGACGGCTTCAGACTTCCTGAAAGCGGCCCGGATAGTACGCCGGCAATGTGACCTGGAACTGAGGATCACGGTGCATCCATGGCTTGACGACGTACCGAAGGTCGTGGAGGCCGTCCGGAAGGCATCCCCCGACGTTGTGGTCGTTCAGCGATACGTCGGGGACAAGGAGGTCGAGATCGACCCCGAAGAACTCGCCGAGAAGCTCCGAGAGAGTTGTGAGAACGTCGTGGTACGGGTGTGATCGACTTGAACGTTACATTCGAGGTTAAGGATCGAGACGTGGCAGGCCGGCTCGGGCGTTTTGAGGTCAATGGCAGGAGACTGAAGACGCCCGCCCTGCTGCCCGTAGTTAACCCTAACAAACCCACATTGAAACCACGAGAGATCTCCAAGTTAGGTTTCGACGGTGTGATCACGAACGCCTACATTATCCGGAAGCACAAGCACCTACGCGAGAAGGCGCTCGAAAAAGGCGTCCACGGACTCCTCGGGTTCGACGGGTTCGTGATGACGGATTCTGGCTCGTTCCAGCTGGCGGAGTACGGCGATGTCGAAGTATCCAACGAGGAGATCGTGAGGTTCCAAGCGAAGATCGGGTCAGATGTGGGCACTATCCTCGACGTGCCGACTCCACCCGACGCCCCGAGGTCCCGAGTCGAACGTGATCTCGAAACCACACTGAAAAGGGCCCGCGAAGCGGTGGAGCTCGACGAGCGCCCTCCGTTAGCCTTCACCGTCCAAGGGTCCACATACGAAGACCTTAGGAGACTGTGCGCGGAAAAACTGGCGGAGCTGCCGGCGGCGGTGTATCCAGTTGGAGGCGTTGTACCGCTGCTAGAGGAGTACAGGTTCGTGGACGTGGTACGAGTGGTCCTGGCCGCGAAGTCCTCGCTGCCTCCACATCGTCCTGTACATCTCTTCGGTTGCGGTCATCCGCTGGCGATTCCACTAGCCGTCGCGATGGGGTGCGATCTGTTCGACTCCGCATCTTACGCTATTTACGCCAGATCGGATCGGTACATGTCCATCCTAGGCACCCTGAAGTTAGAGGAGCTGGAGACCTTCCCGTGTTCCTGCCCAGTGTGTACGCGACACGATCCGGACGACGTCCGCGAGATGAAACCGCGAGAGCGTACCCGGGTGTTGGCTACGCATAACCTCTACGAGCTGCGTAGGGTGATAGAGACCACTAGGCAGGCTATAGTGTCGGGAGAGCTATGGGAGCTATCCGAATCGGTATGTCGAGCACATCCGCGTGCCTGGGCGGGGATGGTGGAGCTGGCGCGACGTGGAGGAGAGCTGGAACGATGGTGCCCGGCCGCAAAGCGTAGCGTGTTCGTATGCGATGAAGTCTCGAAGGGACGTCCCGAGCTATGGCTCTACCGTCGACGGCTCCGAGACAGGTTCGGTGAGCTCTCTGGGCGTAAAGTGGTGAAAGGGATAAGCAGACCCTACGCGGAAATCGTCGAGTGGTTAGAACCATGGGAGCTGGCGTTCGCCGACGAGTGGCTAGGGGTGGTACCTGGAGAACTGTCATGGTCGTACCCTTGTCACTGTCTCGTGGAGCCTAGCGGGGATGATGAAGGTGAGGACCGACGGAGGGGTGAAGAGGGTCGCAGGCGCTGAGTTCGTCCTTTATAAGGAAGGAGGATCGGAGTTCTACGTGCCGGACCCGGAACGTTACTCACAGAATGGCCTTCCAACCCGTGATGCACCGGTAGCGTTCGCACCGAACGCCGCCGTAAACCGATCTATACTCGTCCTGTTCCACCGCGTACGTCCTGTGAAGAGGTTTGGAGACGTGTTCTGTGGGGTCGGCGCCAGGGCCATCCGCCTTCACATTGAAGCTGGGATGGAGTGGTCTGTACTATCTGATGTGAACCCCATTGCGTGTCAGATCGCGATGATCAACGTCCGGAGGCTCGGATTACCATCGGAGGTTAGGTGTATGGACGCCGTTGTCACACTTTCTACCTTCGACTTCGATGCCGTTGACCTGGACGTGTTCGGGACCCCTATACCGTTCGCCCAAGCCGCGTTCCGATGCGTACGCGACGGTTACGTGCACGTCACCGCCACAGACCTCGAATCGTTGTATACCCAGGCGGCCCGCCGCAAATATCTCCTTGAAGGACCGCTACCTCGGCGGAACACAGATCTAGAGGTGCGAGCTGTGGTAGGAGCCTTAGCGCGCTTAGCGGCTTCGGTTGACGTAGGGGTCGAGCCGATGTACTGCCTCGTCGAACCAGGAGTTAGAATTCGAGTGGGATTAGAGTGTCGTAGGGGCCGGTCCAGAGCGAACGAAACTTTGGATATGCTAGACTACGTCGACGGGGTAGGACCTATCTGGAGAGGTAATCTTCACGACGAAGATGTCATCGAGGAGATGCTGGAAGAGCTCGACCGTACGGGTTGGAGCGAAAAACACGCCCGGAAGGTCCGGGAATCCCTGGAAGTAACATTTTGAGTAGAAGCGGACAGTCGGTGGGTGTCTCGAGTTGAACGAGGTGATCAGGGAAGTGGAGAAAGTCCGAGAAGCTCGAATTGCACGGACGCTAGCCACCCAGCACCCTGACGCAACGAAGTTCGTGAGGGTGCAGGAGGAGCCTGAAGAGGCCGTAGAGTGTCTGGCCGAGTTCGACGCTGAGGAATACATGGTAGACTTCGAGGGCAAGCTAACGCCGTACCTGCAGCCCATTCAGGTCCTCATGGAACTGCACGACGCCGGCGTTCAGGTGGGGGAGGAACGTTTCGTAATCGTTAGGGTACCTAGCGCGACGAAGGAGAACGTACTGCGCCAAGTTCAGGCCCTTCTAGGTGTAATGGAAGCCAACTCGGAGCTGCTCAAGGAGGACCCAGACGCCCGCGGGATCTTCGAGGTAGTACACCCTATGACGTCCTCGCCCGAAGAGCTAGTGGAAACAGTGGATAGAATCTCCTACGCGCGTAGGTTCGCATCCCGTGAGTTAGACGTACCACTTAAGGCGGGAAACCTCCGAATCATCCCACTTATTGAGGAGGTTCCAGAACTCCTCGACATTCGCAACATCCTAACGGGCTACGTGGAAGGAATGCGTGAGATCGGGATGGACGTCAGCTACCTCAGGGTGTTCATCGGACGCTCCGACCCCGCGCTATCCTACGGACATCTCCCGGCGGTCCTCGCTTGCAAACTGGCTATCTTCGAAGTGTACGAGCTGTCGGACGAACTAGGTGTCCCGATGGCACCTATCTTAGGAGGTGGGTGTTTACCGTTCCGCGGCCATATTAGACCGGGAATGGAAGACGAGTTCGTAGAGGAGTACGCGGGCACCGCCACGTACACCGTACAATCCGGATTCCGATACGATCACGATCGTGAAAAGGCCGTTGCATCTATCCGCCGAATTAACAAGCTCGCCGCGAACGACCCTCTCCAACTCTCCGGGGACGACATCGAGTACCTAGTCTTAGCCACCGCGATCTTCGTGAAGCACTACCTCAGCGTGTTTTTCCGTTGCATAGGTACGCTGAACATAGTCGCCGATATGATCCCCAACACGAGGGACCGATTAGCACGAAAGGGACCCGTAGGATACGCGCGGGACATTCCCGAACCTGACCGTGTCGGGATACAGTGTAAGAGCCTTGGGGATGTGGGTCGTAAGTTATACCGCGAACTGCGCCGAATGAGAGTCGAGAAGCTGCCTGAACTGCCACGCGCGATCAAATTCACGGGAGCCTGCTACACCGTCGGGATGCCACCGGAGCTCATCGGAACAGGAAGAGGACTCGCGGAGATCGAGGAGCGGCTAGGTGAAGACGCCCTGGACGCGGTGATCTCACGATTGTATCCCATGCTACGCGAGGATTTGCAGTTCGCGGTGGAGTACACATTCCTCGAGACAGCCGGATCCGTCCTACCGTCGTCCGGAGTGGCGATGGTTAACACCGACCTGGAGTACTGCGTTGAGTATCTCGACCTGGAATCCCCATCCGATTTCGAGTACCAGAATCTGGTACACACGTTGGAACCGTACCTCAGGTACGTAGTCTCGGAGGGCGGTGTAGAGGAAGTCAACCCGTTCGTGAGGGACCTCTTACTCGAGATGGGACGGATGCGTGGATCACTCGGATGACGGGGACGGATTCAAGTGTACGGCTTCGAAGATCTCCTTGATCAGGTCAGGACTCACACCGAGAGCCACGCAATGGTGGTTCCCTAGCGGCTCGAACTCCTCCTCCACTAACAATCTAGCTTGAACGCGACACTGGTCGTCGCGCCATCGGGTCTCCACGATGGAAGCTCCGACGGCGTACGGGTACCGGGCTAACACGCACTTACCTGTCGGTAGAACACCTTTCACGGCATGTGGTGCGCCGGTTTCCATGTGATCTACCACCTCGAATTCTCTGAGCAACTCCAACGGACAGGCACAATGGGCGAGACGCGTCCCGTATCGGTCCAGTTCGATCACGTTCCCGATGAAGGGGCGTATGCGCGCGGGTGTTAGCAGGGTCGTGACCAGAGCGGCGGAATCACCCTCACAACAGTAAGGCACGTCCAACGCGGAGAAGTACAAACAGGGAACCGCACCGAACTCCTCGTAGAGGGAGAAGCAGTCCCCCGTGATCGCGTCGGCCCCGTGTCGTGAGAGTACGGCATGCAATTTACCTGCCAAGTCCAGGAAGTCGCGGTTCAATTCCGACGGATCGATATCGTGGGCACGGAGGTTCTCCTCGAAGGATCCGTCAGGATCGACCGATTTCACGTCCTCGAGGTCTACCTCGACCGTCCGGAGGTACGGGAGGTCGGAGGGATCTGGACCTTTGATCCAGCTACATTTCCCTCCAACGACCAGGATACGGGTCCCCACGAGACGCTTGAAGGCACGCATCGCCTCTTCCGCACGGCCGACGTGAAGCGTCGATACGCCGACTTCGAGCGCGGCCGCCAGGGAGTTGTAGGAGTGCCAGTGGAGGAGGAGCACCGCCGGAGACCGCTCGAGGAGCGCCTCTATCGCGTCCTCCGTACCGCCGGTAGCTACCAGCGCCACGGTAGGTGAGTTAGGGACGTCTTCGGGGTCTGTGACGACCATGGGCTCGAGGTTGAACCTCTCAGCGAGCCGTTCAGCTCGTCGCAGTACATCTCGATCGGCTAAAGTGGAGGCCAGGATCGTGAATTTCAAGGCCCTATCCCCTTGGCTCTGCGGTACTCGTTGAGAGTCACCAGCGTGAGCTCCTCCGGGTCGGTGATGTGATGTGAGCGGCCGCCCGAGATTCCGGCGATGTGTTCTATCAACCGGATACCCTCCTCTGGCAGCTTAATTCCGATCACAGAGATAGTCACTCCCATTCGACTCGCTGCGGTGGCTTCGGATAGCGCCTTCGTCTCCGGATCGGGCTCCCCTTTGGTGGGCACCCCGTCCGTCAGTAGGATCATATGCCAATCTCGGTTTGGCCTTCCACAGCGTCTGAAAAGCTCAGTGCTCACACGGATCGCCTCGCCGATGTCCGTGGCACCACCGGGCTTCAGCGACATCACCTTGGTGATGATCTCCTCCACGTCCGATGTGATGTCCACAATGATCTTCGCCTTGGTGTTGAACCCTACGATGCCCACTCGGTCTCCGGCCTTCACGCTGAAGTGAGCGAGAGCTATCGCGGCGCGCTTAGCAGCGTCGATGCGGTCCCCCGACATGCTTCCGGAGGTATCTATGACGTACACGATGTCAAGACCTACCTCCTCCTCCCTGTCGAACGAGCGCAGATCTTCGGGGAGGATCTCACGACGTCCGCGGCGAACGGCGGTCCGGAGTGACCCACGTACATCGAGATTCGTATAAGGATCTCCGCGACGGTACTCTCGGGGGTAGCCCCTACCCCCAGTCCCCCGCTCACTCAGACGTTTAGCCGCATGATGTCCGAACTCAGTACCTTCAAAGGCTTCAAGCTCCTCGATCAGCGCGGAGAACGCCGCGAGTTCCCTACCTTTCAGTGTCAGGCTCACACCTCCCTGGTAAGACGAGCGCACGAACCCTAGTTCTTGTAGGACCTCCAATCTCTTCCGGATTTCCTCTTCAAGCTCGTCTATGAGCGAGTAATCGTGCTGCTGTGAGGCGATCTCATCGTAGGACCACCCCGTAATCTCCTCGATGAACCTCCGACCGTATTTCCCCTTGACATATGCCGCATTAGTGACCAGGGACTCCGCCAGCTGATCGGGTCGGATGTATTCTACGCCTCGATTGAGCAGTTGGCGGAGGACACGGGCCGCGAAGACGTACTCCGGTTCCCCTTCGACGTACCTGCGCTGGTCATCCTTCGTGAGGGCTCGGAATCGAAGCCTCCTGTGGTACTCATCGCCCAAAGCCTCACCATCCGCAGCTGAGTCTGCGGCTGATGTCGTTGGACTCTCACTTCTCGAAACAGTACGGGAATCCAGCCGACTTCGCTTTTCACCTCCAAACTTCGTCTCGTCCGGACGCTCCCGAGTGAGCCTCGGCTTCTGTCGACGGCTTCTTCGACGTCCCTCAGGGGCACCAGTCGACGCCCCCTCATCGGGTTTCGACTTTCCCGGGATCCCGTCCGTGTCCGGCACTTCGGTCTTCCCGTATCCCTCGAGCACCTCCTGGATGATCTCCTTGATGACGTCCTCCTCCGATTTAACGTGTTGGACCCTCGGACTCAGCTTGATTCGCTTGCGGAGGACTGAGGGAGCAACCTCGATGACATCCTGCAGCTCGACCTTCGATCTCCCATGCAATACCGCGTTAGTTTGCGCCCGCTCGTATAGACCGATGGTGGCGCGGACGCTGGCGGGCCTCTCAATGTCGTCGCGATCTCGAGTGGCCCGGACCAGGTCGACTATGAACTCGAGGACGTACTCAGGGACCTTCACTCCGAAGTCTTCTCCCCGCTCGACGATGATGCGTTTCTCGGTCTCTTTAGACTTGGGGTACGTCATCTTCACGGTGTCGAAGCGATCTAGGAGGACCTCGGAGAGTTCCTCGGCTCCCGCGTATTCGTGCGGGTTCATGGTGGCGATCATGACGAAGTTGGCTGGATAGTCGACCTCATAGCCCGCGATCGTAGCACGCTGCTCCTCTAAGACTTGGAGCAGCGCGTTTTGGAGCTTCTCAGGACATCGGTTGATCTCGTCGAAAAACACTACGCCACGGTTACCCCGGAGTAACTTCCCTGGAGTGAATGCCCGAGGATCGGTCGGTCCGTACTCGAGGGCCGCGATGGGATCGATGTCTCCGAGCAGATCCTCCGGAGTGAGGTCAGGACTCCCCTGAATCCGTACGAACCGCTCACGCCCTGGAATTGTCTCGGTCTCGAGCTCGTCTCCATCGCGAGCCCGGCACAAGGGACATACTGGCTCTTTCGGATGGCAGTTGAAGGGACACCCCTTCACAGCCTCAGCTGGGGGTAAGAGGTCCGCGACGGCGCGAGCGAGGGTCGTCTTGCCGATACCGGGTGGACCTTCGATCAGCACGTGTCGTCCTGCGACGAGTGCGGAGAGAACCTGCATCTTGACATCTCTCTGCCCGAGAATCTGAGGGAGGGGGTCCTCGCCTTTACCGAGCTTCTCCAGGACTACCTCACGCAGTTCCTCGTACACTTCCTTGACAGTCAAGCCTGTTCCCCTCCGTACGGGCAAAAACGACGGACAAAGCACAACTCGCACTTGGGTTTTCTAGGACGGCATATCTCGCGTCCGAATTGTATGAGTGCGAGGTGCGCTTTACCGCGTTCGCCCTCGGGAACCTTCTCGTGCACAGCCTCTTGAACTTCGAAGTACTCCTTCGAGTCGGTCAGACCAAGCCTCCTTGAAATCCTAGCTACGTGTGTATCAACCGGACAAACGTCATGGCCGCCCGCGAATAGCAACACTACGTCGGCTGTCTTCGGACCGACCCCTGGCAGACGCATCAACTCCTGTCGCGCTTCCTCCGTAGGCTTCCGAACGACCTCCTCAAGATCCAGTCCATCCGTAAGAATACGTTCACAACACTCCTTGATCATTTTGGCCTTCTGACGGTAGAGTCCGGCGTCGCGGAGCGTCTCAACGAGATCCTTCAGATTCGCTTCTACGACGTCCTTCGGAGTCTTGAATTTCCGCAGGAACCTCTCCGCTACTCTATCCGTCACGTCGTCCCTGGTCCGTTGAGATATGATGGCTTGAATAAGGGCTCGGAAGGGATCACGCCGTATTTTCAGCCTTTCCATGATGGGATGATCTTCGTAGTGCTTTACGATTTCCATCACGGTGTTGGAGTCCATAGGTCTCCCTGGCCTCATTCCCGGCGAAATCCTTAAACTCGGTATCGAGGTGGGCATTACCGAAGCCCGGCACCGAAAGGCCGCCGCCACCGGGGTGGTCCCCGGGCCGGACTTCAGATCCGGCGCGCCCCGAGCGGGGCGCGGGGTTCAATTCCCCGCGGCGGCCGCGGTCGTTCGTTATAACATCCATAACGTTACCCTAGGTTGGGGGTAGCGCCGACTTCACGTGTTCCACGATCCTCCGAACGCGAGACTCGTCGTCTCTCGTCTCCGGACGCACGTACACTCTAACGGTCGGTATCTCGGAAAGCGTGCGCTCCTTCAACGTTGCCACGATGTCGGAAACCTCGGATAACGGGACGTCACCGTTACGCGTCCTCACGATTACCTCGTCGGAAGAGGGATCGTACGGAACCACCTTCGAGGAATCCAACAGCACTCCGAAGGGTTCTCCCAGGTGTTCCTCGGAGGTTTCCACGGCCACCTTGAAGAGCTCACCATGTTTCGGTTCCACGGCCGCCTGGTACTCAGCCACACACTTGTACAAGCGCCGGTTCTTCAAGGATTTCACGAATTTACGGCTCTCGGGATTTTCCTCCAACGCGCGTAGTAAAGTTGAGTCGTCCATGCTTTGAAACGTGGACAGTGCGTCTTCGCTTCGACTCAACCGATCCGGGTCGAATATACGGAGGTCCAGGTCGTCGTCTTCGACGGCAACATGCATCGCCCAGAGCAACATCGCATCGCCGGCACGGCATGTTTTGTGGAAGTACACCGCCCTGTACATGTGGTATCGGGATATCAACACGGACTCCGCCGCTTCCAATCCCTTCTCATGCACGACCACTGGATCACCCAACTCCAGGGTGTGCAGGAGCCTGTCGAGTTCGATTCGGCCGTACTCCACGCTGGCGTGAAGGGAATCACGCATGAGGTAGTCCAGGCGGTCTACGCCGAGGTTCCCGGCTATCACGGAGTGGAGTACGCTAGTCCATCCATCACCGGGTCCGAATGCCACTTCCAAGGTAACCTCGACGTCCATGGCGTCGGCCCTCTCTAGCACGACCTTAGCTACGGCACGACCGATGTCCTCATGATCGACCTTGAGCTCTTCCTCCAGCAGTGGCTCCGGAACATGCGAAAAGGGAGGGTGACCCACATCATGCAACAGACCGGCCAGCCCTAGCACCTCCTCGATGTAGGATCTCGAGAACTTACCGACGTCCGGCACGTTACGCTTGAGCTCTTCCCAGTGAATCTCCATCACACGGTCACACAGGTACTTCACGCCCAAGCTGTGTTCGAGCCTCGTGTGGGTGGCACCAGGATACACCAGCTCCGCGAGACCTAACTGCCGAACTCTCCTCAACCGTTGGACTTCGGGTGAGTCCAGTACGCGCTCCTCAACCCCCTGCAGCTCGACGAATCCGTGGACCGGTATCCTGATGATCCGGCCCATCCTCTTTCCCCCGCAGCTCTCGTTCTACTCTCTCGACGGCCCACTGGTACTCCTCACTCCAAATCGTCCTCTTGACGACATCCAGGGCCCTTTTGCAGGCGTCCACGTGGTCCTCATCTAAGTGGATTCGAGTCAACTCTACGAGTGCTTCCAGCAGGGCGGATTCGCCTCGGACTAGAGCTCGGGGACGGGGATGAAGGAGCCCCCATCCTACAACCCGCAACTCCGCTGTCAGCGGTCTCCCTTCGTGTATCTCCTTAGCTTCCAGCTCGAGGTAAGCCCTGGTTCCCTCCGCGACCTTAGCCCCGTTCCCGACTGTCTCGACAGCTAACTCATTCGACAGCGCCTTCAGAAATCGGATGGGATCAGGCACTACACACGCGGTGAGCTTTTCGGTCCGAACGAAGTTCTCGTAGGTACGGGAACCTGGGTACAGGTTCACGACGATGGAATCCCCGTGCACGCGCAGTCCCACGGGTGCTACGTTTTCACCCGAAGGCCCGTCGGTCACCGCGAGAACCTCGTTGACGGCATCTCTGCGCAGTCCGAAGAACTCTAAAGGGGGTTCGATCTCCTCGCTTAAGATCTTCTCGGCGATCCGCCGTGCCTCCTCTGGAGTACTTACACGGAACAGCTCGGGACAGGAGAGTACCCTAGCAAGGTACACCGTTAGGGCCTCATCCCCAGATAGCAAGCGTATCCTAGCCCCGCCGCCAAAAGATCGGCCGTCGAGCCTGGGTTTATACCATCCTTGTGTAACTCACGGTCGAGCTCGTAAAGGGCCCGAGTTTCAGTCACAGGCCTATCACCAGCAATCCGCAGAATTTCCTGTGCGGCCTCTGAAACCCGTAAAGCCACTCTGAGTCCGTGTTTCCTCCAAATCAGCGTATCCGGCCGTGTGGCAAGCTCTTCTAGAAACGTCCGAACCACCGCCTCGTTGATGTCGTATTTCTCGCGCAATTCTATCACGTGAAGGCCTATTCGAAGACTGCGCTCGAGTCCGCGTACCCAATCCTCGGCTACCGCGTCACGGTGTGCGGCCGCCTGCAGCGCCTCGTACATCGTTGTCCCTTTTTCCAGCACGTCCTCCGGGCGTGAAACGTCCGGGACTCCCGAGCCTCGGACCCTGCGCATCCCGCCGGCACCGGCCAATTTGATAGCACGGTACAAGTAGTACGCGTCTCGCTCCTCGGTCTCCTTCGCCAACTTCAAGGCCTCACGCCGAACGTCGTTGGGGTCCAAGGAAGCACGGGCGAGAGCTGAAGCGAGCAGGACGTCGAGGATCAGGATACCTAGATTAGTGTTCCCACCGGTGTGAGCCGACATGGAGTGTCGAACCGCCTCGTAAAGGTAGCGCCCGAGCGGGACGCGCTCTCTTCTAGCTGCCATCTCCGCAACTTTTCGGAGTACCGGCTGCGCAGCGACGGCACTGGCCAAGAAGTGCTCGAACCTGGTGTCGTCGAAATCCCTGGTCCTGTGGACGTTTCCGGGCTTAGGCCAACTTGAGACCTCCAGAAGCGCTCCTAGTGTTAAGCTGACGGCAATACGCTCCGGCTCGTTCACCAAGTGACGAACCACCCCATTGCGTAGCCGAGGAAGAACCCAGCCACCACGTCCGACGGGTAATGAGCCCGAGAGAGCACTCTGGATATCGCCACGATGATGGCCACTACGACGACTATGATCCCCAAATTAGGGGACAGCTTCCAGAACACCGGAATTAGCGAAGCCACTCTGGTGGTATGGGTGCTGGGGAAGGAGTACCCCCACGGGGTTCTACCTTCTCTCTCGGGCCTGGGTCTACCGACGACCACCTTCAAAATTTCGCTGGATACTGTTGAAAGCACCAGCGCTTCGAGCACATGAAAACCCAGCAGACGGTCGAACAGCATTAAGATCAGGGAAGAGGGGAACAAGATCCAACCACTGAAAATTAAACCGATGAGCTCGAAAGCTACGTGGGGTCGCTTCGGGATCTTCTCGATCACGCGGTGGTCGAACCGCACTATGATTTCAGCCACCGCACCACCTCCGGGGCGAAGTACGTGAGTATCAAATCCGCCCCAGCTCTCTTGATGCACGTGATGGACTCCAGCACAGCGGCTCGGTAATCCACGTACCCCGCCTCGGCCGCCGCCTTGATCATCGCGTATTCACCGCTAACCTGATAGGCCGCGATGGGGTGGTTGAACCTCCGCCGAGCCTCGCGCACAACGTCCAGGTAGGGCATCGCCGGCTTAATCATCAAGATGTCCGCTCCCTCCTCGACGTCTAACTCCAGCTCGCGGATCGCCTGGCGGAAGCACCTGGGATCCATCTGGTAAGTGCTTCTATCTCCGAACTCCGGTGCTGAGTCCGCCGCATCCCGGAACGGGCCGTAGAACGCGCTGTGATACTTGGCCGCATAAGACATGATCATGACATCGCCGAAACCCTCACTCTCAAGCGCCTCTCTGATCACCTTTACCCGGCCGTCCATCATGTCAGATGGGGCGACGATGTCGGCCCCAGCTTCGGCGTGGGAAAGTGCCACCTCCGCCAGGACCTCCAGGGTAGGGTCGTTCAGCACCTTACCTGTATCCTCGTCAACGAGGCCGCAATGACCGTGGGTGGTGTACTGGCAAAGGCAAACGTCAGTAACCACAACGATGTCGTCACCGTACTCTTCCTTAAGCGCTCGCACGGTCCTTTGGACTATACCTTCAGGATCTGCGGCAACTCGACCTTCAGGATCCTTTTCTCTCGGAATTCCGAAAAGTATGAACGCCCGTAGACCCAAGTCCAGGAGTTCTCCGACTGTTTCGACGGCGGTTTCCACGGAGTGGTACCGTTGACCGGGCATTGAGGAAATTTCGTGGGTCTTCCCGTCCTCACGCACAAAGATCGGGTAGATTAGATCGTCTGGGCTCACTTCCGTTTCGGCGACGAGGTCACGGATCGCCTCGGACTTACGATACCTGCGCATGCGGACAGTCGGATACAATCTGTCTCTCCCCACGGGGAGTGCTTTAGGTTGATACGCGGGAGGAAGGAGTCCCGTGAAACGGCATTCGGCGTGGTGGACGTGTTCAAAGAGGCGTTCATAAAGTGGTCGGAGGGATGGGCGCGGCTGAAGGAGTTCGACCGGGAGGAAATGTTAAGTGCTTATTCTAGCTTCTTTCGGAGTCGATTCGGGGTGAATTTTAAGGAAAGGAATATTGTGAAACTCTTGAATCTTATTTATGGAATAGCCGTCAAGTACAGGAATATACTTGACATGGGTGAGAAGACTTTGACTGGTAAATTACGTACATATTTTATCCCCACCATAATGGTAATTATGGTAAAACAGTTCTATGGAAGGGTCAAAAGAAGAGAAGCAATGAAATACGTACGAGACGCGTTACAGTTTTACAAAACAGCGTATGAGCTGTCAGGTAGGGAGGAAGGATTTGAGGAAATACTGGTCGGGTCCTTATTACCTATTGAAGTACGTAAGGGAGAAAAGTTGCCGAAATTCTTCGAAGAATCATTTAAGGATAGCACTATTAGGAAGTTTTTAGGGCTAGAAGGTGAGTCTAATTCGATAAAATCTGGACTTGGATGTGTATTCATTCCATCGTGGCAATTCCGCGAGTTAAGAGCCGAGATAAAATTCGGGAAAGGGTTCGGTAGAGACGATGGTTATGTAGAGTATGTAGTGCACAGAGCAGGGACGTTTCGTGAGTGTTTGCTCATGGTCCCACAGCTGAGACTCGTACTCGTGGAGAACGTCGATGCTCCCGATAAGCGGGTATTCTTACCGTTCGATATGTTAGAGCTCGTACCGCCGGATCCAGCGGCGAGGATGAAACTGGAGAGCTTAGCCGTTAAGCTCACTCGCCCGTCTTAGGGCCCTGTACGCTACTCTACGATACTCGTCCGGTAGCTCCATAATCGCGGACGTCAGGACGTTAATCAGTCGCTTGGTGTAAGCCTCTGCGAAATCTTGGAGGACGTTTTCCGGATCTCCAGTCTTCAACCTCCTCAGTGCGCGTTCGAGCTCTCGATCCTTAATCTCATGCAGTGACTTCGCGACGTCGGCCACGAGGCGTCGCTCCTTCATCCTTTCAAGCTCTTCTTCCACGACCGAGAGTTCCTCCTCGATGAGCTTCTCCACCTTTGGGATCTCCTTACGCCGCCTCTCGAGATTCTCCAGCGCGATCACTCGGAGATCGTCGATGGTACGTACCTCGACGTCTTCGAGGTTCTCCACTCCCTTTTCGACGTCTCTAGGATTAGCGATATCGATTATCAGGACCGGGGACTGGCGGCCCCTCTTACGCAAGGCTTCTCTAACGTCGTCGACGTGGATCACAGGATGCGGGGCGGCCGTCGCTGAAACTACGACATCCGACCGGGCGAGATGATCCACGAGCTCGTCGAACCGTACCGCCTCTCCACCTAGCTCCCTCGCGAGCTCAACGGCTCGCTTGTAGGTGCGGTTCGCTACGAGAACGGCTCTGACGCCCCTATCGACTAGGGACTTGGCCACGGTCTTTCCCATCTCACCGGCACCGACCACGAGGACGGTCTTATCGTGTAGGGAACCCAGCTCCCGCTCCGCCAGCTCGACGGCGGCAGATCCTATAGACACCGCACCTTCACTGATCCGAGTCTCCTCCCGGGCTCGTTTGCCCAGGTTGATCGCCCTTCGGAAGACTATCTTGAGGACTTCATCCAACGTACCCAACCGTGCGGCACGGTCGTACGCCTCTTTCACTTGACGTAGGATTTCCTGCTCCCCCACCATCATCGACTCCAGCCCGCAGGCTACACGGAATAGGTGCCTCACGGCTTCCGAACCTCGCTTAATCCAGGCATCGTCGTGTACGAGATCCCGAAGATCTTCGGCACGATCCCCCGCCCCAGAAGTGTACACCTCGACGCGGTTACATGTCTGGAGGAGGACACAGCCGGAGAGTCCGAAGGACTCGACGATGTCCTTCACAGCTTCATCGGACTCGAACCTGGCCTTTTCCAGCTCCTCTACTTCCGCCTCCTTGTGGGTGATGCCGACGCACACCAGGTCCTCCATCTACCTCCCTCCTCGCGGTTGTCGGTCAACGTGGTCGCACGATGTTAATTAGCGACCGGTTCCATCGTGGCGGGGGGAGAATTCCGTGTCGAAGTCTGAAGCCCTGGCTCACCTTTCCATCATGGAGGCAACCTACAACGTGAAGATAAAGAACAAGGAGGAAGCCGCCGAGGCGATCGCGGAGAAGGCGATGGAGTTCGGAGTCGAACCCATCCACATCTGCACCGCCCTCAACACCTGGCTGGCCCGCATGATGTCGGAGGGAGAAATCGAGGAGGGTGACGAGATAGAGATCCCACGGGAGCTCATCGAAGGTATTGAAGTGAAAGGCTAACCCAAGATTCCGGCAGCCAGCTCGAAGGCCGTGACGATTCGTGCCGCCACTGTCCACGCATCCAGGGATTCGTCGTATATTCGGACGACGTCGTCCGTGCGATCGTAGAACTCCTCCGAGAAGTCCCCCTTCGGGAAACCACCTACTACGACCCCTATCCTTTCCACGCCGGCGTCCAGGAGCCCGGCCATATAGCCGACTGGTTCGATCAGATCGCCTCGTTCGGAAAGTAACACGTTGACCTCGTTGGCCTCAAGCACGTCCCACACACTGACATCCAGAACCTCTATCAGCGGCTCATCGGAATCCGGAGGCGCCTGACCCTCCTTGAGAACTTGTTCCATGAGTCCGATGAACCGATACTGATCCCTCGGTAGCCTGACGTCTCCACGGAACCATATGACGAGGTCATGCCTGGTGTGTACGTACACATCTAAGGCGTTCTCCCGAGATGCGGGGGAGTCCAGTACGTGAAGCAGCGTCACGTGAACTATGTCGGGGCGACCACGGCGGTCACGCTCCGGGAGCCGTTTATCTTGCATAGCTACGTGGTGCTTGCTCGCTATGAGGAGGCATTCCCCAGGCTTTTTCCCACGCCGTTTCGCCCACCTCACCACGTGTTGATGGCCTCTGAGCTTGGGCGGGATGAACTCCAGCTCCGACTCCGCTAGCACGAAACAGAGACGTGGCATGCGGGGGCTACCCCCGTGGTATCCCTCGTCATCACGGATATCGACGGCACGATCACGGGAGACGATAGAGCCGTCCACCTAAAGTGCGTCCGGTACCTGCGGGAACTACAGAAACGCGGGATACTGGTTGGTATCGCCACCGGTAACACCCTTTATTACTCCAGATCGGCGGCAACTCTCCTCGGCTTCGAGGGTCCGTTGATCGCGGAGAACGGAGGGATAGTCGCCGTGGACGACGAGGAGATCAGCACGGTACCGGAAGAG
Organism: Methanopyrus sp. KOL6; assembly: GCF_002201915.1. NCBI lineage: Archaea > Methanobacteriati > Methanobacteriota > Methanopyri > Methanopyrales > Methanopyraceae > Methanopyrus > Methanopyrus sp. KOL6. The sequence continues at coordinate 376,854 of NZ_CP019470.1, forward strand.
GACGTCGAGTTAATCCAAGAAGCGTACCGAGAGCTCCGCCGGCGACTCGGTGTGAGGCGTACCGAACCACCCGGGCTCCGCCGAACCGAGGTCGCTATCTACCGTGATGTACCCGTCGAGGAAATCGAACGCGTGTTGGACGGGCTCGGGTACTCCGACCGTATCGAGGTAGTGGACACGGGCTTCGCGTATCATTTGAAGTCTAAGCAGGTGGACAAAGGGAAGGGGCTCCTAGTCATCTGTGAGCGGCTCGGTATCGACCCGAACGATGTGGTAGCCATAGGAGACGGGGATAACGACGCTCCACTGTTGAAAGCTTCGGGGTTGGGTGTGGCACCAGCGAACGCCACTGAGAATGTCAAGCGAATCGCGGACGTGGTACTCGACGCAGAGGACGGTGACGGAGTCGCCACCTTCCTACGGAACCTCCTCGAGGAGGTGGACGCTTGAAGTTGTACCCGCTAGTTCGTAGAGTGTTAAAGTTGCTGTCATCGGCGGATTCCATCGGTGTCATGGCCGATATCGACGCGGACGGCGTGTCGGGCGCAGCCACGCTCTGTGAAGCTTTCGGGGTAACGGAGGACGACGTGTGGTTCCCCTCAGGAGGATTCTACGGGGTACCTAAGGCCGAGTTCCGCGACATGTTGGAAGAGTACGACGTCGTCGTCGCCGTTGATCTTACACCTCCCCCCTTCCCAGAGGCTAGAGACAGGGTTGTGGTCATCGATCACCACCCTACGGACAGCCATTACCCGATGACGGTCAACCCATACGAGATCCCTGCCCTCCCGACTCACACGTCGGCGTCAGCTCTTGTCGGCATGCTCGCACACCGCACGGGAGGACTGAATCGGCCGTGGGTTCCTCTGATAGGAGCGGCCGGAGACGGTATGGAGGGAGGGGCCGTGTATGACACGCTGGCCTCGATGACTGATCCTGGGTACTTAATTCCGAGTAGGGGCCGGAACCTCACCCCATTGCAGGACGCGGCGGCCACCGTGAACGCAGCGCGTCGGGTAAAATACGATGTAGGAGCCAGAAAAGCGTTGAAGGTGCTGATGTCGGCGGATTCTCCGTACGACGTGACGGAGTCTCACTTACAGCGGTACCGAAAGCGGGTGAGGAAGCACCGGGCTATGTGGTCGGGTGAAGCGGAGCGCACGACGCACATCGTGGAAGGGATCGGTTACGCGGAGATCCACACCGAAGTGGACGTCGAAGGATTGGTCGCCCGTGACCTCCTAGATCGATTGAACCTCAAATGCTCCGTGGTGGTTAATCTCGCCAGAAAGCCGTGCGGTCTTTACAAGGCAAGTGGTAGGTCCCAGGGCTTCCCGGTGAACGAGTTGATGGTGAAGATGGCGAGATGGTTGGAGGGGTCCAAGGCCGGTGGACATCCCAACGCGGCGGCGCTACATTTCTCCGACGGTGATCCACGAAAGGCGTTCAATCGGGCCCTTGACCAGCTGCAGCCTTGATGAGACCTACGAACGGTGGCGACGGGTCACCGGGACGGGACTTGAACTCCGGATGGAACTGCGTGCCAACGAAGTAAGGGTGATCCGGCAGTTCGAGGGTCTCCATGCGCCCGTCGGGTGAACGTCCCGAGAACTTCAGTCCGTAGTCCTCTAGTTCGCGAACGTACGATGGGTTCACTTCGTAACGGTGTCGATGCCGTTCCAAGATGATCTCACGGTCGTCGTATAGGCGTCTGAGGAGCGACCCTTCCTCGAGCACCACGGGCTCAGCACCTAGCCGCATCGTACCACCTTTCCGCTTCACCCCGCGCTGTTCCGGAAGCAGGTCCACGACGGGATGATCGGTGTCAGGATTGAATTCTGTGCTATGGGCATCCTCGAGCCCGAGAACGCTGCGAGCGTATTCTACCACGGCGAGCTGGAAACCCAAGCAGATACCCAAGAACGGGACGTCGTTCTCCCGTGCGTATCGAATCGCCTCGATCTTACCTTCGACACCTCTCCTGCCGAAGCCACCTGGAACTAATACACCATCGGCGTCTTTCACTTCTTCCCACGCCTCGGAGTCACCGGCTTCGAGCGCCTCAGAGTCCACCCACGCTACGTCAACGCCGACCCCGACATGAGCTCCAGCGTGAACTAAGGCCTCCCGAATGCTGATGTAAGCGTCCGGTAAGTCCACATACTTACCCACGACTGCGATCCTGGTCTCGTCGTCGGCTTCCTCGACCTTGGTGACGAAATCCAACCAGTCGGAGTAATCAGGTTCGTCCGCGTCGAGACCCAAACGCTTGCAGATGTAATCGCCGAAGCCCTGGCGCTCGAGCAACAACGGCACCTTGTACACCAAGTCGACATCGTGGGCGTCGATTACAGCCTCCCTCGGGACGTTCGTGTGCAGGGCGATCTTCCGCTTGACACCATCGTCTAGGGGACGCTCACACCGACAGACGATAGCGTCCGGCTGGATACCTAGGCTACGGAGCTCTTTGACGCTATGCTGGGTGGGTTTCGTCTTCAGCTCGTGGACGTGTTCCAAGTAGGGAACGTAGGTCAAGTGGACGAACATCACGTTCTCTCGACCTTCCTCCAGCTGTAGCTGCCGAACCGCCTCGTAGAAGGGCATTCCTTCAATGTCGCCGACGGTACCACCTATCTCCACCAGCACGACATCCGCGCCACTGGCCTTACCTACCTCGCGGATCCACGACTTGATCTCGTCGGTTATGTGTGGAATCACCTGGACGGTCTCGCCCAAGTAGTCTCCACGGCGCTCTTTTTCGATTACCCGCTGGTAGATCTTGCCGGTCGTGATATTGTGGGCTCCGGAGAGCGTGACGTCCATGAATCGCTCATAATGGCCTAGGTCCAAATCCGTCTCAACACCGTCCTCCGTGACGAACACTTCTCCATGCTGGAACGGGTTCATGGTGCCCGCGTCCACGTTAATGTAAGGGTCGATCTTGACCGCTGTGACCTCCAGCCCTCGTGCTCTCATGATCTTGCCGATAGACGCCGTAGTGATACCTTTCCCGATACCGGACACTACCCCGCCCGTGATCACGACGAACTTCACGAGCGCCCCTTCACGCTCCGAGACTCGAGAAAGAATAAGGTTGCGCGGTACTCTCCGGTCCGCTCGGGAGCCAGAAGCCATTCCTCCTGTCCGCTTCTCTCCCGGGATCGAAGTGCTTTGAAATTTCGGCGGTTCTCGACGCCGCCACACCATCCTTCGAATGACATAATTTCGGACTAGTACACCGTGAAAAATGACTCATTCACGACCACGAGCACCTCTACACTAGAATCGCGGTAATGGTAGTTATCATCGACCTCAAACCTAGTATGACTCGGCCAGCATGTGGATAACTCTCGAACGGTCGGTTCTCGGAGGTGAGAGGTCTTTGCACTCCACGCGAGTGGTGGTTGAAGAGACCGACGTAACCATACGGGCGGACTCGAAGGAGTCAGCATCATCGGCGGCAAAGGCCGTGAAATTACACCGCTCCGAGCTCGACAGGTACGTCGCCAGAGACCCTGCTTTCGTGACGGCTAAAGTACCGGTGAGAACGCTTGAGGATGCTCCAGAGGTCGCGAAGCTGATGTCAAAAGCTGCGGAACTGTTCGAAGTGGGTCCTATGGCGGCAGTGGCGGGAGCTATCGCCGAGTTAGCAGCCCGAGCCGCGGAGCCGACGGTGATCGTGGACAACGGAGGCGATGTGCAGGTCAGGGCCAGGAGATCCGTAGTCGTCGGCCTGTACGTCTCGGACAACCATCCTCTCTCCGGCAAAATCGGGTTCGAGATTGAGGGAGTACTAGGGATCTGCACTAGCTCCGGCAAGTTCGGTCACTCTTACAGCGTCGGGGAGGCGGACGCCGTCACGGTGTTCGCGGAGCGAGCTTCGCTCGCAGATGCCGCCGCTACGGCTATCTGTAACCTTACCTCCGGTGACGATCCGGAGGCCGCGGTACAGCGCGCCCTCGAGTTCGCCGACGACTTCACCGGGGACTTGATCGAGGCCGCCGTCGTTATTCGAGAGGACTTCGTCGGGATTTCCGGTCGTCCACCCAAGATCGTGTCGCTGAAGGGTGGTCAAATTAAACCGTCACGCCTCGAACCGACCATCTAACTCTACTTCGTGCGGAAAAACCGGGCGAACTCTGGATACCCGGCTCTCCTTACCTTCTCCTGCAAAGCTTCCAAGAACTCGACGAGACCTTCTCCCGTCTTGGCCGAGATCGGAAACAAGGTGTCGAGCCACTGGCGCCATGGGGGAAAGAGGCCTAACGCTTCGGCGACGGCGTCCATGTGTTCCTCGAACTCAATCGGTTTGATCTTATCTATCTTGTTCGCCGCGACCACAGGGTCCAATCCTACCTCGTTCAGGAACTGTAGCATCTCACGGTCGATGGGTATTTCGCCCCTACGCTCCCAGCGTTCCGCTATCTCCGGAAGAGCCTTGGCGTCCACCACGTGGATCGCGAACAAGATATTGTCCTTCTCTTCCAGGTATCGAACGATGAGATCCTTAACGCGCTCTTGATACCCTCTGGGAATCCCACTCATGAACCCGAATCCTGGCATGTCGACTAGAACGAGCTCGCCGTCTAGCTCGTGGAATACGGGTTTACGGGTAACACCGGGACGCTTACCTACTCGGGCGTCGACGGCTCCTCTGGTTATCGCCCTGATTAAGCTGGACTTACCAACGTTCGAGCGACCTACGAGCACGATTTCGGGCAGATCCCGCTCTTTGAGCGGATCCTTCGGCACGTAGCTGTGAACCGCCAAGACGCCCTTACACCGCCGCCATCGTGTGGGCGATTATCAGCAGCACGGCCACCGCAAAGCACGCATAGAGTATGTGATCGGGGTCTATTTTGATCCCGGGCGCTTCCTCGTCCCAGAAGCTTAGGATACCTGCACGTGCCGGTGGTAACTCAGCCCTCTTCTTCTCCATCTTCTTACCCAAACCCGCCACCCCCAGCGCCGTACGATCGCGCCATCTAAATACGCTTGCGCCCGCGGATCCCGAGGACGACTTTTTGATTTTCGCGTCGCAGGAAGGGTCACACTTGTATCTATAACCAAATCTTCAAGTCCAGTTTTCCGATGCTCCGTTTTACACACGACTATGTCGAGGAAAATCCCGAGATTGAAGAGTACGTGAAGTAGGAGTAGGAATAGGGAAGAGTGAAGTGCTGGAAGGAGGAATTAGGCCGGATGTTCCGATCTATCAGTGGACGTTTCAGTAACACTGTTCAAATATTTTATGAAGAACTTAGGCGCGTCGTATCGAATGATCATAGCGCATGGACCGAAGGGAACGCCAGTTTAGGTATGAGTAGTCGCGGAATCTGAGTGAAGCAACGTGGGCCTTCACACGGTAGGATCATCCCACTCAGATATCCTATCCGTCACTTCTTCGGCTTCCCTGACTATTCGAGAGGCTCGCTGCAAATCACCATTTGCCAACGCTTTCAATGCCCTGTACAAGTACGAAGTTTCAATAGCAGCCAGGGCGCGCCGTACCTCGTTACGTGCGTATTTTTCAGCAGCTTTTGCGAACCCTTTCAAGGATAGTCTGGAATCTAATTTCATTCCGCGAAGGTACCATTCCGCACGTACTTTTCGGGCATGAGGTACGCCGGGGACTTCCTTCTCTGGCTTGATTACGATCCCCTCAAGCTCCTCTTCTTCAACCCGATTCATAAGTTTACGTGCCACTTGCTCTGCCTCTCCGAGATCACATAAAGTGCTAGGAACGGGCTTTATTCGATCACCATCGATTATATCAGACAGCAACTCATATTGCCGCGTTTTAGGTTTTTGAATAGTGATTTCACCGTCATACATATCCAGTTCGTATACGTAGTATACGGGCTCCGAGTCCTCAGGCTCGTATGCGGCAAGATCGTCCAGAACGCTTAGAATATCTCGAAGTATTTCGACGGCGTCCGCCGGCACGTAGTCCTTGTCATGAGCGATAGCCGTGAGTCGTTCAATCTCTCCGTGTAACCTCTGGAATTCATCGTCGTCGGTCAGTTTGACATCGGACAGCCTGCGTTGGATAGTGTAGAGCGTTCTCACGTGACGGCGGACCTTAGACAGCCTGTCGAAGAGTTTTCCGAGCCAAGCTCTCGGAACCCGCTTGCGGCGGGGATTCAAGGTGTACTTAGACATGAGCCGGACGTGGTAATCTATGTAGTCGAGCGTCTCGTTCCACAGTTCAAACACCGAGATTCCGAATAGGGACAGCGGCAGTAGTTCGCCCTCGACGATCGTGAGGGAATGCTCCGACGGATCGAGCACCGATTGGACGTACTCCTCGACTTCCTCAACTCGGACCCAACTTCTGGTATGGGCTATCACGGGTTCGCCGAGTTCACTTTCGAGCACGCGGCCGAGCACTACCCGCACGTTCGTACCATCTTTTTTCTCCTCTATCCGAAGGGATTCGTTCGAACTTACGTGTTCTAGCTCCGTGGTGTACAGTTTTACGGTGTATTCGACGGTTTCGGGCAGCGTGGCGGGCATCGTACGCGAGAACGTCAAGCGAGCTTTCGGCGGTAGCAGTGGCCGCTCGCCCGAGGGCGTCTCGATCGTCTCAATATCGCTCATGCTCATTTCGTCCTCCCCGACAGCAGGTCGGACGGCGATAATTCTGTGAAGTCCGGGACGACGATCACCTCGTGATCGATCCCAAGTTCCTCGGCCACTTCGGGCAACTCCTCCTCGAGGACTTCGCCGACGCGGTCATCCTCTTCGCGCACTAGAACGAGGCGTTTGGCCCTAGATTTCCGGACGTATTCCTCGAGCTCCCTTCGGGCCCGCTCGACGGATTTCACTAGCCCCTCGGGTAGTTTTTCAGGCAGGTTGGGGTTTACCTTCCGATAGTCTTCCGGCACCAACGGCCCTCCGGTCTGCACGATCGGAGCGTCTACGAGCTCTCTCAGGGCTTTACGCTCTCGCCCCCTTACCACTACTAGCACGGAATCCTTGAACAGGTCATCTAGGTCGCGCTCTGTCTCCTCCTCGATGCCGACGAGCTCTAAAACTGATCGTAAAATTTCATCCAACGCTTTGGCTACCTCCCGAGCCCTTTCACCGCGTAGCACGTGTTCCGGAGCGGACTCGACTAGTGCGTGGTCCAGCTCTACGGCTCGGTGAACGATCCTTCGGACGACCTCTTCGTCCAGCCGAAGCTCGTCGACGTCCGTGACAACCGTTATACGTTCTGACCGCTGGGAGACAGCGCGACTGAGGAGTTCTTCGAGCCTTTCAACCCGTGTCAACGTGGATCCCCCGATGACGAGTGAGCTGTTAGCCGAACACTATTATGGGGAGAGGATGGCTGGCCGAGGGTCACCACCATCCCTCCTTCAGGACGCGCACTGGCCTCGCCCCTGTGAGTGAGAAGCCGCTGCGCTCTACCTCTACGAGTACCGGGGTGCCCTCGGAGCCACTCCCTTCGACTATATACTCTCCAGGAAGCGTGTTCGCGGCGATGTCGTGACCTATCACTACCTCAACGCTACCTTCCTCCTGGACCTCTCTGAGCACGACCCCGAAGGTCCAAGTCCGGCTAAACTTCCTCCTCACCCAAACCGTAGCTGCCGCCACTCCCAGGGCCGGTAACCCGAACACTATGAACCCCGGTAAGACCCCCTCAAGCGGCAGGACGAGCTCTACTACCGGAGGTACGTTCGTCAGTATCGCGGACAGTACGACGAACCCTAGGATAATAAGTGTGGAATGCCAGTACGGTCGCCAGTGGAGGTCCTCTGAAGGTGAGACGCGGCGGAGCCATCCAAGACTGAAGGTCGTGACGAACACTGATATTACGGCCAAAGCTTCCCACAACATCACGGGCGGTGCCACTATCTCCTCCAGGATTACGAAGACTACGGTCGCGAGGAGGGAAAACTGTAGCACTAAGGCGGGAACGTCCCACGGCATTCTAGGGGCCGCTGCGACCCGCTTACCGCGTATCTCTACGTCTTTGAAGGGTACTTGGGGCAGCTCCGGTAGCAGTACCTGACCCTCTCTCACCATCTCCATGACCGTCTGGAACTTGAATGCGGACTCTTCGGCCGTCCTGATGAGTTGCGAGGTGAATTTGGCGGAGCGTTTCGGACCCTCTTTGAGCAGCTTCACTATTATCCAAGGCAAGTTCACGGTCACGTAGCCGACGGCTGCGGTGAACTTCCACACGAATCGCCCGATCCGCTCGAGCACCAAGTCATTCCTCCCCGCCGAGCTCGTCGCGGTAAGCTTCGAGCAGTCGCTCCTCCTTACCTAGTACTTCAGCGGCGGAAGACACGTTGTCCGATTCCTCGTAGACCTCGGACAACCGATCACGGTAGTTCTTGTCGCGGAGCAGATGATGATCGAGGATTATCTGACCGGATCTCGAGGCCAACTTCCGCAGGTTCTCTACTGCCTTCTTCAGATCGTCCGAGGAGAATCGGAAACCGAGTAAATACGTCGGTGGGCCGCTGATCAGCACCAAATTCGGATCGCGTTTTAGGATCCACTCCAACGCAGGCTCGTACACGGGACCCTGGACGTCTGAGGCGTGAACGATCACGCGGTCACGGTGCGTTATCCTCAACCCGAGAACGTACCCTAATTTCGTTCCTTCAGGCCCGTGCGGGAGTGGCGGCGAGAACTCAAGAACCGTCTCGCCGAACTCAAACCTCTTACCGTCGGCGAACTCGTAATCGACGCCTAGCTCATCCAACCCCTCAATCAGTGCCTGAGCTCTACCCGCCTGGCTCCGGTTGATGTCCTCTGTAGGATGCTTCATCAGAATCAGCTTATCTCGGTAAAGCTCCTCAGCCGTTCCAGGGTCGCAAGCTTCGTACTCCCGGTCGGTGAACGGTGTGTAGTGATCGTAATGGTAGTGCGATATCGTGACCACGTCCGCTCTGTCGGCAACACACTGGATACGCCCTCGCACTTCCTCAAGTGCTTCCCACTCCTCCTCTGATGGAGGTAAATTGTAGCGTTTCGGAGGAATTGACACCCCAGGATCCACCAGTACGGTCACGTCCGGCGTCTCGATCAGTGTGGCCATCGACCTCACGCCGAGGCTCTCGAACCCTAGCGGAATTATCCTAACGTTCCCGACTTTCAATCCGGATGACGACACGGTCAAGTACCCCAGGGGTCGTCATCCTTGTTCGTCGGCCTACCTCGATCTCTTCATCCCGGCCTCGGAGTGGTCGCAGGATCGTCATAGTGAGGTCAGCGGTTGTTCGCTTCTTCATCGGCCGTGTATCTCACCTCTACGACCGGTGTTATGTTTCTGCCGGACTTGTCGTAGAACTCCAAACGGTCCGGAGTGTACGGGTACGCTGCGATCGCGTGGACGGCACCCAACCTCTTGAACAACATCAAATCATCCTCCGAGGGTACCGGATCACCATAAGAGTGGGAGTGAAACGTTCCGATTACGTCTCGGGTATGAACGGAGAGGAGATCGAAAATCGCTCCGGAATCGGAAGCTTCGAAAGGAACTACGATCAGTGAATCTATCGTGATAGTTTCCGCGCTCATAGAACCTCCTAGCATTGCGAAAAACTCATCAGGGTGGTTTTTATCGCTTGCCTCGAGGAGAGAGTTCAAAAGTCTCGCGTCGAACTCTACCCTTTTCACGCCGGACAAGCCATCTTCCCTCCGTAGATCTCCTCAGCGGCGAGATTAGAAGGTCGATGATACGGCTAATACCGTACCAGCCCATCGCTGCGATCCCAGTGAAGACTAATATGCTGGCGATTATAGTCGTACGTGGTGATGGGAGCATTCGCGCGATCCTCTGCTGAGCTGCTTTGGTTGGATCGTAAATCACCCTAAGGTCGGCAATTTCGCGGATCTCCCTCTTTAGATCCGTATACTCCGAAGGCGGAATCTCGACGTCGATCGTGGCTGTGACGCCAACCACTACGAATCCGCTGGTGTACGTAATCCACCCAGAAAGCTCGTCGGCCAGTTGAGAGATTTTCGAAGGTGGAACGGACTTGAGATCTATACGGATGATCATCTTGGTGGACGATGAGAACCTGACGTCTTTGACGCCTGGGAGAATTTTGGGCACTTTAGACTCGAACCACTTCCGACGGTCTGATGGTACGGGCTCGCTCAGGGCGACTTCCAGCTCTAAGTATCGTCCGATGGGTTTCCCGTGGTACTTCTTAACTACCTCCAAAGCTTTGGGTAAATCCGGAGGCGCCGTACTCAACTCGACCGTCAGGTACCCATTCTTCTCCAGTCCAGCCACGACCTTTGGGATGTCCGAGAGCATGGGGGCGAGCAGGAAAAGTCCTACACCGGCCCCGATGATCGCAGCTCCGAGGGTGGTTGCTATTGGCGCCTTGATCCACCGCCCGACGACGCCGATAGAGTAAGTCAAGAGTGCGAGTAACACTGTCGTGAGGGCCGCGGCTGTCACGAATGCCGCACCCACGTGCCATCCCCCGGCGAAGTCCATGCGCAAACGTATTTAAATTCCGACTCACCCGCCGTGCCGGAGAACCCGTCTTTGGGGGCCGACGTCACTTGATCGAGAAAGTATTGGCAGATCTGAACCGGGTTGAGGGAGTGCATGGATCGTTGGTTGTCTCGAGCGACGGATTGATCATCGCGGACGCCGTGCCTCCGGATATCGACTCCGAGATTGTGGGTGCGATTGCGACGACCGTATACGGTTCTGGCGAGCGAGTCGTCGACGAGATGGATCTAGGAGATCTCGAACAGATGCTCATCGAGGCCACACACGGGAAGGTGATGATCGTAGACGTAGGGGAGGACGCGACGCTAGTCCTCGTCGTCGAGCCCGACGCCAACTTAGGACTTATCCGCCTCCGCGCTCAGGAGGCCGCTGAGGAGATCGCTAAACAGCTTTAATGGTTTCCCGAATCATCGCTAGGGAGCCTCGACCGTGATCAGAGACATCCTAAGAATTCTTAAAGATATTTTAAGCGGACGGGATGGTAAGGGAAGGGAGCTGGAAGAGGGGGCCAGAGGAAGAGCTGAAAGTTCGAAGGAGGATGGGACCACGAAAGTCAGAGATGAAGTGATCCGACGAGCGTTCGACGTCATCGGAGAGCAGCTCGATGTGGAGAAGCTCGTCGAGGAGGCCCGCAAAGATCTGACGTCGGCCCTGAACCGGGTTACCGAGTACTTTGGTTTAGAGAAGCTGGTTGTATTAGACGATTCTGGGAAGCCGATTGGGATAGTAGGAGACGGCCGAATGGAGAGTGGGCTAGTAAACGCAATTTACACGATACGTGAATCACTAGGTGAAGTTGATACTATTTTGGTAACCTCAGAAGACTCGACTAACTACCTGGCGCTGTGTCTAGACGAGTACGTAGTAGTGTGTGAATCTAAAATGACTTTGTCCGATGCTGATATCTTCATGCTTAAAAATGATCTTGGAAAAGTTATAGATGCCGCAGTCTCGGGACAGCAAGTGAAGTCTGAGATACCGTTCGTGGTTATCGACGAGCATGGTTTGGTGATCCTGTCGAATGTAGATCGATGTGAAGAAGTTGGAGCATTGGTCTCGCAGATGTACAGGTTCATCAAAGATTACGTGGAGGACTCGATCGAATGGATCAAGATGACCACCGGTGAGAACAAGACCCTAGCTGTAAAGCCTCATAACGATTTCCTCATAGCTTTCGTGGTGGAGTCAGATGTAGAGGACGCGGACGACGCGTGCGAGGAAACCGTTAAAACTCTTATCGAAAAGGTCGAGCGCGCCGTAGCCGGATCTCCGAGCCCTCCAGCCGAAAAGGGCGAGGGGTTAACCTGACTTGGCTGAGACGGAACTTCCTGAATCAGAAGCATGCCGTGTGGTATGTATGGCATCAGGTAAGGGAGGTACGGGCAAAACCACCGTAACCGCCAACTTAGGCACCGCATTAGCTGAGCTCGGTGCTGAAACTTACATCCTGGATGCGGATATCGCTATGGCCAACTTGGGACTGATCCTCCGAATGGAAGACGCCCCAGTAACACTGCATGATGTACTGGCAGGAGAAGCCGACATCGAGGAGGCCATTTACGAGGGACCTCACGGTGTTAAGGTGATCCCTGCGGGTATATCATTGGAGGGCATTCGAAAGGCCAATCCCGACAGGCTGAGGGACGTAGTCGAGTACATAATAGACGAAACGGACTTCCTGCTGATCGACGCGCCGGCAGGGTTAGGTAGGGACGCCATCACGGCACTCTCCGCGTCGACGGAGAGCCTCTTAGTGGTTAACCCCGAGATAGCGTCGATCACAGACGCTCTTAAGGTCAAAGCGGTAGCCGAGCGGGTAGATACCCAGATTACGGGAGCCGTCGTCAACCGTGTCACGAAAGATAAGACCGAACTGACGAAGGAAGAAGTCGAAAAAATTCTAGAAACTCCCGTAATGGTCGAAGTACCCGAAGATCCGGAAGTTCGAAGGGCCGCCGCATTTGGAGAGCCGGTGGTGGTCCGCAGTCCCAAGTCCGCGGCCGCACAGGCTTTCAAGAAACTGGCCGCGGAGCTAGTGGGTATCGAGTACGAGGTGCCCGTTCCAGACAAGGAGGGAGTGTTGTCCAAGGTCATTAAGGGCCTATTCGGACGGCGTTAGAAGCGGGCTTCCCATAACCTGTCCCCGACGTGGTGAACGTTGCGGACTGCTCGACCCCTCTCAGACCCTTCGATTTCCCTCGCACCCATCAAGGCTATTCCCACGGCGAGAGGCCGCCGGTTGCGCTCGTCGATGACGACAACACCATCACCCTCCTCGAACTCACCCCGCACTTCCACGATACCAGGCACCATGATATCTGCCCCGGAGGCCACCGGCCTGACGGCACCCATATCCACTATCACCACATGGTCGTAATTTTCCTCATCGAGTTGGAGGAGGGCATGGATCGTGGGAAGCCAACCCTCGTGCCGCTCGAAGGCCATTACCCTGTCGTCCTTAATCAGCAAGCGCTCAATGTCATCGTCCTTGACATACGCGACCTCCACGAGACCAGTGAGTACTTCGCGGAGACTCACCCCAGACGATACGCGTAACTCCTCCAAAACTTCCTGAAGGTCCTTCTCCGAGATCGGATGCCGACGGGAAACCTTCATCCGCCAGCTCCCCCAGCCGCACGGGGGTCGGACAGTTTGAGACCGCACGACTGTCTTAGGGACTTCTTGGACGACATTGTGATAGTGGAGTTGAAGACGGGCAAGACGTTGCGAGGTAAGTTAGTGTCTTTCGACGGACACCTAAACTTGGTGCTGGATGACTGCGTTGAGATAGATGAAGATTCCGAAGTTAGGCTCGGACGTGTATTGGTCCGAGGAGACAGCGTCACCTTGATATCACCCGCTGAAGTCGGGTGAGCTGCCAGGGGGAATGAGGTTTGGCGAAGGGAACCCCCTCCTTCGGTAAACGTAACAAGACGAAGACGCACGTCAGGTGTAGGAGATGCGGCCGCCGTGCGTACCATGTGCGGAAGGGGTATTGCGCAGCCTGTGGGTTCGGTCGCTCACGGCGCATCCGCCGGTACAGCTGGCAGAACAAGAAGGTGAACCGCAAGCGACGCCGCTAAGGGAGCCCAGGTAATGGCACGAGACGGACGACGGAAGTCACCTGTCGACGTCAGGATAATCGTGGAAGGAGCCGCCGACGCCGAAACGATATCTAAAGTAATCCAGCGGATGGCGCTCGGAGGAGAGTACAACATCACAGTGACATCCATCATCCCTACCACCCACGCCCATATCGCGCGACGGACCGCCGAAGGTGCGGACTTAGTGCTCATTGCCACAGATGCGGATAAGCCAGGTCGTAAACTGGCCAAGAAGTTTCAGGAAGAGCTGCGAGGCGTCGTAGGTCGAGTGGAACGCGTGAAGATGCCCATCGGACACGACGTGGAACACGTGGACCTGGAAATAGTGGAGAAGGAGCTCCGAAGCGCCTTAGTCCGCGCCGGCCTCAAAAGTCTCAGGGACATTAAGGAGCTGCGCGAGGAGATCAGGGAACTTCAAGAGGAAATCACAAAGAAGGAGGAACTCATCGAGGAACTCGAGGAGAAAGAATTGGAGTTGGAAGAGCTGCGCAAGAGACTAAAGGAGGTCGAAAAGGAAAAGGCGCTCCTTGAGGAGGAACGGGACAAACTACTGGATGAAGTCGAGCGGCTCAGAGACCGCCTCGAAGAGCTTGAAGAGAAGTTGAAATCCGAAGATCGTCTGAAGATCATGGACCTCGAGTCCGTGTGCGAAGAGGCGGGGCTGAGCACGGAGGACGTAGAGCCAGAGATCCTAGAGGAGCTCGGAGAAGAGCTCGAAATTCCGATAGTGGTAGGTCCTATCCGAGTTGCAGCACCATCTAGGGAGGATGCGGTCAGAGTACTAAAGATCTACAAGCTCGCCCGAAAGGTGGTTGATGGCGAGGGGGAAGAGGAAAACGAAACAACTCCAGGAGATCCTGAAGTCTGACGATTTCTTTCTAGAGAAGGTGGAGAAGCTAGAAGAAATCGCAGAAGGCGAACCATGCACTCTTGTCAGGCGTCAAAATGTCGAGTGGATAACCCACTTTCCCGGTCTAGCGTTCCATGCCGACTTCGAGTCCGAAGAGTACACACTGGTTGTTCACCGTATGGATTCGAGGGCCGTTCGAGAATGGCCGATTCCAGAGGCTGTCGAAGTCGTAACACACGATGAGGCCGATCGCCTAACTCCCGCCCGGGCCGTCGATGACGAGTCGGCGGCCCGCAGGGTGCCTTGTTATAGGGTGAAGAACGTTAACAAGGACGTTACGAGAGTACGTCTCTCCAAATCGAAGAGTGAGCTGATGTTCATTGAGGAGCTAGTGGAAGCTACCGAGCGGATACTTACAGAAGTCCTCCCACCCGAAGGCTCGGAGGCCGAGGTAGCATCCGACATCATAAAGAAGACCATGATTCGCGGCTTTCAAACGGCATTCGACCCTATAGTAGCATATGACGAGGGTGCCGGTGTGCCTCATCACCGACCGAGTCCCGAGGAGAAGACCTGGACGAAATGTGCGTTGGTGGATTACGGGATCAAGATGGTATACTGCACGGACATCACTAGGACCGTAGTGTCCGAGGGCAGGGCAGGAGATATCCTCGAAGTCGTCGTGAACGCCCTCGAGGAGGCACTCCGAGAACTTCAAGCGGGTGTGGACCCGAAGGAGCTCGAGAAAGAGCTGAGGGAGTGGATGGAAGACGAAGCGCCCGGATTCAAGTTCCCACACAGTATCGGCCACCATGTAGGAGTCACAGTCCACGAGGGTAGTCTCAGAGGTCGATTGCCGGAAGGTGCCGTGATCACCGTAGAGCCAGGGCTCTACTCGGACGAGTTCGGGATCCGCGTCGAAGAAATGGTGGTCGTCGGGAAGCGAAAATGCCGAACTCTAACCAAGCTTCCGCGGGTGTGGGAGCGTTGAGAGAAGTCTTACCGGGTATCCGAGTGCTGGGAAATCTCGGAGCCGCGGAGAAGGTTGTTAGGAGGTGTTCCGGTGGAAGCACGGTGATGGTGTGTGTGATCGGCAGTACCGAGATCAGCCGCGTTCCCGGTATCTCAGCCGCGGGTAAAACGCCAGAGTCAACCTTTCACACACCCGCAGGTGATGTCGAGTTGATTTACCACGACAGGATCATCAACGCTGAAGAGGTTCCACAGAATCCAGTGGGTGCTCCCTCACCCGCCGTGATAACGAAAGCCGTCGTGAACTTGGCATCCATTCCATTCCTGACGGTGGACGCCGGAGCAGCCGTGAAACCCGCTTGCCCTTACATCGACCTCGGAGGTGAGGTCGCGAGGGACTTCCGCGAAGGACCGGCACTATCGGAGGAAACCTACGACAGGCTACTAGAGTTAGGTAGAACGCTCGGTAAGGAGCTCACTCGCGATGTGGATTTCCTGACCGTGGGGGAGAGCGTGCCGGGCGGGACTACTACGGCGATGGCTGTGATGACGGCATTGGGCTACAATACTAGTGAAAAATTCGCGAGTAGCTCCCACGACTCCCCGCACGATATCAAGGAGCGAGTGGTGAAAGAGGGCTTGGAGGCGCAAAGAGTGGAACCGGGTGACTTGGACGCCCATGAGGCGATCAGGAGGTTCGGCGACCCTATGATGCCTGCGGTGATAGGCATTATTCACGGAGCCAGAACACCGGTGCTTTTGGCAGGTGGTACGCAGATGGCCCCCATATTAGCGTACCTGGCGGAGGAAGATAGGACGGACCCGGAACGGGTCTTCGTCGGAACTACCAAATATGTGGTCGAAGACGAGGATTCCGATATCGAGGGTCTGTTCCGGCAAGTAGGCGACTACGTGCTGTTCTCAGCGGATCCCGGGTTCTCGGAGTCCAAGTTCCGTGGGTTCAGGTTGTACGAGGATGGGTATGTGAAGGAGGGTGTCGGTGCCGGTGGAGCTCAGGTAGCAGCTGCGTTGAAAACAGAGGGAAAAATCACGCCGGAAGACGTTTTGAGGGAGTGCGAGCGAGTTTACGAACGATGGGTGGATGAACTTTAACTAAACAACCTTTCTATTAGAGTACGCTCAAACCTACGGTGCTCCAGGAAGTGATTATTAGGGTCTCTTATTAATATATAGACCAAGTAAGGATACAGAATCGGGAAGATAACAACCATGAGTATGTAAATTCCAAAGTTCCTGTAAGGTATTTTTCTGGAGAAAGATATGCATATATTCAGCTCATCAGCTAGCAATGATGCGATAGCACTTTCCTTCGCTTCATGCAGATAGAAATCTCGCATAAGCCTGTATGCAACGTACAGATATGCTACTCCAAAGGTGATCGTACCCAAAAATATCCACAAGATTTCATCTAAATGATCCATCTCTTCGATATTTTTTACTTTCTTGAATACGGCTAAGTAGCAGGACTTGGAGATGCATCCTGTACGATGCAATATCTCAGAAACCGTACGGAATAATTCCGAAGACCGCTCGAAGTGCTTGTTTCTCCTCCGAATGAGAGTATAGAATAACGCCGCATTGACTGCGAAGAAGGCCGCGAAGAACACCACCGTTCCCACGGTGAGGGCTGTTCCTCCGGCGGATACTATGGAAGCACTACTGGCTGTCGCCACGCTCACAGTAGCGATCACGGACACCGAGGCTGAGGCTAGTGGGCCTAGAACTACGACGACGATCCCGAGTGCGGGGTTCAGGATCATGTCAGTATCTTCCGCGCGCTTCAGGGACCGCTCCAGTTCTCGAAGCCACTCGTCGGTGGACATGCATCATCCTCCGCCGAACCTGTACTCTATGAAGCACGGGCCCTCCTCCGACACCATACACGGACCTACCGGATCCGTCGGAGTACATTTCGTGCCGAACAGCGGGCAGTTCCGGGGCTCAGCCAATCCTCGCAGTATCTTATCACATATACAGGATTCGTCGTGTCCCAGTGTGTAATCCGGGTGTATTCCGATCTCCATCGCGTCGTGGTCTGCGAGATCCTCACGCAGCCTCAACGCCGACTCTGGAATCGTTGGGAAACCCCGCCACGGCCTGTCTTCAGGCTCGAACGCCCTCTCTATCAGTTCCTTCGCGACCTGGTTCCCACTATCCTCTACGACCCTGAGATACTCGTTGGCAACCCCTACACGCCTCCTTCTGAGCATTTTAAGACATGCCAGTACCGCGATCAGGACATCCTCGGGCTCGAAGCCGGCGACCACGCACGGGAGCTCCCGGGCTACGGACTCGTATGGCTCCGTCCCGATGATCGTGGACACGTGGCCAGGACATATGAACGCGTCGAGACGACACTCGCCAGACTCCAGCAACCACTCCATCACGGGAGGTATCAACCGATGAGCCGACAGCACGTAGAAGTTGGAGGGCGGGTCATCGAGGAGCACAGCAGCGGTAGTTGGTGCAGTAGTCTCGAATCCTACCGCCAAGTAGAGGACATCACGATCCTCGGACTCGGCGATCTCCTCGGCCTTCCTAACGCTCTGGACCACTCTGACGTCCCCATCACACGAGGATAGGGATCCGACCGGGGTAGGGACCCTGTACACGTCCCCGAAAGCACACACCACCATGCCATCTTCCGCGGCTTTTACGGCCGCGGCAAGCTCTCCCGCGGTAGTCACGCACACGGGACACCCTGGACCGCAAACTAAACGGACGTTCTCGGGGAGTAACGATCTAAGACCGTGTTCGACTATGGTCCGTTCGTGGGACCCACACACGTGCATGATGGCCACGTCACGATCGAGGATCTCGGCTTCCCTACGGATTCGACGGACTAGCCTTCTCACGAACTCCCGACGCGTCATTTTCAAGCTCCTCCTCGATGTGCTTCAGGACTTCTTCCCAGATCTCAAGGGATGCCCGTGCTTCCTCCTCATCTAGCTTCTGAATCGCGAAACCTGTGTGGACAATGACCCAATCGCCCTCCTCCACGTCCTCCAGTAGACTTACATCGACTTCCTGTCGTACACCTCCGAAGTCCACCACAGCACGGTTGCCATCGAGCTCCACAACTCTCCCGGGGATCGCCAAGCACACGTCGTCCACCCCGCTGGGTTGGACCGAAGAACTTCTTTCGTATTTTCTCCCGAAGGCCAGGGGGAGTGCCCTGGTGCCGTGGGAAGAGATCGAACACACGGCGGACGCCGCGTTTCGAGTGTGGGCCAACACGCCCGAAGACCTCCTGGTTGAAGCTGCCAAGGCGCTGTTCGATCTGATCACGGACCTGGACGAAGTGAAACCCGAAGAGGAAGTTGAAATCGAGGCGGAAGGAGAAGACCTCGTGGAGTTGCTCCACGACTGGCTCGAGGAGATACACTTCCGACACGAGGTTGACGGGATGCTGTTCTCCGACTTCAGAGTGAGAGAATTGAAGAAAGACGAAGACGGATGGAAGGTGCGTGGCGTGGCTCTAGGCGAGCCCTACGATCCGGACCGACATCCGTTCCACACCGAGGTTAAGGCCGTGACCTACCACAATATGAAGGTCGAGCGCGAGGACGGGCGGTGGGTAGCCGAGTACGTGGTTGACTTGTGAGGGGGTAGGTCGGTATTTGAACCTGGACCGTTACAGGGACTTCGTCCGTGAGACGGAGCGGAAGTACATTAACGTGAACCCGATCCAACGAGGGGGTGTGCTGACACCGGAAGCTAGGAAAGCCCTACTGGAATTTGGAGATGGGTACAGTGTATGCGACTTCTGCGAAGGGTTGCTCCACGAGATCGAGAAACCCCCCATCCGACAATTCCACGAGGACTTGGCCGAGTTTCTCGGGATGGACTTGGTACGGATCACCGCCGGTGCGAGGTACGCGAAGGAGGCTGTCATGAGCGCGTTGTGCGGGGAGGGAGACGTAATCGTCGCAGACTCGCTCGCGCACTATACCACGTTCATCGCAGCGGAGAAGGTAGGAGCTATGGTTCGGGAGGTCCCGAACACCGGTCACCCGGAGTACAGAGTGAAAGTCGACGAGTACGCTCGGGTTATCGATGAGGTGGAGGAAGAACGGGGAGACCCACCCGCGTTGGCGTTACTTACGCACGTCGACAGTGAGTACGGGAACCTCGCGGATGCGGAGAGGTTCGTGAAGATATGCCGCAAGAAAGGTGTTCCTGCGCTACTCAACTGCGCTTATACCATGGGACGCATGGATCTGTCAAACTTGAGCCCGAAGCCCGACTTCATGGTCGGTAGCGGCCATAAGGGCATGGCCGCGTGTGCACCGTGCGGCGTACTCGCGATGCGGGGGGAATGGGAAGAGGTAGTGCTCAGAGGATCCTCACTGCGCGGAGACGTCTCCGGTCGGGAGTGGCCGCATAAGGAGGTCGAGATGCTCGGATGTACCGTGATGGGGGCACCGATAGTCACTATGATGGCCAGCTTCCCGCACGTCGTGGAGCGAGTGAGACGATGGGAGGAAGAGGTGGAGAAGACGCGGTGGTTCGTGAAAGAGATGGAACGGATAGAGGGAGTACGACAGCTCGGTGAGCGACCGAAGCGGCACGATCTGGTGAAGTTCGAGACCCCGGGCTTCCAAGAGGTGGCAAATAATCACCCCAAGCGCGGCTACTTCCTGTATAAGGAGCTGAAAAAGCGTGGTATCATCGGCATCCAACCAGGACAGACCGAGACCATTAAAGCCAGCGTGTACGGTCTGACGGACGAGCAGGTGGAGCACGTCGTGCGAGCGTTCCACGAGATCGCGGAGGAGCATGGTTTAGAAGTCTCCTGAGCAGCCTCACCGACGGGAGCCACCTCCGCCGGGAGTATCGAGGGACGGGAGCGCCAGCGAGCAGGAACGTGACCGTACGTGGAGCGAAGTCGTAAGGCGTCGAGTCGCCGTTCCCGATCGCACGTAATTGTTACGAACATCATAACTATTGGTGGGGGAGCCTTCGTGCGGATGGTAGTGCTATTCTCCGGTGGTTCGGATTCCCTACTGGCGACACTAATAGCCTGCGATGAGTACAACCCGGAGGAGGTCATCCTAGCGACATATGATAACGGCGTGCTGATCGATGTTGAAAAAGCCGGCATCAATTACTCCCAGGTGAAACGTGCCACGGACATCGGGGTAGAGTGGAGAATTTTCGATATCCACAGGCCCTTCCACCGATGGGGACTCCGAGGTCTTGAACGTAGGATTCTGCGGCTCGGTTGGAACCCCGTGTGCCTAGACTGTAAATTCTGCATGCTCTTCCACGCGCTGGAGAAGTTAGACCCTGACGTGATCGTAACTGGAGACAGGGAATCCAGGAAGTACCCGGAACAGACGCCGGAAGCTAAGGCATTCTGGGAGGAAATGTGCGACGAATATAACTGTGAGTACTTCACACCGCTCTGGGATTGGAAGAAAAGAGACGTCTACGAGGAATTAGCCCGACGAGGGGTATCGGTGAGGGGATCGGAGCCCAAATGTATGCTGGCAGGCTCTTGGAAGAAGCCGGTGAGTGAGAAAAAGGTCGAACGTTACCTGGAAGGACTTAGGAAGAGACTCTTGGGGTTACGCTCTACTCCTTGAGCTCCTTTAGCCTCTCCGAGAGACTTTCCAGCTCTTCAAGGGCGTCCTCCATCCTCGTATAACACTTCTTCAGACCCTCCACGACGCGAGAGATGGTTGTGGACACATCCTCCATCTCGGACTCCAATCGCTCCAGCTTCTCCTCCTCAGCCTTGAGTCTCTCCTTGATATCCTCGACGCCGGTGACTATCCGGAGTTTCCCACTCTTGAGCATCTCATAGGTCTCCAGAACGAGCTCCCCGGCCTTCGTCTCTCCCTGCAGATGCTTCCTGATCGTAGCCTCGGTACGTCCCAGTTCTTCTGCTATCTCCGATACCGTATACCCGGCTTTCTGTCTCGCGAGGGCCGACGCGGCCACCGCTAAAGAGTCGACCCAGGTCAGAAACTTCTGCTCGTGAATCATCTCCAGCACCTTCGGGCGGAAGAGTGTAGCTACCAGTAGTACTGTCTCTAGCTGGTGAATCTCCTGCCGATCCATGGGCTGGAACGGGATCTCCGTGAGATCAATTACCTCCTTCACGCTTTCTGCCATATCCGATGTACCCTTGATGCAACGGGGGATCCGGCTATTTAAACTCTAAGAAACAGAACCTCAAGGGGGCGGTGGAGCCTTGTTCGTCAAGTTCGACTCGCACGTACACCTGGACGTGAGATGTGAGGACGATATGAAGACGATGAGCCTCGCCGGAATACGCTACGTCCTGACGCTCGCCCACGACCCCATGCCGTTCCGCACCGCGGAGGCCCTCTTAGGACACTGGGAGGCGGTCGAGTCGATCGCGGAGACGGCGGTCGAATACCTGATAGACGTGAAGGTGGGACTGGGGATACATCCGAGGGCCATCCCGGACGAGGGTATCGAACTCACCCTCGAACGCCTTGAATCGAAGTTGAGTGATCTAGACGCGGTAGGAGAGGTCGGACTAGAGGAAGCCACGGACGAGGAAGTGGAAGTGCTCCGGAAGCAGCTGGACCTCGCCGCGACCGAAGATGTACCCGTGATCGTTCACACCCCACGGAGCCGTGACCCGAACGTCATTTCGAAGATCATCGAAGTCGCTAGTGATTCGGATCTGGACCACGATTTGATCGTGATCGACCACCTCAACGAGCAGTACGTCGACGCGGTCCTCGCGGAGGGTTTCAACGCCGGGATCACCGTACAGCCCGGTAAGGCGACCGTCGAAGAGGCCGTCGAGATAGTGACCAACCGGGTCGAACATGCGGACCGCATCCTCATTAACAGCGACGCGTCGAGGGCTCCGAGTAACGTCTTGGCGGTGGCCGAAGTGGCGTTCGAGCTGGAAAAGAGGGGGTTCGACGCTACCGAGGCGGTGGTGCGAGACAACGCCCTACAGCTCTTTTAACTTCTAACCGGCACCCTCTTAACCCCACCCTCCCTCGCCCACCCGGGGTACGAACGTGCGGCTGGCGTTCATCGGAGGAACCGGCCACCAAGGGCTCGGGCTCGCGCTGAGACTGGCGGCGGCGGGACACCAGGTGATCATAGGATCGAGGGAGGAGGAACGCGCCGTTAAGGCCGCGGAGAAAGCCGAGGGGATCCTGTCGAAGCACGGGTACGAGGACGTCACCGTTGAAGGTCGCGAGAACTCCGACGCAGCAGCCGAAGCGGATGTGATATTCCTGACGGTCCCGTTCTTCGCCGTCATCGACACGGTTAAGACGATCCGGGACTCGCTCGACGAGGACGCGATCGTCGTAAACGTCACGGTACCGTTGGAGACGGCTATAGGGGGCAATCCCACCCGGCTGATCCGACCATGGTCCGGATCTGCGGCTGAAACCGTGCAGTCCCTCGTCGACAACCCAGTGGTGTCCGCGTTCGAAAACGTCTCCGCGGAATCACTTCGAGACCTGGAGAAAAAAGTCGAGTGCGACGTGGTAGTGTGTTCAGACCATAAGGACGCAAAGAACGTTGTCATGGAGCTAGCGGAGGAGATACCGGGAGTCCGAGCGATAGACGGCGGGCCGTTGGAGAATGCCAGGATCGTGGAGTCTATTACGGCACTGCTGATCAGCATCAACATGAGATACGGCAAGGAGAACGTCGGGATCAGGTTCACCAACCTATAAGGGTCAGCCCGCGTCCCGGTCTTCACCCCCCATCAGTTCGGGACTTTGTCTTCATCCCCCGGGGGCGCCGCGTTGAGGGATTTCCTGAGATACGTGGAAGATGACCTAGTAGTAATCGAAGAGTGGTTATCACCTGAATACGAGGTACCGGCGGTTCTCCAGGAACTCGATAGACCGATAGTGTTCGAGGGCGTTGAAGGCTACGACATCCCGCTGGTGGGTAACCTATGTTGTCGTCGGGAGTACTTGGTAAGGGCGATGGGAGCGGAGTCTTGGGACGATGTCCTTTGGAAACTCGCGGAAGCCATGGACTCCCCGAAGGAGCCGAGGAGAGAACGCTCCCCGTCGTTTCTCGAGGTCGAGCGTGGACCAGAGTTCCTGGAAGAGTTCCCGATGTGCCGGTTCTACCGGACCGACGGTGGTCCCTACCTCACGGCGTCCCTGATCGTCGCGGTCGAGCCCGAGGAAGGAATCCCCAACGCGTCCGTACACAGGATGATGTACCTCGGTGACGGCAAGTTCGCGGTACGAATCGTCCCACGACACCTTCATCGGTACTACGAGAAAGCCGACAACGACCTACCGATAGCGGTATGCCTGGGTGTGGACCCGCGGACGATGTTCGCGTGCTGCGCCCGCGTACCGTACGAGGTTAGCGAGCTGGACGTCGCGGCGGCGTTCTGGGAGGATCTCCGGGTGTACGAGGTCGACTACGATATCCCGATACCAGCGGAGAGCGAGATCGTTATGGTAGGCAGATTGACACCAGAGCACGCCCCAGAAGGACCCTTCGTGGACGTGACGCGCACTCTGGACGAGCGGCGTCACGAACCCGTCTTCGAGGTCGAGAAAGTGTACACTCGAGAGGATCCGTACCACCCGATCATCCTTCCAGGCGGAGAGGAACACAGGATCATGATGGGCGGTCCCGCCGAGGCCACGATCCTCGCTCACGTCTCTCGGGTATCGGAAGTGGTCAAGGTCAGACTGACTCCGGGCGGGGGAAGGTGGCTCCACGCGGTGGTATCGATACGGAAACGCACTGAAGGTGAGGCCACGAACGCGGGCCTCGCCGCGCTGGCGGCCCATCCGAGCCTGAAGCACGTGGTGGTCGTGGACGAAGACGTGGACCCGGACGACCCGGAACAAGTCGAGTACGCACTCGCGACGAGGTTTCAAGCGGATCGCGACCTGCATGTGGTGAGGGGTCTCGGGTCCACCCTCGACCCGTCGGCAGAAGAAGGTATCATGGCGAAAGCTGTGTTCGACGCGACGGCTCCGGTGGAGGAAAGGGAACTGTTCGAGGTGGTCGAAGTGCCCGTTAGCGATAGGGTCCGGCGGATCCTGGACGAACTACCTTAGATCCACCGTGTGCTCCAGTTCCGGTCCCGTGGAAACTATCGTCACCGGTACTCCGACGGCCTCTTCCACCTTCTCGATGAACTTCTTCGCTTCGGTGGGAAGCTCGTGCCAAGTCTCGGCCTCCGCAGCGTCGGGGAACCTCCTGTCGATGCACGTGATCGCGACCTGAGTAGCACCGTTGATAACGCACGCACGCTTGGCCATCTCGAAATCAAACTCACCTATACGTCGTGGCCGACCCGTGACTGTACCGCGCTCGACTTCCAAGATCTCTTCGCCGAACTTCTCAGTCACCTCCTCTCGGGATAACTCCGTAGGGAACGGTCCCTTCCCGACCCTGGTCGCGTACGCCTTGAACACCACGTACACATCATCGATCCTCGTCGGACCGACGCCGACGTCGGAAGCGAAGGCGCTCGCGGTGGTATCCTTGCTGGTGACGTAGGGATAATCTACCCCATGGTAGAGGGATAGACCGAACCCCTGAGTACCTTCGATTAGCACGTCATCGCCCTCGTCTATCGCATCGTTCACCAACCCCGGGACGTCGCCGAGGAACTCCGAGAGATCGTCAACGTCCCGGGCCAGCTTCGCCTTCCGTAGTGTCCTGTCCGCGTTCGCCGGCCCGCAGCCGGTGCCGGTCGTATCGATCTCGTCAGAGAGATGCTTGGAAGCGCGCTCGGACTCGATGTGCTTAGGCTCGATTATCGCACACTTTTCGTCCACGACCAGTCTATCACCGACTTTGAAACGGGACAGTCGCTCGACTTCATCCAAGAGCACATCCGGGTTAACGAGGACCCCGGGCCCTACGGCAAGATCGGCCTCCTCATGTGGGAAGCCGCACGGGATCTGTCGTAGACCGTAATCCTCACCGTCCACACGAACGGTGTGACCGGCGTTGGGACCGACGCCCGCACGCGCTATAACCTTAGGCTCGTCCTGAACGGCTAAGTACGCAACGATTTTACCCTTACCCTCGTCGCCCCACTGACCACCAGCAACGACGCTAACGTGACCGCGATCCCGCAAGTTGGTTTCCCCCAGTTCTGAGGGTGAGGCGTCGGAGAACGCGTGACGAACTCCAGCGTGACGCTGACATGGTACTTATCGGATTCGTTCAACGTTAGCACGTACACGTCCCGGATCCCAGTTGGGTGTATCAGGATACCGGTGACGGAGTAACGGTTCGGGCCTAAGTTCTCGATTTCGAAGTCGGTTCCGTCCGCGAGCACCGTGGAGTAGGGATCTCTCGGTATCCTCGTTATCCCAGTGACGAACGCCGGTAACACCAACGGAACTAGCCTGTACCCGTCCACCGGCACCATGAACGCTTTGGGAAGTTTGATGCTCAAATCCTTCCCTTCCGGCACACGTGGTGGCTGGTAGTCGAGTGTCCTTTCGAACCGGTAGAACGGGTCCCCGACGAGTAGGTAGCCCGGACTGACGTCGACGTAGCCCCGTAGTAGCTCGAGTTCCCATGTAGCCCACACTACGGCCCGACCCAATTCGACGCCGGAAGCCGCGAAGAGATACGCCATGATGGCTCCCGCGGGATCCCGGAAGGCAACGACAGCCCGGAACTTCGGGAAACCGTTCGGGGTCGCGTACACGTCCACAACCTTGGCAATCGAGTTGGGATCGGCACACACGAACAGGACGCTCCTACACTGTGAATCCAGGGCCCTCAGGAACTCTGTCCCCAACACGCTCCCAGAGCCTGCGATGTTCACTATTGCGCACGCTGATCCCCTGAGCTCGCAGTTCAGGGATGGAACGTCCGGAACGGATAGCCACTTCACGTTGGCGGAACCGAGTGAGTTGTTCAGGTCACCCTTGTAAACTGACAGCGATCCTGTTGGGTCGAAGACAGCGAGCGGTGACGCCTTACCGTGAAGATGCGTGGAAACGATCATCTTATTGGCCGCAAGGAACCCCGGGATACCGTGGAACGGGAAACACGCCACACCGACTCTCAACCTAGGATCTCCCAGTAACAACGATCCGAACGAGACCACATACTCCACGTCTTTGAGTCCCTTGAGCTCCTTACCGTACGCGGACAAGAACCTCTCACGTACCCTACGTACAATGGTATCGATGTCCGTCTTCTCACTGGGTTGTACGAACGCCACCAACGCCGGTCTCATACAGGCGAACTGTACGGCGGCCAAGGTGATCGGATCGAACGGTTGAGATTTGTACGGACCGCTAGGTTTCACGAGCGGTTGGACGACCGCAACAGCCCTGATAGATAGGTCACTACTGAAGTCGTATTCCGGGTTGCGGAGGTACTCGTCCAACGTGAGTACAGGGACGTTGAAGCTGGACGCGTACGTCAGCGGATTACCCCATACAATGGCACCTAACTGTTTTGCAACGATAGGTGCCAGTTCAAGCCCGGGAACGAAGTCTGAGTCTGGATCCAAACACAGTAGGAACTTCAACGGGACCCCGGATTTTATCGCCACGTCCACAAGTCGTACGCAAGCCGCCTCAAGATCGTCCGGCAACTCTGACCAACCTGGATGGGTCGCTGGGAACCTGTACGTGAGGACGTGGCTGGACGGCCCGACCCTCGACATCAAGTCCAGCGTGAGTCGATCGAGCTTACCCTGAACGGCGATCGGGATGACGGAAGGCACGTTACCACCTGCCCACTCCCTGTCCATCGACGCCGCGGTGACGAACACTCTAATCCAGCTGTCTTTGGTCATCACTTGGTCGGGTACGTTCACCACGACGTAAACGTGAGCGCTGGCCGGGACCGTCAGTCCGAGGATAATCGATGTGATCGTAGCAACGGCACGAATATCCATATCGGCACCACCCTGTTGATACCGTTGTTATTGATTGGACTCGGATTCGATGGTAACGGTTGAAGGGTTAGGATAGCGTAAACGTCACCGGATTGCGCCAGCATGAACGGGACCGTAGGTATTCTACCATTACCCCTACCCATAATCACGGTATAGTGCCTGTTCGGAGCGTTCACCTCGAACTGTATCACGTCTGGGGTCTTCCGAGATGGGATCGGGTACCCGAAGAACACTCCGAACCTGTATTTCTCGTAGTGGAGAGTATTTTCCACACCACCTAGAATGAGTCCTCTAGCTAGCGCGAAAATACCCTCGAGACCGACGACCACGACTTCGACGTCGTACAGTTGGTCCGGGATCCTACCGAAACTCGAGTACCAATCCCAAGCCCACTCACAGAACCCGGACGCTAACGCGTACCAAGTGTAAGCTAGAGGATCGCCCCTCTTTGTGCCCTCAAATGACACTACGTACGGTCCGACCAGTCCCCACCCAAACCAATGGTCGTCGGACAAAATGAGATTGTAAGTGGACAGCAGGTAGCCGGAGTTGAACAGTAAGGTGCTGGTGGTGAGGTCTATCCCTGAGAGGTCCCATGGGTAAAAACCACAGCATGGAAGCGCGGCGTAGAAGTTTGGTGTTCCAACTTGGATCGAGTTGTTCCATTGGTCGGTCAGCGTCATATACGATAGGAAAACGTGTTGATCGGCACCTAAAATTTCCGGCAATACTGAGGTGAACTCCGACGTAATATCCCAGTACATAGCACCCTCTGCGGGTGGCCCCACGATGATCACACCTTCCCATCTGCAACCTTCAAGGCGTAAGTCCTCCGCCGCCCACGCTATAGGGAGTCCGTAGAGAGCACCCAAGTATAGCGAACTGGGCCACGGCTCGAACATTCGTGCTTGCCTCCAATTCTCTCTTCGAGGGACGTTGAAGATCACTGCCGGGGCCCCGGACATTATTCTCGAAGAGGCACGGACGTAGACGACATCACCACTGAAACCCACTGCATCGTTGAACTCGTCGAATAAGACCTTGAACGCTTCGGTCTTATAGACGACTATGACGAGGTCGGAGTTCGCGTAGAGCCGATAGAATGGATCGTCTTGTGGGTCCGGAATGTCCTGCCACGGACCTGCTGGATTGATCACGTTCGCTCCCGGGACTAGGGGTATCAACACGTCTTTGACCGCCTCAGGAGAAGTGACGGTCGCCCTCGCCATGAAAACCACGACCACGCCGACCTTACTAGGATCGACGTCGTGCGATCGCTTCAGTAGTTCTCGAACCGCGTCCCATTTGAGCGCCAGTGCGGATGATATTGCCATGGGATCGTATTCCGATACTATCGTAATTAGGTGATCGTAGTCTAACGATCGGGATAAGTCCAGTGGGTCATAACCATGGGACAAGTCTACATCGATCCTAGCCGAAGACGGGAGGGCGCGGAACACGTTGTCGGCGATTCCCATAACATCAAGAGGTGAACCACGAGTAACTGCCGGGAACACGTGGATCCTACCTTCGGAGTTCATGTAGGACAGAAGTGAGAAGTACGGCACCCAGTATACGCAGGCTGGAAACCTGTAGTTCGCATATTCTTCTTCGTATTTTTCTTTATCTTTTTCGTCCCTGCATGGAATAGAATACCCTGGTTTATCGAACAGACCTTTTTCGGCAATCTGGTCGCTTGGTGTTGGTACTTTGAACACGACGAGGTGTGATTCGTCTAAGATCACCGTGGGCGCAGCGGAGGTGGAACCTATAAGGGTGATTAGGAGTGCGAGCGGTAGGACCCACTTACCGTTCAACCGCTCACCCCGCGGGGAGGAACGATGCTGAGGGAAGTCGCAAAGAACGTCGAATCGGGCCGCGTCGACCCGTCGGAGCGGATCTATGGATATCTCGAAGAAATCGACAAGGTGAACCCGGATATAAATGCATTGACCCACGTTAATGAGGAAGCGCCCCGGGATGTCAGGTCTGAGGGCCCGCTCGCTGGTGTAGTCATAGCCGTCAAGGCCAACATCAACGTGGAGGGGATGCCGTGCGACTGCGCGTCCAAGACACTGGAGGGGTACCGGGCTCCGTTCGACGCGACGGTAGTGCGAAGGATCAAGGAAGCCGGTGCCGCGGTTATCGGCATTGCGAACATGGACGAGTTCGCGGCCGGTTCCTCGGGCGAGACCTCGTGTCACGGACCGACCGATAACCCGAGGTGTCCGGGGCGCATTCCGGGCGGGTCGAGCTCCGGGAGCGCCGCGGCCGTGGCGGCGGGACTCTGCGACGCTGCCTTAGGTTCGGACACGGGTGGGTCGGTTCGGAATCCAGCATCACACTGCGGTGTGGTCGGATTCAAGCCCACTTACGGTCTGGTCCCGAGGCAGGGTCTTATCGATTTAGCCATGAGCTTCGATCAAATCGGGCCTATCACCAGAACCGTTGAGGACGCCGCACTGCTGCTGGAGGTGATAGCGGGCCCGGATGAGGACGTCGAGGGAACCGTGAGGAATGCCGAGGTCCCCAGGTTCTCGGAGCTGTTGGACCCGGAAGAAGTGGAAAGAATGCGCATCGGTCTCGTGAGGGAGTTCCTCGAGGTCTCGGAGCCGGAGATAGCGGAGGTCGCCGGGGAAGCGGCCCGTGCCCTGGAGCGGGCCGGGGCCACCGTCGAGGAGGTGAGCTTAGGTCGAAAGCTCGTCGACGTAGCGCTACCCACGTATTACGTGATCAACTACGTGGAGTTCTTCTCGGCGACGCGTCGGTTCGACGGACGGAGGTACGGCCGTAGGATCGAGCATGTATGCGGGGAAGAAGTTCTCAGGAGAATCGTGGCTGGAGCTGCGATCAGCCGGCAGGAGGTTCGAGGTCAATACTACGAGCGGGCGATGAGGGCCAGGACGTGGATCCGACGCAGACTGTTGAAGGCGTTAGAGGGATACGACGCGTTGCTAGGGCCGACGGTGCCGAAGCCCCCACACCGTATCGGAGAGGAGTTGAACGTCCGTGAGATGTACAGGTACGACGTGCTGACCGTGATCCCTAACCTGGCGGGGTGTCCGGCCGGAAGCGTGCCGTTCAACACGATTAACGTAGATGGCGACCGGGTGCCGTGCGGTGTTCAGGTGATCGCGCGACCGTGGGAAGATCTAACCGCCCTGAACGTCATGGCGGCCCTCGAGAGGGCCGCCTCCTTCGAGCCATGATTCTCTAGACTTGACTCCTCTCGACAGCATCTACCTATCGGAGGGGCAGTTGGATTTTTCACGTATATCACATATATTTTGTGCGTGGATTACTCATGATCGTTGAAAAGCGGTGTGGTATCTTGCGGACTACAATTCGACAGTCGTCGTGTTACCCACGCATGTACGACATACGGTTTATGTACAGTTTACGTATGGAACGCTAGCAGTGCTCATACCTCGTGGTGCGTCATGACCTGCGTCCGAATTTGTGCGACTTTAGAGTCCGAGCGCTACTCGGCCGGTACGACGCTATTTGTGCGTCTGTTGTCGGAGAGAATCCGATATATCGCCGTAGGTCACTTACCACCGAATGGTATTCTCGCGAGGGGATACGGGGGCCGGATCGTGCTCGGAGAATCCTTCAGACCGTTGACTGAGGGTTAAGAAGCCAGTATGTTAGTGGGAACGTACTCGTGGATCTCTCGGAAATACCGGAAGAGTCCTGACTTCGTGCCCGTTCAACAGATCACGAGAGGCTAACCGGGCGACAGAAGCTTAACCGGTATAACGGAGGACGCAAGGGGCCGACGTGACCAGCTCCTACATTGTGTTCGACGTGAGGAGATACCGAGAGCTGGCCGAGGAACTCGTAAGGCCGGAAGACGTGGTGGTAGAAGTCGGCGCCGCCGCTGGTGATACTACAGTCAGATTGGCCCGCAACGCCCGGCTGGTGATAGCCTTCGAGAAGTCGGAGGAGATGTTCGAACGGTTGAAGGAGTGCGTACGTGGGTTGGATAACGTCATCGTCCTGTGCGAGGACGGGTTCGAGCTGGGGGAAGTACTCAAACGGACGGAGCGCGTGGACGCGGTATTCATCGACGTAGGTGGTGGGGCGCAGCCGAGGTTGGCACTAGCGCTGTGGGAAGCTTACTACTCGCGTTTTCGTCCGAGGGTGATCGTGGTCCGGAACCGAAGGCTCTGCCGACTGGTCGAAACGGTGGAACGCGTGGAGTGCGATGAGGAGGTATAGCCGCCTCTGACGCGGTGATGAGGGCACTCGGGGCCGAGCACGCGCTCCGCGACGAGGAGGTACGGACCCCCACTGATGACTCGCACGTCGATCGGAAGATATCCTACCGGAGGGTGGAAGGGTACTCGGACGCACCCTCAGATGCGGTCACGAACAGTCTCGGCGAGCTCGGAGAACGCCTCGGAGACTCGCGAGTCGGGGGCGGCGATGACGAACGGTTTACCTTCCTCCTCAGCCTTCCGCTTCGCCTCTGGGTCGAGTGGTATCCGAGCGAGGACCTCGGTGTCGAACCTCTCCGCGAGCTTCTCCGAGTAATCGTCCGAGAAGTACTCGATCGTGCTCCCGCACTCTGGGCAGACGATCCCGTGCATGTTACTGACGATCCCGACCAACTCGCCCTTCAGCTTATCGACGGCTTCACCGGCCTTCACGACGTCGGAGAACGACAGGGACTCTGGACTTGCGACCAGGAGTACGTTACGGGCGTCCTCGGGAAGCATCTGCAGCGCCGTCATGACCTCGTCACCTGTCCCGGGGGGCATATCGACGATTAGGTAGTCCAGGTCGCCCCAGCGCGTCTTGACGAGAATCTCTCGGATGAAGCCCGACTTGCGCGGCCCACGCCATAGGACGGGGAGGTCCTCACGTTCCAGCATGGTGCCGATGGACATGACTTTCACGTCACGGTAGCCTGAGAGCGGGAACAGTCCTGCGGGTGTTCCCTTCGGGGGTTCTGTGACCCCGAGCTGCTCCGGCACGTTCGGTCCGTGGATGTCCAAGTCGAGGATACCCACGTCGTCATCCTCGGCCAGCGCGAGCGCGAGGTTCACCGAGACGGTGGTCTTACCCACGCCACCCTTACCGCTCATGATGACCAGGACGTGCTCAACGCTCTCCAGGTTCTTCTCGATGGCTTCGCGTTCCTTCTTGAGGCGCTTCTCTAGCTCCCTTCGAGACGGGTGGTGCGGATGACCCTCTTCATGCGATTCGTTTCCGGACAAGGCATTCACCCCGGTTAGGTGCACCTAATGAGTTGTTCGAGGTCATTAAAACCGGTTCTCCCGTGTGCTCACCGATGGTGCCGATGAGCCCTAAACGATCTGGGGACCGCCGACAGCGCCCGGACGCGGATGGGCTCGTGAAGGCGGTTCAACCTAGGGATGAGGTGAACCGTGCCGGGTCACCGCCGCACTCGTTCTCCGACGGTAGAGCGCCCGATGAGGACGAGCCGGCGGTAGCCGAGAAGCCGCGCCAAGCGACTGCACTCCGGCACTTCGGTGCGGCCGAAGGTCTTCACCTTGATAAGGTCCATCAACGCCCCTCCCGTAAGTACGTCCCATACGGCGTCCATGAACGTTGGGTCCTCGATCCCGAGTCGATCCTCCATATACTCACGGAGCCTGGGTTCCACCTTGAACCGGTAGAACGCCCCGGCCAGGGTGAAGGAGGTAAGGAAAGCGACGGCACCTATTGGGTCTCCTCGAGTGCACGCGAGCAGAAGTGCAGTAGCTACCGAGGCGTTCCCCGCGTCCCCGAGCATCGTGCGACCCTTCAAGTCCAGCAGGACATAGGGTACGAGCGCAGCCCAGGCGACGGAGACTAAGGTGTGGTTCCACCACGGGATGGTCGCGACGGTAGCGGTAAGTGCGGCGAAGGTGAACGCGCGCGGTTGCATGTCGACGATGTTGGCGGGTTGCGGGAGGAACCCCGTCACAAGCCCCGTGATTGGATGGAACTTCCACCAACACCACCCGAAAGCTAACAACATAGCGGTACCTCTGGCAAGATGACCCACCTCGACACCGAACCTCGTGTGGGTCCTACCGAGCGCGTCGTCCACGAACCCCAGTACGGCATGGGTCACGACCGGGACGCCGTAGGTTAGGGGTGCCAAATACGCGTATATTAGGGCGGGGACGACGCCGACGCCCCTCGGTGTACCTCCCCGAACGGGCTCGTAGAGCGGCCCGTCCAGGAACCTGAAGACGGCGCACGCGGCGAGGGTCGCGGGTGCTGACGCTACGAGCGCCACCAACGTGTCGTGCACGGACTGGCCCCCACATTCGACTCATGGGGATACTCACGATGGGAAGATTCGAGCGCAACTTGGCGGCGATGTTCACTGAGTATGCCCTGATCAGTACGATCCAGGTCCTCTTCTGGATCGTGCTACCTAAGATCATGGGTCCTCAGCAGTTCGGGAGGCTCGTGCTTCTGATCAACTTGGCGGGATTCCTAGCCGACCCAATCCATCAGGCGGTCGCCCTCGCGTGTTCTACCGAGCTGTTGGGTCTTGGGGAGGGGGAGCGCGCCTCCTTGTGCGTTTCGGCTGTGATAGTCTCATTGACGCTATCCCTCGCGGCCGCTTCTGCGATGCTGACGGTCATCACCATACTACCCGTACCGGAGAAGCTCCGTACTGTGTCGGATCCGTGGGCCGCCTTAGGCCTGTTGGCATTGTGTACGTCTCCTGTGACGAGGGTCATGGAACCGTTCCTCCTCGCCGCTGGACGGAACTTGTTTGTGATGACCTCGGTTTAGAGTTGGCGGCCTACAAGTTCGCGGCTCTGACGTTGGAAGCGTTCGTGCAGCCGATAACACTCGAAGTCGGGGCGGATGAGGAAGAGCTGGCGTTCAGAGGATTGCGCAGATACCTAGTCCCGGCGGGTATCGCGGCAGCCATAGCGATCTTCACGTGCGCCAGCCTCGCACCGGTAGTTCTCTCGACCGAGTACGGGCCGGCGGTGCCGATCGTCCGATGGTTCTCACTCCCCACACTCATGCTTCCCTCCCACATCGCACTCCGGGCGCACCTGATAGGAATCCGCAGATTACGTCTGCTTCTCGTGTACCGCACCCTTTACGCCTCCTCGTTCCTCGTAGTCCTCCACACATTGACCGGGACGTTCGGACCCGTGAGCGTACCGATGGGGTTGTTAGCGGCCCTTTCGTTCGCACCCCCGATAGTAGCGATGATCCGACGTCATACGGTCACTGGTGAGGAATCTCGGCAAGCACGTCGGGCAGATCCTCCAATCGTTCCGGTCCGACCACGATCTCACACCCGGCGTGTAGTGACACCTCGAAGATCGTGACGCCGTCGATGAACGATCCGAGTTCCACGGATATCCGCGGCACGATGGCCACGTCTAGATCCCTACGCTCAAGTTCTCGGAGGATGTCCTCACCCGTGAGTAGTCCGGCGCACCCGATGTTACCGCCGAAGTATCGATTTTCCACTGTTACAGGTTCTAGGACTTCACACCTCAGCTTCTCGTTCGTAGTCCGACATAATTCCTCGATGACAAGTCCGAACATCTCGCCGGTAATCAGTCCTATCTTAGAGTCGACGCCGCCGAGGGCTTCGGCGCATTGTGACGCCAGATCGTTTAGAATCTCCAAATATTCCTCTAACGGGACCAGACTGTCGCAGGGGACCACGTCGAGGTCCAACTCGCGATCCATCCGTCGGCACATCTCCCACAGGAACCGAATTTCATCGGACGTGGGGGGCCGAATACCTTCCCGGTTGTACCTAGTGACCCCGACCGGAATCACCACGCACTTACGGAAGTCCCAGTCGTCGAGATCCCGTAGGATCATGGGTAGGGAGTTCAAGTTGTAGTCGGGTACGGCCACGACGTTAGCGACGGTATCGACCTCACGTGCAGCCTTTCGGACCAGCTCCAACACACGTGCGGCTTCGCGGACGCTCTCCCGGGTCAGCTTGGCGCGTTCCGATGGATCGGTGGAAGGGAGGTGGAAGTCGAGTTGATCGACGTACCGTAGGAGAGTCCGGAGCTTTCGCTCCGTCAGGAATTTTCCGGAAGTTATCACCTTGAGCGGTAGGTTCTCTCGGCTTTCCACAAGCTCGCGCGCCCGGCGAACCACGTCTTCCAGCTTCGGATGGTTCACCAGATCGGATGGGTACATGGATAACTCGTCGATGACGAGACGGCGTCGGGCATCCGGTGGGAGTTGGGTGGCATAACAATGCCGACAGGTCGGCGAGCATGGCGGTGTGGGATCACTCGGAGGACCGTGAGACTCGATCAGCCAGGTCTTCTCCCCGTCGTAATCCAGGTGTCGAGTCACCCACTCCGTACTCACCTGAACGATCCCACATTCCCCCCACCGAGATGCCATCCATCGGATGAGGCCGTCTGATGGGTCCCTTTCGACCCACTATTCGTGGCGCATATCACTCCGAAGTCACCCCGGGATCGCAGCTGAGATAGGGACGGTCGAGGTGTCTACGCCGCAACTCCGCACTCGTGGAGTGGACAACCTTATACTGCGCGGCCGACGGAGAACCCAAACGCTACGTCGCGCCACGTCCCATCAGTTGGTTATAGGAACGGTCTGGGACGCTCCATGCCGGTACTACTCCCTATACTTCGGCTGTCCTCCGACACCGCCGGGTAGCCCTTCCCTTTTCCGTAACTTTTCAACTAGCCGCAGTATTCCGAGCAAGTACCGCTCGACCGAACTCTCGAACGTTACCACGTCCTCCTCGGGCCAGGGACAACGAGGTAACCGCAGGTTTCGCGGGTCTTCCTTCCTGGCCAGCTCGATGGCCTCTTCGACCGCAGACTTCCACTCTAGCATGGGCATCACTGCCGGCGGTGACTCGTAAATCAGCAGGAAGGCCTCTCTGTCGGATTCCTCGGGACAATGGACGTAATGGTTCAAGAGTGAGAGTGGCACCCCATGTTTCAACTTCAGGGCATAGTTGAGGGCGTGAACCGCGTGTTCGGCCGAATCGGTCCCGACCCTCCTCCTCAAATCCGAGTCTTCCAGGCGAATGTAGTACGCCTTCACGCGTATCGTGATGTCACCACGCTCCAGCGGGATAGGCCGCTCGGGTTCGTCCGGGGGAGGCGAGAGTACCGTGTCCGTCCACCGGAGCTCGACGTACCCTATTCCGCACTTCCTCTCTCCCTCGACGTGGACCTCGACTCTGGGATAAGTCCACCAACCTTCCTCAATAAGCTGTGCTACGGTGGGATCGTACTCTTCCACGGGGACAGCCGGGATGGTGAGGGTCTTCTGGTCGGGTGGTTCGCTGACGACCCAGATCTCGCCGGCGGCCCTGAACGCGCATCCCGGGGCCCAAGCCCTTGGCACGTCCTCGGGATCGACTTGGTCCCTGAGAACGGCCCGTGAGTCGTCCTCGCGGACCACCCGGTACGATCCCTTTTCCCCGTAGAACGACTCGGTCGGATTACTCCAAGGTGGTGCGGCCAAGTGCGACTGGGCGTAAGCCAGTATGCGTTCGACTTTGCCCTCCAGGTAGGCCTCGCGGAATCTCCTCGGAGTCTTGGTCACGAACGAAGTCCAAGGGTCGGCCGGGTAGATCACGGACTCCGCCTCCTGACCGCGCCTGCCGGCACGTCCTTCCCGCTGCCAGAAGTCGGAGACGCGGTCGGGGATCCCGTAGTGCACGACTCGAATTACGGACCCCACGTCGATGCCGACCTCGAGCGTCTTCACTGTAATCATCACGGAGGCACGACCTCGCTTGAACTCCCGCTCGGCACGTCGGCGCTCGTCCCGGGGGAGTGCCCCGTGATGTAGTGTGACGTATTCTTCTAGTCCGTACCGTCGGCATAGTACCTGGTAGGTGTGTTCCGCCTGTGTCCGGGTTCTGAAAAATACCAACGTCTTCGGGTCCTCCAGGGCGTATCTGGCGATATCTTCCAGGAGATCGGCCATTTTAGCGGTATTTCGGACCACGAACTTACGGGGTGCCATCTTCCCCCTACCGCGGACGTGCGTGCAGGTCTCACCGGTGGCTCGCTCGACCTCGCCGCAGAAGTAATCCGGGTGTCCCACGGTTCCGGACATGAACAGGTGCCGGCGATCCCGGAGCGCGCGAACGATCCCGAGCAACAGGTTCACCTGTTTGGGACCGTAGAAGTGGACTTCGTCCCACACGAGGCACCGCGCGACGTCGGTCAGGAACTCCCAGAACTGAAGCCCTCGACGAGCGTGAATCCAGATCATCTGTGGGTTTGTAACGACGATCTCGGCTTCCTGAATCTTGGCGCGCCATCCCGGGTGGTCACCGTCGGCGATAACCACGTCGTAGCCGTACTGGATCATCCGTTCGGCCTGATCACGGGCGAGGGCCTTAGTCGGATACACGAAAACTGCAGGAAAGGTCTGTTCGTGCTCTATCGCCGCGAGAGCCGCCTCGGTTTTTCCAGCACCCATTCCCGCGGTCAGTAGAACGTGGCCGTTCTCGAACGCTTCTACGGTCTCAACCTGATGTCTGTAGGCCTCTACGTCCGGGAGCCGTTTCGAGAACTTCGAGAGCGGAATTCCGGCACCTTCCGGTTTTTCACCCTCCCATTCGAGCTCCCACCGAACTCCCATCGATCTCACACCCATAACCGGTCGGAAGGGGCGTCTCCCGGGGGTTAAAAGTTGGAAGGTAGAGTGCACCTGCACGTACTGGTGAGGGCACGGAAGGATGCGTCGGCTGTGGAATCGGCATTGGAGCGATATTACCCGGACTGGGAGTGGAGAGTGGAAACGCTCGGAGGTGAACGCAATCCGTCGTGGATTGTCGGTTTAGCGCGTGAACGGTTCGAAGATTCCGACGCGATGTGGAAGGTACTCCTTCTGGGCCGGCGTAGTTACTCCGGCCGTGGGCGTGTGGTTTGGATGGAGGGATGGTCGGCGGTAAACGTGGGCAAGGCGGAGGTCCGGAACGCCAGGCTGACCGAGATCGTGGACAGTATCGAGTTAGGGCGTGCCGCCCCGCGCCTGAGCGTGGCTTTCAGACGGGTACCGGAGCTACGACGGGGGAGGTTACTGACCGAGAATCAGGACGCGGATACCATGCTTCGGTGGGGCAAATTCACCGAAACGATCGCTGAGCTAACGGAGGAGGAGTTACATAACGGTGCGTACTTCTCGCTCCGAAAGCCGGGGAACCCACCGGAAGAAGTACTCTACGACGCCTCCGGTAGGCCGATCCTCAGGATCCTCATGCCGGACGAGGGTGAACCGAGCGTAAGCGTGCTCGGGAACGGGGAACCCTTCGATCTTAAGGCGTTCGTCCGTGAGAACTGCGAGACGCTGGAAAACCTGTTCGAGGACGCAGTGGATTCCCTAGGAGGAGTAGCGGGAGAGTTCGATATTCTACTCGTGCCGGTCAGCGGGGGGAAGGACAGCACGTGCTGCTTAGCGATAGCCGTCGAAACGGCGGACCGATTAGGAATAGACGTCGAAGCCGTGTACGTGGATACCGGATACGACCTGGGAGGAGACGTCGTCGAAGACGTCGGAGCAGCGTTGGGAGTCGATATTAAACACGTAGACGTTTCCGACACGTTTGAGCGTGGGTTGAGGGAGCGGAAGCCTACCCATGAGAACCGATGGTGTACCGGTGTGAAGCTTTCCGGGATCAAGAAAGTGCTGAAGGATTTGGAGGGAGATGTCCTGTTGGTCGTGGGGGATCGAGATGCGGAGAGCCGTAGGAGGAGATTGAGGCCGCCAGTCCATAGGAACCGTCTGCTCGACGTGCCCGAAGTTAACCCCGTGA
This sequence comes from Methanopyrus sp. KOL6, assembly GCF_002201915.1. NCBI lineage: Archaea > Methanobacteriati > Methanobacteriota > Methanopyri > Methanopyrales > Methanopyraceae > Methanopyrus > Methanopyrus sp. KOL6. The sequence continues at coordinate 415,929 of NZ_CP019470.1, forward strand.
AAGGGTGGGGAGGAGCCGAGGTGCTCGGGACGTTGTTCCGATTGGGTCTACCCGTGAGCGAACTGTACGAGATCGGGTTCTACAGGTTAGGCTGCTCCGTGTGTCCCTCCTTCACGGCGTGGGAGAGAACGCTCGTGGAGCTCAGCCGATAATCCTGACTGCGGGCTTCATCACCAACTCTCAAGCGCAACCGCGGTCTCCCACGGGCCCGACGGTGCGCACGCGGGGGCAACGTTACGGTTACTTTAACGATTGCGACCGGGGGTATCGGTTCACTTCATGATGATCTCCACGTGCACCTCTTCGGGGACGTGTATACGCATTAGCCGTCGGATCGTACGCTCATCGCCTTTAATATCGATCAACCGCTTGTGAATGCGCATCTCCCACTTGTCCCAAGTAGCCTTACCCTCACCGTCCGGAGACTTCCGTGTCGGAACCAGAAGTCGTTTAGTCGGCAGTGGGATGGGACCAGACATCTGAGCACCGGTTTCCTCAACGACCTTCTTGATCCGCTCACAGACCTCCTCGAGTTTGTGGTGATCGGTACTCGACAGACGCAGGCGTACTTCCTGGGCCATCACGACACCTCCCGGAAGAGAATTATCTCGAGGGGAAGAAAGCTCACTCTTCCTTCTCGATCTTCACGCACATTCCGGCGGCCACCGTCTGACCCATGTCTCTGATGGCGAACCGGCCAAGCTGTGGGATGAAGCTGACCTCCTCGATAACCATCGGCTTCGTCGGCCGGATGCGCACCTTCGCGGCCTCTCCGGTCTTCAGGAAGTCCGGGTTCTCCTCGATTACCTCACCGGTAGCCGGATCGATCTTCTCGATGAGTTCCTCGAACTTGCAGGCCACCTGGGCGGTGTGACAGTGGAATACCGGTGTGTAACCTGCGGTGATCGCGCTCGGGTGCTGTAGGACCACGATCTGCGCGATGAAGGTGTCGTCCGGCGTAACCACGGTAGCCGGCTCGTCGGGGTGACAGGCTACGTCACCGCGGCTGATGTCGTTCTTACCCACGCCCTTCACGTTGAAACCGATGTTGTCGCCCGGCTCGGCGCGCTCGATCTCCTCGTGGTGCATCTCGATGCTCCTGACTTCACCCTCTCCCTTCCGTCCTCCGGTGGCCGTGTAGGCCGGCTCGAACCGGACGGTGTCGCCCACCTCGAGTACTCCTGTCTCAACCCGACCCACCGGCACGGTACCGACACCGGTGATCGAGTACACGTCCTGGATCGGGATCCGCAGCGGCTTGTCAATCGGCTTCTTGGGCGGTTCCAAGTCGTCTAGCGCCTCCAGCAGAGTAGGACCGTCGTACCACGGTGTGTTGTCGCTCTTCTCGACCACGTTGTCGCCTTCGAAGGCGCTGATCGGGATGAACGGAATCTCGTCGACGTTGTAACCGATAGTCTTTAGGAGCTCGGCGACCTCCTGCTTGACCTCCTCGTACCTGTCCTCATCGTAGTCCACGAGGTCCATCTTGTTGATTGCCACGATGAGCTGGTCGATACCTAGCGTCTTGGCCAGGAACGCGTGCTCCTTGGTCTGAGGCATCACACCGTCGTCCGCGGCCACTACCAGGATTGCAGCGTCGGCTTGGCTCGCGCCGGTAATCATGTTCTTAACGAAGTCTCGATGTCCTGGGCAGTCCACGATGGTGAACTCGTAGTTGTCGGTCTCGAACTTGGTGTGAGCTAAGTCGATCGTTACACCTCGCTCCCGCTCCTCCTCGAGCGTGTCCATGATAACTCTGAACTTGTCTTCTCCTTCACCCAGGTCCTTGTCTTCGATCACACCGGTGTCGTACAACAATCGACCGACCAGTGTGGACTTACCGTGGTCTACGTGGCCGATGAACGCGAGGTTAATGTGCTCCTTCTCCTTCGCCACGGGAACCTCCCCCGGTTTCGTTTCGCGACGACCCGGCCGATCCCCGTTTTATAATATTGTCGGTTATGGGGAAAGCTCGGTCATTCGACTTCTTCTAGCGAGACGGGTCGATCCTCCTTCACAGACTTGAGGGCCGCCACGGCCGTGCGGAGAGCTTGAAGTCCAGCCTCGCCGTCGACGAGGGGATCTCGATTTTCTAATATAGACTCGGCAAAGTCCCGAAGCTCCAGTTTCAGGGGTTCTTCCTTCCGTATATTGAACCGTTTAACACCCTCCCGATCCATCAACCGGAGCTCCTGCTCTATGTACTGAATCTCCAAGATAGCCTCCCGACCTGTCACCTCTAGCCTCCGTTCCTTATACGGGGTGAGCCAGTTCACTTCTATCAGTCCAGTAGGATCTCCATCGAACCGGAGCATAACCTCGGCATAATCCTCACGAGTTCGTGTGATGGCAGAGCCGGCCGTGGCGTACACCTCTTCCACATCTGTCTCAGCTAAGTAGCGCATCACGTCGATGTCGTGCACGGCAAGGTCCACGATGACACCTACGTCCCGGATCCTGGGTGGATACGGACCGACCCGCTTAGCCGACATGACTACGATATCACCCAAGTCACCCCTCGAGACTACCTCCTTAGCTTTCATCACGCTCGGATTGAACCGCTCGATATGGCCGACCGCGAGCTTCAACCCGTGGTCCTCAGCGGCGTCTATGATGCGCCTGGCGTTCTCGATCGTATCGGCGATCGGTTTCTCGACGAGAACGTGCACGCCCGCTTCCAGCGCGTCAACGGCTATTTCCGCGTGATACTTCGTCGGGACGCAGACACTGACGCCGTCCAAGTTCTCCTCTCGGAGCATCTTCCGATGGTCGGTGTACCAGTTAACGTCGTACTTCTTGGCGACCTCCTTGACCCTGCGCTCGTTGACGTCACAAACCGCCACTAACTCCGTCTCTTCGAGCTCATGGTACACCCGGACATGGTGCGACCCCATCATGCCGACACCGATCACACCGGCACGCACGGTCAATGGCGACACCCCCTGTCGGAGTGTCGGCGTGTCGATCCTGAGGAAGCGTTAAAACCCGGCGGTCCCACACCGTAAATTGTTACGAATACCATAACGATTCGCGCCGGGCGTGAGACCCCATCCCCCGCCCCCTGGGCTTTCGCCCTTCGGGGGCGGGGTCATCGGGGACTCGTGATCTTGAGGCTTTCCGTTACTCCTCTTCTTCCTCCTCGAGTGCTTCCGACAGCAGCGCCTCGATCTGCGGCGTCAACTGCTCATCCCGGTAGTAGCGTAGCTGCATGGCACCGCTCGGGCACGCGGCGGCGCACTGTCCACAGCCCTGACAGGCCACGTCCTGCACCTCGGCAACTCTCTTACCTTCCTTCTCCACCATTTCGATGGCATCGAACGGACACACCTGTGCGCACGCTCCGCAGCCGCCGCAGACGTCCTCGTCCACGGTCGCTGTGATCAGCTCGATCTCGACCTTGCCCTGGGACATCGGGATACTGGCCTCGCTGGCGGCGCCCTTCGCTTGAGCTACAGTGTCCGGGATGTCCTTCGGACCTTGCGCCACACCGGCGATCTGGACGCCGCGAACCTTCGTGCTGACCGGCTCCAGCTTCGGGTGTAGCTCCTTAAAGAACCCGTCCGGCGACCTGTCGATGCCCAGGATGTCGGCGAGCTTGGAGTACGTCTCCTCCGGCGCTACTAGGCCGCAGCCCAGCACCACGAGGTCAGCCTCGATCTCCATCGGCTCGCCGGTGAGCGTGTCCTCGACACGCACGATGAGGTTCTTGGTCTCAGGATCCTCGACTATCTCGGCCGGCCTACCTCGGATGAACCGCACACCGAACTGCTTCTGGGCGCGCTCGTAGTACTCCTCGTAACCCTTACCGAACGCCCGCACGTCCATGTAGCAGCAGTAGACCTCGGCATCCGGCTCGTGCTGCTTGATCAGCTGCGCGTTCTTGAGGATGAACATACAGCAGATCCTGCTGCAGTACGCTTCGCCCTTCTCCTCCTTGCCCGGGCACCGCGATCCGACGCAGTGGATGAACACGATCCTGTGCGGCTCCTTGCCGTCGCTCGGTCGGATCACGTGACCCTCTGTCGGGCCGGCCGGGTTGATCATCCGCTCCAGCTCCAGCGTAGTGATCACGTTGTCGTACTTGCCGTAGCCGTACTCCTCGAGCTTACTCGCGTCGAACTCCTCGTAACCGGTCGCGACGATGATCGTGCCGACCTTCAGCCTTATCTCCTCAGGCTTTTGGTCGAAGTCTATCGCCGGCGGGTCCTGCGGGCACGCCTCTTCGCAGAGGCCGCACTTGATACAGTGCTCCTCGTCGATCGTGTACACCAGCGGCATCGCCTGCGGGAACGGCACGTAAATCGCCTTCCTGGTACCGAGCCCTAGGTCGAACTCGTTGGGCACCTCGATCGGACATACTTCCGCACAGACTCCGCATCCCGTGCACGCGTCCTCGTCCACGTACCGCGGTTTCTTCTCGATCGTTACCTCGAAGTTGCCGATGTAGCCGTCCACGTCCTTGATCTCGGCGTAGGTGATCAGCTCGATGTTCGGATGGTTACCCACCTGCACCATCTTCGGAGCCAGGATTCACATGGCGCAGTCGTCGGTCGGGAACGTCTTCGCCAGCCGCGCCATGTTACCTCCGATCGTCGGCTCCTTCTCCACCAGATACACCTTGAATCCCTGATCCGCGAGGTCCAGGGCCGCCTGGATCCCGGCGATACCACCACCGATGATGAGGACGCTGTTCTCGACCTCCACCTCCTTCGTCGGTACGTCCTCGAGCCGCTTAGCGCGCTCCACCGCCGCCCGAATCAGGTCCTTGGCCTTCTCCGTGGCCTTCTCCGGCTCCTGCATGTGTACGAACGAGCAGTGCTCCCGGATGTTGACCATCTCCATGTAGTACGGTGACAACCCGGCCTCCTTGACACAGTTCCTGAACGTGTTCTCGTGGATCTTCGGGGTACAGGCAGCCACGACTACTCGATCGAGGTCGTGTTCCTTGATGGCTTCCTGGATGATCTCCTGACCCGGATCGGCGCAAAAGAACGGATAGTCAGTCGCGTACACGACGCCGGGCAGCTTCTTGGCGTACTCGACTACCTCTTCGACGTCGACGGACGCCTTGATGTTCACACCGCAGTGGCACACGAACACGCCTATCCTGACGCCCTCACTGTCCTCCACGTTTTCACCCCCTATGCCGTTGTGGCCACGCCCGGTCACACGATGTTCGGGTTATAAGCGTTGGGATATTGGAGGCCGAAATCGGGGAGATTGGAGGGAAAGCTGGACTCTAGGACAGGAGCCCGAAGGGAAAGGCCTTAGATAAGAACATGCAGAATATGTCGGCGACGTATTTGGCCAGGTTAGTTACCATGTTGTCCAACTCGTTCCTGGCGGTGCTGTAGGCGTTTTCCTCTTTGTCGTTATTAGCACATTTCGATGCGGTGTCGATGGCGTCGTAGAACCTCGCTATCGGATCGAACGATCGGATCATCAGTTTCAGGTTCTCCTGGAGCTCAGCCGTCACCGTACTGAGGAACTGCATCGCAGTCGAGTTCGGGCCGATAAACCGGACCAGAGCCAGGTGAAACTCGTTCAGCGGCTTTTGGAAGGATTCCCCGTGCAGTTTCTGGTTCAGCAGCGCTTTGAACGAGGACAGTACTACGGCGGCTACTAGGTCCTCGGGTCGTACTGGCTCGTGGTACGCTTGACCGCGGAGGTAATCAATCACAGCTGCGGTGCCGTTGTACAACGCATCACATAGCGACTGCGTCAGGTTGCTGGCGAGACTGTAGTACTCCGGGGGCGCTGTTGTCGTGACGTTCGCGGACGTCGACGTCGTATCGGATGCGCCGGTGTCGACACCCGCGCCCGCGGACGGATCGACGGTCGTCGTAAATGTGGTTCCAGTATCCACCGATACCTGGAGTTCCGCAGCCGAGGCGATTGGAGTCACTACCATTGCTACTAGAAGGGTCGTGATGGCGCTAACACGCATACGATCATCCCCAAGCGTAGCAGGCACGTTACCGTTTTAAAACCTCTACGAAGCGGGTGGCGGGGGGTAGGTAGCGATGGTGAACCGTCCAGCCCGGATCTACCGGGAGTGGAAGGGTCCGGCGTACACGCGAAGGGAATACATCAAGGGAGTACCGGACCCGAAAATAAGGCAGTTCGACATGGGGAATCCGTCGGGTGACTTCGACGTAGAGGTGTCACTGGTGGCCAGGGAACGCGCTCAGGTCACGCACAACGCGCTCGAGGCGGCCCGTGTCGCCGCGAACCGTTACCTGACCAAGACCGTGGGTAGGCAGAACTACCACCTGAAGATCCGAGTGTACCCACACCATGTTCTGCGCGAGAACCCACTGGCAACGGGGGCCGGAGCGGACAGAGTTCAGGAGGGAATGCGACTGGCCTTCGGGAAGCCGATCGGTACGGCGGCCAGGGTGCGTGAAGGTCAGCGCGTGGTGACTGTCAGGATCGACTCGGAGAACTTCGAGCATGCCAAGGAAGCCCTGCGCCGCGCGGGCATGAAGTTCCCGTTCCCGTTCACCATCGTGGTCGACAAGGGTGAAGAACTAGTTCGGGACTGATGCGATACCGGTCGTGCTGAGGGGTGCCCACCGTGAAGTACGTCCGGTGGTTCGAGGAAATATCAAAGGATGACGTCGACGTCGCCGGAGGTAAGGGCGCGAACCTGGGCGAGATGACGCAGGCGGGACTCCCGGTCCCGCCCGGCTTCGTGGTACTGTCCACGGCCTACAACGAGTTCCTCGAGCGCACTGGTCTGGAGGAGAAGATAAAAGAAATACTTTCCTCCCACGATCTGTCCGACAACGACGAACTTCAGGAGGCCACGAAGGAGATTCAGAGGTTGATCGTTGAGGCCGAGATGCCGGAGGAGATCCGTGAAGAGATCGTGAAAGCCTACCGAGAGCTCTGCGAGAAGGTCGGTAAAGAGGAGGAGTTCGTGGCAGTTCGCTCGTCAGCGACGGCTGAGGACTTACCGGAAGCGTCTTTCGCGGGCCAGCAGGAGACGTTCTTGAACGTCCGAGGCGAGGAGGACGTAGTGAAGTACGTGCAAAAGTGTTGGGCGTCCCTGTTCACCCCTCGAGCCGTAGCCTATCGGGAGGAGCAAGGGTTCGAGCATCTAGACGTTTCGATCGCCGTCGTCGTCCAGAAGATGGTGGACTCGAAAAAGTCGGGAGTGATGTTCACGGTCCACCCTTATACCGGCGATCGGGACAAGATGGTGATCGAAGCTGTATGGGGTCTTGGTGAAGCCGTAGTCAGTGGGGAAGTCACTCCCGACACTTACATCATCGACAAGAACACGTTCGAAGTCATCGAGGAGCAGATATCCGAGCAGGAGTGGATGTACACAAAGGACCCAGAGACAGGGGAGACTGTCAAGGCCGAGGTACCCGAGGATAAACGCGACGCTAGGAAGCTGACGGACGAAGAGATCAGGGAACTGGCAGAGATCGGAGTAGCCGTGGAGGAGCACTACGGGTTCCCGCAGGATATCGAGTGGGCCATTGAGGGAGGCGAGGTGTACGTGCTGCAGTCGCGTCCGGTCACCACGATACCAGAGGAGGAGAGGGAAGAGAAAAAGGTAGAGACGGAGGAGTTAGAGGGCAAGATCCTCGTCCGCGGCTTAGGGGCTAGCCCGGGGATCGGTGCGGGCGAAGTCAAGATCGTGATGGACGTGGACGATATTGACAAAATGGAGGAAGGAGACGTCTTGGTCACCAAGATGACCACACCGGACATGGTCCCGGCAATGCGGAAGGCGTCGGCCATAGTCACGGACGAAGGAGGTATCACGTGCCACGCCGCGATCGTGTCGCGAGAGCTGGGAATCCCGTGTGTGGTCGGTACGGGCAACGCCACGGAGGTCCTCGAGGAAGGACAGGTGGTAACGGTCGACGGAGAGCGTGGAGTGGTGTACGAGGGTGACGTGCGCAAGGTCCTCCGTGCCGAGGAGGAAGAAGAGGAGCGGGAAGAGAAGGAGATCGTGGTGGAGCGCCCGGCTGCTGAGCCCGTAACCGCTACGGAGATCAAGGTTAACGTCAGCATGCCCGAAGCCGCGGAGCGTGCCGCCAAGACGGGAGCCGACGGTGTCGGACTGCTCCGTATCGAGCACATGATCCTAGGCGTGGGAGTACACCCGCGCAAGCTCATTGAGGAGGGTGAGCGCGAAAAACTGGTTCAAGTGCTGATGGATGGAATCCGCAAGGTCGCGGACGCCTTTTACCCGAAGCCCGTGTGGGTTAGAACCCTGGACGCTCCGACCGATGAATTCCGCGAGCTCGAGGGCGGTGAGCGGGAGCCCGAAGAGGCCAATCCGATGCTCGGTTGGAGAGGCATTCGTCGCGATCTCGAGGAGCGAGAGACCCTCGAGTGTCAGTTCGAGGCTATCCGTCGTCTCCACCAGGAAGGTTACGATAACATTGGCGTGATGATCCCGCTAGTACAGCATCCCGAAGAACTGCGCCGCGCCAAGCGGATTGCTAAGGAAGTGGGGCTCAAACCGCATCGCAAGGTCGAGTTCGGAATGATGGTGGAGACGCCGGCCGCCGCGGTACTGATCGACGAATTCATTGAAGTAGGTCTAGACTTCGTGAGCCTTGGCACCAACGACCTCACCCAGTACACGTTGGCGGTCGACAGGAACAACGACAAGGTGGCATATCTCTACGACGAAAAGCACCCGGCAGTACTTCGGCTGATCAAACACGTCATCAACGAGTGTAAGGAGGCCGGAGTGAAGACTAGCATCTGCGGTCAGGCGGGTAGCGACCCGAAGATGGCCGAAATACTAGTGAAAGCGGGCATCGACAGCATTTCTGCGAACATCGACGCGGTGCCCCAGATCCGGCGGATCGTAGCCCGGGTAGAGCGGAAGATACTGCTGGATAAGGTGAGGGAGCTCTAACGCCTGTGTCCCTCCTGAAACATCTTTTCGAGCTAGGATTGTCCGAGCGAGAGGCACGGGTGTACCTGTACCTGGTTCGCGCTGGTGAGGCCAACGCACGGGAGGTGAGTGAGGGGGTCGGAATTCCGTACTCAAAGGTTTACTCCGTCCTTCGATCGCTGGAGGACAAGGGATGGGTGGAAGCCGATCGAAGCATCAGACCTACTACCTATCGACCGGTGTCCCCGGACGTCGCGGTGAGGCGAGCCCTGGAGCGGGAGCTGAACAGGATCCAACGTGAGCTGGAGGAGCATGCCAAGGTCGCCGTGAGGAAACTTTCCGAGATGTACAGAGCGGAACGGGAGACCGTGGCCCGCACGTATCACGGTAAATCCGCCAGGGAGACGCTCGCAGAAGTGCTGAGATCGTCGGAAGATATAGTATGCATCGTCCACCTAGGCCGCAATCTGCCACGATGGCTCCTGGAGTCGCTTCGGCGGATGAAAGGCTCGATGGTCCTCAGAGCTAAGGAGGGGTCCGAGGTCGCGGACGAACTGGAACCCGACGTGAAAGTAACAGTCGATATTGAACCCCGAGACACCTTAATAGTGCTCTCAGCGGACCGCCGCGAGTTTTTCTTGGGTAAGTTCGGTGTCGAGGGCGACTATTTGCTCTCACTCGAGGAGCCTATACTGGCCCAAGGGATCCACGATGCGGTTACGAGAGCGTGTAAATCGCGCTCACGACGCGCTTGAGTACCGGATTCGCCTAGGAAGGACGACACCCCAAACTTGTCCGAAGTCCACACGCGCCACCCCAGTTCCAGGCGTAGGGCCGTAAGGGGAGCATACGACGCCCTGACAGCCCGAACAACCTCGGGGTCGATGTTCGTCTCTTCCAAGAGCTCGCTCCCGGTGATTACAGTGGCCGCCCGGGTCGAGCTTACAGAGCGGGCATCTCGAGATTCCGTAACCGATGTCGTGCAGTGATTCGAGGGCGATTTTACCATCGACTCTGAACTTTCACGACAGTCGCCAGTACAATTAGGTCACATTCGAACGAGTACTCAAGCCTCGTATCATCAAGATATCCGCGTCGTTCAGACATAGTCACAGAAGGACGCGTTCGGGAAAGTCGGGAACTACTTTCTCCAGGAGTGTGCAAGAGGCGCGAATGTTTCGACTCTAATAACGTTCTCCCGCAGGGCGCTCAGAGGGTGCGACTGGCACTCACCACCTCGACCTGATTGACCTCGTCGACCTCCTTGAGAGCGTCTTCGAGCGCGTCGGTACCTCCCTCGGCGTCCGGCACTACCACCTTCACTCTGATCGCTTTCAGCCCGAAGGCTATGGGCTCTTCCTCAATACCTTCGATGGAGTCCACCACGTCTATGGACTCGAGCTTCTCGCGGATGGCCTCCTTGAACTCCTCGTAGTCCACATCGGCACTCTCAGGAAGGACTTTCAGGTTCACGAGTACCTTCGACACCGCTATCACCCCCTTAAGGACCTATGAAACCGCAGTTGGGACACTGGTACCGGTTGCCCAACCTCCTGCACTTCTGGCACCTGGTGATCACGACCTCACCGCACTTCGGGCACGGGTGGGAAACCGCACGTTCGCCGGGAGCGATCGGTCCACCGCACGCGGAACATACGGCGTAGTCGGCACGTTCTATACGACCTGCCTTGGTCATTTCGACTTCCTCTGCGGCCTCCTTGATGAGTTCTTCCCTCGTCTTACCACCTGTTTCCTTCAGCTCTTCCGAGGAAGCCCTCTCTACACCGACTTCCCGCTCCTCGTTCTTCTCCGCCAATCGGTACCCCCTAGGGATCGACCAGAAAAAGGATGCTATATCAATGGCGGGCTAGCCCTTCTTCCTGATGTAGATCACGAAGTGATCCTCCTCTTCTTCCACGTCTAAGATCTCGTGCCCGTTCTCCTCGGCGAACCTCCTGATATTGTCTTTCGCGGGAGGGTAATCGCCGACGACTTTCAGGACTTCTCCTTCGCTCATATCATCCAGCTTCTTCCTGGTTTCGAGCACGGGCATAGGACAGATCTTACCCCGGACGTCCAACTCCTCGTCGTACTCGACCATCCGGATCGCCCCCAATCTGACTCCACGTGATAGGTATTCGGATTTGTTCCCTACGATCTTCAATAGGTATGAGGTTAGCTAATGGTCATATTTAATTGCGAACTCCATTAGTATAATGTAGGAATTCGATTTAATAATGAGTGAGAAAGTACCAAGTTGAAGGGATCCTATTGGATATTAGAGATATTTGGAAAGAACTCGAAATCGACCTAGAGCGGCATGATAAGTTGCTCGAAGCCCTGCCGGAGACGTATGAGCAGATCTTCCTGAGTCAGGAAAACCGCCCAGAGCGTATGTCCTACTTCGATGAGGTAGTCGCCGATATCCACGGAACACGGGTCCAGGAGCTGTACGAGATGAGAGAGGAAGGTAAACCGATCCTGGGGACGTTCTGCGTCTACGTGCCGGAGGAGATCGTCCTCGCCGCTGGCGGTGTTTGCGTGGGTTTATGTGGTGGATCGGAATTCCCGATCCCGGACGCCGAGAAGTACCTCCCACGCGACCTGTGCCCACTGATCAAGTCGTCCTTCGGCTTCCTAGTATCCAAACTGTGCCCATACTGCCAAGTCGCGACGGTGATCGTCGGCGAGAACACTTGCGACGGCAAGAAGAAGATGTATGAGATAATGTCCGAGCACAAGGACGTCTACGTAATGGAAATGCCTCAGGTGAAAAATGAAGAAGGTCTCGAGTACTGGTACGAGCAATTAATCAAATTCAAGGAGTTCATAGAAGAACTATCTGGGAACGAAATTACCTACGAGTCTTTATTAGACGCTATAGAGCGTGTGAACGCTAAGCGGGCAGCTCTTAAGAAGTTGTACGAACTTAGGAAGCACGATCCGGCACCTATAAGTGGACGTGATGCGAACCTGATAGCTCAAATAGCGTTTTACGATGATGTCGATCGATTCACTGAGAAGGTGAATGAACTCAACGAAGAGCTCGAAAAACGTGTAGAGGAAGGCGAAGGTATCGCCGAGGAAGCACCGAGAATCCTAGTAGCCAGCACGCCGATGCCGATCCCACACTGGAAGCTACTTCACATCGTGGAGTCTTGCGGCGCGGTGGTAGTCTGCGAGGAATCGTGTACGGGCACCAGGTACTTCGAACGGGAGGTCAGCACGGAAGGAGACGATGTCGAAGATCTGATTAAGAATATCGCAGAAGCGTACATGGAAACGAAATGTGCAATTTTCACACCGAATGACGAGAGGATCGAAGATATTATTGAGAAATACGAGGAGTGGAACTGTGATGGAGTGATACTGTATAACCTTAAATTCTGTCAACCGTACGCTGTGGAACACTCGAAGATCGAAAGTAGGCTGAAAGAAGAAGGAATCCCCACGTTGAGACTTGAATCAGACTACAGCGAGGAGGACATAGGGCAACTGAAAACGAGAATCGAGACGTTCCTAGAGTCGATCGCTTAAGCCCGCTCACGCCATCTCCTCTATTTTCCCTATTATCATTTGTAGGATTTGTTTATCGTTGAGTATTTGTTCTGGTGGTTCGGTTATTTTCTTTATTCTGATTGGTACTGCGTCCATTCTGTAGTCGGTTCCTTCCCATTCTATAGCCCCTATTAGACAATACAATCATTCCAGTTTTTGAAAGTTATTAATCTTAAGTTCAATGGTTATTCGTGTCATAAATGGGTTGTGAACTTAGTATTCATTTCTCTAATACCCATAAAGCAGCTCCTAATGCTCCAGCTATGTGAGCTTCATCCGGCACATTTATCCTCGTCTTCAGCCTGTCTGAGAGGAGCTCGGCGAAAACTCGACAGTGCGCCATACCACCGACTAGCACTACCTCGGGCTCCGGCGACACCTTGTCGGCCATGGTGGCGACGCGCTCTGCCACAGAGTCGAGGACTCCCAGCAGAATTCTTTCGACGTCGATCCCGCGGTTCACCAGCGAGATCACCTCAGTCTCCGCGAAGACCGCGCACATCGAGTTGATCTTCACGGGATCATCCGCGCAGTTCACGTGTTCGTCGACCTCCGACATTTCGATCCCGAGCCGTCGGCACACGTTCTCGACGAACCTCCCGGTACCGGCAGCGCACTTGTCGTTCACCTGAAAGTCCACGACCTTGCCGTCTTTCACCTTCATCACCTTAGTATCCTGACCGCCCACGTCTATCACCGTCCTGGCGCCTTCGACCAGTCTGGAGGCGCCTAGAGCGACCGCCGGGAGCTCGGGCACGGTCTCGTCAAACTCGCCGCTCAGAGCCTCTCTACCGTATCCTGTGACGGCCGTGACGTCGAACTCGTCGATGTCCGCACTTAGCTCGTCCATGGCACGTCGCAGCACCTCTTTCACGGGACCGGTGGACTCTATCACGGTGTAGTCCTCGAGCGAATCGTCCTCTACGATCGCACACTTCAGGTTGGAGGATCCAGCATCCACGCCGAGAACCCGCATGATCGGTCCCCGGTCGATTCGTCACGTGCATCCCCTTGATGTCGTTGGGCGGCTCGTTCGATAGCCATTACCGAGTTTCATACCACTACAGGGCCCTTCATCAAGTTCTCTAATATCGTTTTGATACCGGAAAAAGTACTAATTATAACGGGACACAATGCCTGCCCGTCGCGCCGGGGGAGTTGAAGCATGACCAGGATATCACCGTTGGTTACGGGGTTGGTAGCCGGCGTCTCCGCCGCGATACTTCAGGCAGTCTTCAGGGTCAGCCCACCACCGGCGTACGGCATCTGTATAGCGTGTCACACCAGGGACCTGGTGAACTGGATAATGAACCACGCCGCGGGAACCACGCTCGGGATGGCGCCGGTCTCCAAACCCTTCCCGGTGCTGACCGTCGTAGGGATCTTCATCGGGGCGCTGATTGCGTCGTTCGCCCACGGAGAGTTCCGAATTCGGAAGACTCACCACCCGGTTGTGGGATTCGTACTGGGTTTTCTGGTCATCAACTTCGCACTCTTCATGGGCGGATGCCCGATCCGAACGAGTCTGAGGACGATGTACGGGGACGTCGTGGCACTTCTCGGATTGATCTCCATAGCCGTCGGCGTAGTATTGGGGGCGGAGTTCTACCTCAAGAGAAAGACGTGAGGGGGGGCGATCGTTGGCGGAGTACCTGCACGCCATCGGAACGCTTGCGTTCGGCGTGCTGATCGGCTACTTGGGCCAGCGGTCCGCGATGTGCTTCATAGGTGGAATCCGGGACGTGTACCTACTACGCGATACGTGGCTCGTGCAGGGTCTAATCGGGTTCCTCATCGGTGCCTTCTTCGGGTTGGCGGTGTTCGGAGCTGCGGGCATGATCAAGAAGTTCCCATGGTTCCTGTACAAGGGAGCGTCCGCCATCCCGGGTGACGTCCTAGGCAAGAAGCCGGGGTTCGTCGCTCACGCGGCGGTGACGGTGGTGGGAGGTCTCGGCGTTGGTTTCTTATCGGTGGTCCAGGGTGGCTGCCCGTTCAGGAACTACGTTATGGCGGCCGAGGGCAATGTGACGGCGATGGCGTATCTGCTAGGGATGTTCGTCGGTGCGGTGTTCTACCACGCCTGCATCATACCGATTTTCGGGCTACCTAAGTGAGGGGATGGAGATGGGGTTTCTTTCTCGCCTCCGCTCCGCATTTTCCCGGGAGGATAGGCACTCAAACGGGTGCGGAGGTAGGGGTCTAATCGTCTTCGAGAGCGCCAGGGACACTATGAGGGCTGAGAGGGCTCTCAAGGAGGCTGGATACGACGTCCGAGCGGTAGCCCCGCCGCCGGAAATCCGCGAGGGATGCGACCTAGCGATCGAGTACGACCTCGTCGACGAGGTTGGCGTGCGTCGAACGCTCGAGGAGATAGGTGTGGAGCCGCTGGAGTTCGTATCGCTCGAGGATCATTCCCTCAAACCCATCGAACTGGTTCACGTTAAGGAGATAGACGGATACATCATGGTCCGGTGCGGCAACATGAAGGTGACCGTGGATCGAGATGGAACGATAGTGAACGTGTCGGGAGGCGGTTGTCCCGACGTCCCTTACCTAGCGCACGAACTCGTAGGTAAGAACGTCCTCGAGCTGTCGGAGGACTCGATGCCGGCGAGCCTAGGGTACACACTCTGCGCGTACACGCTCGATAAAGCCGTGAGGAAGGCTAAAGAAATGCTCGTAGGGGAAGAGAGTTGATTATCGCGGGCACGGTCCCTATCGAAAGTCTCGATCTCGTCGAGGGCGAAGTGGAGTCGCTGGGTAATCGGATACGCGTCGCTGGTCGTGAAATACCCGTCTCAATGGGAACCACCGCGCTAGCCGCCGCGGCGGCTCAGACCTTGGGGTTCTTGGACGAACGTAAACCGCAGCTTATAACCGCTGGGGATCTTGGGGAAGGTAGTGGTAGCCTCGATATCTACCGTCGCCTGAGGGAAGTCGATGATGAAGTACTCGTGATCCACTACATCAAGCCGAAGATAGACGAGATCCGTCGCATCGATACGTCGGGCAAAGTCGTCGCGGACGCCGGAGGGATGTACGCCGCTAAGGCCGCGGGTATCGGACCCGAGTTTCACCTGTTCCTGCCAGACCCCGGGGAACTCGCGTTCCTCGCTGACGAGAAAGCCTATCATCCGGCCTACGTTCGAAGGTTCATCGCTGAAGTCGACGAGGAGGAGGTTCCAAGTCTGGTGAGGCGTGCATACGAGGGGAATCAAGTTCCGGATCACTTAGTGGTCAAGGGGGGGCGTGACTACGTCGTCCATAGTGGTGAAGTAGTGGAGATCGTCGATGAGCCCCTAGTCGAGGCTATGGAGTGTATCGGAGGCACGGGTGATACACTCACAGGGATCGTCGCCGGACTCATCGCCGCGGGGTTCGAGACCGAGGAGGCGTGCGTAATCGGCTGCAGGGTGAACCGTAGAGTCGGTGAAATCGTGAAAGCGACTCCTGCGACCAGGATACACGAGCTCATCGAAGCGATACCGGAAGCGTTGCGTGAAGAACTGAAGGATTAAGGGGAGAAGGATTAAGAGGAGGGGTCCCTGAAAGCTCCCTCGATCTGCTTGTGCAACTGCTCGGTCTTGAAATGGTTCTGCTCCATGGCGCCACTCGGGCACGCCGCCGCGCAAGTCCCACACCCCTTACACAAAGCGGCCGTGACCTCAGCCACAAGCTTACCGTCCCTCTCGACGAGTTCTATGGCGCCGTATGGACAGAGCTCCACACAGACACCACAACCACCGCAGGTCTCTCTGTCCACCTCAGATACGATAGGCTCCACTGCTACCTCCCCGGCCGCCAACACCGTGGCGGCGCGGGCCGCGGCGGCCGAACCCTGAGCGACAGAGGAGGGTATGTCCTTCGGGCCCTGGCATGCTCCGGCCAGGAAGATACCATCGATCGCCGTATCCACTGGCCGCAGCTTCGGGTGTGCCTCCATGAAGAAACCGTCCGGCGAACGTGAGATGCTGAGGACCTCCTGGATAGCGTCGGCTGAGTCCCGTGGCACCATACCCACGGACAGCACCACCAGCTCGTACTCGCGCTCGACCACCTCGCCGAGAAGCGTGTCCTCGGCACGGACGATGAGGTTCTTGGTCTCCGGATCCTCAACGATCTCCGCGGGTCGGCCGCGGATGAACCGAATACCGTACTGCTTCTGCGAGCGTTCGTAGTACTCCTCGTAACCCTTACCGAACGCCCGCACGTCCATGTAGTAGATATCGATCTTAGTCTCCGGGTATTTCTCCCGGACGAGTTGCGCCAGCTTCATCGCGTACATGCAGCAGACGTTGGAGCAGTACGGGTTGGTCTTGTGGGGGTCCCGTGAGCCCACGCACTGGATGAACGCGATACGTTTCGGTTTCTTCCCGTCACTTGGCCTCACCACCTTGCCGCCGGTAGGCCCCGAGGCGTTGATAAGCCTCTCCAGCTCTATCGACGTGATCACGTTATCATAGACGCCGTACCCGTACTCTTCGCGCTCGGTCGGATCACATGTATCGTATCCGATGGCGCAGATGATAGCACCGACCTCTTCCTCGACGATCTCGGGCTCTTGATCGAAGTCTATCGCGCCGGCGTCGCACACTTCCTCGCAGAGACCGCATCGGATGCAGTGCTCCTCGTCGATCGTGTACACCAGCGGCATCGCCTGCGGGAACGGCTTGTAGATGGCCTTCCTCATCCCTAGGCCCTCGTCGAACTCGTTGGGCACCTCGATCGGACATACCTCCGCACAGACTCCGCATCCCGTGCACGCGTCCTCGTCCACGTACCGCGGTTTCTTCTCGATCTTCACTGTGAAGTTGCCCACGTACCCGTCCACTTCGACGACCTCGGCATAGGTGTACATCTTGATGTTGGGATGCTTGGAAACGTCCACCATTTTCGGTGCCAGGATGCAGATGGAGCAGTCGTTCGTGGGGAACGTCTTGTCAAGCTGAGCCATCCTACCTCCGATGGATGGTTCTTATCCCAGAGACTCCGCCTCCGATGACCAGAGCACGGTCGGTCACATCCACCTTGATGGTCTCGAGGGGCTCGAGCAGCCGAGCCTTGGCTACCGCCATGCGGACGAGGTCCTTCGCTTTCTCCGTAGCCTTGGCAGGGTCGTCCATGTGAACCCACGAGCAATGTTCCCTGATGTTCGCCATCTCGAAGCAGTAAGGGTTCAACCCGGCCTCCTCGACACACCGTCGGAACGTGGGCTCGTGTAACCTGGGCGAACAGGCCGCCACGACGACGCGGTTCAGATCGTACTTCTCGATGTCGCGCTGGATGATCTCCTGACCCGGATCGGAGCACACGTACTTGTAATCGCGCGCCACGACCACGTTCCTCAGCGTTTTGGCGAACTCGGCCACTTCCTTGACATCGACGACGCCGGCGATGTTCACACCACAATGGTACACGTAAACGCCGATGCGCGGCTCTTCCTCCTCCGCCAACCGACATCACCCCTCCACAACCCGAACTAGCTTACCGGCGCGGTGAACCTCGAGCGTGAGCCTGGGACGCTCGCCGAGTATGTGGGTCGCACAAGATAGGCAAGGATCGTAAGCCCGGATCACCATCTCCATACGGTTGAGAACCTCGGGGGAGGCGTCCTCGGGACTTCTCAGGTACTCCTCCGCGACCCTCTTGACGCCGAGGTCCATGGCTGGGTTGTTCTGGACCGTGGCGACTATCAGGTTGGCCTCAGTGATGATGCCTTCCTCGTCCGTCTTGAAGTGGTGGATCAGCGTCCCACGAGGCGCCTCCACGCAGCCGACGCCCTCACCCACAACGTCGTCCGGATCCACCTCCTCCCGGACGTCATCACCCGTGATCTCGTCGTCCTCTAGCAGCTCGACGCAGCGTTCTGCCGACGACAGCAGCTCGATCGTCCTCGCGTAATGGTACAGCATCGGGTGGTGGGTTTCCCATACTCGTCGATGAACTCTTCGTAGCGTTCCTGAGCCCTGGGCGTGGCCATCCTGTCGCATACGTTGAGGCGGGAGAGCGTGTTGACCCTGTAAAGTCCGTCCTCTTCGCCCTTGTCGCGTAGGTACGGAAACTTAAGGTATGAATATGGTCGCACGGCCTCAGCGATATGGTCGAGATATTCCGACGGATCGAACTCCCGGTCGACATTACCCTGGGGATCCACGACGCGGATCACACCGTCGTACAGCTCGTGCACACCGTCGCTGACCATCCCCATGTGGTGAGAC
Source organism: Methanopyrus sp. KOL6 (assembly GCF_002201915.1). Taxonomy (NCBI): domain Archaea; kingdom Methanobacteriati; phylum Methanobacteriota; class Methanopyri; order Methanopyrales; family Methanopyraceae; genus Methanopyrus; species Methanopyrus sp. KOL6. Next base: position 434,574 of record NZ_CP019470.1, read on the forward strand.
TCTAGATATCCGAGCTCGAGCAGCCCCTCTTCCTCGAGGCGCCGAGTCAGTTCCTCGGCCATGTCGACGGTGCGCTCCGCCAGCTTAATCGCGCTCCTCGCGAGTTCGAGTAGCTCCTCCCGTCGGTCCTCCTCCAGGGGCTTGGATATACCGCCTGGAACGGCAGTGATGGGGTGTATGGGCTTGCCACCGACTGCCTCCACTATCGTCTGTCCTATCTTCCTCAGCTCGATAGCATACTTTACGACCTCCGGGTTCTCTCTGGCCAGTGCTAGAACGTGGCGCTTCATCGGATCCTCCTCTTCGAGCTTGACCAGGTCCGGCGCCGCGAGGAAGTAGAAGTGGAGCGCGTGACTATGCACCGTCGCGGCGTGATGAATCAGCTCCCGTAGCTTCTGAGCTGGTTTCGGGGGATCTACACCGAAAACCTCGTCGGCAGCTTTGGCGCTGGCGAGGTGGTGGGCCACCTGACATATCCCGCAAATCCTCGGTGTCAGAATCGGGGCGTCCTCGATCGGTCTTCCTTCTAGGAACTTCTCGAAGCCGCGGACCTCGACCACGTGGAACCTGGCGTCCTTCAGTTTCCCGTCCTCGTCGAACTCGACCACGATCTTGCCAGACCCTCCACTCTGGTGACCGGCTCGATGTCCACAATCTCAGACAATGTATCGACATCCCCCTCACTCCCTGTTCACCTTAAACGGCACCAACGAGCTGGCGAGCGTGAACCGGTAGAACCAGCCTACCACGTCGGGGATGGACTCCACGAGCTCAGAAGGGTCGTCGTCCACATCGGCCCGGAAGATCGAGGCGATCGCGGACATCATCTCCGCACCTTGATCGTGGATTTCCCCAGTCGGTCCCGCACAACCCGCACACGGTACCTCGGCTTTAGGACAGTGTGCCCCGCATCCCGCACGTGTGGCGGGCCCCATGCACGGATAGCCCTGTTCCAGCAAGCACCGGTCCGGATCGGGCTCACCTTCAACCGGGCGGAGGATCTCGTGGATCACGGTCTCTTCCTTCTTCCGAGGGCACTCCTCGCAGAGGTTCGTCGTCGGGAGCTCGGGTTCGCGTCCGTCGAGGATCGCTGTGACCGAGTCCGCGATCAGGTCGGGTTCCGGGGGACAGCCTGGTAACTCGTAATCGACGTTCGATGACATCGGAGAGCGGGTGAACGCGCCATGTTAACTCGGGGACGTCTTCGGACGGTATTACACCGTCCTCATTCTCCGTGCTGGCTGTTTCCACGTAGACTGTCTTCAGGAGTTCCTCGTTAGAGTACATATTGGCCAGTCCAGATCTGTTAAATCTACAACTATTTTGTTGTAGTTTTCACATTCTAATATGGAAATTGGCGCCCATCCATCGTTGTTTATTATTTTAATCCTTTGCAACTTTCTCTAGCGCATCAACTATTGATTTTGGGTCAAATTCGAGTATCAAATAATATATAACTTCTGGATCGTCCTTCAACATACTTGCAAGCATTGGATCTTTATTACGTATCTTCTTTAAGTCATCTTCATCGATTTCTTTTTTAACCCATTTTTCTATAAATTTTCTAGAACTTTCGCCATATATATCGACCAAATACTCTATTAGAAACTCAGAATCAATCGCCAAACAATAATACCCCCTCCTTGATGGGGTGGATTATATTGTACGTTTGGGATGTAGGAGGTAAGCTGCTATATAAAGAGTTCGATACATTGTATCCTACAGCTGGATTATGTCTTAAGTATAAGGAGGAGGATGAAAGATTCATGGACGCCGCCGTAACATGCGCAGGTACCTACTGCCACGACGATTTCCGCACGCTCCCTGAACTCCTCCGCCACCTCCACATTCTCCTCGTTCCTGATCCCACCCTCGATCAGAACCACGTCCACATCCTCGGGGATCTCCTTGGTATCCATGAGCACGGGGCAGTGAACCAGCTCGGCGTCGCCCAGGAGGTCCAGAAACCGCTCGTGAAGGTCCAACATCGAGATATGGCAACCGGAGCAACAGCACAACCACGTCGTGGCGATCTTTACCAAACGCACCACCTCCTTCACAGTCTCTCCAACTTCTCATGGAGCTCCAACGGCCCTAGTTCTAACAACATTTGGTGAAACTCTGTCATAACCTCAGCGAACTTCTCTCCTTCTGAGGCTGAAATCCATTCGTATTTAAAACGCTCAGGTTCAATACCTATTTCAGCTAAGAATTTCTTCAATAACTCGGCCCTTTTCCACCACTTATAATTACCTGATTGATAGTGACAATCTCCCAAGTGACATCCTCCTACGAACACCCCATCGGCACCTTCTCTAAACGCTTTCAAAACAAGAGATGGTTCTATTCGTCCCGAACACATTACTCGAATAATTCGAACACTTGGGGGATATTGCATCCTACCAACGCCAGCGGTGTCCGCTCCTCCATACGAGCACCAGTTGCAACAGAAAGCTATGATTTTTGGTTCCCACTCTCCCATAGACACCCTCCGGGGCTCCTTTGTCCACATAAGAAAAAGCTTACTATTCAGCGAATTTCAGCACTATTCCTCGAACTTAAACCCCTTAAGTTACTTCCTATCTATCGATTCGCGTAATCATAAGTGATATCAATATCCATTGAAAGTATCAGGACAATAGTTCTCGTACGTGATCGAAAATCGCTCCGGGAATTGGTGGGGCTTTTAAACTCGCGGAGAGACGGGGTAGGGGGGCCGTATCGTGACGTTCTTTCGACGCGTCTTGATAGGCTCCTTAGCGTGTCTCGCACTTCCCATCGCGGCGACATGCGTAAACGAGGAATTCGAATCGAGAGTCGAGAGTCTGATACAGAATCCCGATTTCCAGGGAGCGAAGGAGATCACGCTGTACGCATCGAGTTCGTACGTGATGACGGGTCGCATCAAGATATCGTATAAGGGACCGGAGGAAGTTGGGCCTGCCGAGGCGAATGAGCTCATCAACGGGATGAAGAAACTGTGTGAAGATCTAGATCCGTTGACCGGTCGAAACGAACCTATCAAAGATTTGCTCGACGCACTGAAAAGGTTCGACGAAACCTTGAACCTGGAGAAGTTGAAGGAGAAAACGCAGGGATTGAGGCTCGCAGCTTGTGAAGTCAAAGTGGATCTATGGTATGTCGGGGAAACCGGCACACCGCCATCGGACCTACCTCAGATCCTCCAACAACTGCGGACCGAGAAAGAACTTCATCTCACGTACAAGATACCGTACCCTGAAGCACATGTATACGTCGTTGGGAGTGTGGAGCTCCTCGATCGAGCGCTGGACCTACCCATACGCGCGGTGTTCTCGTACGATTATCCAAACGATGGCTCCGGTGTGAAGGTTTCAGTGGATACTGAGCATCGCAAGTTCACGATAGAAACGACAGATAAGACCTACAATCTGATAGTGGCCGAGCTCACATTCCAAGGCGGACTTCGAGAGATCGAAGAGTTGACGGACCTCAGTGTTGAATCCTCGGAGGACTTACAGAAACTGCTCGAGAGTACCGATCTGAAGGTAGACTGCCATCCATCAGGAGGTAGGATCGAGATCGACGGATTGCCCCTCGTGGTCAACGAAGGGGCCGCGATAGTCGTCTACGCGATCGGGAGCAACCCTATCAACTCCATCGTCGCGTCCAAGATCGCGGAGCTTATTGGCAAGAACCCGCTGATTGTGACTCTAGGAAACGCCGACCTTCAAGTGGGAACCGAAGGCAAGACGTTGGTCGTTAAGGGATCCGCACCAGGTGGCCTGGTGGTGATCTACGGGCCGGCCGTACCGGATAACACGCTTGATGCCACTTCTCGAGTTGGTACATTACAGGTCGCCAGAGCCCTCGGAGTCCAGGTACCGCCGTTAGTTTCCCTGTTCGGATGGATACTGGGGCCACTACTGGGGTCGATCACGGCCACTTATACACCCGAGTTCAACGGTGAGCTGAGGATGTCATCCCGCGGCGTCGGGATGGCCACACCAGCGGTGATTGCCACCCTACTACTCCTCGGCGTCCACGGACGCCGCCGTTCTAAGTAGTTCCTTGTAGCCATCTCGTTCCGGGAACTCCTCGAGCTCCTCGGCCTCTCCCAACAGTTCCTTCAACACCTCCTTCACTTTTTTCCGATCCCTGGAAGCCACGACGAGCACGAACTCATCACCCGGCTCCGCTCGATCGATCGCCTCGCGGATTTGACGGGTCCCCGTCAACCTCACCAAGAACTCCAAGTCCAGGGACCGTGCCAGGTTGCGGTCGCTCTCAAACGCTCGAATGGCGCGACAGGCGGCCGAAGCGATCACGCGGTAATCGGCGTACTCGGTGGAAATCGCCTGTATGATAACTTCCTCCGAGGAGCGTTCGATCACCCTGCGAGGGTCACCCCTACGGATCGAGCAGTGCAAGTACAGCGGACCGGACCAGTGGTCGAACTTCAGGATCACTCGGCCTCCCCCGCACCGGAAAACCTCATTACGCCGATATCATTGTTGATGTCCGGCCCGGGCCCGGCCGGCGGTCCGGGAGGTGATAGCAACCAGCGATGACCGGCCGACACCAGCTGGCCGGGCTACATCGCCCGGGTGAGGTCCCCCGAACGGGGGCGACCGTGATCCCGGGTGGGTTTACCCCGCCCCCAATCCGCCATGCAGGGTCGCAGTGGCCGAACTGACCGGGGGTCCGCCGCGTGGACCCGCGGGAACTAGCTGAGCGGTTGACCGAGCGCGACTTAAGGATCCTCATTCATTTGGCGGAAAACGAGGAGGCAACACCCGAAGAGCTCGCTGAGTCGCTGGGTGTCGACTTGGGTCCCGTCATGAGATCACTCTACTGGCTCGAGGAGCGTGGATTGATAGAGTCCGAGGAAGAAACATACGAGGTGTACGAATTAGGTGATGAAGGAAAGGAGTATGCCGAGGAGGGACTGCCGGAGCTCCGCGTGGTCGAGGTCTTGAGAGGGATGGGCGGCGAAGGACGGTTGGAAGAAGTCCTAGATCGTGCCGGAGTGCCACGGAAGCTGGCCGGACCCATCCTAGGATGGTTGAGGAGGAAAGGACTAGCGGAAATCAAAAGGGAGGGCGGAGAGACGTTACTCGTTCTTCTGGAGGAGGAACCCGAGGATATGGATCAATCCGTGCTCGAGGCGTTGGCCACCGAGGGTCCGATGTCCGTCGAGGAGTTAGCGAGAAGGCTGGAGATGGACGAAGAGGAAATGGAGAAAGTCCTGAAGAGGTTGAGCGAGCGCGGTGACGTCCTGAGAGCACGGGAGGAGACGGTTAAGAAAGTCAGGCTAACCGAACGTGGTGAGGAAGTCGCGGAGCACGCCCCAGAAGTGCTGGAACGTGACTGGATTACGGAGCTGAAACCCGAGCATTTGAGGGAGGGGACCTGGAAAGAGAAGGAGTTCAAGCCGTACGACGTGAAGGCACCCACGCGCCCCACGTTCCCAGGTAAGCGTCATCCGTTGAAGGAGGTTATCGATGAGATACGCAGAGTCTTCCTCGAGATGGGTTTCGTGGAGGTATCCGGACCACTAGTCGAGTCCAGCTTCTGGAACTTCGACGCCCTGTTCCAGCCGCAAGATCACGCCGCCAGGGAAATGCAAGATACCTTCTACCTGGAAGAACCCGCCAAGGCCGAATTGCCGGACGGTGAGATCGTAGAGAAGGTTCGAGCCGTGCACGAGGACGGTGGTGACACGGGATCCAGGGGTTGGGGGTACGAGTGGGACGAGGGTGTGGCCCGGAAGACAGTCCTACGTACTCACACGACGGCGGTGTCGGTTCGGAAACTGTACGAGGTAGAGGGGCCTCCACTCAAAGCGTTCTCGATCGGCCGGGTATACCGGCGTGAGACGGTCGACTATAAGCACTTGCCGGAGTTCCATCAGTGTGAGGGGATAGTCCTGGCCAGAGATGTCTCGTTCCGGGACTTGCTCGGGATACTCGAGGAGTTCTACCGACGGATGGGGTTCGAAGAGATCAGGTTCAGACCTGCCTACTTCCCGTATACAGTCCTCTCCGTGGAGCCCGAGGTGTACTTCGAGGAGAAAGGAGACTGGGTAGAGCTGGGCGGTGCGGGCATTTTCCGACCTGAAGTGATTCAACCCCTAGGGTTCGATCCCGACGTGGTGTGTTTAGCATGGGGCTTGGGCGTCGAACGACTGGCGATGCTGAAGTTGGGAATAGACGACATAAGGGACCTGTACATGAGCGACCTCAAGACGCTCTTGGAGCTGCCTACCACCAGAGCACGGCGCTGATCAGCGGTCCAGTCGTCTCCACACGTCCTTCCAGCGATCCCCACACCTGCGCTTGACCTCGTACTTCAGCAAGTTAAGAAGGGTCGCCACAAACACCTCGTCGGTACCACGAATCACAGACTCGGGCCTGAACCCGTTGTTCGCGAGGGTCGCCAACCACGGGATACCCGCCTCGGAGACGAACGACTCCACCGACACCTCGAGCTCAGACGAAAATGTGTCGATTACAGCCAAGACGGCCGCATCAACGCACACCCTCCACGCGTCACCGTTCGCGGATGTCAGCGGGTACGAGAGTTCCGAACCGCGTGACCATGTGAACACGTCCGCCAGAGCCGCCGAGAAAAGCCCAAGGACCCCCGCAGTAAGTGATAGAGGGTTCTCGTCGTCCCGCACGTCCATAGACAATAACATCAGCTCACGGTGACCCACCCACACGGGAGCCCGTAGCTCATGAACCCTCAGCTTTTTCCCAGTTAGCACGTCCAAGATCCACTTAGGGACTTGCACTGCACCCTCCCGGATTCCCGAGAACACGCCACTCAAACCCCCCAAGAGATGATGAGACCCCGGTACGCATTGTCGGATCTGTGAAGACCGGCACTCGGGCTGAGGCCCGTGCACGCTTCCCATCTCGTCTTCACGGCCATGTTTCCACGGGGGGATCGTAATTGGAGCCGCCGGTGAAAGAGCACCGGGAAGGAACGCTGATCCGAGTGCGGGTAAACCCGGACGCGGACACCACCGATCTGAAGGGGGTCGATGATTGGCGTGGGGCCATAGAAATTGACGTAGCCGCGCCACCGGTGAAGAATAGGGCGAACCGCGAGTTGCTTGAGTTCCTCGGGAGGAAGCTCAACACGACCTGCGAGTTGGTCTCGGGAGAGAAGTCCAGGGAGAAGTTAGTGCTCGCACGGGACATCTCCGTTGATGAGGTGGAGGAACGGCTGGGATTGCGTTAAGTGTCACGGGAAGCAGGTGAGCGTACGCAAGGCGGCAACACCCTAGGAATGCAGTGGTACTCGGTGTGGGCCCGGGTCGAAGCGACGGGCTCATCGGCGGCGGAACCGCCGACCCTCTTACCAGTGTCCCGTCGCCGTCCCCCCGGGCCCTTCATCGGCTGTGCCCGGCGGTAGCCGACCCGGCGGATCATCCCCGGGATGGAACCGCGTCATCCGCGGGCGGGGAGGCCGGGCTTCGGTCCGCTGGGTCATCCCTTGCACACGGACCCTCTTAGCCCGAGGCCCCACTGAACTCGCCGAATCTTAACCATACCGCCTGAAGACGTTCATAGTCTCCCCCCGAAATCGTAATGTTTTTCTGAAATTAAATACGCCGATGGAGGGAGGGCGACTCGCCTGTCATCGCCGCCCATCTGGTGATCACACGCCGGTCGGAGTCACCTGAGGTGAAACCTCCGCCCGAGGAAGCGTGGATGGGTAGGCCGGTAAGGCCCGCTCAGGGCTTCCATACGCGAGTCTCGATGATTGCGGGCGTAATGATGGGAGGACCCGCCGACGTTGAGTTCCCGAAGACGACCCACCCGCTCGAGCTGCCACATTACCTCGAAATAGACGGTGATACCTGGTGTCGACTGAGGTGTCGGCTGGAGTCGTTGGAGGACAGGAGCCCGGATTTAGGGGACGCCGTCCGGGCATACATCAGGGAAGTGTTCAGGTGTATGATCAAGCCAGACTTCGCGATCGCCGTTAAAGCGTGTACTCCCGTCATCGCCCTCGACACTCCGCTATGGCGCGACGCACGAAGGTTGGCCCGCGCGATCGCAAGACTACTGGCGAGGGTCACGGGGGTCGAGGTGCAACCTCCTCCGGACACCGCGGCAGAACTCCGAGCGACGCTGTACCCGATCGCTGAACGGGCGCTGGTATCCACGTTGCTCGCACAGGCGGTAGCGCATCGTGTTCGATCGTTGAGGATACGATCGGAATACTTGAGCGCGCACTTGGATTCGCCCTCCGGTGAACCCCCACCCAGTGAACTCGGGGAGGTCTCCGACCTGTACACTACGCTGGTAAAGGACTTTGAAGGGTACCTCACGCGAGTGACGCGCTTGAGCCGGTACATCACAATCACAGCTGGGCGTAAATTCGTCCTAACACCGGACGACTACGACCCGACGTGGAGGGGTTACCTTCAAGGTCTGCGCAGGTTCTGGGAGAATAAGCGTGGAACGGAGGAAATAATCAGGCAGTTGGGTCTGTCCTGATCAGCTACGCTTGCGGGCAATAAGCGCGTTGATACCGTCGATGAACGCCTCCAGGCTCGCCACGACGATGTCTTCCCGTGAGGAACCGGAATGCACTATCTCACCTGTTTCCGGATCTCGCAGCTTGACATCCACGTGGGTGATCGCGTCAGTACCGCCGGTCAGAGCCTCAGCACGGTACTCGACGAGCTCGAAGTCGATCCCTTGATCCCTGAGGGCTCGTTCCAACGCCTTGATGGTAGCATCCACGGGCCCCACGCCGGTGGACGCTGCCTCCTTCCTAGTCCCGTCGATCTTCACGACGATTGAGGCTGTCGGTATGGTCTTCTTCCCGGTGACCGTCGTGAAGTCCTCTACCTCGATGTCACGCTCGGCCGGTCTCCCAAGTACGTCCTCAGCGATCGCACGGAGATCAGCCTCTGTGGTCCGCTTCCCACGGTCCCCCAACCGCTTAAGACGTCGAAGTATCTCCAAGAGCTGCTCATCGTCGACTTCAATACCCATCTGTTTCAGCTTCTTTCGGATCACGCTAGTTCCCACGTGTTTACCTAGGACGAACCGGCGCTCGTGTCCGACCTTCTCCGGCGGAATTGGCTCGTAAGTACTCTCGTCCTTGAGGATACCGTCGGCGTGGATCCCCGACTCGTGGGTGAACGCATTCTCACCCACCACGGCCTTGTTCGGTGGTACCCTAACGCCGGTCAGTCTTTCCACGAGCTTGGAGAGCTCCGTCAGCCGCTCGGTCCGAATGCCGGTGTCCACGCCGTACAGCTCTTCCAGCACTACCACAACCTCCTCCAACGCCGCGTTGCCGGCGCGCTCGCCGATCCCGTTCACGGTCACGTGGACCTGGCGCGCCCCCGCTCTGACGGCGGCGACTGTGTTAGCCGTCGCCATACCGAAGTCGTCGTGGCAGTGCACACTGAGGACGACGTCCTCACCGACGCGCTCCCGGAGCTTCTTTACCGCCAGGAACATACCCTCAGGCGCCATCACTCCGACGGTGTCGTTGTAGCCGAGACGTTCGGCGCCCGCTTCCAAGCAGGCGTCGAACACCTCGTACAGGTACTCGAGCTCCGTCCTGGTACCGTCTTCCGTGGAAATCTCCACCGTCAACCCATGATCGTGCGCATACTCCACGATCTCGCTTGCGCGCTCCAGGACCTCTTCACGGTCCATCCGGAGCTTCTTCTTCACGTGGACCTCGGAAGTAGGTACGACGATGTGGACTGCGTCGGCCTCAGCCTCGATGGCCGCATCTACATCACCCTTCACCATACGCGCCATACTACACACTTCAGCGTCGAGCTCCTCCCGGACGATGCGTCGAATCGCCTTGAGTTCTCCCTCGCTCGCCGCCGCGAAACCTGCTTCGATCGTATCCACGCCGATCTCGTCGAGCTTTCGGGCGATCCGGAGCTTCTCCTCGGGAGTCAGAGCGACTCCAGGCGTCTGCTCTCCGTCCCTCAAAGTGGTGTCGAATATCCTCACCTCATCCGGTAGATCCACGTCCACGTTAGCCTCTCTCAATAGTTCCCTAACGGCGGATAAAGCGATCCCCCACGTTAGGCACGCCCCTACAGCCTCTCCTGGACGGCACCGATGAGTTCCCGATACTCTTCTTCAAGCTTTCGCGGATCAGACCTTCGAGTCTTATCGACCGGTGGGAGCCTGACCACCTCTAAAGGCTCCAGAACCTCGAGCAGGCTCAGCGTCACCGCCTCCGGGCCGGCGAGCGTCTCGGCGGCTCTGGCGTAGTCCCTGAGATCGTACACCAAGGCCGTACCGGGGCCGACGGCGACGGCCACGCCGTCGTACTTGAGGACGCCGGGCCAGGGAACGGCCAGGTTGTTCAAGCTTTCAACCAGTACGGGACCCTCCTTACGGACTCGACTCCAGGCCTTGTCGATCGTCCGACACAGTTCTTCGGGGGCGGGTTCCTCACGGACCTCCTTCACCTCGCACTCGCGGGTCATCTCCATCGTCTCATCGGGCACATACCTGAGTTCGGTCCCCTCCGTATACAGGAATACGGTTTCGTCCAGCCGATCCATCAGGACGTACGCGTCGATCTGGGCGGAGAGGTACCTCAGTGATACGTTGGAGTTCACCGCGACCCCGACGTCCGGAGACGTCCACACACGATGGACCGGATTGAGTGTAACCAACGGTAAATCGACCTCGGCAACCTTCGCCAGCTTGAGCACGTCACGACTGACAGGTAGCCCGAGATCTACACATCTGCACGTATGGTCATAATGCAACCATATGTTGTGACCTGACCTGGGCTTAAACGGTACGAGGTCGAGCGCAGAGACCAGAGGCAACGCGGCAGTCGTTTTGCCGGAGTCGGTTTCTAGGAGGCCGACGACCAGCACGACGTGCGTCACGGGTGCTGCCCCCGCCGGGGTGAGAGGTGATGCAAGAGTGGCGCCCCATGCCGGGTTATGACCCTTTAGAGACGGCGGAGCGCGTGCGTGAGTGGGTGTGTGAAGGAAGTCGGCGTAAATACTACCGATTCCGGGAGACTCACTTCTACGGTGGATGCGCCACTGCAGACGCAGTGGGGTGTAACCTCGACTGCGCTTACTGTTACGTTAATTACCCGCGGAGGCATCCCTGGGACCGACGTTGGAAGTTCTACCGACCCGTAGACGTCGTGAAGTGTCTGAAGAACATGAAAGGCGATGTCGTGCGCGTTTCCGGCTGCGAACCGACGTTGTGTAAGATGCACATCCTCGAGCTCATCGAGCTATGCGGGCGGGAGCTCCCCGACCGGAAGTTCATCTTGGAGACGAACGGCACGATCCTTGGGAACGACCGTTCGTTTGTGAGGGAGCTAGGGAATCACGAACACGTCCATGTGCGCGTGTGTCTGAAGGGGTACGATCCTCAATCGTTCGCGCGAATCACTAACGCGGACCCGAGTGGGTTCAATGTACAGCTCCGGTGCCTCAAATATCTTTTTAAAGAAGGGATATCCTTCCACCCGGCGATCCCCAATCTGTTCCGAACGGAAGAGATCGACAAGCTGGCCGGAATGCTTTCGGACATAGGAGTCCCACCCTCATCACTCGAGGTGGAGCCGATTAGAGTCTACGACCACGTCCGCAGGGAGTTGAGACGGCGGGGACTTACGGTTGTACGGTGATTCAGGGCTCCTAGTGTTGATATTGCTCGTGTTGTTGGGAGTGGCTTCTCTGCCCGCGGGTTCCGTGGTTTTGGCCTCGACTTTAGCTCCCGTGGCGGTAGCCGGTGGAGTAGCACTCGAGTACAATCTCGTGGATCCGAGGATAGTACCCGTGTTCGGGTTGCTTGCTATCCCCGGGTTCGTCCTAGGACTACGAACAGCCCGAAAATACCCCAGACAACACCTACGTTACAGAATGATCGTAGCAGCAATATTGCTGGCGGCATGCCTGTTAACGGACTTGACTTTATATATAACGAAGGGCAGTCTCGGCGGCACTATGAGTGATCCGTCTAGACACGCCTCCCACGCGTTGACGTTGTTGACCACCGGGCAACCCCCGGTCTTCTACGACACATTGAGACGAGAGTACCGCCCGGTCCATTATCCGTCAGGTCTCGGTCACATCGCGATCACGGAGTCGATTTTATCGTGCTTGTACCATCCAAAGGATGTGAAGGACGCCGCGAGCTGGCCGGTTCAATTCGGATCGGTGCTAGTTGAGCTGATCGAATACCATATAAGCTCAGCGATGATAACTTCCTCAATAATCGACTTGCTACTGATAGCACGCGGAAGGTTACCTATCTTCGTAGTGCTACCTCTAACGACCACGACGTACTTAGTATGTATTCCAAATTATATGAAAGTCATACCATTCTTTCAATCACTAGCAGTGCTTGCTGCCTCAATAATAGCACTTATGCTTAACTCACGGTTGCTGCCTGGTCTACTTGCGTTAGGCGCAATAACGATCCACTTTTATAGTATTATAGTCGTAATTATTCTGACTTTAACTTTGTTATGGGTCAAGAGGGAAGTCACAATTGCAAATCCAGTACTATTGGGTTCTATAATAGGGACTGTAGTACAGTATCCTTATGTACATTGGAGCATAATGACGTATTTCCCATGTTATCCAGCTCATCCTAATCATTTACCGCCAGACCGTATACATGGTTTAATATTATGTTTATTATCGTTCCTTTCAACTGCATTCATTGCTTATCCAGTTCTAGCCCTACCGACAATCAATGATTTACCTTATGTACTACCATTTGGGATCGTCATAGCTACAATTATAGTTAGGGCCTGTAGGTCTTTACCTACGGCTCTCAAAATAGTATGGATAAAATGTGTTATCACGATCTTAACATTGACCGCAATTTCTGGAAGTATCGTTGGAGCGCGTCTTCTAGTCGTAACGCCATTGTTAACTACCATAAGCCTATCCCTACTGGCAGCGGATGGGTATTTGTCTGCGTCGGCAGCATTGTACGGATATTGCATACTAACTATCAATCGGTGGTTAACGGACGCAATGTATGGATGTGAATTCGTCGGTGTACAACCGGCTTATGTCCTGAAAGAGCATTGGAAGCTGTTCTACAGGTCGTTTTGTAGCAAAAAAGTCGTAGCTACAGTGCCTGAGGGATCTCTACCGTTTACGTGCTCTTGGAAACCGCGAGAAGTCGCTGAAGTTGTTCGAACGTTTCCAGATTCCAACACGCGACTACTGTTAACGGCAAGGAAAGGTAGCGAAATACTGCTTTACGTACCACCGGTTCGGGTTAGTGAGGAGTACGTCGTAAGGGAGTTGTCGCCCACGGGACGTGTCTGGGTAGCCGACGATCGCGCCGGGTCACTTCGACGTAATGTCCTGATAGGGGTGGAACGGTACGGCCACAAGATTACAGTGCGCGTTCTTGTAGTAAATCACAGTTGGGTAGGCATAACCGTAATCATCACAGGGAAATTGCGAAAAGGCGCGGTGACACTCTCGGCCCCTGAACGTACTCTATTTATCGATTCTTACCGCACTAATAGTGGTTTTCTGGTCAACATTTATGGCCGCAATATGAGGACGATAAAGATAACGATCTCCGGTGCGAGGTGGATCGGTAATAGGCTGGTGTTCCACGGGTCGTTGAGGGATCTGGTCGCAAACATGCACGTTACCGGTGACTTAGTCTGACAGTCAGTGGAGGATGGGGGTCGGATAAGGCCCCTGTTCGTCATCGCGTAGCTCCGACGAAACCTCCATCCTCATCCCTCGGGTTCGTTATTCGTTGGGGATGGGACGGTCGGGGAAGCCCAGGTCAGGTCATCGTGGATTCCCACGGTACGGCTTCCTCATCCCGTGAGTCGGTCGAGTGATTCTCCTACGGCTTCCTCGGTGCGTTCCAGGTCTTCCTCAGTGTGTGCGATGGATAGGAACCAAGCCTCGTAATTCGAGGCCGCGATCCATACGCCGCGCTCCAACAACTCCATGTGGAATCGCTTGAACGCATCGTGATCGGCCGAGTTGACGCCGGCGTAATCCCGGACTTCTTCGATCCCGAAGTACACCTGGAACATGGATTCAACTCGGTTCACGACCCCTTCGATGCCGCGGTCCTCGAGGCCGTCTTCTAGGGCGGAAGCCAGTCGTTTCGCTTTAGATGATAGTTCGCCGTAAGGTCGTTCGCGTTCGAGTATCTCGAGTGTAACCAGGCCCGCCGTGGCCGACACCGGGTTGCCGTTGAACGTGCCGGCCTGGTATACTTTACCCTCCGGTGCGACGCGCGACATGTATTCCTCCGGGCCTCCGAAGGCCCCTATCGGTAGACCTCCTCCAAGGATCTTACCCAGGCAGACGAGGTCCGCGTCGATACCGTAGTACTCCTGAGCACCACCCAACCCCAGTCGGAATCCGGTGATCACTTCATCGAAGATGAGCAGCCGCTCGGTCCCGTCGCAGTACTCGCGAAGCACTTTCAGGAACTCCTCATCTGGTGGTACGCAGCCGGCATTACCCAGTACTGGTTCCACGATCACCGCGCCGATCTCCTCGTCGAACCTCTCCACGGTCTCCACGAAGGCTTCGACGTCGTTGAACGGGCAGACAAGGGTGTTCTCCGCCACCGATTCCGGAATGCCCGGTGAGTCGGGCGCTCCGAGCTCGGAAGCTCCGGATCCCGCTCGGACGAGCACAGCGTCGTGAGCTCCGTGGTAGCATCCCTCGAATTTCACCACCTTCTCGCGGCCCGTGTACGCGCGGGCGAGCCGTATCGCGCTCATCGTCGCCTCGGTGCCGGTGTTCACCAATCTCACCTTCTCCACGTTCGGGACCAGCTCGACGACCTTCTCCGCGAGCTCCAGCTCGGGAAGCGCCGGTGTACCGTAGTGGAAACCCTCCCGCACTCGCTCGATCACGGCCTCTACGACCTCGGGATGTGCGTGTCCAAGTATCAATGGACCGAAGGCCAGGCAGTAGTCTATCAGGATGTGACCGTCTACGGTGTACAGGCGCGAGCCCTCGGCCCTCTCGACGTAGAACGGGTACGGGTCGAACCGGCGGACCGGGCTGCTCACGCCGCCCGGCATCACTTGCTCGGCACGCTTGAAGAGTTCGAGCGACTTGGGGAACTCGTCCTCGTAACCCAAGCTGAGCCCCGACTGGACGTAGGAGCAGGTACCTAATGAGTGCCTCGCTGCCTGCTATGGTCTATAAGGAGTCCCGTGGGACGTCGTTCGTTTCGAATCCCATAACGATTTAGGCTGGAGCCGCGGCCGGGATTTGAACCCGGGACCACGGGATTACAAGTCCCGCGCTCTAACCAGGCTAAGCTGCCGCGGCGCGTTCATCCGGACCACGATCGTCAGCATACTTATATGTTACGCTGCCGACAGACCCGGTCACTCGGTACCTCGACTAGTTCTCCAGCACCAGTCGGACCGTCGGTGTGCCTTACTGGGGCGGAGATGTTAGGAGGTAGAAGCGATACTCGTTCCGCTTCGCGTCGGGACAGGAGGAGGGACAGCGCATCACCTTCTGCCTACCAGGCGGGTCGCTATTCGCCCTCTAACTCCTGCAACCGTCGGACCATCTTGACGGCGGCTTCTACGGCGCGCTTAGCGTAGTGGACGCGCTCCAGGGCTTCCATCCTGGTCATGCCCGGGCCGGAGATACCTAGCGCCACGGGCTTACCGTACTCGACCATAAGATCCTGTATCTTTCTGAACGCCTGTTGCGCGATAGCCTGGTCGTGGTCTGTGTCACCCTTGATGATCGCACCGAGGGTTACGACGGCGTCGATGTCGTCACGCTCGAGGAGCTTCCTGACCGCCAACGGTACCTCGAAGGACCCAGGAACGAGGACGCGTTCGACGACCTCTGCCCCGAGATCCTTGGCGTGTTGGACCGCAAGTTCCTCCATCGCGTAGGTTATCTCCCGGTTGAATTCCGTTACGACGAGACCTAACCGCACCGTGGACATCTGACACACCCCCGACGGCTCCGCGCTCCGACACGTCCAAAACCCCTACGGTCATCAGCCGGTGGGGGGACGGCGTTGGCTGAAGACGATGAGGTCTTTCGGCGCGCCCGTGAGCGTCTGGTGGAGCGGTTGAAGTCCCTGGGTTATATTAGATCGGATCGCGTGGCCGAAGCTATGCTCAAGGTGCCGCGCCATGAGTTCGTCCCGGAGGACCTCCGAGATCGGGCTTACGTCGACTCGCCCTTGCCCATCGGCAAGGGACAAACCATCTCGGCCCCGCACATGGTGGCGTTGATGACCGAATTGCTCGATCCACGGATTGGGCATAAGGTGCTCGAGGTAGGGGCTGGTTCGGGATACCACGCCGCCGTGGTAGCCGAACTGGTAAAACCAAATGGTCGTGTGATCACGGTCGAGAGGATCCCGGAACTAGCGGACTTCGCTCGGAATAACCTGAAGAAAACCGGATACGACCGTTTCGTGAAGGTGTTGGTGGGGGACGGAACCAAGGGCTACCAGCCCGAGGCTCCGTACGACCGTATTCTGGTGACGGCAGGCGCTCCGGACGTCCCGGAAAGCCTGCTGGAGCAGCTGAAGCCAGGAGGGAAAATGGTCATTCCGGTAGGAGATCGACACATGCAGGAGTTGTGGTTGGTGGAGAAGACCGAGGACGGAGAAGTCAGGCGTCGTCGGCACGGTGGATGTGCGTTCGTACCACTCGTAGGGGAAGAGGGGTTCCAGGAACCCGAATCTTGACCCACTCTCTCTAGAAGATATGTACGACCCCGGGGATGAGGAGACCGGCAGGAGGAGACCGGGATGATCGAGGACCCCGATACCCGACCCGGGAGGTGAAGACCATGGTTAAAGTCCCTGATCGCGTACTGAGCCGCTCCGAGGTCGCTCAGAATCCACACCGGGCCGTAGGAGAGTACGTCGAAGCTGTGGTTGTGCAGATAAAGGGAGATCAGGGTATTCAGCTGGAGCTCGGCCTACCGTTCGGCGTGTTCCTACCGGCCGGAGCGATCCGGGCGGCTTTAGACTGGCCCGAACCGGTGGATTTGGAGCTACTATTCATACCCGGGGAAGAGCTGATCGTCAAACTAGAGAATCTAGATCTTAAGAACAAAGTAGCTCGTGTGTGGATCCCGGAATTCGAGGTGGAACGGCTCCGAGTGAGGCTCGGAGAGAGGCCGCCTCGCCGCGTGATCGAGATCATGACTAGGGAGGAATTCTTCGATCTGATCACCGAGGGTCTGAAAACCGCAGAGATACGGCCGTCCGATCACCGATCGTTCAGGTATCTGGAGCCGGGCGATACGCTCATATTCAAGAACTTCAAGGCCGGAACCATGCGCTGTATCGAAACGGTAGTCAGGAACGTCGAGAAGGACCTGGACCCTAAGGAAGCTGCCGAGAGGTTCTATCAGGAGGCCGGATTCGAGAGCCCCGAGGAATGTCTAGAGGGGCTCAAGGAGATGTATGGCGGGCTCCCAGAGAAGGTCGATGTAGCCGAGTTCGAGCCGGTGAGGGAGTGGGAAGAATGAAGGAGGAGGTAGCAAAAAGGATCGCATCGGAGGTGGCACCCCGGGTCGACTCGAAGGTAGTGGATAGGGTCTACGTGGCCGTGCGTGAGGGTACCGAAGAAGACCCAGAACCCGTCGCGAGGCTCGTCGAGGAAGGAGAAGAGGTGTACGTGGTCTTCATTGGGCTCGAGGAGTCCGAAGACAGCGGTGCCGATAGAACCCTCGTGAACCCTAGGAACCTCGAGGCTATGACCATCGATCTGATGGAGTGGGCGAAAGAGAAGTTCGAGGACGTCCACGTGTTAATCGGTGGCGTATCTTTCATCTGGAAGGGTAGCTCGTTCCGAGATCTCCTACGGCGCTACGGTGAGGATCCGAACGACTTCACGGTGATCGAGGAGAAGGCCGTAGGTATCCCTCCCCGCTGATTCAACGCCTAACGGGGCTCATCTAGGGGGATTAAGGCGTTATCGAAGCTTCGGAGACGTATTCTGGGCGCGTAGCTGCGGCTCTTCGCACGTCCGCGATACGTTGGCCGCCACTCACGGTAATTCACAGATCATAGGCGCGTCCATCCCGGGCAGCGACGGTTTCGACGCCAGTCTCGTGCTCAATACGCCTCGCTTCGCGCCCGGGACCTACCCTAAGCATCTTCATTCCGAAATGTGTTATGAAAACCTTCCGGAGTTCGGGTGCTTCCGAGACTAACTCTATCACGTCGCGGGTGCAAAGATGTCCTCTGATCCTATCCGATCCCGGCCTTACGACGTTGACTATAGCAACGGTCACGTCTTCTATCACCTCGAAGAGATCTTCACGGAGCTCCGTGTCTCCGGTGTAGTAGATAGAGTCGTCCTCTGTTTCGAGACGGAACCCGATACCGGTAGGGTCCCCATGGGCGGTCGGTACCGCTTCGAGGGTTCCGACCGGTAGGTCTACCTCATCGCCGGGTTCGAGCGCAATCACTTCTTCCGGTAGGCTTCGGTGGTAAGCGCTGAGGACGGGACCGTAGTCACCGGAGTCATCGGAACACCCTTCCACTGCGGAAACGGAGCCTACGAAGATGCCACGACGTTTAGTCCCGCCGCGTGTCATAGCCTCGACGAGTACCTCGGCTTCGGCGTAGTGATCGGGATGTGAATGGGAGACGAACACGGCGTCGACGGCCGTGGTGGGTCGTCGGGAGAGTCTGGTACTCAGAAGACATCCAGGCCCTGGATCCACGTGGAGATGGAAGTCCGGGAACTCAAGACGGAAACCTCCGGTTCTGCGTTTCTGAGTGATCATAGCGAAGCGTCCGCCGCCTGTACCAGCGAAGAACATTGTAGTGTTGTCCGTCCACCGGTTCAACGTCTCGTTCGACAGATTGAGTACCCCGTTACTACGGGCAGATCCTTTCCATCTATCTTCATTATCCCGTCTTTCACCACCACCGTATCGCCCGGCTCTACCTTCTCGGGATCACCTTCGACGGCCATGACGATCTCTTCACCGGGACCGGCGACCACATCTCCCATGTGCCTGGCGTCGACGTCCTCCACGAGCCTGACGACGATCCGCCGCTCGGGAGGAACGTCCTCCACACCCTCACCCTCCTCCTCGGTGCCGACCTCGACAACTTCGCCGACCACCCCTTCCTTCAAGATATCGTAACCTTCCCGGATATGCTTGAGCATCTCCTCAACGAGCCGTCGTCTATACTTGCGGAGTCGTTCGATGTCCTCGTCGATGGCCTTTTGGAGGTGAATCCGAGCCAGGTGGTCCACCCTGCCCTTTACCTCGAACGCGTCGTACTCGGAGCTCACGAGGACGGTGTTGGAAGACACGTACTCGAAAATATCATCCAGTGCGTTTCGTAGGGATTCTAGGTCTGGCTTCCCTCCGAGCTCGGAATCCACGAACTCAATCACCAGTTCCTTGACGACCTTAGGACCTTCCACGATCAGGGCGGGGCCGCCGAAATTTTTGGATAGAACTTTTTCTCCTTCGAGTTCGATGATAGCGTGGGCTCCGGGAGTAGCATAAACACGGCGTCTCCGGACGCCTTTGGCAGATCTTACACCGACCTCTCCGGCCACCACCTCGTCGTTAACTTTCCAAACCTTCTTCCTATCGTCATGGAACTCGAAGTAACCACCCTCGACCTCGAGATCTTTCAGGAACGATTCCAATTCTTCTTCCGTTCTTATTTCACCGGAGTACAGTTTTTCCTCCACTTCCCGCATCTTTTCTTCGTCCATACGAGCGACTAGGATGCGATGGTCCCCGGCCACGAGAGCACCGTCCGTCCCGGCGTAAGCCAGTACTAGGGTCAACGCGTCCTCTCCCCGAGCTAGTTAGAGTTAGATGGAAATTATTTCAAGTTAACTTCAAACGTATCGGTATATACAAACGTCGACGTTTTCCAAATGACGCTCGGCGGCGCGTCTGCACTCTCGCATAACACGGACCGTCGTGTAACCGAGATCCGCCGAGTGGTATTGAGGCACGTGCTGGAGAATCCGGTAAGGTATGCCTTCGTCGATGGAAGCCAGAAACTCCGCAATTTTCTCTACATCCTCGGGCGTAATATACCCTGGCACTACTAAGGTACTCGGACGGAGGATCGGTGGATCTTCTCGCGCGAATTCCCGACCGATGATCTCGAGATTCTTAAACGTGTACTCGGGGTCGGAGAAGGATAAGGCGTAGTATATCCGTGGATCGAACGCCTTGACGTCCATGTTAAAACCTCCACCGGACTCGTAGCAGATCTCGGCGATTCTACGCATGAGTTTCGGTCTTAAGCTTCCGTTCGTTTCCAAGCACACGCGAACGCGGAGCTCTTCCCACTCACATCCGATCTCTATAACCTGGTCGTAATGGGGGGTTGGATCACCACCGAAAAAACACACGCACGTCACGTCCGGATCGGAGGCACGACGTTTCAAATCTTCGGAACTCAGCCGCTCACGTTCCATCCAATGTTCGTAATTTTGGCAGAAGAAGCAGTGATGGGTACATCCACCGTAGAATACGGCTAGGTTGTATCGATCGCGCTCGGGCCCCAGTGTTTCCGTGTACTTCGGGTACCCGCGAGAGGTGGCACCAGGGCAGACCCACGCTCCCACGCAGTTGGTAGGATGGGGATCCAGATATGCGCGGCCGATGTGCTCGCGGACTATCTCACCGCATTCGTTTCGAACGACACCGCAGTACCCTACCTTCCCCTCGGGTATCCTACACCGGTTCACGCAGGCGCCGCACTCGAGCCCTCCCGACGGCGGCTCCGGTGGGAGTCCAAGCTCCCTCCTCGCTTCAGCGTGCGCCTCTCGGAGGATCTCTCGGGCTTTATCCCAACGGTTCAAGATACACTCCCTACACACGCGTAAAAACGAGGATGCGGGAGCCCCGCAGAGTTCGCAGGTCATTCTTCTTCCTCCGTCAACACGTGTCCGACCAGCTTCACATCGACGTTCACGCCCTCGAAGGCGGACTGGAGGGCAGCCTTGACCTGTTCCACGATCATCAGTGCGGAGGGACAGAACGGGTTAGTGGGCCGGATGATGACTTCGATGTTCTCATCGTCTGCGTTCACCTCCTCGATGAGCTTCATCGAGACTATGTCGAGTCCCGTGTGTGGGTCTTTCACACTCTTGAGCTCCTTTAACACTTCCTCTTCTGAGGGCAACTAGGTTCACCCCCGAGCCTTCCGGAGCACCTCTTTCGCGAACTTACGGGCTTTTTGGATATCTTGTTCGTCTGGGTGCCCTCTGGCGATCAAAGGTAAGAAAGGGTGCTCTCCCTTTATGGTTAGTTCCCCGATCACCTCCCCGTCGGCTCGTTCGATCCTCTCACGCATCCATTTGATGGTTTTACCCCAGTGTAAGGAGTACGTGCAGAATAGTGCGACTTTCACGTCGCTCCAGTCGTTGTTGCGCACGAAGTGACGAACCGGCTCCGCCGGTCGGAACGCGTGAACTGGGGTGCCGAGGAAGGCGAGCTCGGCATCCAAGCGTTCGTTACCGCTGAGGATCTCGACGAGCGAGGCTCCCGTGGTCGAAGCGATCACTTGGGCGATTACTCGAGTGTTCCCCGTCTCCGAAAAGAAATACACTTTGCGCCTTATGGGGTCCCACCTCCACACGTAATTCGGTTATCACGGTTCCGGGTCGGGCATTTCGACGACCCTTTCGAGCTCTAGGTAGAGTTCCTCCATTTCCTCCTGATACTCGGCCTTACCTAGTGCTACAGCGTCCATGCGTTCCTCAAGATCTCTCGTCGTCTCCTCCGATACGAACCGCTCGTAATTAGCACTGAGATACTCGTAGATTGCTTCACCACGGGTCGTCGGGAATATCCACCTCCGTTGCGGTACCTCGTACACGTATCCGCGTCGAAACAGCTTCTCAACTATCTGCGCGTAGGTGCTAGGACGGCCAAGCCCCCGCTCTCGCATGTCTTCAACCAACTCCGACTGATCGTACGGGTACTCTTCATGTCGTTCCAACACCTCTACGTCTCCTATTTTGAGCCGGTCTCCCTCTTCCAGTTCCGGGGTCTCCCGGATGCCGTACGCCGGCAGGTCGTATTCCGTTAGGACCTTAGTGAAGCCCGGATCGACGATCTCTAAAACCCCGCTGAGCTCGAGCTCCGCGACGGGCACTCTTTCGACTTCGACTTCCAGTACGGCCTCCTGGTAGAGAACCTTCGCGGGCTTCATCTGGCTGGCTACGAAACGTCGAAAGACGAGATCATAAAGGCGTAAATGGTGGGAAGTCAATGTGACGGTGGTTCGAATCGCTCCCTCACGAACCATAGTTCGTATCTCCTCGACGTCGGCAGGTTTGGTTGGTCTTATACACTCGTGGGCGCCTTCGACGTGCTCGGCCTCGGGTTCCCAGGTCCTCGGATTGTAGTCCTCGGGGTCGAAGTTAGCCCGAATGTAATCCCGAGCCACGCGCTTGCCCTCTTCCGAGACTCTGGTAGAGTCGGTCCGGTGGTATGTGATGAAGCCCCCCTCAAATAGGTCCTGAGCCAGCTGCATGACGCGCTCGGACGACAGTCGAAGTCGTCGGGTAGCTGCCTGAAGCATGGTTCCGGTCTCGAAAGGTGGTTTAGGGTGTATTTCACGCTCCTCTCGATTAACTCGGACGACCTCGGCTTCCGCTCCCCTCATCGAAGTGTAGGTCGATTCAGCGACGGGTCTGTTCCGGATCCGAAGTGTCGCATTCAATTACGATCCCCCGGTCTCGCAGGGTTAGGGCGAGCGCCGAGGCAAATATTGACTTTCGGGAGAACGGGCCCGGGTCAGGTGGGTAGGGCATGGACACGTTGTACCGACGCTGGTGGGAGATAGCCCCCGGAGGCACCCGTATGATGGAGGGCACGGGGAGCCCCGACGGCCAGGGTATCCGAGTAGTGATCCGGTGGGGAGTGGGATGATTGTGGTGAACGGCGGCGGATAGAATGGTGGCACATCTCAATCGCGCTGATAGGCACGAATGATGAACATCGGGGCTCGCGAGCATCACATCGACGGAGATACTGTGAAGTTCTTCGGGATCGAGCGGTGTGACCGTCATGCTCCCGAAGTGCCAGTTCCTGTCGTGTCGGCATTCACCGCGCCGGGCGGGTCGGTAAATAACGTCGAGGAAGTCGGGAAATAGGTACTGTCTGAAGGCCAACGGTATCCCCTGATCTACCGGCTGCGCCCTCTGGTATTAACGGCCCGAAGATCGATTGTTATCCGCGACAGAAGTCCAAGTGCATCTTAGAGGGTGACGGTTTCTCGTCCCCGTGGTATTTACCACTGGACTCCGCATAGGTACGCTCCGCGGGGCTGGAGAGCCTGTGGAATACTATTTGCACCACCCGCATGCCGGGACGCAGCTTGACTGGCATGGGGTTGAAGTTAACCAGTTCTAGCGTCAGCCGCCCACGCCACCCAGGGTCCACGTACCCGGCCTCGACGTGGGCTTGTATTCCGAGCCTGCCCAACGACGAGCGTCCGTGAAGGACTCCGGTTATGTCCGGTGCGTTGATCTCGATCCACTCGTGCGTGACGGCCAACACGAGCTCGCCTGGATTGATCACGAACTCTTCGTCCTCATCGATCACTACCTGCTCCGTGTTCTCACCGGCGTCGACAGTTGGGTCTATGCAGGGCTTATGGAGCGTCTTGAACACCACGAACTCGTTGCCTAAGCGCAGATCCAGACTGGCCGGTCCGAGGGCTTCCTCGAGATACTCCTCCTCGAGTGGTTTCACGACGATATCGCCCTCTTTCAGAGCCCGCTTGATGTCCCGGTCCGAAAGCACCGTCAAAGGCTTTCCCCCGGGTTGAACCGCGGATCGCATACGTTCCGACCTCTATCTCGACTGGTGGTACCTTGACCTACGGTACCGTCGGGACGTGTGCCGAGCCATCACCGTCGACCGACGAGACGGATTCGGCTATGATAGCACAAAGTGCCGGCGTCGTCAATCCGGAGCGTGCGCATGCGGAGTTACCAATATCGGGAGTGGCGTTGGTGGCAAGTTCGAATACCATAATTTTTGGCTTCGTGGACGACGCCACGGCGCTCGTTGAGCGAGAGATCGAAAGAACCCGATATCCGGAATCCCTTCCGCTGATCGACGAGGCTAGAGAGGATTTAATAGACGACAATTTTAAGGCATACGTTTGTGAATTAACCATCAAAGCCATGGTTATTATTTCCGACTATAGTGTTAAAGTTGTTGTTGGAGCTTCGGAGTTTCTCAAGCTAATTACGGATTCGGGTGTGGACGTGGTTTAGATAGTGAGATGATTTCCGTGGAGCCCTTCTCGGATGTTTTAACTGGATTCGGTAGCAAGGGGTAGCAAGGGATGATAAGACCGAGATCGTGGTGCCAACGGATTCAACCGGGTCTCTGCCTCGATCTGAGGTATAAGGTGAAGAGAACGTCTACTTACGAGGCCACAGCTACATCGGCGTTCAGTTTCCCACCCTCGACGTAGGTTCGCTCCATGGGACGCGAGACGTGGTCGGGGGACACGCGGCGGGCTCAAGTCGACTGTCGGCGAATGAGCTGTCTGTGCGAGGACTCCATCACCGTCTCGCTCCTGAAGCGGCTGCGAATTATTCGCCCTAGCATCAGGGCCTTCACTCAGTTCCCGCCGAGTGTACGTGCCGGACTACTCCACCGACGGGTGGCGACACTGTTACGTGATACTATAGTTACGTGACCAACTATCGGAGGTCGCCGAGACTATCGTGGCAAACGGCAAAGCCCGTAGGGACCGGTGTCGGACCCGGGTACGCTTCGAGCTACTTTTAGGCTCCGTCCCAGAGTGTCCGTCGGGGGCTGTTCTTCGTGGATGAGAAGAAGATCGAGGAGCTCGTGAGCAAGGTAGTGGAAGGTGAGATCAAGTTCCACGAAGTGGAGAAGTATACCGACGGTGATAGTGAGGTAGCCACAGAAGTTCGACGTCGTGCGCTGGAGCGGTTGACCGGCGCGGAGCTCAAGCACCTCGGCGAGTACACTATCGACGCGAACCGTGCGATGGACAAGAACATCGAGAACATGATCGGAGCCGTCCAGGTACCGGTCGGTGTCGCAGGTCCGCTGTTAGTGCACGGGGAGTACGCAGAGGGGGAGTACTACGTACCACTCGCGACGACTGAGGGGGCGTTAGTGGCCTCCGTCAACCGAGGTTGTTCGACTATCACCGATTCGGGCGGTGCCCACGTGAGGATAGTGAGAGACAGAATGACGCGTGCTCCGGTGTTCAAACTGCCGTCCGCTCGTGAGGCGTTGGAGTTCTGCGAGTGGGTATGTAAGCACTTCGACGAGATCAAAGAGGTGGCCGAGAGTACCACACGTCACGGTGAGCTGCTCGATATTCAGGAATTCGTGGTTGGTAGGCACGTATTCCTCCGGTTCGAGTTCGATACGAAGGACGCGATGGGTATGAACATGGTCACTATCGCCACCGAGGAAGCTGTGAACTGGATCGAGAAGAAGTATCAGGACGCGAAGTGCGTTTCGATAAGCGGGAACGTTTGTGTGGACAAGAAACCCTCGTGGCTCAACAACGTACTGGGCCGAGGTCGAACGGTGGTGGCCGAAGTCGAAGTCCCGCGCGATATAGTCGAGGAGAAGCTTAAGACCACTCCGGAAGCCATGGCCGAGGTCAATTACAGGAAGAACCTGGTGGGTTCCGCGGCCGCCGGTAACATCGGGTTCAACGCGCATCACGCGAACGTTGTGGCCGCTATCTTCATCGCTACAGGCCAGGATGAGGCGCACGCTGTCGATGGGTCCACTGGGTACACCACGATGGAGGTCACGGAGGACGGTAATCTGTACGCCAGTGTGACAATTCCCAGCTTGAACGTAGGAACGGTTGGAGGGGGCACCGGAGTGGAGACGCAGCGCGAGTGTCTGGAAATTCTCGGTGTGGCTGGTGGGGGAGACCCGCCCGGTGTCAACGCTAAAGAGTTCGCCGAAGTGGTCGCCGCCGCGGTCTTAGCGGGTGAGCTGTCACTCGTAGCTGCACTGGCGGCAGGACATCTGGGTAAAGCGCACAGGCTCTTAGGTCGTTAAGCTTCGAAAATCGGGAGTGGGAACTCCTCCTTCCCTTCCCCTCCCTCTACGAGCTCACGCATGAGTTCGTGGACGCGCTCCCGGATCTCTTGGTACTCCTCAGTAACGTCCTCCATCAACGTCACCGCGTAGCCGAACTCCCTGTCCGAATCTAGGGAGACTACCTCGGGTTCCTCTTCCATAATCTCCTGAAGCATCTCGTACGCCTCGTCGAAGTCGTCCGCCGAGAACCGAGCTGAGAGTATCATGCGGTCACCGTGGCTGAACACCCTGAGTTTCACCAACTTTTCCTTGTGCTTGTTAAGTATCTCCATGATCATGGCCTAGAACATCCCCCGATGCGAGGGTGGGTAACGTGACGAGGTGTCGGCGCTGCGGATACCCCGTCGAATTACCTCTTAAATGTCTCCGTTGCGGGGAACCGTCCTTCGAAGTCGCCGCGTTTCAAGTATACCCGAAGGATGTCAGGTACGTCGTAGCGTTCGTCAACGAGAGCGACGTTCACACAGTCCACCAGTCGTTTTCAAGGGATCCGGACGGGATCATGCTTCGGAACCTTGCAGAGAGACTAGGAGAGCTTCTCCACTCAGCGGCACCACACGCCGCGACGGCTGTCTGCACCCCACCGTGGATAGTCGAAATCGTGGAGAGGATATCCGGAGTAACCGTTCGCACGGTGAGGGACGATTTCGACGATGTTGTAAGGTCTCTGCAGGCCGAGCTTCGGGCCGACCGGCGGCTGGACCGCGTCGAAGAACCACCGGAGCGTAAGCTAGGTGGTAGTCACTCGACGATCATCGGTGGTCGGCGTGGGAGGGAACTCGTACTCAAGGTAGCTTCCGTACCCTACGTCAAGAAGGTGATACCGGGTCGTATAGGAGCTAAAGGATCGCGTGGAGGTGGGGGAGTTCGACTGAAGGTGTCGCGGGTCAGTGGCAGTGGTAACGTGAAACTACTCCTCTCCGAAGGGGCGGCCACCCAGGAGATTTTCGTGGTGACCACCGCCCGGGACGAGCGAGAAGGTAAGCTCGTGGCCGAGCTACTTGAGCGGGTCATTCGATGAGCTTTCTTTCTCTCTTTCGCGGTGGACGTACCGTAACGACCGCTAACGCCCTTTCACCCTCTCGGACGAGCACCAATGTGCGCGCTTCTCCCGAGAATCGGGCGTACTCGAACTCTGTCGCTAGATCATCGACATCCAGACGATCTGCCGAGGTTGGACGACATCCCTCCGCAGTGATCACATACACGGTGTAAGCGGGATGTAATCTGTCCAAATGACGCTTCAACTCGTCCTGGTACTTCTCTAGCGGCACGGTTCTCATCTCGGAGAGCACTAGTACCCTTTCGGTTCCCACCGCAATCCATACGTCGTTCTTTATTAGCACTTTAGCGGTCGAGGCTAACCTCCTGAGTGCGTGGACGGCTTCGGGGACGTCGGCCGACGGCGACAGTTCCCTCTTCCTGAGTCGTTCTAAGGCGTGCCTGGTGGGCACTAACACCCAATTGTTCGGGTCGAACTTCCGTACGATAGCCAACTTACGATCCCCTCGGTGGGTGATCACATTGGTGTCGCTAAGTCCAGAGGAGGTCCATCGTAAGTGTTCGGAGAAAGGTTGGGTGACCATGTACGAGAGGATCGCCACGCTCACCGACGAGGACAGGGGACGCGTACTCTTGGTCGAGGACCATCCAACACCTGTCGGCGCCGAGTGGGTGATAAGGAACTACGAAGCTACCAGCCCGCTGGTAGAGAAAGCTTGGAGGGAGGGTAAGCGCCACTTTTTCTTGCTGAGGGTCGGGGAGACCTCGCTGAACCTTGAATCGGGTGTACGGGCCGCGGGTGTGGAGAGCGTAGAGGTGCGGGACGGCGAGGTCCGGGTGACTCATGCGGGGCTCGCCGGGGCCGGTGTCGGTGCCGCTCTATCCCGGGGATGCGCCGAGGGTGTTTCTCGGGTCGAGATTCATGAGGAAGGAGGAGGATCCCGACTGGGTCGGGCGACGGTGGTAACGCCGGAGCTACGACGCCTAGTGATCGGGGTCGATGACACGGACACCGAGGAGGAAGGCGCTACTTGGTCGGCGGTTGACGTGATCTGTCACCGCTTGGAGGACGAGGCAGGGGTTTTCTATTCCCGACACGTCATAGTGCAGTTGTACCCTAAGACACCCCACCGAACTCGAAACTGTGCGGCGGTAGTTGTAGAGCTCGGGGTGCCGCCGAAACGCGTAGAGAAGGTCAAGAGGAAGTTCCTGAAGATGCTGAAGGAAGTGTCCTTTTCCGATCACACATGTGCGGCGTTCTGGGACAGGTTAGAGTTCCCGAAGGAACTGAGAGATCTGGGGGACGCCGCCAAGCGTCGGATCGTTAGCCGGGAGGAGGTTGATGAAGTGGTAGAGATATGTGAGATCGAGGTCGTCTCGATCGGGGACGGAGAGCGCGGACGGATAGGAGCCGTGGCGGCTCTGCCCTTCATCGACGACCACGGGCTCGCCGCCCGCGTTCCCAAATGACCCTACCACCGCGCTCCACCCGAATTACCCGATGTACTGGAATCTCCGCGTTCCACAGCACTAAAAAACCACTTTTAACGTCCTGAACCTCATCTCCCCAGATCCGACGGAGCCCACTCGAGGATTCACGATCGATGACGTAGATCACGTACTCCGAGGGGTCATCGTCCGGATCGTGCAACATGCGGCTAAAAATTTCTTCAAGTTCCGTTTTGCGCGACACATCGCCCACTCCCCGGGGGAGCCAGCATGTATCGAACGTTAACGCTGCTCATAATTTCCACGACCCTAATGACCATCGCATCTGCAGAACGCCTAGACCCCGTCGACGAGAGCCGGCCGCACATTCTCAACGTTTACATCGAGGGGCACGATGCCACCTGCTTCGGCCAAGGTATCGACACGAAACAGATCGAGACCTCGGGCCTGAAGCACGTTCCAGAAGTCCAGACGAAAGGCGAGTTCACCGTAACGGTGGAGTTCGACACTGGTCCGCGTCCCCCTGAGCGACTTGCCGTGGAGCTTTACTTCCCGTCGTGGTTGGTGGTGCCGCCTAAGTACGAACTAAAGCCTGAGAAAGGGGTCGAGATCGATCATCCCGAACCTAATAGTACCATTCGTGCCGATCTCCGAGTTAGGGTCGGTGAAGGGCCTAACCCGCTGAGCATAGGCGATGAGTACTACCTCGTGGCCGTGCTTCGGGATCCGACCAAGGAGTCCGACGTCCTCGACTACGTGGTTTTCAAGCTGAGGTTCAAGGAACCGCGCGGTGGGGAAAGTACCCACGAACCGGCGCTCCTGAAGGTTACTCGGTCAGCACTCGGTGATGCCGCGTCGGTGCTCGTGGCAGGGTTCATTTTGGGATCCTTGAGTGTTCTCGTCGCGGAGATCGTGTGCGGATGGATTCATTCCGGACCGGCGGCGCAGTGGGCGACGGTGATAGGAGGGTTGATCGGAGCCCTCCTGGTCTCGATTTAGAGGGGGATCCAATGTGAACGTGAGGATCTACGCGGCGGCGTCCGTATTATGCTTGGCATTGCTCGCGGCTTCGGTCCAGTGGGACGTACTTGCGGATTTACCGGAGGCATGGAGGGGGCTGAACGCGGCTACGGAGCTAGCACACAAAGCCCTCGAGGAGAAGAAGAAAGGTGACGAACTGATGGAGGAGGTATCCGCCACCGTCAACGCGGCTAGGGGTGCCGGACTCTTAGCCCTCTCCGTTAACGCCCCAAGAATACTGGAAGACCTTCGCGAAGCGTACGTCCATTACGCCAGAGCCGTCGATGCGATAGAAGCGGCCGTCGATCATCTCGACAGAGCCCTTGATGTGATCGGAGCGACGGCCGATCCCGAGATAAGGGAGTCACTGAAGCTGATGCACGAGGGCGTGAGTCACTACAGGATGGCTTTAAAGGAGTTCAAGCTGGGCGTCCAGGCGGCCGACGAAGGGGATGTCGGAGAGGCGTTCCACCGCGTTAATTTGGCTTATCGCCTGATGCGCGAGGGCATGGAGCTGTTCAGCCGAGGGAAAGCGGAGCTGGAAAGTAAGACGCTGTTGTTCATGGGATGACTCGTTTATGAGGGGACTCGAAGAGAAAATCCGGACGTTGCAGTTGCCTACGGGTGTGCGATGGTGTCCTAGGCGGATGACCGACAGGTCCAGGGGACGCCGGTGGTACGCTGTTCGCGGATCGGACGCCGTACGCGTAGTACTACCCGTTAGGGTGTCTCGACGTGATTTCAAGAAAGTGCCGAAAGGTGCCGGAGACGCGGCGGCTCACCCAATCATCGAGGAGATTAAACGACGGTCGCGCGAGGAACCGGACCTCTACCCGTTGTCCGGGAAGCTCTTGGACCATAAAAAGGTCCGGAAACTCACCGAGCCCTGTACGGTCGTACGACTCCACGGCTTTCGCACTCCTCCCATTTGGATGCCGGGAAAGTCCAACCGTGTCCTGCGCCGGTCACGCGAAGTCCTGTTAACGGTGCGGATGTTGTTCCCGCCCGATTGGTCGGAGGAACGCGTTCTGGACGGTGTATACGCAGCCTTGGACGCGCTTCGAGAGGTCGTACTGGAGATCCCACGGAAGGAAATCCTTCGAACTTGTGATGTGGTTCTCGATCAGCGAGAGCTTCGGGAGCAGTTGGAGAGAGGTGAGATCGAACACCGAGGGAAGCGGGTAGTATCCTTGATAGGGGATGGGGCACGACCCGCTCGCAGGTTGACGGACGTCCGTCGACACCACCGCATAGCCGGTCCCAAGCCCGAACCTCACATCCCGTTCGAGGTTCCTGAGGACCACGATGCGGACCTAGTTCCGCTGGAAATTGAGCTCCCCCGAACCGGCGAGCGAAAGCGCTTCCTACCGATTTACGAGGGAGAACTGTTCGCCATTGCCGGAGCCAACGCGCAGGGCAAGACTACCCTGATTAACGCCGTGGAAGCGGGTCAAGACGATCATGCGCCCGGGGACGGTCGTGAGTACGTGATTACAGTCCGGCGCACCGCCAAGGCCGAGGCGGGTGTCAAGAGGATGAACGGTGAGGATGTGAGTCTGTTCTTCCGGGAATTACCGCCCGGATACGAGGGGACTCCTGAAAACGTCCGTGGCCTCGCCAGCGGTTCGATGAAAATGGCCGCGGAGATCCAGCGGACCCTGGAGGAAGGAGCCAAAATACTCTTCATCGACGAGGACAAGGCCGCCGTGAACCTACTAGTGCCGGGAGTTCTTACCAAGGAACTTGAAGGTATCCGCACTCTCGTGGAGGTACGTGACGAGATCACATCCCGAGGCGTCACAATCGTCGCGGCTACAGGCGTTCTCGACGACTTCACCGCAGCCGCCGACAGAGCGATCGTAATGGAGGATCATCGGCCTAAGCCGTTGAACTTGAGGGAGTTCCGCGCACGGTTGGCCCGGTATTACTTGGAGCGGGCCCGAAGGTATCGCTCGAACGCCGAAAGCCCTGAAAGTGACTGAAAAAATCACCCGAGCTTGCCGGCTTCACCGCGTACACGCTCCCTCATCGCCTCGGAGTACCTAATGAACTCTTCAAGCTCGCGCCGCCGTGCCTGGTTCACGTTCAGTACTCGCGCTTCCCCTTCCGGTTCGAGCTCTTTCGCAAGTTCTAGGGTCTCGTCTTTCCCTTCTTCGAAGAACGTCTTGAGAATCGGCAATACGGCGGATAGCGACGGTGCCGCGACGGCTACGTCCGCTTCGGGTATACAGTACTCGTTCCCGTTAAAAGCTACCGCCAGTCCGCCCCGTTCCCTCACGAACTTCAACATGTCTACATCCGTTATGCTGTCACCCACGCACGCGATCTCGGAAACGTCGGTATCTTCTAAGTCCGCGACATCTTCCACGACCTCCGCCTTCCGAGATCCGCCTACTACCTTTACTTTAGAGCAGAACTCCCCGAGCTCGGTCTCGGAAAGTCTCCCGAAGAAGTCGTCGACACTCTCGACGAGCTCCTTTTTGTCGGCATCACTCGGCGGGTAGAACTTCCTCAGTATTTCCATTTCCATTTCGAGCACGAGCCGCCGCTCATCTTCTGAGGGTTCCGGAGCGTCATCTAGCGGCATCTCCGTGCAGTACACGTGTTCGAGTGGAATGCCGACGAGACCGGCGATACGCATGGCATGCTGCTCGTAACTCGTGGAAGCTATGAACGGGGTAGCATCGAGTTCTCTCACCGTCCTTCGAGCACCGGGAGTGAGTGTAGCATCTTCCGAAACCCTTCGAAGATCGTCTTCAGTGACGCCGTGAACAACTAGGAACGGGACGATGAGTGCCAGCGTGGTTCCCGGCTCGTATCCCTCCCGCTGCTCCTCGAAGTACACCACATCGTCGTAGAAACTGATGACCTCGAAGATCTCCCGACCGTTGGGAACGCAGCGCGCCATGACCTCGTAAGCGTGGTCCATCGGGGACAGCGGGCCTTCAAGGTCGAACACTACGGGCACGTTGACGCCCCCTCAGGTGCTTCAGAACTCGCTCGGTTCGCTTTTCGATCACGTCCATCCGGACGGCGCGACCCACGCAATCGTCCTCCAAGAAGTACATGTAGAGCATGCCCACTACCCGCTCGTTCTGCGCCACCGGGGCGCCTGCGTCGCCAGGTCCTGGGATTGCCACGTTTGGAATTCTGATACTCAACTCTCGTCGACCTACCTCCAACACCTCGGCTAGTATCCACCTGTTCCCGATGTGAACGGCACACGTTCCTTCTTCCGGTAATCCTAAGTCGGTTACCTCCGAGTGACCCGGCTCCACCCAATATGCCGCGAACCCACCGACTGGGTCATGGAACGCGAGCTCACAGACGGTTCCCCCACCTCGGACGCGCTTCGGCACGTTCTCGGGGTTAGAGCTCGTGATCACTACCCGACATCCGTTCACGTCCAACACCGCCGTGACCTTTCCTTCCCACCCAAGTCCGTGGATCCTGTCACCGGCTTTCAGCAGGCGCATGACCCCCGTGTCACCTGCGACTTCGAGCGGGGTTATCCCCCCACGCTCACGACGCCGATCGAAAACTAGGAAATCGATAACTAGGAAGTCAAAGGTAGATTAGGGAGCTGAGGAGTATAGGACGACTCTCGGGTCGAGCGGAAGTCAGACCTCGCGGGCCCAACTTCCCGAGACTGTCGCTACGTGGCTACCACGCCGTGAGATCATTCGCTGAACCTTCCGAAACGTCGGCCGGAACGCTGATCACACCTTCCGAGCCACTAAAGTCCGCTCGTTGGGTGTATTCCGTTTCAGGCGCTCGATAGCCAGTATCTCGTACCCGCGGCGCTCGTATTCGAGTTCGGTTTCTGAGACAGCCGTCTCCACGTCCGGTGCGGCGTATTTTCCGGTTGACGGGTCGACGGCCAACTTCACCGTCTGCACTATGAACCCGCCGGGCTCGAGGAATTCGTCCGCGACGCTGAGGGTGATTTCGGTGGCTTCAGTGTGGATCCTATTGAGATCGCTCGTGACTAACCTGACACGGCCTTCGATGTCGTCTTCGGTCAGCTCTTCGGCCCTTTTCTTGAGGTGTACGACGTTGTCTAGCTCGAGAACCTTCGGGTGTAAGTCCCCTGGATCTACGGCGTATACCGTCCCTGACTCTACCCTCCTCGCCAGTTCGTAACTCCAACCACCCGGTGCGGCCCCGAGATCGATCACGTCGGAACCTTCCCGTACGATGTACGGATGGCGCTTCAGCAACTCCCTGAGTTTGAGCTGAGCCCTGGAGATAGGTCTCATCCCGGGACTCCACTTGCGTACCCGTTTGACCTCTTTGCTGACGATCAAGTCCGGAGGGGCTACCGAGATCCCGGCGGTATCCTGTAGCACCTCGATCCATACGTAGTAGTCGGGGTCCTCCAAATCCACCGGGGCGCCGGTCGCCTCCTGTACCGCCGCACCTACCTTCACCTCGACCTCTCTCTGTCCGAACGGTGGTTTGCCCCGCTTTCGGCATCGTACTGCAAACGACGTGTTTTCGCCCAGCTTACGTCGCGCCAGGATCGTGGCCGTGCGTTTCATCACGTCCAGGTCGGCGCGCACGGTTCGGTGGATGGGGACGATCTTAGCCACCCAATCCGTGTCCGCATCTTTCACTATCTCGACGATCTCTTCCGGTTCTAGATCCGATCGTACCACTACGACGCCTTTGAAGTACGTGGGCTCCGCCTCCGTGTACGGGTCCTCTTCTTTCAGTATACCCTCGAGCTCTTCGACACAGCGGAACTCGAACCCGGCGGGGCATGTCACTAGAGCTTGGAACGGTGGAATCATCCTACCAGTCCTCCGGCACTTCGGGCGCGTCCGGGTGCTGTGATAGTATGTCCGGAAGCTCGTCTCGAACGTCCTCGCGACGACGTTCTAGTTCTTCCAGTACCTCCGCTAGTGCTTCTCCTACCATCCGTTTGCACTCACCGCAGATGATGTCCCCTTCTCGGCACTTCTTCCGGATCTCCCGTAGCTTTTCATCCCCTCCGATGCGGTCTGCTAGATGGTACACCATGAGTTCGTACACCACGCACTTGTCAGGGTCGCCACCGTGCTCGCGGTGTTCCTCGAGCGTCGCCCCTCCACCTGTCTTCGCGTTCCACACCTTCTCTTTCGCCGCCTCGGGATCGTCGGTGAGGAATATCGCGGTGTTGGGTTTACTGCTTGACATCTTACCACCAGTCAGCCCGGTCATGAACCTGTGGTACGTGCTGGCCGGCTTGATCAAGTCCTCCTTCTCCGCTATATCCCGAGTCAGCCGGAGGTGGGGGTCCTGGTCGACACCCACGGGTACGAGGACCCGGTGTGGTCTTTCGATCTCCTGTGGGTGTAGTATGTCGGCGGCTTGAACGATCGGTGCGAAAGCGTGCCCCATGCTGGTCTCGCCGGTGAACCCGTACGTGTTCTTCACGGCGTTCCACGTGAGTCGGCCAGCTAGCAACAGTGCCATCCGCTGGACTGTCTTTCTCTCGGATTGGAGGTAGATCTCACATCGATCCGGGTCCAGGTCGAGACCCAACGCGGCGTAGTTGAGGACGTACTCTTCGATGGCGATCCTGTGTGCCCGATCCAGGTCCATGTTCCGGGCGTTGTATGCCTCCAAGTCGGCGATTGGGATGTACACTTTGACGTCCATCTCCTGTTGATAGAACACCAGTTGATCGACGACCGTCTTGTGGCCGAGGTGCATTCGGCCGCTAGGCATCATTCCGCTGAGGACGCTGACGAGTTTGCCGTCATTGTAATCCTTGAGGAAGGCGTCGTAGTCGCGGTGCCCGAAGATTATACCGCGGTCCAGCAGCGGGAATCGCCGTGGTAGTAACTCTCGGACTTCCTCGTCGATCGGTCGAATGCCGAACTCCTCGGTAAGACGTTCGTAGTCGACTTCTTCTACGTCCCAGGGATCGATCAAAGTCTCTGGTATGGGAGTTCACACCCGCTCATTCGCTCTCCACGAACTTTTCCTTCACGTAATCGATGAGGCCTTCTTCCTCGGCCTTCTTTAGGTGGTACTTCACGGACTTAAGTGAGATGCCCTCTTCCTCGGCTATTTCTTCCTCACTCTGTCCCAAGACGTACTTTCTGAGGATTATTCTCGCCCGCCGGGCGCTGGTGGTCACTCCCTCCTCGACGAGATCTCGTGGGTGACACGGCCAGGCTCCGTAGTACGGCTTCTGATCGGCCATGGGAGTGTCCCCCTTACAGTCTCTTCCACCGCCACATCACATACTCAATGCGTGGTTCTTCGACGTCCTCAACGACGGCTAGGACGAAATCCTTCCGGACGGAGTGTGCCAAACGTGTGGCCCGCAATACGTCACGGGTAGACAGTTCCGTGTCCGGCTCGACCACCCTTACCACGTATTTAGAGTGTTCCCGGTCGGGGTCCTCCTCGTACACCCGGAACCTTCCTCCGTACTTAAACCCGGACTTCACCACGTATCCCCGCTCGGTGAGATCCCGATAAACGACGTATCCTGCCAAAAACCCAGGTCTCCTACGTTCGAAGAAGGAAAGTAGTTCTTCCACATTCATGGGTTCGCCTTCCGGCGTCTCCGGGTTGATCTCACCTTTCTCCGCCAGGTACACGGTTTCGAAAGGGTCAAGGAAGAGCACGTTACCGTGCTCTGTTCCGAAGTACCGACGCTTCAAGTCCTCGTAATCCTTGGAGACTAAGCTACCACCTTCGAAGACCTTAGCACGTGGCAATTTCTCACCCCCAGTTCCCGGCGCACAACATTCAACTAGGATGGATCGTTCAGACTACATGGGCGTGATGAAAGGCCTGCGTCGCGGATCCTGCGGATGAAGATTGAGCCCGGCACTGACTCGGCCTGGGTGTTCACCGTGCGGTTCCGAGGACGGCCCGACCGGTACGTGGCGGCGTGGAAGCAACCCGACCGAGTCACGGGAGCGGATCGTAGTGTAGTGATAGTGCTGTCCACCCGGGGCTGCCGATGGTTCCACGAGACCGGGGGATGTGTGTTCTGCTCCTACCCGCTCGAGGGCGCGGGTACGAGGGTGCCGCCGGAGCTCCTAATACGCCAGTTCGAGCGAGCTTATTCCCGACATCGACTGGACTCACCACACGGAGTCAAACTGTTCACGTCGGGTAGCTTCTTAGACCCTGAAGAAGTGCCAGACGAAGCCGTTCGGGAGATACTAGGTCGGCTGGCCGAAAACGATCTGGTGACGGAGGTATCCTTCGAATCTCGCCCCGAGTTAATCACGGACGAGCGGTTGGAGTTGATCACGGACGTTTTGGACGGGAAGTCCTTCGAGGTAGGCATCGGGTTGGAAACCAGTGATGACGAGCTGCGCGCGTCTATGAACAAGGGCTTTTCCTTCCGTGAATTCGCCAAGGCCGTGAAGAAGGTGAGGGAGTACGGAGGAATCCCTAAGGCGTACGTAATGCTGAAGCTCCCATTCCTCTCCGAATCAGAGGCACTCAGGGACGCGTACATGTCATGCGTTGACGCCCACTTGGCCGGCTGCACTAGGATTTCGATATGCCCTGTCACAGTCCATAGGGAGACCGTGCTGGAGAAAGCTTGGCGCGCCGGGCTTTACAGACCGCCCTGGTTGTGGACCTGCGTGGAGGTAGCTAGGAAGGTGAAAGGGGACTTAGGTGATAGGGTCGATCTGCTGGTAGATACGAGCGGTGCCGGAACTCCACGAGGTCCGTCCAACTGTCCGAGATGTTCCCGGCGTGTCGCCCGGGCCCTTCGGGAATTCACCCGTACGCAGGATACCGGCAAGCTCGAGGGTCTCAAGTGCTCATGTTTCGCGGTTTGGCGCACGCATATCGTCTGCTAGGCACGTTTCAGCCGATGCTGAGTAGTGTCGCCAGCAACAATCCCCATACGAACACCAGCGCCGCCCGCGCGAGTATTCCGATGACTGGGCTCAAGTCACCCTCCGCCGACGCTCCCGATACTTTTTCCAGTATCCCCATCCCCGAAAGTGCCCCGGAGACGGCTTCGAACGCCCCCTGGAGCAACTCCAAGGTGATCTCTGCGATTCCGATCGCCGCTTGTCCCAGCGAGCTCAACAACTCCGGATTGACGATGGACAGTGCCAGTCCTCCGAACGTCCCGAGCACTAGTCCCGTCAGCAGCAGGCCCGATAGGTCGAACTGTCCGCCTCCTACCGGACCCCACTGTGAGGTACCACTCGCGGACTCCGTGATGGACCTTATGACGTCACGTACGAGCTCCATCCTCTTGACCTCTCCGTACCTGAAGAGCCATACGTCCGGACAGCCAGCCTCCTTCAGCAGCGTTAGCTGATGCGCTAGACGACTTTCGTTTAGCTCGTGGAGCGCTATTGCCACCTTGCCTGGGTAGAGCCGCTCGTACAGCTTGTACACTCTGACGGGCCACTCGTCGTCCCTCCCGTACTCCTCGGTGTAGGCCTCGACGATGAACTTGTCCACGTAAGTCGCGATCGCGTCTCGGTCGATGGAGTACGGCTCCGGCTTCTCAGGCAGTATGCAGAAGTACACCACCTTACCGTGGGAGTGCACGAGTTCCGAGATCTCACGTACGAGGTCGGTGATAGCCTGCATAGCTTTCGCGCGCTTGACGGGGTCACTCGTCGGGTACCGGAAGGAATCGTCCAATATTACCCCATCACAGTACGGTAACGCCGACCGTACTGCGTCGAGGATTTCCCTACGCGCTTCTGGGTCCCACGGCTTGTCCCAGCCGTCCTTACGTTCGAACCCCACGATCCAGGCGTATACCTTGACGTTCGGGTCCCTCGCCTTGATGTGGGAGTATACGGCCGAGAGCGTGTCGACGCGCGTCGGGGTGCTGACCCCGCGGATTAAGACGGCCACCTCTGTGTAGCCCGTGCTGAGGATATCGTCCGTGAACTTTTGGACGCCTTCGGACCTTATCGTGCTTCCCCAAGCGAACACCCCGACATCGGTAGCGCAGGCGGGTGTGGCGAGTAGAATGGTAGAGATCGAAGTCATCAAAACTCTAGTGAGCATGTCCACCCCCCTCGAATGCCTCGGAGGTTGCAAAACGTCTATAAAGTCCCTGGGCGGGCACACCACCAGCTCTGGATTGCCGGAAAACCCGTTCCGGGGTGTCGACTTTGGCCGACGAGGTATACACGGTCGACTTCAAGAAGCGTCAGGAGGAGAACGAGGAGAAAGTCGAGAAGGTGATGGAACAAGTCGAGAGTAAGGACGTCAAGTTCGTCAGACTCCAGTTCGTCGACATCCACGGGTTCGTTAAGAACTTCGCGATCCCCGCGGAGCGCCTCGAGGATGCGCTGGTCGAGGGTGTCCTCTTCGACGGTTCGTCCATCGAGGGCTTCGTCGGCATCGAGGAGTCGGACATGATCGCGATGCCCGACCCGGACACCTTCGCCGTACTGCCGTGGAGACCGAAGGAGGGTAAAGTTGCGAGGATAATCTGCGATGTTTACTGGCCGGAAGGCAAGCCGTTCGAGGGCTGCCCGAGACTCAACCTGAAGCGCGTGATGAACGAGCTCGCCGAGAAGGGCTACATGATGTACTGCGGTCCCGAGTGTGAGTTCTACCTGCTCAAACAGGACCCGGAGACGGGAGAGGTGGAGGCACACGACGAGGGTAGCTACTTCGACTTCTACCCACTGGACCGCGCCGAGGACATCCGGCGTGAGATCATCTTCGCGATGGAGGAGTTCGGTCTTGAGGTCGAGATGAGCCACCACGAGGTCGGTCCCGGTCAGCACGAGATCGACTTCAAGTTCGCGGACGCAGTGACCACGGCCGACAACGTCATCTCGTTCAAGCAGATCGTGAAGGCCATCGCCAGGAGACACGGACTGATCGCGACTTTCATGCCGAAGCCGATCTACGGCGAGAACGGTAACGGAATGCACACGCACCAGTCACTGTGGGATCCCGAGGGTAAGGAGAACCTGTTCTACGACCCGGACGCTGAGGACCAGTACTACCTGTCAGACACCGCCTTGTACTACATCGGTGGTATCATGGAGCACGCCCATGCGCTGTGTGCCGTCTGCAACCCGCTCGTAAACTCGTACAAGCGACTAGTGCCGGGCTACGAGGCTCCGGTGTACATCGCGTGGAGCCCGAAGAACAGGAGCGCGTTCATCCGTGTACCGGCCGCGCGTGGTAAGGCCACGCGAATCGAGTACCGCTCGCCAGACCCGGCGTGCAACCCGTACCTAGCCTTCGCCGCGATGGCCGTCGCGGGTGTCGACGGCATCGAGAACAAGATCGACCCGGGCGACCCGGTGAACGAGAACCTTTACGAAATGAGCGAGGAGGAGCGGAAGGAATTAGGCATCGAGCACCTACCAGAGAACCTCCGCGACGCCTTGGAGGCGTTCGAGGAGGATGAGGTCGTGCAGAGCGCGTTCACGGACCACATCGTGGAGCAGTGGCTGGAGCTGAAGTGGGAGGAGTGGGGCGAGTACCGGGAGCGCGTCACCAAGTGGGAGATCAAGAAGTTTATTGTCTACTAAGCCCGGAACCTTCTTCCCCACCACCCATAGTATTGTTACAGGGGTTGAAACGAAATGAACCAGCTGGACGTGATGATCCTCAAGATACTCGCCGAGGCAAATCGACCCATGGGCTCCGGTCGCATCGCCGAGCTCATCGAGGAACGGTTCGGTGAGAAGTACAGCACGCGCTCCATCCGGTACCGCCTCCAGAAGATGGAGGATAAGGGACTAATTCGGAGGGTACGGAGGAACGACAGGGTAGTCGGTGCCGAGATCACCGAATGGGGCCTCACGGCGCTGAAGATCGAGACATCTTCCGAACGCGTGGGCATGTACCTCTCAGTGATCGAAGAGATGGCTTACCGTTGCTCCTTCGATCCCGATGTCATGAAAGGGAGAGTAGTTTGCAACGTCTCCGTAGTGAAGAGGGAACACCTCGACGACTTCCTCGACGCAGTCGTTGAGACGTACCGTGCCGGCATCTCGCCCAGCCCGCTGGTGGCGGTTAAAGAGGATCTGTCGGATCACGACGTCGAGGTAGGAGAGGACGAAGTCGCAGTACTCACGGTGTGTTCCGTCACCATTGACGGTGTTCTGATCAACCGGGGTATCCCGGTAACACCCGTCTGCGGAGGCCTGCTTTACCTAGAGGAGGGCGAACCTCTGGGTATGCAGGAGTACATAGAATACGAGGGGTCTACAGTGGATCCTCTCCACGTGTTCGTCGCTAAAGGGATGACTCAGGTCGAACGCGTCCTAGAAACCGGTACCGGGTTGGTCCCCGCTAACGTCAGGTACGTACCGTGGGCGGCGCTGGAGGACGTCGAACGTGTCGAACGCGAGCTCGAGAAAGCCGACATCCGTGGGATCGTAGACGTCCCCAAAGTCGAAGGGGAAATCTTGGGAATCCCACTCCCACCCAGAAGCTTGGGTATCGTGGCGTACGGTGGGCTGGTCCCGGTAGCCCTCCTCGAAGAACGCGGTATCTCGACTCGAACGTATCCCACGCGCACTTTAGTGGAGTATTCCTCGCTAGAAGATGCCCGCCGTTACTAACGCCGGAACCTCGAGAGTAGTCGTCTGATGGGACCCAAGATACCCTCAGAGGAGGTCATCCTCCGGATTTTCAACTCTTCCCTTCCCGCCCTTTCGGGCAACTTCTTCGGAGGTCCCAGTTCCTTCAACCTTTCGATGAGGTCTTCCGGCAGTACCGTGGATAAGGCAAGGCTAGCTCCAGCTAGGACTACACTCTGCTCGTAGTGGTACCTGCTTCCGGCGAAGAACCCGGTAACGTTCGAGAGTATCTCGTTCGGATCTTCCCAGTCCAGATCTACCGTGGATCCTGGTTTGATGGCCTCCTCCTTACTGTTCATCTCAATGAACACTTTAGCATCTTCAGAAACGCCCGGGTATCCGGCAAAGACAAAGAGCACGGGTTCCCCGGCGTGCGTCAGTACCTTCCCCCTCTTCCCGTTCACCCTGATTTTGACGGTGTGGTACGGCTTGGGTGGATCTTTCAACAGCTTGGTCACGAGGTTATAGCCGGTCTCGAACAGCTCTTCCCGCGTGACCGTGTACCGGTTGAAAGACAGGAAGTTTGAGGTGACCAGTATGAACAACGGTAACACCCCGATCACGCCGTGACTCCCGGCGCCCTCCCCTCATAACCCGATCGTCATCTCAGTCATCTTATCAGACATTCCACCCCGGTCATCGGGTGGGGGTGAAGCCCGTGTCCGCGTTTAAAACGTTGACGTTGCGTGTGTACTGGGACGAAGCACGGTTCGAGGTCCTGGACCAAACGGAGCTACCGGACCGAGAGGTTTGGCGTGAATGCACTTCCTACAAGGATGCCGCGGAAGCCATCGAGAGCATGCGCGTCCGAGGAGCACCTCTCATAGGAGCCGTCGCCGCCTTGGGCGCGTGGGTGGCGTACGAGCGGGACGAGGACTACGGAGAGGCCATCGAACGACTCCGTAACACACGGCCGACAGCACGCAACCTCTTCTGGGCGCTCGAGAGGATGGAGGACGCTCAAAACCCACGAAAGGAAGTCGAGCGGATCCTACGAGAGGATGTGGAAGTGAACCGAAAGCTCGGCGACCATGGGGCCGAACTACTGCCAGACGAGTGCACGATTCTCACCCACTGCAACGCCGGGGCACTAGCCTGCGTGGACTGGGGGACAGCACTCGGTGTCGTCCGGTCCGCGGTATTCGACATGAACAAGGAGGTCGAAGTCATCGCGACCGAGACGCGTCCCGTGCAGCAGGGGGCGCGCCTAACCTGTTGGGAACTCTCAAAGGACGGCATACCGGTGAAGCTGATAGCCGACACGGCCGTAGGATACGTAATGTCAAAGGGTAAGGTCGACGCGATCATCGTAGGTGCAGATCGCATCGCCCTGGACGGATCCGTCGCCAACAAGATCGGCACCTACCAGATCGCCGTGTTGGCGGACCGCCACGACGTGCCGTTCTACGTGGCGGCCCCTACGAGCACCATCGACCCAAACACCGAGACCGGCGAAGACATCCCGATCGAACACAGGTCCGAGGAGGAGGTGAAAAACGTCCGTGGCGTCCGGGTGGCCCCAGAGGACGTGACGGCCCTCAACCCGGCGTTCGACGTCACACCGCCGGAACTCATCGACGCCATCATCACCGAGAAGGGTGTCGTCGAGCCCCAGGAGGTGGCCGACCTGGTATGAGTAGCATCCTCGACCCGATACGCAGGATCCCCGTGGATCTCGAGCTAGTGAGAAGGGAACTCAACGTCGATCTACCCACAGCCCGGTACTTGGTACGGACCGGTCTGATCACGACCGACGGAGCCCGGGTGCTCCGACGCGGGCCCACCACCGGAACTTGCGCCACCGCGGCCGCCAAGGCCGCGGCTATCCGACTCCTGGAGGGCAGAACGGT
The DNA here is from genome assembly GCF_002201915.1 of Methanopyrus sp. KOL6. NCBI lineage: Archaea > Methanobacteriati > Methanobacteriota > Methanopyri > Methanopyrales > Methanopyraceae > Methanopyrus > Methanopyrus sp. KOL6. Next base: position 477,524 of record NZ_CP019470.1, read on the forward strand.
ACGGATCGTCCGCGTTCGCCTGCCTATAGGGACGGTAGTGGGCGTTCGGGTTTCGCGCGTCGATGGGTACCCACCCGAAGCCAGAGTGAAGAAACCCGGGAACGACGACCGCGTGGACGTCACCGCGGGTGTTACCATCGCCGCCAGGGTCGAGGAGACCGGCTCCCAGGGTATAGAGATACGCGCGGGTAGGGGGGTTGGTGAGACACCATCCGGAGAACCAGCGATATCCGAGGCTGCGCGGGAACAGATAATCGACAACCTGCGCTACCTCGCTGACTCTTACGGGATCGGTCTAAGGGTCACGATTGAGGTGCCGGACGGCGAGGAGATCGCCCGCAAGACCCTGGCACACCGTCACGGGGTAGAAGGAGGAATCTCGATCCTGGGAACGAAGGGTTTGGTGGACCCGAACTCAGAGGAGGCCATCGAGGGGTCGATCCGGAGCGACCTCCGGTACGTCGGGCGCTTTCCCTGTCTGGTCACCGGGTACAGGACCATGGACAGGGCGCGACGACTCGGGATACCCTCTCGCGACATCATCAACTGCCATGGAAGGTACGACCTGGCGCTCGAGGCCGTGAAAACAGGTGTTCCGGCGGACGGGGAGGTTAAACGATTCGGCGCCGTGCTGATCTTCGGAATGCCAGGCAAGCTGCTCAAGCTCGCGGCGGGCGTGTACAACACGCACTCTAAGGTAGCCGACGCACGCCGCGAGTCCCTGGTGACCCGACTAGTCGAGATCGGCCGGCCCGACATCGCGGTCAAGGCGATGCGTCACGAGGGGCTGATATCCGAGTTCCTCAGAGGCCTCGACCCAGACGTCCGTCGGAAGCTGTTCGAACGCGTCTGCGAGCTTGTCGAGGAGCGGGTGAGCTCCGATCACGACATCGAGTGCGGGTGCGCGCTGTACTTCCGCTCGGGCGACTCCGAAGAAGTCGTTGAGGGGGAGGGCTGGAAGCGGCTGGTTCGCGGGCACGATGATGATCTGATCGGCCGTCCGAAGGGGTGAGGATACAGGCCGCCGCTGAATCCCGATCTTAACGGAGTGGAAGCATCCCGGATGATGACCTAATCGGCCGCCCGATCGGTGAGGACGTTCCAGGCCGCTGACGGGGGGTCAAGCTACCTCGACACCTTCCGAGACCCCGTGTATCGCCGACACGCACTTTCCGCTCAACGCGTCTTCGAGCGCCGTCTTGACGTCTTCGGCATCCTCGCGCCAGCACACGGCGAAGACCGTGGGTCCCGCGCCGCTGATCGCGAACCCCAACGCCCCTGCCCCGTAGGCGGCTTCCCGGAGCTCACCATATCGGGGCACGAACCGCCTGCGCACGGGCTCGGAGATCCTATCCTGTCCGATCAACCTCGCGAACGTCTCCGCGTCCCCCTCCGCGATCGCCGCCACCATCAGTGCGACCGCCGAGAGGTTGTTCACAACGTCGTCAAGCGAAGGCGGCCTTTCTCTGAGGACCTTCCTGGCCTCCTCCGTGGTCACCCTGACCCCGATCGGCGTCACCGTCACGAACCCGAGGTCCCCAGGTACCTCCAGCCTCCTGTACTCCCGCTCGGACCGCCAGATCACGAAACCGCCCAACAGGCACGGGGCCACGTTGTCGTAGTGGGGCTCCCCGGCTGCCGCGCGCTCCCCTTCCGCCGCGAACCTGAGCAGCTCGGACTCCTCGAGCCCTAGCCCGAACTCCCGGTCGATAGCCACGGCCGCAGCCACCGCCGAGGCCGCGCTACTACCTAATCCCCCCACAGGAACGCCCTTACCGATCTCTAAGGTCACCCCGGGTAGGTCGAACTCCTCAACCATCATCAGGGCCACGCGTCCCGCGGTGTTACGCTCGGGATCGGTCGGGATCGAATCCTCGGTGACTATCCTCACGCCGTCCGCTTCGCGGGCCTTCACGACGTCATGGAACCCGTCGACCGCCAGTCCGAACACGTCGAACCCTGGACCGACGTTGGCGATCGTCGCCGGTGCCCGTACGACCGTCGACAACGGCGTCACCCCGACAAGGATACTTAGCGCCGGCCCTTCCGGGGATCGGGTGGTATCCTTGAACATCAGCCGTTACTTCGCTCTAGCCCCCGGCGCCGGGGTTTCGTCCAAGGAGCTCGTCCAGTGGCTCCTAGAGAACTCACCGCCCGAAGTGACGATCAAGGAGACCTGCTTCGGGGCCATCGCGGACGGTCCCGAAGACGAGCTACGGAAGCTCGCCGAGAGGGCACGTGAGGAGTTCGGATACGCGGTGTTCTCCAAGGTGAGGGGATACCCCGCAGGGGACCCCAGAGTCTGCCGGAGAACCAGAGGGGGCGGTCCCAGACCCGGGTTCCCGCAACTCCAGCGCGAGGTCGAACTCCTCGACATCATCGCGGAGGGATTGCGCTCTCTGGACAGGGGGGAGGAGGTAGAACTAGAGGAGCGGGAACCAGTGTCCGCGAATACGATCCGGAAGCTCGCCGAAGAAGAGCTGGAGTAACCCTCGTGAGGGATATCGGCGTCCTAAGATGAGACGACGGGGATACACATATCGGGTACAACATCGCCACAGCTAACAGCTCACGCCCCACATGGGGGCCTCCCTGTACTATCTTTTTCCACCGTCATCAATTAATGAGTCTAAGAAATGTCACAGAACCTGATAGTCGAATCCCGACTTCCGTATTCTGCCGTCAGGATAATACCACACAAGACGTGAACGTGTGCTGTGGGTCGGAGATGATACCTACCGGCACTCCATATCGTGTCGATAGTGTGCGGAACCTCCTAGGGTTCTGATCAGGAAGACTTCTAGTCGGTCTGAGTTCTCCTAGAGGGTTCCCGGAGCTCGATCGTATTCGAGGCCTCGCGTCGGAGGTCGGGCTTAACTCGCAAAACGAGTACCCGAAACAAGTACCCGTCTCGCCCGATTCGTGTGGAGATACGAGAGTACTGAGAGTGGAGTTGCGCATTAACTGACGGGTCCGGCTAGAGGACTCTCCTAGGTCCAGGGAAACTTGACACCCCCTTGGAATACTTTCGTTCTAGGGTTTGGGTGGAAAGCTCGCCCGCGCTCGAACCGGTGATCACGACCCAACCTGGCCCGCTGAAGCTTCAGCGGCCCGTCTGCTCCTCGATACGATAGGTATACGATAGGTGAGAGTGTTTACGTACTGTTATCCACTAACACTCATACTAATATCGCACTATATGCGTATCATCTTCGTATGATTACTCAACAATAGTAATGTGATCGCCCGACCACGATGGGACGGAATGTGGATCACGGGTGGAAATTCTACCCCACTTCCAACGCGGGATCGTATTGGAAACGAACGCACATGTCCGGTACTGGGGCGAGGGTCCACGAAGGAGCACCGTCTACGGCATAAGACTCAAATACTGGAAGGGGTTGAATGGGGTTGTGGGATAGGGCCCGCAGTTCAGCCCGGCAGAACGCCGGCCTGACGAGCCGGTGGTCCCGGGTTCAAATCCCGGCGGGCCCACCACCGCTAATTGTTACGAAAATCATAACAACATGACCCCGGACCTCGAGAATGAGGTGATTGAATTCTCTCCATACCGTTATGGGAATCGTGACGCTCGCTCCGCCTAACTATTATATGAGTCATATGTTCTTGATTTCCGGAAAGTATTGAGCGGTGGTCCCGCCGGACCTGGGGGACGACTGTTGAGGCTGGGCATCCCGTTCCTTGTCGGCGTTACGGCGTACCAGGGTGGGACCGGCAAGACTACAGTGGCTTTCAACGCAGGTTTGGAGTTCGCGCGTCCTAGGGGCTTCGACGGTGTCCCAGCCTGCCCAGTGGTTATGATCGATCTTGACCCACAGGGTCAAGCCAGGGAGGGTGGGAGAACGCTGGTTTCCTTGTTCGAGGACGGACCGTTCGAGCGACACTCGATCAGGATATCGGTCTCGGACTTCCGAATGTGGAAAGTGGAGTACGATCCCAACGGCTTTGACGACATCGTCCGAAAGGACGTACCGTTCGGCACCGCACTACTGGCCGTACCTAGAAAGGAGCTGGGAAGGATCAACGCTAGTTCGTTACGGAGATTAATAGGGGAGGTACACGAGTTGGTTGGTGATCCACCAATCGCCTTGGTGGACACTCCACCGATGAACGTGAGGGCGGAGTGGGTTCGAAACATTCTGGTAGAGTGCGATCTGGTGGTGCCGGTGGCGGACTTCAGGTCGATCAAGCAGTTAAGTAGGTTCTTCCGTGAGTCGGGCTACGTGACCCGATTCGCCGTACTGAACAAGGTGTTCGAAGGGCGAACGAAGGATGACGAACTCCTGAGGAAGCGTGTGAAGGAAGAGCTGAGCCGATTACCGATAGATACCGAATCCGACTTGATTTGTGTTCCCGATTCCGAGGTGATTCGCGTGGCGACGGATCTCGGAGTACCCGTGCGGATGAGGTTCAACTCCTACGGTTACGCCACACCTTTCCGTAGGATAGCACGTCGAATCACACTGGAATGGAGCCGGAGGGTGATATAATGACTTCCACGGAGGTCAAGTTCGACGGCGAGGCAGTACAGCGCGTGTTCGGCGTTCCGCGAGATGTGATTAAGGGTACGGTAGTAGGAGCTATGGACGTCATGGAGGAGAGGAAATCCGAAGGCCTCGTCGCGATCCGGCGACCGGATGAGATATGGCCAATAGGACGGGCACTGGCGCGGCTGGCCTCGACGGCGAGAACGTCGCTAATCCGGACGGGCGGTATCTCGGAACCGTGGGGAGTACTCGAAAACGTGCTTGGAGACAACGAGCCGAAATCCCCGCTTCTCCGTCGATTGTGGGCTTTGACTATGGGACGGGGAAGTGTTGGTTTCCCTGCACTGACTCCAGAGACTACGGTGATAGCTTGGGGCGTTCGAGACACCGGCGAGGTGAACTTGGAGGTGAGAAGCTTGGTGGAAATCCCGGTTGTTCGAGGTCTGGTGACGCTGGCAGTGATGGACGACATGGGTGAGATGATGCTAGACAGGTTAGGTGATCGGGCGGAGCGGTTGTCCGAGGCACTCCGACGGGCGTTCGACGACCGAGCGATCAAACTTCTAGGTACTTGCGCATGCTCGTGGATGTCGGAGAAGCTCGGGGACGAGTTCGAGGAGTGGTGGAACGAAGGCGGTGGGTGGCGGGCTCTCTATAGAGTCGTACGTGAGAGCGAGCTGGTGGAGTCGACGGTGAAGGAACGCACCGGGATAGAGCCCGGGAAGTAAGCCCGCGATCCGGCCCCCAACGGTTTCGTTTTATGATATCCGGTTTTCGAGTTCTCGGCACACCCAGCCCTCACTCGTCGCGAAAGCTTATCAGAACTGTCGACATTTTACCCGCTCATCGACATTGATTGTAAGGTATTCGTCATTCATGGCTAGAGATAGTGAGTGAGTTATGGTGGCTAGTTTTGAAAGGTGGGTAAATCTGCGCTAGATGGTATATGTGAAATAGTTGAAAGATTGATTTGATTGGGCAGTGTTCATATAAGGAGTAATACAATAACATTTTTCAATCGGGAAAGGATAGGTGTGTCGAAGTTGATGGCGATGAGAATGAAAAGAGAAATAAAGGCAGTAAGAGGTGAAAATAGTAGAAAGCATACACTAGACTGTGGATTAAGAAGAACACTCTCGAGAAGAATACTCTAGATCACTGGGTCTAAGGTATAATAGAAGGCTTATGCATAGAGGTGAGTAAGGTGTGATAGGGGAGGAGAACTACTCCTTCTCCACCGGGCCCAGGACACTGTCCAGGGCCTTCTTCCAGGCCTTGGTGGGCACCTCCGGCATCGCGGTGACGCCCTCGCGGACGACGGTTATCGCGCTCACCGGGCACGCCCGGGCGCACGCTCCGCAGTAGGCGCAGGTCTCCGGGTGTGCCACGATCTTAGTTTTATCAGCCTTACCGCCTTTCTCAAACTCCAGCGCACCGCACGGGCACACCTCGACGCACAGTCCGCAACCGACGCACTCCTCGTCGTCGACCTCCAGGGTTCCCTCGTACGGCTTGATCACCTCGATAGCGTCGACCGGGCAGACGAAGCCGCACCATCCGCAGTATACGCAGGAGCTCGGGTCGACGTCGACGGACCCATCGACCTCACCTTTCTCCGGGATCTCGCCGCGAGTGGTACCGTAGCACACCATACAGCCGACCTTGATCGCGTCCACCGGGCACGTCCTCATGCATACGCCGCAGTATACGCATTTGTCCTCGTCGACTTCGATGCTGAACTCGGGCTCAGGGTTATCGGCACCGGGCTTCGGCCGCTCGACCGTGATGGCGTCGGCAGGACACGCTTCCTCGCAGGCCTTACAGTAGATGCACTTCTCCTCGTCGATCTCGATCTCTCCCATCACGAGGTCACCGGGTGTCGGAACCTCGCGCTCGACCGTAATAGCCTCCTGCGGGCAAGTGTCGGCGCATAGGGAGCAGTACACGCACTTCTCCTCGTCCACTTCCACCGACTTCGGCAGCTTAGGCAGTCCAACCTCTGTCATGGGCTTCCCGTTGACGAACAGCTGGATGACGTCGTACGGGCATACGAAGGAGCAGATGCCGCAGAGGACGCACTTACTCTCGTCAACGTCGATCGGGTCCTCTCCCTTGCGCACGACGGCGGACGGTGGTGCCACGGAGATCGCGCCCACTGGGCAAGCTGTCTCGCAGATCCCACAGGCGGCGCACTTTGACGTGTTTACCACGAGTTCCCTCTCCTCTGCACCCTTCCTGACCACGCGCAGCAGCGGTGGGGATACCTCCTTCACGGGTTCTAGCCTGGCTTCCGCCACGTGTGTTTCCCCCAAGTAAATCTCGTTCGCGCCACCCTCAGACCGTCGTCCGCTATAAATCGGGTTGTCGACACCTGAATGATGGTAAAGGTTATCTATATTTACATGCGTGAGACGCAGTCCGCCTCGGTACACTGAGCGACCGCTGTCGGCGTCCTACTTCGGGGGGTGAAACGGCCGTCTTTCATGTTCCGAAAGGTTTAAGTCCGAAGAGTAGGGGGTAGACGGTGGGGGGAGCCCGATTGTTGCGTCTGGTTCAGAAGGTTCTGTGGTGGATTCTGTCCAACTTGAATGAAGTTATCTACACGGAGAACTTACTGCTCCGCGTAGTAGGCCGTACGATCGTTGTGATGTTGCTACCGATCAGGTTACCGTACAGGTTGTTGAAGACGATCGCTGAATACCTACGACGAGGACTTACATCCACCTACTAGAGAACGTTCCGTTTATTTCTTGAGATTCTGAGGTTCGCGTTTCTCGTTACCATGTACCCTATCCGGCGCCCTTGTTTTCCTCCGTCAAGGACGTCACGCGGTGACAATCACGGTTAGTCTTACGGTTGATTACCGCTCCACTTTTTGGTGCGAGGCACGCTGGTTTGAATAGGGAGTGCGGTTGGATCACGCGGTGATTCGAGTTTTCAGTCCGATACTTACCTGTATGGGGTTTTCCGTTAGGTGATGATACCTTCCGATACTGTCAAGAGTCGGGATCGAGGGTTGGTGTCGTTCGCGAGCGACGGACCGTGGCGGGTCAGTGTCATAGCGTACACCCGGTGTACCTAAGTGGTGCACCGCTGTGTAATCCGGATCAGATCGGCCGGGGGTGCCTCCGTGGCGAAGATCCTGGTGACGGATCCCATACACGAGGACGCGCTGAGGAAGCTCGAGGAGCTAGGAGAGGTCATCGTGTTAGAGGACGCCGACGAAGAGAAGATCCGGGAGCACGTGAGGGACGCGGACGCTTGGGTGGTGAGGAGCGGGACGAGGGTGACGAGGGAGCTGATCAAGGAGGCCGAGCGCCTCAAGGTCATCGCCCGAGCGGGTGTGGGTGTCGACAACATCGACGTGAAGGCCGCTACGGAACGCGGTATCATCGTTGTCAACGCGCCAGAGTCGAGCTCGATCTCTGTCGCGGAACACACGATGGGTCTCATCCTCGCGTTGGCCAGGAAGATACCGCAGGCGGACAGATCGGTGCGCCGCGGGGAGTGGGACAGGAAGACGTTCATGGGCGTTGAGCTGGCTGGGAAGACTTTGGGCCTCATCGGCCTCGGCAGAATAGGTCAGCAGGTGGCCAAGCGTGCCAAGGCGTTCGAGATGGAAGTGATAGCGTACGACCCGTACATACCGAGGAAGGTGGCGGAGGAGCTCGGGGTAGAGCTCGTCGACGAGCTCGAGGAGCTGCTGGAGCGCGCCGACATAGTCTCGATCCACGTCCCCCTGACCGAGGAGACTGAGGGGATGATCGGCGAGGAGGAGCTGAAGAGGATGAAGAACTCGGCGTTCCTGATCAACTGCGCGCGCGGTAAGATTGTGGACGAGGAGGCGCTGATCAAGGCGCTGAAGGAGGGCTGGATCGCGGGCGCTGCCCTCGACGTGTTCGCCGAGGAGCCGCCCGGCGAGGACCACCCTCTGTACGAGCTGGACAACGTGGTCTTGACGCCGCACATCGGCGGCTCGACTGGTGAGGCACAGCGATCGGCGGGTCTGATCGTGGCCCGTGAGATCGAGCGGGTGTTGAAGGGTGAGATCCCCGAGAACGTAGTCAACCTACCGCTGGCTGGCGTGCCGGACGACGTGAGAGAGCTGATGGAAGTGGGCGAGCGACTGGCCGACGCCGCCGCCCAGGCGCTCGAGGGACGTCTGAGATCGGTTCAGGTTAAGGTGGGTGGTGAGTTCGAGGATCGGGAGAAGGAGGCGCTGAAACGGGCAATTCTGAAGGGCTGCCTGGACCGTGTGTTGACGGATCCCGTTACCATGGTCAACGCGATAGATGTCGCCGAGCGGAGGGGGATCGAGTTCGAGTTCACGGTCTCGGACGAGCTCGAGGGAGGAGAGGTGGAAGTGGTTGTCCGCTCGGACGAGGACGAGATATCACTCAGGGGCGAGCTGATCGAGGATCGGGTGTACCTGACGTCGGTGAACGGGTACGAGGTGAGGTTCAAGCTCAGCGGTCCGACGCTCTTCGTGTGGCACGTGGACAGGCCTGGGGTGATCGGGGAAGTCGGGATAATCCTGGGCGAGCACCGCGTGAACGTGGCAGCGATGGAAGTCGGACGCCGGGAACGTGGCGGCGAGGCGATCATGGTCATACGGACGGACGAGGAGCCACCCGAGGAGTGCCTGCGGGCCATCGACGAGGTCGAACCGGTCCGCCGGGTGGAGCTCGTCAGGTGCTGAAGAGCGTGGCCGTGGCGGGTGACCTGGACCGGTTCAGGGAGGTGATTAAGGAGAGGGGTTGGCCGGAATACTCTCCCAACCCCGCCACGGGCCTCCTCACGGAGCTGGTCGAGCGGTTCTTGGCTAGGTTCCCGGGTGCCGTGGCCGTCAAGGGACCGGACCGGGAGCGAGGTACCGAGGAGTTCATCGTCGAGATACCGGGCGGCGACGCGTTCTTGGACGAAATACTGGAGGAATGTGAACGGATACGTGAGAACTTCGAAAGAGAGTTCAGAGGGGAGGTCACGATCAGCCTCGGTGTAGGCGTCGGCCCGGCACCACGCGACCGCCGTCCACTCCGCGAAGGCGAGTCGCCGGCGGTCCGGAGGGCCCTCGAGGCGCTTCGGGAGGCGAAGAGGAAGGGAGGAAACGCTATCGTAGTCCGGGGGTGACGGAGTTAACGGAGTTCTGGACGCGGTGCTACGCGCTGGCGGCGAGATCGCTGATCGAGGTTATGAGGACGAAATCGTATCCGGTGCAGTATGTCCTCAGGAAGACGCTGTCCGAGTACGACGACAAGACACAATCCGTGACGCGGAGCATGGTGTACGACGTGCTCCGCCGCTACGGGACACTAGAGCGCGTCGTCGACGACGTCTCGAGGTCAGAGCTTCCGCCGTTGGAGCGCGCCCTCGTGATGGTGGCTGCGAACGAGGTCCTCTACGAGGGTAAACACTCGGCACCGGTGACGGACTCCGCGACCCGGGCGGCCAAGGAACTCGGATTAAACCACCGCCGCGTCCACGGAGTCGTCGCGGACCTAGAGGAGTACGAGGGACCGGAACCGGAGGACGATATCGACAGAATGTGCCTTGAGTACCACCATCCACGGTGGTTCGTCGAGAAGTTCGGTGCCCTCATCGACGAGGACGAGCTCAAGGAGCTCATGGAAGTTCACAACGAACCGCCTGAGTACTATACGTTCCGAGTTAACACGATGGTAACCGGCGTAGAGGACGTCCTCCGTGAGTTCGAAGAGCACGGCTTCGAGGTGGAGCGCGGGAAGTACGTTGACTACTGTATCCGGGTGAAGAAGGGGCAACCGCTGCGGCTAGAGGAGCTGGAGTGTTGGCGGGAAGGGCATATCGTACCCCAGGACGAGGCGGCGGCACTGGTAACCGAGATACTGAACCCACAACCCGGGGAGAGGATCGCCGACTTATGCGCCGCGCCGGGCGGTAAGACCACACACATCGCACAACTGACTGGAGACGAGGCGGAAATCCTTGCCGTAGACGTCAGTGGGGTACGACTCCGCAGGCTAGAACGGTTCGCGGAACGAATGGGATTCGAGAACATCGAGACCCTACGCGCGGACGTCCGCAGGCTGGGTAGGAACCCGCGGTACGTGGGTAAGTTCGACCGGGTGCTGTTGGATCCTCCGTGCTCCAGTCTTGGAACGCTCCGGAGCGATCCCGACGTCAAGTGGAAGATCGGGCCGCGAGATATCCGAGAGTTGGCACTAAAGCAGCGTCAGCTCATCCGCGCGGCGGCCCGACTGCTTAAACCTGGGGGCGTACTGGTATACTCGACCTGTACCATCACACCCGAGGAAAACGAACTCGTCGTATCCGAAATTATCAAGCGGGATCGCTTGCGTCCCGTGGACGTACGTTCGAAGTTCAAGTTCTTACACCCGCCCTTAGGAGTCGACGGAGTATCGTCGAGCTTGGAAGCCGGTCGGATGTGGCCACACGTCCACGGTACTACCGGGTTCTTCGTGGCCAAGTTGAAGAAGGTGGCTTAACAAATGAAGGCTATCCCGAATCCCGCTATCCCCGCGATCGTGGGTGGTAGAAGTGTGCGACATGTTCGCTCGAAGATCTCTGCATTACCGAACACGGCCGTCCATAGGTACTTCACGAGTATTGATTCCAGCGAGGACAGTGCGATCAGTACGCCCGCGGTCGAAGAAGGAAGGGTACCCGAATTCACCATATAGGCTAGGCTCAGGCTCATCGCGTTGCTGCTGGCTAACGAACCGACCACGGCACCGACAACCAAGCCGGCTTTCCCAGCGAATAGCTGTCCTATCTTCAGTGTCATCGAGAACCCCGAAATGAGGAGACCTAGCTTCACCGCGGGTTTCAGGGAGAGGGGAGACCGCATCCGATCCTTAACGACACGTCGGAGATCTTCCTCGTCGACTTCCGCGCGACCCGACTCGTATACGGAGGTAGCGAACCCGGCTATGGCCGCGGGGATCGCCACGTAAACCACCTTCTTCACCACGGCCAGGTCCCTCGAGACGGCTGCGACCAGGATCATGTTGCGTAGGATCGCGACAGAAGTCGCGGCTGGTACTACGGCGGCGGGCACCAAAGGGAGTTCCTTGAACCTCGCCACGACGGTCGCGGTGGTGGCGGAACTGCTGACGAAACCTCCGACCAGGGACGTCGTCAGTACCCCTCCCCTGACGGACGTCCGAACTCCCAGGTACCCGAGTGACGTCACAGCTAGCACCAGCAGGACGATCTCCAACACCCTCCTCAGGTTCAGAACGCCCCAGGGATCCACGGGACCGGGTGGACAGAGCGGATAGACCAGTGCGGCCAGCGAGAACACCGTCAAGGCGTCCAACACGTCCCTGTCGGACAGTCTCCTCAGGACGGGATGGATCCTCGCCCGGGAGAGGAGTACTACGGCCGTCGCGATCGCTAAAGTGGCTCCTTCTTTGAACCTACCCATTCCGACTAACGAACCAGCGGCGAACGTGGCCAACAGCGCCAACGGTGTGACTATACCCAACGATCGACGCTGGTACACCCGCATGACGTACATCGTCACGGCCAGCGCGGCGGCCCCAACCGACGTCACCGTGGCTATGGGGACGCATCCTAACCTGTAGAAGTACGCGGTGAGTCCTCCGAGCACACCGATTAAAGTGAACGTCCTGAAGCCCGCGACCCGACGCGCGATGTGAGCGTGCTCGCGCTCGAGTCCCACCACCATCCCTACCGCGGCCGATAACACCAGCATCTGTAGGAACCGGAGGTACTCATCCATGACGATATCCTCCCGGGGGCAACCTGAATGGGGTTGGACTACGAGCCCTCACACTTGATGTTACTGGTTACGGTATTGGACGATCGGGACGGCGAGGTGCTGGGCGACGCGATTCAAAAACTGATCGAGCGCGAGGAAGTACTCGCGTGTCACGCGGTCCCGTGTGTGACGAAGAAGAACCGGCCCGGACATGTCCTGGTGGTTTTAGTGGACGGTGGTGAGAATCCCGACAGGGTAGCGGAGGACGTCGCCCGTGACATCATGGTGTTAACTGGGTCAACGGGTGTCGACAGGTTCGATGCCGATGGTGTGTACTCCATACCTTCCAGGTTCGAGGACGTCCGGGTGGTATACGGCGAGCGTGAATGGAGGGTCAGCGTCAAGATCGCGGAGACAGAGGAAGGAGAAGTCGTCACGGTGAAAGCGGAGTTCGACGAGTGTCGTGAGATAGGTAAGGAGACGGGGATCCCACCGCGCGAGGTGAAGGCCATGGTAGAGGCCGCCGCGAGGGTCGGAGGTTGGGTCGACCTCAAGGATCGCGAGATTAAAGTTCGGTAAATGTCCAGACCCAGTGGCATAACGGTGTGAAAAAGTATCCCCGGACCGTGGGCCCCCCTCTCATCCCGGCGCCTCGCGGCGTCGAGGGGGCCCGCCGACTTGTACCGGGGGTCCGTAGCGGACGCTCATCGGATCGGCTTCGGCCACCTAGCGCCCGTCCCTTGAGGGAAGTTAGCGTGAAAGGCCTCCGTCGGCGCCGCAATCATCACGTGTCAGGTTCGGGCAAGAGTCTTCATCGGCTGAACTACCGACGATGGCGTAAGATTTGAAGATCTCGCTCGAACGCCACGGAGGACCAACAGCGTAGAGAAGGAGCCCGTCCGCTTCAGGGGCGGAGGATGTCGATCTTCTCCTCTTCGACGGCTTCGATCGCTCTCTCCATCAGTTTCTTCGCGAGATACGCCGAGGATTCACGAACGATGATCTGGAGCCTTCTCCCTTCGACTTCGAGTTCCCCTAGATCGACCTCGACCGCCGGGCAGAACTCGTGACAGTATCCACAATGGAAACAGTCACCGGTCCGAAGGTCACCGTACGGATACGGGCACTTCTCCTCGAGTCGGCAAGGGTCACAGTTCTCACAGCGATCCGGGTTCCAATGGATGGTCTCTTGGATCCACGTATCGGCGTACGTGGCCTCCTCTACTGGTGTTCTGTCGGAGAGCCTAGCGATCGGTAGAGCGGCGTCGGAGTGATCACGCTCCAAAAGCGGAAGCGTTTCCTCGGTAACCGCTATCACTGACGCGACACCCGCGATATTCTCCGGTCCCGCGGATGTCCTATACTCGCCCATGAACGTAGGATCACACTCGGTGAGATCCGCGTGAAGTGTTAAGTTAGGGCGTTCCCGGGTGCTGCGGGTACCTCTTCCAGTGATGACCCCGGGAGCCCCACAGAACAGTACACGTCGGCCGGGTCGATGGAGGCGGAGGTCCGGATCGTGTTCCAGAGGGTTGTAACCTCCGCACCCGCTGAAGGATGCCTCCCCGGGTTCCAGAGGTCTCGGTGCGAAGATAGTCGACGCGGGTCGTTCGCCATCGTTGAATATCGCGGAGTAGTTACGGAAGCACGCACGGGTAGACGCGATCATCGCGCGTTCAAGCTCATCTGGGCCGACTGTTACCTCATACTCACGACCGTCGTCCGATACGGCGACGACGTCGAACTCTTTACCCTCCGCTATCGTGCGGAGTAGGTGCGCCCCAGAAACGTCTCCATGAGCTGTAGCCGGGACCAGACACTCGATGAGTCCGAGGCGCTCGTTAGGGCACGGGCCCACGAGTACTCTTATACCCTCTAGGTATGCCTCCTCGAATCGACGCACCTCACCGGGTTCAGTGATGCGAAAAGACAAGATCCCATAAACTCCACTCATCAATCCAACAGTGGCGCAAGTGACGGCATCGACGGATCGACGTTCACCTTCGGTCATGTCCCAGAACTCGTCGATACGTACCACGGTAGGCACACCCGATCCCCCGCATCCACTGAGCCCCAAATATTCTGTACTAACGTTACCGGGCAGCCTTAGCCCCACTAACGGCTTAGCAAACCCTTTACGGCACGTGTAGTTTTTTTCACGCCGTGAAGTGATATGATGACGGGGGTAAAAGGGTAGTGGAGGGTAAAAACGACATCACATTAACTGAACTGCACCGAGATCGAAGGTTCTAGCGGAGCCAGTGGGCGCGCTCCGCTACCACGTACCCATCGTCGGACTTGGGTGCGTTCTTGAGCATTTTCTTCTTGAATTCACGATCACGCCTCGGATTGTCATCTTCACGGAACTTACGCGTCCTCTCGGAAGTTGTCCACGTCTCATCCTCCGCGTCAACGTCTTCTAATCGTTCCGCGAACTCTTCCAGCAACTCCATAGTTTCCCTTAGGATATCCAAGACATCGATGTCATCACGCTCGGAAGCCAGAGACAGGTACGTATCGACCTCGAGGAGTTGCTCAAGCTCCCTTCCCTTCATAACGAGACCCCCAGCAACTCTCCGGACCGCGCGACGAGTTCGTCGTCCAGGTAAAGCTCGAACTCCTTAATAACCGCATCGAGATGCACCCGTGAGCTTACCCGCCCGCCAAACGTGCTGTTGTCCCCGAACCCTATGTGGACGGTCCCGTAGACCTTCTCGTCTTCCAGTACCACCCCACACAGCTTCGCTCCGGGATTGGTGCCCACTCCCAGCTCGCACAACATTTCTCCGTTCTCGATCCGGCGGATCAGCCGAACGAATTCGAGATCTTCATGCGAGGCTTCGACCATCCGACCATTCGAGATCTCGAGCTTTATAGGCTCGTCGAGAATTCCATCCGGCGCCACGCTGCCGTCGATTTGAACGTGCCCTTCCGCCGACCCTTCGATCGGGGCTACGAAAGCCTCTCCAGCCGGAAGGTTACCGAATTCCCCTGGATCCCGCAGGTTCCCGTCGTCCGCCAGTGCCTCCCGTCCGCTGATGTCTATCACGAGCTCGCCCGCAGGAGTCACCAGACGGGCTTCGGAGGCTTCAGTGAGGCGTTCAGCGAGTCCTCGAGACAAGCTCCTCAGCCGCTTATAATCGACGTCAATAGCACGCTCCGCGGTATCACGAGTGAGGCCGGGCATCGATGCCACCCTAGCCCCGGCTTCGCAGGCCCGTCGCCGGGCCTCCGTGTGAGATATCGACCAAGAGGTGACGGCAGCAACCGCGTTGGAGCTCCTCATCATTGCCGCGACGTGGTCTGGGGGCTCCTCGCCGTGGGTTTCCCTGGGATCGATGATGACTAGCGCTCGGTCTGTCCCTTCAGCGGCTTCGAACAGTTCGCGACCTAGTTCCTCCATTCCGGGATCGGTCAGCACGAGGAAACGCTCGCCCTCAGAGAGTCCTAAGCACTCTCGAACGACCCGTTCAGCCCAGCCCAAACCGACCACCCGCGTGACGTCACGCTCTGGAAACTTCGGACACGTAGCCTCGGACCGGTGAAGGAAGGTACGAACGGTGTCGCGATTTGCGGATGGGGTGTTACAACGGATCCATCTCATGTGTTGTCGGAGGACCAGAAGTTGAGACGACACGGTTTCTCCGACCTACAGGTTGCGTCTCTCGAACAGGTAGTCCGACTGACTGTGAGCGTGAAAGGAAAGCTAAACGACCACATTGCCCACCTCACAGGCGAGCCGGGCCCACGTCAGAATGTCCCTCACGGCGCCCCATACCAGCCTCCCGGGTCAACGCCTCCGGCTTTTCGAGCATCTTCACGACGTTAAGCGCGTGTTCTTCCGCCCTCTTCACCGCCAGCTCGTGGAGCTCCCGTTCATCCTTCGCCTCATCCTCGTGTACGAACACTTCGATGATATGCGTGTTGGTGAGTAGTTGTGCCAGTATTAACCCCATAGAGGCGACCATCGCGCACTGTTTGTCGATCTCGGTGGGGCCGGGCATACCGAAGGCCATGACTAAATCGCAATCTTCCTCCTCGATCAGTCGCTTGCAAGCCACTGGCAGATCCTTTATCCCAGGTACCGTGTACCTGGGAGTCTCGACCCCGGGTAGGTACTCCTTCAAGACCTTCTCCGCGACTGAGGCCATGTCAACTCGGGCGAAGGTCGTGTCCGCCAGTCCGACTTTATATCGGGTCACCGGTCATCACCCCAAGCTTCGGGCTGAGAGGGGTCGGGTTTGAGGACCTTGGAAGCGTCGAGGCGCAGGACGGCGTTTGCGCAGGCACTCAGCGCGCAGAGGGTCCCTCTGCCCGAACCCGAGGGAGTGATTATTTCCGGATACTCCTTCACCCTGAGCTGGACGCCACCCTCTATTTCGGTCAGACGCTGGAGCACCACGTTTCCAAGTGCGCTTATGGGCTTACCCATCCAACAATGCTTCAAGGGACATTCGTCACAGTAGGCTCGGAGCAATCGCTTAGAGCGTTCCGACCCGTATCCGGCCTTCAACTCAGCCCGGACGATCGCGTAAGCCACACAGCACCCTCGGTTGGTGACACTTCGGTTCGCCAGCCTAAGGCTCGCGAAAGCTATTCCGAAGCGGACTCTCACACGATTCACAACACCGTCATCGGCCTTCATTTTACCCGTGTTGGGAACGTCGGCGAGCTCACGCTTTAGCTCACGGTATACTCGGGGATGCCGCACCGCCGCCAAGGCCAGTGCGCAGGCCGGACAGTAGGAAACGTATTCCGATTTCGAACCGTCGTAGTGTATCTCCACCTCAGAGCCGAGATCGTGGCGTCGGACGAGTACAGTACCTCCTCCACCGAGGACGATTCGAGATGCAACCTTGTCGACCGTCAGCACCCTCCCATAGCCGAATACACGCGCCAGTCGTCTCATGTCACGCTCCGGAGTGAGGACCTTAGAGAGCCTTTCCTCCCACCCTTCCGGGTAGACCCCAGATTTTATCAGAGATTCGAGTATCGCCGGTGCCCAAGTGACGTCGCGACCTTCGGTCACCGACTCGTCCGGACCGATAAGGCGAGCTCTCACACCCAGCCGTTCCTCGATGCACTCCACTCGGTACCCCGACCACGATAGGATTTCCAGGGTAGCGTGTGCGATACCGCACGCTCCCTCTCTCGGATCGAGAACGCGTTCAACTTGGTTGCGGATCCCCTCCAACGGCCGCACCACCTATTCGGGGTGTGTATCATGTTCGACCCGGAAAAGTTCGTCGAAGAGGCTGTCGAAGAACTACGCCAGGAGATAGGGGATAGGAAAGCTATCATTGCCGTATCCGGCGGCGTCGATAGCACTACCGCCGCAGTTTTAACGCATCGGGCTATCGGGAGCCACCTGGTGTGCGTGTTCGTCGATCACGGTTTCATGCGCAAGGGCGAGCCGAAACGCATCCGCGAGTTACTGGAAGAAGAACTGGGTTTGAACCTCAAGTTCGTCGAAGCCGCGGACGAGTTCTTCGAGGCACTTCGAGGAGTTACCGATCCAGAGAAGAAGAGGAAAATCATCGGGGAGAAATTCATCGAAATATTCGAGCGGATAGCGAAGGAGGAAGAAGCCGAAGTGCTCGTTCAGGGTACGATCGCACCTGACATCATCGAGTCCGAGCGTGGAATCAAGTCTCACCACAACGTCGGTGGACTACCCGAAAAGCTGAACCTCGACGTCGTGGAGCCACTTCGGGACCTATACAAGGACGAAGTGAGGAAGGTTGCTCGCTACCTGGGAATACCAGATGAAATCGTGGAGCGTATGCCATTCCCCGGCCCCGGTCTCGCAGTCCGAGTGCTTGGTGAGGTAACGCCTGAGAAGGTCAAGATCGTGCGTGAAGCGAACGCTATCGTGGAAGAAGAGATCGAGAAAGCTGTCGAAGAGGGGAAGATGTCGAAGCCGTGGCAGGCCTTCGCCGCACTCCTGGACTGCAAGGCCACCGGTGTGAAGGGTGACGAGCGGGACTACGGATGGGTCATCGCCGTTCGGATCGTCGAATCGATCGACGCGATGATAGCGGACGTACCAGAGGTTCCGTGGGAAGTCCTACGCAATATCCAGGACCGGATCACCAGTGAGGTACCTGAGGTAACCAGGGTTTTGTTCGACGTAACTCCTAAACCGCCAGCAACTATCGAGTTCGAGTGAGGGGGGACGCGCGTTGGCTTTCGTCGTCATCCCATCGGTCGATGTAGTCGAAGGTAAGTGTGTGCAGCTCGTCGAAGGAGATCCGGAACGTAGGACGTTCGAGTCCGATGACCCGGTGGAAACCGCGCACCAGTGGTCCGAGTTCTTCCCCTGGATTCACGTGGTGGACATCGACGCAGCACGCGGTGAAGGTGATAACTCGAATATTATCGAGCGGATCTGTGAGGAGGTCGACGCCAATGTTCAGGTGGGTGGCGGGATCCGTTCCACCGAACGCGCGGAAGAGCTCATCGAGCTGGGTGTCGACCGTCTGATAGTGGGAACCGTGGCGTTCACCGATGAGGATGATTTCTTGAAGATCGTCGACGTGTGTCACGATCACGGTATCGAGGTGTTCGTGGCACTGGACGTCAACGAGGACCACGAGGTGTTAGTCAGCGGGTGGAAGGAGGACGCGGGAATCACCCTGGAGGACGCCATAAAACGCTTCAACGAAGTTGCCGACGGGTACCTGACCACCGCGGTGCACGTCGAGGGCAAGGAGATGGGTATTGACGAAAAAGTCGTAGAGAAGTCGACCAGCACCACGAATCTCCCGGTGTTGTACGCCGGTGGAATAGGTTCGATCAAGGACGTGAAGCGGACCAAGGAAGCCGGAGCGTACGGAGTAGTGATCGGGACCGCCCTGTACCATGGGGACATCGATCCCGTGGCGCTACTCGATCTCATGGAGGAAGACTAGGGTATCATCCTCTCGATAGGAAGGACGATAATACCCTCCGCACCTAACTCCTTAGCCTTGAGTACTACCTTCGACACGTCCTCCTCGTTCACTACCGCGTAAACGTCGACCATGTCCTCGTCCCCGTATATCTCCGACACTGTAGGACCGGTAACGCCAGGCAACAGCTCGTGGAACTCTTCTAACCGTTCTCGAGGCACGTTCATCATGACGAGGCACTTTCCATCGGCGTTGAGCACGCCCTTCAGCGATAAGTAAACTCTCTGGATAACCTCACCGTCCGTCGCGTCGGGATTGGCGATCAATCGTGCGGAGGTCTCCAGCAGTTCGTCGACAACACGAAGCCTGTTGACCTTGAGCGTAGTCCCCGTGCTACACAAGTCCACGATCGCATCCGCGACTCCTATTCTCGGCATGATTTCGGTGGCTCCCGACACTTGAATGATCTCCACGTCCACGCCGATATCCTCGAAGTACTGCCGAGCGATGTTTGGGAACTCCGTGGCGACGGTACCACCGTCGAGGTCTTCCGGTGACTTCACATCCGACTCTTCGGGTACTGCGAGCACCAGCCGCGCCTGACCGAACCGTAGATCGAGCAGCTCCTTTACCTCCACTCCAGCCTCTACGATGAGGTCGTATCCGGTGATCCCGAGTTGCGCCACCCCCTCTTCCACTAACCGAGGGATATCCGCAGCCCTGACGAACATAACCTCGATATCGGGGTCCGTGGTTCTGGCCTTGAGACGGCGTCCCAGAGGCTCCTCTACGCCGATTCCAGCGCGCTCGAGGAGCTTAAGTGCCGGCTCATGTAGGCGTCCCTTGTTGGGTACCGCTACGGTTATCACTTGCGCCCTCCATCGACGTCCCAGTCGCAGGATATAACGGTACTCGGGGACTGTGGACTTGAGGCTCGCGATACTAGGAGGTGTCGCGGTAACTCCGGAGCGTGTGATTGAAGACGCAGGAATTCTGATCGAAGACGGTCGAATTTCATTCGTAGGCACACGAGAACAGCTCGAAGAGTGTGAAGACTGGGAGGACGAAATAGAGCTCGAAGAGAAGGACGTTATCATGCCGGGTTTGATCAACACTCACACACACGGTCCCATGACGCTGTTTCGAGGTGTCGCCGATGATATGCCACTGATGAAGTGGTTGAGGGAGGAAATATGGCCGCTGGAAGAGCGCCTCGACGCCGAAAAGTGCCGATGGGGAGCGGCGCTCGCGGCTATGGAGGCCCTCAAGTCCGGTACTACCTGCCTCGTAGATATGTATTTCTTCATGGACACCGTAGCCGAAGCCTACGCCGAGGTCGGCATCCGCGCGGTTATCTCCCATGGCATGATAGACCTCGGCGAGGAGGACAAGCGGGAGGAGGAGCTGAAAGAGTCGGAACGCGTGTACCGCAAGTGCCACGGGATGGAAGGAATCATCGAGTTCTCGCTAGGACCGCATTCCCCCTACACATGCTCTGAGGAGTTGCTCAAGGAGGTCCGGCGCTTAGCTGATGAGTGGGGAGTTAAAATTCAGATTCATGTAGCCGAGACCAAGGACGAAGTGGAAGAAGTGAAACGGGAGTACGGGAAGCGACCTGTAGAGTATCTGGATGAAATAGGACTGCTCGATGACGACGTTATAGCCGCTCACTGCGTGTGGCTCAATGATAAAGAGATTGAAATATTATCGAAGAGAGGGGTGGTAGTTTCACACAATCCGATCAGTAATATGAAATTAGCTTCCGGTATCAGCCCCGTACCTGAAATGCTCGAAAGAGGTGTTAACGTCACTATAGGTACAGATGGGTGTGCGAGCAACAACAACCTCGATATGTTGGAGGAGATCAAAGTAGCAGCCCTGTTACATAAAGTGAACAAGATGGATCCATCGGCCACGGAGATGTTGGAAATCATGAAGATGGCGACTGTGAGGGCGGGTACGGTCTTCTCGAGCGAAAAGATAGGGGCCATCGAAGAGGGTTACGCAGCAGACCTAGTAGTTCTAGACGGCAGCTCTCCCAGATTAAATCCCAATCACAACCAAATTTCAAACATTGTGTACTCAGTCTCAGGATCAGATGTGAAGCATGTATTCGTGGCTGGGGAACTCGTAGTTAAGAATAGAAGACTCGTCAGAGCAGACGAGCAGGAAATACTGGAGAACTCCACAGAATGTGCAGAGCAACTCACTTCCTCATGAGTCTAACTCCTAGGTAAATCGCCGCTCCCGCCAGCACTGCTACCAGAAGTGCCACCAACGCCCATGCGACGGACTTTGACGACAGCTTCTTAATTTTCTTCTTTAACTCTTCTTTTAGTTTCCCAATCTTCTTTTTTATTTTTTCAGTCGCCGTTCTTACCTTCTCAGCCACTGTTCCTTCGCCACTTCTCTTCTCTTCTTCGCACTTCTCGCTTACCTTCTTCCCTTCCTCGCTCCCGCCTCCACCGGCATGCCCACCGGTTGTACTTCCATGGGTCGTACTTCCGTGCTCTTGTTCGCCATGTCCTCCTCCCTTAGCGCCCCCTCCGCCGTGTCCTCCCCCTACGCCGGCGGAGCCGGCCGGCGAGGGGTGTGAGGCGGGCGGAGGGGGCGTTTGGCCTACGGAAGGCGAAGATCCTCCTCCGGTCCCGCCGGAAGGGATAGACGGCGGCGGTGGTGGTAGTGTCTGCGCCTGAGTTGCGCTTATCGCCATCAGGACCAGCGCCGCGAGAACCACAGCAGTGCGCCGCAAGCTATCAACCCCACCATAGGGTTCACCGGGACTTTGAACGTTATCACCGCGGCGATTGTGCTAGCTCCGGCTATTATCACGGCGAGTGACACCGGAAGCTTGACACCGAAGACCTCGATGTAATCTCCGGACCCATGCTCCTCCGACGCGAACACGTCAGATATCCTTACAGGAATCTGCTTCGTACCATTTATATATTCATCATAAAGGCGTGTTACTTCCTCGTACTCTGGTATCAACTCCGAGTCTACCAACCGTGCCGCTTCATCCCGCTGACCCAGCTCCAGCAGCTTCGCGACGCGCTTGCACTCTTCGGACATCTCCATCAGGAGGTCACGAATTTTAGCAGCGATCTCCGCGAGCCTCTCGAGCTCCGATCGGTACTCTGGATGGGTCTCTGCGGATTTGCTCAGGTATTCAACAGTGCGACTCCAGGTCTCGGCAGCCATCGCGTACCATCGGGCCAGCTTACGGTATCCTTCCGGAGTCGGTGGGACTTTACCTCCTTCGAGAGCGTAGAGGTACAGGGCTTCTAGGAAGGCTTTGTCCAGTTCGGTCCGATAGTTATCGTAATTCGGAGGAAGCTCTCGCCCGATGTAGTAGTAACCGTCCTCGAAAGTTGCGGCCGGAATCCCGTGCTTGGCGACTGGGGCGGTGACCCATGGTGGAGACGTTCCGGTCTGTTGCGTGTCGACCCTCGCACCGATCACTCCAGCTAGTACCTCACAGATCTGAAGCGCCCGTTGGAAGGACTCGGGGTTGTCGTTCCCGTGGATCGGGCCGGCTGGGATTAGGATGAACTCTGACACTCCCCAGCTCGGCCGATGCGCGTGAACGTCAAGGAAGAGTTCAGGTTTCCCTGTGATAGGCACACCGACCTTTCTCCCAAGCTCCTCGGGATGTAGCACGTAAGGTAACACGTGATTGTAAAAAGTAAGCTGTCCGAGATCACGTGATACTCGGTACTTCTCCTCTTCACTTCCGGATTGATAGTACTCCGTCGGAATCTTAATCCACGAGACTACGAGAGTTCCCTTAAACTCTCCAGAGTTATATACAAACCATTTCACGGCTTCAAACATGCATTTATGAGCTTGATACTCCAGTGGATGAACACCCAAAGACACCCACACAAAGTGGCCATCGCCATTCTTCCAAACATAATATTCGACCGGAACCTCATACACTTTATTACCCAAAGTAACTTGATATGTCTCCACTAGCTCACCATATTGTATCGAACAGGCCCCAGTAAGTGCCGTAAAAGCCATCGTGAGCACCATCACCATGCGACGCACCATTTCACCCCCCCTGATACGATAAAGGTGTACCCGGCGGCCAGGCCACCCGGTCATCGACGGCACTACGGCCACTCACGGGCGTGACGGGAACCAATGTGCCGGGAACGTGACCACGGGGATCACCGCCGGGAGACTCCCGCCTCCCCCCGCCGGGGGCCGGCGTGAACACTCGATCATGCCCATTACCATTTTCGGGGGATGCTCGACGTTGGTCGTAGTTAAGGAGGGTGAGTACGCGATTCGAGACCCTTCCCTAGCTCCGAAGGGTCGAGACATGATTGAGTGGGCTCGAGACCACATGCCAGTGTTAGAAGCTATCCGCGAGCGGTTCGAAGAAGAACGACCGCTCGAAGGTATAACCGTGGGAATGACCCTACATCTCGAGGCCAAGACGGCCGTTCTGGTCGAGACGTTGATGGCCGGTGGCGCCGAGGTAGCCATCACCGGATGCAACCCTCTTTCGACGAAGGATGAGGTCGCGGCGGCACTCGTGAGGGAAGGAGTGCACGTATACGCCTGGCGTGGGGAGACGGAGAAAGAGTACTATCAGAACATCGACCGGGTGCTCTCCCACGAGCCCGACATCATAGTAGACGACGGTGCAGACTGTATTGCGCGTGTGCACACCGAGTTCCCGGACCTAACGGAGCGCGTGATCGGGGCCACCGAGGAAACAACGACGGGCGTTAACAGACTACACGCGATGCATAGGGAGGGCATCCTAAAGTTCCCGGTCATCGCCGTGAACAACGCTAAGACGAAATACCTTATGGACAACCGTTACGGGACCGGACAGAGCGCACTGGACGGGTTGATGCGAGCCACCAACATCCTCCTCGCTGGCAAGACCGTAGTGGTAGTCGGGTACGGGTGGTGCGGCCGCGGCATCGCGCGTCGAGCGCGGGGCTTGGGAGCCAACGTCATAGTAGTGGAGGTAGATCCGATTAAGGCCATGGAGGCTATCTTCGACGGATTCCGAGTGGCGCCGATGGACCGAGCTGCCGAGGAGGGCGACATCTTCATCACCGCTACCGGAAACCGGGACGTGATCCGTGGCGAACACATCGAAAAGATGAAGGACGGCGTCATTTTAGCCAACGCAGGTCACTTCGACGTGGAGATCGACAAGGAGTATCTAGAAGAACATTGCGAGGAAAAGATCGACCGCAGGGGCGGCCTGGTCACCGAATATCGGATGCCAAACGGCAAGAGGGTCTACCTGATCGCAGAGGGAAGACTGGTAAACCTGGCGGCCGGAGAGGGACACCCGATCGAGATCATGGACATCAGCTTCGCGCTCCAGGCGCTTTCCGTCGAGGTGTTGGCGAAAGAAGGGGAGGGTATGGAGCCCGGAGTGTACAAGGTACCGAAAGACGTTGACAAGCGCGTCGCCGAACTGAAGTTGAAGTCCATGGGGGTCGAATTAGAGGAACTGACACCGGAACAGCGCGAGTACATGGAGAGCTGGGAAGAAGGTACGTAACCTGCCGATGATAAGGATCCGAAAGGTTATTTTACCGACGATCAACGGGGTCTCCCGGAGCGTGCCTTTTCAACAGGATAACGGGGAGGGGACGTGATGGAACTAGACGATGTCGTCAAGGAACACGGCGTTCTCTGTGCGTTCGTTGCCACCGAGGACGGATTCGTTGTCGACGCGGCGCACGACACCGACATAGATCCCGAGGAGAGTGCAGCTCTGGCGGCAACCGCCGTTATGAGGCTCAAAAACGTAATGAACAGATTGATTGACGAGTCCGAAGAGGAAATGGAAATCATCGCCGTGTGCGGCCATTCCCTAGCACTGAAAGAGGTCGAGGGCGGGCTCATCGTCGGACTGTTGTACGATAGCAACGAAGTCCCCACTGGAATTGTTAAGCTAATTCTTCAGGAGCTTGAAGAAGAGTACAGAGGAAGAAGCGTCGAAGAGCTGCTTTGAGGGTACATCACTGGGGGGTAAGTGGTGGCTATCGAGATCGAAGACGTGAACGAGGTCCTACTAGCTGCATCGTTGTCGGCACTCAAAGAGCTCGGTGAAACCCCTCACACGATCGCACTAGTAGTGAGAAGTCTACTCGAAGACGGGGTAGAGGAGATCCCCAAGGAGTTCTTGGACGAGCTCAAGGAGACATTGCACTTACCTCCTGGATCCGTACAGTCACGGGGAGGTACGAGGTATGAGATAGATAATGAGGACGGTAAAGTTACTATTCGAGTTGAAAGCTGTAGCTGGAAATCTATCTGTGAACTTCAGAAAGAAATGGGGCAAAGAATCTGTCCAGTTGCAATCATTATCGATGCTATATCTGAAACATTACCTATTCATGTTGAGTTCGACAACAGTTCAGAGTGCATAATTAAAGCTAAGAGGGTGAGGACATGAGCATTGCTAGCATCGAACATACAATTGCAATAATGTCAACTCTTAATAGAGTGATTAAAGAGAATGACGGTTCAGTAACACATTTCCACTTAAGCATTGTCTCGAGTAAGATAATGGAAACATTAGCGGCTAAAAATCGTATAGAGCAGGTAATCGAAAAACTGCGAAAAGGCGTCGATATCGCCGTCAAGAATGGCGAATCAAAAGTCGATATTGACGGGTATATATCGATAGAATTTAGATCGAAATCCGATAATGTCATATCATGTACAGTAAATGAGTGTCCTTACAGAAAATGGTGCACTAAAATCTTACCGATGGTAGTAGAAGACGGGGAACTAATGGTGCTACCATGCACGATCCTTATGGAGTGCTGTTTCCAGGACTCTCATGGGGGAGTGCATAAAGTCGAACCGGACGAGTCCTGTGAAATCGAGATCGTGCTCAAACGCTGAGGTGTTCCTACCCGAAATCGACGATAGATGTCACGAGTTGGCGGAACGTTACGGCGTCCGACCCTACATGATAGCTAGGTATCTGGCTCTCTTAGGACGATCTGAAACCGAGAAACTTCTGGAACACATGGAAGACATCCGTCCGGCCATTCGAGCAAATACCATTCTGGCGGACCCAGAAGGACTCCGACGCATCTTGGAAGAGAAGCGGGGGTTCGAGCTGAAGCGCTGCCCAGAGCCCGTGGATGTAGGGTTCTGGATCCTCAACGACCCGCCTATTTCCATCGGCGCTACCTTAGAGTACATGATGGGGTACTACGTGCCCCAGGACGCCGCTTCCATGTTGCCTCCGGTCGTGTTGAACCCGGAACCTGGAGATCGAGTGCTCGACGCGTGTGCAGCTCCTGGTGGAAAGACCACCCATCTGGCCCAACTCATGGATAATGAGGGCACACTGGTAGCTATCGACGTGGATCCGAACCGTGTGCGGGCGTTGAAGAGCAACCTGGCCAGATGCGGTGTCGCCAACGCGGTGGCCCTTCGGATGAACGCCCTCGACTTACCGAGCACCGACTGGGAGTTCGATCGGATTCTTCTCGACGCGCCGTGCACCGGGGAGGGAACAATTCACAAAGATCCTTCTAGGAAGACAAGCCGCGATCCGGAGGATATCGCCACGTGTGCTAGGTTACAACGCCGCTTGATCGACGCGGTCGTAGAGGTGTTAAGACCGGGTGGAGTGCTAGTCTACTCTACGTGTACGTTCTCACCCGAAGAAAACGAGCTGATAGTACAATACGCCGTGGATGAACACGGACTGGAGCCGGAGCCCGTAGACGTAAGGTGGGCGGACAGGGGACTACGCGTGCCGGGGGTCGAGCCGAAGGTGCGACGGGCGTGCGCCCGGCTATACCCTCACAGACACGGCATGGAGATTTTCTTCATCGCTAGATTACGGAAACCCATCAGCTAAGGCCCCATCGATCATCCAAACTCACCAAGGGATTCCTTCGTCATCGGGGAGAGCGTTGGTAGTACTGGAGGAGTCCGAGTGGAAGCTTGCTGAACGATGTTTCTGTCCGTCAGGTGACTCTGTACCGTATGAAGACGGCTCGAGTCTGGGGAATAGGGGAGGGAAGAAGAAGGTATTCGAAACAGTACAGTAAGAGAGTTTGCGCATGGATCAGCTGTGAAGGACTCGATTACGTCCTTGAAGGTAGGTGAAGACAGGCTGCAACTTCTTCTGCAACCGTCCTTAAGTTGAACTTGTTCGAGCGAGCACATGAGAACGGCGTGAAGTCCTACCACTTCGACTTTCAGGGACGAGGACTGCGGTGGAGGGCAAGTACGACGTGGGCGTAGTCCAAATCAAGGTCGTAGGCGGGAAAGCGAGGTAGGAGCTGACAGAGGAGTTAGAGAGGCTGGCTCTGTCACTGAGGTGTAGGTCGGTCGGCAAAGGGAGAGTCCCTCACACGTTCGGATAGCGGGGACCTCCTCATCCCGACTCGACAAGTTCCTCGCAGAGGTCGATGAACTGTTCCCGAGCGTTGCCACCGAAGAGCTCTCTACCTTTCTCCCCCATACGCTTCAGGTCCTCGTAATCGATGCTCAAGGCTCGACTCACGGCTTTTACGACCTCTTCGGGGTTAGAAGCGTCTTCGGCCGCCACCGCGACACCGCGTTTCTCCAATTTTTTGGCGGTAACGTATTGGTGGTCCCTGAGCACGTCTCTTCTAGGCAAAACCACTACCGGCTTACCCAACGCGGCGGCTTCCACGGGAGTGGCTCCCCCTAAGCACACGACGAGGTCGGCGGCCTTCAATAGAGCCGGAAAATCGTGGAAGAAACGCCTCGCCACAATCCCGGAGCACAGTCCATCCAGCTTTCGTCTTAGGCGCTCAGGATCCATGGCGTTCCCCGTGTTCACAACCACTTCCCAGTCCCTCAGTAGTCCATGCTCAGCACACTTGACTAGTCCCTTCAAGGCGGGTCCGTAGCCGGCCGAACCCGTAGTCCACACGAGTACTCTCCCTCCCAAGCCGTAATTCTCCCGTGCCTCTTCCGGATCGGCCTCCTCGAAGCTCCGGGGCAACACGATACCGACGTTAACAGCTCGGTCGCCGTAGTACTCGGACATATCCTCGTCCCAGACTCCGATGACGTCGGCGCACAACTTCGCTACCTTACCTGAAACAGAGACCACGTCGGTCGGCTCGTAGTGTGCCACAGGCAATCGCTTGAACTTCCCTGCGAGCATAGGTCCTATAGCCACACCGGACCCCGTGGACAGAACCAGGTCGGGCTGCACATCACGGAGTGCTTTGGAAGCCGCTAGGTAATTCTTCAGCCCGCCCAGAGCGGCCCTCCAGATGGTATCGTTTATCCTTCTGGGTCTCGGCAGACCTATGTACACTTCGAAGCCCGCCTTCTTGAGCCGTTCTACTGCCTGATCAGAGTCTTCATTGACGGCGAAAGTCACGTCATGTCCTCGGTCGGATAACTCCTCGGCAAGGGCGAGTGCCCTCGTGAGATGTCCACCATCCCCTGAAGCTATTAACACGTGCACGGGCGTTCCCCCGGGGACTACCGGTTGGGAGTGCATGTAGGAATAGTAGGCAAGCCGAACGTGGGTAAGAGCACGTTCTTCGCGGCTGCCACACTGTCATCCGTGGAAACCGCAGATTATCCGTTCACTACCGTCGACCCGAACCAAGGTGTCGCCCACGTCCGAACGGAGTGTCCCTGTAAAGCGTTCGGTGTGAAGTGTCAGCCTCGGAACTCCTCGTGCATCGACGGTAATAGGTTCGTACCCGTGGAGCTGATCGACGTCGCGGGACTAGTCCCTGGCGCCCACGAAGGAAGAGGACTCGGAAACAAGTTCCTAGATGATCTCAGACAGGCCTCTGTACTGATACATGTCGTAGACGTTTCGGGATCCACGGACGAGGAAGGTCGTCCGTGCGATCCAGGCACTAGGGAACCTACCGAGGACGTGAAATTCCTGGAGCGCGAGCTGGACGAATGGATAGCGGATATACTACGGAGAGACTGGGACCGAACTGTCAAGCGCGCGAGCCTGGAGAAGATCCCGACGACGGAAGTCCTCAAGGAACGGTTGGCGGGCATCGGAGTGTCAGCACCGGACGTCGAAAGTGCCATGGAAAGGGCGGAGGTACCGAGCGACCTCACGAAATGGTCGGACAAGGACATCCGACGGTTCGCTCGGGAAGTACGACGTGTCAACAAGCCGATGGTCATCGCCGCTAACAAGATCGACGTCGAGTGCGCCGAAGAGAACTTGAAGAGGTTAGAAGAGGAGGTCGAATACCCAGTGGTTCCCACATGCGCCGAGGCGGAACTAGCGCTCAGGCGAGCGGCCGACCAGGGGTTAATCCGTTACCTGCCGGGAGATTCAGATTTCGAAATATTGGAAGAAGAAAAGCTGAGCGACGAACAACTCCAGGCGCTCGAATTCATCCGGGAGAAAGTTTTGAAACGTTGGGGTTCCACCGGGGTGCAGGAGGCCCTGAATCGGGCTGTATTCGATGTGGCTAGGATGATCGTCGTGTACCCGGTAGAGAACGAGAACAGGTTATCGGACTCCGAAGGCAAGGTGCTACCGGATGCACTGCTCCTCCCGGAGGGTACTACGGTACGCGAATTGGCCTATAACATCCACACTGAAATCGGAGAGAGTTTTAATAGAGCCATCTTAGTGAAGCCCGACGGGAGTCGTGAGGTGGTTGGTGAAGATCACGAGTTGGAACATGGAGACGTTGTCAAGATTCAGACATCCTGATCCCACTCTAAGGGGGTGAGCGCACTTTGAGAATCCTCGTACTGGTATTACTACTATCGCTCCCTCTCACTCCAGCACTCGCGGAACCCACACCCTCCGCTGGGTATTCTAGTACTTCACCAGAGCAACCCGCTCAGGAGGAAGTGAAAACCGAAGGGCAAATGGTCGAGACTAGCAACGTACCTCCCAGCGAAGCTGTACATCCATCAACCCCAAAACGAGAAAATGAAGTCACAACCACGACCCCAGCATCTGGTGGTCCTGAGACCCCCGAGATAACAAAGTCGGAGAAGACGGATGAGAGGAAGGAGAACCGCGTGGTCAACCTCCGTGAACCGAACCCTGTGGAGAAAAAGAATAACGCGAACGTTACTATGCTCATGGGCATCCTGGCCGCATCGGCGTTAGGCGCGTACAGTATCGCGAAGAGGAAGAGGAAAGAAGCACTCGTCAAGGTTCCCGCAGCATGATCCTGTCGGCCTCCTTAATGGCGGCTTCCGCCGCGCGTTCAGCTGCCTCTTTAATTTCCTCATCGGAGAGTTCGCTCAGCGGGTGTACCTCAACTTTAACGTCTACGTCCACGGACTTGCCGTCCACCGTCACCGTTACGTCAACGTCCTCCAAGTCACGCTTTGGAATCCTGCGATAGAGCTCCTGGAGGGCTACTTCGTGAATGCGTTCGATGTCTTCGAGCTTCAGGCCGCTCCGGCCCCGCCACCTCCCTCAGCCTGCTGAAGGGCTTTCTGGAGTCTCTTCTGGAGGTTCTCGATCTGCTGCTGGAGACGTTTTTCCTGCTTCTCAAGTGTTTTTACTCTTAGCTCCAGTGTTTCCTTTCTGTCCTCGAGCTCTTCCTTCACCTCATCACGGTCAGCTTCTATTAGCAAGCCACCAACAGTTTTGTATATCTTGGTACCTTCTTCGATTTCGTCGAGTTCCTTAAGGGCCCTTTCGATCTCCCTAAGCTGCAGCTCCAGCTGCTGCTTTTGCGCGACGATAGAACTCAACTGCTGCTGAAGCTGCTGGAGCTGAGCTACCTGCTGCTCCATATTCTGAGCCATTTACACGTCCCCCAGAACCGTCGTGATGACCCGCTCTGAGAGTGCGAGGAGACGGAACACTCCTGAGACTGATGCTCGGAGTGCCGACACATCTTCCGCTCGGATCTCTATTTGTATGTTGTTACCGAGGCGGTCGATGTCCACCCGTGATCGCCGTGCCGGCATGAGTTTAACGTCCGGTAACACCGATTCGTGGATTACTCTGGCGACTCGTTCCGATTCGAGCTCGGCGTTACATCGAAGCGTGTGCATGGTTCCACCCTCGTGTTATAATTTCATCCTCTCGTTCTTGGTGCGAAAATCCCGATAGAACAGGGACGGGCCGACCTTGTCGGTGCGACGGTAAAAGGTTAGGGTTCCTAAGTGACGGGGATGGCCTTCGACTACCAACAGCACGTCGGCTAGGGCCTCCTCGAGTACGTCCTCCAAGGAACCCACTCGGGGTACGAATTCTACTCCGAGAACTTCGGACAGCGACTCCGCGACCTTCATGTGACCGGAAACTGGACGTTTCGACGTCGTGATCACCATATTGCCAGGAAGATCAACTCTATTCCCGAAGAGCTCACGCTGTAGCTTGACACCACCTAGCCAGAACGATAGTCGTAACCTGGGTGGAATCTCCCCTAGGTCTATCACATGGAGTTGGGCGGGGTTACCTTTGGCTTCCGTCACGTAGAAAAGGACCTCAGCGCCGGATTCTAATGCCTCCAGTACAGTGTCCCGGAGGTTCTTCGTACCCCTCAGGATGTAAGTAGCATCGGGTAGTGCGCACTCCAGGTCACGACACAGCGAGCGCGTGCGGCGAGCGGGGCGCTGTGAGGTGGTGATGGCAGCCTGTCTCAACGAGCTGTGTACCTCCTGGGCACGGGGTGCCGGGGTTTCATTACCAGTCTGAAGCCACAGTGGGTGCAGCGAATGGGATCTTCGTTGATGTCCAACCTGACCTTCTTACCACACCTCATGCAGATGTACTCGTACTTCTCTTCCTCGTACATGGTCACTTCTCCTCCAACGCCTTCCGAATAGCGCGCCTGACGATCCTCTGGGCTTCAGTCTCGGGATAGTAGGCTCCTCCTGTAAACTCCGCGCCGCACTTAGTGCACCTCCAAATACCGGTACCAACCCTCTTCACGGCCCGCTTGTGACATACGGGACACTCGTGTTTCTGTCGCTGGACCGATTCGATCTCCGCGACACGACGTCGGATCCGCATTCCGTACCTGGGTCCGAAACGTCCCGCTGGACCGACCTTCTTCGTGCGACCCACCGTTCCGCACCCCCGCGCGCAGGCCCTTTGACCGATATAAGGTTTGGGGAGTTGATTACAGTTGAGCCTTGACGGTACGTCGGACTTCTTCCGCCTTCTTCGTGGCTAAGTCAATGGCGTCCTCCAGTAGATGTTCAGGAAGATCCCCAAACTCCCCCTTCTGAACCGCGCAGACTTCTCCACTTTCAGTGACGGTTACCGTTAGCCTGGTGTCCATGATGATCTCTTCCTCGAGACAGGGGTCGACGAGCAAGTACTCACCAACTCTAGCGATAGTAACGGAGATGGGAAAGTCGTTGATAGCGAGCGGTTCGGTGTTTTCCTCTATAACTTTAACCTCGTCGTCCATGACTTTAGCTTTCGGTACCTCGGTGATGGAGAGTGCGGAAACCGAACCGATCATGGAGGCGTCGAACAAGTTCCCGTCGTGGTCCAGTATGTGGATGTCTACGAAAGTCACCCAGCAGTGCTCACCTTCCTTTATACAGAGCTCCTCAAGATCTATCATCTCGGACTCACGGATTCCCCTATCCACGACACGAGAGAGCTCGATCGCGTTTTCATCTGGAGGACCTGGTTCGAAAGATGGATCGGCGAGCGGAACGAGTTCCGCGTTGACCGCCAAGGCACCTTCGTTAGGTGAATCGGGGTAAGGGCGACCCACTTCCAGCTTCACACCGACGACCAGCTGGGTGTTCCCGAGGCGGACCAAGGCCGACCCGTTCGCTTTGGAGATGACTCCAGCACGCACCTCGATAGGACGAAACTCTTCGAAATCACGCCCGTCGATCCTTTCTCCGGCCTTTATAGCGGCAAGTACCTCATGACGTTTGATACGGGACAGCAGGTCTAGATCCACGTCAGTCTCCCCCGTATTTCTCCTTCAACGCCCTGCGCTGCTCTTTGTACACTATCTTGCACCCTTTCTTGGCCAGCTTCACCGCCTGTTTGAACTCTTCAGGTGTCATATCACCGTCCATTTGGAGCAGCGTGATCTTGCCCTCTTTCGGCATCATGGCGAGCGGGACGTCAGCTTCCCCGTATCCGTCTTCGTAGTACATGGGATCCAGCACTACTTTCCCTTCGACTTTCCCGGCCGCACACGCCGCCACCAGATCGCGCATCTCGATCCCAGCATCCGCTAAGGCGACTGAAGCCGCACTGATACCGGCACACCGTGTCCCCGCGTCTGCCTGAAGGACCTCGACGAAGATGTCGATGGCCGTTCGCGGATAGTATTCGGTGAAGATTGCCGGCTCCAGGGCCTCCTTAGACAGCTTGGAGATCTCGATAGATCGTCTGTCCGGACCAGGCTGCTTCCTTTCGTCCACAGAAAACGGGGCCATGTTGTACCGGAACCTGACGACAGCACGGTCAGGTTTCTGCTTATGCCTGGGATGGAGCTCTCGGGGCCCGTATACCGCGGCTACTATCTTGTTGGCACCTAACTCCAAGTAAGCCGAGCCATCAGCCCGCTTCAGTACTCCGGCTTGAATCTTCAGCGGACGCATCTCATCGGGCTTGCGACCGTCCAGCCTCAGGCCGTCCTCCGAGATCAACCGCTCTGGCCTCTCTTCCATTTTACAGATCACCACCGTGAGAGTCGTTTTAGATTCGCTTTCAACCAGTCGGTAAGACCACGGAGATGCGATCGACGCTCGATCTCGCGGATAGCTCGTACGGCGAGGAGCTCTCGTTCTTTCTTCGGTTCCTCCCGAGCACGCACGTATATCCGCCCATTGGCACCCACGATGATGTCACAGCCGAGAACGCGCTTGATCACCCTGATCATGGAACCTTTACGTCCGATAACCCTGGGGACCTTCACGGGATCTATCTCTACGACCCGACCACCCTGAAGTCGGCCGAGCCTCGTCGGAGCATCGTCTTCTAGTAGAGACAGTTCCACGCGTTGTACCGGGTCCACCTCTCGAACGACAGCCGTTATGACATCTCCCGGACGGTAGTACCTGGAAAGGTCGGTTTCAATGAGATCGACTTTTTCATCAAGAGCGTTCGATACGTGAAGTATCGCAGGAAGAGGCGCACGAACGTCGATGAGCCAGCTTGAGAACTTCACCTCCTCCACGATCCCAACGACGAGATCGCCCGGAGAGGGCCTGTATGGGCCGGCCAGCGGTATCACTCTGATCCTACGGCCGTCGATGTCGACGAGCCCGGTGACTTTAGAGTAGACTTCGTCCCCTCTGGTGTACGTCCCCTCGCTCGCGATCACCTGTCCTCTAGCCAACAACTCACCGGGAGTAACGACCTGACGGTCCTCGACGTACAGCTCGAACTCGGGCACGCTCGCATCACCTCGGTACGTAATCCGGGAACCTTTGCACGACCTCGGTTACGAGCTCGAGGGCGTGTTTCGCATCCTCGAGATCCAGCACCTCCGCCGGTGAGTGTAGGTACCTGGTCGGGATTCCCACCACACCCGTCGGGACGCCACCTCTGGTCAGGTGAATAGCCGTCGCGTCGGTGGTGCCTCCCTCGCCCACTTCGAGCTGGTATGGGACGTCCAGCTCTTCCGCGGTATCTATCAGTAGCTTTCTCACCTTAGGGTGAGTGATTAGACCTCGACCACTCGCGTCGACTACCGTGATCGCCGGTCCCTTCCCAAGCTTTAGCTCCGTCCTCTTCAATCCCGGCACGTCACCAGCTACGGCGGTGTCCAGAACTACAGCACCATCTGGATAGACCTCAAAGGCGGACGTTTTGGCCCCCTTCAGACCCACCTCCTCCTGAACTGTCCCCACCAGGTAAAACGTGGGGTGATCTCCGTCGAGGTCGGAGAGACGCTCGGCCAGAGCGAGAAGGACGGCGACGCCAATCTTATCGTCGAGACCTCGACCGTTTACTCTCGACCCTACCAGTTCCACGAACTCTCCGGCTAGGACACCGACATCACCAACGCTCACGAGTTCTTCAGCCTCCTCACGGTCTGAGGCGCCGATATCTATGAACAAGTCCTTGTGCTCGGGTACCTTCCGCCGCTCCTTCGGCTCCTGGATGTGCGGAGGCTTAGTTCCGACTACCCCCGGCACCTTCTCGCCCTCGGAGTTCACGATGATCACGCGTGAGCCCGGTAGGATCCTGTCATCGATACCGCCGAGCTTCGCGAACCGTATGAACCCGTTCTTGTCGATGGATTTGACGATGAAACCTACTTCGTCCATGTGGGCGGCTACCATTACCTCGTACTCGGAACCTTCGATAGTGCCGACCACGTTCCCCAGGGTATCCACATGGACGTCGTCACAGTATTTCTCCAGCGTATCCTCCACGTACTCGCGGACCTCGTCCTCCCAGCCCGGCGGAGCCACACGGCCGATAAGCTCGCGTAGGTGTTCCGCGAGGGTTTCGACGGTTCCCATTCAGGGACCCTCCACACTCTCCCTTTCCAGTATCTTGCTCTCGAAATCTCCCTTAGTGATCTCGTTAAGCTTCTCGAAGAACTCGTCCTGCAACCCAGCCGGTAATCGTACTACGGCTACCCAAGCACCGTCGTACTGCCACTCCTCCCGCTCGATATCACCGAACTCGCGCACGATACCCATAGCCTGTCCGGTGTACTTCGCGGGGATACGGATGGCCACTTTCACTTCCTCGAACTTCATCGGCAGGACCGGACGCAACTGCTTGATGACGTCCTTTACCTGCTCCTCAGCACCCTTCATAGGATCGATGTGAACACCGGTCTCCTCCATGGCACGTTCGATTCGCTCAGGAGGATGCGGGGCCCCCGTTCTGGGATCCACCGCGCGGCGGGCGATTATGTGGACGATTTTCCGTTTAACTTCTTCCTGCATTTTCCTTCGTTGTTCCGCGGTTAGCTGTATTTCTCCCTCCTTGATCACGATTTCCGCGACCTTAATGGGGTCGGAAGTGCCGAAAAGTTCCTCCATCGCTTGCTCTGAGGCCCTCTCACCTTTCCTTGCATCGCGAAAGACTTGTTCCACGGCCAATATCTCCTCGACGTCCACGTCTTCACCTTCCCGGAGTTTACGGGCCCCTTCGGGATCGACGAGCACCTCGAATCGTTCGCCTCCCTTCTCCAGACGCGCTACAACGGCGTCTTCCAGACTGACTCTGGCCATTGTTACTCACCCTCGTCTTTCTCCGAACCGACTGCACGTTCAAACATTTCCTCGATTTTCTCCCGCTCAAGCTTCCGGAATCCTTGTTCGTCGACAACGGCGATCTCGAGGTTGTCGGCGGTGGTCTCCTCCCGTGAGGCTTCGTACAGCGCCCGCACCGCGAGCTTGACGGCCTCTCGGAGGGTCATGTCCTCCCGGTATTCCTCCTCGAACACGTCAAGCGCTTCCTGGCGACCTTCACCGATCGCCGTGGCTTTGTGCTCCGTCAGAGCACCGCTGGGATCGGTCTCGAACAGGCGACATCCCTTCCTATCTACACCGGCGATCAAAAGCGCGGTTCCGAAGGGTCGAACTCCTCCGTGCTGCGTGTACACCTGCTTGAGGTCGCAGATAGCCTTCACGAGCACGTCTACATCGATCGGCTCACCGTAAGTGTACCGATACGTCTGTGCCTCGATCCTGGCACGCTCGACTAACACGCGAGCGTCCGCGACGAGTCCCGCCGTAGCTGCTCCGATGTGAGTGTCGATCTGGTAGACTTTCTCTATGGACTCGGGCTCGATCAGCTTGGAGGCGACACGCTTATCGACCCCAAGGACGACGCCTTCTTCCACTTTAATCCCTAAAGCCGTAGTACCGCGCTTGACGGCCTCGCGCGCGTACTCAACCTGGAACAGTCGGCCGTCCGGGCTGAAGACGGTGATAGCCCGGTCATACGCCGTCTGAGCAGGTTGCACGGCCACTACCCCCGATTCTCTTCAGGCAGTGGACGTTCGAAGCTGGCGAACGCAACTACACGACCATCCTCCACGACGTCGATTTCACCGTTCTCGTACAACACGAACTCGCGGTTCCCCACCCGCTCACGGTCACATTTCGGGACTCGAGAGAGGTACCGTTCCGCCCCTTTAATCGTTCCGGAGGTACCGAGAACCTCGATGAAAACACGACCGAGCTCCGGATCCCGACGGTATAATGATAATGCCGCGCGTGCCTCCTCCTCTTGACCCCGTCGCACCCTCAGGATGCCCGCGTTAAGATCACGGTAACTACGCACTAACCATGGTCCGATCCGGCCGGTTCCCGTAGGCCCCAACGCCGAAAGTAGAGCTCGAACGATGAGGTCCTTCATCCCCTCGAAATCCAGCACTTCGACGCGCTCCGACCATACCTTAAACGTTACATAACGCCATCTGGGGCGGAGTGCGGAGGACAGACGCACACGCATGTGTTTCACCCCAGTGAGGCGACGCCGGGCACCGTGAAAACATGCTTACACGCCGTGTTCCACCGGAGGATTTCCCTGGGAGCCTCGACAAACATCTCCTTCACCTCGATATCTTCAAACCCCAGAAGTTTCAAGACATCCTCCACCTGCTTCGGCCTGATCAATTCCAGTGGATCACGTGCACCCAGCGTCACGACAGTCGGAAACCGTTTCCTGCGGCGCAAGCGTAAGAGGTCACGAATTCGAGAGACCTGCCACGCGAGTCGCTCGCCCTCCCGTCGGAGCAGTCTCGATAGATCGATCTCCACGTAGGTCCACTTCTCCCGTGCTAGCTCGATCTCATACTTGCCTAAACCAGCGTGGGGGTTACCGCGCTCTGGATGTGATAGTAGATCCACCCTAGTATCGGAAACGGCAGTTCGAT
This sequence comes from Methanopyrus sp. KOL6, assembly GCF_002201915.1. Classification (NCBI taxonomy): domain Archaea; kingdom Methanobacteriati; phylum Methanobacteriota; class Methanopyri; order Methanopyrales; family Methanopyraceae; genus Methanopyrus; species Methanopyrus sp. KOL6. The sequence continues at coordinate 515,421 of NZ_CP019470.1, forward strand.
TGATTTTAGGATCGCCGCCGCCGACGGCGAGCAAGTACACGAGGGGTCGTGTTCGGCGGATCGCTCTACGGAGAGTCTCCGCGGACTCCGCCTCTAGTTTGCAGCCAGGTAGGACGAGCACGCTCTCAACGTGTTCACGGATGTCCCGGATCTCCTCGATGAGCCACCTCAAATCGTCAATATTCAGATGTTCCGCTTCCAGTTCCAGACAGAGGACGGCGATCTCGTAGTCCAAACGCTCGACGGCCAGAGCCATCCTCAGGGGATCTACCTCGTCGACGTGAACTCGAAGGGCGAAGTTCTCGGAAACCCTCAATCGTCGGAGAAGATACCGAGCCGCTCTAGCGTCTTTATGCCCCCCTCGCGGCTCGCAGGGTAGCTCTCCAGGTTGACTTTCACCCTGACCACATCGTCTGCGTCCGATATCCGCAGCTCCCCCTTGTAGGCGCTCTGCTTGTCGAAGCGCAGGTAGAGATTGCCCTTGTCATCTACTCGCCGCTCTATGTCACTCCACACGCGCCTCCGCTCCTCCGCTGGTATGTTCTCACGCCAGTGTTCCAGGACTCGCTCGATGTACCTCGGCCTGTCGATCTTGACTTGAAATATGGTGATCGGGTTCCCGTGGTGTCCCTCCGCGTAGAACGTCTCGGGCTCGACGTCTTCCTCCTCGAGAACACCACCTAATACGTTCGCCAACGCCTCGAGAACTTTCACCTCATCCTCAGTAGCGTGAGCGATCACGCGGGCTGAGATACTGTTGACGGGGAGAGTCAAGGTACGACCCCGATGAGGGCGCGGCGGAGATCACTTACCGCGCCTCCTGTGGGCTCGGAGGCTCGGCCTGACTTTCTCGGCACCCTTACCGCGCTTCCGCAGTCCTCGAGCCTTCTTGCCCGCTCCGGTCTTACCACGGAACACGCGTCCTTTCTGGGACTTCTGACAGATCCAGTTAATGCGGTGGTCACTCTTGATCTGCGGGTGATACGGGTCCACCATGATCACCTCATAGTACTTGTACTGACCATCCTCACCGACCCAGTAGGAGTTGAGCACTTCCAGATTCGGGTACTTACGCTGGGCGCGCTCCTCGGCTATCCACTGCTTGCTCTTGCCCGGCGAGAACTTATTCTTACCCATACGCTTGGGGCGACGACCCTTCCTCGGTCTCGACTTGCGACGACCTCCCTTGGGTACGCGTACGCGAACTACCACGTAGCCGGGCTTAGCGCGGTACCCTAGACGACGTGCTCGCTCGATTCTCGTCGGACGCTTAATACGCTGGACCGACGGTCCCTTACGCCACTTCGGGAGACGCTCCTTCAGCAGCTCTCCAACGTAAGAGTCATTTGGTCGCTTCCACGCCTCCCGCTGGTACTTGTACATCGACACGGCATCCACCCCCTCGCGGCCGGCCCACGCCGACTTAAGAGTTTACCGTGAAGGATCATCCACGGGTTGACGCATATGAGGATGGACCCTCCTCGATCTCCTCGAGGATCTCGGCCACCAGCTGTCTGACGGCGTCTCGCCCCTCTCGAACCCTGGTGAGGAAGATCTCGGAGGGCCCGACGCGCCTTAGGACCTCTTCGACGAGCTCGTCGGTAGGCTCCATGCCGAGCTCCCTCAGCCGAGCCCTGACCACGTTACGGGCGGCTTTGATCACTTCGGTGGCGAACTCGGCATCGGACCGGTCCGCCAGGTGCACGATGAGAGCTTCCGGTGTGTTCGGAGGTATCGGAGATCCGCGGCCGTGATGTGCGGCCACCGCGTGGATGAGTTCCACCGGTGCACCTCGAGCGTACAACTCCGCCGCGATCAGTGTGAGGTGGTCCAATCGACGTCCGAAGTCGGAGATCTTATACCGTTCCTCGCGCTGCTCGTAGGATGTTGCCTTGCCCAAGTCGTGAAGTATCGCGGCCGCGATCACGAGGTCACGGTCCACCTCCACCCCGTAAATTTCCTCGAACACCTCAGCCATCGCGAGGGCGAGTTTAGTCGTCGCTACTGTGTGTTCGAGCAACCCCCCTGGGTAAGAGTGATGTTGTCTGCGGCTGGCCGGAACCTCCTCAACGGGCTCGGGATCGGGTACTTCCTCGTGGGCGAACCCTTCTTCCAAAACCTTCATAACGAGTTCTCGCAGTCCCTCATCTTCGATACTTTCGACGAGCTCCTTCAACTTCAGTTTCAACTCCTCGGTTCTCAAGCTCGTTTCCCCTCGGGGGCTCGAAAATGGTCGAGGGGACTTCCTTTCTGCTGGGAGCGTAAGTTGCCCGACCGGGTACGGATCTTCGACACAACGCTGAGAGACGGAGAGCAGACGCCGGGCGTCAGTCTCACGGTGGAGGAGAAGGTCGAGATCGCGATGAAGTTGGACGAGTTCGGCGTGGATACCATCGAAGCGGGCTTCCCCGTAGCCAGCGAGGGTGAGTTCGAGGCAGTGAAGATGATAGCAAGTGAGGAACTGGAGGCAGAGATATGCGGGTTAGCTAGGTGCGTGAAGGGTGATATAGACGCGGCGATCGACGCAGACGTAGACTGCGTACACGTGTTCATAGCAACGTCGGACATCCACCTCAAATACAAGTTGGAGATGTCCCGGGAAGAGGCTTTGGAGCGTGCCGTAGAGGGCGTGGAGTACGCCAGTGACCACGGGGTCACAGTGGAGTTCTCTGCGGAGGACGCCACACGGACGGACTGGGACTACCTGCTCGAGGTCTATAAAGCTACCGTGGAGGCCGGAGCGGATCGTGTCAACGTCCCGGACACTGTTGGCGTCATGACCCCTCCAGAGATGTATCGACTGACGGCGGAAGTAGTCGACGCCGTGAACGTGCCAGTCAGCGTTCACTGCCACAACGACTTCGGCATGGCCGTGGCCAACTCATTGGCCGCCGTCGAAGCTGGGGCCGAACAGGTTCATGTGACCGTGAACGGGATCGGCGAGCGCGCCGGTAACGCATCATTGGAACAGGTCGTAATGGCCCTCAAAGCGTTGTACGATATCGAGTTGGGCGTGAGGACCGAGATGCTCGTCGAGCTCTCACGGCTCGTGGAGCGACTGACTGGCGTCGTAGTGCCTCCGAACACCCCGATAGTCGGCGAGAACGCCTTCGCCCACGAGTCGGGGATTCACTCCCACGGTGTGATCAAGAAGGCGGAGACGTACGAACCCATACGGCCTGAGGACGTCGGTCATAAACGGCGTATAGTACTAGGTAAGCACGCGGGTCGGCACGCGATCAAGAAGAAGCTCGAGGAGATGAGGATCGAGGTCACGGAGGAACAACTCGACGAGATAGTTCGGCGCGTCAAGGAGCTCGGGGATAAGGGCAAACGCGTCACCGAAGACGATCTCGAAGCCATAGCCCGGGACGTCGTCGGCGAGGTGCCCGAGTCAGAGGCGGCGGTCAAGCTGGAAGAGATCGCCGTGATGACTGGGAACAAGTTCACGCCGACAGCGTCGGTACGTGTGTACTTAGACGGTGAGGAGCATGAAGCGGCGTCGACCGGTGTTGGCCCAGTTGACGCGGCGATACGGGCACTGCGCAAGGCGATCGAGGAGCTCGGTATAGACGTGGAGCTGAAAGAGTATCGCCTAGAGGCTATCACCGGGGGCACCGACGCTCTCGCCGAGGTTACGGTGAGGTTGGAGGACGAGAACGGGAACGTCGCCACTGCTCGAGGTGCCGCAGAGGACATCGTGATGGCCAGCGTGAAGGCGTTCGTTCGGGGCGTGAATCGGCTGGCATGTCGACGCGGGGACTAACGCGTCGGATCCTCTAACCCTAACTTTTCCGCCACTTCTCGGACGGCACGTACCGATCCTTCCGGAAGCTCGATACCCTCCCGAAGTGCGCGTTCTCGGCGTCGGAACTCCAGCTCTCCCGGGAGTAGAACATCGTCTCCGGCGGATTTAACTTGCGATACCAACTTTTCAAGTCGGTCGTAGTACTCATGTTCGTCGACTAAGGCCGACAGGTCGAGCGCTACGAACACGTCACCTTTGTTGCACGGAACCGTAGGATCCGTAGTCCCCTGAACGTCTTTTCCAGCGGCAGCCCCAACGACGGGACCAGTTAACACCTCGAGTGCCAAGCACAGGGCGTACCCCTTGTGCCCTCCGAACGGTAGTAGTGCCCCTGCAAGGGCCTCCTCGGGATCCGTGGTAGGCTCTCCGTCAGGCCCTACGGCCCAGTCCTGAGGTATCTCCCTACCCTCTCGCAATGCCTGAAGGATCTTCCCCCTCGCGACTACGCTCGTGGCCATATCGACGATGATAGGTGGACCGTCCCTACGGGGGAACGCGATGGACACCGGATTGGTTCCCAGCACAGGTTGGGAGCCGCCGTAAGGGGCGACCGCAGGTTCCGTTCCACAGGCTGTGAATCCGATGAATCCCCGTTCAGCGACCAGCGTCGTGTAGTACCCGGCGATCCCGTAGTGAGACGCGTTACGGACAGCCACCACGCCTGATCCGTGCTTCCGAGCGAGTTCGACAGCTTCCAGTGTTGCCCTGTATCCGACGACGTGTCCCAGCGAATGATAAGCATCATAGAGTACGACAGAGGACTTCCTGGAGATTTCCTCCATCCTCAACTCGGGGCGGATTGCGCCTTTCTCGATTCCTTCAATGTAACCAGGCAACCTCAGAACGCCGTGAGAGTGAAATCCGCGAAGGTCTCCCTCTACGATGACTTCGGCGGCTGTCCGAGCGTCTTTACGCGGTACACCGACGGAGTGGAGAGCTTCACTGACGAAGTCCATCAAATCCTCAGGCGGTATTTTCAATGATCATCCCTCCCGCAGCGCTCGAACGAACCGCACTTTGATTTCCTCCGGATTCAAATCTATCAAGGGGACGTCGGCGTTTCCAGGGTCGACCTCCAGCCTTACCATACGAGGACCTTCAGTCGCGAGCGCGTCTTCTAAGGCTACTTCAGCGGACTCTGGCTCGGAAGCCTCGAAGTACGTCAACCCATGGGCCTCAGCCACCTTCTCCCAATCGATGCGATCGGACGGCGTAGGCTGGTCTCCTGTAGTGGCGTACGTAGAGTTGTCGATGAGTACGAGGGTGTAGTTACGCGGTCTCTCTTGGGCGATCGTAGGGAGAATCCCCATATTCATCATAATACCGCCGTCTCCTTCAATCGCCAGTACTTCCCGATCGGTACAGAGAGCCAGTCCGAGACCGACTGAGCAGGACTGACCCATCGCTCCCAACATGTAGAAGTTGAGGCGCCGATCGTTAACGTGGTAGAGCTCCCGGGCCGGGAAACCTAAGTGGACCGTAACTACGGCGTCGTACCGCTCGGCTACGTCGGCGACCACTCTTAAAGCTTCAATTCGCTTCATACTTGTCGGCCCCGCGCCACCCGGTCCAGAATACACTAAAGCCGTTCCCCCAGAATCGGCCGGGGGGCACTCGGTGAAGGCGTTCGAGAAGTCCGTGAAGATTCCAAAAGTGGACGGCGCGACGGTCATGCTGGACAAGGCATTGACACCCGAGTTCGTGGAATCGTTTCTGAAAACCGCCGGAGAGTACGTGACGGCCGTCAAGCTGGGATGGGGCACGGCACGGCTCATTGACAAGGAGATCGTCGCGCAAAAAGTCGAGATGTACGTGGATGCGGGGCTGGACGTGTTCCCTGGAGGCACCCTGGCCGAGATAGCGATTGCTCAGGGCAACTTCGGGGAGTATCTGAACGAGCTCGATGAGCTAGGATTCAACGCTATCGAGATCTCAGACGGTATGATTCCGATGTCCATCGAGAAGAAGTGCGAGCTCATCGAACTGGCGTGTGAGCACGGTTTCACCGTCTACGCAGAAGAAGGTAAGAAGAGGGACGAGGAGTACTCCATGCTTTCGCCATCTGACATCGTGGGGCGCATGAACAAGTGCATGGAAGCCGGCGCCGAATACGTGATCGTCGAAGCCAGAGAAAGCGGTAAACACGGTCCGATGGGAGCGGAGAAGAGAGAGCGAGTGCGCGTACTATCGGAGATCGTTAAGGGAGTCGGAATTCAGCGCGTGATGTTCGAGGCTCCGGAGAAGGAGCAGCAGTTCGAGTTGATCGTCAAGTTCGGTCCTGAGGTCAACATCGCGAACGTCCCGCCGGAAGAGGTGATACCGCTAGCCACACTGCGGGCGGGTCTCAGGGCGGAGACTATGGGCCGGGTCGCGCTGGACGGGGAATGACGATTGAACGTCGATGATGCCATCGTCGAGGCTCTGGAGGAAGCTGGAATCACCTTCGCCTGCTGGCTACCATGTTCACTATTGGACGGGATCATCAAGAGATTGGAAGAACACCCGGAGATCCGAACGGTCAGAGTATCCAGGGAGGAAGAAGGCGTAGGAATCTGCGCGGGAGCCGCCCTCGCGGGCGAGAAACCCGCACTGATAATGCAGAACTCGGGCCTAGGTAACTCCGTCAACGCTCTTTGCTCACTCACCTTAACCTACCGACTCCCACTGTTGATGTTGATGAGTCACCGTGGCTACTTGTTCGAAGACATCCCAGCGCAGGTGGGGATGGGGAAAGCAGCGCCCAAGATCTTGGAAGACATCAACCTACACACTTTCACGATCGAGCGGCCGGAAGACCTGGACGTGATACCGGGAGCCTGGAAGCTTGCTGAGACTGCGGGCGAACCCGTCGGTGTATTCCTAAGTCCGAGATTGTGGCGTCAGATAGGCCGATAGAAGACGTGGAAGCAGTCCCAACTCTTTTCCACAATCACATCATACAGTTGTTCGAACGACGTCTCGTACAGTTCCACATCAAGTCCGCGCCACCGGACCACTTTGCCGACGAGCGGCCGGTACCCGCCCTCTCGGTCGTGGAGCGATGCGTGTGGGTATCCGAAAGCCGCGGCGATCTCGAAACCATAGTCCAGAAGCGTTTCAATGAGGTCGAGAGTAACATCGAGCCCCAGCAGATGTATGTGATGTTCGATGAACAGCTTCGGCGGATCGTCCGATTCCAGTAGCTCAACCATACCTCGAATTACCTCAAACTCGGCTCCTTCAACATCCATACGTACATAAGTGGGCCTCTCGCCGAGTTTCTCAGACAGCTCATCAAGTGTTATTGACTCAACCTCTATATAATCATTGTTATCGACGTTGACGATACGGTGCCAATTAGATCTATTTTCCAGAATCATGCGAACCCTACCACACTTATCAGATACTGCATACTCGAGAGCTTTAACCCTATCTTCCAAATCGTTAAGGGCTATATTCTCCTGAAGTAATTCTAAGTTTTCTCTGACGGGTTCAATAGCATACACTCGAGATTGCTCAGAAGCTAACGCTGTAAGAATAGCATAATAACCAATATTTGCACCTACGTCAAAAGCTATTTCTCTGTCATTAAGAAAGTCAGTAACAAGGTATCTAGACGCCTTCGGTTCTCGAATATTGTGGAGTCGGAGTTCCCGTGATACACCAGAATCATTTGTATGAACACGGAGGAGGAAGGAAACACCTTCTACCTGCACGCGCACGACGTCACGGTTATGTTTTAATTTGTCCATTATAGCGTCCACTATTTCAGTGAGTACCACGCATCCTGAATACAGTAGTCTAGGCCAAAGTCGACGCGGTCGATTCCCCATTCCGGGGTAGAGACCAAGAGCAGTCTGGAGACGCTTCCACAACGTGAAAGTTCCCCTAGGGAGCTAGCTCTGAAAACATGTAGTAATTCACATCGTAGTCGTTGTCTACTATAGCTACTACTAGATCAAACTCCGTACTTTCAACTAGTTTCAACCACTTCAAAACATCTTGAGCTGTGAACTTGTCAAATTCCTCCTGCAGTACTTTGACTGCTATCCTTTCGTCTTCACTGCGGAACGCCCGGAATTCGGTCCCGAATTTGCGGCCTGGTTTAGGCTTCCATCCACGTCGTCTGAGATCAGCATATACTGCGTAACGTACGGGGAATCTCGGATCCTTCTCCATAAACTTAGCCATCAGCTCCTCCGAACTAATCCGTGCGTTTCCACTGCGGACTTCGAGCCTACCGATCTCACATAAGAATAGCGCTTCTTCAGGCCACAGCTGCAGGCCGCGACGTGACGGTTTCCCGTACATAGAGGAGTACAATCTGTTCGCATCTCGGTCATCCCGAACGATCACCTTCGATCCGACTAACTCACCTCTCGCCACCATTGTCTCCCACCCGCACGGTAACACCGTCAACTTCGATTTCGTCTCCAGGGAATACCAGCCACCAAGGCCTCCTGACAGGCTTGCCGTTCACACGTACACGTCCCGACTTTACCAGCCGTTTGGCCTCACGTCGGCTTTCGGCGAGACTGACGTCCCTAATGAACGCGTCCAACCTGCGTCCTACCGCCACTCGAGCTCTTCCTCCCGCACCCTCGGCCTCTTTACCTCGTAAATCGGCTTCCCGTCGATCGTCTCGGGTGCCAGCCAGTCGATCACCTTCTCGACGTCCTCGGGTCGCTCGGGGAAAACTTCCACCACTATGGGACCCATCGGGGATTCCCCTCCTTCGGCGAAGCTCACGCTCCCAGCGAACGCTACCTGTTTGTTCAGGTGGAACAGGATCGATCCTTCAGCGGTGACTCCTTCTCGCAGCACCCTCCGGGCCGCGTCTAGGATCTGCTGCTCCCTGAGCAGCTCGTAAATGCGACCCAGACTCAAGCGTGCCTGGGGACCCTCGCACACGAACTCTAGTCTCTTTAAGTCACCCATTTCCTCCTCACGTTCCTCAAACATCTCAAGATCGAACAGATTTCCCACGGCTTTTCGGACTTTCTCCTCGTCTTCAGTCGGGTATACGTAAGTAGTCAAAATTACCCGGGAGATCATCCGGATCACCCCTTAAGATCGCCTTTATTACCATCCGGCACTTCTCCCGGAACTCCGGCAGGCTAACGCTCTCGTTCACTATCATCACGTCGGCTCGAGAGATCACGTCACCGATCCCGAACCCTAACTCTCGCTCGTCCCGCTCTTCGAACTCTCGCTTGGTGTTCGGATCGTCCTCACGGCCTCGTCCACGCAATCTTTCGAACCTAGTCTGAGGGGACGCGTGGATAGCCACGACTATCACCGACCGCTCACCGAACCTGTTCCGGAAATACTCGAGCTCCTCCGGGTTCCTGATTCCGTCGATTACTACAATTCCAGCCCGCCTCAGTTCGCGTTCGACGTCTTCCACCACTAACCGGGCAACTGCGTCCATTCCTCGCTCCTCACGGAGTCGCTTCGCCATCTCTCCTACGTCCATCCCCCGACGCTCGGCTTCGCGACGGACTGCGTCACCCATCACCACGACGGGGATACCTTCTTCACGGGCGACCTTGACGAACTCACCTTTGCCAGCCCCCGGCATCCCGACTACGCAGATGAGCATTCGGAGATCACCCCCTGAACGTTCTCTGAAACAGAACGATCTGTACGGGTATTTTAAGACTCGGTCACACGGTCCAGGAAGCGGCGGAGCCGGGGAGACCTAATCCGCTCCAGCAGCTCGGCTGCAAGTCTCATGAGCTCTCGATGCACCGGGTAAGGATCCCCGGACTTGCAGCCGAAAGCTGCCGTGTACTCGGCAGGATCGCGACGGTCGGGCCCTTCTCCATACACTACTTCGGCGATCAACGCCAGGGCACGGACTAGACCCCGTCCGACGCCGCGCACGGCCAGGAACTCCTTGAAATCGGTTGGATTGACCTCATACAGGCGCAGCAGAGCGTCTCGATCGAGACGCCTTGGCACCCATCCGTCGGGCACTTCGACGCCACCCTCTATACCCAGGTATTCATCGAGCGGTCCTGAGACGCTGTTCCTGACAGCCCTCCACTCTCGCAACACGCGGTCCGGACCATCCCCAACTAGATCGAGTACGATCTCCCGACACTTATCGGCTCGATCCCCCTGAAGCGACAGGACTTTCCTCGCCTCATCCGCCACCACCGGATGTCCCTCCACAAACTCCGAGACTTCGCTGTCGAGCCAGTGGTAACGTCGCGCGGTCTTCCGATCGACGTCCATTCCCTGCTGGATCACCACCCACCTACCGTTTTCGTCGAACACGATAACGTGGTGGTAGAGGTCGTGACCATCTTGGAGACACACGGAGTCCGACCGTGCCGTTAGACGGCTAGCCGTCACCAATGGCCGGGGATCCAAATCCATCCGATCGGCGAGCTCCCGCACGCGCTCCGGGGTTTCAAGGGCCAGTCGTCCTTTCCCACCAGCGACGGCGATCCCGTGTTCTTCGGGATCCAACGCCTCACGGAGCGCCGCCGTGACGACTGTAGTACTACCGGACGTATCCCGCTCATACCCTAGCAGACACGCCAGAGATTGGAACCATCTCGGATCTGCGAGCCTCTCTAGAGCCCCGTCAGCACCGTGCTCCTCCACCAGAAGTCTGAATAACGCCCTGGATAGTTTCACCATCTCGGGAAAATGACGGGGTGGAGGACACTTCACGAGACGCAGCTCCGCTGCGCGGGGCATCGCCGCCGGTCCCCCAAAACGTTATGAATTTCGTAACGGTTCCTGACTTGGTGCCGGGGCCGGGATTTGAACCCGGGACCTCGGGGTATCCCAGGCCGGTTCACCTCTCGAGGTCATCGGGCCCTATGAGCCCCGCGCTCTACCAGGCTAAGCTGCCCCGGCTGCGCCCGCGGGAGACTCCCGTCTCGAATTAAAAAAGTTACGTGGGGCGGTCCCCTGTGGAGCTGCTCCTAACGCTCGTTCCGGACGTTCGACCGGATGAGACCGAGAGAATGGCACGGAAAATACAGGACAGGCTCAAATTACCCGCGGAGCCCGATCCTCTGAAACCGGTTCGCAGGCTTAGGATTAAGGGAGTAGAAGATCCCGACGTGGTCGTTAATAGGCTGAGAGAGAAATTCCCTGAGGTATCTCGGATCGTGATCGTGAAGCATAGAGGCCGATCCAACGATCTCGATAGGATCGCCGCACTGGCGGCTAAACTCGCGAAAAATGAAATATTGCCGCATCATACCTTCGCCGTCGACGCCAGGAGACTCGACAAGGATCTTCCCTACACGTCCCGTGATCTGGCCATCGAAGTCGGCGAAGCGGTGCGGCAGGCCACGGGTGCGTCCGTGGATCTCGACAGCCCGGACCGGTACGTGGACGTCCACGTGTCCCGACGTGGATACTTGATCGGAATCACTCCAGCAACACTGAGGGAGCCGCACCGGGGTTGGCTTCCGTCCGGCGCCTTTAAGCACATTCACGTGTGCTGTGAGCGACCGGAGACGGGGTACGAGATCGCCGACTTAATCCGGATAACCGCGGCACTGAAACTGGGAAGCCTGATATTGGTGGAGCCGAACCGGGACGCCGTTCGTGGGGCCGAGAAAAAGGTGGGGGCCTCTTCGCTTATCGACCTTCGAATCGAAAGGGACCTGAAAGAAGCGTTGGCAGGGTTCGACGTCGTAGTCGGTTTACATCCGACGGCGCCGAACGCCGAGCGGGAACTCCTACGGGCTGTGAAAGGAGCGGATCAGATCTGCCTCCTGACGGGATCCGAGACTAAAGGGCTCAGTCGAGAAGCGAAGGAACTCGCGGACGTGCTCGTACACCTAGGACCGACGACGGCCGAGCCTATGCGGACCGCCAACGCGGTAGCGTACGCTGTAGGTGTGATGGCCGCCAGAACGGTTGGCTTAGGGTCAGCCACCGCTCCCACTCTTCATCGGTGATATCCTCGTAGACCCGGTTGACACATCATCCCCGACCACACGGGAAAGCCGCTTTACGGACCACGGGCCGCAGGTCCGGGGAGTGTTCGATATTGGTCCTAGAAAGGATCTTCGAGGAGACTAAAAGCGAAGGACGTGGCGCGTTGATCGGGTACTTAACCTGTGGATACCCGGGACTCGAAGAAACCATCTCACTGGCTAGGGCGCTCCGTGATGGAGGTGTGGACATCTTGGAACTCGGGGTTCCGTTCTCCGAGCCCATCGCCGACGGTCCGACGATACAGAAGGCGGTAGACGAGGCGTTGCGGGCGGGCACTACACCATGGGATTGCTTGGAAGTCGCAAAGGAGGTGTCCGAGTTCGTTCCCGTCGTGCTCCTGTGTTACTATAACACGCTCCACGCCAACGGGTTGGAGCGGTATCTCTCGACGGCGGCGGAGGCCGGTGTCTCCGGAATCATAGTTGCGGACATGCCGGTCGAGGAATCCGACGAGGTCCATTCCGTCGCTCGAGATCTCGGAATCGACGTGATCTACCTAGTAGCCCCTTCAACGACTGATGAGCGACTGAAGAAGATAGGGGAGAGGGCCTCAGGGTTCGTGTACGTGATCTCCAGGTACGGCGTCACCGGAGCACGACGGGATCTTTCCGAAGGTACTCTGAAACTCGTTCGTTGGGTGCGTGACCACATCGACCTACCTGTAGCCGTGGGATTCGGGATTTCGGAGCGTTGGCACGTGGAGGAGGTAATAGCCGCTGGCGCTGACGGGGCGATCGTCGGATCGGCGTTCATCGAGGAAATACACAAGTCCGAGGACATAGCGGAAGCAGAGAAGCGGGTTAAAGAGCTAGCAAAAGAGTTAGTGGAGGGTGCCCGGGACGGGTACCGTCGAAGATCATCCTCTGAGTGATCTACCTGCAGCTTCTTTTAGCTTCGCAGCTAATCGTTTAGCCGCCCGGCTCAGTGCTCTCTCCGCCTCCTCCTCGAGTACTTCATCCGCGATCTCCAAGGCTCGCTCGACAACCTTCTGTGCCTTTTCCGGATCTGACAATTCGGACTTTTTGCGTCTCAGTTCGTCCTGCAACATCCTCTCCAGATGCGCGTAAGCGCGGTCGGATAGCGGAGGGACGAATCGTTCGTAGAACTCCGAACTTAATGTTTCTTTCACCGAGCTTCGATTAACCTCGAGCCTCTCCGCCAAGTATACCTCATGCCAGAGCCTGAGGATCCTCTCACGCGCCTTCTCCGAGGCGATGACACGACGGGTCACGCTCACTCCTCCCCTAACTTGAGGTGCTTCTCAAGCTCCTCCAGAACTTTGTGAACGCCGCGCTCGGCTACGTACCCTAACCTCCAGTCGACATCCTCAAGCGCCCGCTCCACGGTCTTACACACTGCCTCCACGATCCAGCGGTACTCGTCGACGTCGATCCCGGCGTCACGTAATCTCTTGTAGTACCGACTGCGGAAGTTGACGGCGAAACGCTCCAGCTCCCTCTTCACCTCGTTGGAAAGTTCGATGGGGTCCAGTTCTTCCCTAACACGATTTGAGAGATCTGAAATTACCTCCTCGGTGTGTCCAGCCGTCAACGGTCAACCCCCGCGATCCGAGGGATAGACGCAAAGAAAACGTAAAGGAATGACAAAAAATTTCCGACGGGTAGATAGGGGTCGGAAAGTCCGCCTACGGTCATCCCTCAGGGGTCCCACAAGGCTGAATTCGTCATCCCCACCTCCGCGCAAAGCTTTTTACGACTTCGCACTTTCATCACATGCGCGGGGAGTCGGGCCCGCAGCTCAGTCCGGTTAGAGCGCGGGGCTCATAACCCCGTGGTCCCGGGTTCAAATCCCGGCGGGCCCACCCTAGAAACGTTATGTAATTTGTAACCTTTCATTCGAGAGTACCCATTACGTGAAGACGAACGGGACGGGGTACAAGACGGCTACCATGGACATCACCTTCCAGTCCAGCTCGTTACTGCGGCCGTAAAAGTACAGCAGCGTCATCGCCGCGAGTGGTACGGTGATGGTTACCAATTCCCTAGAACCGAGGCGCCAGCTCGTGAACAGGAGTCCTACAGCGACTGGAAACGTCGCTTGGAATACTATCGCACCTGTCACATTACCCAGGGCCAGGTCGTCACGGCCTTTCAGATACCAGATCACGCTGTTCAGCTTCTCCGGGAGTTCCGTGGCAACCGGTGCGAGAAGACACGACACAGTGAACGGGTCGGCTCCGAGTCTCTCCGCTAGTCGTTCCACCGCATCCGCGAATCCGTGCGCCCCAACTACCAACAGAGCGACCGAACCGACGAGGAACACGGCGGCCAACAGACCCGCCAGTACTGGATGTGCCATTTCGAACTTGATGGAAGGCCGCTCAACCACGTCCCCGGCCCTCAGGAGCTGTCGTACGTAGGCTAGGTACAGCAGGAACAGCACGGCTGCGACGGTAAAATGGGCAGGTTTGAAATCCACAAGTGATACCGCGAGTACTAAGGAGTACGCCACCAGAAAATGTCGGACATCCAAGCTAAAGTGGGAGGTCTCTATTACGGGTCGCCGCCGGCGACCCATTAAGTACGCCGCGAGCACCGAAAGGCCTCCTATTCCCATAGCGACCGTCGACAACATCAGGGGAGCGCCTAAAATGGCGCCTATAGCTACCCCTTCCCGGTATCCCGAGACGATCGCTACGATAGGTACTAAGGTTTCGGGTAGAGCTGTGGCCACTGCGGCTATGAAGCTCCCGGTGAATCCAGATGGTAACTTGAACCGATAACCGATCCACTCGACGGTGTTCGTGAACAGCCAGGCACCCAGGAGCAAGGCCCCGAAGCTGGCCGCTATCTGCGCTATCAGCGTCAAGGGGGCCAATCCCCGTGTCCGGGACGATCAAACTGAGCCGGTGTGGTCTTCGGGCTCCCACGTGCGAGCCCGTCCGGAGATCTTACTTCGAACGACTTCGCAGGTACCGCGATTATCAGGTGAGGGAACTCTACGAGTCGGGTGTACGGATAAAGGTGTTGGCTCAAGTGTTCGACCTCTCCGATGGGAAAATCAAGGACATCCTCCTCTCGCCGCCACGGTGCGCGCGCTGCGGCAAACCGCTCCGCACGAACGTGCCGTTATGCTCCGAGTGCGAACGGGTGCTGGAGGAAGATGATAGGAGCCGTACTGATGGGAGGCAAAGGCCAGAGGCTCGGCGGTGACAAACCTTGGCTGACGGTGAACGGTCGGCCGATCGTAGAATGGGCGGCGAAAATGCTGCGTAAGATCGGTTGCGAGGAGGTCTACGCGGTTTCACCCCGTAGGGACGGGCGCTGGGATGGGCCATGGCTGCGAGACAGTAAAGGCTCAGGACCTATGGCGGGCGTGAGAGCGGTGTTCCGAGAGTTCCCGAACGAGATAGTGTGCGTGACATCATGCGACGTCGTATTCGACCCAAGGATGTTTCGAGAAGTCGCCGAACCCCCTTGTCACACCCGCGAGACCTTGTTCCCGTTCCTGGTACACGCGGAGGACGCACCGGAACACCGCACCGTTAGAGGGTTCCTGAAGAACATAGGATCCAAGGAATTGGAAGTACCGGCGACGGACCTGGATAAGTTAGAGGATTTACCTCGATATCGAGCACTACTCTCCCGGATCACCGGATGAACTTCCCTCTCCGCCTGCGTTGGTACTCTTCGATGCAACGCAATATGCGCTCTTTTTCCCGCTCCCGCTCGCGTTCTTCCCACCGCTTCCGAGCTCTCCTCACGGCCCTCCGAAGCTCGTCCGACTCCACGAGGGCCAGAGTACCTGCCCTCCTCACAGTTACGTCTTCACCCTCACGGAGTAGTGGCAAATCGAGGCGACGAAACTCCTCCAAAGCGTGTTCCGGTATCGACGCATCCTCAGGTACGATCACGGCCTCAGGACTCAGGTCGAAGAGCTCCCTGACGTTTGACTCACTCATGCCACTGGGATCTTCGACGTAAAGCACGAACACTGGTGGGGTCTCTAACTCCGAGAGTGCATCGTGCGACGCTTTCTCCACCTCGACGACCGGTATTCCCTTACCCGACCGAAGGATGGCATTGAGTCTCTCGGCCCGTCTCAACTCCCGTTCTAGGCGTTCCCGACGCGACTTTTCGCGGATCAGTTCACGTCTTAAGAGCTCGATCTCACGCTCCTTAGCCTCGAGCTTACGACCTATCTTTTCTTCGACGAGCTCCTCTATCCTATCACGCATCCGATCCAACTTCCTTTGAAGCTCTTCGTTTTCGCGCTTAAGACGCTCAACGAGGCGTTCTAAGTGCTCTATCTCATGCTCGTACTTCTCGACCTTTTTCTCGTATGCACGCAGTTCTTTCTTCAATGAGGCGATACGCTCACGGTATCGATGGATCTTCTCGCGCTCTTCCCTCCGTTCACGCTCCACTTGACTCTCTTCTTCCACTATCCGGAGAGCGTCCACAACCGGGAGTCCCTTGATCACGTAGCTGGCGGCCCGGAGTATGTCCCGACGTTTGATCTCTTCCGAAGCTTTGTGCTCGACCTTACGCAGAGCTGGCTTCACGATCGCGTGGTATGCCTTTACCGCTGCAGCAAGCGCGTCACGTTGGTGGGTGTCCCTGGGTCTGACGTTCTGGTCCTGCCGGGCGAGATGTCCTTTCACGAGTTCACGTTTCTCGTCCACCGAGAGTCGGCGATCCGGCACGTAAAGCCGTGCTCCCAGGGATCGGGCCAACCGTCGAACGGTCTGAGGGACGGGAGTAACATCGGTGGCGACTACCGCAGGTCTGCCCAGCGACTCGATCCGCTCGGTGAGCTCGCTGAAGGATAGCTCACGGGAACTCTCGAGGTGTACGACCTCGCCATCCGCGTTGAGAACTGCCAAAGCCGTAGTCGTCCCGGGGTCCACGCCGATGGTGAGAAGCTCACGGCGGTGGGAGGTATCCCGGAACGTGATTCGGTCGCGAAGTACGGGCTCGACGTCGATTTTGATCTCCCGCGCGTCGACCTTGTTCACGACAGGTTTCACGCGATCGTACCGATCATACACGGTGAACTCGGCGCTGGCGTATCCTCCCTCGGCCTTTCTGACCCGAAGATCGTACTCCATCCCCTCCGCTTCGAGGAGCCGTTGGAGCTCTCTCGTGGCTCTCTTCACCGCGGCGTGCAGGTTCCTAGCGTAACGTGACTGGCTGTACCCTCCCTGACCGGGTCTTCGCAGACGACCTATTCGGACTCTCGTCTCGTCCTCCAGCACGAACGCCTCCACACCAACCCCGAGTTCTGCCAGGCGCGCACACGTCAGCGCTTCCTCCTCTGGGTTCCTGGGATCGGGCGTCGGGAGACCGTGTTCACGCGCCAAGCGTTGGAGTGACCGTTGGTTGCCGGGCTTTCCTGTGACTTGAACTAACTTGAGCTCGGGATGCGACTTCACGAGTTCTAAGAGCTCAGAAGCTCCGTTCAGGAGTTCATAGACGTCATCCACGGCTACCACGTCCGGTTTCAGCGAGAGAATGAGATCGAAGAGTTCGCGCTTGGAGAGACGTCTCTTGAGGACTTCCTCACCATCCTCCAGTATCGCCACGGCATATTCCGGGGGTTTAGATCGGACGATGTCGATCCCCATTACGATCACGTCCGAAACCACCCGGCCGGAGACCTCTTAGTTTTATCAAACCGTAGGGCTCAATAATTTGCTGGGGCCGTTCAGGTGAATCCGGCACCTTTCGAGCTGCGGTTCGGCGCCTACGCTATTGACTGTGTGATCACGGCCGTGATATCGTTGTTGATATGTCTGGCTTTAGCGTGTCTGGTGACTCCGGTGAAGTTCCTCAGCACTTGGTCACTGACTTCATGGATATACTGGACGATATTCGAAGGCACCTACGGAGAAAGCCCAGGTAAACGGGTTTTCGAACTCAAGGTCGTCAACGAAGAAGGAGAGGCCGTGAGTTTCCCGGAGGCGGCAATTCGAAACGTTTCGAAGGCCTTACCAGTAGTATGCTACGTGGACGGTGCGTTGGTTCTGCTGACTGAATCACGACAACGGATGTTCGATCTCCTGGCGGGGACGTTAGTCGTCACTTCAGGATGAGTTGTCTTGCGACGGAGTTTGCCATGTGATCACCGCAGAGCTCTCGAACTACCTCTAGGCAAGCTTCGATCGCGAACGCCGGGCCCCTACTAGTCACCACGTTCCCGTCTCTCACCACCCCTTTAGGCACGGGCTCCGCGCCGTTCACCTTGAGCTCCGCTTCAAATCCTGGGTATGTGGTCGCCTTCCTTCCACGTAGAACCCCAGCCTCCGCAAGGACTAACGCTCCAGAGGATAAACCCACTACTACACCACCGTCGGATTCCACAGACTGGATGAGGTTCAGGCAGTGCCGATAACCGATCAGCGTCGTGGGCGCGGATCCGCCGGGCACGATTACACCCTCATAATCGCCCCCCTCGACATCCCACACCGTGGAGTCGATGTCCACTTCCATACCCCCCATCCCTTCAGCGCGCTCCTCGACTCCCACCAGATCCCACTCGAGCCCGCCGCGTGAGAGTACGCTCACGACTGCGCCGAACTCGATCTCTTCAAACCCGTCGTCCACCAGTACAGCGATCAAGGGGGAACCTCCCTTGCTCGTCGTCTCCCTGGGGTGTCCGAAGATCCCACCGAAAATCTCCTCCGCAATTTACGCGTGTCACCGGTATGACGATAGAGTGTTTGGTACTCAGCACCGAGACAGGATGTAAGCTCCTCGAGTACGCCGACCCTGAGGGGCTGTACGTGGATGAAACTCGAACGTACGAGAAATACCTAGAGGATCCTGACGCCGCCGGTATCCTGCTCGCGTTCGTGACGAACGATGCAGAGCTACAGATAGCGGTCACCCTTAAGGAAGTATCCGAACCCGACGACGCGAGAGCTGTGTGCATCGAGGAGTTCGAGGATCGGCTCGAGGACTACGGGTTCCTCACCGCACCGGTAACTGGTCGGCGGTGGAAGCACGACCCGAAGAGGTGGGTTAAGGCTGTCGAGGACGTGCTGGGGGCGAGTCGATGACGTTCTGTCTTGAGGAGCGGGAATACGAGATACTTATGGCAAAAAGGCCGTTCGGCGACTGTGTGAGATACATTGAATCGAAGTTTGGAAACATCATCAAGTTGCGGCCTGGTGAGGAGGTTCTACCTGGGCTTCGGGTGATAGGATGTGGAAAGATCCCAGTAGCGTACGGGGATGGTTGGATCATACTACCGATAACGAAACCGTGTCACGGAAGCTTCGTCGTGAAGGTAGAAATTAGTGCGGAAGAACTCGAGTGGTTCCGGAAGAAGCACGTAAGCGGGCGTTAGCGGCGTCCACCACGACCCGTCTTCCGGGCCGCGATGTGACCGACCTTCCTACCCGGCGGGTCACCTCTAGCGATCGTCGTGGGCTTACCCGGACTCTGGTGATTACCTCCACCGAACGGGTGGTCGACGGCGTTCATCGCGACACCGCGTACTTTCGGCCACTTACCACCCTTGCTGCGCATGTGGTGATACTTCTTACCCGCCTTAACGAACGGCTTCTCGCGCTTACCGCCACCGGACATGACACCGATCGTGGCCCGACATCGTGGGTCGAACGTGCGTACCTTACCGGAGGGGAGCTGCACGTAGGTACGTCCGACATCGTGGGCGATGATGGTGGCGTAGCATCCGGGCGCCCGCGCGAACTTACCGCCGTCGCCCGGCTGTCCCTCGATGTTGAATATGGGAACTCCTTCCGGGATCTCCGCGAGTGGAAGCGTGTTGCCGGGTTTGATCTCCGCAGACACACCGCACTCTATGGTGTCGCCTACCTTGGTCCCCTCGGGCACTAATATGAGCCGCTCCTCTCCGTCCTCGAACCTTACTCTAGCAACTGGAGCGTTGCGCGCCGGATCATGGAGCAGCTCGACTACCTTACCGACGACCTTGCCCTTCTTTTCCTGTTCATCATAAGGCCTATGCTCTATACGACCGCGGTAACGGTGAGATGGAGCGCGGTATGTAGGCCCGCCACGTCCCAGCCGTTGCGGGCGGATACGCTTGCCCATCTCGGAAGCCCCCTACAGAATCCTTAACTCGGCTGCGACGTCCTCAGCGCGGTACTCCGGCTTTAACTTGACGTAAACTTTTTTCTCCCCGGTCGGGGTGATCAGGGTGTTTACCTTTTCCACCTCAACATCGAACAGCTCCTCGACGGCCCTCTTGATGAGAGGTTTGTTGGCATCCCGCCGTACGATGAAAGTGAGCTTGTTCTCCGACTCCATCAACCGCATCGCCTTCTCAGTGGCTACTGGGTACAGTAGGACGTCGTGTGGGTCTTCGATCTTAGGACCGTATCTCTTGGCCACGGTTTACTCCCCCAAGCGCTCTTCCAGGACCTCCAGAGCTCCGGGTGTGAACACGGTCAGTCGCCCGGGATGCGCACCGGGAGCCAGGTGTTCAACGCCCAAGTGCATCGCCTCGACGACGTCGACGCCCGGGTGGTTCCTGGCACCTAACTTGATAC
The DNA here is from genome assembly GCF_002201915.1 of Methanopyrus sp. KOL6. Taxonomy (NCBI): domain Archaea; kingdom Methanobacteriati; phylum Methanobacteriota; class Methanopyri; order Methanopyrales; family Methanopyraceae; genus Methanopyrus; species Methanopyrus sp. KOL6. The sequence continues at coordinate 535,676 of NZ_CP019470.1, forward strand.
CATCGTCCTCATCCACCACGATGAGCACGCTCTTCGGCTTCACGTACCGCCGACCGCGCCGCTTTCCTTTACCCGCGCGAATACGTCGCTTGCGCTTGGCCCGCTCTACGTCGGCCCACAACCCGACGTTCTTGAAGAATTCCCGGACCTCCCTGGCCTTGTTCACGCTCCTTAGCTCGTCCACGACCACCACTGGGAGGTGTGGAACGTCATCGATTACATGGCCGCGCTCCTTCACGAACTCGGGCTTGGCAGTCGCCGCCAGAGCGGATCTGAGCGTCACACGTCGCTCCTTCCTGTTAACTCGCTGAGCCCAGTCCTTTTCTGGCGTCGGTGCGTGGGCCTTCTGCCCTCCGACCGCCTGGGCGACCCTGGCGGCCCTACCGGCCGCCGGATGTCTTCGTCCCTTCACCCTCGGAACCATCGCCACGCCGTGACCGGCGCCCCAGGACTCGGCGCTAGTCCTGAAACCGGCGCGCGGATCGGTACCGTAGGGTTGGCGGCGGTTAGCCTGAGCCGCAAGCACCGCGCGCCGGATGAGGTCCTTACGGACCGGCTCCTTGAAGAAAGACGGTAGGTCGATTGTGTCGACATCTTCACCCTCGAGGTTGAAGACGGGAGCTTCCACCATTCACTACCCCCCTTAAGCGCTCGTGGGGCCTCCGAGCTGCTCCACGATCTCATCCTCGGAAGCCTTAGGCCGAACACCCTGCTGCGATGTTCGGCTGATGTACAGGATCTCGGGCGCTCCTTCGGGCGCGTTCTTCGGCGGTCGCACTGCAGGTCTTACCCGGATCAACCTCTTCTTCGGTCCAGGAACCGTGCCGTGAATCATGATGTAATCACCGCTGACGACTCCATAGTTAACGAAACCTCCGCGAGGAGTGACTTCCTCACCGTCCTCTCCGATCTTGAGGATGCGCTTATTGTGCTCGGTGCGCTGATGATAACCCACTTGACCCGCCATTGGGACGGTCCACCTCACCCTGGAGGGTGTGATCGGACCTATCGATCCGATGTGCCGCCCTTTCTGCTTCCGCTGAGCCTTACGGTCCTGGATCGTAACACCCCAGCGCTTCACCACGCCCTGGAAGCCCTTACCCTTCGTAATTGCGGAAACGTCCACGATCTCGCCCTCGTCGAAGACGTCCTTGGCTCTGATCTCCTCGCCGAGTATCTCTACAGCGTACTCGAAACGCTCCCGTACGTCCTTACCGCCGATCCTGTACTCCATGACGTCAGGCTTCTTCTTCGGAACTCCAGCCTTCTTCGGCTGTGTGGCCACGATAACCCTGATCTCCTCCACGATACCCTCGTCGACGAGCTCCTCGATCTTGTCCAGATCTCCAGCCTCGCCATCCTTGGGTACCGTGAACACCCGGTCCATCTCCAGCTCCTTGGGAATCCCCGCCCACGCCTCGGTTACGCACTTGTAACCGTCCGGCGTGGGCGCATAAGCGCGGATAGCGACGACGTACATCGGAGGGGCATCGAGGATCGTTACGGGCACCGAGATTTCTTCACCTTCGGTCGGACTGTTAGGCCAGTCATCGATCATGATGACGTGGGTCATTCCGGCCTTGTAACCTGCGAATCCTTGCACGCGCACTCTCTCCTCGTCCGGCCAACTTCGGATCCTAGGAACGGGCCGTGAGGCACGCTTCCTCGGACTGAAGGCCAGAGAACCGCGTCTTGGCCTACCTGGATTCCTGCGTCCACCGCGTCCCATCGGCCGTTTCCCCCAATCCTCCACCGTTTTCTCGGCTCCGGCGGGACGTGTCCGACCGTATAAAGTTTGAGCGTGCGGCGAGGTTTTTGAGTTCGGACGCAAGTTGATCTGGAGGAGAAAAAGAATCGTCGGGGCTTGGAAGCAGTGGACGTCAGATCCGCCGAGCGCTTGCTGGAAGACCTGAAGGAGTTCGCTGAACGCGTGAACAAAGCCTTCTCCAGGATCAACCCGCAGATCATGGAGCGTCGAACTCCCAGAGGATGGCTTCGTGAGATGGTGAGGGAGTACTTCGAGAACCTGGGAGCCGAAGTGCTCCGGGAGGCATGCGAGATCGCCAAGGAGGATATCAGAAGTTACCGAGAGCTGGACGAGCTGCTCCAAGAGATCGAGTGCTCCACAGATCGAGAAGAGGACGTTTTGTACGTACGTCGAGCTCTCCTCAGGTACATGTTCTGCAGGACGTACACGCTCCAACGATTATTAGTCCGACTGTACTGGAGCCTGAACGCCGGGACGACGGACGTCGCCGAGCTCGTGGGGATGCTCCGCAAAATGGACCTGTTCGCAGAAGAGGCTCAACTCATTTACCCCGTAACGCCGGACGTGGAAGACCTACGTGAAGTGGTGAAGGATGCGATCCAGGTCATCGGGAATGATGTCGTGGCAGGAACCGAGGAAGAAGATGACCGTTTAGAACCAGAACCCAAGCTCGAGGTGTGCGTCGTTCGCGGGAAGCTACCCGCTTTCGTGGATCCGGATACGGGCGTGGGAGTGCCACCCTCAAAGGAGGGAGATTTATTAATGGTTGGGGAGACGGCCGCGCGGATCCTCTCGGAACGTGGGCGTCGATGGGGCGGTCCCTTCGCGGAACACATCCGAAGGTGGAGGGGGTGAGTCGTTGGCCAAGATCCCGAAGAAAATACGAACGTACTGCCCATACTGCAGGAAACACACCATCCACGAGGTAGAGCGTGCCAAGAAGAACCCAGCGAGAAAGATGTCGTGGGGACAACGTCAGTTCGAGCGTGTTCTGAAGGGATACGGTGGATTCCCACGTCCCAAGCCGTCGGGAGAGAAACCCACGAAGAAAGTGGATCTGCGCTACCGATGTACCGAATGTGGTAAAGCCCACACTCGGAAGGGTTGGCGGGCCGGTACCCTTGAGATTACCGAGGAGTAGGGGGTGAGATCGTCTTGGATGAGGAGCGATTCCTGAAGAGGTTCACCGAGTCCGACCTCGTACCGCAGCCTCGTAGCAGATTCCTCCGCGTGGAGTGCGTGGATTGTGGTAACGAGCAGATCATATTCGGAAACGTGAGCACCGAGGTGAAGTGCCACATCTGCGGCCGTACTCTAGCCAAGCCGACCGGCGGTAAGGCCAAGATCCTCACCAAGATCAAGGAGGTGCTCGAGTAATGCCCAGAAAGTTGCGTGATATTCCCGAAGAAGGCGAGATAGTGATGGCTACGGTAGAGCGTGTCGAAGACCACGGAGCTTTCGTCACGCTGGACGAGTACCCTGGAGTGGACGGATACATCCATATCTCTGAGGTGGCAAGCGGTTGGGTCAAGAACATCGGTGACTACGTCAAGGAGGGTCAGAAAGTAGTCGCCAAGGTTATCCGCGTGAACCCGAAGCGTAAGTACGCCAATCTCTCACTCAGGAAGGTCACCGACCACCAGCGCAAGGAGAAACTGAAGGAATGGAAGCGTGAGCAGAGGGCCGAAAAGCTCCTCGAGATGGTCGCAGAAGAGCTCGGCAAGGACCTGGACGAAGCTTACGAGGAGGCCGGGTACAAGCTGATCGAGGAATACGGGTCCCTTTACGATGCACTGGAAAGGGCGGCCGCCGAGGAAGGACCGGAACCGCTCCTCAAGGCCGGAGTACCGGAAGAGTGGGCAGAAAAGCTCGCGGAACTGGCGATTGAGAACATCGAGCCGGGTCGCGTGAAGATCGAGGCGTACGTCGATCTCACATGCCCGGCTCCGAACGGTGTAGAGATAATCCGAGAGGCGCTCGAGAAGATCGAAGAGTTCCAGCAAGGTGACGTTAAAATGGAAGTACAGTACGTAGGAGCTCCACGATACCGAATCACCGTGGACGCCCCAGATTACCGAACGGCTGAGAAAATGGTCAGGAAAGCAGCTCAGGCCGCGATCGACCACGTGGAAGAGCACGGAGGCGAGGGAGAGTTTCACCGGGAGATCGAGGAGGGGTAAAGCGTGCCTAAACGACTACGCAGGTGTAGGGAGTGCGGGGAATACACGCTTCAAAGGGACAAATGCCCGCATTGCGGTGGAAATCTGGAAGTGCCGCACCCGCACCGATTCTCCCCGGAAGATCCGTACGGTAAATATCGGAGGAAGCTAAAGAAAAGGATGTGGGCCGAGAAATTCGGCCCGCCTCCTGGCGAGGGGGATTAAAATTTGGACTTGCTGGAGCTGGCTCGTGGGAACACCGTGATTAAGTTCGATTTCGAGCCGGAGGTGGAAAAGCCGGTCCTCGTGGAAGGGCTTCCCGGTATCGGGCACGTGGGTAAGCTAGCCGCCGAGGCGATGATCGAAGACTTAGGTGCCGAAAAGTTTGCGGAGCTGTACTCACCGCACTTCCCGCCACACGTATCCGTGAACGAGGATGGTATTGTGGAAGTGATGAGGAACGAGTTCTACGTGTACGAATCCGAAGGTAACGAACCCGACATCATCATCCTCATCGGCGAGGCACAAGCGCAGGGTGAACTCGGACAGTACAAGGTCACCATCCGCATACTGCAAACCGTTAAGGAGTTCGGAACGGAAATGATCTTCACACTCGGAGGCCTCGGAACCGGAACCGTCCCGACGGAACCAAAGGTCGTCGGGGCGGCTACGCACAAGGAGCTTATCGACCTGCTAAAGGAGCACGGTATTGAAGTCCGCAGCGGCGACAAGGGCGGCAATATCGTAGGAGCTTCCGGTTTGCTGCTCGGCTTCGGGAAGATGATGGGCATGAAAGGAGTTTGCTTGATGGGTGTAACCCCAGGGCACGTTGTTGACCCACGGGCTGCGATGGCCGTCGTCGAGAAACTGTCCACGATTCTGGGGGTTGAAGTTGAGGCCGATTCGTTGAAAAAGCAAGCCGAGCGATTCGAGCGCGAATTCGTGGCACAGATGGAGGAGATGCCTTCGGCGCTAGAGGAGGTGCAGCAGGAGGCGGAAGAGGGTAAACCGGAAGAAGACCTCAGGTACATAGGGTGAGCCTCATTGGGACCACACTGGCGACACGCCGTCCGCGCTATTTCCTCGGCACTCTCTCCCCTTATCCCTCCCGCACTGTCTCCTTGGGTCGCCTTGGTTTCAGTATGTGTGGAAGAGTACGGTCCACCTCTCACAGCCGTGGCCTCAGGAATCGTGGCAGCATCTATCACCGGACACCCCGCACTCGCAATAGTTTCTGCCCTGATAGGAGAATTTACCCTGGGGGCTGCACTTCGCAGGAAGCTCCCACGAAATCCAGTTTCAACCCTGCTGTACTCTGCCGTGGGAGGAGCCGCAGTAGCCCCATTGGTACTCCGAGCTACGTTAACTCCCCTTCACGCCTTGATCTTCGGACTCACACTCCTTACGGCTTTCATCCGACCCCCGCTCGCCCCCATGATTTACGAGAAGCGGGAACGGTACGACCCGTGGAATTCGATCGTCCTAGCCGCGCTTATGATATACGGTCTCGCACCACTCGTAGGTCTCGAGAACTCTTGCTTGGCCTTCCTAGTCGCTAAAGGAGTAGATGGTGCCGGCGGTATCACGCAGTTCATCCCGAGATCGATCAATCCAGTGGTGTCGCTCAAGGGATTTCGGATCCGTGAGGTTGAGGAAGGAATCAGCCCGATAGGGACGTTCTTCGAGTTCTTAGCGGCGTCGGGGCTAGGGTGGCTGATCACCGGAAGCGCCCGGGGTGCCTTAGTAATGGGTATCGCCGTAACCGCGGCGGACATCCTCTCGAATGTTACCGGAGTCGAGGACCACCACAAGGGAGACGACCTGCTCATGATGCTATCATCGGCGTGGGTGATCCAAACTTTTGGAGTCTCGGGCTTAATGCGGCTCCTAGAGCTGATGCCGGGGTGGTGAGTGGTGGACCTGAGGTACCTAACCAGTGTCATCTCGGTATCACTGTTCGTTTACTCGGGCATAGACACCGAGCCGCTCCAGTATGTGACGGCCCAGTGGGTAGAAAGTGTGCTCCATTTAATGGGGCTCACCGTTCCCAAGTCCGGCTACATATTCCAGATCGGAACCGTAAGTGCGGTAATCGTGAAAGGATGCGTCGTCTGGCCCGCTATCTCGCTGTTCGTAGGACTGATCGTCGCCACCCCCGGTCCATCTGTGCTCCGAAAAATCGCTGCTCTCGTCGCGTCCGTAGCACTGCTCACGGCCGGCAACGTGCTAAGGCTGGCGGGCATGTTCTACATGATGGAGGTGTGGGGAGTGGGGTTCCGGCTAGCCCACGATGTGATCGGTCAGTTGGTGGGACTCGCCATCGTCATACTAGCGGCGTGGGTATCGTTCTACATCGTGCCGGAAACCGAAGATAGACTCCGTGAAATAATCCCTTGGCCGGGTGAGTGAAGTGGGAGAGCAATACGACTCAGACCTACATCTACATTCCCAGTACTCGGGAGGCACCTCACCTAGGATGGTAATACGGGAGATAGCACGAGGGGCCGCTAAGAAAGGTCTAGATCTCGTTGGCACGGGCGACATACTACACCCGAAATGGAGACGCCACGTGCGGAGGGAGCTCGTAGAGGACGAATATGGACTCATTAAGGAGCCGAAAACCGGTGTACTGTTCGTCCCAACGGTAGAGGTCGAAGACGAGCGTCGCGTGCACCATTTGATCATTTTACCATCACTCGATCACGCCGAAGAACTGCACGGAGAACTTTCCAAGTACTCCGACGACATTGATGCTGAAGGCCGACCGCATCTGCGCATGACTGGGGCGGAGTTGGCGGATTTACTCAAAGATCACGACTGCCTCTTCGGACCTGCACACGCCTTCGTGCCGTGGACGAGCGTTTTCAAAGAGTACGACTCACTGAAAGAATGCTACAGTAGTGCCGTAAACCGCGTGGACTTCGTAGAACTTGGACTTTCGGCCGATTCCGATTACGCGGATCGGATATCGGAACTTCACGAGTACACGTTCCTCACGTGCTCCGATGCCCACTCCCCTTACCCGCATCGTCTGGGTCGCGAGTTCGTGAGGTTCGAGCTAGAGGAGCCGTCGTACGACGCTCTCAAAGCGGCGATCAGGAGGAAACCGGGTGGCCGCGTAGTACTCAACGTGGGACTCATCCCCGAGCTGGGTAAGTACAACCGGACCGCCTGTGCTCGATGCAAGCGTCAGTTCGAGCTCGATGAGGCAGAACGCCTTAACTGGAGGTGTCCCGAATGTGGAGGCACGATTAAAAAGGGTGTCCGGGACAGAGTCCTGGAACTGGCCGATCTCGAGAAGCCGGAACATCCTAGCCATAGACCACCTTACCTCAGAATTATCCCACTAGCCGAGATAATCGCGAAAGCCCTCGGACTATCGACTATAACCGCCAAAAAGGTCAGAGCTGTCTGGAACTCGTTAGTCCGGCGCTTCGGTAGTGAAATAGACGTGCTAATCGAGACACCGACCGAGAAGATAGCAGAAGTCGACGAGCGGGTTGCCGAACTGCTAAGATCGTTCAGGGAGGGAACTGTGAACATTCGACCGGGCGGAGGCGGTGAGTACGGGAAGATAATCATAGACGAGGAATCGGAGCGCGAAGAGCTCAGAAGCCGCAAGCCCGTCCAGCGCACACTCGACGAGCTGATAGGCCGGGGGTGACGAGACTGTTTTTCAAGCGGCGGAGCGTAGAATCCTTCGCGGAGAAAGTCGAAGTCATGGTGGGGGTGGAGGAAGAGCTTTTCCTCATCGACCAGGACGGATCACTGGCTCGGGCCGCAGACGATGTGATAGTGAAGGCGGCGGAGTTATTGGAGTCAGACTCGAATCTCCTAGAGGATTGCTGGCGAACAGTTCTAGGGCTGGATCCCGAACCCAATCCGGCCCAGATCGAATATCTGACCCAACCTTTACCTCCCGATGAAGTAATCGAGGCCTGTAAGGCAGGCAGAGAACTCATAAAGAAAGCCGCAGTGGAGTTAGGACTGCAGGTTATGTTAGAGAGTATGCATCCTTTCGAGAGCGACCCACTACCTATCAACGGAACTCACATCAACGTGATGGTGAAACTTAAGGATCAACCGTACATGACCCCAAAGCAGATGTTGGTAGTTTACAATTGGTTGTGGTATAACTTACCGATTATAATCGCAGCAACTGCGAACACACCGTATTGCTGTGGCGGAAAAAATTTCGCAGCTAGTTGTCGTCTTCTCAAAAGTAGAGTACTCAAACCGAATTACTATGCAGCGATAAAGCGCTTGGAGAAGCGCCCATACTTGACGAAAACTCAGTATTATGGGAGGTTAAGGTACAGACTGAGACTTAGGAAGGACACTGAGTTCGAAGAGCGGGTCGTAGCGCACCCCGACGGCCGAAGGCTCGTGGACATAACCCCTAGAGGGCCCGCATCGAACGTCACGGGAGACGAGAACGACAGCCCGACTAGGAACAGAGTCGAGGTGCGAGTAATCGACAATCAAAAGTCCATGAAATATTTACATGATGTGGTAATGCTTATAGTTGGACTATCTTTAGAAGCGCTATATATGTATGAAGTGGAGGGCAAATTACCGCCAAACGATCCTAATCATTTTGATAATAGAAGGGAAGCTATAGAGAAAGGTATTAACGCTACTTTCGTTATTGACGGTAGAAAAATTGATGCTGAAGATGCATTACTAAAGATTATAAGCAGAGTAGATAAATTTTTAGAACATTTAGGATTACGTTTCATATCTCCTCTTAAAAATGGGAAAGTAGAGTTACAAGAGAGACCAAAACTAAATGTAGAATATGCACATAAGGACGTCATAAAATATATCGGAAATTACGCAGAAGTTATATTAGGGTCGAACAAAACCGTCGAAATTAAAGGGAAAAGGTACACAATTCCGAAAGGTACTAAAGTAATCGGCAAGTTAGTTCCGATGGCATCTTATAAGTACAGAGTTGATAATAAGGGTTTTGTTAAGGATATAGTTAAGGGTGTTGTAACGCTCGGAATAAAGCGAAACGGTGTAGAAATTCCCTTAGATGAGAGTGATAGAATAGTAAACGTAATGTCGGAGCTGGAGTACCTAATGCGCTCGATGAGGGGATTGTTGTGAAATGGTCATAGACGTGCATAACCATCTAGGAGAAGATATTGACGGCACAGTTCAAACACCCCAGATGCTGTTGGCGAGGATGGAAGCAGCGGGCGTAGATATCGCGGTAGTGTTTCCGTTCAATGATGTTGATCCGGGAGTGTGTTTCTCGAAAGGAAATGAGCGAATCGCGAAAGCGTGCAAGGAGTACGATGAGTTCGTGGGTTTCTGTCGGGTGGATCCGAACTGCGAGGAACGCGCCGTAGAGGAGGTAGAGAGATGCGTGGAAGAGCTGGGGCTTAAAGGCGTAAAGCTCCACCCCAGGAGCCAATCGTTCTACCCCGACGATCCCGAAGCCGTGAGGGTTGTCGAAAAAGCCGCAGACCTGGGAGTACCCGTGATACTCCACACCGCACGCGGTGAACCGTTCTCCGATCCCGTCCGCGTCGGTAGGTTGGCGGAGGAAGTTCCTGACGTTCAGCTGATCATGGCGCATATGGGTAAAGAGCTAGGGTATGATGCAGCGATTGAGGTGGCGGAAAATTACGAGAATGTTTATCTCGAAATATCGTTGGTAAAAGACCCTAAAGTAATTGAGAAAGCGGCAGAACATGTGGGTGATGATCGAATAGTTTTTGGGTCAGATTCACCTTATGGTAGTCCATCTGTACAACTTGAGATCGTAAAAGAGGCGGATGTTAATCATGATAAAATCTTGGAGGAAAACGCTGCAAATATATTGGGGCTGCGGTGAAGATTGCTTCGTACAAAGGTTATAGAGTTAGTTTTACATGAGGGGCCAATAACTGTCGATGAAATTTCAAAAAGGTTAAGAATTGATTCAGAGTTAGTATTAAAAATAGTAAGAACGACTCCTAATTTGGAACTAGAAGATGGAAAGGTCAGCACTCGGATGGATATCAACGGATATATAGAACTCACCGGGACACGGCCGGTACTAATAACGGCACCTCACGCTCAGGGTCCAGGTGCGGACGTATTCACTGGTGAAATCGCGTGGAAGGTGGCTCAAGCTACCGGAGCGTACGCTTTAGTGGCAACCGTCAGCAGGCGAGCTAAGCTGGAGGACGGGAACCCGGCGGACTACAACCGCGAATGGGCACGGAACACTCCCTTTCGACGTCGTATCGACGAGCTGATTAAAAGGTACGGTGTCAGGTTCATAATCGACGTGCACGGGATGGAGTCCGATCCAGTGCGGCCGGATGTAGACTTGGGAACCTTAGGTGGCCGATCTGTGAAAGGGAAACTCGTGTCCAAGATCGTGAAGCGGTTGGAAGAGGCCGGTTTCGACGTGGGATTCGAGCAGGAATTCCAAGGTGGTGACATACTCGAGTATCATTGCGACGGAGAACGTGTTCAAGGCGTTCAACTGGAGCTCTCCGAGGAGCTAAGGGAGTTAGGAGAATATAGAGCCGTACAGGCTGTACTCGTGGTTGTTAATACAGTATTGGAGGAGGTGTAATACCATGGTAGCGGTGGTGTTGGTCGGGCACGGGAGCCGGCTTCCCTACAGTCGGCAAGTCGTCGAAAAGATCGCTGAATACGTCGAAAAGATGGGTGACTTCGAGACCGTCGAGGTAGGTTTCATGGAGATGTGTGAACCTACCGTTCAGGAAGCCGTGAAGAGGGCGGCGGAGTCCGGTGTCGACAAGATAGTCGTCGTACCGGTGTTCCTGGCCCACGGTGTGCATACGAAGAGGGACATCCCGAAGATGCTGGGACTGGAACCGGAGTGGGACTACGACGAAGATGAGGACCATCACCACCATCACCATCATCACCGTGACTACACGCCCGTGGACGTAGATGCGGAGATAGTATACGCGGAGCCGCTCGGGGCTGATCCCAGAATCGCCAAGATAGTCATCGATAGGATCAAAGAGGCGTTAGGCGAGGGATAATCGGGGCTTCATCTTGATCATCGCCACTCTTACAGGTAGGACCGTCGAGGACATGATAGAACTGGCTATAGAGGCCGTCGAGCAGGGTGCGGACGCTCTGGAAGTCAGGCTCGATTACTTGGAGAACTTAGACCTATCGACGGCGCTCAGAGCCGTACGGGAGTGTACTAAGTACGAACGCGTGGTGGCGACGCTCCGACGTGAAGAGGAGGGAGGACTGTACAGAGGAGATGAAGACAGGAGGCTCGAAATCCTGGAGCGGGTATCCTCCGAGGCCGACTACGTGGATTTGGAGATCGACGTAGCGGAGGAAGAGATCATAAGCCCGTCTTGTGAGACAATCGTGTCGTACCACAACTTCGAAAACACGCCACCTAAGGAGGAGCTGATCGGCATCAGGGATCGATGCGCTGAATTAGGAGACGTTGCGAAAGTCGTCACTATGGCCAGAGGACACGAAGACGCTCTGCGGATTTTGGAAGTAGTACGAACGTCGGAAGCACCCACTATCGGATTCGCGATGGGAGAGGAGGCCAAGTACACCAGGGTATTGAGTGTTCTGATCGGTGGGTTCGCGACTTACGCCGCTGTGAGGAAGAAAGCGGCACCAGGGCAACTGACGGTCGAGGAAACACGCAAGTTGCTGGAATTACTAGGTTAGCCGCTCAAGGATCTCCTCCGCCGCTCTCTTTCCTGACTCGAGCATCCCTCCAAAGATGGGCCCCATCCTATACGCGCCCTTCACCGCCGACGCTGCCATGCCGGCGACGAACAGTCCAGGCTTCACCTCTTGGGTATGTTTCACTACGAGTTCTTCCCCGCGCTCAGCCCACATGGGTCCCTCCCCACTCACTTCGATGCCCGCTAGCTTGCAGACTGCAGCCTCGTGTCCGGTTGCGTCTACGGTATACTCGGACTCGAAAGCTAGCGGATCGACGTGCATGTTAGCGGCGTTCACCGCCGTCCAGTTCACCACTACGCCACATACTCTTCCGCGGCGCTCGATGACGTCCTCGACCTCTACACCCACTAGAATCCTCGCTCCAGCCTCAAGGGCCGCATTCGCTAGCTTAACGGCGGCTTCGACGGGGTTGAACACTAGGAGACCCGCCTCAGCGGGACGGAGTTCTACTCCGACTTCTTCCAGTACTTCGGCAGTTTCCTCCATGATGACACCCGCTGGGAACAGCATCCCTCCACCGGTCATACCACCTCCCACGTACAGTTTCCGCTCCACTACTGTAACGTCAACGTCGTTCTTCGCGAGCTCGTAGGCACAGGTCAACCCGGCCGGTCCTGCTCCTACTACGATGACGTCACTTTCGGAACAATAGTTAATAAACTCATAACCTTCCCTAAGAATAATGGAAGTGATCTCCCTTTCCACGCGCATGAGCCCCTGAGGACGTTTATTCAGAGGAGAGTTCCCGTAATCTGCTTTCCAACCGTTCGACTTTGCGACGGATGTCGTTGCGGAACTCGTTAAACCTCTGCTCGAGCTCATTCAGCTTACGATCGAGAGCGTCAACACGCTTCTCTACCTTCTCAACGTCTTCGGTCGTGGCCAATCCCCAGCTGTCGATGAGCTCCTCCACGCGACGCTCGATCAGCTCGTCAACCTTCTTGGTTATGACGTCTGACCTGGTAGTCAAGGAAATCTTGTCGCGGAGCATTGAGAGACTCTCCCCTTCAGGAGCCTCACGGCTGCGAACTATGAGCGCGATCGCAACAATAATGGCTAGTGTGAGTACACCAACTGCCACAAACTCGGCTATCGTCATTCATTTCCACCGCCTCTAACGTTGCCCTCCACGCGCTCGAGGTCCTTCGAGATATTCTCGAGACGCTTTAATTCGGTTTCGAGTTCGACCGCGGTCAGCCGGGTCTCGACGTCCATATATTTTTCCGCCAATCGCGTGAGCAGCGAGCGAATCTCACCCAGTCTCTTCACCAGACGAGTGTCTTCCGGGAGGTAAAACAACAGATCCAAAAGCTTCCGACGTTCGAGGTCCGCCCTAACGAGCTCGACTTTCTCACGTTCGACCTTCAGCTCGAGTTCCCTGACACGGAGCTTCCTCGAATAAGTTTTGAGGGCCATGAAGGCTATTACCACGGACGCTGTCGAGCCGATGAGCACGGAGATTACCATAGGTTGCAGCAGGACCTTCACGAGCAACCTTTATCCCCGCAGGGCGCGCCGGAGCTCCTTGATAACGTTTTCCGCACCGTCTAAGTCTCCGGTGATGTCAATCGTCAGAGGCGTGACTACTATAGAACCCCGCTGGAGTTCGTATAAGTCGGTTCCTTCGGGCGGGTCTTGAATGATCTCTCCATCGATCCAGTAGTATTGACGTCCACGTGGATCGTATCGTTCTTCTATTCTAGGCCGGTACATCGTGGAAGCTAGTGGAACCACTTTAATTTCTCCGTTCCAGCGATCCGGATCGGGCACGTTGACGTTCAGGACACCCTTCCAATTCACTCCTCGAATCCCTTCAAGTAGGGCCTTTAAGACCCTGATGGCTAAAGTGAAGTCGACGTTCTTGGCGCTGTTGTCCACGCGTGCTCTAGCGTCACGGACCTCCTGCGAGATCGCTATGGCCGGAATGCCATTCCCATAAGCTTCCAGCGCGGCACCGACGGTCCCAGAGGTCGTGACATCAGCGCTGACGTTCTCTCCGAGGTTGATTCCCGACACCACCAGATCGGGTGGCTCGTCCATAACGGAGAACGCTCCGATGAGGACGGCATCCGCCGGTGTACCGGAGATCGCGAGCGCGTCGATGCCTTCCACTTCTATCTCTTCCACTCGCACCGGCTCAAGTAGAGAGATACTGCGCCCTACACCACTCTGCTGTGTCGCAGGAGCTACTACGGTAACTTCACCGACACTTTTGCAGGCGCGGACAGCCGCTCGGAGACCGGGAGAGGCTATACCGTCGTCGTTGGTGATCAGTATTCTCACGCCAATCACCCCGCAGTTCACCCTTGTACACGATCTCAGCCGTCCCTATCAGCAACGGTCCGTCGGAGAGCGACACGCGCAGGCTACCTCCGGCCGTCCGGACACTCACTTCATCGAACGGCCCAAAGATCTCTGAGTACACTAGAGAAGCCGCGACGACTCCGGACCCACACGCCGGCGTCCAGCCGACGCCACGCTCGAACGTCCTGACCCTCAATTCCTCCACCGAGGGTGCTGCGTAGGTTACGTTGACACCTCCTATCGACTCATATTCGGAAAAAATAGCCTTGGCATCGTCCGTCAAGCTCCTGAAGTCACGAACTGGATCCCGCTCAGTGAGACGAACGAAGTGCGGGACACCGGCGTCCACCTCGTAACCTAGCTCGACCACCTTCTTGATCTCAGCTTCGGGCACCTCGACAGCGATCCACCCTCCCAGCACCCCCACTCGGTGAACTCCAGATAACGTTCTCAAGACCTTAACGTTCTCTCCACGCACCTCCGTCACGTACTTCACGACACACCGCGCAGCATTCCCACAGAACTCGGCCTCGGAGCCGTCCCGATTGAACACTCTCATCTCCACACTCGGAGGATCGGAACGTATGAACACCACGCCGTCGGCACCTATACCTGACCGTCGGTTACACGCCCATCTCGCGAAGTCAGGCTTATCACTCTCAGGCACCACTTCTTCCTCGGTTTCGTCTACAAGGACGAAGTCATTCCGAGCACCGTGAACTTTCCAAAATTGCATGGTGCTTACCCCAGGATAGTGACAGGGTTTCAGAGGCGGCGGAGTGCATCGACTATCTGGGTCTTGGCTTCGGTCTTCTCGTCCACATCTTTGACAACACGCGCGGGTACGCCGGCTACAACTTTACCCGGCGGCACGTCTTCGGTGACGACGGCGCCGGCCGCAACCACGGCCCCCTTCCCTACCCTCACTCCCTCGAGAATGACGGAGTTAGCCCCGATAACGACGTCGTCTTCGATCACGACGGGTTTAGCGCTGGGAGGCTCGAGAACACCGGCGATGACCGCACCGGCACCGATGTGTACATTCTTACCGACTTCCGCCCGGGAACCGACGACTGCGTTCATGTCGACCATAGTACCGTCGCCTATCTTGGCACCGATGTTAATCACGGCTCCCATCATCACCACAACTCCTTTGCCCAGCTTCACCTTCTCTCGGATTATCGCGCCCGGCTCGATTCTGGCGTCCTCGAACTCTGAGTAGTCCGCCAACGGCACGGCCCTGTTGCGGTGATCCAGCTCTTTGTGGTAATACTCCACCGAATCCTCGCTTTCGAGCACTTCAACCACATCGTCGTGCTCGCCAACCACGATGACGTGATCGATACCAGTGAACACCTTGGCGTCCTCCAGGCGCTCCTCCAAGCGCTCGGCCAGTCCTTCGGGATCGTCGGTTTTAACGTAGAATTTGGCAACCGTGCGTTTGGGACTGTTGGAAATGTACCTAATCAGCTCTTCGGGATCCAGCCCCGACAACGGTCTCACCCCAGTAGCTGTAGGAAGTTGCGGGCGATCCGGTCCCCGCCCTCGGTCATGAAGCTTTCAGGATGGAATTGCACCCCGTACACGTCGTAGTCGGCGTGCCTGATGGCCATGAGCTCTCCATCGTCCCCCGACCACGCGCACGGTAGCAGTTCTTCTGGTAAGGAAGATTCTTCGATGACCAGTGAGTGGTACCTCATACCTTGGAAAGGACTTTCAAGCCCTGAGAGGATTCCCGACCCGTCATGTTCTATCGGCGATGTCTTTCCGTGGACGATGCGTTTAGCTCGACGGATCTGCACCCCGTACGCTACTCCGATGCACTGGTGGCCTAAGCACACCCCTAAGATTGGGATCTCACCCGCGAACCTCCGGATAGCTGGCACGGATACCCCAGCGTCTCGTTCCGGGTGCCCGGGTCCGGGACTGACAACGATACCGTCAGGGCGCAGCCGCTCGAGCCTGGAGAGCGGTACCTTGTTGGAAACTACTTTCAAATCGAGATCATACGAGGAGAATAAATGGTAGAGATTGTACACGAAACTGTCCTTATTATTGATCAGAACTAGTCTCCTCAAGGATAGCTCCCACCATTGCCTTCATTTTATTTTCAGTTTCGAACCACTCGTTTTCAGGCACCGAGTCGTACACGATACCGGCACCCGCTTGCGTAAACCATCGACGACCCGTTGAGAAAATGGTACGGATCGATATCGCGAAGTCCATATCTCCAGTCCAGCTGACGTATCCGACGCCTCCGGCGTATGGACCTCGCTTGTACACTTCCAGCTCATCGATGATCTCCATAGCCCTCACCTTAGGGGCCCCGGAAACCGTCCCGGCCGGAAACGTCGCACGGAGTACGTCCCACGGAGTGACTCCATTTTTCCTCTCACCCACCACCTCGGACACGATGTGCTGTACATGGCTGTATTTCTCAACTTCCATAAGCCGCGTGACTTCGACCGTCCCGGGCTTTGAGACTTTACCAACGTCGTTCCTGGCGAGGTCTACGAGCATCGCGTGCTCTGCGAGTTCTTTCTCGTCTTTGAGCATCTCGCGGGTCAGCTCCTTATCCTCTTCCGGGGTACTGCCTCGAGGTCTAGTGCCGGCTATGGGTTTCGTAACGATGTGATCACCTTCTAACCGGACGAGCGTCTCGGGGCTGGATCCGATTATCCTCCGCTCGCCAAACTCCAGGCAGTACATGTATGGGGACGGGTTGATGTCGCGGAGTCTCCGGTACACTTCGAGTGGATCCGCGACCGCCCGCACTTCCACTCGCCTCGAGAGTACGACTTGGAAAATGTCCCCAGAGACTATGTACTCCTTCGCTCGCTCGACGATGCCCTCGAACTCCTCTTTCTCCAGGTCCCGCCTCAGTTCCCCCATCCTGTACACCTTGGGGACCGTCCGTCCACTCACTTCTCGAACACACTCTTCGATCGCCTCCGCCGTCCACTCGACCTCATAGTCATCGGGATGGACGGAAATCAGCTCAACTCGATCCTCGTAGTGATCGAAGCGTATCACCGAGTCGTAGAGACACAGCTCGAAGGACGGCCACTCCGGGTCGGCGATAGTAGTTGGCTTGATGTCCAGCCAGTCCTCGACGACATCGTACGATATGTAGCCTACGAGACCGCCGACGAAGCCGGATCCCTCGACCTTCGGGATCCGGGAGAACACTCGGCGCATGAGTTGGAAGTAGTCCTCATCGGTTTCCTTTCGACCTTCGACTACCAATTCAGCGTACTCCGGATCACCGACGTCCACGCGGACTCGACCGTCGACACACTCTACCTTGAGCACAGGTGAGAAACCTACGAAGGAGTATCGGCCGCTGGCACCGATCTCGGCTGACTCGAGTAGGAACGTGTGTGAGGACAGCATCCTCAGGGCTGCGTAAACCTCGTCGGGAGACCTGTCTACGTCTAACTCTCTTACCGTCAAGCGCACTTCATAGCACACCCTACTACTATCGGTGTTACATGAACTTCCAAGTACGCGGCGACGATCAGGCCTGCGATACAAGCGGCCATGTTACGTATTACCCAACCTGGAACCTCCAAGTTCCCGCGAGGCCACTGCTCGTGGAGACGGACTCTATAGATCAAGTAATCGGCCAGATGCACGCCCATAGCTCCCGCGATGATCAGCATCGGGAATTCGATTACTCCGTGGGGGAGTAAAGCCGCACCCAGTAGGGAGACCGGGCCAAAGTTCTGCAATATCCACATCGCGAAGGCTCCAGCGGCGAACCCGTTGATCGCTGGAACCAGCAGCGGTCCGAGTTTCAGCGTTAGTATCACGTCGGCCTCTTTATATCGCCGTACGTTGAACCCGAGCTTGTGAGCTAATTTGACGAGGATCGGAGCGTACGGAGGGTTACCAAAGGTTCTGCGGAAGACGCCGGAAGCGTACCTCGTCGCCAGCCGGTCCAGAGTTAACGCTACCAGGCCGCCGAACGTGCTCATTAGTATCGCCATGGCGTTCCATATCGTAATAGACATAGTGAATCGCTCCATCGGTAAGGGTAGGAGACGCGCGAGTGCTTCCACCTTCTGACACGTAATCCGAAGGACGATGTCGGGAAGGGAAGGAAGCATGAAGTACGTGATCATTCCCAGTAAGCTCGAAATAAGGAAGACGTCGATCACCGCCACGATATAGCGCCAGGGACTTCCCACCGATGTACCCCCCGGATGATGAATACGGCGGATTGCGGAACGTGGTGACGAGGGACCCAGTCACCTGACTTCGGCTCTAAATGTCACGAACACCGGCCCCTCAATTTTGATCTCACTTCCTTTTTTGGTTACGTAGCGCAACAGCTTCCGAGGAAGACTCAGGTTAACCTGAGAGGGGCGGCTCACTTTACGCACTGACACCGTGGTCTCCCCCCCTCCGGTCGCGAGCAGCTCCTCTACTTCGTAAGCCAGCCGCGCCGCCAGCCCTTCTTCGAAAGATACTCCGGAATACACGCCTTTCTCGCGGATCTCACGACCGAAGTCGCCCTCGGGCGGGACGGCGTACAGGCTCCCATCAAGGACGTAAACGCGGTTGAAGGCCGCGGGTCCCGCGAGAGGTTCTCCCCTCTCTTCCTCGACGGCGTGGATTACCACCTCCCGATCGCCGAACTCCCCGCGGAACAACTCGACTTCCACGGGCCCCTCCTCGTCGGCGTGCTCCTGGAGCCCTCGCACCACCTCACGGACTAGCTGTTCCCCGAACGACGTAGCCGGCTTCCGCTCGTAGTCGATCATCCTAGCCAGCTCCAGATCCGAAAGTTCCCACGGTTCGTACTCTACATATGTAAGGGAACGCACGTCGTCGATACCGTGGAGGACCATGCAAAGTCGTTCCACGCCGATCCCGAGGTTCATGACCGGATATTCGATCCCGTACTCCGCCAGCGCCACCGGTGAGTACAGCCCGAACGTCGCTATCTCCACCCAACCCGGTCCTAAATTCTCGTCCTCGATGGAGTCCTCCAGGTCGGGGTGATAGGCGTACACCTCAGTCTGTGTCCCGGGAACGTAGTACTTGGACATCTTCTCGTCGGGTATGAACTCGAAGTCTTCGAACCCAAACTGCCGGAGGATCGCCTCCGCCACTGCCTTCCCGGTATCCACGGTCACGTCGTCGCCGACTACGACGCACGACGCGGAGTGGTACGTCATCAAGTGACTCTCGTCCTCGCGCTGCTCACGCCGGAAGCACCTGTCGATGGAGAACAATCTCAAAGGTGGGTCCTCACGTTTCAGTATCTCCGAGATCGTTATAAACCAACCCGCGGTCATGTGTGATCGGAGGGTGAGCGGAGGCTCTAGCGGTTCGGGCTTCATGCGCTTGAGTTCGGGAAAGACTTCGTCCAGTACCTTTACCGCCGTCCCGTCATCCGTGTCAAGGGCCTCCGCGATCTCGTGTGTCAACTCATCACCATCGACCTCACCCTTCTTGTACGCGTGCAGGGTTTCCCTCAGTCGTTCCACCTCCTCTTCGGACGGTTCCCGGCCCAACACCTCCGCCAGCTTCCCGACCTTGTCTGCTCCCAACCCCACGTCCGGACGCGGGAGTCCGGCGAGGTAGAAGCACCGATCCAAGACAGCCGCAGCCTCCGGGCCGAACTGCTTGTACACCTCCTCCTCGGGAATGATAACCGGATTCACGACCTCCTTGAAGCCTGCGCGCAGGTACGCTTCCCTCAGCTGCTGAATCGTCTCGAACAATGGATGGGGCTCGCCAGTTTCCACTTTGAGCTTCGGGTACCTGTCCCGAAGTCCCGGTTTTTGAACTAGCTTCGCACCTTCTTTCCAGGCCCGATCGAAGTCGCGCTGGGCTAAGGATTTCAGTTCCTCCAGCTTGTCGCGGTCGAACGGCATTACTCGGTTGCCCCTCACTTACTAAGTCCGCCCATACTCTTCTCTTACGGCGATGCGTCAGAGTTGACCGCGGGACGTGAAGTGGTGTGCGATCGGAGGATCCAGTGCACGCTCCGATCGCATCGCGAGAACAGCCGAGCCGTGCGGGGACGCGCCCTCTTCCGTCCCGGAACCCTCTTCAGTATCCCTCCTGTTACCGAAGCTTAACCAGGAAAATCCTTCCACGAGTCGTCCTCGATACCACCTCGTTCCAACGTCCTCTTCAACTCTTCCGTCTTACCTGCGATGGTGACCTCACTCCTGGTCCTCTCGAGGAGGGACCTGACTACGTCCTGCTTCCTCTTAAGATTGGGGACGACAGCCCTCGGGTAGTCGAACGTCATCGTCAGTGAGTATATCTCCTCCATCACGTTGAGGAATTCCTCGGCCCGGTCCAGGTCGCCCTCCCTCAGCGCGTCCACGACGATCCTTCTGAGCTCGCCTACGGCGTCCAACAGTCCCAGCAGGTAAGCTCGAGGACTCAAGTTGATCTCCTCGGGCGAGGGTGCCTTACGGTTTTTCACGATCGAGTACAAGATCTCCGCTTCGGCGTACTCCTGTAGGTGGTTCTCGGCGAACCCAGTGCGGAGCAGTTCCGGGAAATCGCCTAGGAGCTCATGGAGCTCCGAAACCAGTTCGGCGGCTTCATCCAACTTCTTCCGGGCTCCCTCCAAGTTCCCACGGTGCACCTCGTACACTGCCTCCGAGCTCAGCTTGTGGAGGTCCCGCAGGATCACCTGTGCCTCGTCCCTAGCCTCGTCCAGCGCGTCAAGCTCCTCGCGGATGTTCTCGATGATCTCACGCAAGTTCTCGATCTCGGACACGGACGTCCCCATACGATGAGGGTCCCCCACTGAGATAAGCCATCATCGCACTAGCCCCGGACCAGCCGAGCTACGAAGAATCCCTCCGTACGGTGACGATGAGGCCAGAACCTGCGTACTCGATCCGCCCAGGGGTATCTCTCGTTCATCCAGGACTCGAAGCCGGGCGAGCCGAACCTGAAAGGTTCTTCCACGTCGAATTCGTCGAACTCGCGCAAGAAGCGGCGTACCACGGACTCGTCCTCCACTACGGTGACCGAGCACGTGGAGTACACGAGGGCTCTTTCCACCAGCGGCGCGACGCCACGGAGGATCGAGAGCTGGCCGCGGGCGTATCTTTTCACGTGTCTCCACTTGACAGTCCACTTGGCCTCAGGTGCCCGAACGTAAGCCCCGGAGCTCGAACACGGTGGGTCCACGAGAGCAAGGTCGAACGTCTCGTCGGTTTCACGGTAGAGCCGGGACGAGTCCGTCCTGCGAAGCCTGGCTTCGACCCTCCATCGGCGGAAGTTACGACGCATCTCCCTAAGGCGCTTGGGGTTCACGTCTACGCACGTGAGCTCGATCTCGCCTTCCGTCATAGCGTACAAGTACGCCGACTTCCCACCGGGAGCCGCACAAGCGTCGAGCACACGATCTCCGGGCTCCGGCTGCAGCGCGTAAGCGGCGGCCGCGGACGCCTTGTCCTGATAGGCCACCCAACCTCGGCGGTAAGGCTCGGTCCTGACGGGAGGTACGTCATAATCCACTACCCGCAGCATGAGCGGTAAGTCTGGATCTTCCTCCACGATTACCCCGTCGTCCTCCAGCGCCAGTATAGCCTTGTCCGGATCCACCATGTGAGCGTTAACTCGAAGGTAACGCTCGGGCTCGCGGTTGTTAGCGTCCATCAACTTCGTCAGCTCGTTTTCACCCAGTAGGTCCATCAGGTGCTTGACGAACCATTCCGGATGGGAGTACTCGATCGACAGGAGCTCCACGGTGTCCCTAGCCCGATCCAGTACGTCGGAAAGCTCGAGCCGTTCGACGTCGTAGAGGACGGCGTTCACGAACCGGGCGGGACCTTCCCCGGCACGCTCCACGACGATTTTCACGGCCTCGTTCGTGGCGATCGCGGGCTTCACGCCGTTGAATTTCATCTCGAACGTACCGACCCTGAGGGCGTTCCTAACCCACAAATCAAGGTCGAAAAGCCTCGCGTTCCGTATCGTCGCCTCCAGGAACGCGTCGACCGTGCGGAGGTGCTTCATCAGCTCGAAGCAGTACGCGTGGATGGTGCCCCAGACGCGATGGTCCCGGACTCCTTCGTTCAGCAGCACCTTCTTAACGCACTCACGAAGCGAACGTCGCGTCCCCTCCCACTCGACGAATACGCGTACCGTAAGTTCCTGTCTGCTGAGGCTCAACAGATCACCCCGGGGTTCTAGTGACTTGTACTTAGCCGAAGTGGCCGGGATCGAGGAGCCTAGTACCGTTGCCATCTTGGGTATCGGAGGCGGTGGCGATATCGTTGGAGCCTGTCACACATACCGATGGGTGAGAGAAGGGATCGAGCCGGAGCGCTTGATCCTCGGAGGGCTTACCTGGGAGCGTGCCGTCGTCGATCCGGAGCCCGGTCCTCGATCGCGCGACGAAATCATAGGAGACGTTGAATGGATCCACGAGCGTATTGGAATACTCCGCGGGAGGGCGAGGCCTAAACTGGGACGGGAGTTCGCGGAGTCACGCGTCCGACGCGTATTGAGGAGGATGGGGCACCGCGACGTGGAGGTCGTACTGGTGGACGTCAGTGGAGGCGTGAAAGGAACCGTGGACGGCCTCAAGGCGCTGATCGAACACTTCGAGCTGGACGTTGTCTTCGGAATCGACGTGGGTGGAGACGCGTTAGCTAGGGGTGACGAGCCCGGAGTCGAGAGCCCACTGGCCGATTCTATCATGACTTGTTCGCTGTCGAAGTTCGAAGAGGCCGTGCTCGGAGTTTTCGGCTGGGGGTCCGACGGTGAGCTAACCAGAGAAGAGCTCCGGCGGAGGTTCTCCGAAATAGCGGCTGAGGGTGGTTACCTCGGGGCGATCGGACTCACCGGACGCGATGTAGAGTTCCTGAAGAAATTGGCGGAGGTGGTGGAGACGGAAGCCAGTTTGATTCCCTTAAGAGCGGCTGTCGAGGGCGAGTTCGGACCGCTGGAGATTCGAGGAGGGTACAGGACCGTGGAGCTCGGGCCGGCGTCGGTGTGTACCTTCTACTTCGACCCGGAAGTCGTCGCGCGTAATAGTCTCCTATGCGAGATCGTGGACGGCACCGAGAGTGTGAAAGAAGCCCACGAACGCATCCGGGAGGAGCTCGACATCAAAACCGAACTCGACTGGGAGCGTGAGAGGGCCGAGCGCTGAGCTTCGGTTACGGAGTAACAACCATCCCCGTATCCGACGCACCTGCCGAAGGATCGTGGAAGTTTAGATCCATACCGACGTCGAGTAACGCTGTGTATTATGATCCCTTCCACCTACAACAGGGGAGATCGGTCGTGCTCCTGAATGAGGTCAAGGTACGGAAGATCGTGGAGCTAGCACTGGCGGAAGACATCGGCCGTGCGGATCTCACCTCCTCTATCGTAGAAGGTGATCGGGCAGAGGCGGAGATCGTGGTGAAAGAGGAGGGCGTCGTTTCGGGAACGCTCCCGGCCCGACTGACGTTTGAACTCCTAGACTGCGAAGTCGACACGCTAGTTGAGGACGGCGAACGAATTCAACCCGGTGACATCGTGCTGAAAGCCTATGGAGAGGCTACGTCCCTACTCGCAGCGGAACGGGTTGCGCTCAACTTCCTCATGCGGCTGTCCGGGATCGCGACGGCTACTCGGAAGGTCGTCGAGAGAGTCCGTGAGGTGAATCCGGACGTTATTGTAGCCGCGACTAGGAAAGTCCACCCAATCACGGGGTTTCTCGAGAAAAAGGCGGTATCGGATGGAGGAGGAGATCCTCATCGGTTCGGCCTGGACGATGCCGTTCTGATCAAAGATAACCACCTGACGCTGGTCGGATCGGTCCGGGATGCCGTGAGGCGGGCAAGGGAGAGGGTGGGTTTCACCAAAGTAATCGGTGTGGAAGTCGAGTCGATCGAAGATGCCGTTGAGGCCGCGAAGGCGGGTGCGGATCACGTGTTACTGGATAATATGAAACCGGCGGAGGTCCGGCGGGCGGTGAACGAGGTTCGAAAAGTCCGTGAAGATGTGATCCTAGAAGCTTCCGGCGGCATTACGCCCGAGAACGCACCCGAGTACGCGGAAACTGGAGTTGACGTGATCTCGCTCGGGTGGTTGACACACTCCGCGCCGGCCTTGGATCTTAGCATGCGGGTTCGAATGCTATGAAAGGATGCCGGGATCGCATCCTCACTTACGAAAACGGTACTCGAGCTCGTGAACGAAATCGCTCAAGGTCATCACGAACCGAGCGTCGGCGACGCGGTGAGCGTACGCGTCGGGATCCGGGTTCACGGAGACCACGAAGTCGGAGCGGAAGTCGACGGCGAATGTGTCGTAAGAAGCACCGATGAGAATCAGCAGTTCCTCCTCGACGACGTTACCCGTGTTGACACCCGTTGGTGGGATCCCGGGGAGGAACTTGGAAGCATGCTTAGTACAGTACAAGCGGACGTCGAGACCTAATCCTTCGAGGATTTTGACGAGACGGTTCAGTGCATCCCGTTCGTCATTGAGGGAAGATGTGAACGCCGGTAGGTTCCCTGAAATGTCACCTAAGACACCCTTACCGACTACTACTGCGACGGTATCATAGAGACTGATGGCACGGAGGAGCTCGTCCCAATCGGCTTCTCCGGTGGGTTCGACCTCGGGCTTTCCAGGCGGATGGCTCGAAAGCAGAAGATCTTCGGTAAGGACTACGCAGGCAAGCCTATGCTCATCCTCGGAGGATTCTGCGGCGTCTAGGATGGTCTCGTAGATGTCATCTTGAGTCTCGGGGATCTCGACGCGGAGTTTCAGATCGCGTAGGACGTCAGGGAGCTCGACGGAGCATGTATAGGAACCGCGGCCGTCAGCATCCAAGCCGATGATTAGGAGTCCGGGCCAGTCACCTTCCTCGGCTAGGAATTGGGCGGCAACGTAAGCACCCTTATCCTTGAGCACGGCGACACCGTAGCCGTTGGTTTGGGCGAGGCCGATCACGATTCCGACCGCGTCGAACTCGGAGGCGACGGGTATGACCTCGAACGGGTGATCACCTTCCTCCAGTTCTCGGACGACCTCGTTGAGCGGGAACCCCGGCAGGTACGCCACGGCGTCAGGTTCGAGGTTATGAAGGGCGCGGATGACCTCGTATGACCCTATAGGTAGGTGATCGGTCGACACCTCATCTCCACTAAACTCGGTCCTTCCTTCCGACACCTCTTCAGCACCTCCAGTGCCTCTTCGACGCTTTCGGCGGTCTCGGCTGGATCGAAACCCATTGAGCGGGCTATCTCGGCCGGTGAGGTGTGAACGGCAGGGTTTTCCTGGCCTCCCGTCATTCCCCACACCTCGTCGGTTATGACCACTACCGTCAGGTTCTCGAAGCGGTTGAGGTTCTGAGTTACGGTAGCCAGAGTGTGCAAATGCATGAAGAATCCACCGTCGCCGACGATACAGTAAACCCTCCCATCGTCGATCCTGAGGCAGTGACCCAACGCCACGGACATCGAGCCGCCCAACGCGCCCGTGCCTCCGTCCGGATCCAAGCCTACCTTAGCAGCGGCAATGGTGTGATCGCCTAAGTCCACGATCACTCGATCTCTCTCTTCCAAGACCTCCCGAAGTGCGAGGAGAGCCTCCTCCGGCCGCAACGTCGTTCCCTCACTATTATTCCAGCAGGTACACTATACCTTTGTCCAAGTCCACCTCCACTTCACTACCCTCTGGAGGCATGAGATGCTCGTGCTCTTCGCCGTGACAGGGTGCATCTTCGGGTATCTCGGGCTCCACTAGGAGGTCCTTTACGTCATCGTCGATAGGTTTCGCCTCCTTTACAACGGGGATGGCTCCGTCTTCGGAGAGCGTCCGAACATCCCCGGTACAGATTATGGCGACGGCACCCATTACTTCTGGGTACGTGTCGTAGGCTCCGCCGAGGTCTTGAGTGAAGACTACTTGCCCCTCCTCGATCTCGACTATACGGTCCGGGTGAGTTATGTGGATGACCTCACCGCTTACCTTGCCCTCACCGCGCACGGTTTCCCCTCGCAGCACCGGTGTTGGCAAATCGGTTCCCCCGTCAGCTCGGGACCGGCACCCTTATTTGGGTTCTTCATTCCGGATAGCCTGTGACACTCGCTCTCGGAGGGGTAGTCCGTTGGAAGAGCGAACTAGGTGCGAGATATGCGGACGCGTGGTCAACGGTCGACCTAAGGTCGTGAAGGTGGAAGGATCGGAACTGCGAGTGTGCGAGGAATGTGCCAAGTTCGGCCGGAAGGTAGTCAAGCCGGGACTTCGCCGTGAGGAACGGACGCAGCGTGAGCAGCGTCCACGGCGCAGACTCACCGGCGCAAGACGAAGACCGAGAGGGCTCGATCCCTTCAGCGAGGGTCTGGAGGTAGTCCCAGATTATGACGAGCGCGTCCGCGAGGCTAGAGAACGTAGAGGTTGGAGCCAGAAGGACCTAGCTAGGAAGATCGGGGAGAAGGTTTCGGTGATCCGACGTATTGAGTCTGGTAAGATGGAACCGGACGTCGAGTTGGCGCGCAAGCTGGAGCGGGTTTTGG
Source organism: Methanopyrus sp. KOL6 (assembly GCF_002201915.1). Taxonomy (NCBI): domain Archaea; kingdom Methanobacteriati; phylum Methanobacteriota; class Methanopyri; order Methanopyrales; family Methanopyraceae; genus Methanopyrus; species Methanopyrus sp. KOL6. The sequence continues at coordinate 562,108 of NZ_CP019470.1, forward strand.
AAATAGAGCTCCTAGAGCGGGTGAGTGAAGAGGACACCGGATCCGTGGGAATAGAGAGTGATGAGCTGACGTTAGGTGATGTGGTAGAAATTAGGAAGAAGTGAGCGTTACACTAAAGACGTGCGAAGTATCAACGTGACCACAACGATCGCTAGAGCAACCGAAACCAAGGCGAATCCGTAAGTTCGGGTGTCGATATGTGCGCTGCGACGTTCCTCCACCACGCGCTCTGCCACCTTCATGCAGAGCTCCCGAGCTTTATCTTCAACCTCACCCTCGTCACCGTTCGAGTATATTCGTAGTCGACCACGGTCACTATCGATGACCAAGAGTACGTCTGCTTCCACACCACGCTCATAGTCGCACACTTCTTTGAACTGCTCTTTGACCAGAGAGAGTACCTCGTTGATGGTATACTCGTCCGCGGGAACGTCCAGGAGAAGCTTCCCATCGACCTCCGTGACTTCATCAACTATCGCCACATCACAACGCTTAATCGGAAGCGATTCCTCGGAAGTTTCGAGCTTCTCATCGATGGAGAACTTATCGAGATAATCCTCACCGAATAGGATCACCTTCCCGGTTTCTTTACACACCGAAGAAAGGATACCTTTATTGAACTCGTCTATCTCACCTATCACTATCACCACATCGTTCTTCGCGGACTTAACGAGGCTCATTACCTCCGGAATCGTCCAGCCCCTTCTTAAGACCAGTAATGTTGCCTGCCGTCTCACTTACTCCACCCTCGACCTCCTGAAGTTCGTCTACCGGGATGAGAATGGGCCCCATCTCCTTAACTTGAACTATTTTGTACTCCTTCGGAAGCATGTCCACGGTATCTCCCACTTCCGACCCACTGACGTTCACCTTAACGCCGTCGACGTCGTCCGTGCTGTCTACTCCTTCGAACTTGATGGTTACCGTACCAGCGTACGCCCGACCACGGAGTTCCGCTGTTACGGGCGCTGGTTGCATCAGGATTATTTCCTTAATGGCGCTGATGATGGCTTCTTTCAGCCCCGTCCTCCTCGGGATCTTTACGGAATCCTCGATCTGGCCCCCTACTTCGAGGTAATACCGACCTTCGGGAGCGCGGAACTCGTCGATGACCACTTCCACGTCACGACCGGAGCACTGCTGACACAGGGCGGTATCGCGGAGTACGGAGACCGCCACTACACGCATGGGTCCCGCGAGTTGCTTTCCGATGTGTGGTATCTTCGAAGCTTCGAGCATCTCCACCTTGGGTACTATTCCCAGGTAATCACGGTAGGCGTCGAGAATGGCCTCCCGGACGGCCGTTTCAGCTTGGTCGAGCAAGACCCCTCCTCCGTACAACTCGACCCGCTCCGGGACGTTCATATCTAAGCTCCTGATGATGCTCTTAACGGCCGATCTCACGGCGTCCCGGACGTACTCCGCAACCTCCTCGATAATCTCCAACACCTCACGGCGGGTGAGGTCGTACCGCGAAAGTTCCGAGTCGGCCATCGGTGAATTGACCTTCTTTTTGATATTTTCCGCTTCTTCATATGTGAGTCCCAAATCATTAGCTATGGCTAAGGTGAAATCACGTCCGCCGACTTTAATAGAATGACACACTTCCACAAGCGTGTCACGCACGACAGAGATGTCTGTAGTACCCCCTCCGGAATCAATTAGGAGACAGCTCTCGATTTTGTAGTCCCTGATCGCTTTGGCTACGGCGAGGGGTTCGACCGAAATCGTGATTAACTTCATATTAAGAAGCCTAGCGATGCGCTCTATGTTATTGATGAGTCCCAAGCTTGTGTTCGATACTATGGCTCTGAACTGCAAGTAAGAGACCTGGGATCCGATGAGACCATCTGGGTGGTCTGCCCCGAGTTCTCTTGGGTCTACTTCTGCACCATCGACCTTGAGATCCACTATATCGACGGAGACGGGCCAGTTCTCGGGGGAGAACTCCAAACGGTGCGCCAGCGCATATCCTATGTCATCCATGCGAAGCTTTCCTTCGGGACTCACGCTAGCTTCCGCTTCCACCATAGTAAACTTGTCTCCCGTCATCGATAATCCGATTCCCTCTACGTCCGAAGGACTGACCCCTGCATCACGAAGCGCTTCTTCGACTGTTTTCTTAACTATCCGGCTCACGCCCTTCACGTATCTGACGTTCCCTCGCTCCATGATCGTGGGGTCGAGAATGTACCGCTCGCTGTACCCCTTGACCATCAAGTTACCATTCCTGAGCCGCCCTACGACGGCTGAAATCACCTCGGTACCCAAGTCTACGGCGATCACGTGCAAGCGGTCATCCCTCCATCTGTCCGAGTTCCCGCTGCTTAGTCCGCTGTCTCTCTACGATCTCCTCTAGGTCGATATCGTGGGCTGTGAGAAACGCTTCGATCTCTATCAGTAGGTCACCCAGCTCCTCAATGAGCGCTTCCCGGTCGCCGGAACGTACCACGTTCCTAACCTCGATAGCCTCCTCCACGAGTCTTGCGCCGGTGGACACCTCTACCGCTCGATCCTTCCGTGGCAGTAACCCCTTAAGGCCGAGGATTTGAGAGCGTATCAGATCAACCGACTTGAACCTTCTGACGGCCTCAGCTACGAGGTTCAATGTGAGACTCCCCTGTACACGTAAGCGCGTCGTAAATCGTCCAGTCGCAGCACCTCCGGTGCGCCTAATCCTGGAACCTCGAAGGTATAGCTCACGATGGTAGCTCCGCACGATACCAGCTCCTCCGATATTTCCTCGAGAAGGGAAGGCACTAAATACACAAATACGACGTCCGGGTCCAACTCCAGCAAGTCGACGTCCCGGACGTCAGAATGTATGAAGATGGTCTTATCGTCTACCCCAAGTGTCTCGGATTTTGTGAGGGCTAACTCGAGTACATCCTCCCGTACGTCCACTCCCACCCCTTCACACCCGTACAGGTAGGCAGCTGAGATCACGAAGCGACCGTCTCCGCAACCCAGATCCACCACTCTATTTTCAGGGGTTAACTCCAGCTTTCGAAGGATCCTAACTACGGTCTCGATGGGTGTCGGTACGAAGTATAGCTCCGTTGGGCACGTCACCACATGATCGTCGCTCCGGTGATACTCAACTTCGTCTGGGAACTCATCGAGCAGTCTCTCGACCTTCCTTCTCCCTATCATCTTCGATCCTCCGCTTAGGCGAGTGGTATCCGCGGAGCTCCTCGAGCTTTCCGAACCTGCGGGCTATTCCCCTGTACACGTCACCGTGCCTGGGTGTTATAACGATCAGATGAGCCGGAGGATGGATGTCAGAGATCTTCCGAATAATTTCGGCCGGTTCACCTTCTACGCGAGCGACCACGGCCACTGGATACCTTCTTCGCACCTCGCCCAAAAGCTCCCGTACTATCGTGTCGGCAACTTCCGGATCCATAATTCTCGGTTTGCCCAAGATTTTAATACCCGCATACCTTTCGATATCCGACAAGCTTGTGAGTATCTTCTCGTAAGAATCCGACCTGATCACCACGAACAAGTTTTGGTCCCCTCACTCTCCCGATGCTGGGGGGGGTTAACCTGGGCGGCAGGGTGAATATCGTCGGTGTCGACGTCTCGGGCCGACACGCGGAGGATGACGGTCATTATAATAGGATCACGGCCTGCGTGTCGGCCGAGGTGGATGGGTTCAACGTGTTTACGGTCAGGGATGTGAACGTGTTCGTCGTGTGTACTTGCGAGCCCCCGAACCTGCGGACACTGACCGAGGAGGTCTCCCGGGCCCTTAATGGCCTAGACAAGGACGACGAGTACATGGTGGTGGCGGAGCCGGGTGAGTTCTTCGGAGAACCGGAGTGGAGGGTCTCGGCCCTTCTAGGAGCCCCGTTCAAGTATGCCGAGACCGTAGCCGAGCGAGAGGTAGTGGAAATGGCGCATAAGCTCGCCTACGGAGTCTACAGAGGTGTGAAGATGGGGTTGAAGGTTGCCCAGTCGCCCTCGGGCGGTTTTGGTTGAACGGTTGGAGTGGGGACAAGAGAGCCGCATCGATGAACTGAAAGAGCTGGCCGAATCCGCCGGCTACGATGTCGTCGGCTCGTTCAGACAGGTCCGTCATGAAGATCCCCGGTACCATATAGGGGAAGGAAAAGTCAAAGAGTTGGCCGAGTTCGTGCGCGAGAACGACGTGGACAAAGTCATCTTCGAAAACGAGATCAAGCCTGTCCAGGCGTTCAACCTGGCAGGTGAGCTGGGAGTCGAGGTAATCGACAGGTTCCAGTTGATCCTAGAGATATTCGCACAGAGAGCTCGAACCCGCGAAGCCAAACTGCAAGTGAAGCTCGCGCAGCTCAAGTACGAACTTCCCAGGGCACGTGAGATGGTGAACCTAGCTAAAAAGGAAGAACGTCCGGGTTTCCGCGGTCTCGGTAAGTATGAAGTCGACAAATACGAGGAAATGATTCGACGGAAGATCGCCAAGATAGAGCGTGAACTCCGACGGATCGAGAAAGATCGAGAGCTCAAGAGGAAGCACCGACATAGGTTAGGGTTCGAACTGGTTACATTGGCCGGGTACACATGCGCGGGTAAAAGCACCCTAATGCGGACCCTAACCGACGAGGCTGTTTACGTGGATTCCAAGATGTTCTCCACGCTGGATACCAAAACTAGGGCCGTAGACCTGGACGGACACCGCGTACTACTCACCGACACCGTCGGATTCGTGGATAACTTACCTCACTGGCTCGTGGAGTCTTTCAAATCGACTCTTGAGGAAACCGCACAAGCCGACCTGATTCTGCTGGTGGTAGACGTCAGTGACGAGTTACCGGAGATCAAGCGTAAGCTCCGGGTGTGCCACAGGACATTGGATGAGATAGGCGCTGAGGGTCCCATCGTGACGGCGCTTAACAAGGCGGACTTGATAGGATGGGAGGAAGCGGAGCGACGCCTCCGGGAACTGGAAGGGTACGTGTCTCATCCGGTGGCCGTTTCCGCTAAGACCGGGGAAGGTCTAGACGACCTCAAGGCCGAGATGCGTAAGGTGCTCTCCAGGTACTGGAAGAACGTCCGTATCGAGCTACCGATGAGGAACGAAACCATGCGGATTGTTTCGAAACTGCATGAGCTCGGAAACGTGTTAGACGAGCGTTGGTCGAACGACGGTGTTGAGGTGTTCCTCGAGGTCAGTGAAAAGGCCCTTGGAACCGTGAGAGGTACCGTGAAAGGATTCGGTAAAGTGGAGGTATTGGATTAATCCTTACGTGAACTCTTCCGGTACCATTCCGGAACTTGGATCAGTGAATAACCTCCATCGGGACCGGGCTTTCCGTCGATTTTGAATCCCATCTTACGGAGATCTTTCACCCTATTGTGGACGGCTACGCGACTCTCCCGACTGATGTACTCTTTAAGTAGTTCACCACTCACATAATTACCGGTCTTAGTGTAGATACCAGCATCTTTCAATATTTGCTTTGCACGCTTTTCGCCCACGGTTTTTGAGAGCTGATCTAGCAGCCTGTTCGCTTCCTCCAACACGGATAGAATGATGAGGTGACCCGCATCTACCTTCACGCCTTTCTCGTACGCTCGCTTCAAGAACTCCCACAGATCACCTCTGGGGCGACTCCTCGCGACACGCTCCAGCCTAGACTGCGTGAGTACGGCAATCTCGTCGTCACGCGCCACGTCAGGATCACCCCCGTTCCGTCCCCTATAACGTTTCGAGGATTTTAACTTTCCACACCGTCGTAGGGCATTACATCTCCCTGAGCTCACGTCTGCGCTTGGCAACCTTCCTGGCGACCACGGCCTCCCCGAGTTTAAACAGGTAAATAAAGAGGTTTTCTAGGCCTCCCATGAGCCATAGTACGTATCCGAACGTCCTATCACCTATCTTACGCTCGAACTCCTCGGGCGTAAGATCTCGATTTAATTCGCGGTTGAATACCATCGTGGCTGCTTCGATGAACTCATCCCATGATATTCCAGGCACGTTCTCTTGAATCTTCTCCAGTAGATCCCGCGCCGGCGTGTCGTAAAGGTTAGACATGAGCTCGACGACGGTCCTGAGCGTAACGACACCGACCACCCGCATGTCTTCCTCCAGTGGGACGAGCGTGAGGTCGGAGTCCGTAAGGATTTCCACAGCCTTCGTGATAGGGTCAGAGGGAGAGATCGACTCCGGCGATCGGCATACTTCCTCGACCGTCTCGGCGCCAGCGGTGAGTCCTCGAGCGATGTTGTTGGACGTTACTAAGCCGACCAACCGATCCGAACCGTTCACTACGACAGCCGTGTACTCGGAGTACCTCGTGAGCTCTCGGACAGCCTGCTCGAGACCGTCCTCGGGTTTCACTTTAGGGTACTCTTTAGTGGCCCACATCTCGGCTTTCATCGCACTTCCTCCCTAACTTCCTTAATCTTTATCGCACCAGTCGGACAGTTTCGAGCACATTCTCCGCATCTTATGCACAGATCGTAGGAAATATTGGCGACATCGCCATCCATCTCGGCAGCGTCCACGGGGCAGACTTCTACACAGACCCCACATCCTATACACAGATCCTTATCCAACTCAATTTCACGCTCGAATTCAGGAGGTGTTAAGGTACGCTCGATAACGATAGCATCGACAGGACATGCATGCTCACAAGCTTTGCAGCCTATGCATTTATCCTCGTCTATCCTCAACTTATCAATATTTGGTGCCTCGACAGGACAAATCTGCTCACAAAGACGACAGGCTATGCATAAATCTTCTCTCAGGATTGCCCTCCTAAGTACGAACTTACGTCTTATTACATCAACTTCCTCGAGCTTCACTTCAATACTGTTATCAGCTACTCGGGCTTCACCGGATACCACCTTGATAGCATCTACAGGGCAAGACTTGGCACATAACCGACACCTTACACATGCGTCGTGATCAACTTCCGGAGGATTGGTACTGTCCGGTTCTGTTAGAGCATCTACCGGGCACTCTTCGTAGCATGTCTTGCACCCTACACATCGCTCGGAGTCTATAGTCACGAACTCCCGACGTACAGCTGGTGTCTCAGAAAGTACTTCCAACACTATATCTCTATCAGCGTCTTCCACACTATCTAACACCATTTCAACCACTTTATCGATCGGAATTTCGAGCGTTTTCATCTCCGGAGTCCCCCACGGGTTCGATAGCACGGGACGGACAGGTTCGAACGCACTCGAGACATCCTATACACCGATCAACGTCTAACTTGGGAAGAGACCCTTTTGAGCCGGAGAGCGCTTCAACCGGGCAGGAAGAAGAGCACGCCTGGCAACCGACGCATTTGGACTCAGATATTCGCACGCCCACCTCTGGACGTTCTGTCAGAACCTCGATTCGGTAGCTTCCTTTGTGAAGCTCACATATGGCACGGCCGAGGAGTATGGCATCAAAAGGACATACCTCCACACACAAGCCGCACCGTACGCAGTTCTTCTCGTCGATCTTAGTGGAATCCTCCACCTCGATCGCGTCTGTGGGGCACTCTTTCTCACAGAGACCACAGGCGCGGCATAACTCGTGTATCACAACGATTTCACGGACTTCGATGATCACGTCCACTCACCACCTCAGCCATGAGCTCCTCTATCACGTTCTTCACTTCGAACTTGACGATACGGCGTACCCTTTCCTTGGACATCTTACGTTCTAAAAGTTCGGAAAGCCTCTCCTCGACGTTCCTTTCAGTCTTAGTAGTTGAGCCGAATTCCTCGGCTGCTTCCAGCATTTCTCGGGTTAAGATGCCGAGGAACGCATCGGAAATCCGAGACCGCAGCACTTCACGCTCTGCCTCCTCCGTAGGTATGCGGTCCACGGCCGATGTCGGACAGGCGTCCGTGCACAAGCCGCATCGCACGCACAGGTCGGGCATGATCACAGGCATCCGAGTTATTTCCTCGATGCATATAGCGTCCACCGGGCAGATATCGTAGCATATACGACATCCTATGCACATGTCGGGTCGTATGTAAAACACTTCGTCAGTACACTTAGGTCGTGGACGGTGATCAGGTCGTTTCAGTGCTTCCGTAGGACAGTATGATACACAATTGTAACATCCTAAGCACCGTTCAGGGTCCGGATCCCCATCTGGAACGTTGTCAGCTGCACCTGTCGGGCACACCTCGTGACAGCGGTTACACTCAACACACAGTTCCCTATTCAGTCGTGGATTACTTCGACGTTTGAGCTGAGGTACTTCCAACTCTACTGTAACACTACCACAGGGACAAACTTTTACACACTCTAAACATCCACGACATGCGTCCAAGTCTATTCTATGCTCTTCAATGATCTCACGCATAACTCCAGTGGGGCAAACCTCAATGCAAGGCTTATCTTCACAGCGATCACATGCGCGGAGATCAACACCGATGAACTTCACTTCAATATCCGCTTTAGGAACACGAACAGGTCTGCGTTTCGGCTTTAATTCCGTAAATGATACTTCATAAAACCTGAATACATCGCGGGGACATGCCTGTACACAGAAAGAACATGCTACACACCGATCCTCATCGAGCCGTATCTGCTCGTTTATCTCGATCGCTCCGGTAGGGCAGACTTCAGCACAGAGGCCGCATCCCGCGCACTCGTCGGGCCGTTCGACTTCCACGATGTTTACGGTCACGTTACGGAGGCGATCCTCAAAGAAAAAGTGAAGATCGGTCACCACCGGTCACCCCCGAAGCGAAGCTTCGAGGTATTCCTCCCACCGTTTTACTAGTTCGTCGGTGTCCGTAGGAACCAGCTTGATAGCACCCGCAACTGGGCATACTTCTAGACACACCTCGCATAGTACGCAACGCTCTTCGTCCACCTCGGCAGTCTCTTTCACGGTGACGGCGTCGGACGGACAGGCGCTCTCACACTTACCACAACCTACGCATAAGTCACTGTCAACGACAATGCGAGCGGGCTTGGGCGGCTGGATTCGTTCCTCGATTTCCTCGTGGAGCGTACCCATCTCGATAGCTCCTGTTGGGCACACTTCCACGCAGAGACCGCAGCGAATACAACGTTCCTTGTGTAGGATGGGCCCTTCCTCGGACATTTCCATCGCAGGCGGGCATCCATTCTGCCCCTCAACCGGACAGGCATCGGCACAGGTTCCGCACAAAACGCACTGATCCAGGTCGATGTCTGGAAAGTCCCGGAACCGAGCAGGTCTCCGAGTTGTCTCCCGAGGGGTGTGAGCGTCGAACAGACGCTTGAACCCTTCGCGGCTGAGTACGTGGTTTAAGAAGTCCTGGAGCAAGCACGGATCACCTCCCGTGCCTTACCTTCCAGAAGGACCTTACCCTCACGTTCATCTATCACCACGAACCTCTCGTTGCACGCGACGCACGGGTCCAGACTCGCATATGTGGCCACAGCGTCTGCGATGCTAGGGGACCCAGGCGCTATCGCCTCCAAGACTCGGATATTCGGGACGGAAGGTGTGCGGATCGTAACGCGCTTCACTATTCCTCCAGATGCTAGTTCCATGTCATACACGAGTTCCCCTCGTGGGGCTTCGACGCGGTTATCGACGTGTCCCGCGTCCACCTCAAGCTCCCGTCGATGCCTTCCTTCGGGTAACTCATCGACGACCCGCTCGATGAGCTCCATGGACTGCAAACACTCGTCATATCTGACCAAGATCCTGGATAGGTTGTCTCCATTCTTCCTGTAAACTGGCTTGAAGCCCAGTTCCGGATAGACAGGCTCTTGGAGACGCATGTCGGATTCCGGAACTCCAGAAGCCCTAGCCTGAGGTCCTACGACTCGGTACTTCCTGATATGATCCTTCGTGATCACTCCGACGCCACGCGATCGGAGTTTAATGAAGGGATCGTTACTGGCAATTCGTCGGTACGTTATCACGTCGTCACGGATTGCGTCTAAGGTTTCGAGAACGTTGTTCAGTTGGTCTTCTGTGACGTCCATTCGAACACCACCGACGACGTTCCAGCCCGTCAGGATCCGGTTACCTGTTATCTCTTCGATGCAGTCCAGGACGCGCTCACGAGTGTTCATATTCCACACGAACATAGTCTCATGCTCTATCGAATAGAAGTAGGCGGCGTTGGCTATGAGGTGGGATTGAATCCGATCTAGCTCTTGCACAAGGACACGGAGGAACAGCCCACGCGGAGCGGGGTCCCCCTCGGCGAGTTTCTCAACACCTCCGATGAAGCACATGTTGTGCGCGTGGGAGCAGATTCCGCAGACTCGTTCTGCGAGAAAGGCGGCCTTCTGCCAAGGCATTCCCTCCATGATCTTCTCGATACCACGGTGGCAGTATCCCATCTCTACCTTGCAATCCACGACCTCTTCTCCTCGAACTGCCAGCTTAATCCGAAGAGGCTCTTTGAGGATCGGATGATTAGGACCTACGGGGATGCGGTGTGATATCGGCTCAATCTCACCCGTCTCGACGTCCACGACTTGAACGTTGGATCGGATCTCACGCCTCCTGCGCTTCACGGGCTCCACCCCTACGGAACTCCCAACTGCGGAACAAAGCAGGAAGCACGTCGACGACAGCGGAGACTATCTCCTCGGGCCGTGGTGGACATCCTGGAACCTCCGCGTCTACGGGGATCACCTCGCGTACCGGCCCACATACGCGACCTCCCCGCTGGTTGAAGATACCACCAGAACACGCGCAGGTGCCCACAGCGACGACGGCCTTGGGCTCAGGGACCTTATGGTACAGCTTGACTAGCTTATCTCGCCACTGATACGTAACTGGTCCAGTGACTATTAGGACATCAGATTTCCTCGGATTATTGTGGTAATAGATACCGTACTGTTCTAGATCGTATCGGTAAGTATAACAAGCCAGGATTTCAATATCGCAGCCATTACACCCACCGGTGTTCACTACTGTTACGTGAATAGACCTAGATCTCACAAACCCTTTCAATTTTTTGAGCACTGATTTCAGACTCATATAATCCCCCTCTCGCGGAGAGAGGTAAAGAACTTTGTTAACACCTTACGGTCTATCGGCACGGACTTTCGTCCTTCAAACATTCGTAGCAGTTCGTTCTCCAAAGCTTCACCGAGTTTTCCATCGCTAACCACATCCATGAGTACCGCTAGAGCGACCACTTCATCGTCGACGTTGTCCAGCAACCGCTCGACCTGTTCAACTTCCGAGTGTAGCCCATAGAGTCCGGAACAAGACCGTGCCCTTGACAGTACATCGATCACATGATCCTCGTTAACGTTCAGAAGCTTAGCCAGACGGTGCACGATGTCCCGACGATATGCATGGCTGGTGAGGATCCACTTCTTGACGCGGAGTACCAGATCCGGATCCTCAGCATAACGCTCGTTTAGGTCCTCTTCGGTGATGTTCTTTCGCCTTGTCAGGAACCGTATCATCGCGGTCATAACCCCTCAAGCCAGGTGAGGACGGCAAGAAAAATCGCAATTCCTAACGCGGTTTCAACTCGTCCATACCCCGGTCGCATGTTCACCACGTACCCGATCAGGAACGCAGCTATCCATATCCCTACCGGCGCCGATCGCACCCAGGATACTGCCAGGAGTGTCCATCCCAGTATCGCCAGCAGCAGACCGATCGGATCCACCTTCCGCTCTCGGAAGATCTCGGGGTACATGCGATAGCTGTACTCGAGACCCACCAACGAACCTACCAGAAACGTCGCTACAGCGCCCACGATCACTGCTTCGACGAACATCCTGCCCTCGAAGCCGATCATAGGTGACCCGCCCTTAGCGTGTGTATCGAGACACCGAGGATCAGCAGGATCGCTGCCACTACTGCTAATTGTTCGGTTCTGTGTAATGCATGCTCCAACTTGACGCAAACGAGAAAGATAACTGACGACGCCAGTAGCAGCACTCCTCCGGCTTTAGCGTAGATAGAGTGCTCGAAGAGCAGGATCGCGGCCATCCCGACCAAAGATAACGACAGTACGCAGAGGTGCGATCGCAACGGGACCCCCCTACCCGAAGATAAGGAAGTCCAGGAACATCATCGAGGCTATTATCACGTGGAACCCGACGGCCTGGTACGGATTCAGTATCGGCGTCAGCGCGCACATCGAGGCCAGGAGTAGCGTGAGAGCCCCCATAGTTAGGAGGTGAGAGACTGGGTCTGATATCCCCAAGAACACTGCCTGGAACACCCAGAGCTCGCAGTAGTACTTGAGTGCCTCAGCCACGTACATCAGCCCACGCAGGAACCCCGGATATTCCGTGAGGTAGCCCTCGACGATGTCATATCCCTTCGAAGGATCCAACGGGGAGTAAGGCGAGTCCACCCATAGGAGGGTGAAGAACGCCAAGGCCGAGAACGGGATGTGCTCTATCAGTGGGCCGTGGGAGTGTTCCCACGCTAGTATGCCGGACACGTCCATGTGCCCTGTTATGAAGTACGCCGATATCAGGGAACAGGCCAGCGCCAGCTCGCCGGCGGGCATAATGGCGTGTCGCACACCACCGATCTTGGTGTAAGTGGAACCTGAGGACACTCCGGCACCGTGGGAGAGAACCTTGTAGGACGCGTACAGGGCGAAGAACGGGAGCAGGTTACCACGATACACGGCAGAGATGGTGACCGCAGCCGACCAGATTATCACGTTGAAAACCGGCACCATCCAGTACAGGAACTCCGCCGAGGTCAGTGGGGCGTATCCCTCCTTGATCATGAACTTCAGCGTGTGGAGGAACTCTTGAACTATCGGCGGTCCCGGTCTACGCTGGATGCGCGCCATCACCTTCCGGTGCAGTCCGAGGAACACGCTTCCGACCAGGAAGGCTTCGGTGATCCCTACCAGGGTTTCGAGCACGATCAACGCTCAGTACCCCAGGAAAGGTGTCCTATCCCGGTCACCTCGAGGCGAGAGCGCCCATCCTAGGACGAAGATCGTGATGGAGATCGACAAGATCGTTAGAGCGGAGAACAACCCGTGATATCTGTCCACGAGCCACGGTCTGGCAACGTCAATCCACACGAGCGTCAGGTCCGTCACCAGTACCGCAACCACCGGCACCCACCGCACGCCACCATCCCCCTAGGGTAAGGCCGCAAGCAACTCCAGGTAACGGGAGAACGTCAACAGCGTCGTCAGGTGTATCACGAAGGCGTATCGGCCCCAGATCCGACGGAACGAGTCCACCTTAACCGCGTAGAAGGGACCGACTCCGGCTTCTCCGATGACTCCAACCGTTAACAGGGTCTTACCGTAAGTTAGCGTCCAACCTCCAGCTCCCTTCGGCATTTTCATCAACTCATGAACGCTCAGAGTGCCCGTAGAGGCGAGTATGAGTGCCGCACCTCCGAATAGGGGTAAACTAGCTATCAAACACATGAGACCGTAGTTGAAGGCACACTCCAGCGCGAACTCATCTTCGACGGTGGTGCCTATTAGCCCCATGTTGGAGATTCCGAGCAGCGAAAGGAACAGGGTGAAGTTGAAGACGTCTCCAGTGGTCACGACGCCGATAGCCGCGAGAGTTGAGACCAAGGCCAGGGCCGCTTTGATCTTGTCCTCCCGTGGGCTGACGATCTTGGCCTTGATCCGGGGCCTACGGTGGTCTATTTCAACGTACACATCGGTATTGCTGAGGATAGGAAGTGCGAGAACTGCGAGAAGGACTGCCAAAATGATCGTGTTGATCGTGCTTAGGTACGGCACTATGTCACCCAGCGGCACTATGAAGAGTACCTTACCGCTCGGGTACACGTCGCTGAGCCCCCGCTCTCACATCGTAACCCATGGCGTAACCCAGTAGCGTGAGCTTGGGGCCGACCTTAACGAGTATTCCACCGGTGCCCGCCAGGATCAGGGCTAGGAGCCACGCTTCTGGGTGTAGGAAGAACGTGCTGAAACCGGCTACCCAGAACGCCCAACCGATCCCTGAGATCGACTCCATCCCTCGCCACTCCTCATAGTGCGGTCGATTCGCCCTGGAGAACAGGTAGAACGCCGCTCCTGAGCCCGCCACGGCCCCTCCGGTGAAGCCCGTGAGTAAAACCCCGTAGACTACCAGTCCGACCATGATGGCCGTCGGCGCCGTCCGGAGGATCTCCATGTCCAAGGGTTCGAACTCCGGTAGAGAATCCCCGTCCGTGTATCGGGCGACTAGTACTTCAGCCGTAGCTATCAACTCGGCCAAGCCGACCACCAGTCCGGGTAGAATCAAGCACTCCGCTAGGTCGGTACCGACGGAGGCCAGGAGTGTCAACGCTCCGACTTCCAGTGCGTCGGTCATAGTCAGCCTGTTGAGTGGGTTGCGATCCGCCGCGATGTCGACCGCCGCGATAAGACCTACCGATATCCCAGCGGCCACGGCCACATGATACATATTCACGGTAATCTCTGGAACGACGTGAGGGACTATCATTCGCTTCCCTCCCTTTCCATCGCCTCTTCACCGATCGTCTTGGTTCGGACTATCCACGAGAATACCACGAAGGCCACGAACATGATGGACGATTCAAGAACCGTGTCCAAGCCTCGCGTGTAGTAGAGGATTTCATCGAGGATGCCGCCAGGATGGGACACGATCGTCGTACCGCAGTGCTTAGAGTTGCGAGCCAGCCACCTGGTGAACGGTGTCAGGTAGGAGGTAACCCACCCGCGGACGGGTTCGAACTGGGGGTACTGCGATATAGTCACTCCCGGGCTTTCGAGTGGAATTCCCCCGCGATCGTAGGGGGCGAGTGGGTCCCCGGCCTTCATCTGAACCTGCGGCGCGGGCCGTGGGTAGAGCTGCTCCCGATGGTACGAATATCCACAGTGCAAACCTAAGAGTGCTAGTACAGCCAGGAGAAGGCAATACACTGACACCATGCTTTCAGGCCGTCTAATCGCGTTCAGAGCCCTCGAGAGCTTCGCGGTCACGCTCACTGGCCTCCACCCTCAATATCGCCCTCATCAATATCGGGGTCGCGAAGGCGCCGACCGCGATGAACGTGATTAGGGCCAGTAGGTGATTGAACGCTAGGAATACCAGACACACGCCTACCGTCGCTAGTTCCAGGTTGAGGGATTTCACGACGGGGTCTGAACGAGCAGGCCCTATCGCCGCCCCTAACGTGCCGACGACTATCATGAAAGCACCGGCGTACAGTATGACTTCGCACTCATGCACTTCGCCTCACCTCCTCAATCCGGATCAGATATACGCAGAACATTATCGTCCCTACCACCTCAAGGGCCACGCCGGCGGCAGCGACATCGAGGTACCCCTCCGCAGCTACGGCACAGATCATACCAGATTTAACCAGCGCAATCGAAGGAAGCTTCTGAAGAGGATCACGGCGTAACACCGTGGCGATCGATCCCAAGATGCAGGCGATGAGCGAGGTGAAGAGGAGCCAGTTCAATCCAACTCGCCCGCCCTTCTGATCTCCTCGACCTTTCGGATTGTGTAGGAGATAGCGTTAGACTCGAGCGTTGAGAAGATGAACACACATATGGCCGCTATCAGACCCATGTCGGTACGCCACATCGTTGCCACGAGACCTGCGAGTCCGAACCCTACCACGTTGAGGTAGAGCATTTGAGCGTAGAGATCACTCGCTACCAGGAGGCGCAATGACATCAGAATTACGACGGCCGCTATCACCGCTTGTGCGGATATCACTTTTCGACCCCCCTCCCCATCCGGCGGGCGATATCACCGATTAGCCGGGACGCTCGAGGGTGGTCAACACCGTGGATAGTCATGATCGCTATCACCATTCCAGCGACGAAGTTGGCGGGGTCCATTCCAAGCACTTTATCGTAGAGAGTCACCAACACGGTGGCCGTAAGCGACCCGATGGTACCGGCGTATCCGGGATCGGCACACAGACGATTACCCAAATACACCGCTAGAGCCGCAACCAACCCACCTTCCGGTCCTCCTAGGCAGTAGTACCCAGAAGAAGCCAGTAAGGTACCGGCAGACGCGTCTGGTGAACACACTATATTGCCCATGAAATAGCCGCCTGCGATGTCACCTCCTCGGCGTTCGACTGAGCGTCCGATGGCTTCTGCGCCTTTAACACCTGGAGCTTCCGGCAATCCCATAAGTATATCTACGATGACGAAGTTCAGCCACGCGAGGACTGATCCGACGACTATCTGAAGAATCTGGACTTCCTGCAGTCCGATCACCCCTCCTCAGGTCGGGGGAACACCTTCTCGATGTACGCGGTGAAGGCCGCCGACAACGCCCCAACGACAGCGCCTACGATCGCGAGCGATATCGGAGAACGGTACTCGATCACCCTGATCACGAGTACTGTCGCACCGGCGGCTATCACCGGCGTGGGAAACGCGGCCGATACTTTCCATGACTTCCTGCGGGGTTTATCGGGCTGGATCGGTGGTAGGCCCAGCGCTAGTGCCGTCCCGAACGCAACGGCGGCCGCCACTCCCGCAGCCACTAACTCGGGATCCTTCATTTTAAGGTTTCCCCCAACATCTCTTGGGCGGTTCCCGAAGTGGGGGTTTCATATTGAGTAAGATCATCATGCGACCTCAGGTTACTATCGAAGATGATTGGATAATATTCGAAGGCGAAGAGGGATTCGTAAGGCTTCCGAAGGACCCATATAAGGTTATCGAAGACTTTGAGGAGTATGGATACTTCTTCGACGAAGAACATCGGCGCGACTTCGCGGCCATGTACATGACGCTGATAGTCGAACAGACCCCCGTCTTGCTCGTCGGTCCTCCGGGCACGGGTAAGACGAAGCTCGTCCGTCTTATCGGAGAGCTGTACGATGTCCCAGTAGTGGTCATGCGTGGTCACCAAGAGGCGCGGGAGCAGGAGTTCATAGGAGGTGTCGACGTGGCCGCTCTCCCGGTTGCCGACAAGATCGCCGAGGAGTACACCGAGGTCGGAAGTATGGAGTACGAGGAGGTCATTGAATCACTTAAGGAATTCATTTACGTAGGCGGCTACCTCAAGGACGTGGTGAACGACGCTCGACGCCGTGGAGCGTGTCTGTTCTTCATCGACGAAGTTAACCGGTTCCCAGGTTATATGATACCGACACTCATCCACATCTTCGAGAAAGACACTGAAGTCATCTACATCCCGCACTCCCCAATCGATTTCGGGGAAACGGGGGCCATAATGCGAATAGGTGCACTAAACCCAGAAGGCAAAGGTACTACTAACTTCGACGAAGCTCTTCTGAGGCGTGTTGAACTCGTCCCGTGGGGCGAATACGACGTCGAAATTTACAAACGCATAGCCATCGAGTCGGCCCGACAGATCATCGAGCTGACCAAGATGGCCGAGGAAGTACTGGAAGATTTAGCGTCTCTGATCAAAGATATGGGTAAAGGTGTGGACGTCGCTAAGGACGTGGCGCAGACGGTCGCTGTAGGCACTAAAATGGGATACGACGTGGACACCGTAGCAAGGAACGTGGCTAATAAGATCCTAGGTGATATGTTATTAGACTCTGAAAAGGCCGAGGAGTTCGAGGCCCGAAGGAACGCCCTAGAACGTAAGATCAAGGAGAAACTCAAACCCGTGTTTAAGTCCTGACTAACCCGAATCGGGTGAAAAGGCAGCCTTGACCTTCAAAACCGAAATCAGATTGGAAGAGGCCACCGAAGTTGTAGGAGAGCTTATGGAGCGACTGAAGCGTAGAGGTGATGTCCACGCCCCACCAGACCTACCTGAAGGATTTTTCCGGAAGCTGACCGTGTTAGCGGATGGTGACTCCATAGATCTCCAGACGTTCGTAGACATGGCGATCAGACACTTCGCCCGGCACGGCTACAAGAAGCCGCTCGATGCGTACGAACGCGTGATGGTGGCACGTGCTATCGTAGCGGAAGAACTCGCCAAGATTCTGTTCAGGGAGGAAGCTGACGAAGAGGCCATCGAGTCACTCAGTAAGTTCATCCCACACGCTAGCGAGGAGGTTCGTGAAGAGCTGGAGTCACTGGTCGACGTTGTTGATGAAGGAGATATTCGAGAAGAACCAAGCCGAGAAGATCTCGAACGTGTTATCGAGACGTTCGGTTCGCAGCTATCCGACGAGGCGATCATGGACCTACTGAAGACAGCCATCTTCGGGCCCGAGAAGAAGCGCATGCTTGAGAACATTACCGACGAACATATGGTAGGAAGTCTCCTTCAGCAGCACATCCCACGTCCGGTGATCGAGAAACTAGCTGAGCAGGGCAGACTAGACGTTCTCAACCGACTAGGGTCGCCTATCGAAAGTAAGGTCGAAGCCATAGCCTCGCCGCACGCTTCAGACTCGTACTCGACGGATCAAGAGGAACTTGAGAAGACGTTCTCGGACGAGGCGTTCAATCGGCAGGCACGACAGATGTTTTCGGAGCTCGCCCGACGACTCAACGAACTCGCCGAACAAGTGGGTATTGAGCAAGCCCTGGAGCGCGCTAAGCGCGTCTCCGAGGCTATCCAAGCCGCTAATGACCGATGGGAGCGAGCTGCTAAGATGTTCGAAAGGGCAATAGAACGACAACTCACCGAACGAGGGCCGTCGTCCGATCCTGTTAAGGCGTACCGTCGTGGAGCTCCTATGGATCCAAACCACGTCAAGGATGAAGCCGGCCAAGACCCGTCGGATTACACGGCATCGCTAGAGCAGGCTCAGTTCGTGGTCGAAGGTATCGAGCGACGTGGTAAGTTCAGGAACCCACTCTTGAGCACAGTTCAGGCCAACGACATGATAAAATCGATCCCTAACCTCTCCGACGACCAATTCCGTCAGCAGGTGAGGAACCTACTGAGATCCACGATGGGGGAGCTCGAAGAGTGGGCGAAAGACGTAGGGCGAGATACAGTTCGACGAGTTTTGGAAGAGCTAAAACGAGCCGAGGAACATGGGTATTACGTACCGGAGGAACTTAAGGAGAAGATAAAGGAGGCCCTTCAAGACCTGCAAGATGAACCGGAGAAAGGGCGAGAAGATGAGAGTGACAGTGGAGGACCTTCAGTCGGCGCCTCTGAGTCGCCTTCGTTCGTATCCCAGGAAGTATCCGAGGAAGGAGAAGAACCGACCGATGGGGAGAGTGGTCCGATACCGACGGAGAGTGCCTCAGGAGTCGGTAAGGGCGGAGATCCAGCCTTCGCGATCGACCGATCGTTCCCGGAGCGCAAGAAGTTCCTCAAGATCCTACAGAGCGAATCGCTGAAGATCCTGGATGAAGGTCACGAGATATCGCGCGAGTTCGAGGACGTCGAAGAGGGAGAAGCTAAAGCGCACTTCGGGTGGCTGTACGGTTTCGATAGAGCCGATTTCCCGTACGACGTGGATTTCGAGCGTAGCTTAGAAGAGGGTTGCTTCAAGAACGTCCCACTCACGCTGTACCGCCGCGAGTTCCGCAACAAGGACGAACCTAAGGTAGCCATCCTGCTCGACTCGAGCGGATCTATGAGCGGGGACAAGATGGAGGTCGCCGCGACGCTAGCGGCAGCCCTGTTCGAGACCGTGGGAGTAGAAAACGTCGGCCTGTGGGCGTTCAGATCGGAGGTCCATCAACTTAAGGACTTCGAAGAAGTGATCAATCGAAGGAAACTCATCGAGAAGATACTAGGGATACCCGCCGGAGGTGGTACCGATCCCGTAAAACCGTTGATCAGAGTACTAGACTCACTAGAAAGCGTGGATCACGACAAATGCAAAGTTATCTACATAACGGATGCGATATTCATGCATGATGATTTCATTCGGATCAGAAACTTGCTAAGTGATCGCGACGATATTGAACTGTATGCGCTACTGATTAAAGACGAGTTCGAACACACGGGACCAACAATTTTCAAACGCATAACAGAAGAATTCGACGGTGGAGTAGTCCAAGTTAATCCAAGGGACCGTGAAGGTGTTCGCGAGAAACTCCGTCAATTCGTTGACATGATCTCAGACTAACCGACTAACGCCCGCTCCACTGCCTGCATTGTTTCCATGGCATCCTCTCGGATATCCTCGTACCATACCGAGCATTCACGCCTGCTCGTTTTTACTACCATCCTATCACGGTGCAAGCTCACGTTAATCATACCACGTACGTCCATACTTAAGCTTCTGAGGAAGTTATGAGCTAAAATGATGTCGTTAACATAGTCTGGATACAGTTCTCCGAGCGGAGCTCGGTACGAGATACCTTCCTTTTCCCAACTACGACGGAACTTTGTATGGAACTCGCGGAATAGGTACTTCGAGTAGTTATGTTCAAGCAACACGACCTCAGTCACGCCAGCGTGAATCATCTGTGACGCCGCTTCTACGCTATGCCAATTTTCCAAAATGGACTCAACACTCTTTGGAAAGAACGCCTCGCAGCCCAATGAATTGACCCAACCTACCGCGCAACTGACTTCGAGTTCTTTCAATTTTTCAATATATTCCTTGTACGTGTCATAATGGCGGTCATCCACGAAACTTATCACAGCCATTTCGTCGTCCATTTTCCTCGTCATAAACGTCTTATGCGTCACTCGGAACTTTCTGATCCCAGATCGCATCAGCTGAGCGATAAACTGTGTCGGGATCGCGGTCTCTGCGATCATCTTCACATCGACTGCTCCGGAAGTGCCAACAAATCTAAGGTCTAAACTGTTGTCGTCTCCTTCAACCACCTCGAACCTCTCGAGGCCGGAGAGTTCATCATCGGCGATTTTAGCCAAGTGGGCTAGTGATTTAAGGAAGGGTGACATGAAAGGTCTTTTGACGCAAACTTCGATAGTTTCATCGGGCAAGGAGACTCGGATAGTGCTCCGATCTTCAACTACGGGGATCACGTCGAAGTTGACGTTGAATTCACGTGATAACGCCGAGAGTAGAGGTTCAATGTTCGCGTACATGATGAAGGTACTCCCCACCCTATTGGATGCAGTCGTTGAGGAAGTCAATGCCGATAAAGATCATTCGGAAACCTTCCGGACGGAGCCGTGGTCCGGGCAGCCGAACGAAGTCGTGGAAACTAGGTATATCCAGCTAGTACGGCGGCTCGTAAGGGAAGGGCGAAATGTCGTGCTCGTAGGAGAGCCTGGAAGTGGGAAATCCACGACGGCGATGGCGGCCTGCGAGAGGCCAGTCCCGGTGGTGTTGACTTTCAGTAGAAACCTGCCCGTTTCCATACTTAAAACTTTCGTCAACACTCTACGTGTGGTGGGTCCTAGGAGGCTGATCTCCGCCGATGCCGCAGTAGTAGGCGACGCGGTGATCGATGGCGAAGTCCGACGACTTCCCCTAATCGATGAATTCGTGGCGTTCTCGGTAACAATGGTTACGTGGTGTTTAACACGGGCTCTGAAGATTCCTATCATCGCCATGCTGGCCACCGACAAGAAATACTACGCCGAGACCCGGAAAATCTTGGAGCTCGCGGGATTCGAGGTGGTTGAGATAAGACCCGACAAGCACACGGTCAAGGAAATCCTGCGCGCGCATGGACTCCAAGGTTCTCCTAGAACAAACAATCCTCGGGAAGAGCTCAAAAGGTTCTCCGAGCGATCGTCCAGCCTCTCTCAGTCCGACGAATAAGTCCCCTGGATTCCATCGACTCGAGTCGACGTTTGAGTCTGCTACGAGCGATCCGGAGTCTACGGGCGAGTTCTTCGGTACTCACGGACCCCCTCTCGTAGAGTTCGTTCATGATCCGCTGCTCCAGCACGCGGCCGGTGAAGGGGCAGCTGTCGTACTCCCGACATTCTATTCCGAGCATACACACCACTTTGTCCAAGTATTTTCGAATATCATACAGTAATGACCACGTCATTGGGGAGATACAGCAACTCTTCACCAACACGTCTTCAGGAAGTTTCGATCGCACTGTCCTGTATATAAATTCCAACTTATCCGGTGACGAGAGGGGCCCACGGGCCGGATCTTGAGCAGGGTTGAATTGGACGATCCTCTTTCTAGGGTTAAGGGAGAAAATCGACAGGATTCGTTCCGCGTCGGCTTCAGGAGGGACACCGGGTAGCCCGACAACTCCACCCACGAAGGTCACCTCGAGCTCGTGTTCGTGACACCATCGCACGACACGCCAAAACTCCTTAAATCCGCGACGACGCCCAGTGATCGCCTCCCACTCCTCCGGTGTGCGGCCCGAGAAGCTGAGTTTCAGATAGTCCAGGCCGGCGCGCTGGAGATCTTCCAATAGATCGAGTGGTATGAGAGGACCCGTTCCGACACCCACGTCGACTCCTAGTTCCAGCTTGACGAGCTCCACAGCCTCCACGAGATCCGTACCGAGCGTGTGAGGGGAAGCTCCCTGAATTACTACTTCTCGGTTCCCCGCTTCAACTCGCTTTTCCGCCTCGCGGAGGATCTTTTCGGGTGTCAGCTCGACATGATCCCGCACTAGGTTATAGTAGCAGAATTTACATTTCATATCGCATCTAGTCGTCGCCACTATGCTCCCAGTCCGGGTTTTGGACCGACCCGTGATCACGCGGAGGAACGCCTCGACTTCCGGACCGTCCGTGGACAATCGAACAGGTTTGTTACTGTACTCGTAGTCGGTGCTCGGTCGTACCAGCTCCAAGAACCCCTCCTCGGTGAGGACAAACCCGCGATGAGTCGGTTCGATAAGCCCCTCGTCACGGAGGTCGTTGACTGTCTTGCTGATGAGACCCCGATTACCGCTCACCTCGTCCATGAGTTCACGGCGGGAGAGCGGACCCTTCTCCGTTAGTGTGCGGAGTACGCGCTTCCGAAGGTCACCACCATGTTTTCGAGAACGCTCCATAGTCCTGAACCCTTCGGACTCCGGTAATTTCACCGTTCCGTACGACAACTGAGCCCGGGATCGGGTAGCAGTTATAGTTACTGGCCATAGATTCGCAGTAGGCACCGGCGGACAGGAACACCACGAGGTCGCCTTCCGAAATATCGACGGGAAGCTCCCGGTCTTCGGCTAGCACATCCCCACTCTCGCACAGCGGACCGGCCACGGAGGCATTCTCAGTAGCCGAGTAATCGCAACCGTGAACGACGACTTCATGATAAGCATCGTAGAGAGCAGGTCGTATCAGGGCGTTTATACCGGCGTCAACGAAGACCCACTTTCGGCGTCCCCGTTTGACTTGTCTGACGCTTGTGACCAGAATCCCAGCTTCCCCCACTATACTCCGACCGGGCTCAAGGTACAGGTTGAACCCCGACGACTCGGAGTGAAGCTCCTTCAGGTCCTTCTTGAGTTCCTCCGCCAAATCGTGAGGGGACGGTACCTCTTCACCTCGGCGGTACCGAATCCCGAGCCCACCGCCGATGTTTAGGTACGAAATTTCCTCGATCAGTCCGGTGTCCTCTAGAAACGTTCGGACGGATCTCAACGCCTCTGAAAACGGACCCAAATCGGTGATTTGGGAGCCTATATGGTAGTGAAGCCCAAGGAACTCGACCCACTTCGATTCGATCATTCGCCTGCAGACTCTCTCGGCGATTTCCAGCTCGACACCGAACTTCGACCCTTCGACCGCGGTGGCGATGTGAGGGTGAGTGTCGGGACTCACCTTCGGGTTGACCCTGAGCGCCACTAAGGCCTTTTCACCCTCACGCCTCGCGATTTTTTCGATACGTTGGAACTCCTCGAAAGAGTCGACGTTGATCACCCATGAGCGCTCCACAGCCGCACGGATCTCATCAGAAGACTTCGCGTTGCCGTTGACTACCACCGTCTCTGCTCCTAAATTGACCGCGATTTTCATCTCCCACAGTGACACCACGTCTGAAGCTCGAGTCTCGTTTATAATGTGCTCGACGAGATATGGATTGAAGTTAGCTTTCATCGCGTAGCATACGTACACGCGATCCGGGAACCAAGAAAACGCCTCCTGGTATTCACGGGCAGCCTCTACAGCAGCATCTGCGTCGTAGACGTACACCGGTGTTCCGGTACCGGCCTCCTCCAAGATTTCGTCGAGTTCTCGACCACCGATTTTGACCACCGCTACGTGTTCCGTTTCTATCAACGCGGGACTACCCCTTCAAGTTGGCGACCAGTAGCTCCACCGACTTAGGTCCGATGCCACTCCGGTCCGCCCAGGCGGCTAGGAAGACCACCAAGTCATCCGAGGCTCGGCCGAAGGTGTAGGCGACGGCACAACCCAGAGCTTCGAGGTCGCGTTTAAGACGTTCGAAGCCCAGCGGATCGAGGAAAATTTCACCCTGAGTGAAGGCGTCGACGGCCTCTAATGGGTTTTCCACGGGACGCACGGGAACGGGCTCTTCGTCAGCGTATTGGGCCTGAATGCGCTCTGCTACGAACCTCCCCAGTTCTTCTATCAGCTCCTTACCCTTCGGAGATTCCTGGTCGACCACCTCGACGTCGCATCGCTCAAGGACGCTCTCCAGGTATCCCTGCAAGTCGTCGAGGTCCCAATCCTCACCCCTACTCATACCGCGGACTATGAGGACGTCTACGTCATCCAATAGTGGCCGCGAGCCCTCGAAAGCGTCAAGTTCCGTCATGATCCTCTTAGCGAGTCGATGAATGTGGATTGGAGTGCCGGGCACGATTAACTCCCCAGTTCTTTCCTTAGCTCTCCCATGGTAGTAACACGTTCCGCGAACGCGTCGTGTTTGTGGATGGACTCCTTGTTTATCTGGCGGACTATAACTACAGCATCGTCGGGAAGGTAATCGAACCGTTCGACAATTCGCTTAATCATCTCGCGGACGCAATCCTCGACGAATTTCGGGTTCTCACACGCGGAGCACGTGACCTTAAGCTCGTCGGGCCTTTTCAGTAGCTCGTAAGTCGGAGCGCTCATGGACTCTTCTATTATTTCGATGATGTCGTTGATGCTCACCCTGTGCACGTCAGACACTTCGATGAGTATAGTCCCAACTCCTCGCTGGTTATGGGTCATAGGATGCACGTCCTCGTGCACTATCTTCTTGGCGAGTGCTTCCGCCTCTTCCTTCTCCAAATCGAGTTCCTCCATCAACCTGCGTTTCACGCGTTTTTTACCGTGCTCGCGCATCATTTCAAGGGCACACGGACACGCTGTCAGTCCGATTACCTCGGCTCCGACCATCTTTCTAGTCTTGATGCCGTTATCGGTCCTCTTGGATACCGCACGACCGATGATTTTGTAAGGTTCTTGAGTCGGGAGTCTCGTTACTGGAGTTCGCCGGGAAAGTATCAGTTCGCCGGTCATATAAACCTCAGATCGCGTCGCGTAATCATGACGTTCCAGGAGTCTTCGGGATATCCGCGAGCATAGGTCTTCAATGACGACATCACTCTCCTCGATCGACATCTCAAGCTCTTCGAGAACCTCCTGTAGCACTTCGTGACTGCGTGACATATGTATTCCTTTCTGGTGAGCGGGGAGATCCACGAACAGGTTGAACGTGGACACGAGTACAATGGGACGCTTTCCGCGACGCGGTATTTTTACGAGCTTCTTTATCCCGCTGATCCCGACCCGGGTTAGGTGAGCCGGGATCTGAGGGTCGGAACTTTGAACATCGGGAAAGCAAGACCGCAAAGGGTCCCCTCCCCCAAGGAGATACGGCACTCTCTATCCGATAGACGATAGTTTATACGACGGTTCACTGTTCGAATCGGAGGAACGTATCGTGTTGGGGTGTCGGAGTTGCCGATCAAGCTCCGAGTAGAAAAAGCCTATCCTGAGGACGTGGGTAAGCGCACGGTACGTATGGACAAAGCCTCTCGGGATCGTGTTGGAGTCTCAGAAGGAGATCTCGTCAAAATCACCGGGTCGAAGACCACGGTAGCACGCGTCCTACCGGCTAAGAAGGAAGATGTCGGTAAAGGGATAGTGAGGATGGACAAATATGAGCGGCAGAACGCCGGAGCCTCTGTAGGCGAGCCAGTCGAGGTAGATCGGGCCGAAGAGAGGGTCGCCAAGCGCGTCGAACTGATGCCCACGGAACGTGTAGTAGTTCCGGTCCAAGTCGGACTCAAAGAGGAAGTCGAAGAGGAACTGACACGGGAACATGAGCAGGACATTTTGGAGCAGATTAAGCGTTACTTACGGTCACGTGCTCAGCAGGCGCCGATTCCCGCGACGCACCGGGACGTGATCCCGCTGGAGGTTCAAGGCAAGACAATAGCGGGACACGTGTTGATCAAGTTCCCAGACAGCCTGCTCGTCGTCGGGATCGAGCCCGAAGATGCCACCGTGATCGGTCCCGAAACTGAGATCGAGGTCAAACCGTACTCGGAGGACCTCGCGAAAGCTGCGGAAATCCCGGACGTGACATATGACGACATCGGAGGACTGGACCGGGAAATCGAGCTCATCAGGGAGTACGTCGAACTCCCACTAAAGCGACCGGAACTTCTCAAAGAATTGGGGATCAAGCCGCCGAAAGGCGTGCTACTCTACGGCCCGCCCGGTACCGGTAAGACCCTACTCGCCAAAGCCGTAGCGAACGAATGCGGGGCGAAGTTCTACTCTATCAACGGGCCGGAGATCATGAGCAAATATTACGGCGAGAGTGAAGCGAGAATCCGTGAAGTCTTCGAGGAAGCCCGTAAGAACGCCCCGGCGATAATCTACATCGACGAGATCGACGCGATCGCCCCCAAGCGTGAGGAGACCGGCGAGGTCGAACGGCGGGTCGTCGCACAGCTGCTCACCCTCATGGACGGACTGTCCGAAGACGAGCGTGTGGTCGTGCTGGCCTCGACGAACCTCCCGGACGATATCGATCCCGCACTTCGAAGGCCAGGGCGGTTCGACAAAGAAATCGAAATCGGAGTTCCGGATAAGGAAGGCAGGAAGGAGATACTCCGAATTCACACTCGCGACATGCCGCTGGCCGACGACGTCGACCTGGACAAGCTGGCAGAACTCACCCACGGCTTCACAGGTG
This sequence comes from Methanopyrus sp. KOL6, assembly GCF_002201915.1. Classification (NCBI taxonomy): domain Archaea; kingdom Methanobacteriati; phylum Methanobacteriota; class Methanopyri; order Methanopyrales; family Methanopyraceae; genus Methanopyrus; species Methanopyrus sp. KOL6. Next base: position 588,918 of record NZ_CP019470.1, read on the forward strand.
CGGATCTCGAGGCCCTATGTAAGAGCGCTGGACTGAAGGCTCTGCGCAGGGCGATTCGGAAGATCGGCGCCAAGCTGGCCGAAGAGGGTGGAAAGGAAGAGAGAGAAGTAGCTGTTAGGGTCTCGGAACTGTCGGACGAAGAGCTCATGGAGGTACTGGAGAAGGGTCTGGATCGCGCGAGGATTCCGGAAGAGAAAAAGCGTGCGCTCCGCCGCGTTCTAAGGGAAGTCGAGGAAGAGGAGGAAAAAGACGTCGAGTACACCGACGCGCTAGAAAAGGTGCTCGAAGCCGGGGAGATACCCGAAATCCGAGAGGAGTTAAAGGTCACCATGCGCGACTTCATGGAGGCGCTGAAGGAAATCGAACCCTCGGCGCTGCGCGAAGTCATCGTCGAGGTGCCGGACGTATCGTGGGACGACATCGGAGGGCTCGAGGACGTCAAGCAGGAGCTGAAGGAGGCTGTCGAATACCCGCTTAAGTACCCGGAAGCATACGAGAAACTCGGTACGAGGCCTCCTAAGGGTATACTGCTTTACGGCCCGCCCGGTACCGGTAAGACCCTACTCGCCAAAGCCGTAGCGAACGAGTCGGATGCCAACTTCATCGCCGTCAGAGGACCTGAAGTTCTCAGTAAATGGGTAGGCGAGTCAATCCCGGGCGACGAGGTCGTCTGGGCGAAGGTCGACGGGGAAGCTAGGCTAGTACCCATCGAGGAGCTCTACGAGCTGTGGGAGGAGAATCGGGACATCGAAGTCGCCGCGCTGACGGACGATGGTATCGTCTGGTCGAAGGTGGACCGGATCGCCCGGCACCGCCGCCGAACCGGTCTCGTGAAGATCATCACGCGCACGGGTCGTGAGGTCATTGTCACCGAAGATCACTCCGTCTTCACGGTCCGTGACGGCAAGATCGTGGACGTGCCGACCTCGGAACTGTCGGAGGGAGACTGGATCGTCCTGCCAGCGAGGCTTCCAGCCGGCAACTCGGACGAGATTGACGGAGTCAAGATCGACGAGGACTTGGCATTCCTGCTAGGCCTGTACGTGGCGGAAGGTAGCCTGACGAACCAAAAGGACGCCGTCAGGATACATAGTGAAGACCCGGAAGTGATCGAGGAGATTGACCGGATAGTGCGAGAGAGGGGCTGGGAAGGCCGGTACCATGAGAGTGATTACAGCTATTGGGTTAAGAGTCGGGAGCTTAGGCGACTGTGCGAGAAGCTGGGTACTAAGGCTCGGGAGAAGCGACTCGGACCACTCCTGTCGCTGAAGCCTGAGCTGCTCAACGCCGTATTACGCGGGTATTACACCGGCAACGGATCGTTTTCGGTGAAGCAGCACGGTCGGTCTGCAATCATCGAAACGACCGCAGTGAGCAAGCATCTGGCCGATGAGCTTCTCATCGCGCTGCAGATCCTAGGCATCGTAGCGCGCAGGTACGAGTGCGACGACGCGAAAGGAAGCACTGAGCACCGCATCATGATCACCAAGTCGGAGCACATCCGCACGTTCGTGGAGAAGGTCGGGTTCGCGCAGTCCGAAAAGAACGAGCGGATCATGGAGTTCCTAGCGAAGGAGAAGTGGACGAGGGGACATTCCGACATCCCGACGGAGCTCGTCGGAAGCCACTACGCTCACGTCGAGGTCGAGTACATTTCAGATCGTGTCGCCGCGAACGGTGGTCTCATAAAGGCGGAGCTCGGGCACCTGTACTTCGACAAGATCAAGGAGATCGTGCCGCTGGACCGTGACGATGAGTACGTGTACGACGTTGTAGAGGTGAAGCTGGGCCACAACTTCGTCGGAGGCCAAGGAGTCCTGCTGCACAACTCGGAGAAAAGGATCAGGGAGATTTTCCAGAAAGCCCGACAGACTGCCCCGTGTGTGATATTCTTCGACGAGATCGACGCGATCGCCCCCAAGCGCGGTATCGAGGCAGGAGGTTCACGCGTCACCGAGCGTATCGTCAACCAGCTGCTGACGGAGATGGACGGTATCGAAGCTACCGAGGACGTCTTCGTGATCGCGGCGACGAACCGTCCGGACATCATCGACGATGCGCTATTAAGGCCAGGCCGCTTCGACAGGGTAGTATACGTGCCACCGCCGGACGAGGAGGCGATGAAGGAAATCGTGAAGATCCACACCCGAGACATGCCACTGGCGGAAGATCTAACTATCGACGACATCGTCGAGGTACTTCGGAGGAGAGAACGTGAAGAGAACGCGAAGTACACCGGCGCCGATATCGAAGCTGTCTGTATGGAGGCGGCGATGTTGGCGCTTCGCGAGGTACTCGATGAGCTGGAGAGGATTGAGAATGAGTCAGAGACCGAGGAAGAGCTCGAAGCCAGAAAGGAAGCACTACTTGAGGAGCTTCGGGTGGAGCGGAGACATTTCGAGAAAGCCGTTGAGAAAGTGCCACCTTCCGTCTCCAAGGAGAAGCTGGAGGAGTACGAGAAACTGAAGGAGGAATATCAGCACCTCGCGGGGTGACCTCTCCCCTCGCTCCTCCTCACCGATCACATGCTTCTACGACTGTGTAGATGGCTGAGACTCTTAGGTTATCCTACGATAGCCGCCCATGAGGTAGTCGATCCTACGAAGGTCGAGGACGAAGACGAAGTGCTGCTAGAATTCTGCCGAGAACACGGGGCCATATTGATCACGAGAGACCGACAGCTAGCCCGAAGGACTCAGGCCGTTCTAATCACCGCCAATAGTATACCGGAACAAATAGCCGAGACGTTAGAGTTCTTGGGAGACGAGGCCTTCCTAGACCCGGATGAATCACGATGTCCCGAGTGCAACGTACGGGTGCGACGGACGGCGGTGGATAATCCAGGACCATTCGAAGTGACGTGGGAATGCCCCAAGTGTAGGCGTAAGTACTGGGTCGGCGGGCATTGGCGAGATATGGAGGAGACTATCGATCGAGTCAAGGAAGTACTACGCCGAGTGTCGGATCCTCAAAGGGGGCATCCACGTGGGTGAAAAATTGACAGTGGAGGAGGGAGAATTCCTTGTCCGCCTCGCGCGGAAAGCGATCGTCCATTACCTTGAGTCAGGCAAAAAGATCGAGGAAAAGCCTCTAACTCAACGACTCGAGGAAAAGCGTGGAGTCTTCGTCACACTTAAGAAGTACCCGAGCGACGAGCTGAGAGGCTGTATCGGGTTCCCGGAGCCTATCAAGCCGCTCGTGGAAGCTACCGTAGAGGCCGCGATCAGCGCAGCCACTGGGGACCCGAGGTTCCCGCCTATGCGCGACCTTTCGGAGATGGAGAAGATTAGGGTAGAAGTCAGCGTGTTAACACCGCCTAAGAAGCTTGAGGTTGATAACCCGAAGGAGTACGTCGAGAAGATCGAGATCGGAAGGCACGGCGTTATAGTGCGCCGCGGAGCCCGATCGGGGCTCTTGCTGCCGCAGGTACCCGTGGAAGAAGGTTGGGACGAAATAGAGTTCCTGTCTCATGCCTGTCTCAAGGCGGGCTTACCACCGGACTGGTGGTGTTCTTCGGATTGCGAAATCTACGTGTTCGAAGCGCAAGTGTTCGAGGAAGATAAGCCAGAAGGGCCGGTCCGGGAAAGGGACCTAGCCGAGGAGCAGTGAACCGCTGATCCGGAAGGCCTCGAAGGCTTCCGCGTATCTAACACCCATCTCCATCCCACGGAACTCCGCCGTCTTCAAAACCATTTCTTCACTGATCGCCCCACGTTCAACCTGAGAGCGATGCACCCTAACGGCTTCCAGCTTCTTCTCTAGCACGTCGGTGACGTCGACGTAAACCACTGGTTGAAACCCCACCGTGGAAGGTCCTTCTCCCATTAGCACGGTCACCTCTGGGAACTTGCTGACGGCAGACGTTACTATTCGGAACGTGCGGCGATGGTCTTGGTGCGTGTCGTTGGGTGAGTGTGTGAATACAACGTTCGGCTCGAACTTCGAGATCAGTCCCCGGACGGCGTCGATACTCTCGGGATCGACGGAGATCCTACCGTCTTCATGGTTTAGGAATTCGACCCGGTCGACACCGAGACATCTAGCACCCTCGAGAGCCTCACGCTCCCGGACTTCCTCGTCGCCACCGTTGTTTCCCTTACTCATTATGACTTCAATGACTCTGTGCCCCGCTGAGGAAAGCTTACGCACAGTCCCGCCACAGTGAACTTCCATGTCGTCTGGATGCGCGAATACCGTCATGACGATCAATCATGATCGTCCCCCTCCGAAGCGCGAGTGGGACTGTACCAAACGTTACCACGGATCGCAAGCCAGACTAGGCCGTACACGGCGGCCCATTCGACGAAGAACGTCCACATAAACTGGCAAGGAATAACGGCGAGAGCCCAGAGTGGCCCCCTACGATCTGAACATTCTAGTGCGGCAAGGACAGAGTAAATCACGCGACCGGTGATGGAAATCAATATCGTCCATGGATACATCAGCGGGAGAACATAAGTGGTGAGGAACGACGCCAAAAACGATCCCAGGACGAAGACTGCGAACCCTATCCCGGGAAGATTCCGAGATCGGAGTGCCTCTGCGCAAGCTTGGTACATTCCCGCCCACCAACGTGACTGCTGGAAGAAGTTCTCCTTCAGGCCGGCCGGGTCATCCATCCACACCTCTAAATCAGCCCGATATACGAACCCGACCTTACGCCAAGTATGGGTCAAACCGAGTGTTACGTCCTCAGCGAGATTTTCGGGGAGCCCTTCTTCGAGGAGAAACGTCGCCTTGAACAGAGTGCCTGTGGTGAAAACTGGGGCCGACCCGACGACGTTCCCCCAGAACGATATTCCAGAACTGACGACGTCGAACTGAAGCCCCACCATCAATCCTGTCAGGTTCCTCCCACGGTATCGGATTCTACCGAAGGCTAGGGTAGCATCCTCCTCGAGCAGTTCACGGATGTAGCGGTCGGAACTGAGCTCGTCCCCGGCGTCGATGAGGAATACGTAGTCGGCGCGGACGCTCACGCGTTTCAGAGCGTTGTTGACCGTCTCACCCTTGACGTTGCCTCCCGCCTTCACTACTTCCACGATGTCGTCGTCGGCGAACCGCCGCGAGAACCGTCTGTGATCATCTTCCGTCCCGGCAGCAATTACAATCTTCTCGATTTCGACGCCCTTCTGTGATAAGACGGAACGGAGAGGTTTCTCCACGGCTTCCGCTGATTCGTGCTTAGCTGGTATCAGTACGGCGATGCGGTCCAACTGTGGTTCCCCGGATGTCAGTGTTCTCGACACATGGCTAGGAACTCGTCGAACACCCACTTAGTATCCCAAGGGCCAGGACCTGCCTCTGGGTGGAATTGCACGGAAAACGCCGGAGCGTCCGTATGAACGACGCCTTCGACTGTACCGTCGTTGACGTTAACCCAGCGGATTCTCAGTGGTGTGTCTCTGAGACTGTCCGAATCCAGTGCGAATCCATGGTTTTGGGAAGTGATGTAAACTCTACCTTTATCGAGATCCTTGACTGGCTGGTTCGCTCCACGGTGCCCGAACTTCAGCTTGAAAGTGTCGCCCCCCTCTGCGAGTCCGAGGATTTGATTGCCTAGGCATATACCCATCAATGGAACTTGACCTATCAGTTCACGGACGGTTTCCACGGTCTCCCTGACGCGTTTGGGGTCACCCGGCCCATTTGATATTACGACACCGTCGGGATCGGCGTCCATTATTTCCTGGGCCTGGGTGTTGTATGGGACTACGGTAACGCCGGCGCCGCGTTTGGCCAGCTCACGCAATATGCTCCTCTTCACTCCACAATCTATGACCACGATCTCCGGTTTCCCGTCGGAGAACCGGTATTTCTTACGGGTCGAGACCTGCGGTACCAGGTCCATCTCCGAGATATGGGGGACTTCTCGCACTCGCTCCAGTAGTTCTTCGTCAGAAGGTCGGTCTCCTTGTTCGTAAGGTACCAGAACCCCTCTCATGGCGCCTTCTATCCGGATTTTCCTCGTAAGCATCCGCGTGTCGACGCCCGAGATCCCAGGAACGCCGTGGTCCTGGAGGAATTCGTCCAATGTGATTTCGGCACGCGGATGGGTAGGACCATCGTGAAGGTATCGCACGACGAAGCCCTCCACTTGCACCCGATCGGACTCGCCGACCTCCGGTAAGATCCCGTAGTTACCTTGCATCGGGAACGTCATGATCAGGATCTGTCCGCGGTAGGACGGATCTGTTAGAGCTTCCTGGAAGCCGGTGTGAGAAGTGTTAAACACGACTTCCCCTTCGGCCTCGTGCGGACTCCCGAAAAGTTCGCCATGTACTATCGTCCCATCCTCAAGCGCGAGTGCCGCCCTCAACCGGACGAACCCTCGAAGTTCCCTAAGATCTTAGTGATAAAAGCTACACCGGGGAACCCACGTTGATAAGGGAGCTGAGACCGCTGCTGCGACGGGTGTCGGACGCCAGGATAGCGTCACTCAAGAGGAAATGGGACGAAGCCTCTACTAGCATCTTTGTACGCGGTGCGATCGAAACGCTACGACATGCGCTCAGGAGGACCACCGGAATCGATCCCGAAGCATTGGCGGGGGCCGCGACGGCGAGAAGAGGCGACCACATCGGCCCACTCCGGAACTTAACTCGGGTGTTGGAGGGTAGGGCCGAACACCTCGAGGTGAGGGCACTCCAACTGTACAAGGCAGCCGCGTGGGACCTACTGGAAGCCGAGGAGAAGCACTTGGGCCTCGGTGTCGCATTGGACATTGAGGGGGGTAAAGTCGTCGTTCGTCGGAGTCCCAACGTCAGGGAGTACATACCGATCTCTCAACGTTACGATCTACCGGACGACCCGCACGAATTAGCGACGCTTTTAGTGGAACGTTATGACTTGGACTTCGTCTACGTTGCGGACTTGGACGCCATTTTGCGCGGTAAGCCTGCGGATATCTCGGATGTCCTTGAATCGTTAGAGAAGCCTATCTTCGTGGACGTGGGAGCATGTGAACCCGACCTTCCGAGTCACGCCCACAGGGTGATCCCCACGGAATGCTATGATGATAAGAGCGAGTACATCGAGGATCTAGAGGAAGACGAGAGTGCCGTGGCAGGGCTGGACTTGAACGGCTCTGAGATCCTCGGCAACTGGGACGGCGTGGGCGACTTCTTGAACGCCGTGGTGGATATAGTGTACAGACGCGATCCGGGCGTGCTCGTGATTGACGTCGGTGCAATCGGTTCGAAGGAGGGACCGCCATACGAAGCCGCGGCGTCCGTCGGGATGTATTCTACGGTCTTGATCGGAGGGGGCGTCGGGCATCCGGAGCACGTGAAGCTGGCTTTGGGTACCCCAGGTGTTTCGGGCGTTATCCTCGGGACCATACTCTTCGAGGGGGAGGATCCCATGAAGCTGGAACAAGCGCGCCGAGAGGGTAGGCGGCTACGAGTCCACCACATGGGGTTAGAGGAGGAGTACTTGAACCTCATCAAAGAGGGTAAAAAGACCGTAGAAGGGCGTGTGAAGGACGACAAACGTGCCAGGATAAAGCCCGGAGATAAGATACTCTTCAACCGCAGGCTTCTCGTAAAGGTAATAGACGTAAGAGAGTACGACTCATTCGAAGAGATGTTGAGAGAAGAGGGGCTCGAAAACGTCCTTCCGAACGTGGACTCCATCGAGGAAGGTGTAGATATATACCGGCGCTTTTATTCGAGTGGGAAGGAGAAAATGTTCGGAGTGTTGGCGATCGAAATAGAACCGATCATGGATCTCTGGGAAGGAATCTGTGACTGAACATCATTCGAGGATCGGACCTTCAGGACTAGGGATGAAACCTATCCGCTCCAAGAACTTGTCATCGTATATGAGCTCCACTTCACAGCCTCGCAGGTACGGTCCTACTTTGGCGAGGACGCCGGGAGCGTCGACGCCTTCATCGAACACCACTTCGCTCTCCAGAAGCCCCCATCTTTCGATCCGGATGACGCGTCGCCCGAAGCCGGCGCGGTTCAATATCCTCTGAAGGCGTTTCCGCGTGACACCGGCCACGATCATTCTATCGTAATGATCTGCCGCCATCTCGAGAAGGTATTCAACCTGCTCATCGGTGAGTTTCGCTTCGATCTCACCACGTTCCTCGTTCACCTCGACGATCTCCACCTCTAGAGGCATATTCTCGACGAAACCGAAACTCCTACCGATGTCACGTATCGACGCCTTCTCACCGTCCAGGAGTTGCTCACGGAGTCTGTAGAGTGGTACTAGCGCGTCCACGACTTCGGGACCTACTACTCCGATGTCTACGTAGACACCGTAGCCGACGCGATACAAGTCCACGATCCGACCATAGATGATGTCGCCCGGGGAAACGTCAAACAACGATCTTACAGTGTCGAACTCTTCCACGATTTCTTCTACAGCTTCTTCCACCTCAGGGCCTCGAATGCGTAGCACTGCCCAAGCCCTGAAATTTTTCCTGATCTCCTCAAGTTCGGCGTCGAACTCAGATATAACGTTTTGAACCTGGGTACGGAGTGACTCCTCGGCACCGCTGTTCCGATACAACTTTTCCAGTATAGTCACATCCACAACGGACACACGATCACCACCGGGTTAATTCGGGAGGTATAGCGTTCAGATCGACCAACTCGTTATGAAGCTCGATCAAGCGCTTAACGGCCGGAGAATCTCCTCCTAATCGTTCAGAGAACTTGCGAACGACTACCTTGATCGGAACGTGCTCCGTTCCGAACGTCAAGTTATCGGCATGCGCCACGATCTTCTCTTCGAGGGTCTCGGGAACGTAATCCTTCGGCGGCAAACCCAGCTTCTTGGCTTCTTCCTTGGGAATACCGGCTCCGATGTGCCTCTCGACGATCCGGACGACCTCCTTTGGGTAACCGAATTCACTGACTATGTTCGCACCCACGACCGCATGATCTATGCCATGAGTACGGGCTCTACCGATGTCGTGTAATAATGCCCCGGTGCGTACGAGGCTCAGATCTGCGTCCTCTTCGCATCTTTCAGCCATCTCTTCAGCCAAGCGACAGACGGCCTTACAGTGCTCGATAACGTGCTTGGGACAACCTACTCGCTCTAGGTCTCTGATAGGATCCCTCAACCGAGCCGTTCCCTGAGCTCCTCCAGCCTTCGGATCTCTACTTTTAGTTCCTCCGCTAGCCGTTCCAGCTCGCGCCTCTCCTCGGTGAGATCTACCTCTTCCAGCAATTCACCGCACTTAGGGCATCGGAACTCGTGTTCCATAGCCTCCTCAAACGACATTCTAGGGCAATCATCGTTTCCACAGTGGAATACGGGATGAGACATGTCGTTACTGAGTGCACGCTCAACCTCTTCGAGCTCCCGTCGACGCTCCTCGAGGCACATCCTGAGGACTTCTCGAAGGTTGAGCCGCCATGAGTAGACGGGGTATCGGTACTCTTCTCGACGCTCCTTTTTGAACGTCGCAACGCCGCGTTCATGGAGCTTGTAAAGTACCTTCCGAACTTCTCTCGGGTCAACGCCCAGCTCCTCAGCTATCTCTTCGTCGATGGCCTCACGCTTGAGTATCACATCCACGGTTCTCTTCGCGACTTCAGGATCCACCCCTTTCTCACTGTCTAGGAGCGATAAAGTTACGTCTCTGAGGACCTCCAGATCCTCTTCACCCAGATCGGCATACACGTTTGGACCCCCCACCCCCTTACTGGATGCGCTTCAAGCACGTAATAAATTTGTGTAATCGACGGAACGTGTCCTTACGCGGATGGACTATAACTGCTGAGCACTCACCTTCAGCAACCATTTTTGCTGCCTCTTCGGGCCTTTCGTCGTCGATCGTGTAATGATCAATCCCGATACCCTCGATACACTTCACTCCCAACTCGTCGAGGATGCCCTTAATCCACTCCGGGGAACGCACCCCCACGAGCAAGTGCAAATCCGTCTCCGCCGCAGCCTTACCGAGACCGTGAACGACCGAGGGATGCAACTCAGGGCCGAGATCTTCCTTCCAGCCCTTCCTAGGCACCTTTCCACGGAAGAGTGCCGTGTGGAGAGGGCCACAGGCCGTCAGGTACTTAGCACCGTCGACGATGCGCAACGCGTCGTACACGGCCTCCTTAATCTTACTCTCCGGAACTCCGGTGGCGAGAGATGTACGGTGGAGGCCGATGTAACCTGGGCTGAGGTGAAGGGCCAGCTCGTACCCCTCCTTACGTAGGCTCTCGACGTATCGCACGTCGGGATGGTACTTCCGTACACTTCCAGAGATTGACCAGACGATCTTTCCACCCAATTGTTCAACGCGCCTTCTCGCCACCTCTACTTCGGAGTTAGGTACCTCCTTCTTGGATGGATGATCGATGAACACTAGGAACTCAGACAGTCGTAGCACCCCCTATTCCAGGTAGTGCAACGGGGACCTCCACAGCTTTTCCAGCTCCTCTCGATCCAGTGATACGTCCACGGATCCCACCGAAATCCGCAGGATACCATCTCCAGTGACCTTCCCTACCACTTGAGCCGGTATACCGGCCTCTTCAGCGGCTCCCAACACGTCGTCGGGTCGGTCCGTAGTCACGATAGCCCGACCGTGACTCTCGGACAACAGTAGGAAATCCCACCGTGACACGGAGTTCGGGACTTCGGATAGGTCCAGGGAAGCTCCTACGGATCCCAGTAGCTCAGCCACGGCTGCTAGAAGTCCTCCAGTGGACACGTCGGTGACCGAAGAAATCATATTCTGCCTCGCGATGCGGCGGAGCAGGTCGTGTAGGGCTCGCTCCCCGTCGTATCTCACGCGTGGTACCTTGCCACCTTTGATACCATGGTACTCGATGAGATACAGGGACCCGCCGAGTTCCTCCCGAGTCTCCCCTAAGACTATCACCGCTTCGCCTTCTTCGGGCTCTCGAGGGAAGTCTTCTAGATGGTCCAATCCCCGGATCACTCCCACGGCGCCTATCACGGGCGTGGGATTTACCGGGCCGTCGACTTCGTGCTCGTTGTACAGGCTCACGTTTCCTCCGACTACAGGAACCTCGAACTCGCGGGCTGCTTCTCCGAGCCCTTCGATCGATCGGCGAAGCTGGTAATAGACTCGCGGGTTTTCCGGGCTTCCGAAGTTCAAGCAGTCAACCAGGCAGAGCGGCTCCGCTCCGACGGTAGCTAGGTTACGCAACGCTTCGGCGACGCACCCTTCCGTGCCTGTTTTCGGATCGATGAGCACGTGCCGTGGATTCGAATCGGTCGTTAGGGCTAAGGCCACGTCTTCTAGGCCTTCGTGCTGCAGCCACATCACGGCAGCATCGTGACCCGGTTTCACGACAGTACGTCCTTGCACCTCATAGTCATATTGTCGGTAAACCCACTCACGAAGCGCCGGCGAAACGTTTGGAGAACTCAAGACTGAGCGCACTAGATCTTCGGGGTCCGGTTCCGGCACGTCCACGTTCTCGGGGTACGAATAAGGCTTCTCCTCCCACTCGACTTCGGGAGCACCATCGGCCAGAAACTTTGCGGGAACTCGGGCGATAACGTCGTCACCGTCCTTGACCGTAAGGTAGCCGTCGTCAGTAACCCTGCCGACGACCGACGCTTCGAGACCGTACTTACGGCAGATTTCTATCACCTCGTCCACGTCCTCAGGAGCCACGACGAGCAGCATTCTCTCCTGGGATTCCGAGAGCATGATCTCCCACGGTTCCATCCTTTCCTCCCGGAGTGGGACCTTGGAGACGTCGATCTCGACGCCGGTCCCTCCATCGGCGGCCATCTCGGTTGCGGCGCACGTCAGACCGGCGGCACCTAAATCCTTGCACCCCTTGACCAAACCACGCTCGACGGCCTCCCGGATGGCGATGATCAGTTGACGCTCCGTGAACGGGTCGCCGATTTGGACCGCCGGCCTGTCTTCTTCCTCCGATTCCTCTCCCAGCTCCTCAGAAGCGAAGGCCGCACCACCGATCCCATCGCGGCCCGTCCGAGCGCCGACTAGTATCAACACGTCTCCGGGGCAGTCTGCACGACCTCGTACGATCTCACTTCTGCGGACTATACCCACACACATAACGTTGACGAGGGGATTGCGCTCGTAGGAAGGATCGAACTCCAGCTCTCCACCCACAGTCGGAACTCCGATGCGGTTACCGTAGTCCGAGATCCCTCGGACGACACCGTCGACGAGGTAGGGGACGCGTCCCCCGTCCAGCGGGCCGAAGCGAAGCGGGTCTAGGAGAGCTATCGGAAACGCTCCCATCGACAGAACATCTCGGACGATCCCGCCGACGCCCGTCGCCGCCCCGTTGTACGGGTCCACGTAGGAGGGGTGGTTGTGACTCTCTATACCGACCACTACGGCCCATTCATCGTCGATGGCAACTACGGCGGCGTCATCACCGGGACCCACGATGACATGATCCGCATCGCTGGGAAGCTGTCGAAGTAAGTGGCGAGTACTACGGTAGGCACAGTGTTCCGACCACATGTTCTCGAACATGGCTCGCTCCGTGGCGTTTGGGTCCCTGCCCAGTTCCTCCCGGATGAGCTTCAGATCACGTTCGTCCAACGTCAAGTCGAGACCCCTAAGGGAGTGCGTAACCTCGTCATCCCAAAACGTCGGCAGACAGCGGGTTCCTCATCGGGATAAATCGACGACGTGGTCCCACAGAGGCCTTGCGTCGATAACCTCCTCGAGTGTGCTGACGCACATAGGGCAGGGTGTGAGGATTGGTCTTCCGAGTCGTTCGTACGTCCTCACCGTGGACTCCGAGGGCTTCTTCACAAGCGCCCCGCCGCCGCAACATCGATACCTACGCGGTGGTAACTCAACGTCGGGAAGGCGCTCCAGGACGTAGTCGTCCACTCCATGCCTTACGAGGTGACACGGTGACTTATAAGCGGCACCTTCCGGCACCCCGTCGAATTCCGCTATCTCAGCGTAGTACAGCGGACGCTCTCCTACCACTTCCACACAAAAATCGTAACAGCCCGGGCAGAACACCACCACGGTGTCGAAATCATCGAACATCGAGCACCACCTCTGCACTATCTCCTCGGGGACTTCCTCACCACGCTTCCGAGCGAAGTTCATACAGCAAGGTTCATCCTCGCCTAAAGTCGCCAATCCCGCGCGGCGCACGATTTCGATGACTCGTTGAAGCCACTCCGGTCGACTTCTGATCGTGCATCCCAAGATCGCCACTCCGTCACCATGTAAGGGCTCGGATTCGTCCGCGAGCTTTCGTCCGTAGGGGGTGCCTATCTGCCTGGCCTTTCGCACGGCTTCGGGGGTGGGTTCCTTCTTCCTCAGGTCGGTGATCACCTCGGTGTGGGGAACGTCGTGAGGGCACAGCTGCTCACAGAGGCCACATACCGTACAATCGGAAGCCACACTCAACGCCTCTTCGAATCGGCCCAAAGCGGCGAGCACGTTGAACGACCTCCTGGGTATATCGTTCGGACATCTGGATTCGCAAGCCCCGCAACCGTCACACCGGGCCAACACGCGCTCCCACTCCAACATCGTTTCCCCTGAGGTTCAACCGTGCTCGAATCCCTTCCACACTGGGTATGGTCTAACTTCCTTCATCCCACGTTTTTCGACCCTCTTAGCGGTCTCCAGTGCAAGTTCCGCGAGTTCTTCCGGGATAAGACCGGAGTCAACGGCACGCTCCAGATCCTCCTCGTCGATTATTTCGCGCTCCCCTTCCTCGGGTTCGACGACGTCAACCTCCAAATCCACGTACCGCACGCAGTTCTTGAACACCTCCAGCGGTGTCCCTATGTTGTAGTAGCGACCCTTCAGCTCACCGTCTTTGTTGAAATACTGGTGGACCGTAACCATTGAACCGTCTGGGAATATTGAGATGGCGTAATCACCTTCCTCAATTGGTTTGTCGATTCCATCGTAAAAGCCAGGTCCACGCATCTCACGACGCACCTTGAGGATTCCCTCCAGGGGGTCATACTCTATTACCTCAGGGTTCCTACCGAGCTTCTTGACTCCTTTCCCCGGTTTCACGTGGACGATGTCGATACTATCGCCTTCAGACGGCCCTTCCGACCTAGTTAGGCACTGGATCAGGCGCTCCGCAACGGCTTCCTCGTCTAGGTCATCCAGGAACGGTTCCACGGTATCTACGGCCACGCTACCGGCGAGACTGCGGCACTTGAAGTAATGATGACCCACTACAGTCGGTAGGACTTCGGAGCGCACGGAATCGAGCCTGCCTTTAGCTAGTGAATGGAGCTCTAACTCCACCTCACGAACCTCTCGGATAGGACCAGGTTCTGACATTTCCTCGGCACGCTTGAACAGCTGCTTGCGTTCCTCGATTAGACCTTCGATCTCTTCCGCTAGCTCTTCCCCGGACTTGCCCTCGGCGGCGGTCCTCCAGATCAACCCCCACCCTTCCGGGACCAACGCTTCGCCGAGACGCTTCAGACGTTCACGCTCGCGTTCGTCCCGGATTTTGCGACTGACTCTGATCCCTTCAACGGGTACCAAGACGGCGTACTCGCCGGCCACCGTAACCTCCGTCGTCAGCTTGAGCGGACCGTCAGACACGGACTTCGCGACCTGTACTACGAGCTCCTCTCCTTCCTCCACGACCTCCGACTCGTCCTCGCTGAGAAAACCCTGAAGCCCGTCCCCGAGGTCTACGACGGCGACCCCAGCCCGATCATCGATTTCACGGACTACGCCCTTGAATACGCTCCCTTCTCCGATCTTGTCGACCGTAACTGTAGCCCAAACCTCCGACTGGAGGACGTTCACGAGTTCTCGAACGTCATCTGCCGGGCCCTGGATCTCGATGCCGTGTCGATCCCTCGTGTCCCGGACGTCCACGTCGGGCGAACCGGAGTCGAACTCTGCATCGGGGAACCGCCGTCTGATGTCGTCGGAGGGTTGGGTGACTGTGAACCCGTGATCCAGGCAAATCTTAGTGAGCGCCGTCGAGTATATACCACGTATCCTGACCTTACAGGACACCTAGAGCACCCCCCGGGGGAAGCGGATGGGAGACCCAGAGGTTCTCCTCGAGGTCTACGAGGTGATCCGTAACCGTATCGAGGAGCGTCCGGAGGGATCTTACGTCGCGGATCTCACTGAGGGCGACGATACTAAACCGGCCATCAACAAGATCTGCGAGAAGATCATCGAGGAGTCAGGAGAGCTCATCCTCGCGGCTAAGGACAGGGACCGGGAAGGCGTAGTTTATGAATCCACCGACCTAATCTTCCACGTGTTGGTCTTACTCGCGTACCTAGGGATAGAGATAGGGGAAGTGTTCGATGAGTTCGAGCGGAGAAGGAGATGAGCTGCCAGACCTCCCGGTGCCTGAGGATTGCAAGTACGTCTACTACGTAGTCCTGTTTCAGAACCCAGAAGACAAGAACTGGGACCTTTTCGCAGTGATCCGCGGCTATCCGGGTCTTAAGGAGCCGTATGCTATAGCCGTCCACCTTGCGCGTGTGGTCGAAGACGCACTGAAGGAGGTAGACGAAGAGCTGGATGTGGAGCTCCAAATAATCCCGGTAGGAGGCGAGAAGGGTATCCCGGAGGAGAAAACCGCGAAACTGTTAGAAGCCGTCGACGGGCTCCTTGAGACAGCAGCCCAGTGTGCCAGAGGGCCCGAACGAGTGGATGACGAATTCTGAGGACGGTGACCGTCTGGGATGATCGGTGCGGGCGAGGCCGACATGGATCGAGTCGTTATCATCGGCGCAGGACCGGCAGGACTCTTCGCGGCCCGAGAAGTGGCGCTTAGGACCGAGCGAGACGTAGAGGTAGTAGTGTACGAACAAGGACCTAGCCTGGAAGACCGGCTGGAGAGCGGAGAAGTAATGCGCGGCGTGGGCGGAGCCGGTGGACTTTCAGATGGCGTGCTGAACCTCAGGCCAGACGTCGGGGGCGACTTGATTTCCATCGTAGGGGACAAGAAGTCAGCGAACAAACTCGTCGAGTACGTCGACGAAGTCTTCCTGAAGCACGGAGCACCGAAGGAACTCAAGGTACCCGAAGGCCCGAAGGCGGAGGAGATCGCACTCCGTGCAGCGGCAGCCGATGTCGAGTTCGTCCGGATTCCACAACGTCACATCGGCTCGGACAACTTGCCGAAGGTCGTAGGATCATTGGTCCGTGAACTGGAGGAGTTAGGGGTAAAAATCGTCCCGAAAACCAGAGTCGAGAGGATCCTGGCCGACGAATGCGTGCGAGGGGTTAAGCTCGAAGACGGACGTGAGGTAGAAGCGGACTACGTCATCGCGGCTCCTGGACGTGTCGGAGCCAACTGGATGATGCGTGAGGCGAAGCGGCTGGGGCTGCGGCTAAGATACAATCCCATAGACGTCGGCGTTCGAGTTGAGGTCCCTCGCATAATTATGGAACCTGTCGTGAAAGTATCGCTCGATCCGAAGTTCCGCACCCGGACCCCAACGTACGATGATCCGGTACGGACTTTCTGTGTGTGTCACGGCGGGTATGTGGTGAAGGAGAACTACGAGGGATTCGTGGGTGTAAACGGACACTCTTACCGGAGGAAGAAGTCCGAAAACACGAACTTCGCGTTCCTCGTCAGTATAGACTTGACTGAACCTGTAGAAAATACCATCGAGTACGGTAGATCGATCGGCCGATTGGCCACTACCATCGGCGGAAACAAACCGATAATTCAGCGGCTCGGAGACCTCCGCCGCGGAAGGCGGTCGACTTGGGATCGCATCAACAGGTCTCACGTTACACCTACTCTAACGGACGTCACGCCTGGGGATATCTCGATGGCACTCCCACACCGAGTCACGGTGAACATCATCGAAGGATTAGAACATCTCGACGAGGTAATACCAGGAGTAGCCTCCGATTCCACACTGCTATACGCACCGGAGATCAAGTTCTACTCGGCTCGAGTAGAAACGAACGAAAACCTGGAGACTAGAGTGGAGAACCTGTTCGTAGCCGGTGACGGCGCCGGATTATCCCGAGACATCGTGAACGCTGCCGCTACCGGAGTTATCGCCGGGCGTGCAGTCGCCGAGCGTATCGGTTAAGGGGGAAATCCATGCTATCCCACGCACTACTAGCCCTACTTATAGCCACCCAAACCGATGTTGGACACGACACTGGATGCTGCACAGTACTAGTGCACGTGCATCACGGATACGATGTAGTAGCGTACAGGAGAGACGCTAGATATCAAGCTGAAATACTGATCGTGCGCACGAAATGGGCTGGACGGAAGGCGATTAAAGAATACAAAGTTCAAGGCGGGTACTTTTGCCACACTGTAATTACGGAAGATGGATGGATAGTGACTATAGGAGGACGGGATATTCCTAAAGTGAATAGGGAACTTGAAAAACTTGGGGCAGAAATAGTATCCAGAGGCCGAATCAAGAAGGATGAAATCAAAAGAGCTGAAGAACTTCTTAAGGAGGCTAAGTGGGGACACTTCGTCGTAAAATCCCCGAGCGACGTCGTTGGAGTGGCGTCGTACGACTATAGAATCTCCTCATCGAAGGTCGACGTGTTCAGGATTAAGGACGGTGAGTACGTTAAGGTGACCAACAATCCGAGGTATTACAATCGGGGGCGATTCGAAGAGTTCGGTAAAAATCCCATCGACGCTGCCGTTAAGATCGCAGGGAAAGACCCGTACGGACTCCATCGACGGGATATAATCACGTACAAGTTAACGGTGAACAAAACGTCAAGCAGCGTCAAAGTTTGGGCTTCCTACGATGGCGGAGCGCTACTCGAAGGGGCTAACGGAGAGCCGGACCCGATCCGATTCATGGGCAAGACGGTAGAAGCCAGCGATATTCCGAGGATTCCCAAGAGGAAACCGCTAGGAGAAGTGATATTACGGGTGAGCGGAGGGCACAAGGGCGAGGGAGAGTTACCCAATCCCGCCGCCGTAGCCGCGGCCTTGATCAGTGGAGCCGTGTTCGTGGCGTTTCTAGGACAGTTATCGCTCCAGAGGCGAAATCTTTATTAAATACCTAGAGGTGATGGAGGGCTTGGACCAAGGGCCCGCAGCTCAGCCTGGCAGAGCGCGGCCCTTGCGAGGCCGTGGCCCCGGGTTCAAATCCCGGCGGGTCCACCAACCACAAATCGTTATGTTCCTCAAAACATTTCGGACCCTCGATATCGCAAGAACTAGGGGTGATGACAATGAATGGCAAGATCTTAACGGCTATAGGGGTAGCAGTATGCTTAGTATTAGCTACCGGCGTAGTAGCGTTCAACCCTGTAAGTAAAGTCAAGGAGTTCGACCCTAAGCATGCTTTAGACTTTGCTAAGAAGGTATGTAATCTAGGACCACGCTATGGAGGCAATGAGGCAGAGCTGAAAGCAGCCAACATGATGGAAGCGGAGCTGAGGAAATATGGACTTAACGTACGCAAGGAAAAAGTCGATTTAGGTGGCGGTAAATATACGTACAACGTGATAGGAGAAATCAAAGGGACTGATGAACCAAATAAGTATGTGATTGTTGGATCCCACATCGATTCGCCAGGATTCTGTGAAGGTGCTACAGATGATGCGGCAGCAATGGGAATTCAAGTCGAAATGGCACGAATACTTGCTAAGAATTTCCGTCCGAAGAAAACTGTATTGATAATTGGATTCGGTGGTGAAGAGCTATGGTTCAAAGGATCAGAGGCTTTCGTAAAGAAACACCCAGAGATTGTTAAGAATTGTGAAGTAGTAATCGACCTTAACTGTGTAGGTGCCGGACAGAATGTGTTCCTAACTCGGAAGAGTGCGAAACCGGAACCGGTAGAGGGGGATCCGAAGCTCATCAAACTTCTGGAAGAGTGTGCGAAAGAACTTGGACACCCGGTCATGGTAGGAGACACGACGTATCCGAGCGACACCTACCCGTTCTATCATAACAGGACCAAACGCGTCCCCGTGTGTCAGGTGATGAGTCAGCCGTTCGAAGTGCCACCGTGGAGTGAGTCCAACACGGCGGACAAGTTAGACCCGAAGGACATGGAGAAAGTGGGAGAAACCGTCACCCTCGCTGTTGTGAAATTGACGAATGCCGAACCCGCTTCAAAACCGCTATGGGAAGCGAAGCGCGCCGAGGAGTCCGGCGGTGCAGGTCGGCTTACGCCGGTATGGTGGGTGACCGCGCTTCTTGGAGTTACAGCCGCACTGCTCCGGCCTCGGGGGAGATAAGATTGTACGCACTACTGATCATAGACATGATCCGCGACTTCGTAGAGGAGGGAGCCCCACTGGAGGTTCCGAAGGCACGTCAACTAGTACCCCGTATCGCCCGTCTCGCGGATGAGTTCAGAGAGCGAGGTGGTCTGGTCGTCCACGTGTGGGACGAGCACTATCCGGATGATCCGGAGTTCAAAGTGTGGGGTGAACACGCCGTTGCGGGAACGGAAGGTGCGGAACCGGTAGAAGAGCTGAAACCGAAGGACGGCGACTTAGTAGTGCGGAAGCGGAAGTATAGTGGATTCTACGGCACGTCTTTGGACTACGACCTACGATCCAGGAACGTGAAAGAGATCTACCTCACGGGAGTGTGCACGGATATCTGCGTACTCTTCACATGCGCGGACGCGCTCATGCGAGGGTATCGAGTGTACGTAGTAAGGGACTGCGTGGCGTCACTTGAGGAGGAATCCCACAGGTTCGCTTTGAATCACATGGAAAAGCTCGGGGCGGAGGTAATCGATTCGGAGGAGGTGTTGGGGGACTGACCGCTGTGAAGAAGATACTTGCGTTGGTGGACGGTGAGCACTACACCCCCGTAACCAGAGAGGCGTTGGAGACCGTAGAGGAATTGGACCTAGGAGAACTCGTAGGTGCCGTGTTCATCGGAGGGACCGAGAAGATCAGCGAGCCCGAGACCGTCAAACGTGAGCTGGGTGTACGGGTCTGGCTACCGGAATCCGAGGGCGAGATACCGGTAGACTTGATCGTCGAGGTAATCGAGGAAGAGGACGTAGATGTGGTGCTGGACCTGAGTGACGAGCCCGTGGTCAGTCCTGACGACAGGTTTGAGATAGCCTCAGCAGTACTCTCGGCGGGAGCGGAGTACTGGTGCCCGGACCTCCGGCTGAAGCCGGTGGAGTTCCACGATGTCCTCGAGAAGCCGTCGCTTCGGATCATAGGAACAGGAAAGAGAGTTGGCAAGACCGCCGTCTCCGCCTACACCTGTCGTGTGCTCAATGCACGGGGTTACAACCCGTGTGTAGTGGTAATGGGTCGTGGAGGACCGAGGGAACCCGAAATAGTGCGTGGGGACGAGATCGAGCTGACCCCAGAGTACCTATTGAAAGAAGCCGAGAAAGGTAAGCACGCGGCGAGCGATCACTGGGAAGACGCGCTCCTCAGCAGGATTCCGACGGTCGGGTGTCGACGGTGCGCGGGTGGATTGGCGGGACGCACCTTCACCACGAACATCGTGCGCGGTGCCAAGGTAGCTAACGAGTTGCCGGCCGACTTCATCGTGGTCGAAGGCAGCGGCGCGGCCGTACCACCGATCAAAACGGACGCGGGTATCGTGATCGTCGGGGCCAACCAGCCACTAGAGCACATCGGCGGGTACTTAGGCCCCTACAGGATCCGGATGTGCGATCTGGCTATCATCACGATGTGCGAGGAACCGATGGCGGACGACGCGAAAATCAGGAAGGTCGAGCGCACCGTCCGGGAAGCCGGAGACGGCATCGAAGTATTACTTTCGGTATTCCGACCTAAACCCACCGAGGACGTGGAGGGTAAGCGTGCGGTATTCGTAACGACGGCACCTAATGAGGTCGTCCCGAGACTCGTCGAGCACCTAGAAGAGGAATACGGGTGTGAGATCGTCGGGACGTCGCCGCACCTCAGCAACCGTCCGAAGCTCCGCAAAGACCTGAAGAAGTACATCGACGGGGCGGACGTACTGCTCGCGGAGCTGAAGGCAGCCGCCGTCGACGTGGCCACTAGGGAGGCCCTGAAGGCCGGACTGGACGTGGTGTACGTGGACAACGTCCCTATTGCCGTCGGAGGTGATTACGACCACGTGGGTGACGCCGTGGAGAACGTAGCCGAGCTGGCGATCGATCGGTTCGAGGGTTAATCACTGTCGATCCCGAGCACCACCTCGGCGAAGGCGCGCTCAACGTCTGTCCGCTCCACGAACCGACTTCCCCGCGACGCCGCGATCTTTCCGGCCCGTTTACCGATTTCCTCCGCCAGCCGTTGGACGTGATCCCTGAGAGTTTCGGAGGCTTTCCGACTTACACGTACGTCCCCTCCGGCCGCCCTTAAGGCCCGGTCGAACGGAGCCACCGGCAACTTCTTCCGCACGCAGCTTCCACCCTACGGCGCTAGGTACTCGGGAGCGTAATTATAGGTCTCGGGGGTCGGAATTGACGAAGGTACTGGTGGAGCCGGATCCGGAGGAGGTGAAGCAGCTTTCGGAGGCCCTGGGACGACAACCGGTGATACTAGCAGGGATATGTGAGGCCGAGTATTGTGGCCGTGCCGAGTCGGTGGCCGGTCCCGCACTTCGAATCGCCATGTGCAAACCGGACGGCACGTTCATCCTCCACAACGCAATGGAGAAGCGAGAACCGACCAACTGGAACCCCGCACCGTCCAGACAGTCGATCGAAGTCCGAGACGGATGTGTCGTGCTTAGATCTCGAAGACTGGACGTTCCAGAGGAAGTCGTGGTGTATTTCCACCGGGTGTTCCTAGCCTGCTCGCTGCCGAAGGAAGGGGCTAAGAGTGAGGATTCCGTGTTCTACTTATTCAAATCCGAAGAGGACATGAAACGTGTAATCCGAGAGAATCCCAGCGTCATCGAGCCGGGATTTCGCCCCGTGAGTGAGGAAGTGGAGTGCGAAGCCGGTGTGGCTGACATGGTCGGCTACGATGAGAAAGGTAGGTTCATCGTGTTAGAGCTGAAGCGAGCCCGAGCTGGTGTGAGTGCGGCGTCTCAGCTGCGCAGATACGTGGAGGCATTTCGAGAAGAACGATGTGAGGAAGTACGCGGAATACTAGTCGCTCCGTCCGTGACCGACAAGTGCCGACGCCTCTTAGAGAAGTACGGGCTAGAGTGGAAGAAGTTAGAACCCGAACCGCTGAGAGAGGATGGTGGTAAGAAGCAGTGCACTCTCACGGAGTTCTTGGATGGGGAGGGAGACTGATCGTGGTTAGGGTGAAGATCTGCGGTGTAACCAGGCCCGAGGATGCAGCGACAGCCGACGAGGCGGGAACCGACGCCGTCGGTTGCGTTGTAGAAGTTCCCGTTTCCACACCACGAAAAGTGTCCGTGGAGCACGCGAACGAGGTGTTCTCCGTAGTTTCACCGTTCGTGTCGAGGGTCGCAGTGCTGATGGACAACCTAGAACCTGTCGACAGGCTGGAAGAAGCCACTGCCGTGCAACTTCATGGAACGGAGGACACGGAAACCTGTGAAAAGCTCAGCGAGCTTGGATTCGACGTCATCAAGACGTTCTGGGTGGATCAGCGAGGATACGTATGGTTGGGAGAGGAATCGATAAGGGAAGAAGTGCTAGTTGAGTACTGTGAAGTCGTGGACGCCGTGCTCTTGGACACCAAATCCGAGAGAGGTGGAGGATCCGGTGAGCGTCACAATTGGAACGTGTCGGCACGATTGGTTAGGCGACTGAGCGTACCAGTGATCCTTGCGGGTGGTCTGAACCCGGAGAACGTCAGGGAAGCCATCGAGACCGTCAACCCGTACGCCGTCGACACATCTTCAGGGGTGGAAAAAGAGCCGGGAATCAAGGATCCTGAGGCCATAGAGAAGTTCGTGAGGGTCACCAAGTCGACTTAGTCGTGACACTGCCATATCTCATCCACACGAACCATAATATCAGCGTTCCTACTACGGCAGCCATGATGAGGTACCTGAGGATCGGTGACACGGGTGAACCCGAGGAACCACCCTGTCGTTTCAACACCTCAGCCGATGCCGCGGACCCGGTACCGTAGGTGGACACGCTGCGCGCGGGTGAGCTACCGTTTGGAGATATCCCGGAAGCTAGTTCCACTCGCTTCGGACGGTTCGACAGGGACTCCTGACATTTAGTCGTGATAGCCGCGGTACCCGTCACTTTCGAAAATATGTGCTCAGACGGGAAACTACGGTCCTTAGTTACGGAAGCTGAAGTAACTCCGGAAGATACGATCGCGACTGAAGACACTCGTGTGGTAAGGATGGAGGTCGACCCTGGAGACGCCGACGTCCGCTCGCTTGACATCGTAGGACTCAGCATCGTGCTGAAGCTTGGAACGGTCGTGATTACCGGAGACACCCCCGCGGAGAACGGGTTGGGGACGAGGAGTTCCACAACGGCGGTAAACTCCTCTAAGATCCCATGGAGCACGGGGTTAAGAGTTACTGCCAAACAGCCGCACGGACCGTACTTACTCACCATCCTGGTGAGCGTCCCAAACGAGAACCGTCTGGCCGTTTCCCGAAACCTTCGCACCCACTTCTCGGCTTCCTCGAGCTTTCCGAGCTGGTATAGGACCTGATAGTGGTACGACCACCTCAGCAACTTGAGGCCGAAATCAGAGTTCAGAATCACAAACATCCGGCCCTCTATCGACTCGACCACGTACGGGTTCAGCCTCTCCAAGTGCCGCACGACCTCTTGATCCAAGACGAACCGTTGAGCGAGCTCGAAAAATAGCTGCCCCAGTACTCCGGCGATAGCTTTCTCGGCTACGGTAGTCGGATTCAATACCGTGGGAGTGAGCAGTATCATCCACGACATCAACCGTGAAACTCGATCCATTAAGTCGTTAGCCTCTCCCGCAGTACGAAGTGATAGCAACCAGCCCCTGTTCATCCACAGTGAGTGAAACTCTCGGGAGAGCTCACCGAACAGCTGGCGGATACGCAACGAGGACACCTCGTCGAGCACCAACGGATCGGGCAGGCCTCTGACTAGTATCGCAACGGCCAGAAGGCCACCGTAGAATTCGATCACGTCTTCCGCTAGAACACCCCAGAGCCTATCGGTCACGGGCTTCAGGACGGAATCGACGATGAGGAGGTCTATTCGGAGGAGTCCCGGGGCTGGCTCAGGACCTTCCGGGGTTAAGACGTTCTCGAGCTTGGACGAAAGGGAGCGAGCTAACATTTCCCACTCCTCGGGTTTCAAGCGCTCCGTCGCGGCCATGACACCCATCGTGTAGTCAGCGGGACAGTAGACGCACAATGCGGCCCTGATCGCGGCCTTCTCGATCGGCGTTCCGTTCACCTGGACGTCGTAGAGGAACTTCACCGCCCATGCTGCGTACCAGAGGGAGCCGGGTCGGAACGTCGGGCGCACGTCGACGTCACCTAGGGAAGCGGAGAACTTCCTGAGTACTTCTATACCTTTATCCAGGAGTTTCGGGTCCAACTGTATCGATGCAAGCGATTTACGGAAGTCCGGATCTCTACACCTGTCAAGGAGAGTTTTCAACAAGTTTGCTACGGCGAAGATGTCCTTCGGGGCCCTAAGAACGGCTTCGACGTGTGACTTGAGGAGCGTCCGCCCAGCCGGCATTCGGGCGAATATCGCCTCGAGCCCCTGGCATACGAGAACCGGTGAGTAAACGGGGGATCCAGATAACACGTAACGCCCTCCCACGCAGTTGACACCGGATGATCTTAGTAGAACCGCGAGAGACAGCCCACGATCGTTGAGAACATCTGCGGCGGATAGGACGAAGAAAGTGTTCTGCTTAACAGTGACCCATCTGGAAAGCATCCACGCCGTCTCAGACGGTATCAGCTCGGGGTTCAGTAAGCAGAGCATTCTACCCGTAGGTAGCACGGAGATATCTACGGTCGGATCACCCGGCGGGCCTACGGGCACCGACTGTCCTTCTAGAACGCGCAGGAGGTTCTCGATTTCGAGCTTAGCAGAAGTGACAATGAGATCTCTGATACGTTCCATCTCACGGTACAGCTTAGGGTAGCGAAGCCGGAGCTCCGACGGGTTACGAACGAGTGACTGCCACTCCTTCCACATGCGATCGAAGAGCTCCAGTGCCCTCTCCCCGTACTTGGCTATGTTCTCCGGTGAGAGCATCGACTCGAGGTCCTCGCCGTAGGTTTCGGACGCGAGCTTCAGGTACTCACGGAACAGCAGCGCGGAGACGTACTCACGGACCTCTTCCGAGGTCACAAGGCCGTAGACGTGCAGATGACGGGCCAACTTGACCGGCGTCGGCGATTCACCGTGAGCTTGCATGATGTGCAAGTGAGAGTGGAGCTCGGAAACGAGACGGCTAAAGTCCGTCCGGGCCATCCGTTCCACGTCATTCCAAGTGAGGCCCATCCACTCATAAATCCGGGTGCGCTTGAGGAGTTCCATGATCACGGGCTTCAGCTTCTCCTCCACCTCGGGATTACCCTCGAAGACGTGGAAGCACGAGTGCAGCAGCTTTACGAGTGTGTTGAGGTAGAAGTCATAAGCCGTAGAGGGCGCGGGTGGGAGGTAGCTCAGGACCACGGCGGACGTCCTCCACTTGACGTTGTAGAGCTCGCCGTTCGTCGGACACCACAGGTACACGTGGGGTACGTCGCCTAGGAGCACGGTCGGGAAGTCGATGTGAGACAAGAACGTGCGGCGCAACGGCAGCCACTCCAGCGTACCGTGAGATCCCACGTGTACGACGACGTCCACGTGATGCTTCAGCCAGAGATAAACTGCGAGGTAATAATGTGGCGGAGGTAGGAGCAATGAGTGGTAAGCGGCCATCCCCCAGAGTAGACCGCGTGGAGGTTGAGGTAATAATATGATGTTTCCGAACTTCAGTCCCGGCACGACGAACTCGTCGTTGACCACCATAACATCACCCGGTGGAAGACCCCATCCGAAGATACCGGTATGGTACCGCCGCTCGAACTCGCGACCCAGATCGACGGCACGTCGGAACGCGCGTTCCAGCTCGTTATGCCCAGACTTTCCGGCGGCGTAACGGAGCAGTGCGTCGACAAGATCCCGCAGAGCTTTCAGGACGTCGGTTGTGTCAGGTACCCCGAGGTTGTTCAGGAGAGTCTCAACGTCGCGTAACATGGCGTTCAGGTTGCGGGACAACGTCTCGAGTGATCTACCTTCCAGGGCTCGGCCTTTCAGGACTCGGTGCAAGAGCTCGGCGTATCCGTACAGGAGACCCGGAATACCGTACTCCACGTAGAGACGAACCGACTCGGGGAGCTGATTGTACCACTTCAAATACTCCGAGACGGGGATGGTCACGAGGTATGCGTGATGGTCGTACATGGTGCGGAGGTAGTCACCGTGCCACCAGCCCACGTTCACACCATACTTCTCGATCATCCTGGCTAACTTTTGGGAGGTTCTCTGAACTAGCTCGGCGGCCTCGTCCCAACGCCCTTCCCGCTCGAGTTGGGCTATCTTCAGGAGTTGATCATCCCAAGGCGTACTCACTCTGTAACCGGCCGCTTTCAGGTTCGCCATGATGTTGACGAGAGACCCGAAGACGTCCAATCCCGACGCCCGGATCGACTCCCTACCCGGAGGCCAGTCGTAGTACACTAGCGCGATCACCTTCCTATCGTTCGGTTTCTCGGACAGTTCTCTCCACCGATCTACTAGCTTCTGCACGATCTCGGCGTTCTGTCGATACGGTTCCCCGCCAAGGTGAGTGGGCGGTGTTACCACCTCGCCGTGGGAGTCAGGCATGATCACCTCGCGGAACAGCGCTCCGGTCGGATACCCTAAGAAGTCGGACCAGTAGACGTCAGGCTTGACACCTGCATCTGGTGTGTGGAACTGAAGCTGCGACGATGCCGTTACCGGCATCAAGAGTGGTAGGATTGGGAGCATCACCGCTATCGTGATACGAGGCGAGGTTCCCGGGCCCCCATTATCGCACTCGCGTTCCGCGGTTAGGAACCAGACTTTAAGACTCTAGCGTAGTGTGCTCCGCCGTATCTGCCCGCTTAATCGAATTCTGTAAGAGTTTCGGGGACGACTTCCGCGGTTTTAAGGAGAAAAGGTAATAATATTACCGCCTTAGGTAGCATAGGGGGTGACACTGTAGTGTCTAAGTTGTACTCCATAGTCACCGTCGCCGCGATGGTGTTGCTAACTGGCGCCGCTGCGAACCTTCAGGAGTACAAGGAGGCGTACTCGGCCGCTGCTAAAATAGAGGAGTACGGGGAAAAAGTCAGGGATTCTCTAAACATTATCGGCGGCTTCCAGCCACCGTGCGGTCTCAAGGTGGCACCCACGGCGTACCCGTACATGGCGTTCAAGGACGATAAGGATGTTATCAGTAAGGTGTTCCAGGGCACGGACGTAGCCGAATCCGAGTCGTGGACCGAGGTCGGTCCGGGAGACTTCAGGGCGCTGATCTACGGCATCCACGAACTGGGTGAGAACTGGTTCGAGCGAGTAAAGGTGGTCGCCGATCTGGCGCAGGAGCCGGCTGATTACGCGCTGAAGGTCCACGAGGAGACCCACGCATGGGAGGGAGCAGTTGAGAAGGTCGGAGAGACCTGGGAAGACTGGGAAGCCCACAAGGGTGACGAGAACCTGAAGACAGCCATTGCGTCGCGTGTGCTGGCGGTTCTAGGATTGGTCGTGTCCGAGAACTGGCGGGCCGTCTTCAACGAGACGAACAAAGCGGCTCAAATCGCCGAAAACGTGGGTAAAGTGACGATACCGGCGGGCGTCTACGGTAACGACGACCCGATCGAGCTGGACTTCAGCAAGTGCGAGAGTCCGGAGGACGTGACTAACGTGATTAAAAACAACCTAATCAAGGTAGTGTTCGGTACCGACGATTTGACACCGGATCGCGTGATCGAGCTGATCGACTTAGAGGCCAAGCATTTCGGGCTCGGCGACAACTTCGTGGAGACCTATATGGAGGGTGGCCAGTACCAGCCGCACGAGGGTGGCTTCACGGTAGAAGATATGAAGAAAGTGATCGAGATGTTCAAGAGCGATAATGACGTGTACGGACAGAAGCTATCCGAGGATGCCCTAGCATTTGCGATCCTGTTTAACATCGAGGACGTTTGGGCTACCTACGAAGAGTACGTGCACCAGTACGGACACTTCTTCCCACCGGCCGAGAGCGACCTCAAGCTGGCGTGCGACAAGGTCGAGGAGAACGCGAAGATTGTCGAGAACGTGTTGGATAAGCTGAACGCGTGGGCCGATGTGGGGATCACGAAGGCTAAGTTCGAGTCGAACCCACTGGAGTGCGCACCGGCGGTCAAGGACTGGGCCGTGGGCGAGCTGTTCAACGTCGTGGAGAGACTTGGAAGGAAGAAAGTCCCGGTGAACCCAGTAGCGGTACTGGTCGGACTGCTGGCGGTGCTGGCAGTCCTCCGGCGCCGCTAGTCCAAAGTCCTTCTTTTTGTGTTTCTTTTTCTTCATCACTTACGATCCCGAACGGGGGGTGCATGGTGTGAGGTTAGTTCATGGTGGGATACTATCTCTCGTACTATCTCTCGTCGCTGCCCTCTGCTTGTTGGGCGCCGCCGAGGCGGACCTCGTGAGTGATGTCCAACAGCGTTGTTGCGAGGCGGTGGACTGGCTCCTTAAGAACCAGCAATCGGACGGCGGTTGGTTGTACGAGGGGGTCCAGAAGTCCTCCGCAATGGACACAGGAGTAGTTCTACTGGGATTGTGCGAAGTGTACGATGAGCTTCCTAAGGATCAGCAGAGTAGAGTACGGGAAGCCGTAGACCACGGCGTCGAGTACATCCTGAAGTGTTGGGACGGCGACAGGAAGATGTTCTGGGATCACCCTAGCGGAGGAGGAAGGGAGGAGTACATGCCGATGTACACCGTTCACGCGCTGATGGGTCTCATCGCTGTCGAGAAGAAGTTCCCGGATATCGCTGAAAAACACGGTGTGAGTAAGTTCATCGATGAAGCCCTAAGAAAGCTGCTAAGTATGCAAAACGACGACGGATCGTGGAGCAACTTCGGCCCGGGTTCGTGGCAGAACCCGGGGCGGTGTACAGGACTCGTCGTATGGTTGGCGGAGTGGTCCGGGAGGTACGGACCCAGTGACGAGCGCATCGCAAGGGGCCTTAAGTACATCGAAAGTCATCTAGGGAAGTCGCCTTTAGGTGGGCTGATCTCCAGCAACGGGCCGAAGATCGACTTCACGGCTTGGGACATGCTGGCGTTCTACTTCTCGGGTGACGGGTATTACCGTGGTTTCGTGCCGAAGCTGCAGGAGGGAGTGCTAGGGTTCCAGCGTAAGGATGGTGCGTTCGCTGCTCACACGTCGGTGTACGACAGTGAGTACGGTCCGGAAGGAACCGCAGCTCCGTGTCCACACAAGACGGCGCGAGTGTTGTTCGCGTTGATGCTGACGGGAGCCGACCCGAACGACGACCGAGTGAAAAAAGCCGTGGAGTTCCTACTGAACACGAGAAGCCAATCAGAGGGAGCGTGGTTCTGGCCTACGATGAACGACCCATCGAAGCCGCAGGAAAACCCGATGAGGGCGTACTGTACGGGTTGGTGTCTAGCCGCACTGGGTGCGTGGCTGCAGAAGGCCAAGAGAGGCGGAGTACCGGTATCACCGTTGGCAGTGCTGGCGCTGGCGTTCATTCCAGCTCGTCGAGCTTGGCGGGCAGGTATTCCTTGACGACGTAGTCCAAGGAATACTTCGCGAACGCCTGCTGCTCGGCCTTCTTTCCGAGTTTTTCCAACAAATCAAGTTCTTTCTTCCAGAACGGGTCGTCGTACCGCGGATCTCGTCGTAACTCCTCTATCCTCTTGTAATCGGTCTTTTTCAGGGGTTCCGTGGGGAGGTTGTACTCGACGATGTCAGTGGCTGTGACGCCGATGAATTTAGCGTCGGGGCACGCAAGCTCCTCGTTGAGGTGAGCTGCTTTGGCGCTCCCACTCCTTATTACCATGTAAATGTGCCAGCCGTAGGGATCCCCGTCCGTGAACACGTACACTGGTAATCCCAATTCCTCGTTCAGACGTCGGAGCAATCGTCTGGTCGCCCGGGCGGCTTGACCTTTCAGCCCCACGATCAGCGCGTCCAGCTTCTCGTGAGCGCGCTCCTGGACGAGCCTACGGTACATACCCATGGTCTCGACGGCGATCACGCGTTCGGCGCCACAATCCAGTATCTCGACGTCGTCGACGTTAGGCGGAATGTTATAGCCGCTGATCCCGGCTCGCTCGGCGTGAATTTCGACACGGTTCTCCCGAACTAGTAAGTCACCGTATACGGCAGCACCGTCCTCCTCGGGCCATACACCGAACTCTTCACGCTTGAGGCCTAGCGTCGCCTCTAAGTCCTCCACGATCGAATCGCTTTCGCGCTGATCCTTGAAGTCGACTTCCCATCCTTCACTAGTGTAGTAGATTTCCCTGAGAGTAGCGGAGCGTCCCTTCTCCACGAGTTCCTTGGCGAAAGCGGCGACGCTCAGCATCTGGGCTAACTTCTTGGAGCCTTTCAAGGTGCGTGGACGGCGCTCGAGCTTATCAGGACCGAGTGTGAAGATTCCACGCTTGGGATCGTAACGGATGTTGGAAGTTGTACGCTTCGGTATTCGAACTGGTTCGTCCTTCTCCACGCACTTCATGACTTGCTTCGCGAACTCGCGGAGGCGTTGTAGCGCTTCGGACATCCCGAGGTTCCCTAGGGTACCTTGAGGGGTGAGATGTTAGAGGATGTCGGGGGGCTCCGAGTCTTTCCATAGGCGCAGCTTCTCGCGCTTCATCTTGCGACGCTGGTCCTCGAGGAACCGGTACACGCGCCCGTGCGGAGCACCCGAGGCGAGCATTTCGATCGCCTTCCTCGCGATCTGAAGTTGTCTGGGTGTTCCGATAAGGGCCACCGTCTTGCCGCGGATGGACACGTCGGCACCGCTGAGCTCCTCGATAAGTTGTCGAGTGCGCCCCTCTCGACCTATGATCCTAGCCCTCTGCCGCTCCAACGCCTTCGGGTTGCGGCCGACAAGCTCGTACAGATCGATTACTTCGAGACTTGCGTCCTCCTCCCTCAGGAGTCGGAACGCACGCTCAGGGGAGAACCCACGACCTATGGCCAACACACATTCTTTGGCTTTGATGAGATCGAGCGGATCCTTAACACGCTCGGTGGGACGGATCTCGACATCGCCCGTCTTGCTGTCTATGCGCAGTTCAACTCCCGTCTTTTCTTCGATGTAGCGCTTGGTCTCGCCGTCCTCACCTATCAGCACTCCGACGCGATCTTTAGGGATCTTCACGCGCTCAGCGCTTTCGTAGAACTCGTCGGCCAGCTCCGCCAAGTTCTCACCCCCGGACGTACTCGAGGACCTCTTCTAACGTGGGAGTATCAACTCTCAGGCGCTCGAAGAACCGGATGAGGTTCCGCAAATCACGTATCAACAGCTCTTCGGCGATAGGATGATCCAGCACGACCCCTTGGGAGAAATCTATGATCACGTAGTCGCCCTCGCCCCGGTAGAGGATGTTGTACTCGCTGAGGTCGCCATGGACTATCTCGGCTTTACGATACATCCTGCGGTAGTCATCGAGGATATTCGAGAAAACGTCTTCCGCGTATTCTTCCTCCGGAGGATTGTCCTTCATCAACGGGTACGGATTCCCTTCGTCATCCCCTATGAATTTCATAATCAGTACATTGTTCAAGTGAGCGATCGGTTCAGGACACCTTACACCGGCTCCGTAAGCTCGGGTTAAGTTCTTGAATTCCTTCTCGGCCCAGGCATAGACGATGCGGTGTCGCTTTCGCCCGATGTTCTCGAATCTGGGATCGCCCCGGATATACCTCCACATCCGGCGGAAGTCGCTGGTAGCGACGCGGTAAATCTTGACGGCAACTAGCTCGTCGCCACGGATTCCCCTGACGACGTTGGCTTCCTTCCCAGTCTTCACGAACCCCATGAGCCCGTCGATATACCCACGCCTGGACAGCTCGTACAGGGTCATTAGGGTGTACTGGTCGAAGACTTCCTCTTCTACCTTCAGGTCTTCCAGGGTTTTCTCCAGTCTTTTGACCTTTCCTGGTTTCGGCTCCAGTTCCTCGATCGCGGAGAAATACTTATCCTCGGTCAAAGTCAGGCGCCCGGTATAATCTCCTCGAGGAGTTCGGTCACTCGTTCGTCCAATTTACCCTTGCGCTTCAGCCAGTCGACCTGTACCCTAGTATACCTCCATGTAACGTCGGCGCGTTCAGGTTGGAATTCCCATGGTTTCACGAGAACAACGTCTCCCTCCCTGATCCAGACACGCTTCCGCATCTTTCCGGGTATCCTCGCCACTCTAGTCTTTCCGTCGACACATCTCACCTGCACTCGGTCGTTACCCAACATTTTCTCCACGACTCCGAATATTTCACCTTCCTTTGGGAGTCTGATCTTCTTCAGAGTCTCGTCGTCGATACGCTTGCCCATCTGCGTCACCCCCGTCTTTAGCCGGTCTCACGAGCTTAAGTACTTCCTCGGAAACTCGGACGCACGCCAGTAGCGCGTCGATACCGGACAGCACCTTCACAGGGCTCCGAGCCTCGAACATCACTCTGACGCGGTTCCCTCGCATACCGATCTCGTGGTGGAAACCTTTGGGTCCACCCTCCCACAGAACGCCGGAAGCTACTTCGGCGGGCAGTTCGAGGACGAGCTCTCCTTCGAGTCGCGAGTCGCCATCAACCCCTTTATGATGGCGCATTCATAGCTTTCCTTACTGGTCTCAGGATCTCGGAGAGGTACCTCGCGGCGTTTTCCTTCAAGTCGAGCGGGTGGAGCTCACCGTCGATGAAGTCCCGCTCCAGCTCTTCGTAGCTGGTGTAAGTGACGTTTCCACCGTATTTCTTCGGACGTTCGATCGTAACCTCATCGTACTCCCGGAATATGAAGTACCGGTAGATCTCGAGAACCGGGTTGCCTTCGGCTTCGCGGGCCGGACAGTACGCCTTACGAAGCTTCTCTCGGATGACCTCCGGCTCGTCATCGACGGCGATGAAATTGTTCCTGCTTGAGGACATCTTCTCGTCTCCGTCGAGCCCGTGGATGATCGGGGTGTGTAAGCACGTCGGCGAGTCGTAACCTATCTTGGGAAGCACGTCCCGGGCTAACATGTGGATTTTGCGCTGTTCGAGCCCACCGATAGCCAGATCGACGTTCAGGTGCACGATATCCAGTGCCTGCATAAGGGGGTAAACGACCTGGGATACCGGAGGATTTTCCTCACTCCTGGCGATCATATCCATGCTGCGTCGGGCTCGGCGCATGGTAGTATGGCGAGCCATCCGGTACACGTCCAGCGCGTAGTCTTCGTCCAGCTGAAACTCCGACCCGAGGACGAACTCGGTCTTGTTCGGGTCCAAACCCATCGCCAGGAAGCATCGGCGGTTGTAATCCGCCAGTTCACGCACCTCCTCTAACGTGCCTTTCTCGTTGAGATATGCGTGGAGATCTGCTAGGAGTATGATCACATGGAAACCGGCCTCTTGGAGATCGATCATCTTGTCGATGACTAGCTTGTGACCGAGGTGAACTTTACCCGAGGGCTCGAACCCGACGTACGCTACGGGTTCTTCTTTTTCCTCGAGAAGTTGCCGAAGCTCCTCTTCAGTTACGACCTCGACGGCGTTTCGGGTTACGAGTTTCAACCTCTCCTCGACGTCCACGGACGAGACCCCCTGACGGCGTCCCGCGTCCGTTAAAGGTATTCTTCAGGAACTATCACGGCGACGCCTCTCAGCAGAATCACGTATACGCGCTGTCCGACGTGAAGGTCGACATCACTTTCATAACACTCGACCGTTTCACCCGTACGCTCTAACACGACACGGGGCGGGGTGTCTTCGATCACCACGGCGGGTTCGGGCTTCAGAACTTCGACGCCCTTCATCTCCTCCCACTCACGTTTGACCACCTCCCCGTTGATGAGATGACGAAGGGAACACCTCTCACCCAGGCCTGTGACTAGGTAAGGCTGGCCATCCACCAGTAGGATGTCTCCTTTCCGGAAATGAGGTATCCTCACGGAGATGGTGGCTTTGTACTTGCTCTTACCGCGCTCGCGGTCGAACCCGACGAGCTTGTGCGACTCCCTTACGATCCCGCCGTACGCATCGACGAGGCGTCGGGCGAGCTTGCGTGCGGCATTAAGCGAACCGATGTAGAAGTCGATACCCTCATCCGGATACTCCATATCAGAGATATAGGCCATAGGATCACGCTCGAGCAGTGAGGCGGCCACTTCCGTCACGAAGTTTTCGACTTCCTCCCGCTCACGCTCGGTCAGCTTACCTCGAAGCGACCGCACTTGGAGTATGGCCTCGTAGTATCCAGACCGGAATTTCATGCACCGATCACACAGCGCGAAGACTACCGGGACCCTGAGGTGGTACTTCCGGGTGAAGACTTCCTCTCCTACCTCCCATTCACTATCGGCGAGTAACTCGACAAGGACGCGGGCTCCGGGACCACCGGGTTCACCCTTAACCTCTAGAGGTTCTATCCGGACGTCCACATCGGGGAGCGTTCGGAGGTTTTCTTCTAACTCCCTAAGCACATACTCCACGAGCAGCTCTTCGATACTCCCGACACTTTCAGGAGGGTCTTCCCAGCGCAGCCCGGTGTGACGTGCTAAACACTGCGCACAGACTCGGACCTCCAGTCCCTCGGGTACTTCGATAATCGGGTGTTCTTCTAGGTAACATTCAGGGCACAGGCCGTCTATTGTCGTATCGACCTCACGTCCGCACCGATGACATATCAGCTACCCTTCACCCCCGTTCTGGGACGTATAGACGGTTGTCGGGAATGCCCACGGTGTTGCCGACTCCTACGATGATCACGGTGCTGTCCTCAGGGGCCTCTTTGGCAAGTTCGAGAGCACGTTCGGCGGCTTCTTCCACGGCGTCGACGACGGGCTTAGGCATGGGCATGACAGCTTCCGTCGCACTCATCTTGATAGCCACCGCATCAAGATCGATGCCTTCCTCGGCCGCGATCTGCTCGATTTTGTAGCTCTCATGGCCGGGATCACCCATGGCTACTCCCACGCCCTCGCTGACTTTGCCTGTTTTCTCTCCTTCGAGTTTGAGTGCGGCGTCGATAGTTATAATCTTAGAAACATCACCGTATTCTCTTACGAGTTTCTTTACGGCACGCCCAAGTTTGCCTAAGTTACCACCGGGCCCATGCGCCTTGACTATCACCAATCTGCGTCCCTCTAGCTCCTTCTCGGCGGCCACAGTACCTTTCTCCACCTCTCGAACTGGTGAGTCTCCGATGAGCCTAGCCGCGACCATGGGGCCGACGCTGTCGCCGATAGGCACACACTTGAGGAATGCTTTCGCACCCTCGTAGTTACTCTTCACGAACTGTTTAAATGTCGGCAATAGCATGGTTATTAGAAGTAAGAGCTGTATGTTGTTGGTTTTCTTGGCTGACAACAGCAAGTGTCGGAGATATTGAGCGATAACATGGATGGAGAATACGCACGTAAGTGCCATACTCATGTTATCTACTTCGACACCATCGCGTTTTCCTGTGAGTACTCTTGCGTACGAGCGGAACTTATCTTCACTCCGCTCGATCAAGTTTTCAAGGCGTTCAATAATACCGTGAGGATCCAATTGCACAGGCTGAACCACGAATAGGTTTGCAGCCCGTTGTACGAGTGTTTCAGCCTCTTCCCTATCGCATCTGGCCCGCCTCACTACCATCTGCTGGACTTTCTCGTCTATTTTCCGTATACGTTCTACTTCTCCCTCTATCCTCCTGAAGAGCACCACTTGATAGTAGACCCGAATGAAGAGCCAAAAGAGGACGATGGAGACAATAAAATACACCAGATTCTCGACTAATGACGTGTCCACGTTCAACGCCAGCACCCCATGGAAGGTCGCTGGACTCCGTCACCCTTATACGTGATGGAATCTGTGTTGCCGGTTGGCGGGGGGACCCGAGTTGGCGCTAAAGAACCCGGCGGTTCACTTACTCTCGGCGTTGTCCCTATGGGGGGTCGCCGGGCTCATACTCGCTGGTGCGCAGTCAGGACTAATCTCGTTCGCCTCCGTGCTGTCCTCAGATCCCGGTATGGTTTTAAACGCTTTCGTCCTCTTCCTAGCGCTCGTTAGCGCAAACTCTCCCGCAACTTTCGCAGAGGTCTACATGGGAGAACCTCAACCGTATGCGATAGCATCGATACTGTTCGGATTCACTCCTATAATACCATATCTAATGATTTCACCCTTTCGATGTAATGTGCTTGTGTTAACGGCGTGGTGGAAGCCCATAATCATAGCCTTACTAGCGATATGGTGTATAGAGTTTGTAATATATTATCGCAAGGTGAAAGTCTTCGGGTACAGATACGTGAACGTTCACAGATTCATATTCCGCTAGTCCTGTCTCTTGACTCCTAGAATACGCCGTTTAGCTTTCTCGAATATCCACAGTAGTGCCTTGATTTCTTTATCTGTACATCTTGCTCTGGCGAGAAACCTCCGGAAAGTCGTGCATACGTTCTCGCGACGGGTGCTGTCGAAGTTCAAAGTCTTCATGAGGTCGTCCAAGGACTTCACTAGCACCTCCTTCTCTCGCTTGGTGGCAGTACGGCCGTACCGTTCAGGCACATACTCTACCTTCTTAAGCTCATAAAGTACTACGGCCACGGAATGTGAGAGGTTCATGGAACGGTACTCCTCGCTTGTCGGGATATGAAGGGTGGCGTCGCAAATCTCGACCTCCCAAGTCCTCAGACCTCTGTCTTCGGGCCCGAATACCACGGCGATCTTCTCGTAGTCAGAAAACGTCTCTCTAACCTCCCAAGGCATCATTGGATTCCTAGCGGGTGTTGAGGCGAGGACAGCGGTCGTCGCTATGGCCGCCTCCACGTCCTCGATAGCCTCCTCCAACGTGTTCACTATCACCGCGTTCTCCAACAGGTCGAGCGCGTGCATCGCCCGAGCTATCGCCACTTCGCCGAGCTCTGACCTAGGCCTTACTAAAAAGAGCTCCTTTACCCCGAAGTTTTTCATGACACGGGCTACGTGACCGACGTTCCCGTCGTACTTCGGCTCTACCAGTACCACCCGCACGTCCAAGCTTGATTCCTCCGGGGTGCAGTCTTTGCTCGAAGGTGTGGTCGTGAACAAGTTTCGGGAGCGAAGGACCAACTACTGGGACGGGGAAGTCGAGATCGAAACGGAGGACGGGAAACTCAAGCTCCGGATGCCCGGAACTATCGCAGGTTGGCTCACGAAGGGCACCAGGGTCAGGGTGCGCGGCGTCGACCATGCACGGTCCGTCGACGTATTTAAAGATGATGTGGAGGTGGAGCGGAAGTACGATAACGAGTGGGTGCCGGTGTGGCCACCGTTCGAGATGGAGACCAAAGTAGAGAAGCGGGATACACTCGGTCGTGGTGTCTACGAGTATAGATTGCGGACCAGGGAGGCCATCTATCGTGAAGACTTCGAAGCCATTGTGAGCCTCGAACAGTACCATTACGCCTCCGATAAAGACGTGGTGGCAGTGTGGAAATGTAAGGAGTGTGGACGTTTAATAAGGGCTAACCTCAAGCCGGAAGAGTGCCCTGGGTGTGGCTCGTCGCGGATCGAACTTAGAACGATCAGAGGCTCGTTACCCGCTTCCAGGTTCATGGTAGTGGAGTTGATGAACGGCGAGGAATACGAGCCTGATATCTTGGCATACGTCCGCGTGGATCCTCCTATCCCCAAACTCAACCGACGTCTCGACGGTAAAGTGGAGCGAAACATCAGGGAAAAAGTCTTCAGCAAGAACTGGTTCCACCCCACCTTCGAGCCTAAGCGAGGTAAGACCATCGAGGATATCCTACGTGCCTGCGACACCAAGGCGGCTCGCATAGCACGGGTCGTGGTTCATCCGGAGTACCGAGCCGACGGTATTGGGAGAACCTCGGTGCAAGCCGCTGTAAGATGGGTGAAAGAGCGTCGAATCCCGGAAATGAAGTCGGAAAAACACTTGATCGAAGTTATCGCCCAAATGGCCAGATACCACCCGGTCTTCGAGAGCGTCGGATTCGTATACTTGTGGGATACCGGCTCAGGCCGACCTTACCTCGTGCGTCCATTGTCGGAAAATGCCAAGCGGAAGGTTTCGAGGTTCATCAAAACCGACAAAATAGCAAAACAGCACGGCGGCCGACTGTACAGATCCAGGTTGCGAAAACTCGAGGTAGACCCCTTAGACGGACCGATCGAAGTGAAGCGACTCAATAAGATGTTCTCCACGGAGCTCGACGTGAAAGGGTTGCCCAAGGACGTCGTTAAGCTTCTCGAGGCGTTCGGGGTTCTTCATCGGAGGATCCAACAATACGTGCTTCAGGACGTGAATCTACGGATCGAGCCCGGCGAACTGGTTGTAGTGGTAGGCCCTAGCGGAGCAGGAAAGACGACATTAGTCCGTATGATCATGGGAGCACATGAAGAGTTCATCGAGAACGTCCGTCAGCGCATTATCCGCGAGCTTTCGACGCCGGTAGTGTCCCGAGCACTATATTCCATGGGTACTAACCCTAGAGAGGTAGCGGATAAGTTGGTTAAGGAGATGTACCAACCCGACAAGGGAGAGGTTTCCCTACCTGAGAACACCAAACTGTCCGCGATGATCCCGGGGGAAGTGGAACCCGAGATCGACCCAGGTGTGACCATCATCGAAGACCTGTGGTCGGTGACCGGGGACGTGAACGTCGCTGTGGAGATACTTAACCGGTCCGGTATCTCAGACGCCGTGCTGTACCGAAGCCCGTACGAGCGGTTGTCTCCGGGTCAGAAGGAGCGGGTTCGTCTGGCCAGGATGATAGCGGAGGGGGCTAATCTGATAGTGGTAGACGAGTTTTGCTCGCACCTTGATCCGAAGACCGCCATGCGTGTAGCACGGAGCTTCTCGGAAATGTGCAGGGAGTTAGAGATTACCGCACTAATTATCACTCACAGGTCCGAGGTCATCGATGCGCTAGCGCCGGATAAACTTGTGTACGTCGGGTATGGGTTGGTTGGGGTGGAGTAGAAGAGTTAGCCTTCTTCATGCTCCCCCTCACCTTCGAGCGGTATCGCCAGTACCGGGCAGGGTGACCTTGATAATACACCCTTAGTCGTACTGCCCAAGATGAGACCCTTAACTCCGGAGAGGCCTCGTGTACCCATCACGATCAGGTCGACGTCCCTCTCCTTAGCCTCCTCAACGATCCCTTGAACCACAGAAGGTGACTCCACTACGAGGGTTTCGACATTATCAATGCCTTCCTCCTTAGCCATCTCGGCGATCTCGTTGACGATCTTCTCGGCTTCTTTCACGATCTCCTCGGGCAGCGTAAACGATGGTTTCGTACCCAATGGACTCCATAGCGGAATCACGTGAGTCACAATCAGTGTCGCATCTTCTTTCTTGGCGATTTCGATGGCCACTTTGGCGGCCTGCTTGGCGTTTTCCGACCCGTCGGTCGGTACCATAATCCTATCAAACACTGGAGGACACCCCCATTACCGTAGCTTCACCACGTATAATACCGTAACGCTTCATCTCGGGGGGTAAACCTTGCACCCCATGGCCCGTAAGCACTTCGAGAAACTGGACGAGAGGAATGTACGTGAGCCCGTCGGTCCCAATAAGGAATGTGAGTACTACCCGTGCCATTTTGATGGTCAAGACTGTACATGGTGTTTTTGCCCTTTATACCCGTGTCTAGACGAAGAGCTTGGGGAATGGATTAAGACCAGGAACGGCTCAGAAGTTTGGAGCTGTAAGGACTGTCATCTCATCCACAGACCGGAACCCTCCAAGGTACTACTTCGAGAGCTGTTAAGTGTGGGAAACGGGAGCATATTACGGGGTGCAGAACAACTAGAAGAAAATCCAGAACTCAAGGAGAAAGTGCTTGAAAGTATCAAAGAGGCCTATCGGAAACACCGACAGCACTCCTCACGACGTTGAGGACTTCCTGGTCAATTCGAAACAGCGGGTTAGGATGGAAATCCATGTTCAAGCGCTTCTTGATGAGATGCCTCAAGTCCTCCAGGTGAAGAGGGTTAGGATACCTAACGGGACCGTCCAGTGCAATCAGGTACGCGTGATCACAGCCCTCAAGGTACCTCATCAGCTCGTCCTCGGACGCTTTGGCTAACTCCGCGATCTCAGCGAGATCTTCCTCGGACTGTATCGCCACCTTCTTGATTTCCTCTATGGTAACCTCGCCGAGCACGGTGCACAGTGGACTCGACGCGTACACGATGCAGGTACGTTCTCGGAGGATCGTTCCCGGTAGCCACCTTCTAACTTCAACGTTCTTGACTCCGTCTAGGATCATATCCGCGAATTTCGGCTTTACCGACATCCACACGGGCAAACCGAGAACCCGTAGTGGTGGAGTGCGTTCCTGGTTTTTGTAATCTTTGAGAAGAGCCATTGTAGGGCAAGAAATGGTATGAGGGCGATCGGGATAGTGGGGATAGTGGGATGCAGAAGGAGGTTACTCCTTGAAGTGCGGAATGACTTCCTGTCCTACGAGCTCGATTGCCTTCTCCTTGTCCGGACCGATCGGTGAACCAACGACGACCTGGGTGACACCTGACTTCAGTAGTT
Organism: Methanopyrus sp. KOL6; assembly: GCF_002201915.1. NCBI lineage: Archaea > Methanobacteriati > Methanobacteriota > Methanopyri > Methanopyrales > Methanopyraceae > Methanopyrus > Methanopyrus sp. KOL6. Next base: position 629,468 of record NZ_CP019470.1, read on the forward strand.
CTTCGACCTTGTCGACTACGGTGTCCGGGTCTCCGGCGATAGAGAAGGCTTCGATCATGTCCTCGTCTACGAGCCCGATCGCGGTGCCGAAGTCTCCCTTACCGATCGCCTCGGCGATCTGCTCGGCCTTCTCCGTGTCGATACCGTGACGCTCAAGCACCACGTCCGGAGAACCCATCACGATGAACGCGACCACGATCTTCGTAGCCTCGATGGCCTTATCCTCGTCCTTGTCGATTGAGAAGCACGTGTACGCCGCGACATCGATCTCGTCGAGGCTTCGGCCGGCCTCCTTCGCTCCTTCCTCGATTTTCGGCACGGCCTCTTCGAAGTCCTTCGGGTGCGAAGCGTTGACGAGGACTCCGTCCGCGATCTCACCGGCCGTCTTCAACATGATCGGGCCCTGAGCTCCCATGTAGAACGGGATTTCTGAACCCTGGATCGAGCGTGCGTTCACGTCGGCTGTTCCCGTCTTGACGTACTTGCCCTCATACTCCACCGGTCCGCCTTCCAAGTACTGATAGATCACCTCCTTGACCTCACGGATAGCGGTCGCGGGACCGACCTCATCCTCGGCTTCGGGGTTCCAGATCGGGATCTTACACGGGAACGGTAGTCCCATCTTGTCGAACGTGGCTTTGTCTCCGGGACCCATTCCGATAACCGCACGACCGCCGGAGATCCAGTCCAGCGTGGCGATATTACTCGCAGTGACCAAGGGATGCCGGGTGTACGGGTTGGTGATACCCGGGCCGAGCTTGATCTTGCTAGTGATCACTGCGGCTAAGGTTAAGACTCCCATGTAGGAGTAGTTATTGTAGTGATCACAGATCCATGCGTACTCGAACCCGTTGTCTTCGGCGACCTTGATCAGATGAGCGATCTTCGTGGGCTTGTCGTCCGGTAGTAACTCGATTCCGAACGATACCTCTGTCATTATCTGAACCCCTACCGAACATTTGATCTCACTTTTAAATACTGAAGGTCTCGGTGCGGGGCGAACTGAAGTTAGTAACTTCGTTCACCGACGAGAGTTGAGGTAAAACTCTACAGTGGTCGCAAGCGTAACCGGTGGAGTTATTACAACGGCAGAAGACGCGCGTCCTCCGTGGGGGTGTCACTCATTGGTGCGCAGCGTGTCGGTAGGCGAGGTAGCCAGACGTGACGTGATCACGGGTAGTCCCACGGAAACCGCAGTAGAGATCGCCTACAAGATGCGGGAACATGGCATCGGCAGCGTGGTCATAGTGAACGAGAAAGACGAGCCTATCGGTATCGTCACAGAGCGCGATCTCGTGATAAAGGTGGTATCACAGGGTAAGAATCCCGACGAAGTGATAGCCAGGGATATCATGTCTCAACCGGTGATTACCGTCGAGGAGGACATGGAAGTCAACGAAGCCGTGAAACTGATGGTGGACAAGGGGATTCGAAGGCTTCCGATCGTAGATGATGATGGTAAACTGATAGGTATCGTAACGATGCAGGACATCCTTCAGGTCGAGCCCTACTTGGTGGCGACCATAGAGGAGGAAATGAAGAAGTTCCAGAAAGAGCTAGAGGAACTAGAGGAGGTGTCAGAGATTATTGAAGGAGTCTGCGATCTCTGTGAAACTTACTCGGAAGAGCTCCGATTCGTCGACGGAGTGTGGGTTTGTCCCGAGTGTTATGAGGACGTCTTAGGCAGGGAAATCGAAGATAGGGAACTCGAGGAGTGATCACCCGTGCTGACGCGTCGTTCCGGTTTACCAGACACCTCCGTCATGAGGTTAGCCACCACGAACGTCGTATCGATGCCGCCTACCGCCACAGTGAAAAGCGCTGTCGACACGATGATACGGTACGGGTTCCGCCGGATTTCAGTGACGGAACCGGGCGATCTGGAACTGGTAGGTATTCTGACGGGCAAGGATGTGCTAGACTACTTGGTCGGAGAGCGTCGGAAGATAATAGAGCGCCGATATGAGGGCACGCTTCTTCCGGCACTCCACGAGCCTGTGAGATCACTAATGAGAACTGAAGTTTACGTCATCACCCCATACGATACCGTCCGTAAGGCCGTTCGAACGATGTTTGAGTTCGAAGTTGGGGCTTTACCTGTAGTGAAAGACAAGAAGCTCGTAGGCATAATCACTGAACGTGACGTTATGGCCGATCTTTACGATGTGCTGGAGGACACGAAAGTTGAAGAGATAATGACCGAAGACCCCGAAACAGTCCCATCGGACATTACGATACTCGAAGCCGCGGAGATAATGGTTGACAGAGAGTTTCGGAGGCTCCCAGTAGTTGAAAATGGGAGGTTATGCGGCCTCGTGACCGCTACTGATGTGCTCCATCACGTCTCCAGCATAGCTACCGAAACATCACCTGATGCGTCTGTTGAAGAAGTTATGGATGTACCGGTAGAAGAAATCATGACGGAAGATGTCATCACAATCGAGCCCGACGTTAATATCGAAGAAGCAGCATTAACGATGAAGGGGGCTAACGTCGGAAGTTTAGTGGTAACGGATGGTGACGATGTAATAGGAGTCATAACCGAACGAGATATTACGTACGCCATCGCCGAGAGAATGTGAGGTACAATGAAACACAGAGGCTGAAAGCCGAAAGAGCAATCCAAAGTGGGTGAGTGTTCCAAACGAATTTGACGGTGGTGGGACTCGGAACGCGAAGCAAGATCATATTGTCAATGCCACCCAACCTCACGCCTCGATCCGGGATCCAGCAGGGGAAGTAAGGTACCTTCACCCATACCCACCCACGCCCATAGACTTTGAACCAAGCGTGTCCCAAGTCCACACGTATCGGTTTTAGGTTCCTCTTAGGTAGCATCTTCGCAATATGAAGTGGTCTGTCATGAACTATATTGATCCCGAACATCTTAGTTTTGGACTTACGATATCTATCCAGCACTAGGATTTCCTTAACTCCAAATTCCTTAAGTACCCTTACTTCTTCAGGTGATGGGTGTTTATCCATCACCACAACTTGTGGATGAGCATAACGTACCAAGTCACAATTAGGAATTCGTGTGAAGGCGTACGCTGGTGCGTATTTAGGATCATATCGCAACAGTTTACAAAGTCTCATATACCTGTATTTATTACCTAAAAATACCGATTTAACACCATCCATCTCGTACCCTATTATCGGATTAAACTCGTAAACTCTCACCCATCGATAATCACGAATAGGTCGCACACCGACGCGTTCCAGTTCCTTGATCATACGCTTAGCATATGGTTTTCGTGAACTTAATATCAAGAACCGAACTCCTAATACATCCCCTATTTTCAACGCTTTATTGGGTTCTATACGCTTGAATGAACGCTGGTACTGTACGACAATGTCCCGAATTGGAGTACCTTCACGATACCATCCGAAAACTGATGGGGCACCAGTAATGTAAGGCTCCATCCCCCAAAGTGCCCGATATCCTACCGTTGCTACCCTATCCCACGGCCCAGTATGCTCCTTCACCCACAGTAAAGCCGACAGTTCAGAAACTGTGTAGTGAATTGGACAATAAGCGTATTTTAAACCGATTGCTGCATCGATCATCATTATTGAACATGTCATTATTAGTACAGCGTGTCGCCTTAGGGACCGGAAATTATCAATAACAAATGCCACAAATGTGCAGAGAATCACTGCTGAAAACATCAAAAACCATTTCGGTTCGAAACCGATCCGTTCCATGGGCTTCTGAAGCACAAGCCCGAAGGACAGGAGCAGTGCCCCGCCTGTCATGATTGCAAAGGGGAAGAAAGTTCTCGGACGGCGTCGTGCCGCGAGGATTAGCCCCGACCAACCAAGGAAGAACTGGACCGCACCCACGTATTTAGCATACCTTGTTTTCCAGTAACCCGGTACGAAGAACTCCCACGGATCGTGCACCGAAGACATGCTGATCCACCACTTCGGCTTGGTAGTGTAGGAGTACGTTCGGTACTCAAGGGCGGGTACCAACCACCACGAAACCGCGAGTACCGAGAGCAAGATAGCGGAAAGCACCCACGCGTGTCCCGGTACTTCCGGGAGTATCGAAGGAAGCTCTTCTTTCCCCACCGCCCACAACGTCCAGGATCGAAAGACGCGGAGCGCTACGTAGGCCAGGCACGCCGTTATAGCTGCCAGACCTGAGCTGTGGTGTGTGAGAACGGTCAGTGAGAGCACGAGCGCCAAATAACCGGCCCAGCGACCGCGCTCCCAGACCCTCCGATATACGGCCACGAGCAGCCCGGGAACTAGTGCGTAGAAGACGATGGCAGCAACAGTCGGGATCCGACCTTCAGTGAATGTAATTTCAATGTGATTGTAGGACGTCTGGTACGCGACGGCGGCGATCAGAGACCCTAACGGTGAGGCACCCATCAGACGGGCGGATGCGTACACCGACGGTCCCGCAAGCGAGTAAGCCAGCCAAGTCCACCATTTCCACGCCGTTAGAACGTCCGTCTTTACGAAGTGCGTAATCAAGGCAGGGATGAAGTATGACAGAGGCGGATAGAACCACAGAAAGGGATACCCACAGTACCAGTATTCTGACCATTTCGGGTACGGCACGTCGCCCATCGACCAGAGCTTTTCGAGCATCCAAACCTTAGTCATGTGTCCGCGCGCGTCTGCACCGCTAGGAAACCAGTTCCAACCGTAGTTAAGAGAGGGAGAAGACACCACCGTACCAACCATGAAAGCGACCAGTGCACACAGTACATCTTTACGGTCCAACGTCCTCTTCCTTCCCCCTTCGTCCGCGGGGTGAGAGCGTGGCTGACCCTTCTAAGGACGTTAAGAAGCTGTCGATGATGCTCGAATCGGAGGAATGGCGCGTAGAAAAGGCCATAGAGCGTGGTACGATCCGACGTGTGAAGACGTCTTTCCCGGACTTCGCCTACTACAGAACCGTACGGGAATTCGCTGGGTTCGAGCGGGGAACTTTGATCGTCCCGAGCCACGGGTTGTTGTTGCGCGGGTTTCCCAAGATTGAGCGCGCGTTGTTGCTTGAGCCGGCTCTCAGGTCGAGGTTCGGGAAAGTAGGTAAAGTGATCGTAGAAGAAAAAATGAACGGCCACAACGTACGCGTGTTCGAGCTGGACGGAGATGTGTACGCAGCCACGCGCGGAGGTTTGATCTGCCCGTACACTACTCACAAGCTCCGGACTATGTTCGGGGATGAGTTGAAGCAGTTCTTCGAGGATTACCCCAAAACGGTAGTCTGTGGTGAGTTCGTGGGGAAGGAGAATCCGTACGTGTCCCGCGAGTACCCAGAAGCCCGTGACGTGGGGTTCTTCGTGTTCGATGTCCGAGACCCGAGTGGACGGTTCTGGTCGTACGAGGAGAAGCTGAGCGTTGACGAGTATGGGCTCGAACGCGTCCGGTGCTTCGGTGAGTTCGAGGTGGGCGAAGTCGAGGAGATCCACCGGATCGTCCGAGAGCTCGATCGTGAGGGCCGAGAAGGTATCGTCATCAAGGATCCGGATCGAAGGTTACCACCACTGAAGTACACGACACACTCGGCGCACGTTGAGGAGATCGAGTGGGCGTTCAGGTTCGCGTTCGACTTAGGTCGTGATTTCGTGCTGACTCGTACGATCCGAGAGGGATTCCAATCGTTTGAATGGTGTGAGAGGAATGAAGAGCTGAAGCGTCGAGGCGCGGAGATAGGGAGGGCGATAGTGGAAGGGTTGAGGAGAGCCGTAGAGCAAGTGGTGGAGGAAGGCGAAGCCTACGAAGAAATCCCACTAACCTTCGAATCACGAGAGTGGTTCGACCGGTACAAAGACTTCGTGAACCAGGTTACCGGAGGAACTCATTCACTTGAGATCATTGAGAAGAGGGAGGACGGAACCGTCCGTGCGGTACTACGAAAGCGTTACTTCGGGACCGGTGATAAGGTGTCACGAATCCTCGAGGAGGGGGTCCTGTAGGGGTTTGATAGAAGTAGAGATCCCAGGTCGAGGCGAACTGCGGTTAGAACACCTAGTTCTCGATTACAACGGTACGATAGCTTCGGGAGGAAAGTTGCTCGAAAGCGTCGTCGAGCCACTGCAAGAACTTACCGAAATCGTGCACATTGTCGTCGCATCTGCGGATACTTACGGTACGGTTGAAAACGAACTGAACGGTGCCGGACTGGACATCGAGATTTACAAGGTAAGCGCCGGGAACGAGCGGGAGGATAAAGCCGAACTGATCGAGGAACTGGGACCGGAAGTCTGCGCTGCCGTTGGGAACGGTGCGAACGACGAGTTGATGCTTAAAAGGGCTGCATTGAGCATCTGCGTGATAGGCCCGGAGGGAGCGTGTTCGAAAACCCTGCTGAGTGCAGACGTGGTCGTGCGAGAGCCACGTGAAGCCCTGGAGCTACTCTTAGATCCGAAAGCGCTCAGGGCGACGTTGAGGTGTTAACGTTGCGGGCGCTGCTCAAGGGTAAGATCTTGATCGGAGGACGGGTACGAGAGCGCGAGGTGCTGATCGAAAATGGTTGGATAGTTAAGATCGGCAAGAGATTGAACGAAGAGGCCGACCTCACGTTGGAACTAGGAAGAAGGGAGCTAGCTGTTCCAGCGCCGATCGACCTGCACGTGCATTGCCGGGACCCGCACCCGGACTATCCGTTTGGGTTCAAAACCGAAACAAGAAGGTTTCTTTTAGGGGGAGTCGGCACCGTAGTAGACATGCCGAACACGCGTCCGGCACCCACTACACCTGAAGCGTACTACGAAAAGGAGAAACTGGCGCGGGAGAACGCTGAGATCGAGGTCATCGTAGCCGGAGGCGTGAAGGACCCACATTGTACTAAGAAACTCATCGAAGCCGGGACGTACGTGCTCGGAGAAGTGTTCCTAGCGACGTCCACTGATGCGCCTGCGATACCGTGGAGCACGCTCCCGAAGATCTTCAAGGAATTACCACCTGATGGACCTCTAATAATATTCCATCCCGAGCTCGACGAGCTGGTGGCCGAGAAGCCGGCTCGAAACCTCTACGAGCACTTGAAAAATAGGCCACCGGAGGCCGAAACAGCCGCCGTAGGGCTCCTGGCCGGTCTCAAGGCGAGATACCCGTGCCGTATCCACCTGTCTCACGTCACGCTGCCAGAGTCGGTAAAGATCGCAAAAGGAGCGGACATCACCGTGGACGTGACTCCCCATCATCTCTTTTTCGACGTACTGCGAGTGGACCCGGAAGACCCGGTGTTTAAAGTGAACCCTCCACTGAGAGGTAGTCATCACAGACTCAGACTCCTGCGCGCTGTGAGAAGAGGGGACGTGGACGTACTCGCCTCCGATCACGCCCCACACACCTTCGAGGACGAGTTCGAAGGCGTCCCATCAGGGGTCACTGGAGGAGAGGTTATCCTGCCAGCGGCTCTCACGTTACATAAACGATTAGGTTTACCACTGAGGGACGCTATAGCCATGATCACGCGCCGACCGGCGAAGCTCCTAGGCCGCGACGACCTGGGCGAGATAGCGGTGGGGAAACGTGCTAGAATAACGGTTGTCCGAATGCGGGAGTTTGTCGTCCGGGCCGAAGAGTTCGGAGAGGAAGATCGGAAATTCCCCTACGACGGTATGCGGATGTTCGGAGAACCAATCAAGTTGATCGACGGAACCAAGGTGTACGACCTCAAGGAATCTCGGCGGGAAGGGAAGCCGGTCATATTGGAGGGTGAGTGAGTTGCCCACGGGTGCCAGGGTACTCGTCGAGTGCTTGAAAGAAGAGGGTGTCGAGCACATTTTCGGGTACCCGGGAGGCGCCGTCCTACCGATTTATGACGAGATCTACGACGAGGTTTCGATCGAACATATCCTAGTACGACACGAGCAGGGAGCTGCTCACGCCGCCGATGGGTACGCGAGAGTGAAAGGGAAACCCGGAGTATGCGTGGCGACATCGGGACCAGGGGCGACGAACCTAGTCACAGGTATTGCCACAGCTTACATGGACTCGTCCCCGGTAATAGCCATCACCGGACAGGTTCCCACTACCATGATCGGAAAGGACGCATTCCAGGAGGTCGACGCCGTCGGCGTGTTCATGCCCATCACTAAACACAACTACCAAATAGGGAAACCTGAGGAGATACCGGAAGTCGTGAAGGAAGCGTTCAAGATAGCTATCACCGGTCGGCCGGGACCTGTTCATATCGACGTACCTAAGGACGTGCAGGAAGCGGAAGCGGATATCGAGATACCCAAAACTGTCGAGGTCGAGGGATTGAACGTGGTCAAGCGCGGCCATCCGGTTCAAGTCAAACGGGCAGCGGAGTTACTCGCCGAGGCAGAGCGACCCGTCATCTTGGCAGGTGGTGGGTGTGTAATATCCAACGCCACTCGGGAGCTGATCGAGCTCGCAGAACTGCTCGGTGCCCCGGTGGCTACGACCCTCATGGGGAAGGGAGCGTTTCCAGAGGATCATCCACTAGCACTGGGTATGGCCGGTATGCACGGCACTAAGGCTGCGAACTACGCGCTAACGGAGTGCGACGTACTACTCGCTGTAGGGTGCAGGTTCTCGGATAGGACTACGGGAGATCCTTCCGGATTCGCTCCCGGAGCGAAAATCATCCATATCGACATAGACCCCGCCGAGATCGGCAAGAACATTCCAGTCGACGTGCCCATAGTCGGTGATGCGAAGCTAGTCCTCAGGGACCTGATCAAGGAGTTGAAGCGGCGTAAGTACTTGAGGGAACGTAAGCGCTGGGGGAAGAGAATCGAGGAACTTAAGGCCGAAGTGGAGATGCCTCCGGAACACACGGAGTCCGACCAACGGATCAGCCCACGTGAGCTCGTACGCGCGTTACACGAAGCCCTGAGAGATCGGGATTACATCCTCACGACGGACGTAGGTCAGAACCAGATGTGGATGGCACGATACTTCCCGGTGGAAGAACCGCGCAGGTTCATCTCCTCCGGCGGTTTAGGGACCATGGGATTCGGTCTCCCGGCCGCGCTCGGTGCCAAGGTGGCCGCACCGGAGAAAACCGTGGTCGCCGTGGTAGGAGACGGCGGATTCTTGATGACAGCGCAGGAGTTAGCCACGGCCGTGGACAACGACATCGAGGTGAAAGTCTTCGTAATGGATAACAGACTACTGGGGATGGTAGCACAGTGGCAGAGACTGTTTTATGACGAAAGGTTGTCGGAGTCGAAACTCGATGAGAAAACCGACATAGTGAAACTGACGGAGTCGTACGGAGCGACCGGGATCACCGTGGAAGAGCCGAGCGAGCTGGAGTCCGCAGTGGAGGAAGCTTTCGAGACTCCGGGCACGGTAGTGGTGGATGTGTTCGTGGACCCGAAAGAAATCATCCCTATGGTACCGCCGGGAGGCGAGTTGCGCGACATCTTGGGTGAAAAATAAGGAGGAAGTGTAAAAAAGGATGGAAGGGATCTACTCCTCGACCTCTATCACACGGGGCACCAACATCGCTGTGCACATTTCAGGCATTTCGAGAGTGGTCTGGTCGTCCTCCCAGCGTTCCAACTCCACCCGATCACTTCCGGATAGAGTGTGGAGGACGCGTCCGAAATTCATCGGGTCCTCCCCCACTCGTTTTACCCACGAATGTACGAGGTCGTTAAAATAGAAGGCGTGTCATGACGAGGGTGTGGAGTTCCTAAAGCGCGATCCGTGTTCACGAAATGGGCACAGCGTTGTTCGATCTACTTCGAAAAAGTTAAAAGGCACGTAGCGGACGAGGATCGAGGGGGGTCCGAATATGGACTTCGAGGAGTACCTCGAGAAGTGGTTCAAGGGAGAAACTACCGAAGTGGGCATCTACATGGCGATGGCTATCGTCGCTAGAGAACAGGGTTATCCCGAAGTAGGTGACTTGCTGGAGCAAATCGCCATGGACGAAGCCAGACATGCGGCCGCAGCGGCACTGATAGCAGGTAAAGTAGAGAACAGTCTAAAGGGACTAATCGAGAAGATGGAGGAGATGATTGAAGGTGAGAAAAACGCCTACGAGACCAGAATGGACGAGGCCGACCACCACTCCGATGAGCTGGACGACGAGGTTATCACCCTGCTGAAGGCCACAGCATACGACGAGAAGCACCACAGGAAGATGCTCAAAGCGGCCCTAGAAAAGCTGAATGAGTAATCCCAAGCACCTTTCTTCGCCGCCCTCGCTCAATCGTTATGACATCCGAAACGAGGGAGTGGACCTTTGAGGTACATCGATGCGCACGTACACCTCGACGTTAGGAGTTACGAAGACATCGAGAAGATGGCTTTATCTGGAGTCCGAACTGTCATCACGTGCTCTCACGATCCCTACCCTGACATGACGGCCGAAGTGTACTCCGCCCTCTTTCGGAGGCTACTCAAAGTGGAAACGTGGAGAGGCAGAAAGGCAGGGCTAACGGTCAAAGTGGCAGTGGGGGTACATCCGGGAGGAGTACCGGATAACGTGAGTGACGTGCTACGGGAAATCGAAGATCTCCTAAGTTATGATGACGTCGTAGCGATCGGAGAGACAGGTCTCAACGAAAATCCAGACGATAGAGAAATCCGAGCCTTAAAGGTCCAGCTGGAGTTAGCCCGAGAATACGAGGTACCCATCATTGTCAACACGCCGAGCAAGAACAAGGTTGGAATCACCGAGAGGGTGTTGGATATCTTAAATTCCTCGGGTATAGATCAATCACTGGTGTTAGTGGACCACGCCTCGGCGGAGACCGTCCAGCTAATCGGTGAGGAAGGGTACGCGGTTGGGCTGACACTCCGACCGGGAGAGCTCGACGTGTGGGAAGCGTGTGATATCGTAGAGGAGTACGCCGACGAGGTGACGCTCATCGCGAGCAGTGACCTGGGATCACTAGCCGCCGATCCACTCGCTCTCCCCAAGCTGGCCCTCGAACTGGAACGCCGGAACGTCGAGAAAGGCGTTATCCGGGACGTTACAGCCCGGAACGCCAAGAGGTTTTACGGGCTCTAACCCCTAGCCCTAGAGCACGAGGTTTCAGGCAGCTCCGGTTCCTTCTTCCTTCCTTTTATCGTAGATCACACGGGCGTGTGATCAAGCCTGTCAGAGCGACCCCACATTGAAGACGAATCCTACAGCGATTCCTAAGGATCACTTCCTCATCACGAGACCGATTAAGACCTGAGGACGAACCCTCGTTCTAGTCGTCCTTGATGACGTTTCACGAGGGGCCGTGAGGACCGATTGCGCTTCGCCGCGCTCTACTCACATCCGTTCGGTAAGAGGATGATAACCAATCTACTGAACGAACCCGGTCACTGCAGAGCTTGCGGGCCTGCATGCGACGGATGCAAATACGACATGTACTCCCTCATCGACTCCCTTGTCACCGTTGAGAGGATACCTAAACCGGAGGAGTTACCATCGTTCATCGACGAGCCAGAGAACTACCTCCCAGAAATACCACCAGTAGATGTTCTTGTGGTGATCGGATTGCACCCAGACCTCCTTGTAGCGTTACCCAGAGTGTACAAAATCAAGGCACTGATAGTACCCGTCGAGGAACCCGATTGGATCGACCCGTGGATCGAGGAGAAACTACGAGAGGTGTGCGAAGGAGACGGCGTGGAGCTCACCGTGGCGAGGCCAGGGTGCGACCTGGAACCGTCGGGTCCCGTAACCGAGGCGTTCTGCGACGCGGGCATGATCGGGAAGCCTAAGCTGTTTATGAAGGTCGAGGACGGCGTCGTGACCGACGTCAACGTAGTACGATCGTCGCCATGCGGTTGCACGTGGTTCGTGGCCAAACGACTGGTCGGTGTGGACGCTGACCCCGAAGAGGTGAAGGCTACAGTTTCCGAGACGCACCACTCGTACCCCTGCACGGCTTCGATGGAGGTCGACAAGCACGTCGGGGACACCCTGCTCCACGTAGCGGGACGGTTGCACATCAAGGCGGCTCTCCGAGCGCTCGAAGAAGCGATAGATAACGACACCTTATAGGTATCTCACTCCTCTCCTAGTACCCTCTCCAAAACTTCCCGGAACAGTCTCCACTTATCCTCGTATAGATTGTACTCCCTGCGTACGTCGTCCTCGACGTCTTCGACTCTGTAACCCACGGGATAGTACGTCGAAACAAGCTCTCCGTTTCGGCGCTTTGGTCTCAGTTCTATTTCACCCAGACGGAGCAGATCGAAGACAGCTTCCTTCACATCGACGGAGAAGTAGGGTGCTTTGAGCAGTATGCAGTGACCGTATTCAGTTCCCGTCAGTGGTCTTCCGGTCTCACGCTCGAAAGCTTTGTCCAGTAAATACACCGCACGGAACAGGGAGCGCTTGTCTAGACCGGGCCGGAACGCGAAGATGTACTTCACCAGAGGCCGCAGGTTAGCGTCCGTCGGTTTGACCTTGTGACACCTGCATCGGGCATGCAATCGAGGCTCCTCCCTCGTATCAGTGTGTTCGGAAGTACTCAAACGTTTGATAAAAATCGAAACTAATATAAGTCGAGCTACCCTCATAACGATCGAATAATGTCGAACATTCCAACAGTACCGAACAGGGGGATCCCCGTGGAAGAGAAGAAACCTTCGTGTCCGTACACTGATGAAGTCGTATGCGAACTGGTCGAGCACGCAAAGGAGCTGAATGAGGAGATACCGAGTGTAGAGACCCCACATATCCGATGGCCAGTTCAGTTCCCGAAATGCCCGTATGGCAAGCAGGGCGTTTGGTGTAACATCTGCTCGAACGGCCCGTGCCGGATCACGGAGAAGACGCCACGAGGTGTCTGCGGAGCGACGGCGGACGTGATCGTAGCACGGAACTTCTTGCGTCACGTCGCCGCCGGAGCCGCCTGCTACTTACACTGCCTGGAAAACGCCGCCAGGGCCTTAAAGTCCGTAGCGGACGAGGAATCCCCTTACGAGATCGCGGACGAGAAGGCGCTGAGGCACGCTGCCGAAGTTTACGGTCTAGATGCATCAGGTAAACCGGAAGACGTGGCCGAAGAGATCGCGGAGTTCATCCTCGAGGACATTTACAGGCCGAGATACGAGGAATCGGAAGTGTTCAAGGCGGTTGTGCCGGATTGGCGTATCGAGATGTATGAAGAAATGGGTCTAATTCCGGGCGGAGCTAAGTCGGAGGTACACGACGCACTCGTCAAGACAAGTACGAACCTCAACTCAGATCCCTTAGACATGCTCCTCCACGTGCTGCGGCTGGGACTGATCACCGGACCTGTTTCGCTTTTCGGAGTGGAGACGATCAACGATATCCTCTTCGGTAGCCCGAGGATCACGCAAACGGAGGGTGGTCCCGGAATATTGGATCCGGACTATGTCAACATCATGACCACCGGTCACCAGATGTCTCTCATGAAATACCTAACGGACGCCGCCGAGAGGCTGGAAGAAGAGGCCAAGGCGGCAGGCGCTAAAGGCATCAGGATCATCGGTGCGACGTGCGTCGGTGACGATTTCGAGGCACGTGCCGACCACCTACCGGACACGTACGCGGGTTTCGCGGGCAACAATTTCGCTACGGAGGCACTCGCAGCGACGGGTCTCGTGGACGCGATCGTGAGCGAGTTTAACTGCACGTTCCCAGGTCTGAAGTTCTACGGTGAAAAGCTGGACGTTGAGCTGATCGCAGTCGACGACGTGGCTAAGGTGTGGGGAGCAAAGCTGATCTTATGGGACCCGGAGCGTGCCGAAGAGGTCGCGGAGGAGGCCGTCCGGAGAGCTATAGAGGCGTTCAAGGAGCGGAGGTCGAAGCACGAAGATAAGATCCTAGAGCCGGAGCATAAGCACGAGAACGTGGTCGGGTTCGGATACTTCTCGATCGAGGAGGCGGTAGGTTGGGAGAACGTTCTCAAGCTGATCGAAGAGGGCACTATCCGAGGAGTGTGCGCCATCGTAGGTTGTACGAACCTCTCCAGCGGCGGCCACAACGTGCCGGCGGTCGAACTCGCAAAGGAGATGATCAAGCGCGACGTGCTCGTGCTCGGTGCAGGTTGTGTGAACGGGGCATTCGCCAATGCTGGACTGTTCAACCCTAAGGCAGCCGAGCTGGCCGGTGATAACCTCAGGAAGGTGTGCGAGGAGTTGAATATTCCACCGGTACTGCATTACGGCCCGTGTTTAGCGATCGGTAAAGTCGAGCATCTCGTTTTCGAGATTGCAGAGATACTTCGAGAGAAAACAGGTGAAGAAATCGACATACCGGACGTACCCGCCGTTGCGAGTGCGCCACAGTGGCTCGAGGAGCAAGCCCTAGCGGACGCGTCCTCGGCCCTAGCTCTAGGTATCACGCTGCACGTGAGCCCAGTGCCGCCAGTGACCGGTAGCGAACTGGTTACGAAGACGTTACTGGAAGACCTACCGGACCTCACCGGCGGCGAGCTGATCGTAGAGACGGACATGAGACGGGCCGGAAAGACCCTAGCCGATAAGATCGAAGAAAAGCGGAAACGGCTCGGTATCTAGTTCCAACCCACACTTCCGGGATGGTGATGGTCATGGAGATCGAGGCGATCCGTATCGCAACGGGAGCTCCTGGCGATCTGTATATGGTGGCAGAAATCGCGGAGGGCGAGGTTGTAAACGCCGAAGTGTGCTCCAGTACGACACCTGTCTCCTGGGAGACGCTCGTCCTCGAGAAGCCCGTGGAGTTCGCCGTGGTAGCAGCCGAACGAGTATGCGCCAGCTGTGACGCGAGTCTAGGGCTCGCCGTAGCCGAGGCGGCCGAGGCGGCTCTTGACGTCGAGATCCAGGACGAAGCAGAGCGAGCGCGTGAGATTCTGAACATGGCTAACATCGTCAGGGCACACGCCACCGTGCTGGCGAGGACCGACTTCATCAACGTGAAGAAGTCAGCATACGACCTGGTAAAGGCAGCGAAAGACATCATGTATGCCGTCGGAGGAAAGCCAGATCACCCACCGGCCGTGACCGTAGGAGGTATGAACATCGAAAGGCTACCCGTGAACAGGATTGAATCCGTAGCCAAAGATGCCGCCGATGTAGCAGACAGGCTCGAAGACGAGGTCGGATTCGAGGTAGATCGGGCGGAGGAAGATATCAATGTGGAGACTACTGAAGAGGTACCGACGGGACTGAAGGTTTCGGATACGTACAAGGGCGACATAGATCCAGACAAGGTCGAGGTTCTAATGCCGGACGAGTTCTACCGGATGAGAACCACCCTGAAGATAGCGAACAACGTCGTCGCCAGGTATGACGGGGAACCCGTCCTAGTCGGTCCTTACGCCCGAGTAAGAAGAGTGGAGAACCCGCTAGACCTCTACACCGTCAGGGCCGAGGAAATAGCGAGGATGCTCGACGGTATCGCAAACGCCACATCCGGGCTAGACCCGACCGGGAACTTCCGAACGGACGTCGAGCTCGGCTCGGGAGTGGGTACGGCGGCCGTAGAGGCACCAGAAGGTACCCTGATCGTCTCGCTGGAACTACGGGCGGGGCGCGTGGATAAAGCCCTGATGCTAACACCATGCAACTTCAAGGTTGCGGCGGCCGTGGAGATGGTACGCGGCCTGACGGTTGACGGGGCTGAAACCGTTCTGCGCGCGGTCGGCCTCTCCGGTAGATGTCTTACTCACTAGGGGGAGCTCGAAGTGAAGGTGGCCGTTCTGTCCCTTATGGCTTGTGGTGCATGCGCCAGGAACCTGGAGGAGTGTTGCTACGAAGATGGTCATGAGATAGTCTGGTCGAGCCTAGATGGCGACGAAGGAGAACCGGACGCTGACGTTCTGTTCGTAGAAGGCTCGGTGGACTTTGCCGACGCCGAGACCCTGGAGAAGTTAGAGGAGGCGGCTTCAGCCGCCAGCACTGTGGTATCACTGGGCTCCTGTGCTGCCACCGGAGGTTTCGAGCGACACGTTATAGGCATGCGCGATCCCGACAGATACCACTTTACGGTCTTCCCAGCCGCCAAATTCATCGACACGGACTATGCTATCAACGGCTGCCCACCCACTACTGACGTGATCGCATCCTTCCTCAGAGCGCTAGAGGAGGAGAACGAGGATGAACTCCGGCCGTACGAAGTCCTGTCCGGAGATTTCCACGAGCTCACACCGGAATTGTCATCCCAAGTAACCGGTCCGACGATACCGGTCGAGGACGTGCTCCTGACGTCGAACAAGGACTTGTGCTTAGGCTGTGACTTAGACGTGATTGAGAGAGATCTCTTCTGCGTTGGCTGCGGAACGTGCGCCGCCTCCTGTCCGGCGTGGGCCATCGAGATGGACGAGAAACCAGTGATCCAACAAGAGAGATGCATTCGGTGTGGAACTTGCTTCGTGAGTTGTCCTAGATCGTTCAAGATCCCCAATGGGAGGTGATCTATGTTGCGCAAACTGATCCGAAAAATGGTGAATAAAAACAAAGATGAACCCACAAAGAACGACCTCCTGGACTCCGAGATCGTAGGTAAGTACCGTGAAATCTACTTAACCAGAGCAACGGACGAACTCGTTCGCGAGCGCGGACAGGACGGAGGTACCACTACTGCGCTGCTAGTCCACGCGTTGGAGAAGGGTACGGTGGAAGCCGTAGTCACTTCGACTACCACAACAGAAGCTTGGAAGCCCGAGCCCGTGATCGTCACCGATCCAGACGAACTAATCGAGACAGCCGGATCGAAGTACTCAATCTCTCCGAACGTTAGCGTCCTCGACAGGGCCATAGCCTCGTATGACTCAGTAGCCCTCGTAGGGACGCCGTGTCAAATTACCGCAGTGAAGAAGTCGGAGGTGTACCCTTACGGAATGACCAGCGTGATGGATAGGGTGGAACTGACAGTCGGTATCTTCTGCACCGAGAACTTCCAGTACGAGAACCTACTGAAGTTACTCGAAGACATAGAAGTAAGCATCGAGAACGTCGAGCGTATGGACATCAGTCGTGGTAAATTCGTAGTAAAAACCGAGGACGGTAATGAACGGTCGGTACCGGTTTCCGAGCTAGGCGGTTACGCCAATGAAGCGTGTAACTACTGCACGGATTTAACGGCTGAGGACGCAGACATCAGCGTGGGATCCATAGGCGCGCCAGACGGGTGGAATATCGTCCTGATTCGAACGAAGAGAGGCGAGAAAGTGTTCCGATCCGCCGTAGACGACAACGTCCTAGAAGTTAAGGGTATCGGAGAAGGGGATCCGAACCTGCTCGAGAGACTGGCCAGGGACAAGAGGAGGCGCATTAATACCTCAGTGTGTGCCACTTGGAGGCCTTACCACCCAAACATTCCATTATAATTCTTTACTTTTACTCAGGGGTCAGAGCTGTGATAGGACCGAGGGACTTCCTGAGGTACTTCCTCTAAAGCTCCAACTCTACGGCGAATGGTATGCAAAAACGCGGTAAAGGCGTTACTGCGCGAGCATCCGGAGCTGAAAGACGTTGAGCCTGCAGAGCTTGTCAAAACCGTGGCAGAGAGCCTTCTAGGGGCAGACGTCAGGGTAGATGAGAAGTCGGAAGAGGCAGTCGTACACGTGAGAGGGTGTGAGATCTGCCCGCGCGATCTGATCGAAGAGTTCGTAGGCTAGAACCCCAGCTTAGAAGGTCACATCTTCAGCTACAACGTGTGCGCGTTTGCGACTATGGCTGAGGAGGTTCTGCACGCTCTGGATTATGATTTCATCATCGAACACGAACCGATCAAACGCGGGCACTGCCGCGTAATCGTCAAGTCTAGGGATACTGAGAATTGATCTCCAGTTGACGTCCCTACGTCCCCTCAAAGTGACCTGGGAGGTAGGTGTTATCGACACGTGAACACGTCAGATACGGGTTACTGAGGCATCGGCCCGCGCGCTACCCTCGATCGACTCCTAGAGAAACGGTACGATTTTTTCCGTCCGTCTAAAGAACGTTCGAAGTTCCTTCCCCACTCGATGGGGAAATCTTGAGCTCGTCGTCAGACCTCCGCCGTCTTCGCGTGCTAAAGACTTCTCAGGACTCGGGAGTCATCCTGGCGGGGCTAGGGACAGTAACTACCGTGACATGGTTTCGGTTACATTAAAAATCAAAGTCGAACGGATCACTTGGAAAACCACGGGTGATGATCCGACTTGTACTGGGAGCTTGAATCCTGTAGGCAGTACCGGTCGATGGGCGGTTGTGTAAGTTTAACCCTGGATAAAGAAGATTAGGACAACGACGCGTTGAGGGCGGGTATCTGTTAACCTGATGAGACGAGTCTGGGGCCCGGTTTGGGCAGGGGGCACCAGAGCTGACGGCGCGGCTCGACGGTCGGAACCTTCAAGGGGGTCCGAGCTATGAAGTTGATGATTAACGTGCCGAAGGAGATCGCAAAGGCTTTGGACAGCAAAACGCGGCGTGAGATTCTGAAACTGCTGGAAGAGCGCGGATCGATGACTATATCGGATATCGCTAAAGAATTGAACATGTCCAAATCGACTGTTCATCACCATTTACAGGAACTCCGAAAGGTCGGTCTCGTGGACGTCATTAAGGAGGACCGCGAAACTCCACTCCCGAAGCGTTACTACGGGCTAGTGAGGAGACCCGTCCGAGTGTCGGAACCGAAGCTCGAAGACGCGTCCAAATACGTCATGAAAGTCCTAGAACGTGGGGAAGATCTGGGAACGTCGATGGCACTAGTGATCGCGGCCGCATATCGCGCGGTGTTGGAATCGCTGGGTATTGACGCTTCGGAGGTCCTGTACGAGCTCGGAAAGGAGGTCGGTAAGCGACTAGCGGAACTGGAACCTGGGGAGGACGTGCTACGGAAGGGCTTAGAGATCATAGCAGAGTCAGTGGAATTCCATCAGGAGGACGACCGTGTGGTGGTCGAGATTGAAGGATGTCGAGAGTGTTCCGACCTACCCTACGGCCCCGCATGTCATCTGGAAGCGGGAATAATAGCTGGTGTTCTGTCGAGTTTGAGTGGACTAACTTACGAAGTCCGAGAGATAGAGTGCTGCGGAGAGGGCGCTCATAAATGCGTATTCGTGGCGGAGCCAGCTACTGGCGAAGAACACCCCAGGTCCTAGTGACTTTGGACACTCCCTCTACCCAGGCGACCAAGGCTAGTGTTGCAGCTATCTCCTCGTTGGTGACTTCAGCTACGTTCTTCGCTGTCTCGGCAATGAGGTTTACTCTACGCTCGTCTCCGGCAGCCGCCGCCAAAGCTAGTGCGATAAGGTGTTTCGTCTTGTTGTCCAACGGAGATTCATTCCACACTATTCTATGCAGCTCCTCAACGATCTCCGCGTACTCATCTCCTAGCATCTCTTCGGCGTACTTCACGGCTATCAAACCTTTTTCCTCCTCCCTCTCGGCTGGTTCGCCGGGCTTCCTAGACAACGGCAGCCCCCCGCACGCCATAGTTGGGGAGAAGTTAAACGGGGAGCGTGTTCTATCAAAGTCGAAAATCTTTAATTTCTCCAGATGCCCAAAGCCCGCGCACCGAATCCTGTAATGCCCTAGCTATCCCTAGCTATTGGACGGTATGGCAACTCGATATGGTGTGTTGAACGTTTCCGGGAAGTGAGTGGACGTTCCCCCTCATGTGGGGTCCGATGATGCTATCAGACTGTTCCTGAGGTCCGACCGGGGTAGGCTAGGTGAGACTGCTGTTCATTCACGCGGACGAGATGTCGTTCGAGGCAAGGCAGAAGACCAAGATCGCCGAAGAAGAGCCGCCTATCAAGGAGGCGGAAGTTGAGGACTGTATGGTTGTTTTCGCAGCGGTCCAGGAGGCCGATGAGGAGAATTCAGAGGCTATCGCCGAAGCGGCCGTAGAGGAGATCGAAGACGTCGCTAGTAAATTGAAGGTCGATAGGATAGTCTTGTACCCGTACGCTCATCTAGCCGACGATCTCGCTTCTCCGGACGTTGCCGTCGAGGTTCTGAAGAGGATGGAAGGCCTCCTGAAAGAGCGCGGGTATGAAGTCGTGAGAGCCCCATTCGGATGGTACAAGGCGTTCCGGTTGGCGTGCAAGGGACACCCACTTTCTGAGCTCTCCAGGACGGTAACACCGGAGGTCGCAGAGGAAGTCGAGGAGGGGAAGATCGAGTCCGAGTTCTTGATGTATGTGGACGGGGAACTGATGCCAGTAGAAGAAGTGGATCTTTCGGAACTTCCCGAAGACTTCAGGCACCTGGTGGTGAACGAGCTAGGCGAAGAACGTGAAGTGAGCGACAGGGAACCCGCACACGTGAAGCTGATACGGGAGAAGGGAATCTGCGACCACGAGCTGGCAGCGGACGTTGGACACGTGCGTTGGTACCCGAAGGGTCATGTGGTCAGGAGATGCCTGGCGGAGTACGTGGAGAACCTCATCGCCGATCTAGGAGCGGCAGTCGTCGAGACACCCGTGATGTACGATCTGAGCGAGGACGCTATCCGAGAGCACGCCGACAAATTCGGGGAACGACAGTATCGGATGAGGGTCGGAAACAGGGCATTGATGCTGAGGTACGCAGCCTGCTTCGGAGCCTTCAGGCTACTGGCGGACACAACGCTCAGCCGGCGTCATCTACCCCTGAGGATCTACGAGCTATCACAAAGCTTCAGATTGGAGCAGAGTGGCGAGGTGGTCGGGCTGAAGCGGTTACGGGCGTTCACTATGCCCGATCTCCATACTGTTTGCGCTGACATGGATGAAGCCGTAGAAGAGTTCCTCGAACAAGCGGAATTATGCTTGGAGGTAGGACTGGATCTCGGGCTGGAGTACGAAGTGGTGTTCAGAACCACGGAGAAGTTCCTGGAGGAGAGGGAGGAAGTCTTGGAGAAACTGTCCGAGGCCGTGGAAAAGGCGTACGGTGACGCGAAGCCCATACTAGTGGAGGTACTGCCAGAACGTAAACACTACTGGGAATGTAAGGTGGACTTCGCGTTCATTGATAGCCTCGGCAGACCCATCGAGAACCCGACTGTACAAATCGACGTCGAGAGTGGGAGGCGCTTCGGAGTCACGTACGCGGATGAGTCGGGTGATGAACGTCATCCAGTGATATTACACTGCTCACCAACTGGGAGCCTTGAACGCGTAATATGCGCGATCCTCGAGAGCCAGTACAAGCGGTTCAAGCAGGAGGGTAAGCTGCCGACTCTACCGACGTGGCTGTCACCGATACAGGTGCGTGTGATCCCAGTCTCGAAGAAAGTGCTAGAGGAAGCGGAAAAAGTCTTCGAAGCGCTGAAAAATGAGGGGTTCCGGGTCGACCTAGATGATCGCGATGAGCCGGTGGGACGTAAGATCCGGGACGCGGGTGAAGAGTGGATACCGTACGTCGTCGTTATCGGTGAGGAGGAAGTGAAGAAAGGCACGCTCTCGGTGACGATACGAGAGGAATCCACGCTGAAAGAACAGCGGCGTGAGGAGATGACGTTAGATGAGCTCGTGGAGCGGTTGAAGCGCGAAACGGCCGGTAAACCGAGGGTCCCACTGGCGATGCCGGACCGCCTCAGCCGGCGTCCGCGGTTCGGCAGGTAACTCACGTCTCCCTCTCCATCGCCACAACACCCGTCCTAGCGATTTCGACGATGTTGCCGATATCCTTCATAAGCTCGAGGAGAGACTCAACACTCCGCGGCTCCCCCACGATCTCTACTGTGATGGTCTCACGACCCACATCGACTACTTCGGCGCCCGCGGCTCGAGCCAACTCGGCGGCCCTCGCACGGTCCTTCGTTCTGATCTTGACCAATGCTAACTGCCGCTCCACAGTGCGTTCTGGGTCCAACTCCGAGACCTTGATAACGTCGACGAGCTTGTTGAGTTGCTTCACTACTTGTTCGATCGTTTGGTCGTCCCCTTTCACCGTGAGCGTCATTCTGGCCAACCCTTCCCGCTCTGATGGGCCCTCGGCGATAGAGTCGATGTTGAACCCGCGTCTCCTGAAAAGTCCAGACACACGTTGCATGACACCGGGCCGGTCCTTCACGAGCACCGAGAGTACGCGACGCTTGGACAACCTCAAGTCCCCCAATTAATTAGCAGGTGTGTGTCTTATTTCTCGGACAGTTCCCACTCAAGGATAGGGATGATGGAGGCCCTCCCTAGCCGAGGAACCGATGAGGATCCAGCCCTTTCGCCGACCCCGACAGTGAAATGTTATCCGGAGGAGCGGGGGGACTCGATTGAAGAAACCCGTCGACGCTCATTGTCATCTTTGCTTCGAACACTTCAAAGGCGAGGAAGACGAAGTGGTGGAACGGTCGCGGAAGAAGGTGTTACGTGTGTACGATTGCGGGGCTACTCCTGGAACCGCACGGCGGACCCTAGAGTTAGCGGAAAGATTCGAGGGGTTCGTGTTCCCCACGATCGGACTCCATCCTCCACGAGCGCCGAGGATGCAGCAAAGCGTCATCGATGACGTGGTCCGAATTATCAGTGAGCATACCGATAGGATTGCGGCAATCGGAGAGATAGGTCTTGACTATTACTACGTGAAGGAACCAGGAGAGCGCAGGAAGATGCGAGAGATCTTCGAGAGGTTTCTGAAGCTCGCGGAAGAGCTCGACAAGCCGGTAGTGATCCACGCCAGGGATGCGGAGGAGCACGCCCTCGAGGTCCTGGAGGGCTACGACGTAGTTGCCATGTTCCACTGCTACGACGGGTCGGCCGAGCTAGCTCGGCGTATCGCGGACGCCGGCCATTACGTTTCACTGTCGACGATTCACGTCATTCGTGGATCGAAGGATGAGAGAACGCGGGAATTGCTGGAGACGGTACCGTTAGGAGCGGCGCTTACGGAGACGGACAGTCCGTACCTGTCACCGGTGCGGGGAGAACGCAACGAGCCTCAAAACGTGTGGAGGATAATAGAGCTGCTTGCGCGAGTGAAAGGAGTTCCCGTCGACGAGGTAGTTGAGACCACAACTCGTAACGCGTTGGAGTTCTACGACCTATGAGGAGAAAATTTTAAATACAACTCACCCAGTGCGTAGCCGTGGCGGCGGCCACAGCGGCCGGGGCCACACCCGGGCCACATCTCGAACCCGGAAGTTAAGCCCGGCCGCGTCCCGGGTGGTACTGCGCTCCGAGAGGGCGCGGGAAGCCCGGGATGCCGCCGCCGTTGCCCAAATTGTTATGAATCTTAAAACGATGGGGGCGAGCCGTTGAAGAAGACGAATCTGGCCGCGCTAGTCTCTGCCGTGGCACTCCTCGGCGCGTTGGTGTTAGCCTTCGCCGGCGGTCCTAGGTGGCCCGTCGGGGTGTTAGCCCTGATAGTAGGTGGGTTAGACGTAGTAATCTCGTTCAGACGAGGTGGAGACAGAGTTTTCGGTCTGATGGGGTTCTTACTACTGATGATAGGCATGGCCGTACTAACGGGCAGGGTGAAATAGCTTGAAGTTATGCCTGGTAGCGTTTAACGGAAAGATCCCATTACTCAGCAGTATCGTCGGCAGGTTCGAGGAACACGTATCGGAATACCTGGACGAGGTAGAGGTGGAAAGGAAACGAGAGAAACTACCCGAACATGCGTACTCAGAGGTGAGAGACCAGTACCTAGCAAGTGCTCTCCTCGATATCTTACGCAACGTGAAAGGGGAGTACGACCGTGTCCTAGGATTGACCTCGGAGGATCTCTACGCTCCGGGGCTCAACTTCGTCTTCGGTCAGGCCCGATGCCCAGGTAGAGAGGCAGTAGTCTCAGTGGCCCGACTGCTGGATCCGAATCCGGACTTATACCTGGAACGTGTCGTAAAGGAGCTTACACACGAGCTCGGACATACCTTCGGGTTAGGCCACTGCTCGGACCGTAACTGCGTGATGAGCTTCTCTAGTTCATTACTAGAGGTAGACCGCAAATCACCGAACTTCTGTCGAAAATGTGCCGGGTTGCTTCGAGGAAACTTGAAGCGTGGAGGTTGAGCGGGGCACGTAATAGTGACCACCGAGTACGTAGACAAAGTGGGACGTAAGGTAGTAGTTCGGAGGGCTAAGAGGTCTGACATCCCGGAAGTGGTGGAGATAGAAGAGCGTGCGTTCCCGAAATCACCGTATCCGACGTACGTCTTCCTTTATAACTTGAGTAACAATCCGGAAGGATTCTTGGTGGCTGAGGTTGAGGGTAAGGTGGTGGGGTACGTCATCTTCGAGCTCCGACCGTGGCTCGGTGAGGGCCACATAGTCTCGATCGCCGTGCATCCTAACTACCGGCGTACCGGGATCGGTACTATTCTCATGAGAGAGGCAGAGTACAAGATAGTAGAAGCCGGGTACAAAACCGTCCGACTGGAAGTCAGAGAGTCAAACTTCCCGGCCAGACGTTTCTACGAACGACTGGGTTACAGGGAGGAACGTAGGGAACGCGGTTACTACTCCGACGGAGAGACTGCCGTTATCATGGTAAAGAAGCTGAACACCGTCCGGTATTATCGGCGATGACGTCATAACGGCTCTCGTGGGAGGTGGGGTTGTGTGGAGTTCTCGGCTAGGTTAAAACGTTTTAAACGTTGTAACGATAGTCGTGTGGCCCCGCCGGGATTTGAACCCGGGCTACGGGCTCCGCAGGCCCGCGTCCTATCCAGGCTAGACTGCGGGGCCTGCCTCCAAGGAGGGAGGACCCCGTCCAGTTTAAAAAACCTTATGGTGCGGAGCGATCCCGACCGGTGAACGCTAAAGTCCCCTCATACGGTCGACACCTTCACCGGCTTGTGGGGGAATTTCTCGGTTGTGGTGGCGCGAACACGTGAAAGAAATACAGAGAAAAGCCGAAACGGGCGAGTATGCTGTCCGTGGGTTCGGGACGAGCCGTAAAGTGCCACACTTCGACGATTTAGTCATCCTCCCAGCACAAGTTTCGCGACCTCCGATCGACAAGTATCGTGAGCCATGCAATACCAAAACGGTTCTCGGCGACCGGTTCGCGGAGAAACCATTGAAGTTGGATATCCCGGTGCTGGTTGGTGCCATGTCTTTCGGGGCTCTCAGCAAAGAGGCAAAGGTCGCGATCGCTCGTGGAACGGCTATGGTCGGAACTGCCACGAACACTGGTGAAGGAGGTATGTTACCAGAGGAGCGAGAAGAAGCGAAGTGGCTCATCGCCCAATACGCTTCAGGGCGATTCGGAGTCTCAGCGGAGTACTTGAACGCCGCCGACGCTATCGAGATCAAGATCGGACAGGGCGCCAAGCCCGGCATGGGAGGCCACCTCATGGGAGAGAAGGTGACGAAGGAAATTGCGGAGATAAGGGGCATCCCAGAGGGTTCGGACGCGCTGTCACCGGCCCGTCATATGGACATAGTCGGACCCGAAGACCTGAAGATGAAGATCGAGCAGCTTCGAGAGATTACGGATTGGGAGATACCTATCATCGTTAAGTACAGCCCGGGCCGAGTCAAAGAGGACGTGAAGATCGCGGCCAAGGCCGGGGCTGATATCATAGCGATCGACGGAATGCAAGGAGGCACCGGCGCGTCACCGGAAATCGCGACCGAAAACGCTGGAATACCCACCATCGCCGCGCTAGTCCAGGCTGTGGAGGCCCTGAACGAGATCGGGATGCGGGACGAAGTTGACATAATCATCTCTGGCGGCATCCGCGACGGTGCGGACGTCGCCAAGGCGTTGGCTTTGGGCGCCGACGCCGTCTACGTCTGTACTTCGGTCCTGATCGCCATGGGATGTACGGCGTGCGCTCAGTGCCACTCTGGAAGGTGCCCAGTGGGTATCTGCACTCAGGATCCGGAACTCCGAAAGAAGCTCGATGTCGACGAAGCGGCGGAACGTGTGGCTAACTACCTTAAGGTGGTGACCGAGGAATGCAAGATGCTGGCCCAGTTAGCCGGTAAGACGGACGTACACAACCTCGAAAAAGAGGATCTTAGAGCACTCTCGGAGGACGTAGCCCGTATTACCGGCGTGAAGATGGCGGGCTCCGACGTCGAGCTAGCATAGGGGCCTCTCCCCGTTTGATCCTTATAGTCGACAACCACGGCCAATACGTGCACCTGATCCGCAAGAACTTCGACTACATGGGTGTTCCCGCCGAGATCATCCCTAATACCACTGACCCAGAAGACGTCCGCAAACATGCCAGCGGTGTGGTGATCAGCGGAGGACCATCCCGTGAGCTGGCGGGTAACTCCCGAGAGATTATCGAGGAACTGGCAGGAGAAGTACCTATACTAGGAATCTGCTTGGGGCACCAGCTCGTGGCCGAGGTTTTCGGAGGGAAGGTGGATTGGGCTGCAGGTCGTGAGGAATACGCCAGAACGGAAGTAGAGATACTGGACCACGAAGGCATCTTCGAAGGCTTACCGGATAAAATCGTGGCTTGGGCTTCGCACCGAGACGAGGTGAAGGAGGTCCCCGACGAGTTCGTCGTGACAGCCCGTTCCGACAGATGCGACGTAGAGGCGATGCGCCACGAGGAGGCACCTTTATATGGCGTCCAGTTCCACCCAGAGCTGAAGTTCACCGAGTACGGAATGGATATACTGAAGAACTTCGCGGAAATCTGTTCACGAGGATGACAAGGGGGAGCGCAACACGCTCCAAGAATTAGTATTGTGGTCGTCCGTGCTCGCGTTCGCTACCGCACTCTGTTGGATAGGTTCGGAATTGCTGGTTACGAGCCTTATAACGATCGGAGAAACCAGCGGTATCCCAGAAAGTGTACTAGGAGTACTGGTCTCGGCTCCTGGCACCTCACTCCCGGAATTCGGATCCTCACTTGTAGCTACTCTCGCAGAACACAAACCTGACGTAGGCGTCGGATGTGTCGTGGGCTCAAACGTATATAACTTATGTGGGATTTTAGGGATAGCGGCTTTGGTAACGGTCATGAAGACTAAGACTCCGATTGAAGTTTCTAGATATCCAGTAATCGACGCGATAGTATCAGCAGGAGTTATAGCGATGCTCATTGCAATGACTATTGACGGCATGATAACTAAATGGGATGGCGTATTGTTCTTCGTTATTTATTGCATATACGCATATGCTCTTATAAAGCATGGCAAAACGCACGGAGGGGAGGATAAGGAAGCAGAAAGGAAAGAAAGGTACGAACAGCACACAAAAGACGCGGGCGTATCTGTAGTAATGAGCCTAGACTCTCGTAGTAAGTTTAAAGTGGTGACAAAACTTGTAGTGGGAGTAGGGTTGTTCACAATCTCTGTGAGGTTGCTTGTAAAAGCAACTATAAAGCTTTCCATAATTCTTGGATACCCATCGGCTCTCTTAGGTTACACCATATTGGCTATCGCTACCTCACTTCCGGAAACATTTACCACGATTAGCGCCGCTGTTAAGGGTCACGGTGACCTAGCTGTAACCAACATATTGGGGAGCAATAACTTCAATATACTCATGGGAATCGGTATTCCATCCCTATTCGGTGGTGTTGCCACCACCATGGCTGACAGACGTCTAACAGTCATCCTTCTGACCGCCACTTTAGCAGCACTTCCCTTCATCTACCGGAGACGAATCGGTATACTTTTCTCACTAACTATGTTCGCCTTTTATAGTCTGTTCATCTACTACACTGTTGCATTGATTACTCATTAATGTCAGTTTAAAAGGGTAAAGGGTGATAAATTGGAAATGGTAGGTGATAACTTGACTGAGCCTACGTATCATGACCATAAGAAACATTCACCTGAAACCCTCCATCTCGCTATTATTACGGTTAGTAACAGTAAGTTCGACCAAGCTGCTCGCAATAGACATCCAGATGACCCTTCAGGAGACATCCTGCAACAAAAGCTTGAGGAGACTGATTATAAAGTCGTTTACCGTACCTTACTTCCGGATCAATCAGACGTGATCGTTGGTATGGTTAAGTGGTTTGTTGATCGCGTTCATGCTATTGTCATAGTGGGAGGCACTGGCATAACACCAACTGACACTACTATTGAAGCTTTAAAGCGTATCGCTGATAAGCAAGTTCCGGGATTCGGTGAGCTATTTCGTCGTCGCTCCGAGAAGGAAATAGGAGTCCACGCCGCCCTAACTCGTGCCACGATGTACATAGTCGATAAGACTCCAGTCGCTTGTCTGCCAGGATCACCGCATGCCGCAGAGCTCGGTGCCGAGATACTCGTTGAACTCTTACCACATGCTGTCGTTCATAGCCGCGGCGACGCCTAGGAGAACTCCTTCTATTTGATGATCTTCTCCACTACCCTAACGTTCTCGATGCGAGTGTGTGGGTATTGCCCCTCCCTATCCTTCTCAGCGTATTTAACCATGTCCCAGAGCGTGACTAATCCGACCACTAACCCTGTTAGGGCATCCATCTCGACACCTGTCTTCCCTTCGGACTTGACCCGTACCGACATCTTCACGCCGTCTTCAAGGACCTTGACGTCGACATCGACTCCAGTGATCTTGACGGGATGGCAGTGGGGGACCAGCTCCGGCGTCTTCTTCACGGCGAGTATGGCAGCTATCTTGGCAACCTCGATGGGGTCACCCTTACCCTGTGGGTGAGATTCGCCCGACTTCACCGCGTTCACGCCATCCTCGGTTAGCCTGAGGAACCCGCTGGCCTCGGCAATGCGGATCTCTTCCTTCTTCCCGGTGACGTCCACCATCGACATCAGTTTACCCCCAGCGGTCACTCCTAAAGGGGCTCATCACCCCAAAGGGATCGGTACTGCGGGACCCGTTCATCCCACCACACATATTGTTACGAAATCCATAACAATACGAGGAAGAGCGGAGGGTCATCGCCCCCTCGCAAGCCCGCCCTCCGGGGCTTTCGTTACCCCACCGCATCATCCCCGCCACGGTGTGGAGGTGATCCAGCCGCAGGTTCCCCTACGGCTACCTTGTTACGACTTCGCCCCCCTCACCCCCCGGGGACTCGCCCCCAGCCCTTGCGGACCGGGGGCTTGCCCCCGGGGGGCTCGGGTGGCGTGACGGGCGGTGTGTGCAAGGAGCAGGGACGTATTCACCGTGCCATTCTGAGGCACGGTTACTACCGATTCCACCTTCATGCGGGCGAGTTGCAGCCCGCAATCCGAACTACGACGGGGTTTAGGGGATTTCCTCCCCCTTTCGGGGTCGGATCCCATTGTCCCCGCCATTGTAGCCCGCGTGTAGCCCGGGGGTTTCGGGGCATACGGACCTGCCGTCGCCCCCACTTTCATCCGCCTTAACGGCGGCGATCCCCGCAGAGTGCCCGGCGCCCCTTACGGGGCCCGCTGGCAACTGCGGGCGGGGGTCTCGCTCGTTACCTGACTTAACAGGACACCTCACGGCACGAGCTGACGGCGGCCATGCACCTCCTCTCAGCTCGTCCGGCAAGGTCGTCAACCTGGCCTTCATCCTGCTGTCGCCCCCGGTAAGGTTTCCGGCGTTGAATCCAATTAAACCGCAGGCTCCACCGGTTGTGGTGCTCCCCCGCCAATTCCTTTAAGTTTCAGCCTTGCGGCCGTACTCCCCAGGCGGCGGACTTAACGGCTTCCCTACGGCACTGGGGCGGCTCGTGGCCGCCCCAACACCTAGTCCGCATCGTTTACAGCCGGGACTACCCGGGTATCTAATCCGGTTTGCTCCCCCGGCTTTCGGCCCTCACCGTCGGACCCGTTCCAGCCGGACGCCTTCGCCACTGGCGGTCCCCCCGGGATGACAGGATTTCACCCCTACCCCGGGGGTACCTCCGGCCTCTCCCGGTCCCAAGTCCCGCAGTTTCCCCGCCGACTCCCGCGGTTAAGCCGCGGGCTTTCGGCGGGGACCCACGGGACCGGCTACGGCCCCTTTAGGCCCAATAAAAGCGGCCACCACTTGCGGCGCCGCTATTACCGCGGCGGCTGGCAGCGGTCTTGCCCGCCGCTTTCTACCCGGGGCTTTTTACACCCCGGTACAGCCGCCGGGGCTTTGCCCCGACGGCACTCGGGGTCCCCCCGTCGCGGTTGCCCGCATTGCGGAGGTTTCGCGCCTGCTGCGCCCCGTAGGGCCCGGGGCCTTGTCTCAGTCCCCGTCTCCGGGCTCCGGCTCTCACCGCCCGTACCGATTATCGGCTTGGCGGGCCGTTACCCCGCCAACTACCTAATCGGCCGCAGGCCCATCCTCGGGCGGACCCGGGCGGCATGGGCCCGGGCCCTTTCGGCGGAGGACCGTTCCAGGCCGCCCCGCCTATCGGGGATTAGCCCCACTTTCGCGGGGTTATCCCCGTCCCGAGGGTAGGTTACCCACGTGTTACTGAGCCGTCCGCCGGGCCGCCCCCATAGCCGGGCGGCCCTCGACTTGCATGGCTTAGTCGGACCCCGATAGCGGTGGCCTCCGGCAGGATCAACCGGAGTTAGGTGACGGCCGCAAGGATTTCGGGTCCGCGGTGGGGCTCTCACGGCCCCGGAGGGCGGGCTTGCGTCGACCCCGGGGCCCCTGGGGTATGTTCCCCCAGGGGTTGCCCGGGGTCCCATCGGGGGCTCTTCTCCCGCGGCCAACCTCCTTTGGAACACGGTTATATATTAAATTTTCGGGCTTCTCGGATCGCAAGCACGGACCTCATTCTGCTAATGGGAGGCGTCGCCGAGACCATGGGGACGCGCTTGGCATCGCTCGATTACATTACCTCAGACCGGTGAGGGACCCGTGGTGGGGTTCGCGAGAGGCGACCGGTACCGGCTGGAGTGCAGGGTTTCCACCAAGGTGCTTCGTCCAGAAGGGCGACGGTGTTGGAGTTCCTGGAAGGGATGTCCGATGGTCACGGGAGGCTGGAACGGATTCGTAAGATCTGAGATGATGGGTAGGTGGGGTCGGTCAAGGGTGGGTTGGCCATCGGAGAGTCCTCCCCTTCGCGGGCACTCGTCATCCCGTACTTCTTGAGAGAGTTTAGCGCTCGGAAGCGGGAGAACTTGAGTGGGTCCTCGGACCGGGTTACCCACGAGTTCATGCTGGTGTCCCGGCTCATTATCCTCCGACCGATGATGATGTCGTTGCTCTCCCCAGTGATGTCTTCGTGGTGAGCGTCCCGCACCCGATCGGCTGACTTTTCACTACAGGGCCGCCGAATGTTCGGTCGCGCCCCATTCCCGTCGGAGGTCTGGGTGTAGGGAGCGGCGTTCTAGGTATCGTTACTATTTCCGCAACGATCTCTGAGGGCCGGGGGCGACCGGTCGGTACCCTCGGGATGTATCATCGCTACTAGCTCAACGTGGGGTTAATCCTCATCGTCCCGGACCCTATTTGTATGTGGTGGTCGGGTGGGCGGATTCCGATCATCCCGCGGCGGTCGCTCCCGTGGCCGTGTCCTCATCCTTCCATTTCTTCGAGCTCTTCGAGTAACCTTTCGATGTCGTCACGCTCCTCTAGCTCCTCCAGCACCTCTGAGTCTTCGGTGACTTCACGGGCCATGTGTTCGGGCATGTTTAGGATGTCGTTAAGGTACTCGTCGACGTCATGGATCTCACCGGCTTTCACGTCGAGGACCTTATCGCAATGTACCACGACGGTCCCGTCCTCGAGGATACTCATCGGCGCCCGATACTTGGGAAGGTGTGGTGGCAGAGTACGGATCGGGAGGAGACTGTACACAAGGGTACCACGGAACTCGTGTACTGCGGTCTCCAGCAGGACGTCGGCTACCTCGGCGTTCGGGGATCGTAAGGCGGACTCAGGTAGGGCGCATCCGGCGAGGACGGCTATGTCGTTTTTCACCGCGGTCGCTTTCAAGACGGAGACCACTTGCAGGAATTTCTCGTGCTCGCCGCGGTGCATCGGGTATATCGAGTCAATCACGACCACGTCGGGGTCGTACTCAGGCACGATTTCTCTGATCCTGTGGGGTTCGATGTCCTGAATAATCTCGCCTATTGCCCGATGGTATATACCGGCGCGGACGCAGAAAGCGTTGAGGACGACCAGGTCACCTTTCTCGTAAGCTCTTCGGGCGTCCTTGCCGTACTCCTCGGAACGTCGCAGGAACTCGTAAGGTGAGGTGCTGATAGCGAGGAGGAGTACGCGAAGGCCGTCTTCCAGGATGTTCCAGATAGCGTTATCGAGCAGGGGCTGTCGAGGGGATCCGGGAAGGCCTGCGAGTATCGTCACGCCACGTCGTGGGAGTCCGCCACCGATCATTTCGTCGAAACCGAGTATGCTAGTCTCGATACGGTCGGTCAAGTTGGACACCCTCAGACCTAGGGGGCGTGGACTTCGTAAAACCCTCGATATGCGGAGTGATACGTGAGGACACCTAGCTTTTCGAGGTGTGTTCGGAGCTCCTTCTCGAGCTGTAGGTACGGTCCGGGGTCCGCGGCAACCTCCAGCAGGTGGGCCCGACTCGCTCGTCGACAGGCCGGGGAGCAGGGGACGAACCCCTCGGTTACGATAACTACGTCCTCCGGGTCGTGGTCGAACTTGACATGGCCCTCCATGAAGTACTCGACGCAGCAGCCGGGATAATCAAGGAACTTCCCGATTTCCTCGTCATCGAGCGTGTACACTCCGATTCTCTCCGAGACATAGGGATGTAGGGCGGGGCGAACGTGTAAGCCGCTCTCCTCCCACATGGTCAGCTCCGTTTCGACAACACTTATGCATAGGTCGAGATCCACGGGTGTGAGCCGTTGGAGGGCGAACTCCGCGAGGGTTCGCGGTTCGGGTAAGTCACCGGTACCGTCCATGTAGGAGCGGAGATCTTGGAGGAAAGTGAGGATACGCTCGAGCGTGTTCAACTCGGATCCCCCGTGGAGAGCCGTGTCGGAGGTGTTAATCCGATGATCGGACATGGGACGGAAGGATGGGGAGCTAGTCCGGGGGTGAGGGGGCTATCCCGATGATCGTCCTCCACGGCCCCCGACCGGTCTTCTGAGAACGTTCCGACTATCGTGATGGAACGGACCGCGCCCACGAACCGTCGTGATGACTGCGATGTCTCGACGTGATCGTTATACTGCCGGGCGACGGTCTGGCGACCGGGGATCGTTCTTGGTCCGGGTACGGTCCGTCTCCAGGATTCATGTGACGCTTATTGACTTACATGGTGGGTTGGGTCGTGTGGACGGTAGCGTGGGAGTGACGCTAGAAGGACCCAGGATAGAGCTCGAAGTGGAACCTAAGGAGGAAGGAGTAGAGGTCAGTGGAGAAGGCGAGATCGCGGAGAAAGTGGAGCGGGCTGCGCGGAGGACACTCGAACTGTACGGGATCGAGGATGGCGTCCGGATCGAGGTGGTAAGGCGGTATCCCGAGCACGTGGGCCTCGGTTCAGGTACACAGGCGACGCTATCGGCGGCAGTCGGAACGTTAGAAGCGCACGGTGTCGAGAGCTACGACGTGCGGGAACTAGCGGATGCGCTGGGTAGAGGTGGTACATCTGGGATCGGTGTGGCGGCGTTCGAACGGGGAGGGTTCATAGTAGATGGTGGCCACGTCTTCGGTTCGGGTGGGAAGGAGGAGTTCAAACCGTCGGCGGCGTCTGGCGAGGTCCCGCCGGCACCGGTGATCTCGCGGCTGGAAGTGCCGGAGGATTGGCGGTTCGTGCTCGCGATCCCCGAGGTGGAGCGGGGTGCGCACGGGGATAGGGAGGTTGACATCTTCAAGCGGTACTGTCCAGTACCGGCGCGGGAGGTGGGGGAGATCTGCAGGTGGATACTAATGGTAATGCTGCCCGCGGTGGTGGAGGATGATCCTGAAGACTTCGGTAGAGCCGTAGACGCTATCCAGGAGTTGGGGTTCAAGCGTGTAGAGGTGGGCCTGCAGCACCCCGTGGTCGTGGAGATAATGGAGGTGGCTCGGAACGCGGGAGCTTACGGGGCTGGGCTGAGCTCGTTCGGTCCTACCGTGTACGCGGTGTGCGATCCGTCCTCGGCGAACAGCGTCGCACAGGAGCTTGAAATGTATATGAGAGAGAAAGGTATCGGCGGGGAGGTAAGCGTTTCCGGACCGAGGAATGAGGGTTTCGAAGTGACGGGGTAGGGGGACCACCTTTGGGAGTCTACGTGGCCGAGAACTTCACTGGAGTTTACGCGTTCGATGAGGAGGGGAACCTGGTAGACCACGAGCCGTTCCCGAAGGATCCGAACGAGATATTGGAGCGTCTGTTGAAGCGGGAACGTGGTGAGGTGTTGGAAGAGGAAGAGGCGCTGCTGTCGAGGCTAGATGCGGACGTGATCAACTTCGAGGGTACGAAGGCGGACCGGGAGAGGTTAGAAGGGGTGCTCGACGGGGAGCTAGTCGTCGAGTTCCCGAACGTGGCCGGGGAGATCCTTCGAGAGCGGGCGCGGGAGCTCGCCGTCGAGGTCGGTGTGGTTGATTCCGAGGAGGAGTATTCGGAGCTAGTGTACGAGGTCGGTATGAAGCTGTCGAAGGAGAAGGTCCGGGCGACGGTAGAGGAACGGGACCAGATGATCATCCAGGCCATCAACACTATCGACGACATCGACAGGATATTGAACATACTAACGGATCGCGTGCGAGAGTGGTATGGAATACACTTCCCAGAGATTAACAAAATCGTAAAGAAGCACGATGATTTCGTGACGTTGGTAGCCGAGCTAGGACACCGGGAGAACTTCACGTATGATAACATCAAGGAGGTGTTACCGGAGTTCCCGGATCACCTAGCCGAGAAGCTCGAGGAGGCCGCTAAGGACTCGATGGGCGCGGAGATGGACGAGAAGGACTTAGCGGCGGTACAGCGGATCGCGGAGGTCGCGCGGGAGCTATACGAGATCAGGCGAAAGACTGCGGACTACATCGACGAGTCGATGGACGATGTGGCGCCGAACGTGAAGGCCCTAGTGGGTCCACTAATCGGTGCGAGGTTGATCGCGCTAGCCGGTGGATTGAAGGAGATGGCGAAGTTACCCGCGAGCACTATCCAGCTGTTGGGAGCGGAGAAGGCGCTGTTCAGGCACCTTACCAAGGGAACGAAGCCGCCGAAGCACGGTGTGATCTTCCAGCACCCGCTCATCCACCGGAGCCCGTGGTGGCAGCGCGGTAAGATCGCGAGGGCACTGGCCGGCAAGCTGGCTATCGCGGCGCGTATCGACGCTTACTCTGGCGAATACCGGGGCGACGAGTTGAAACGACAACTAGAGCAGCGGGTGAAAGAGATCAAGGAGAAGTACCCGAAGCCCCCGAAGCGCAAGCGTGGTGGTCGGCCGCCTCACGGTCGTCGACCGCGTCGGAGGCGCTCACCCCGGAGATCTCGTAGGGATCGCCGACGCCGCTCACGCCGAAGGCGGTGACTTCATTTCCTCGAGCACAACCGTTTTTCGGGGGTGAGTGAGGAAATGGTGGAAATCGAGATCGAACCGCATGAGGAGTTCGAGGGTGTGTACTGGGCGATCTTCGAAGACGGTCGGAAGAAGCCCGCGACCGAGAACCTCGTTCCCGGACATCAGGTTTACGGTGAGAGGTTAGTAGAGTACGACGGGAAGGAGTACCGAGTATGGGAGCCGCGAAGGAGCAAGCTTGCCGCCATGATCATGAACGGCATGGAGTACTTCCCGCTCGAGGAGGGTTCGAAGGTACTTTATCTGGGTGCGGCGGCCGGAACGACGCCGTCGCACGTGTCGGACATCATCAAGGAGTCGGGCGTGGAGTACTGCGTCGAATTCGCCTCGAGGATGATGCAGGAGCTGATCCCGGTGTGTGAGAAGCGCCCGAACATGATACCCATTCTAGGCGACGCTACGAAGCCTCATGGATACGCGCCGCTTGTCGAGCAAGTAGACGTAATTTACCAGGACATCGCTCAGCCGAAACAGGCGGAGGTCGTCGCGGATAACGCCGAGGCGTTCTTGCGTCCCGGAGGATACGTGATCGTCGCTATCAAGGCGCGCTCCATCGACGTAACTAAGGAGCCGGAAGAGGTCTTCGAGGACGAGGAGCGTAAGCTCGAGGAGCGCGGCTTCGAAGTGCTAGAAGTCATCGATTTAGAGCCGTACGAGCGCGATCACGTGGGACTCGTCGCGGAGTACCACGGGTAACCGTGATGAGCGTTTCGCTAGCCGACGCGCGGATGACGAGTTACTCCCGCTCTGAGCTTCTCTCCCCGATGACTGCATTCACCCCTCCTGAGAACAAGTGATGAAGCGGTCCCCGGAGAGGAGGGCCCGATGACGAAGCAGCCCCAGCCTGAGGGATGACGATGGAGAGCCGAGCCGAGGGCGAGAGACTTTAACCCGCGAACGTCGATTCATCGGGCGGTGACGGTCGGTAAGGTGAGTGATGGGGTGCGAGCGTGAACATTCTGGAAGTTCTGGCCGTCGTCGTACCTTCACTCTACATGGGATGGACCATAGGAGCTGACGACGCCGGTGCGGCCATGGGATCCGCCGTCGGAGCAGGTATCCGCACGATGCGGCAGGCGGTTACGCTGATCGCCGTTTTCACAACCATGGGTGCGGTGCTGGAAGGGCACAAAGTAGTCAAGACGCTGGGGAAAGGAGTCGTACAGGCGCACCTCGATCCTATCGCGGCCGGCGCGACCGTACTCGTGGCGGCCGCCTGGTGCCATCTAGCCGTCATGCTCGGGGTGCCGATCTCCACGACGCAGGCTACCGTAGGATCCATCGCCGGAGTAGGATGTGCGCTGGGCCTCCCGGTTAACTGGAGCAAGTTCGGCCAGATAGCCGCCGGATGGGTCTTATCACCGATACTCGCGATGATCCCAGCCTACTTCGTTTCTCGACGCTTGCGAGCCGTATTGGAGAGAGGCGAGTGGCCACTCGCCAAGATAGAGCGGAAGATCGGATGGTTACTCACCATCTCAGGGTGCTATGTCGCCTACACTATAGGTGCGAACAACGCCGCCAACGCCGTGGCGCCGATAGTAATGGCCGGTCTTCTGGACGTCAGATCGGCCGCCATTGTAGGTGGTATCATGATCGCAGTGGGGGCTCTAACCGCGGGTTCCAAGGTCATCGAGACCGTGGGGAGGAGGATCACCAGGTTGAACCCTGTAACAGCGTTCTCTGCGGAACTTTCGGCCGCGATAGTCACGCACGGGGCGTCGGAGCTCGGAATCCCCATTTCCATCAACGAGACGACGGCGGGAGCTGTCATCGGCGTTGGGCTATCCCGAGGTGAACTCAACACCCACACCTTGAAAAAGATATTCACAACGTGGATCGCGAGCCCTGTGGGCTCGTTCGTAATGTCGTACGTACTAATGCGTCTCTACTTGTCGGTGCGAGGGGCGGCGATGCCTTGATCTTACGCCCGAGTACGCGACCCGCAGAGCGCGCACTAAACGCGCTCCTTGAGGAACTAGACACCATGATTGAAGCCTGTGATTTGCTTTCCGACGTAACGGAGATGGATGGTCCGAAGGAAATCGAGGAGCGGCAAGAATCCCTGAGCGAAGAAGTGGCCGAACTCAGGGACCGTATAGATGAGGCTATGGAAAGCAGCTCCATGATCCCGGTCGTCAAGGAAGAGTTAGGCTACATAGCCGAGAATGTGAGGAGAGCCGCCGAGACGTTGCTGAGTTTGGCCTCCCTACTAGTGAGCTTCTACGAGGATTTAGAGGAGGAAGATCGCGAGAAGCTAGACGAGGTGATCGATGGTATCGCCAAAATCGCCTCAGGAGTACGTGAGTCGGTCGAGTTGTTAAACGAGGACGTACAGAAGGCGGCGGAGCACGTCGAAAAGATTCGGAGCCGGGAGGAAGACGTTCGGTCCCGACTACGCGCGTTGATGCTCGAAGCCGAGAGGAACGGGCGTCTAGCACCGATCGCACTGGAAATCGAACGGGCGCTTGAAGATATGGACCGAGCTCTTGACGGGGTGAACAGGATCAAAGTGAAGTTCCTCGGGTGATACCGGTGGAGGTCCTAGGGAAGCGCTGGGACCATCCGATCGCCTGCGCTTCCGGGGCTCTCGCCGCACATCTGCCGGGTATGGAGGATGCAGTCCTACGCGGTGCTGCGGCTATTTTCACGAAGACGATCACGGAATCACCGCGCGAAGGTCATCCAGGACCGGTATTCGTGGACTACCCAGACGAGGGATACGCGCTCAACGCCATGGGCTTACCGAACCCAGGTCCGGACAGGATGGTGGTGGAAATAGAAGAGTTCCGGGACGAATTCGACGTGCCGGTGTACGCGAGCGTGGCGGCCGACGGTCCGGAGGGTTTCAGGAAGTTGGCACGCGCGTTCTCCGACGTAGCGGACGGGTTGGAACTGAACGTCTCGTGCCCTCACGCGGGCAAAGGGTACGGGGCGGAACTAGGCTCCGATCCGGAAACCGTAGCCGAAATCACCGAGGCCGCCGTCCGGGCGTTCGACGGACCGGTGTCTGTGAAATTGACTCCCAACGTGGACCGCGAAACCTTGCTCGAGGTAGCTGCAGCGGCCATCGATGCGGGAGCGGAAGCACTCACCGCCGTGAACACGCTGGGACCTGGCCTTAGGATCGACCTGAGAACAGCTAGCCCCGTTCTAGGAGCCGGGGTGGGTGGACTGTCGGGCCCAGCGCTCAAACCCATCGCGCTCCGCGTCGTGGCGGATTTAGCACTGGAATTCGGGGAGGAGGTGGAGATCATAGGAGTCGGTGGGATCCGGAGCGGGGAAGACGTCGTCGAGTTCCTGCTCGCCGGTGCTAAAGCGGTGCAGGTTGCTACGGCGGCTCGAGAGAAGGACTTCGGAGATATCGCGATGGAAACCTACCGTATTCTCAAGGAACTCGGATACGAGGAACCCGAAGAGGCGATCGGAGCCGCCCTCCCTGAGTACCGGGAAAGATTGCGCCGATTAGGGTGGTGTCAGTGAGGCCAACACCGGCGGAGGTCGTGGAGAACAGGGAAGAATGTGAGCGGACGCTCGTACTTAGGCTACAACCGGAGAGGCCGATACGTTGGGAACCCGGTCAATTCCTGATGCTCGGAATTCCCGGAGTCGACGAAAAGCCGATGGCATTCTCAGGAGGAGACGACCGAGAGCTCGAACTCACTATCGAGATCGTAGGCCCGTTCACAGAGCGTTGCGCAGATCTCAAGCCTGGGGACGTGGTCTGGGTACGGGGGCCGTACGGGAAACCGTTCGAGGTGAGAGGTCCGAAGGCGGTGGTAGTTGCCGGAGGGACCGGGGTAGCACCGTTGGTTCCGCTCGTTGAAAGGCTACGTCGAGCACGGGTTCACGTTACCTCGGTGCTAGGAGGTCCACACGCAGACCGCCTCCCGAGGAGGAACGATCTGGAAGAGCTGTCCGATGAGCTGTACATCACCACGGAGGACGGGAGTGAGGGGCGTAAAGGATTCCCTACGGACGTCCTTGAGGAACTCATGGAAAAGGAATGTCCTGATGTAGTGTACGCGTGCGGTCCCGAAGGGATGCTGGCCCGGGTTGCCGAGATAACACGAGAGTACGGTGTCCCTTGCCAAGTCAGCGTCGTCCGGTACGTGAAATGTGGCGAAGGGATCTGCGGCTCATGCGCCTTAGGCAAGGGACTGCTAGTGTGCCGCAACGGTCCGGTGTTTTGGACGGAGGAGCTCGAAGGTACAGAGTTTGGGAGGGTTAGACGTGACGTCACGGGAGAGCCTGAGTGACGTCGCATTCGTGATACCGGCACATAACGAGGAGAGTGCGGTGGGAAGAGTCGTACGCGAGATCCGGGAGATGTATCCCGACGCCCTAATAATAGTAGTGGATAACGCGTCCTCGGATTGCACTGCCGAAGAGGCGGAAAGGGCCGGGGCTCTGGTCGTTAAAGAACCGGTCAAAGGGCTTGGAAGGGCTGTCAAAGCGGGGATTCAATGTGCACTCGAACACGGCGCTCACGTTATCTTCCGAACGGATTCCGACGGAGAGTTCGATCCGAATTGTTTCGACAAATTGATCGAAGCCTCGGACGATTACGATCTGGTGATAGGGAACAGGTTCTCAGAGGGTAGACCGGGGAATGTGCCGTTTTCCCATTACCTTTTCAATCTGACACTGATGGCGCTCTTCTGGCTGTTTTATGGGAAGATCCTTGACGTCACGTGCGGGTGCCGCGTGTTTTCCAGGGAATTCGCGGAAGAAATCCTAAAACGGTGCGTAGACGACGGTCCCGCGTTCGACGCCGACACCACTTCCCTTGCGGTATCTTTAGGGTACTCTGTCAAGTCCGTCGATGTGAGGCTGCGTGGGAGGATATCCGGACGTAGGAAAGTAGCCCCTACGGTGATAGACAAGATCCTCGTCGGACTCAGGGTACTGTTCAGGGTAGCTGCGAATAGGATTAGATGGCGGTGCGAAACGCCGTCGACCCCGAATGAGGGATGATAGCGACAGCCCGGGTAGTTATAAGTTAGATCCACAGGGGTTCCTGGAGGGGACAATTTGGGGCTAGCCGAACTCAGAGAACTGATCGAACCCGAAAAGACGGACCTGAAAGCCCTCGCCGGTCGGGAGATCGCTATCGATGCGTTCAACGCCATGTACCAATTCCTGACCACGATCATGAAGGACGGACGACCTCTCATGGACTCGAGAGGCAGGATTACCAGCCACTTAAACGGTCTCCTGTATAGGACCGTGAACTTAGTCGAAGAGGGTATTAAGCCTGTGTACGTGTTCGATGGTGAGCCCCCGAACCTGAAACGTGAAACACTGGAGCGTCGACGGGAACGGAAGGAGGAGGCGATGGAGAAACTGAAGCGGGCAAGAACGAAGGAGGAGAGGGAGAAGTACGCCCGACAAGTCGCCAGACTCGACGAGTCGCTGGTGGAAGACGCGAAGAGGTTGTTGGATCTAATGGGCATTCCGTGGGTACAGGCCCCATCGGAGGGAGAGGCACAGTGCGCGTATATGGCGAGGCGTGGAGACGTGTGGGCGGCAGGCAGTCAAGACTACGACTCGATGCTGTT
Source organism: Methanopyrus sp. KOL6 (assembly GCF_002201915.1). Classification (NCBI taxonomy): domain Archaea; kingdom Methanobacteriati; phylum Methanobacteriota; class Methanopyri; order Methanopyrales; family Methanopyraceae; genus Methanopyrus; species Methanopyrus sp. KOL6. Next base: position 670,179 of record NZ_CP019470.1, read on the forward strand.
CGGCAGCCCCAGGTTGGTTCGCAACATCACGATAGTCGGAAAGCGGAGGCATCCACACACTGGAGAAATCGTGGAGGTCAAGCCAGAGATCATAAGGTTAGAGGACGTACTCAAACAGTTGGGATTGGAATCGAGGGAGCAGCTGGTGGACCTGGCGATCCTATTAGGCACGGACTACAACCCAGATGGAGTACCCGGTATCGGTCCGAAGCGAGCGCTGCAGTTGATCAGGAAGTACGGGTCACTGGACGAGCTTAAGGACACTGACATCTGGCCTAAGATCGAACGGCATCTACCGGTAGAACCGGAGGAGCTCAGAAGACTCTTCCTCGAGCCGGAAGTCATTGATGACTACGAACTAAATTGGGACGAACCAGACGAAGAGAGGCTGGTCGAGTTCCTGGTTGAGGAGCATGATTTCTCTGAGGATCGAGTCCGCCGCGCCGTCGAGCGTCTGAAGGAGGCGCTTCAGGAGTTGCGAAAAGGAGGTCGTCAAGAGACCCTGGACACGTTCTTATGACCCGAGATCCCGGCGGCTCCGCCTATGTAGCCGGTACTTTTCAGGAGTGGATCTCCGAACGCTCAGCTCGAGGTTGTAGGACGGTCAGAAACTCCCGAGCACACCGAGTGGGGGTACCCCAGAGGGTCCGAAGGTTAGGTATCCGATCACCACCCCGTAAACTAGCAGCAGCCCGATGTCCGCGAGTAAGTTGATGGTAGAGAGCAGCGACCCGGAACGAAGCCCGGTGATTGCGACAGTCACGGGTCCGCAACTCCTCAGCAGTCTTCCTACGTACGATAAGGCCGCTCCAGTTACGGCGAGGGAGTAAGCGTGTGCGTAGTCGAGGACCCCAGATCGAAGCATCGTCCCGACCATCGCGCACCCGGCCACCGGGTTAGCCAGAAATGTCATGGGCACGACGTACCCGCCCAATCCGCGAAGAAGGTGAGATGATAGAACAACCCCCAGCAGAGTCCCGGGCACTAGATAAGCGGCGATACGGCCGACGGTGCGAGTCGCTTCGTTGAGAGCGTCCTGAAGGCTCCCGTGTATTGGAAGTTGCGCATGCACCCGACGGAGGAGGAGCCCGCCGACGATGGTCTCGGTGACATCCACTAGTGCTAGCGTTAGAGCGTACGGTTCACCCACCGTCGACCCCAGCAACGTTAACGCATTCACGCACGCTGTAGCGGTGTAGATGGCGGAGTTGAACGAAACTTTGGCGATAAGGAGCTCACATCCCTTGAGGCCCATCTCTCGTGCCGTCGTCAGCGCCGCGTGGGGGTGGACCAAACCAACGGCGACGAGCGGTACGGCACGACATCGGATTCTTTCGGATACGAGCGCCCCGAGCAAGTGTAGCCCGAACACACTGACACCTATAACTAGCAGCGCCTCGAGCACGAATTTCACCACTTCAGCGATCAACCGACTTCCCCCTAGGACTTTAACGACGGAGACGGTGCGTGTTGCCGGGGCGTCGCGTTGGGCTCGCTAGAGACAGAACCCGTATCGTTATCCCTCAAACGGCCGTTCCGGATATCGGGCCGGGAAGTTAGACGAGTGCGGGGCTACTGGTGCACGTGCGTCATCGAGGGCGACACCGGGAGAGGGTTCGGACTCTGTCGTGGTATTGCCGAGGAGATGGCGATACTGGACGCCGCGGCTAGAAGGTACGACGAGCCACTGTGCACAGTCTTGGGAGGAGAACCGACCTCGATCGAGTCGTTCGCCACTGTGGATCTGGTAGGCGCGGAGCGGGCTGAGAAACTCGCACGGCGTTACTACCTTAGAGGGTATCGGAGGCTAAAGGTGAAGGTAGGAGGTGACTTGAAGCGGGATCTGGAGCGTCTCGAGGCGTGCGTGGAGTCCGCCGAGTTTGACGCTCTCATATTGGACGGAAACGAGGGACTGACGGTTGAAGGAGTGTTCCGGTTACTAGATCTCTTGGACTTCGACGGTGACGTGTACCTCGAACACCCGACGCCACCCGATAGCCTGAAGGAAGTGTGCGAATCTTGTGAGGTGCCCGTGATCGTGGATGTAATGGATTTGGGAGCCCGGTCTATCGACGACGTTCTCGACGTCGCGGAACCCTGCGACATCGTGAACATTAAGGCACAGGAGGTCGGATTCGTCGGTGGTTTGAGGTTAGCTCGAGACGCGCAGGAAGAGGGTTTCAGGGTGATGATAGGGTGTGCCGTCGAGAGCTTCTCCTCCGTATCCGCCGCCGCTCACTTAGCCGCCGCCGTGGAGGCCGACTTATGTGACCTCGATGGACATCTGTTTCTGAACGAGGATGTCGTGAGCAACCCCAGATACGCACCCGTGATGGTCACCGAAGGACCCGGATGGGAGGTCCGCGTGGAGCGATCTAAGCCCAGGCGATCAATGTAATATGAGCAATCAGCGATGCCACGTAGGACACGAGTTGACGGCTGGAGGTTGTTGTGCACTCCGCCCTTCTTGACGACTCACTCTCCGATATTTTCAACCCGATGACCGCTAAGTATGATAATTATTTGGAATGGAAAAACTCATGACAGGAGGTGGTTCGTTGGGGTTACCGCACAAGCCCGGAACACCCGCGATCATACTGTGTCACGGGGCGTTCGACAAGCCTCATGGGAAGACAGCACACGGACTGCTCCGGTTCGGACGTGTTTATGACATCGTTGCCGTGATAGATCGCGAGCTGTCTGGGAAAACCGCACGAGATGTGGATCCGAATTTCCCGCCGGTGCCTATACTGCGGTCGGTGAGTGAAGCCATAGAGGAACTGGATCCTGAAGTGTTACTGATCGGAGCGGCGCCGCCCGGTGGGAAATTAACCCCGGAGTGGAAAGAAGAAGTCATCGAAGCTGTCCATGCGGGCCTGGATGTAGTGAGCGGGCTCCACGAGTTCCTTTCGGAGGACCCGGACATCAGCGAGGTGGCCGAAGAATCAGGTTCACGGCTGATAGACGTGAGGAAGCCTCGGAAAGAGTTGTTCCGAGTTGCGGACGGGTCGGCCAGGGACGTGGATGCCACGGTAGTGCTCACGGCGGGGACGGACTGCGCCGTTGGTAAGATGTCGGCGGCCATCGAGCTCGCGGAACGCTTGAGGGAAGAAGGGGTAGAGGCCGCGTTCTTGGCGACGGGCCAGACCGGTATCATGATCGGGGCTGAAGATGGCGTCGTGGTGGATCGCATGCCCGGGGACTTCATGGCGGGGGCCGTTGAGGAACTGGTCGTACGCTTGGCCGAGGATCATGAGATCGTCGTAGTAGAGGGGCAGGGGGCGTTAAGCCACCCGGCGTATTCCGGGGTTACACTGGCTATCCTGCATGGCGCCTGGCCTGACGCTGTGGTGTTGGTGCACGACCCGGTTAGGGAGGTGCGGGATGGGTTCCCGAGGTTCCGAGTCCCCGACCCACGCACCGAGGCGACGCTGATCGAGTCGCTTAGTGCGGCGGAAATAGTTTCGGTAGCTTTACGCACGTGGGACGAGAGACTCGCGGAGGAGTTATCGTCCGAAGGATACCTGGTAGAACGTTTAGGCGACCTCAGGAAAACTGTAGACAGGGTGTTAGAGGTTCACCGGACGGGGCGCTGAGTCACCTTCCTTAGCGAGGAGTAGATACCGTAAGTGAGGTCGACGACACCGAGTGCGGCGATAGTCTCGCTCTTATCCTTGATAGGAACCACTACAACCGGTGTTCCCTCGTAGGGTCCCGATTCCGGCACCTTTCTGATCACCTCACCTTTCTCGAGCACCTCCTCCAGGACCGGGCCCGTGTACTCGTCGTCGATCACCTCGCCATCCTCTATTCTTACCCCGGGATTGTCCCGGGTTCGCATTGTCACGGGCAGACGATTGACCAACTCATGGACCGCCATTGCGAGCGGTAATATATCTTCGGCTGTCGAGTCGGGTCTGATTCTCATAGCGACCTCCCCGTTTCTTCAAATGGAGAGGATATTTAACGGGGTTCTCATCTGGACGTTCGGTGGGGATCACTTGATGCTGAGGTACCCTCATTCATCCGGAGATGTGATCGCTGCGAGTTCGCCGACGAAGATCAGGTAGAGCGGACTGTGAAGTCGTACCACGGGATGAACTGTTGGATACATGGAATGGACGGGTCGAGGAGACGGGACTATACGAGCGGATGGGTTGGAAGAGCGTCGGAGTGGCGTTCTGCGTGGGATTAGCCGAAGAGGTCGAGGTCACATTATGCGAGTTCCTGAGGGCTTGGAGGTGTAGCCCCATCTATGGTTCGGAGGGGGTATCGAAGTCGAAACTGTACCTGCCGGAGCTGAAACCGAGACAGGACCTCATCGGGTTATTCGTGGGTCACGACATCATCTTCATCGAGGGGTCTGAGACTCCCGTGACCATCGCGGGTGAAGGATCGAATACTGCCCGGCCTTAGCCCCGACAAACCGGTGTTGTAGGAGAAAACTCGGATTGGAGTGAAAAAAATCAGGCGAGGCCGAGCTTCTCTAGTATGGGTGTGCAGTCGATCTCGTGCGTTTCGAGGGCGAGCTCCTCAGGGTCCATTCCGAACGCCAGACCGGCCAACTGGCAGTAGTGGAACACCGGCAGCTTCTTCGGCGGAAGTTTCTCAAAGTGTTCTTTCATCTCGATCTGTCCACGGTCGAACTGCAGGTGGCAGAACGGACACACGTTGGTAGTGCAGTCGGCACCGGCCTCGAGCATGTTGAAAATCTTCTCGCGGGTGAAATGCAGTGACATCTTGAGTTCCCTGGACCTGACACCACCTCCCGCACCGCAGCACATGATCTTGTCCTTGTAGTCTACGGACTCCGCACCTAGGGCCTCGACGAGCTCATCGAGTGTCCTCGGATCCTCGACCGAACCCGGGAACTCGGTCACCTCAGACGGCTTCAGCAGGTGGCAACCGTAGTGAACGGCTACCTTCAGCGGCTCACCGTCGGTCTTTTTGAGCGGCCTCTCGACTTTCTTCTCGATCTTCTTGACACCCACCTCCTCGTAAAGGAAGGTGTTCACGTGGTAGATCTTGATTTTACCCTTGTACTCCCTGTCGATCTCGGCGAGCTTTTCGTTCACGAACTCGCGCAGCTCCGGGTTCTCCTGCAACAGGTGGTTGGCCTCGTTCAGAGATCCGAAGCAACCGTTGCAGACTGTCAGAATGTCGTATCCTTTCTCCTCGGCTATCGACAGGTTGCGAGCTGCTATCGTGACCCATGTCTTGAGATCGAAGGACCCGAACACTCCGGGCGCCGGGCAACAGGAGGCTCCGTCCATGTCGACGAGTTCGTATCCCAGTTCCTCGAGGACTAGACGCGTGGCCTTCTCGACGCCCGGATACCTGTTCGGCATGATACAACCCAGGAAGAAGCAGAGCTTTTTGGCCAATGGTCAACCCCCTTAGTCGACCAGGTCACCCTCTTCCCAATCGTACCCGATCAGTTTGTCGAATTCATTGATCTTGACCAGCTTCTGGACCTCTTCTAGGGCTTCCTCATACCGATGTGTTGTCGGCGGTACCTCGTCCAAGCCGATGTTCTTCCTTACCTCGCGGATCTCATCGTTGATCGGCACGGCGTGTCCGGTCTTTATCACGAACATAGCTACCATCCTGTGAGCCTTAGCCATATGCCCCTCCTTGGCCGCGAGGTTCCGGGCAGCCTTGACGGCGTCTACGATCTTCACGCCACGTGGGCACCGTTCGTAGCACGTGTAGCACGTGGTGCACATCCACAGCTCGTCGCTCTTGATTACTTCATCGACTAGTCCTAACTGGAGTTTCCGCATGATCAGTCGGGTGCGGTAGGAGGTTCGTCGCCCGCTGGGGCACGAGCCGGTGCACGTACCGCACTGGTAGCACGCCTGGACCGACAGTACCTCTTCCTCCTCGAACACCGGCTCGACGAGCTCGCTCAGTTCTTCCAGGAAGTCCGGGTTGAGGTCTTCCTCCCGGATGACGGTGTCCCGTGGCTCGACCAACGTACGGCCCTAGACGATTCCACCCAGAAGAACCTTTTTACGATACCCACCAGGCACCGCGTGTAGGTACGCTCAACGTCAACCTGCGGGGAACGGCTCCGTGAGGTTAAACGTCGACGTGGCGATCAGGGTGAACGGGGTACTCTTAACCCCCGAAGAGCTCGAGTTGCTGCTCAAGTTGTCGGAACACGGATCGATGTCCAAAGTGGCGGAAGAGAAGGGCGTGACACGGTCCGCGGTACATAAAAGGATTAGGAATCTCGAGGAACGTCTCGGGTGCCGACTGGTTGAATCGAGCCCTCTCGGATCTTATCTCACGGAGCACGGACGCAGGATAGTGATCAAGTACGTGAACGCCAAGGCTAGACTCTCGAGGACGGAAACTACAGTGGCATGTTCTGAGACCGTGATAGAAGACGTCTTAGCCGCTCTAGGTAGGGAACACGATGTCGACGTTATCGTGCCGCCCCACGAGAAAATGAGTCGTGTGGAGGCGGACGTGGTGGTCCCAGACGATCCGGTGATAGTCTTCGACCGCTCTGATGAGGCCGTCGGCGAACCGGTCGTCGTCAGACGAACGCGGCTGGTACGGGTCGGTGACGGAAGTGGGTTCGTCGAGGTACCTGGGAGCGCACAGCGGATATACCTTACAGATCTCCGCAACAGGGAGGAGGTAAGACCGAAAATGCGCGTAGGCTATTACGCTTCGGCCCTCGAGGCTGTTCGAAACGGAGGAATGTGGACCGTGGTACCCGAAGAGCTGGCGCCTGAAGGAGACGATCCCGGTCCTCACTACACCGTGATGGCGTTACCACTCACCCGAGAAGGGGAGAACCTCCTCGATGCTTTGGAAAGCTAGCCTAGTAGGTTTAGTGGCAGTGTATGCGATTTTGGCAACCGCAGGATGTCAGGAAATGAAAGCACCGCCGATCGACCAGCCGCAAGGGCCGCAGAAGGTACCTGAAGTAGGCGGTCAACCGGGACCGGGGCCATCCGGTCCCGGTCCAGGTGCTCCCGGAACAACACGAACTCAACAGTCCTACTGGCAGACGTTCACGAACCCTATGTACTCCGTACAGTGGGCCACATCGGAGATACCTTGGTTCCCCATAGGACTGATAGCAGCGATCGTGGTGGGGTATTACGTGGGGTACCGGAAGGGGCCGTCGCCGTGGGAATAACCGGAAGTTACGGTATTTCGGTGATTGAATTACCTACTACGAGAAACGCCATCGGAGACATGGCCGCCACTAGGCACTCATCAGGGACTTCCGCGTAAGTGCGCGAACCGTTGCACCCGAGTGTGAAGTTAACTCCACCTTCCTTCACGATCTTGCCCACCGCGTCGCCGCACAGGGACTGGATACCGGAGAAGTCGGAGTGTACTCTCCCACCTTCTGGGTACAAGTACGCCTGAGTTATTTTCATGGCCTCCTTAGGCCTACACACGACCAAGATGACGTCCGGAACTACTTCGACATCGATAGCCTTCTCGTACGTGATAGCATCGAACACTCCCTCCCCGTCGAAGACCTTCGGTACCCGATCGACCGTACGTTTGGAGGCCGAGAGTGTAGAGTGCTGCCCGAGTTTCTCGTGGTAGAACTTACCCGTCCTCACCGGGTCCGGGATGTCGTCGAGTCCTATAGCCGCAGACCCGCCCTTACAGGCCTGCTCCTCCGAAGTTGCGTAGATCTTGTCCATCTCACCGCGAGCTACCTCCATCACGAACTCACAGTGACGACGGGCTTCATCTACCCGCTCGTAGCCGTTCGGGACATCCTCTTCACTGAGGTACAGCTTCATCGCCACAGGATGCAGGTCTAAGTCCAGGGTCTTCATGAGTGACTCGGCAGCTTCGCGGATCCTCTCAGGTTCCTCGACGCACATGGACATAAATTGTGTCCCCAATCGTTTGTTCTCGATCGTTCGGCTACCGGTCACTTACATGTATTAAAAGTTGCTGATATCGACCCACTGGTGAATGGGGGTGGACTATTGAGGCCTTTCTTGAGGCCCATCGTAGTAGAGCTAGTCCAGGGAACGGCAGAGCTCAAACCGGAACGCGTACTCTCGTGTGTTTTTGGAGTCAAGGAAGACGAAGCAGAGCTGTACTTAAAACTGCTCGAAAACTCGGAGGAAGCACCATTTACCGTCGAGGACGTAGCCGAGATCATCAACAGGAGCAGGAGCACGGCTCAGAAGATGTTACAAAGCCTCGTTCGGGTTGGGATGGTAGAGCGGGAGCGCGAGACGTTACCCGGAGGCGGTAGACGTTATCTGTACCGTCCCGCACCATGGGAGAAAGTAAAAGAACTCGGACTCGGAAACCTCAGGATAGTTTATGAGGAGGTAGAGAAGTGGTTCCGGGAATTCACACCGCACCGAGGGGGAAGATGAGATGTCCGAGGAGAGGAGACCGTTCAAAGCCGAGAAAGTCGAGACTAGGGACGGAGAGATACTCCTCAGATGCCCACGCTGCGGTGCGTTGTTCCGCGACCAGAAGTCGTACTCTAGGCACGTGAATAAGTCTCACCTGTACAAGAAGAACCGTCCGAAGCGGATACTCAAGAAAATGAAGCGTCGTGGGGACGCGTTAGTTCAGGACTGATGCTAACCTGTGATGAGGAACAGGCTGAGCGCCGAGGCCTCAGGCCCGTGACGAGAGAACCCGGAGCCGACTACACGCTACACACGTAACTCACCGCGCTTCCACAGCTCGATCACGCGCTTCACGATCTTTATGGTGCTGTCCAGCGGACACCGTTCGTACTTCTCGATCCGACGAACCTCACAATCGACACCGACGCGTTCGGCCCAACGTTCGACTTCCTTCTCATCGATGTCCTGATCGGGTCCTAGGACGACGACATCTGGTTTCACCGCCTTCAGGGTGATGGAGAAGTCCCGTGGATGGCCTAAGATCGCTCGATCAACGGGTTTCAGTGCCGAAACCATCCGTACACGCTGTTCCTCCGGCACGATCGGGGTTCTCTTCAGGCGTTGCACGGTTTCGTCTCGGGCGACCACGACTACGAGTTCGCCGTCCTTTCCGGCTATTTTCCGGGCTTCCTCAAGGAACGCGGCGTGTCCTGGATGGAGGATATCGAACACACCTCCCGCAAGCACACGCTTACCCACGTGAATGCTCCCCCGGGTGCGACCGAAGTTTGATTAACTCCGAACTGCCGGGTGTCCTGACGGCGCGGGGTGTTAGTATTGGCCAGGGTGTTCATCCACCCTCCTAACAGTCTGATTCTCCACGATCTAGTCGAGAGGTTCGGGCACGAGCCGCTCTCACTACCGAAAGAGATAGGCAAGCGGGTACGGGACCCAGAGATCGACTCACCTCCGATGAACGTGACCCCGCAGGACGCGAAACGTGGTCTAAAGTACGCGGCCGTGGAGGTACCTTCGGGTGTCAGAGGCAGGATGGCTCTGATCGGTCCACTTATAGAGAAGGCCGACGCCGCCATCGTAGTTACGGGCATCGAAGACATCTCCTTCGGCTGCTTAGGCTGCGATAGAACGAACGAGTTCGTGACGTACCTAGTTCGACGTCAGGGTATACCGGTGCTGGAGCTGGAGTACCCGAGATCGGAAGATGAAGCGAAAGTGTTCGTCCGTGAGATTCGAGACTTCTTGAAGTCGTTATAGGGGTGACCCCCGTTTGGCAGTCCATATCGCTCAACTCTCGTGCGGCACGGAGTACAGTGGTGTTCAACCCGAGATAGAGCGCGCTGCCGAACGGGTCGGAGCCGAGATCGTACTCCCCGAGGTAGACATCGATATCGTAGAGGAAGCTTGCGAGGAGGTAGGGTACACCCCGAAGAGCGCGAACTTGAGGGTACTCCTTGCCCGTGCTTACGCGCTCGCGAACGGGTACGCGGAAGCCGACGCAGCCATTATCCTTACATGCTTCAGGTGTGCCGAAGGTGCCCTCGTGCGTAACGAGGCCCGACGGTACCTTCAGGAGAACACCGATCTCCCCGTCGTCACCTACTCGTTCACTGAAGACCTCGACGCTAGCGAGTTACTCACGCGTATGGAGGCACTAGTCACGATAGTGGAGCGGAAGGGGCTGCTGGCCCGGAAGAGGCAGGAGGGGCTCACCCTCGGTATCGACTCGGGTTCCACCACCACCAAAGCCGTGGTGATGGAAGACGACGAGGTGATCGGAACCGGATGGGTGCGGACAACGAAAGTGGTCGAATCCGCGGAAAAGGCCGTGGAAAGAGCGTTAGAAGAGGCAGGATACGAGCTCAATGACATCGAGGCGATAGGCGTGACCGGATACGGCAGGTACACCCTCGGCCGCCACTTCGACGACGACCTGGTGCAGGAGGAGCTCACTGTCAACTCTAAGGGAACGGTATACCTGGGTGATAAGCAGGAAGGTGGAGCGACCGTGATCGACGTCGGCGGGATGGACAACAAGGCGATCACCGTTTGGGACGGAATTCCGGATAACTTCACGATGGGCGGAGTGTGCGCGGGAGCGTCAGGCCGCTTCCTCGAAGTAGCCGCGGACCGTATCGGCGTGGACCTGGACGAGTTCGGTAAGATCGCTCTGGATGGAAATCCAGAAGTCGTGCGACTGGACAGTTACTGCATCGTATTCGGGATCCAGGACTTGGTAACCGCGCTGGCCGAGGGTGCGGATCCCGAGGATGCCGCCGCTGCCGCATGTCGGAGTGTCGCAGAGCAGATCTACGAGCAGCAACTCCAAGAGATCGACATCCGAGAGCCGGTGTTCTTCGTAGGAGGAGCCTCGCTAGTCGAAGGCATGGTGAAGGCGTTAGAGGACGTGATCGGCGTCGAAGTAGTTGTGCCCGAGTATCCCCAGTACATCGGGGCCGTCGGTGCCGCTCTCCTGGCCTCCAACTACGTGTGAGGGGATCTGGTTGTGTACGAACACATGGGAAAGAGGATCCTCGTAAGGGCGTCCGAAAAGGAAGCGGCCGAGCTGTATTACGATATCGCTAGGCACGCGGCCACCGATCTGGGACTGGCGAGGACGATCACCGCAGCCGTGTTCCACCTAGACATCGAAGCCCCGCTCTACGCCGCCGCGGTGCGAACGCGTCCCATGCTCAGGCCGGTGACGCTGGGAAAGGTCTCGCACCTTGAACTCGACGATGAAGAGGGCACTCTCAAGGTATCTGTCGCGGTGGAGCGCTACTTCCCCGATGTGATCCGAACGTTGCAGGATGTATTCGGAGAGGATCGGGTCCGGCACGAAGAGCGCCTCAAAATCACGGTCGAGCCACCCGAGGGGATGGGTTCAGAACATCTCGAAAAACTCGAAGAGCTCGTCGTCCACGATCCTCGGAAAAAGCTCGCCCATAGAGTGTACGACCTCATCGAACGGGTGAGACCGGAAGGGTTCCGAGTGGCCCGATACGCGCGCTTCGATCGGGACTTTCTATACCTGGCCAGTGAAGGCGTGCTCAAGGACGAGTGGACCGACTTACTTTTCGAACTGCCGGGGGATCTAGATCGTGTCGGAGAGCGCCGGGGGCCGAGTGAGTGAGAGGATCGTGTCCGAACGACCACCCGTGTTACGTCGGTGAGCACGGGAAATTCGTTAAGGTGCACCTACCCGTGGGCGGACGGTGTAACATCCACTGCCGTTTCTGCGAATCCGGACTCGAGCACGAGGGAGTACGGGTGGATTATCCTGGGCGTACCGTCCGCACGATCACCGGAGGTGAGGTCAAGACGGTCCTAGAGAGGGTAAAAGAGCGCTGCGGACGCGTCGACGTCGTCGGGATCGCCGGACCCGGTGACCCACTGGCGAACTGGGAGGACGTGAAGGAGACCTTCGATATCGTCGCCGAAACAGTACCGGAGGCAAAACGCTGCCTGTCCACCAACGGCGTGTGGCTACCCGGGCTGATCGATGAGGTGACGGAGCTCGTGCACTCGGTAACGATAACCATCAACGCGCTGGATCCTGAAGCCGCAGCCAAGATCTACGATCGGGCACTGACACCCGAGGGCGAGGTGCTGACCGGTAAGGAAGCCGCCCGATGGATCGTAGACAGGCAGAAAGAAGCCATGGACGCGCTGGAGAAGGAGCGCTACATACTCAAGAAAGTCAACTTCGTGCTCGTCCCCGGTGTGAACGAGGATGAGGTCGAACGTGTCGCGAAGCGCGCCGCCGACGCAGGGTTTCACGCCATGAACGTAATCCCTCTCATCCCAGGCGGCGATATGAAGGATCACCGACCGCCGACGTGCCGGGAACTCTCGAAGGCACGGGACCTGGCTGAGGAATACATCACCGTGATGCGCCGATGCATGCAGTGTCGCGCCGACGTGATCCACTGCCGCGGCAGACCTCGGCTGATCTGGGAGATGCTAGAAGAGGAATGAATCCGGGGGTCACGAGCGTGTTCGAAACCGTGATCTACGAAGGGGGCGTGTATAAGGCCGATGAGATGCGCGACCTGGTCGAGGACCTCGGAGGGTTCGTCCTGTCCGAGCACAAGATGCAGTTGGAAGTTCACATGGTTCTAGCCGTACCAGTCGATGACCTGGATGTCGTGGAGCGGAAGGCGGAGGAGCTCCTCGGAGAGATCAGGAGGATGCCGCTGGCTGGCACCGAGATCGCAGTCGTGGGAATGAGCCTGGCCCGTCATCATATGCCACATCCCGTGTGCGATATCGCCGAGTACCTCAGGCGCCACGGCGCCAAGTCCAACGTGATTGGATTGGCCAGAGGTTACGGACGCGAGCTGGCCCAGCTGCGCGCCCGAGAGAAACGCCTCCTTGAGGAACACGACTTGGTGATCTTCGTCGTAGGGAACTTCAAAGACTGTATCGAGAAGTACAAGCTTCCGCTGGTACGACGGATAGAACGTGTGCCGGTCGTCGTAGTGGGAGGTCCGGAGGGGATCGACGCCGACGACGTGGTGTACGTAGGAGGAGTAGGTAGGAAGCCATACCGGTTCAGGAAGGGTCGCGAGATCACGAAGCTCGACGAGATCGTCGACGTCGTCTCGAAGATTATCGAAGAGCGACGACAGGAGTTGGCCGAGGACCCGCCCGCCGTCCCGCCGATGGTAGTGAAGGATCGGATCAACCGGGAGCTTAAGATCGAGGAGAGGTTCACCTCTCCCATGCCGATCACACTCCAGCTCGACGGTCTTCGGGTGAAGGCACCGTACGACGAGTGGGCGGATCGAGTGGCTGAGGTCAAGGTCTTCGGGTGGAAGCTCCGGGAAATCGCGGATATCAGGCAGTCTGAGATGGACGATCACATACTAGTGAAAATCAAACCTAAGAGCGCGGTGACCGGATGATCACACCACCCAGACGACGATGACCGTTAACGACCCCCCCCCACTACCACGTGATCACCTAAGGCTTTCCGAACACTGTTTTTCCTGCAACCCAGGTAGTCTAGACGGTCACATAACTCGCGGACTTACACTACGACCGATCACGAGCCGATGGACCGTCGGTCTCCACACCATTCCACCTCGGAAGTATCCTACGTCACCAGCGCTAGATCGTCAGGCTTCCCGCTGTTTCACCCTGTCGTATAGGCCTATCCGCTCCCGCCAGTAGCGACGAGCTTCTTTCTCACCCCTCCAGAGACGCACGATGTGAAGGCCGTACCAAGCCGGCCACGGAGCCAACACGTCCGCTAGGATGTCTCGAACTGTTCCGGGTAACCCCCTGAGCACGCTATCGATTATTACTCTTCCGCCACCTGGCCGCTCAAGCCGACGCAACGGATTGAACTCGACAGACCTTAGGATCGAGTGAATCCGACTGACTCCTTCTCTCACTATCTCCTCAAGCTTTCGGAGCACCTCCGCACGGTGCTTGGCGGACATTTGCGTGAGTCGCCTCAGCACCGGTACGAGGGCCCTACGGACCGCCTTAGCCACGAACCACTTCGCCTTCCTATGCTCCGACAACCTCGGGGCCGCGAGTCTGATTGTTTCGAGCCATTCTCGGAGAAACTGAACTGATTCGTTGTCTTCTCTGCCTAAGTAGATGGTGCGGCCACGCTCGCCCTTCCGCGGCTTCCACCTGGCCTCGTAGTACGGCCCATACACCTTCCCGTTCACCGACCGGTACGACGCACCCAAGAACGGGAGGATTCCACGCCTCAACGTTTCCATCAACACCCGGAACACCCGAATCAACTCCACAGGGTCCTTCGGGACCTCCATCGGGATACCCAACCGGACCGGGTCGAGTATCGGCGGTCCTCCAGGTCTGACGTTCATTCGATACCCCCCACTCCTGGCGCCGAGCGCATTTAAAATTCTTCCGATTACAGACGCACAATATTGGCGTTGAGCTTAAGTTTGTGCGAACGTCTACTCTCCCAACAGAACCACCGGGACCGTCAGAACTACGGCATCCGTGTGTGGTGTGTGAGGGGAGTAAATGATTTAACTAGCCCGGTCGGTTCACGGTCAGACCAACGCTCGCACAAATGGGAACGGTTGGAGAGGGGGGCAAGAGGGAGGCTCCCACCGGTCGGGGGTCGAGGCCCATGAGCCGCGGCACCAAGGCCGGCATCTACCGAGATGTACTCGTTATTGAAGTTTTCCCCGGTGCAGTCCCTGACACCGGAACGCTCCGAGCCTTGAGCGATAGAGATCGTAGGCTACTCCTAGCAGCGGCCGGATACGACGTAACCGAGTTCTGGGCTAGGAGTTTCATAGGACTGCTCTTCGATCACCCGACGCCTCTCGTTAGGGCATCCGAGAGGCACGAGAAATTGCTACCGGAGGCGACGGTGGTAGCGGTCCGCGAGTTGTGCGATCGTATTGAGCCCGAGAAGCTACTGGAAATCCGTAACCGTGTGGCTTCAGGAGAGACTCCGAGGGAGGCCGTACGCCGCGTCCTCGGATCCAAGATGGCCGGAGCCGTTTCCAGACTGCTCGGACGTGTGATGGGTTACGTACAGTCCGACCCGCTCTCCGTGTCCATCACCCTCCAGGTGTTAGGCGCTATGATTGCAGCGGGTAAACGCCTTGAAGATGTGTCATCGGTCTTAGTCGTTATCCCGGACTTAGAGCACGTACGCATCGACGGATACCGGTTAGCACGTCGAGTTTACTCCAACCTCCTAAGGGCGATGAAGTCCCTCAGGCGCCACTTCAACCCACGAGTTAGGGTGCGAGTGTACGTAGCCACTGGTGATAAATTGGAACACCCAGCAGGAAATTCTATAGAAGAAGAGCTGATCGAGGCGTACGAGGAGCTCTCAAGAAAGCCCACCGTTAGACGCTTCTTCCCGGAGCGTGGTTACTTCACCGAGGTGCCTTGGGACCGTGCGCTTGCCGAGTTTTTTGTGCGAGTCATCCGAAGGGAGCTTCACCGTAGATCTCTGAAGGTCGCCCGAGCCGCGAAGCGTGAGGGTACCTCGGGGAGAGAACTGTCTGAGGTGTACAGTAGGGAATACGGCAAGTGGTTGAGTAGGTGGTTCAAACGAGGTCGTCGGTGGTTGAGTTTTCACAGACCTAGCCCGGCACTCTCCGATATCTCCTGCTACTTCGTAGCGTCAGAGGCGGGAGTGGAAGGTTATCACGAAAAGTTCCTGATAAAGATACTCAGGAAGGTCGTAAGGGAAGTCGTCGAACGTGGGGTAACGGGACGGCGACTTGTGCGAAGGATAGTCAGAAAAGTCGCCAGAGCCATGAGGAAGAACTTCAGGGTTAAAGGGGAAACACGTGAAAGTATCCTCCACATGGCTAAGCTACTCAGCGGCAGACGCAGATCCGCGTTAGGCGGTAAGACTCTACTAGAAGCGTTCGGGGCTCCTCCACCGAATTGAAAGTACCTTTGGTCGGTAACCCCCACAACCGCAGTGGTGGAGGTGCCGGTAATTGTTACGATTTCAATAACATTTGGGCACCGTAACGAAAAGACCTTTACCTACAGTTAATTTCAGATCTAGTATGCAACTTTCATTAAATTAATTAATCTAATTTCGTTGAGCGAACAAAGGTGGTTGCGGACGGCTACGGCACCTCGGTAGTAGATAAGTAACCATATAGTAACTCTCTCTATTTGGTTCTCTATCCGCCGGATTCTTACCGTCAAGAGTGTAAGGACTGCGGGTGCGAGAGGAATGGATGTGAAGACGCTAGTAAGAGAGTACTACGCCTCACTTCCCAAAGGGGTGTTGCGAGAGTTCGTAGAGGACCCAAAATCCCGCGAGTGGGCGTACACATTCATAAAGGGACAGGACATCGTGTTCACACGAAAGCGAAGGCTGGATGAGGTCTCAGGGTTCTTAGAGCTGTACCACTCGACTGGGAAGTTCAAGAACCCGAAATCGTGGGAGGGACTTCTCGGCTGGGATCTGGTGATCGATGTGGACGCGGAGCTTCCGGAGGAACCCGAAGCATTCCTCAGATCACTCGGGACACTACTCAAGGATGTAGTGATAGCATGCGATGAGTTACGCCGGGCATTGGGATTTCCGCGACCGGACGTGGTTAATTTCTCTGGATCCAAAGGGTTTCACGTGAGGTACTTCGACGGTTCCGTGCGACGATGGCTGAGGTGGGGTCTACACGAGCGTCGGGGTATAGAGTCCGGAGAGATCATCCAGCGGGTAGGTCGTGGGATCGTGTGGTTGGCGCGTGAGGGTTTCGTGGCTGGGGACAGGGTGCGTGTACTCCGCGAGGGACTCTTGGATGATTCGATGTATGATCTTAAGCGACTGATCCGGTGCGTCGGATCGATGAACGTCAAGTCGCTACTCCCCGCCGTACCGGTGTGGTCACGAGAGGAGGGTCGGTGGTCGGACTTCCGGGACGAGGTCCTAGGGATGGACGACTTGAAGCTGGGATGCCTAGTCGCCCACCGCGTGTTGGCCTGGCCCGGCCGCGGGGGATTGGGAGAAGTACTTTCCCGAGTACTCGACTTGGACACGGATGCGGATCCGGAGGATCCAAGCGACTTCATCGAGGTATGGGGGAACGTGATGTCGGTGCTGGGGGCGCTTAATCCGTGAGGTTCGTGGTACCGTTCGCGGATAGGAGGAATCGAAAGACCAGGCTGTCCTCGTGCATGGACGAGGAAATGCGTGAGAAGTTCGCGTTGGCGATGTTAAGGCACGTGGTAGATGTGCTCTCCAAGTTTGGCGAGGTAGAAGTAGTGACTCCGGACACACGTCTGTCGGTGCCTGGGGCGAAGGTACGATTGAGTAACGCGAGTCTCGACGAGCTACCGCTCCCGGACGGCGAATTCGGGCTGGTGATGTCGGATCTACCGTTGCTGTCTGAAGAAGACGTCGAGCGGGCGTTGGAAGGGTTGGAAGATGCGGATGTCGTTCTCTGTCCGTCCCGACGAGGTGGTACGAGTGGGGTGTTTGTCGGGGAGGGTGTGCGGTTCAGGCCGACGTTCGGTGGTGTGAGCTTCCCTAGGAACTTGAAACGGGCGGAAGAGCGAGGGATGGAAGTCACTGTGGTGAAATCGTTGGGGTTCTTCGCCGATGTGGACGAGCCGGAGGATCTGCTCGACGCAGCGCTGTTGGGGAAGGAGGAAGTGGCGAGGATCGCGCGCTCCGTCATCGACGTTTGACGACACCTTTTGTGCGACTTTTATTAGAGAGTCCCACGAGACGACACGCGCCGGAAGGGGGCCGGATTAAAGAAGTATGGAGTGTGCCTGGGCGGGGGGCTGCTATTGTTATCTCGGGAGGAAATCCTCGAGGTCCTCTCGGAGTACGATCTTAAGGATCTGTCCATAGCTACGCTCGGAAGCCATACCGCACTCCACATTCTAAAGGGCGCCAAAGAAGAAGGGTTGCGCTCCGTGGTAGTCTGCGAAGAAGGTCGCACAACACCTTATGAGCGACTCGGGGTCGCCGATGAGATCATCGTGGTGGAGAGCTTCCAAGACATGCTCGACGAGGAAGTTCAAGAGCGTCTTCGGGAGTTGAACGCTATCGTCGTGCCGCACGGGTCCTTCGTCGCTTACGTCGGCCTGGACGGGATAGAAAACGAGTTTTGCGTACCAATATTCGGAAACAGACGGTTACTACGCTGGGAAAGTGAGCGTTATCTGGAGCGAAAGCTTTTGGAGCGGGCGGGTGTTAAGGTACCGAAGGTATTCGACTCACCTGAAGACATCGATCGCCCGGTCATCGTCAAGTTCCCCGGGGCTAGAGGGGGGCGTGGGTACTTCATCTGCTCCGACTCGGAAGAGTTCGAGGAGAAGGCGGAGCGGCTGATCGAAGACGGTGTTATCGACGAGGAAGATCTCGAGCAGGCACACATAGAGGAGTATGTGGTCGGGACCAACTTCTGCGTCCATTATTTCCGGTCGGTCGTGGAGGATACCGTCGAGGTCCTGGGGATGGATCGACGTTACGAGACCAACATCGACGGCCTCGTCCGGATGCCGGCGAGCGATCAGCTGGAATCGGGATTGGAACCTTCGTACGTCATCTCGGGTAACATCCCCGTGGTCGTGAGGGAGTCCCTACTGGTGCAGCTGTACGAGATGGGCGATCGCGTGGTACGTGCGTCCGAGGATATCGAGGAACCCGGCTTCATCGGGCCGTTCTGCCTCCAAACTCTGTGCACCGAGAACCTCGAGTTCTACGTCTTCGAGCTCTCCGCCAGGATAGACGGTGGTACCAACGTGACCTTCCTGCCGTACGCGTACCTGAAGTTCGGCGAAATCGTGACCATGGGTCGCAGGATAGCCAAGGAGGTACGCGAGGCTCGGGACAAGGGGCTCCTCGAAGACGTCGTAACCTGATCTTTCCGTGCGAAAACCGTCTTCCAAGTCGTCGGTACGGCCGCCGCCCGGTGTTACCTTTCATCCTAAACGTTACGAGTATTATAACGTTGGGGGGTGCTCGGATATGCTCCTGATAGTCGCTGGACACGATCCTACGGGAGCCGGTCTAAGGGCGGACGTGGTGACGGCCGAAGCCCTCGGGGTACCAGCGATTTCTCTCCCGACGTTGCTATCGCTCCAGGATGAGGGCGCCGAGTTAGTCGAGCCCGTTGACTCGCGGTTCTTATCGGATTGCTTGGCTCGGTACGTCCCGAGGTGCGAAGTCGTCAAAGTCGGGGCCGTCCCCACTTTAGAGATCTTCGAGATACTGGCGAAACGGCTCCGTAACCTGACGGTAGTATGGGATCCTGTGTTCAGAGCCGAGGCCGGAGGGGTGTTATCTGAAGCGACTCCTGAAGAGGCGTTGGAAACGTTCGGTGAGGCGGTCGATATCATAACTCCCAACACGGAAGAGTTGAGCCAGCTGGTCGGTAGGAGGATACGCACTACGGTGGAGACTGAGCTCGCAGCCCGTGAGCTGGTGGAGGAGTACAGCTTGACGGGCGTCCTCGTCACGGGGGGGCACTCCGCTGACAGACTCGATGTATGGGTGCCGGCCGAGGGGGACACCATCGCGTGGGAGATGCCTCCGGGTGAAGGCGCTCACGGATCCGGGTGCGTGCTCTCCACTGCTCTCGCGTGCTTCTTGGCCCGAGGGTTGGGCCCAGAGACTGCCGTAGAACGAGCCGTTCGGTTCGCGAGAGCGGCGGTCCGAAAGGCTCGAAACACGCCCTTCGGTCGTGTGGTAGATCCCGCCGCACAAATCAGACGTGACGCGGCGTTGGGGAGGGCAATGCAGCACGTGATCCGGGCACTCGAGATCATCGAGTCGGATCCGACCTTCGCGAGGGCAATTCCACAGGTTGGAATGAACGTAGCGGAAGTCTTCGACCCCTCAATGGGTCTCGAGGGTGTGATTGGACTTTCGGGTCGAATCGTCCTCGACGGTGATGAACCTAGCGTGGTCGGCTACCCGATTCCGGGTGGTTCCAAGCACGTCGGCACCGTGGCTCTGACGGCCCATCGGCTTGATCCCTCGGTCCGGGCCGCGGTAAACGCTAGTTATAACGGGGAGTTCATCGAGAGGGCTCGTGATCTCGGGTTCGTAGTGTCTTCGTTCGACCGGTCGGAGGAGCCGGAGGAAATCGACTCCACGATGGAATGGGGTACCGAGGTAGCGTTTCGAAAATCGGACGATACCCCCGACGTTATTTACGACGAGGGAGATGTAGGCAAGGAACCGATGATACGCGTGCTCGGTAGGAGCGCCGTGGAGGCAGTGACCAAGCTGAGGATGTTGTTGGGGTGAGATAAGTGGGTCGGTTCGAACGAATGCTGTACCTCGATACGATTTCTCGAAGCCATGCGGATTTCGCCAAGAGGGTGATCAGAAGGTTAGAGCCGAAGGTCGAGGTGAGGATAGAGTGTCTATCGAAGTACGAGCAGGAGGATGACGCACTGACGTACGACGGTCGTCTCAAGGACGAAAAACCCTGGAAGGAGTTCCTGCGACGGCTGAGGAGTGAGAGTTCGAATACTGTGGTGGCTACCGCGCTGAACGTGCCACCCGACGTGCCGGACGTGTCCCCGGATCCGACCGTGGTCGTCGGTGTGAACACAGGTGACCATCCCAAAACGCTTGAAGTAGCTAGACTTGCGGACGTTGTCGTCGTCGGTCGTCGCCTGTACTCTCCCGGTACGGGCCCTCGCGAGTTCGATCGTGTACGTTCGGCGAAGCTTCGGGACGGTACGGTGATAGTGGATGTCGAGGATCTAGGCCTCAGATACGCCAGCGAAGCGGTGCCAGTGATCGCTGTTTTGGTGGCGGAGAACGGCGTTGAAGGGTTGGTTCGGGACCTCAAACGCAACCGCGTAAGGACCCTGGCAGAAGAAGCTCTCCGTGGTCTATCGCTCTCCCGGGTGTAAGATCGCACGACGAAAAAACAGCTTCATCCGGGGGCTGCGAGGATCGGCGGCTGCTATGGGATCGGCCTGGAGTTTTCCAGCGCCCTCCGTTACCCTTTGGATCGCGTAGGTCCGGCTGATCCGCCGGTGAGAGCTCTTTCGCCGATCACAAACCTCCGGAAACGTTATTCGTACCGTAACGTTTCGCGGTGTGGGGGGTCGCTTGCGTCGGTACACGATCCGCCCCGCGGACTTTGTTACCGTCGTGTCCTACTTCGAGGCCAAGGAACTGTTACGCGTCATAGAGAAGGGCGGAGAGGAAGCTGAAATCCGATTAGATCTGGGCTTGCGCTCTGGGAAGGTCTGGATTGACGGTGATGCAATCATCGTCGAGGGCGTGGAGTTAACTCGGGACGACCTTGAGTCTATGACGGAGTGGAAGGGCGCTTACGGGCTGACTACCGGTAGCATATACAAAATCGAGATCCGGGCCGAGCACTACTACAAACTCCTCCCGGTAAGACCCGGCGAAGCGCCGACTATCGAGATCGACGGCATCAGGATGCACCGCACTAAGTGGACTGATCCTTGGACCGATGCCGGCGTTAAGGTGGGTAGAGTCGGAGTGTCCGGTGGGGATCGCGTCCTCGACATATGCACTGGATTAGGCTACACCGCATTGCGGGCCGTGGAACGCGGTGCGGATGTCATCTCCGTCGAAAAGGACAGGAACGTCCTCGAAATCGCCGGTGCGAACCCTTGGTCGCGAGGGTTAGAGAGGGTTAATATTCTGTTAGGTCCCGCGGAGGAAGTGGTTCCGTCCCTTGATGACGAATTCGACGCTATCGTCCACGACCCCCCTAGATTGGCTAGAGCCGGTGAACTGTACTCCGAGAATTTTTATCGCGAGTTACTGAGGCTTCTACGGCCCGGCGGCCGGCTCGTCCATTACGTTGGAGCTCCTGGGAGCCGGTATCGTGGGAAGGACGTGCTCGCTGGGGTATCCCGTCGTCTCACACGCGTGGGGTTCGAGGTGGTAGACGTGGACCGGAAGTGGGGGTTAATCACTGCTGAAAAACCCAGTGCTCGAGTGTAGGGGTGGGTAAGAACGTTCCACCACCGATCCGTCTGACGGCTTCCGCCGTCTCGGCGATCCCTGCGCGGAATAGGTGGGTTTCACAGTGGCAATCTGAGCATCCGAATCCTCGAATCCCGGACACCATATCCGACAGTGCTGCCGCCAGCTCACATTCACGGTCGCCTTCCATTATCCAAGCGCCCTCGATCTCCGGTCGTGCCTGGGAAAGCAAGTAATCGATATGCCAGTGCGGTTGCTCCGCTCCCTCCCGAGCCGATTTTAAGTGACGACCAAGGCGACCCCTTAGCCCGGAGGGGCCCCGTCCCATACCAGACCCGACGTAGGTCCAGCTCCCGGCCTCTACGATCACGTCTCCCAAGCTCCCTACGTTCACCTCGACATGTCTGTTCACGCGGAAGACGAGAGCGTACGAACCGTGATCCGGCAGCACGGGGGAGTACCCCCAAATTGTCTGGCCACGGTCGTTTGGTCCTGGCGCTACTCGTGATCCTGGTGGGTGCGGTAGTAGCCAACGCGGGGAACCTGATGCACCCACTTTTAAGCAGAGACTCGCGCGCTCACGTGCTCAAGATCTGGTACACATACCACATGCTCGCCGACGGTCGATGGGACCCGTGGTGTCCGATGTGGTACTCGGGATTCCCGTACCTCACGTACTACGGGTCTTTGGGGTACCTAATCGGCGCCGCCGTAAACGCGGTGGTCAAGGATCCGGTACAGACGTTTGTCGTCTGCCTGGTTGCCGCCTCTGCGTTAATCGGAGTGGGTGTCTACGCGCTCGTTCGGGCTCGGGGGTACGCTAGAAAGATAGCCGTAATCTGCGCGCTTCTGGGCCTCACTTCCGGAGGGTTCATGAAAGCGCTGAACTGGGAGGGCGTTTACCCGACGATCCTATCCCTTGGGTTCGGGTTCCTGGCGCTTTCCTGCTATGAACGGTGGTTACGGGGTGAGAGGCGTCATCTGGCCTATGCGACGTTATTCCTGGTGCCCGCCTACTACTCCCATCCGCTCGGCGGTCTACTTTCCGGAGGATTAATCCTGACCCGTTGGGTCGCCGAAGCCCTGTTCCGGGAGGAGTTCCGAACTCCCGGGTTCCTGTTGCGATCCACGGCACCCGTTGTCGTCGGGTTCGCGATAGCGTTCCCGCACTACGCGGCAGCGATCTACTACAAGAGGTTCCTATCGGAGCTGTGGTTGTACCCGCCTGGTTCCGTTGCGGGAGTTCTGAAAGACCTGGCCGTGGGTGGCAAATGGTCTACCGGACTGCTCGTAACGGCGACCGGCATCGTGGGCGTCACCTACGAGATTCGACGTCGCACCGGGTTCGGCGTATTCGCGCTGTTCTGGGGCGTGATCTCGATCGTGGTGGCCTTCGCCTTCGTTCTAGGGTACTGGAAGTATCTCCCCCTAGGTAAGAACATGCTCGCGGAGCGTTACACGACGGTCCTCATGCCGATGCTGCTAGCGGTGGCGGCGGCCCCAGTCGTTCGTCAATTGCTCCGGTCGATAAGAGCTGCTTGGGTGGTTCCTCTAGGAGTTGCGGGTTTGCTCCTCTCCGGTAGCATCGGGGCTCTGACGTACGTTCCTCCGGAGCCTCCACACGTCACTCCTTCGGCCGTGAAGTTATGGAAATGGGTGAAGGACAGCTGGCCAGATGACTCGTACACCGCCCGTTGCGATGCTGACCCTTACACGCATCTTTTCGACGCGAGCGTCCCGATTTCACCGATGTACTCCGGACACCCGACGATTATGGGGTGGTTCTCTCAAGGAGATCCGATGTTCTTTTCCCTAGCTGCTCGCTGGGAGTGGGAGCTCGGTTGGGTATACGATACCAACGCACTCAAAATCTCGCTCTGGGCGACCAACACCCGGTACTTATTGACGAAATCCTCGCTGCTATCGAAGAAGTTGTCCCGGGAGCCGGGTTTCGTGCTACGGAAGAAAGCCGGTGACTACAGTGTGTTCGAGTTCTTAGGCCATGGTGGTTCCGCGTGCGTCGTCCCACACCCAATAGCGGTAGTGGATCGTCGCTTAGGCCTTAGGACCGAGAACGCGTATTACACTACGCTCCTCAACTTCGTCGCGACTCCCGGTAACCGGTACGTGTTCGTCGACGCCACGTTTCGCGACGCGAGGAAGTTCGACAGAGTGATCGTGAGACCTCTGACACCGGGCGACGTGGACCGGGCGGTGAAGTTAGCTCGTGAGGGTCGTAGGGTACTGCTCATCCTACCGGTCTTCGACCCTCGGGTCGCCCGTGCCGTTGAACGTCTCGGTGTCAAGGTAAGTCCGGCCAGTCCACCTTCCTTCGTTCCACTCAGGAAGTACCTGCCGTTCGCGTACCGAGTGGATGGCAGATGGTGGAAGGACGTGCGCGTCGGTCACGGGCTCGTCCGCGTATGTGGTGTGGACGTGGTATACTTCGTCATGCGATTCCACAGGCTCATCAAGGAGGTGCAAACCGAAGGGTACCGCATGCCTAGGTTACCGACGGATAAGGAGCGGAAATTCGTCAATGGGATCTTGCGAGGGTTCGATTCCGGGAAACCCACTCGAGTTCACCTGGAGTACCGTGGTGATCCGACCATGATGCGAGTGCGTGGTAATGGGTGGGTGTACTTGAAGGTCAAGTACTTTCCCGCGTGGCGGTCTTCCGACGGTCCCGTTTATCCTGCCTCATGTGGACAGATGCTGGTGCGAGCCCACGGAGACACCGTACTGAGGTACGAACTACCACAGCTCCTGTCCTACGGCTCTTACGCTGCGGCCGTACTAGGCATTCTGGCGCTCGGGGCGATGCTATTATGGATGTGATCAGGGCCGTGCTGGTTACACTGTCACTGCTGTACGGGATTGGATGGACGTCGACCGTGGTGAACTGGGGTATCCCACACGAGATAGTCCGGATGAGCGCAGGGATTTACCAGTCGACGGAAACCACCACGCAGCTGACGTTGAACCCGTACCGGGGAAGGGCGACCTTGACAGTGGCCTACGACCCCGCCGTTCTGGTAAAGTTAGGAGATCGAGGGAAACCTGTGCGCCTCTCACCGAGTTCGCTGCGTGTCGGTAGGGTCAAGGTGAAGTCGTACGGCGACGCGGTCGTGATTCACGGCCCGTGTTCCGTCCGTCCTTACGTATCTGCACACGGTGTCATGTACTCCTTCGATATCATCGATACACCCGGGTTCTCCGCATATTTCAACAGATCCGGTTACCTGGTGCTCGTCAGTCACGGTAGGACGACAAAGATATGCGTTCTTCCGCTGATGCCGCTGATCTGAGGGGTCTCAATCATGCCCGAACTCCCCTACGTCGCAGTCCCCAAACACATGGCGGAACGCGCTAGAAGGGCACTGTCTAGGGAGGATCTTCTCACCAGGAACGCCAAGGTGCGACGGGAGGAGGACATGGTGCTTTTTCCAGTACGCGATGTCAGACGTGCGTGCAGTGTGCTTGAGGAGCTCGGGGTACCTTACGAAGCTGGTGAAGCCGAGTTCGAACGGACCGTCGAACACCGGAGCGTAGAGGATGTCCTCGAGGACAGCCTCGGGTGGTCCGTGCCCGTACCTTACGACGTGATCGGCGACGTGGCCGTGGTTCAGATTCCCGACGAGTTGCGTGGGCATGAACGCGAAGTCGGCCGAGCTATCATGAAGGTTCACCGACGGGTCAGGGCGGTCTTCGAGCGCGGTCCCGTCCGGGGGATCTTCCGCGTTCGAGACCTTCGCCGTATAGCCGGAAAGGGCCCCGCGATGACCGAACATCGAGAACACGGGTGCAGGTTCCGGGTCGATCTGGCTCGGTGCTACTTCAACCCGAGGCTGGCCACCGAGCGTCGGTTGCTCGCCGAGGACGTTGTGAAGGAAGGATCCACAGTACTCGATCTCTTCGCCGGCGTGGGCCCCATCACGGTGATCTTGAAACGGTTTGTCCCGAACGTAGATGTCACCGCCTGCGAACTGAACCCCGTCGCATACAGGTATCTCCTGAAGAATCTCAGGTTGAATAGGGTCAAGGCGAGGGCTTTCCTGGGCGATGCACGCGAAGTGTCACGGCTGGTTGGGAAGTTCGACTACGTGATAATGAATGCACCCAAGATGGCGCATCGGTTCGTCGAAACCGCGGTACGGTGTGTACGGCCCGAAGGTAGGTTGATTTACTATCGGATCGTCCCGAACGCCGAAGAAGCGTTCGAAGAGCTCCGGAGAAAAATCGATAGACCAGTGGAACTCGAGTCTCACCGGGAAGTGAAGCCGTACTCTCCGGAGGAGTCGCTATACCGGCTTGTGGTCCGCGTTCACTGATTCAGACGCTTCCTCAGTTCGTGAAGCAGGATAGCCACGGCACCAACTTCACCCACGTTACGCTCCGTACCCACGTACACGGCCTCGTCACCGAGCTCGAGCTCCTGTTTCGTCAATCCCGGCCTGGCGCTACCGAAGACGAAACAGACCTCTTTCTCCCGAATCCCCTCGGCCACGGCGTCGAAGTCAAGTGGCTTCGCTCCACCGTGCTCGGCGTCCTCGGCCATGTACGTCACATCCGGGGAAAGCACCTCCAGTGCCTCCTTCAGATCCCGGAAGAACAGGAGCTCGATCCCGGCCTCCAGGCAGATCTTTTGAGCTTTGGGCACCCCTTCCTGGGCCGCACTACCGAGTGCTCTGCTGATAACGAACCGCTTCACCCCGAAACCGGCTACAGTCCTGGCTATCTCCTCCACTTTTCTGGGACTGTGCACGTTGTGGTACACTACAGTCACGGGAATCACATGGAAACCCCCAAATATTAAGTACGAGAGTGGACTCTGGGGGGTGGTTCCGTGAAGAAGGTGGTAGCGCTAGGCATAGTCATCGTGGCGGTCCTCGGCGGTGCGCTAGGATATTATTATTACACGACGGCGTCTAACGTAGTCCGGATCGGTTATCAGCCCAGTGACCACCATGCGGCTCTCTTCGTGGCCATGGCCAAGAAAATGTTCGAGAAGGAAGGAATCAAGGTGGAGACGTACGAGTTCAAGGCCGGACCGCCGGAGACGCAGGCGCTGGCGGCAGGTAAGATCGACGTCGCTTACATCGGGTGCGTTCCTGCGATCACGGCGTACTCCAAAGGTGTGCCGATCAAGATCGTGGCGGGAGTGAACCAAGAGGGTTCCGCGATCGTGGTGCGTAAGGATGAGGCCGGCGAGATCAAGGGCATCAAGGACTTGAAGGGTAAGCGGGTCGCGGAGCTCATGAAGGGATCCATCCAGGATTGTATGTTGAGAATCGCGCTGAAGCGGGCGGGCCTGGACCCCGATAAGGACGTGGATATCGTCGAGATGAAGACGGCCGACGCCGTGAACGCACTCGGGGCGAAGCAGATCGATGCGTTCATCGAGCCCGAGCCGGGTCCGGCGATGGCAGTCAAGAAGGGGTTCGGCGTCCGGCTCATGGACACAGGTAAGATATGGCCCCACCACCAGTGTTGCGTGCTCGTGATGCGGAAGGACTTCATCGAGCGCCATCCGGACCTCGCTAGGAAGGTACTTCGAGTCCACGTGATGGCCACGAAGTACGTGCAGGAGCATCCCGACGAGGCCGCCAAGATCACGGCGAATCAGCTAAAAGTGCCAGAGGAAGTGGAGAGAGAGGCGATGCGACACGTTCGCTACTCCGTGGACTTGGACGTGGATAGCATCAAGATGTTCGCCAGGTTCCTCAAGCAACTCGGTTACATCAAAAAACTACCGGACTGGTCCGATTTCATCGACCTGAAACTGCTCAAGGAGGTGGCCGGTTAAGTGATACGGAACCACGATGAGCGGCTCGAAACCCTGCTGAAGGTGTCGGCGCCGGTAGCCATGCTCGCAATCTGGCAGGCTGTGAGCGGACTCGGTTTGATCAATCCGGTCCTCCTTCCCTCTCCCTCCCAAGTTTTCTCGGTGTTCGTCGATATGCCTGGGGAGATACTGAAACATGCGATAACCAGCCTCTACCGGGTGGCTGTCGGGTACTCGATCGCGGCGGTCGCGGGGGTCTCGCTGGGCGTCCTGATGGGGACGTACCGTACGGCTCACGCAGCGATGGATCTCCTGATCGAGATCGTCCGTCCGATACCGCCGATAGCGTGGATACCACTGGCCATCGTGTGGTTCGGGATCGGCGACCCGTCCTCGTTCTTCATCATCTTCGTGGGTTCGTTCTTCCCGATACTGATCAACACTATCTCCGGTATCAAGGGTGTCGACAGAATCTACATCGAGGCGGCCCTCAACCTGGGTGCTGACGACACTGCGCTGATCCGGCACGTACTGGTGCCCGGGGCGCTACCCAGCATCTTCACCGGCCTGCGGGTGGGACTGGGAGTCGGCTGGATGTGCGTCGTGGCTGCCGAGATGATCGCAGCGAAGTCCGGACTCGGATACATGATCATCGAGGCGCAGCGTATACTGGCGACCGACCAGGTTATCGCGGGCATGATCACGATCGGTCTCTTGGGCCTCGTGATGGACCGCGGGTTTAGATACTTCGAGAGGAGGGCGCTCGCATGGAAGTGATCCTGAAGGTTGAAGACCTGCACAAGAGCTACGACGACCTGAAGGTGCTGGACGGCATCACGTTCGAGGCCTCGGAAGGTGAGTTCTTCGCGATCGTGGGTCCCAGCGGGTGCGGTAAGACTACTCTCCTCAAGATAATCGCCGGACTGGAGGACTACGACTCGGGCAAGGTTCTGGTGGATGGAAAAGAGGTTCGGAAGCCCGGACCCGACCGCGCTCTGGTCTTCCAAGAGTACGCCATCTTCCCGTGGAAAACCGTGTTGGAGAACGTCATGTTCGCCCCACTGATGCAAGGAAAGGACCCGGAGGAGGCTGAGCGCATCGCTCGGGAGTGCCTCAAGGTCGTCCCGGGACTCGAAGGGTTCGAGGACGCCTATCCCAAGCAACTTTCCGGCGGCATGAAGCAACGCGTCGCCATCGCCAGAGCACTTGCGGCCGAGCCCAGGATCCTGCTCATGGACGAGCCGTTCGCTGCCGTGGACGCCCAGACGCGCAACAAGATGCAGGAGGAGCTTCTGAAAATATGGGAGAGAACGGGGCGAACCATCCTCCTAGTGACGCATAACGTCGAGGAGGCGGTGTTCCTGGCCGACCGCGTGATGGTGCTCTCACCCAGGCCTGCCGAGGTAGTCGATATAGTCGATATCGACCTACCACGACCCAGGGACAGGACCGACCCGGAGTTCGTCGAGCTGCGGGCCCGAATACTCGACATGATCGGAAGCCGATGATGATGAGAGGGTTAGCCGAACCGTGACGAGCGTTTGCCGGTCCGAGGCTCTCAGGTTCTGGAAACGGCTGGGCTGCCCCTCGCTCACGTTCAACGCCCCAATGTCGGGTCACACGGGGCCAGAGCTGGCGCCCGAGCTGGAGCGCCACGGCGTGGGGATGGTAATACTCGGCGGTTACCCCGGCGACGACGCCACTTACCGGGCCTCGAAGCTGGTGGCACGCCGACGGGACGAGTTCGCGGTGCCGCCCGACCGTCTGCCGGAAGAACTATCGCGCGTCGACGTGGAGGTACCGGTGGCCGTGAACGTAAGGTTCACGGATTCCCATGGGGCAGAGAAGCTCTCTGGTGAACTTGCGGATCTCGTGGATATCATCGAAATCAACACTCACTGTCGACAACCCGAGGTCGTCCGAGTGGGTGCGGGCGAGGCGCTGCTCGAGGATCGGACACGGCTGGTCGAGATAGTTGAAGCGGTTGCAGAACACGATGTGTACGTCTCAGTGAAGCTTCGTGGACCACATCCAGCGTTCGAAGACGCGCTAGAGGCCCTGCGGAACTCGTCGGTGGACATCCTACACGTGGACGCCATGAAACCAGGCGAACCGACGTACGAGCTGGAGTACGTCCGGGCGGCGGCTCGGGTTGGGGTTCCGGTGATAGGAAACAACTCGATCCGCTCACCGAAAGACGTACGCGCCATGTTCGAGGCCGGCGCTTCCGCCGTGTCTATAGGCCGACCGATCCTAGAGGGAAATTGGGACGTCTTCGACCGACTCGCTCAGTATACCGCACTTGAAGAGTAGAGGAAGAAAGGTAGCGGGACACGTGACGCACCGCTCCCGGAATGGAGCGAAAGGGCAGGATTTGTCCGCATGTGAGAACAGTCGTTAACCCACGGCTCATAAGAGTCGCCGATTCAGGGTCGCTGTCCGACGGGCCAGCCCTCCGATCGTGCGGTGAACCCGATTATTACTTACTCCGGGGGGTAGGCTCCGAGCACGCTAATGAGCTCAGTCCTCGGTTTGTACTCTCTCGCTTCCGCGTTCCATGACGTTGAAAGCCACCGTGACGTCCGCCTTCATCGCCACGCCGCAGTGCGGGCAGACGAACAATCCACGAGACCTGCAGCCTTGTTGTGGCTTCTCGCTACACAACGGGCATGATCGAAGTGTACGGTGGAACCTCCACCACTTCAATTCTAGAACTAGTTTGTCGGCGTTCTCGCTCTTAGATGCATGACTGGGCCACCTGAGAAACCATCTTGAGAACTCGAGCCGGGTCCCACGGGCCTTCCCATGCTTAAACCCTATTCCGGTAAGATCGCTAACGACACTGCTGAATCCGGAGAAGTGGACAACGCCACGGTCCTGGTTGGCCAAAAAGGCTATCCCGAGTTCCCGACCCCGTGCGTGCTTTCAGTACCGAGGTGATTGACGGGAAACATCTGCGCCCGGTTAGCTGTGACATATAGGATCGCCGAGCTACAGTGCTCTTTGTTCGATTCGCAGTTGCTGTTTGCGTCCCGAGGTCAGACTCGTAATTCTAGTACACGCACTTGAAGGTCGGATCGGACTTAGAGTGCGACAGTTTTGATAACGTTATCACAGAAGAATGCGCGATGTTCCAGGTAATTCAACTCATTGTAAGCTGTAATACACATATTAGCCAAGAAGTCCAAATCAGATAATTTTTCCATGATCAGTCAGTACTCTCGGTCTTACCGAGTGATATTCATATTTTGACTACGAAATTTAATTCCCTTTGATTATAATTTAGACCTTAAGTATTCTCCTACTACGTATGCGATATGTGTCGTACTCGCGTCTATTGTTGAACGTATCGATAATCTTCGGCTCTCGGTTCACGATAGCGTATGAGAGAAAGTTTTTTAGCGTCGTAATACTCATCCGGGGCTGGGAGAGGCGCGGGGGCGCCCGAGCCTGGTCGAAGGGGCGGGACTTAAGATCCCGTGGCCGTAGGGCCGTCCCGGGTTCAAATCCCGGCCCCCGCACCAACCGGAAATCGTTACGAAGACAATAACGATTGCTCGGACTCTTGAAGCGACGTTCCCCGCGACCGTCCACGCCGTACGCCGACGTCGGGTCCGGAGGTAGTCGGGCGGTTTCCCGGGACTTCAGGAACACCCAAGGAGCGGCGGGGGATCGTGACACCGTGACGGTTGGACGCGGCCGTCCCTTGGTATCCGTCCTGCGTACCCTACTGAGGATCCCCGCGGTGCGACGATCTCTGGCCGCGCTGTCATCTATCCTCCTGGTGTCTACGGTCGTCTTCCACTTCCTGGAGGGATGGCCGCTGCTGACCTGCCTGTACTTCACCGCGGCCACGATCACGACCGTGGGGTACGGCGACGTCGTTCCCACCACGGAAGTGGGTCGCCTGCTTTCCGTCGTCGTCATGTTCTCCGGGATCGGCGTGGCCTCGTACGCCCTGGGAGATATCATCCAGCTCGTCTTACGAGGGGAGCTCTCCTTGGCGATCAAGGAGGACGTTCTCCGGAGGAGGATAAAGGAGATCGAGAACCACATCATCGTGTGCGGGTTCGGCAGGACGGGTAGCCGCGTCGCCAGGTTACTCTCGGAACGGTACAAGTTCGACATTGTGGTGGTAGATAAAGACGAGGAGGCTTACGAGCGAGCCGTGTACCAAGGGTTCCCAGCGGTCCTGGGCGACGCGACGAGGGAAAACACGCTGCGAGAGGCCAACGTCGAGGGCGCCCGCGGCATAGTTGTGGCGACGGGTGACGACCGCACTAACATCTTCGTGATTCTACTCGCGAAGAACTTCAGGCGGGATCTCCACGTCGTCGCCGTCGCCAACAGCCGGGAGGGCGCAAAGATGATGGAGCGTGCCGGGGCTGATGAAGTACTCTTCCTGTACGACTGCGCATCCCGTCACATAGTGCGGGCGACTCTCTCCCCCACGATGTTCAGAGTGACGGTGCGGCACTCCGTGGACGAGATCTCTGACGTCATGTGGATTATAATCGGCAACGGCGGTGTGGTGCAGTGCGTAGAGTACTACACTCCGCCGTTAAAGTCACCGATCCGTAGGGATGTCGTGATAAGCTCAATGGACGAAGTGATGAAGTTTATCAAAAGTCTAGAGAAGTACCCAGAAAGGAAGCGAACCCTGGAGGATCTCTACAAGGTCTCTGAGAACGTCCACACCTACTACGTCATCGTCCATAACGAGGAGGAGCGCGAGCGCATCCTCCGGGAGCTCGACCGACGCGGCTACCTCGTCGGTGTCGACCTCACCACCGACGAGATCCTCAAAAAGATCGAGCGGCTCCGAGGTGAGTGACTCCCGTGCCTACTACCGAGCTGCCCCCGCACTCCGTTGCCGGTCCTGTACTCACCGTCACGCTCCTCGGGCCCACTCTTCTGTAATCATCTTCGATCGATGTTCAGGTGATGCTCAAGTCTCAAATTCTCCATTATCTTTGAGATGTACTGTAAGTCTGGAATATTTATCATCTCGCAACGATTTACAAAAGGACGGCAGCAGACCCATCCGGAGTACAAGCGTATACCACATCAGGACGTTCCGCTACCTGCCGATCCGGTGGAGCGAATTCGGTACATGCGGATCCTTCGAAAGTGCACCGACGTGGTGTCAAGCCGAGGCTGCGGAAGACGTGTTGTAAGGTTTCGGGTGGATGTGTGTCCTGTACTACGTCGCGTATTTCGAGCGGACGAAGCGATACCTACGGGTTCGGCCAATCTACCTGTGGAATGGTAACTCGAGCGTGGAGTCGACTGGCCGAACAGCCGAGGGAGCGCGTGCTCAAACTCGCCCGAATCGCCGCCCGGCACCTTCGCACAGCGCTCGAGATGTCACGTGAGGCTTGCGCCGTACGCCGACTGATCGTCCGGACCCAGGCACTCGCCTTCGACCTCGAGCCCGCGTGCTCGACCGGGCTACGGGGTCAGCTCGAGCGCGCCCAGAGATCG
This sequence comes from Methanopyrus sp. KOL6, assembly GCF_002201915.1. Taxonomy (NCBI): domain Archaea; kingdom Methanobacteriati; phylum Methanobacteriota; class Methanopyri; order Methanopyrales; family Methanopyraceae; genus Methanopyrus; species Methanopyrus sp. KOL6. The sequence continues at coordinate 703,234 of NZ_CP019470.1, forward strand.
TGAAGACCGTGCTCGGACTCTGGAAGGTCTGGAAAACGGTAAACTCCTATCTCTAGGCGATAGTGATGGGATGGCAAACGCCGGGCAACGTGTAGTCACCAGGTACCTCAGGAGCACGGTCACCACGTCCACCTGATAATTCGGCGTGGGGCTTCCGATTATCAGCGGCCTCGGAAGCGGTGTGAAACGAGTGGGCCAGCGGACCGAGGGAACGGTGACTAGTGCTCCCTGGACCTCACGACGCTAGCTAAAAGACCGCGTCGATCGGGTCCGCATCTCTCCTCGGACGGAGTACTCGACGTAACCTTAGAGGAGGGTTTAGCAGGACGCACTTTGGGACGTCCCACCAATCTCCGCCCATAGAGGGCACACCTCGTCCAGCACCCACTGAACGAGCCGTCGAAGACCTCCGGCCAGCGGTAAAGGCAGGCCCGTGCCGGCCGCTACGAGTCGGAGCCAGTTCCAGCGGGAGCGCCCCATCATACCTTCCTCGACGTACATACCGGTGTAGGTGCAGATCGAAGTAATATCGGTTGGCTACCATGGCGAGGCAGAGGATAAGCCGGAGGAGCGCGTCCTCGGGCTGTAGCTTCGGCGGGGTGATCAGGATGTTATCGACGAACGAGCGCGAGAGCTAGAGCGCGCCGTTCAGGACTCGCATGAGGCATCCGATGGGGAATCCTATTACGGTTCCATAACGTCATTTTCCGGTGGGAAAGCTTCAGGCGGCGAGTCCGGGTGAGGTGAGCGTCACTTCGTATTTCTTGGTTAGCTCCGTATGTGCCGGTGCCAGTGCGAGCTCATTAAGAGCGTTCGGATTTCCTTCACAGTTCACTGTTGTCCCTGGCGCTCCCTCCGCAGCGACACTTCGGGTCACCCCTTCCTAGTCGTAGCTCATCGGAGTTAGATCGGCGCAGAATGCCGTGGCAGTTGCTGCTCGGGAGACGTAGAGTCGATGTTAACGCTAAGAGACGTCACGATGTAACCGTCCTGGAAAACCCACCACGTCGCTGTGTTATTCAACATGCTAATCATCGGCTAGCTAGGCGACGGAAAAGTTATTAGTGGCTAGCTTCGTGGTTAATCATTGGAGAAAGCCGGGGCGGCCGAGCCCGGTCTAAGGCGCGGGACTTGAGATCCCGTGGCCCGTATGGGCCGCCCGGGTTCAAATCCCGGCCCCGGCGCCAATTCGAAATTGTTATGAGTACCGTAACGTTATTCATACCGAGCTCGTGTGTCCCTAACGACTCTAACCCCATCGCCTTCCGTCACCCTCCCGATCGTCGTCAGATCGAACTCCTCAATCACGTCCTCTGGGCCGCAGATCAAAAACTCGTAATCTTCTCCGCCCTCGAGCGCTAGATCCACCGGGTTCACACCCAACCTTCTCGCGATCTCCCTCACGCCTTCATCCACCGGTACTTCCCACGCGTAGATCTCGATCGCCACCCCGGATCGTCTCGCGATCGCTTCCGCCTCCGCCAGAAGTCCATCGCTAATGTCCGTGACAGCGACGCGATAGCCACTCTGTGCGAGCTCCACACCCACCTCCACTGGTGGTCTCGGTCGTGCGAACCGCTCGTACAACGTTTCCTCCAGTTTTAAACCGTTGAGTATGGCCCTCACGAACGCGTTGGGGCCGCCTAACGGCCCCGTGACTGCTACCAAGTCACCAGGGCGGGCGTTCGACATCAGCAGCGGTTCGCCTTTTAGCTTCCCCAAGCACGTACCTGAGAGGACGAGCTCATCCCCTTCCACGATATCTCCACCTACCAGAGACGTCCCGAACTCCCGCAGTCCTTCGGATATTCCGAGTATGAGCTGCTCGACGTCCACCTCGTCGTCTAAGCAGACGGAGAACCCGAAAAAACTTGGTTCTCCTCCCATAGCGCCGACGTCGCTCACCACTGAAGCCACGAACTTCCAGCCCAGATCTCGGTCCTTGAGCTCCTTCGGCACGTGCCTAGATCGGGTCATAGCGTCGAAGTTGACGACGGTTCCGTCCGGGAGGACAGCAGCGTCGTCCTTCCCTGCTTCGACCCATGGTCCCTCGGTGGGACACGCCTCCACGATGTGTTTGATCAATTCTTCTTCTTCCTTCGGCCGCCACGTCCGGGGTGACGGTCCCTTGAAGCCGGAACTCAAGCGCGTCCCCCGCGAGGAGCTCGACTCGATAGCGGATGAAATGGCGAGGAAGTTCAGCTGCAAACGTGTAGCCCACGTTGTGAGATCTTTCCGTCTCATTAAGCTCGAGGGTAGATGGACGGAGTACTTCGTAATGAACCGGGTGGATTTCGACCCGGCCGATCTGCCCGAGCGCGCTGACCCGTTCCTGGTCGGTCGACCCTTCTGTGAGAGGTCGGCCCGAGGTGATCTGAGGATTCACGTCGAAGGTGCGCGCGAACTCACGCGCCACGTCGATGAAATAAAGACTTACGTGACGGAACGGGCAGCGGTGCTGTTTACCTACGGTCGAGACGTGCTCCCCGAGAGTATCGTCGAAATCCGTGGTCCGAAGGAACCCAGACTGGTCGCGGTGGTATATCGTGACGATCTTGGGGAGCATTGCGTCGGAGTGGGTCGCCTTCGGTTCTCCGAAGATGGTCGTCCCGTGGTGGATAACGTGATCGATCGTGGATGGTATCTCCGGAGGGGAGGTTGAGATGCTGGCCATTAGCATGGACGTAGACAACGTTCCTGGTGCTCTTAAAGCGATCGCCGGCGTCATCGCGGACCACGGTGGTAACATAGTCCACATCCAGCAGGACTCCGAGGGCGAGCTGGCCCGCTTGTACATGGAGATCGAGGGTGTGGAGCGGCCCAAAGTACTCGTCTCCGAGCTGAGATCACTGGACGTCGTCCGAGAGGTCCGCGTGCTGAAGCCCTTGAAGGAGATATACGGCAAGCGCGTGATCGTGATGGGAGGGGGAGCTCAGGTCGCCGAAGTCGCCCGAGGCGCGATCACCGAGGCGGACCGTCATAACATCCGAGGTGAACGCATCAGCGTTGACACTATCCCGCTAGTCGGTGAGGAAAACCTGGCGGAAGCCGTCCGGGCCGTGGCCCGTCTGCCTAGGGTGGGGATCTTAGTTCTCGCGGGGTCCCTGATGGGGGGGAAGATCACGGAGGCAGTTCAAGAGCTCCGCGAGGAACACGGGGTACCTGTGATATCCCTGAACATGGCCGGGAGCGTTCCCGAGGTTGCGGACCTCGTGGTGACGGACCCCGTTCAAGCCGGTGTCATGGCCGTCATGGCTATCTCCGACGCCGGGGTCTTCGACCTTTCCAGGGTTAGGGGTAGGAAGTTCTGACGGGGGTGCTTCCATGCTCCTCGAGAAGTCCTTGGAGGAGGCGCCCGTGGTGAACCGTGACGGATACTGGTACTTCGTACATCCTATCACGGACGGTGTCCCGGAGCTCCCGCCCGAGTTACTCCGTGAAGTTGCGTACAGGATCGTCCGCGCCTTAAACAGCACAGACTTCGATAAGATCGTGTGTGTGGAGGCCATGGGGATCCACCTGGGAGCCCTTCTATCGGACATGTTAGACCGTCCGTTAGTGATAGTCAGGAAACGTGAGTACGGGTTAGACGGTGAGGTGGAGATCATCCAGGAGAAAGGGTACGGTGTGGAGAAGCTGTACCTGAACGGCGTGTCCGAAGGGGACAGAGTCGTGGTCGTAGACGACGTGATCAGTACAGGTGGAACCCTAGTCGGGTTAATCAACGCCCTCGACGACGTCGGGGCCGAGATCGAAGACGTGGTGGTCGTGGTGGCCAGGGGAGGTCTTGGCAGAGTTAAGGAGGAAACAGGGATCGACGTCAAGTACTTGGTTCGAGTGGAGGTGTCGGAGGACGGTGTGAGCGTGGTCGAGTCGTGCTATCGCTGATCTTTGAGGACGCGGATCCACTCCCCTTCCGCCTCCCTGGAGCTCCCGACGATCGCTATCAGTTCTCCCGAGTTCCTCTCCCGCTCGAGCTTTCCGGAGACCTCGATAACCTCTCCCTCGAACGCTTGACCCACGTAGGTGTGTGTATAACTCCTCACTTCGGTCACTCCGTACCCTTTCTCGGTGTCCGACTCTACCACTTCGACCTTCCATCGCGCGGGGTAGTCAAACGCCAACGAATCGTCGAGGACTTCGCAGACTAGTCGAACGTTCTCTTCGACGGTCTCAAACTCTTCCCACCTGACGTCGGAGAGTTCCGATTCGTCGCGTACGAGCAACACGTCACACACCCGATCGCCGATGACCACCCTATTCCCCTTACGCAGCTCGTGCCGTAGGAACTCCTCGAAGTCGAGCTCTGGGGATCTCCTCCGGTATACGCGCTCCCAGTGATCGTAGTCCAGCGCCCTCAGAAGATCCCGACCCTCGCCGGTCTCCTGGATCCGTAAGATCGCATCACGTACCGCGAGGAACTCCTGAACACCGTAGACGACTACATCCAGGTCCGATTCGGCCGGATCGTGGAGTTCAGGTAACAGCGATCCTGTGACCCCGAACCTGGACTCCGGTACTCCGGAGTCCTCGGCGAGTTCCAGCACGGCTCTAGCGGCCATCTCTTCTAGATCGTCCTTCGGTTCTTCCAAGATCCTATCCATACGATCCCTCGGGTGTAAGTGCTCCACTACATCCTCCGATGGCACCACTTGATCGTAGAAGTCCCCCCTGACCTTCCGGACGTACTCCGGGTGTCGCTCCTTGAGGATTTCGAACGATTCTTCGAAGCTTACTTTACGATACCTTTCACCTGTAGGTCTGCGAATCCTATTTCCCTCTGGATCCTTCACGTACCGCATCAGCGCCAGGAAACCGTCCTCCGGATGGACGTAAGATATCACCGAGAACACGGCATCCTCCGTTACGAGGAAGTCGCGCAGCATCGGGTACAAGGGGGACACCCCGCTGATCGAGGAGTGTGTTGAAGGTGCTGAGCTGCGAGTGGTCCGATTGGAACCCGGCGAGCGATTCCCGGAGAGTGTTAACATGAACAGGTGGAGGAACTCCGTCGTGGTTTCAGGCAAGGGGAGCGTCCGCGCGCTCCGGTGGAGGTTGGGGGACACTCCAGTCTTCGAGACTCGCGGGAAGTTCGAGCTGATCTCACTTGAAGGGCTGCTGTTCGACGACGGTTCCTATCACCTGCACGCGTCGGTATCTGACGAGAACGGGCACACACTATCTGGGCATGTCAAGGGATTCGAGGTTTACACCACCGTGGAGTTGGTACTACTCAGACTGAGTGCGCGCCTCGAGCGTGAACATGACCCTCACACCGGGCATATGGAGTTAGCCCGCATTATTCCGTCAGCACGCGACACCCGCGCTCGGTAATCATCACGGTATGTTCCCACTGGGCAACCGGTTCCCCGTTCACCTCGACGAGCTCTGGGTAGGCTTTCACGGCTCCAAGCTTACTCAGTCTTAGCAGTTCGAACTTCATTCTTGTGGCTTCCTTCACCCAACGTCGAGCGAAAGGCAGTGACTTCCGATCCTCGTATATTCGGTGCAGATCCAAGCGAGACCGTTGATTGGGGTTCCGCACCGAGAAAATCTCGACGGTCGAGCCGGGTCTCACGTCCCCTTTTCCGTCCTCAGTGGTCACGAACGGTTCGACTGCCAGTACCATCCCCTCCTCGAGCTTGTCTTCGTATCCCGGCAGATCGTCGTTGGGGATAGAAACGCCGGCGTGTAGGTTCCACGGTTCGATCTGATGACCTGTGAGTCCGATAACCGGCTTGAAGCCGTAGTCTCGACACACCTCGCCGATGGCCCTTCCGACTTCGCGACACTCGACGCCCGGTCGAATCATCGCTATGGCCGCTTCTAGGGCCTCGCGGGCGACCTCCGCCAACAATTCTCCTAGGTCGTTGTCGAAGGACAACGTGATCGCCGCGTCTCCGATGGCACCGTTGACGTGAGCACCTATGTCGATTTTCAGGATGTCCCCTGGTGATATCTCGATTTCATCGTCCGGGCTCGGCGTGTAATGAGCCGCCACCTCGTTAAGCGACAGGTTTACCGGAAATGCCGGTTCTGCACCTTGATCCCTCACGCAATCCTCGAGGTATTCGGCTATTTCCAGCAGCTTGTCTCCAACGTCGACCTCCCGGGCAGCCCTACGTAGAACCCTTTTGACCACCTTTCCGGCTTCCCGGAACTCATCGTTCACGTCCAGTCCCCCCGGGGGAGACGCCCTGTGGAAACGGTTAGAGTATCCGTGCTGGATATAGTGCGACGCATCGCGGACGTCGCGGCCCTAAGCGTTTTCGAGGTGATCAGGGATAGTTCCCTCGACGTACTCGGATGCACGGTGTTCAACATCGAGCTCGCGCGACGACTGATAAACAAGGGCTTGGACGTCCGGCTGGTCTCTTCGGAAGTGGACGGTCTGAAGGGCTTGCCAGTGGTCGAGAAGCCTGCGTCCGATACGCTGTTACTGATCGAACCGCTGACTTTCTACTCAGAATACCGTCTGCTTCGGTCTCACGTCCTCGTTCTTATGTTCAAGTACGAGAACCCCGGATTCAGGGAGTGTTTACGTGACCTGGATCACACGATGCTGATACCCGAAGTCGGAGGGCAACTTTTACCTGATCTTCACACGGCATTCTTGGCGGTGCTTCAGGAGGCTGTGAGATCCGCCTCTGAAGGGCACCATGTTGTGGGGCTCCGGGTCTCCGACACTTCGGATTACTTCATCCCTAATTCAGATCCGGAAGAGGTGAGGCGACGCGATGACGCGATCGTAGTAAGGGCCATACCTCCCTACCGGTTGAGGGAAGGTAGGGTTTGGGAAGCCGTAGCTCGGGCGATCGATCAAGTACGATTCAGGAGGGTGTCCCGGTGCTTCCAGAAGTAGGCGCCCACCCCTCCGAGACAAACTGCTGGGACCGACAGATGGAAAAGACCGTTCAGAAGGTCCCGCCCGGCGAGACACGCTAAGAATATTATGGCGAGTGCTAAGCCGTCTCCCTCTCCGGGACAAATTACGTGAGTTACGGCTAGAAACACGGCGGCTACGATGCACATCCACTCGGGGTAATAGTACGCCGCGGGTGCTAGGGATACCAAAAACACGACACGTAGCCACCGCTTACTACGGAGGTTCAACTGGAACTTCTTCACCCCTTCTCTTCAGCTCCTCGAAGAGTTCTTCCAGCAGCTTCCCCAGCCTCTGTCCCAATCCCTCCGCTTTCGGTAGTTCTGAGCTGATAGCCCTGGCGATAACGTAAGCTAGCAGGAACACGGCACACTTGTGCTGTAGTTTTGTTTTGTGTAGATGGCCCGGTTTCACGTTGAACTCATCGTACAACTTTACGTCGTCTTCCCTAGTTTTCCCTTCCATTTTTAGATACTCCAGAACATAGTAAAGAACCGAGTGGAGGAGGAAGAATTCGTCCTTTTTCATCTGGGGTGCACCCCGTTAAATGTACCCTCGTTTATCCTCTTGGTGGTAGTATGAATCTGTTGTATCACCCTGAATAACACGCTGTTGCGCGGCCGGTAAGGAGAGCGAGCATGTAGCTACATCTCGTCTCAGGCCTTCCTCTAGTGAGCCGTACTCCTCTATAATCTGATCCTCGACGGGCTTCGCCTTCTTAATGGCGGCCCGAACGTGCTTAGGTTCAATGTACTTCGCTCCCTTCATCACCGCGAGATCTCCCGCCAACCTCACGACTCCGGACAAGTCACGGAGCCGTAGAGTTAGGGCGTCTCTCTCACCATCTATCACTCTGGCGCGTCGTTGCGCCTCCTTCACGATCTCTTCGACGGCCTCTCTGGTGGCGTGCGGGATCCGTCCATCCCGCTCCACTTCTTGGGCGACGAACTGTGCCAACTTGGCCCGGTTCTCTTCGGTATCCGGCATCGTGGTTTTCATCAGGACTTCGTATCCTTCACCTTGGATACGCGATCGTAGCGGTGATAATATCATTGGAAGGTCCTGGATGTTGCACGCTCCTACGAGAATGAAATCGCATGGGACGCCTTCCACGCGTACCGCCGCGCCTGATGACTGTGGGTTTTTACCGGTGATCGGGTACTCCTTTTCCTGCATCGCCGTGAGCAGGTGTTGCTGGAGGGGACCCAACTGTGCTAGTTCGTCGATGAACAGGACGCCTTCATGGGCTTCGTGTACAGCCCCCGGGATTACTCGCTTATACGGAGGCTCACCAAGCTGCTCGTCGCCCCCCCAGGGACAGTGTTTCACGTCTCCCAATAGCTCCGTTTCACTAGCACCAGTAACTTGGACGAACGGTTTCCTATCTAGAGGTACCAGTACTTTTTTCTCCTCCTCGGAGTCGGGCTTGACGACCCGGATTCTGTCACCCACGCGTTCGTAGATCACCGCCACTTGGCGGCTCGTAGCCCGGTCGTATTGGGTGGCCCGATAGGTACGAGCGGAGTACTTCTGTGATCCACACCGAGGACAGTATCGACAGTCCGGATCGCTGTATTCCCCACAACTCGGGCATCGGAATCCGAGCTGTTCGGCGACCGGCTCAGGGACATCCTCGGGCGACAGTAGTGTGTCCGAGTCTTCTTTCTCGACCTCGTCTCGCGTACGGACCTTCACGATGGGACGTTCCGGGTTAGCTGGGTTGTGGTACACCTCGATCTGCTCACGGGGTTTGGGCAGCAGCTCGGCAATTCCCTGAGCTATCATGCTCTTACCAACGCCCGGAGGACCGACGAGAAGAAGGTGCCTACGCTGCTTCGCGGCGAGCTTAGCGTACTCCACGGCGTGGTCTTGGCCTATCACCATGTCCAGCGGGTTGTCGGGAATCTTTATGTCGGCCGTCGTCTCGATATCATCCAGGGTGAAGTCCTCCTTCACGGGGTCGATAAGGTCTTTCTCATCACGCTCATTCTCGGAGCTCTTCTCATCTTTGCCAGAATCTTTTTTCCGAATCAATTTATCTAGCAAGCCCGAGGAAAGCACATTGTGCGGCATATGAAACCACCTCAGACAGACTAGTGCTAAGACATCGTGATGATCTTAACACCTTTCTTGATCTCAGGATCGAGATCTCCTTCTTTCACGCCCACTACGTACTTCACACCCTTCTCTCGGGCTGCTTCGACGAGTCGACGCGTAATCACACCGTCAAGAACTACAGCCCGTACGCCGTCTTCGGATTTTAGTTTCTCAACCAACTCATCGAGTTCCACCTCTTTAACCGGCTCTAGACCCTCATCGAGGAGCTCCGCGCGGAACGTGCCTTTGAGATGCTTCAACCTGTCAAGCAATCGGCGCTCTTGGGGGTCACGTTTCGGTCGCTCCTTCTTACGTAGGCGACCTCGTCTCTTGGGTCTCTTCTTGGGTTTTGGCTTCTTCTTGCCCTTTTCCCTCTCCTTGTCCTTGTGGCGCTCACCGACCTCCTTGAGATACTCCTCTACCGGGACCTTCCTCTCGAGCGCCCGTTTGATCTCCTTCCTGGTCAGCTCCTCCACTTCCTTGCCCTTCGGTGCCTTCGCGACGTAGTCTACGTCGGCTACTTGGAGTAATTCCTTTAGGATCAGCTCGCCGCCGCGGTCCCCGTCGACGAACGCCGTCACGGTCTTCTCCTTGGAAAGTTCTACGATCGCCTCCGGTACGTTAGTGCCCTCCACCGCGATCACGTTTTTAATCCCGCACCGGAGCAAGTTCGCTACGTCCGCCCTCCCCTCCACCACTATGATCGCGTCCGAATCTTCCACGTTCGGTCCGGCCGGTAGTCCTTTGTACTCCTCGACTTCGACATCCTCTACGGCTTCTTTCACCTTCTGCACGAGCTCACTGCTGTCCGGAGTCACTTCGCTCACCATTTCACGCAGAATCTCGCGAGCTCTGCGGATCATCCGATTCCGCTTCTCTTTCCGGATATCGTCTATTGACACCACCTCCACTTCGGCCCGACACGGGCCGATCCTATCGACTTGCTCCAACGCAGCGGCTACCAAGGCGGTCTCCACACGATCCAGGCTCGACGGGACTATGATTTCACCTACGGTTTTTCCATTCTCGTTCCGCAGCTTGACGTCAATACGACCTATACGGCCCGTTTTTAATAACCGACGCAGGTCGAGGTCGTCGCCTAATAGTCCCTCAGTCTGGCCGAAGATAGCACCCACAACGTCCGGACGTTCCACGTAACCGTTAGCACGTAGTTTGGCCCGGATGACGTATTTGACGGCCCCGTTACCGTAATCGGTGCGCCCTTCCGACAATGCTATCCCTCCCTCGCGCGATCGTGAGGAGTGAAGGATAAGCGCTAACTCGGTTTCCTAGCACCCCCCGTCGTTCGAGTAATAATAAGGTTGCTTCAAGCCGGAGCGGAAGGGGCGTTATAGTGGCGAGGAGGTGAGTATACCGAGTGCATCGTCCGTGGCGTCCATGGAAGCCTCCGGGTCTTCTTCTAACTCGGTCATCGCGCGGATAGCGTCCACGTTCTCGGGTACGACGTCGGCCTCCTGATGCACGGCCTGCATGTAGTAGAGCACGCCGTCCTCCACGTTGATGGACTCTTCCCAAACTAGTATCTCATACAGGTCGTACCGCTTCCTACCGAGGTCACGTCCCAACTCGATCAACTCGGCCGTGGAACCGAGCCCCTCCCCGTGTGGTACCACCCAGATCCTTCTCGCCTCCTTGAACGCGTCGATGACGTCGTCCGACGTGACTTCTTCCTCCAGCTCCACCCTGACAACGTGCATGTGCATGAGTGTCGTCGGCACCTTCACGGCCGCTGTCGTAATGTCGATGTCCGGCATTACGGTCCTGACGTCCGGCCCGTGGTGGGACGGCACAGTCACCGGGTTCGGCACGATGGCGTTGATCGGCCCCTTCTTCACCTGGTGCGGATCGGCCGCCCGGCGTACGATCGTCACGTAGACACGTCCGAGCTCGAACTCCTCCCTCAGAGCCCCTAGCGTGCGGCATAGGGCCGTGGTGTTGCACGACACGCACCGAACGTAGTCGGCACCTACGGCCTCTTCGTAGTTACACTGAGCGACGAACGACACCTCGGCGACTTCCGCCTCCTCGCCACCTTGGAAGATCGCCTTAACCCCGGCTTTCTCATACAGCGTCTCCTTGTTCCGGGCTCCGATGCCTTCGGGGGTGCAGTCCACGACGACATCAAGCCCGTAGTCATCTGCGTTCAGCACCACGTCTTCCACTGTACCCTCAATCTCGATTCCTGCATCCTCGAACTTCTCAACTCGGTCTTCCGGCACGAACAGCGGGTAACCGTACTCCTCGACGGCCAACCGGGCCAGGTAATCCGGCGACGTTTTGACTACCCCGAGCACCTCCATGTCATGCTGAGCGTCGACAGCATCTGCGACTCTTTTGCCGATAGTTCCGTACCCGTTGATCAACACGCTAACGTCGGCCAAGACCCGCCTCCCCCACGCGCTGCCCGTAACTGGGGGCTTAAATTAGCGCCGTTCGGACCCCGCGTGGCGGATAATAAGGCGGTGGGAATGTACCTCCCGCGATTAACACTCCCAGGTCACCGGTCACCGGACTGGCTCATCCCTTCTCCTGGGAGGACCCTCGCGCGGGAGGATATCCCCGCCTGTCCCGCGTCGGGGTTGACCGTCCGGTCATCCCCGGTCCTCACGACCGTGTCCCGGAGGGACCGTGCGACGCGGGTGTACCCCGGGTCTCGACCCCGGGCTTCACGGCTTAGGGTATCCTCCCCGCTCCACCCGGGTCGGCGGGGGCCCGGGGCGGGGACGGCGGGGGGGATTTCCGGGGGAGAACGTGAATGTGGATTACCTTGAAGGTTACTCCGGTTGCTTCCCCTAGCGTGTATGGATTGATAACTGAGGGGGGACGCGCTGTCGTAGATCGTAATCTCATGGCCTGACCACGAGTTTCGGAAACTCCGTGGTTTCCTTTCCCTTCAGAGTCTCATGCCGGCACATCGATCTTAGTTGGGTCCGGAACTTCCAGGCCCAACTCCTCGGCCAGCTCCTTGTACCGATTCCTGATCGTGACTTCGGTAACTCCAGAAATCTTCGCAACCTCGGGCTGTGTCCGGCGGCACGTTCGGAGCTTCTCGTTGAGCTCGCGTTCGAGTTTCTTCTTCTCTTCCTCCGACTCGGCTTCCTTCATCTTCTCACGGTACTCTTCTATATACTCCTTAGCCTTGAGGAGTCCGGCCAAGTACAGAGCCGCACCCGCCAGTCCGGCCGGATTACGGCTCACGGTCAGGCCTTTCTTCTCGGCCTTCTCCAGGATCTCACGGGCCAGCATTTCGACATCCTCAGAGACACCTAGCTCGGTCGCGAATCGGGATAGGTACTGCTTTGGATCCGGAGCGGGCATACGCTCGTTCAGGTGCCGGAGTAGGACCCGGTGCGTTCGGTTGATGTCTTTGGGCGTGATCCCGAACAGTTTCGCAATCTCCTTAATAGTACGGGGGTGCTTGCGCTTCTTACACGCCATGAACAGTGCGGCCGCGGCCGTGTTCTCGATCGACCTACCTCGGACTAGATCCTTCTCCACGGCCTTCCGATATATCCGGATCGCTTCATCCACGATTGACCGTGGGATGTTAGCCTGTGAGCATACCCTCTCAATGAGTTCCACAGCGGATCGGATGTTCCTGCTGACCGGATCGTTCGAAATCCACCTATCCCACCTCTTCAGACGCCTGAACCGCCAGTCAACGAGACGACGACCATGAGTGTCGCGGTCGTCGATGATCGTGTCCCCTAACCTGTGCGGATGACGTTCTGAGATGGGTGCACCCGTACGCTCACGCTGCGCGCGCTGATCCGCGTTGAAGGCCCTCCACTCGGGCCCGTAGTCGATCAGATAGTCGACGACGGTACCACAGTCCCGACAGACCAGCTCTCCATGCTTCTCGTCACGCTCCAGGTTCGCACTTCCACACTTCGGGCACACCCGGTGCTCCGACTCAGTGTAGACCATGACAGCCTCACCCCCTACGCCGGGAAACGGCCCGGTTGGCTTTTCGGGAAAGATTTTAAGTAGATTACTCCGTAGTGCGCGGGCACAGCCCAACCGCTAGCACGGCCAACGAGCAGACCAAGGCCAGCCGGTACGTCAGCGGCGTATCCAATCCCAACAGCTTCACTATCACAGTCACCGCGACGATTGCACCGACGGAGTGTGCAGTCGCCTTAACCCATCGTTCGTCGATCTCACCTTCTCCGGACTTGAGCGCGGGCAGGCCCTTGCGTATCACCACGTAGCAAGCTAACCCCAATATCACGGCCTCCACGATCGGCGCCGCCAAGTACTCCTCGATCATTGTCCCGGTCATGACAGCTCCCCCTTCACGACCTCAACGAACCGATCGTAACCGAAACGCTCTGCGTCCTCCGTCAGAAGATTGAAGCGCAAGGTTCTATCCACGCGCTCGTAACCCAGGGCGGTTATGGTCATAATCCCGTACCGTCGCAGTAACCTGAGCCCGATCTCCACTTCCCGCTCCACTCCGTGGAACACCAGACCAGCACCCGTCCGTTCCACGTCGAGCTCATCCTTGAGTCGCTCGTACACGCGTTCAAGCTCCTTTAACCGGGCTTCTAGTGAGCTAAACTCGAACTCTTCCAAGGCCCTCTTCACGGCCGCGAGCGTCGGTCCGTCGACCGTCCAACCGTATCCTTCGCAGACCCGCCGTACGTCCTCCACGAGGTCGTCCCGTCCGATCAATATGCCGGCACGTGGCCCGTCCATCAGCTTGTCACAACTCGTCACCACCAGGTCGAACCCGTACCTCGGACCCGGCTTCTGGCCGTGCAATCGACGTACTCGGTCGCCTGAGGCGTCGTCCAGCAACGTCACGGCCTCCGCGGAGGCGACTTCCCTCAGAGTATCTTCGCTTACAACGTTCCAACGTACATCGCAACCTGTCACGACCACGAGATCGAACCCGTTGAGGTCGGATTTCTCCGACTCTTCGACCTCTTCGTACTCAGCTCCCGCCAACCTACAGCCTTCCTCCACACACGGGTGGGCTTCACCGCCCTCGGGTAGTACGTGCAATACACTCCTCGGCTCGAGTGCCAGGATCGTCGCGATGACGGCCGCCGTCGTCCTAGGGACTACCATAACTTCGTACTCCGGGGCATCGAAGTGCTCCCGACAGAGCTCCCGGATCTCCGGTAGGATCAGCGCTTCCGACAAGTAGGTACGGAGCTCGTCCGAAGCCGCGTCAACCTTCGGTCGCGACGCCAACCCGGTGAAGTCGTAGAGTGGGTCGCCCCGCAAGATCCTCTCCCTGATTATCTCCAACGCCCGATCCCTAACCCTCATCGTCCGAACACCCGCCGCAAGCTGGCTTCCAATATCTCACACCGATCCGACCCCACCACACCGCAGTACCCACAACCTGGACACCCCCGACGGAAACCCCGAGCCGCCTCATCCGGGGGCGCCTCCCGCCACTGCCCGAGAACGCGCTCTCCCCACCGTAGCGACTCCTCACTAGCGACCTTTCGGATCTCGCCTTCGGGACGTAACCACCTCCAAACGTGGTACCTGAGCCAATCGCGCGGCAGCCCGTGCCTCTCACGGTATCGTCCGAGCGTTTCCACCCACTCCTCCCAAAGTTCTGGGTGTACGCGCTCCGAGAGCCTGAAGTCCCCGACTTTGCTCGCCGGGCACATGTAACAACCTATCCTATCGAAACCCTCGTCGTAGAGCGGGTTGTACGGCAAGTTACGAGAGTACAAGCACAGCCAGATGTCCAGGGACGACCAATCGAAGATAGGGGCCACGTTCACCTGTCCTGGCACCGCGTCGCTATCCCACACCCTACCCCGCTCGGATCGGGCCTCGGACTCGTACTTCCGGATACCTACCAGCGTGTAACACCTTCGGTCGAACTCGGAACGAACATACCTCGTGACGGGTGCGAGCTTTGCGGCCAGCGTGCACCACCTGTTGTCCCGGGAAGGGGGTAACAGCTCCTCCGTCACCCGGTGGAACATCTCCGGATCTCCTTCGACCACCTCCACGTCGATACCCACTGCCTCGGCGGCCCGCTCCGCTACCTCCACGGTCTCCGGTAACTCCATGCCCGTGTCCACGAAGAGCGCGCGCTCCACCCCCGCCTCCGCTGCCACGAGTAAGGTGACCAGACTGTCCTTGCCGCCCGAGAACGAGGCGAAGGTCCGGGACGGGCTCACGTTCTCCCGGACGAACTCCACTGCCTCTTCCAACCGCTCAGAAACGTACTCCTCGTGCGCCTTCGCCACGTCCTCAAAGTTCCTACCACGGAAGTACGTCGAATACCCCTCTACGGTACCCCTCACGTTCACGGCTAGCCCGCGGCTCCGGCGGACCATCTCGCTCCCCGACATCTCGGCCCGACCGAAGGCTACCGGACGGTCCCCGTGTTCGATCACCACCCACTCTCCCGGCTCGACATCGTCCGCGGACGTCACACCCGGCGCGAACAGGTTCTTCCCCTCCCTTACCGCCTTCGCAGCCCCACGGTCCACTTCGATCGATTTTCCACCCAACTCGTGGAGACGTCTCGCCCCCTCCGGCTTGAGCACGATCGTCCATCTGTCCTCCCACAAATCGTACCGCAGCGCCAGTACCGGCTCGGCGGCGACGATCTCGTCCAGATAATCGAGATCCGGAGCACGATTCGCGAGGAGTAGCTCGTCATCACGCACGAGATCTGCCGGTAACCCCTCATCCTCCAACACCTCGCGGATCAGCTCCAAGTAACCGGGACCTACCGGTCGGAGCTCCGCAGGAGGGGTCACGCGCAGCGGGTCCGTACTTCCATCACACTCCGGACACCGGCGTAGCGGTGTGACGAGCTCGCATTCTCGGCACACGTACGCCGGGGTCCTATCCGGAAGCTTCTCCATCCCAGTACCCCCGGTAAGCTTCCGCGAACCCCACCACACCTAGCCGGTTAACCGCCGCCTCGGTCGCGTTCAGAGCCCGCTCGAGCTTCCCGCGCCACGTGCCTTCCAGACGCTCCACAGCCGCGAGTTCCGCCCGCAGTCTGTCCAAAATCACACCCAGCCGCTCGGGATCGGTGGATCCTTCCACGGGGCGCCGGAGCGTCCTCTTCAGGCTCAGGACGTCACGAACGTCTTCGGCCCGCAGCTCCACTCCTTCCCGTTCAAGCTCCTCGACCACCCGATCCGCCCACTCGGGGCTCATGGGAACTCCCTCGCGGTCCAGCCGCGTCGAGACCCTACCCACGACCTTGTGTGCCTCTCGAAACGTCATATCCGCCCGCTCCGCCACGAGCTCCGCCAGGTCGACGGCTGCCGCATGCGATCCCAGAACGGTACCCCGGGCCGCCTCCTCGTCCACTTCCAGTCCCTCGACTACCTTACGGAGCACCCGCACGCACAGTTCGAACCGGTTCACGGAGTCCCACAGTAGGCCGTTCAACACCTGGAGGTCCCTGTTGTAGAACATCGGAAGCTTACCGTGGACGGCGTCCCCGAGACCCTTCAGTCCCGCGACGACGGTCAGCTCGGCCCGGACGAGCTCCAGCGCGTCCGGGTTCTTCTTGTGCGGCATCACCGAGCTCGTCGACGACAACTCGTCCGGGGGTTCCACTACCCCGAGCTCGTCGGAGCACATCTGTACCAGGTCTCCGGCCAACCTGGTCAGCTCCGAGGCTGTGGTGGCCAGTCTCCCGAGGAACTCCAAGATCGGTCCCCTCAACGCCGTGGCCTCACCGCAGTGCTGCGCCGGTCTCCGGAAGCCCAGCAGCGCGGCCTCCCGGTACCTGTCCACCGGGACTGTCGATCCCGAGAACGCGGAGCACCCCAGCGGGCACTCGTCCATTCCCGGAACCCTGAGCAATCCCCTGGCGGAACGCGCGACCGACGCCGCGTAGGTAGACATCCAGAACCCGATCGTGCACGGCTGCGCCCGCTTCAGGTGGGTGTACCCAGCGATAGGCACCTCAGCGTGCTCTCGGGCTAAGTCCAGCAGCGCCCTTCCGAGCCCGACTAGCTCGCGCGACAGGTCCAGCGCGCGCTCCCTCAGCCGCATCCGTACGCTCGTCGCCACCTGATCGTTCCTGCTCCTGCCGAGCTGCAGCCATCCGGCTTCCTCGCCGACCACCTCGTGTAGCTTCGACTCTACGGCCTCGTGGACGTCCTCTGCGTCCTGGGGCAGCCGGTCGGGACCCTCCTCGAGAACCGTTACGAGACCCTCAACGATTTTCGCAGCGGTCGAACGATCTATCCTCCCGGCTTCCCACAGCGACACCGCGTGGACCACCGAGTTCCACACGTCGCAATGGAAGATCTCCCGGTCCTGCTCCAGCGACGATGACAGTTCAGCGAAGTCAGGGTCGCGGCCGCCGGAGACGCGACCGCCCCGGTAGAACGGTCTCCCCAGTGCCAATCTCGTCACACCCACCACTGGGGTCAGTGGGGGTAACTCCGGTCATCCCGGTGGAGATGGGCACATACGTCGCGGCTGGCGTGCACGTCGTTCCCTTACAGTTAAAAGGTAACCGGTCGGGCTGCGCCGCGTAGCCGTAAGCGGGGGGAACGATACTGATATTCCCGCTGGCACTCCTCCTCACGCTGATCCTCGCACTGGGCTTCACAGGCCTCCCGCTCAACGCCCCACCCCAGCTCAGTGCGGACGTGCCCGATACGTATCCCTGGGTCGGCGTATACCCTCCGAACGTGGAGGTCACGTACGTCAACAACTGGGACCCGAACCTCAACCCGGAACACATCGAGGACTGGAAGCGCATCGCCAGAGAAATCCTCGGCGACCCGAAGTCCTGGTGGGAGCAGTATACTGCCGGTACACCGCTGGACGAGCTCGTCTACGAGGCCGCCAAGAAGATCGAGTACTGGGTGTCACCCTACGATGACGTCGACCCGCACGGCATCAAGTACCAGTACTACTACAACACGAGGTACGGCGCCTGGAAGACATTGCAGCTCGGTCGCGGTAACTGCTGCGACCACGCCCATGTCATGGTCGCCCTATGCAGGGCGTCCGGCATCGCTATCAGGTACCGTCACGAGGTCACCCGGTTCCCGTGCTGGGGCACGTGCGACCACGTCTGCGTTGAGGTAGGACTACCCGAGAACATCGTCGACGGTAAGTCCCAGGACGTGAAGTGGGTCCGCATGGACCCCACCAACCCCAACTCGCGGTGCATCCGGCTGAAGGCCACGTACCCGAACCTTCCCTTCTAAGCTATCTATCTCCGTGAACCGAAACGACGATATAATCCGGGTGGACATCACCAGGCCCGCGAGAGTGGGTCGGCGCGGGCGATGTAGTTGACGTTCGTCACACCCCGGATCTCCCCGACGGAATCTGACATCGAGGTCGAGTCGTGGAAGGAGATCGAAGAGATAGTATCATCCCTGGGCTCCGGGCTAGTTCGCATTACCACCCGCGATCACGATGACATTTACGATTGCTTCTTCATCGTCGAAGGGGGCGCCGTAATCGGAGCCTACCTCTCGCGCATCCACGCCGAGGAGCTCTCGGCCGAAGAAGCCGTTCGGACCATCCGTGACGTGGTGAACTCCGTCGGCTTCGCGCTCCTCGACGTGTACGATCTCGAACCGGAGCTCCTGGAGCTCATCAAACGCGTGAACGACGAGTGTCTACTCGAAGAACCCTTCACACCGACCGAAGTTGAGGAAGTTGCACCCGAGGTTGAGGAGCCCGAGCGGGATGAGCTCCTGGAGAAGTTGGGCATCGATCTCGACGCGATATACGAATCCGTGGAGGCCGTGCTCGAGGACTACTTCGAGGAGGAAGATCCCTTCGAAGAGTTCAAGCGCATGCTCCGGGCCCTCGGAGCCCAGGACGCCCGCGTGTACCTGCGCGTGAAGGTGCCCGAAGGTGTCGATGAGAGGATGCTCGAGGAGGTCCGGCGCGACCTCGAACACGCCTTGTCCGAGTTCTCGATCGACGGCGTCGAGATCACCCCATCACTCAAGGAGAAGGAGACGGTCACCCTCCGCATCCGCGATATCATGAAACGCATTCGGGGAGGGTAGACCTTGGTGAGCGTGAACGAGAACGCCCTGCCCCTGGTGGAGCGGATGATCGAGCGCGCCGAGCTCCTGAACGTCGAGGTCCAGGAGCTCGAGAACGGAACCACCGTGATCGACTGCGGTGTCAAGACCGCCGGAGGATTCGATGCCGGTATCCTCTTCTCCGAGGTGTGTATGGGCGGCCTGGCCACCGTCGAACTGACGGAGTTCGAGCACGACGGTCTGTGCCTGCCCGCCGTGCAGGTGACCACGGACCACCCGGCGGTGTCCACGCTCGCCGCCCAGAAGGCAGGGTGGCAGGTCCAGGTAGGCGACTACTTCGCCATGGGCTCCGGACCCGCCCGAGCCCTGGCGCTCAAGCCGAAGGAGACCTACGAGGAGATCGACTACTCGGACGACGCCGACGTCGCCATCCTGTGTCTGGAGTCCTCCGAGCTGCCGGATGAGGACGTCGCCGAGCACGTGGCGGACGAGTGCGGAGTCGACCCAGAGAACCTCTACCTCCTCGTAGCCCCGACCGCGTCGATCGTGGGTTCCGTTCAGGTGTCCGCCCGTGTGGTCGAGACGGGGCTTTACAAGCTCCTCGAGGTCCTCGAATACGACGTGACTCGCGTGAAGTACGCGACCGGAACGGCGCCCATAGCACCCATCGCCGCCGACGACGGTGAGGCTATGGGGCGTACTAACGACTGCATCCTCTACGGTGGAACCGTGTACTTGTACGTCGAGGGCGACGACGAGTTGCCGGAGATAGTCGAGGAACTCCCCTCCAAAGCCAGCGAGGACTACGGGAACCCATTCATGAAGATCTTTGAGGAGGCTGACTACGACTTCTACAAGATCGATCCCGGAGTGTTCGCACCCGCGCGGGTGGTCGTCAACGACCTGTCAACCGGCAAGACGTACACGGCAGGTGAGATCAACGTGGACGTGCTGAAAGAATCGTTCGACATCTGATTCCCCACACCACCATCCTAACGTTACGTAGTCCATTACGTAAACGTTATAGTCGAGCACTGTCGAGGGTGGTGTGGGGAGGAGGGCCCGCAGTTCAGCCCGGCAGAACGCCGGCCTTACGAGCCGGTGGTCCCGGGTTCAAATCCCGGCGGGCCCACCACCGCTAATTGTTACGTACTTCATAACGTTTTCAGAGAATGTCGTGGGGACGGATCTCGCCGCTGGTCCATCCTTCAGGGTGAGAAAATTTAATATATGACCCACCAGCACGAGGGAGTGGTCGCGGAGGATGGGACCCCGGGCAACCCCTGGGGGAACATACCCCAGGGGCCCCGGGGTCGACACAAGCCCCCTAATGCCGAACCCCCGGGCGGGGGCTATCCGGCCCCGCCGGGTCGGCTAAGCCGTCGGGTGGATGCCTCGGCTCGGGCGCCGAGGAAGGCCGTGGCAAGCTGCGATAAGCCCGGGCGAGGCGCATGCAGCCGTGGAACCCGGGATCGCCGAATGGGACCTCCCGCCGGGGCCGAAAGGTCCCGGCACTCCGGGGGGAAACCCCGGCCCTCGTGGCCGGGGGAGTACCCCCGGAGGGGGAACCCGCCGAACTGAAACATCTTAGTAGGCGGAGGAAAAGAAAGCAACATGCGATGCCGTGAGTAGGGGCGACCGAAAACGGCAGAGGGCAAACTGAACACCCGCCCGAAAGGGCGGGTGGATGTGGGGTTGCAGGCCCGGGCCGCCTATACGGCCGTCTCCTCCGGAACGGCCGAAGTGCCCTGGAACGGGCCGCCGGAGAGGGTGACAGCCCCGTAGGCCGCCGGGGGACGGCCGCTGGCCCGGGCCTGAGTACCGTCGGTTGGATATCCGGCGGGAATCTGGGGGACATCGGCCCCCAACCCTAAATACGTCCCGAGTCCGATAGCGAACAAGTACCGTGAGGGAAAGGTGAAAAGAACCCCGGAAGGGGAGTGAAAAGAGCCTGAAACCCGACGGCGATAGTCTGCCGGGGCCCGCAAGGGATGAAGCCCCCCGAAGGAAACCCCGGTGACGGGGGAGTACGAGGGGGGCCGACCGGGGTCCCGGCGTTCGTTTTGAAACACGAGGCGGGGAGTCCGCGGCCGCGGCGAGTCTAAGGGGTTCAAACCCCGAAGGCGTAGGGAAACCGACACGCCCGCAGCCCGGCCTAGCGGCCGGGCCAGGGGCGGGGTCCTAATAGGGCCCGCAGCCGCGGCCGCGGGACCCGAAACCGGCCGATCTAGCCCGGGGCAGGGTGAAGCGGCCCTAAAGGGCCGTGGAGGCCCGCTAGGGGTGCTGTAGTGCAAAACGCTCCCGTGACCCCGGGCTAGGGGTGAAAGGCCAATCGAGGCCGGAGACAGCTGGTTCCCCCCGAAACGGCCCGCAGGTCGGCCCGGCCGGAGGTAGGTGGCGGGGTAGAGCACTGATTCCCCGGTTAGGGGCCGAGAGGCCCCGCCGGGGAGTCAAACTCCGAACCCGCCACCGCCGTAGAAGGCCGGAGTTGGGGCCGGCGGGTAAGCCGCCGGTCCGAGAGGGGAATAACCCAGACCGGGGTTAAGGCCCCAAAGTGCCGGCTAAGTGTTAAATAGAAAGGGTGTCCCCGGCCGAAGACAGCGGGGAGGTAGGCTTAGAAGCAGCCATCCTTTAAAGAGTGCGTAACAGCTCACCCGTCGAGGTCGGGGGCCCCGAAAATGGACGGGGCTGAAGCCGGCCGCCGAGACCCCGGGGCCGCGGGCCGATGGCCCGCGGGCCGGTAGGGGGGCGCCCCGGCGGCCCAGAAGCCGGGCCGTGAGGTCCGGTGGAGCCGCCGGGGACGAGAATCCCGCCGGTAGTAGCAGCAAAGCGGGGTGAGAATCCCCGCCGCCGGAGGGGCCAGGGTTCCTCGGCAATGTTCGTCAGCCGAGGGTAAGTCGGCCCTAAGGCCGGCGGTAACACCGACCGGCCGAAAGGGAAACGGGTTAATATTCCCGTACCGCGGGGGTACGCCCGGCAACGGGAAGCCCGGCGGCCGACGCCTCGGGGTAGGCCGGGCGGGGCTGTCGCCCCGTCCAACCGGTGAAGGCCGGGGAGTCCCGTAATGGGGAGAACCGGCCGAAGCCGGGAAGGGCCGCCCGTTGTGGGCGGTCCGGCCGATCCCCGGGGCCCGTGAAAAGGCCGCCGGGAAGGATCCCCCGCGACCGTACCGAGAACCGACACAGGTGCCCCTGGGTGAGAAGCCTAAGGCGCGGCGGGGTAACCCGGCCGAGGGAAATCGGCAAATTGGCCCCGTAACTTCGGGAGAAGGGGTGCCCGCGGCCCTGACCCCGAGGGTCGAACCTCGGGGGAGGGGCCGCGGGTCGCAGTGACTAGGGGGGGCCGACTGTTTAATAAAAACATAGGTCCCGGCTAGCCCGAAAGGGCTGGTACCGGGGCCGACGCCTGCCCAGTGCCGGTACGTGAAGCCCGGGTACAACCGGGTGAAGCGCCGGTAAACGGCGGGGGTAACTATAACCCTCTTAAGGTAGCGAAATGCCTTGCCGGTTAAGTACCGGCTTGCATGAATGGCGTAACGAGCCCCCCACTGTCCCCGGCCGGGACCCGGTGAACCCGCCATCCCCGTGCAGAGGCGGGGGACCCCCGGCGGGAAGCGAAGACCCCGTGGAGCTTTACCGCAGCCTGCCGTTGGGGCACGGCCGCGGGTGTATAGCGTAGGTGGGAGCCGTTACTCAGGGGCGGCCGCCAGGCCGTTCCCGAGGCACCCATGGAACACCACCCTCCCGCGGCTGTGCCCCTAACCCGGGCCGAGAAGGCCCGGGGACAGCGGTTGGTGGGCGGTTTGGCTGGGGCGGCACGCCCCCGAGAAGGCATCGGGGGCGCCCAAAGGTCGGCTCAGGCGGGTCAGAAATCCGCCGTAGAGTGCAAGGGCAAAAGCCGGCCTGACTGGGTCCCGCACAATAAGGGACCCAGGCGGGAAACCGTGGCCTAGCGAACCCCGGTGCCGCCCCGGTGGCGGCCCGGGATGACAGAAAAGCTACCCCGGGGATAACAGGGTGGTCGCGGGCAAGAGCCCACATCGACCCCGCGGCTTGCTACCTCGATGTCGGCTCTCCCCATCCTGGCGGTGCAGCAGCCGCCAAGGGTGGGGTTGTTCGCCCATTAAAGGGGAACGTGAGCTGGGTTTAGACCGTCGTGAGACAGGTCGGTCGCTATCTGCCGGGGGTGTTGGCCGCCTGAGGGGAAGGACCGCCTAGTACGAGAGGAACGGCGGTCCGCGGCCTCTGGTGGACCGGCTGTCCGACAGGGCAAGCCGGGTAGCTACGCCGTATCCGATAAGGGCTGAAAGCATCCAGGCCCGAAGCGGTCCCCGAAAATAGGCGGCCGTTGAGGCCTCGGGTAAAAGACCCGGTTGATGGGGCGGGGGTGTAAGGCCCGAGGGGCCGTTCGGCCCCGAGGGCCTAAGCCCACCGCTCCCAATCGGCCGATGGACCCGGCGGGGCCGAGCCAAACCCGTCCGGGGGTCGGCTAGGTCCAAGTGGATTCTCGGGAGATTCTCGGGAATCCGGCGTCCTGGTCGGAGTGGTCCTGTCGGTTGACCGCTTCGGACCATTTCGGTGCTAACCATATGACCAGTCGGGTGAATCGTTACGAATTTCATAACATTATTTTTTCAGGTTTAAAGTTAACTGTTCGTTTTCGAAACTAATGTTTTCTTATTTTCCATATAGATGTGTTGAAAATGCTAACACATATCAACTTGCAATACAATCGGACATTCGGGGAATCACCCATGGCCCTTTGGCTAGATGTCCCCGTAGTCCCGACTGATTCGTTCTACCGGAAGTTGTTCGAGGCCGTGTGGCGAATCCTTGGTGATCGGGCCCGTGGGATAGCTTCTGAGCGGCTTCCGGCCCTCCGTCGCTGCTATACGGCATCGCCCAGCTCCAGTACGTTCCTTTCCGGGGACGTACCTGGTATCCGACTATTAGATGAGTTCAGACCCGGTGAACTCCTGGAAGAGGTCCTCTCAGAGACTGTATCGGGTGAGCTCGGCCGCCGACTTTGGGGCTCGCTGGTAGTCAGCGTGGTAGAGCGAGGAGACGTCGCTGGTCTGGAAGTTATGAGGAGGTCGATCGAAGCCTTGAGAGCGGTCGACGTGACGCCCTGGTTGGACGTGCTCGCGCTGGACGTGCTGGTGGCACTGGTGGAGGATGTCGGTGATGACGTCCTCGTGGATTCACTCCATCTGGTCGCGGAGAGACTGGACGTCGACGAGGATAGGATGCTTCGTGTCTCCCCGTTGGCGTTGGAGTTTGCAGGGTATTGCTTCGAGATGATCCTGCTGGGCTACGTGGTGGCGTATCGGAAACCCGAGGAAATCGAGGTGGTCTCCTGTGACGTCTTCACGGTAGAGGACGTACGGCGGGATATCGAGAGGAGGATTTCGGAGGTTAAGTCCGGAGACCTGGAGCTAGCGGCTGAGGTGATCGAAAAGGTATTGGCGCCGTATCTGCGAGTGGTTACCGACGTCAGGGGTTACCTGGAGGAGGTCCGGTCGATGGATCCTTCCATCGTGCTTGAGGTCGACGGGTTTTCGGTGTCGATCGCTCCCGAAGAGCTAGATCCTGAGTGGGACAGGCACGTTCATGAGGCGATCGAGAAGCTGACGGGTTCGGATGGCAAGGCCCGAAGGGTTTTTAATTAAGCCAGGGTCGCCGGTTATTGGGCGCTTGCGGGGGCGCCCGAGCCTGGTCAAAGGGGCGGGAATGAGGATCCCGTGGCCGTAGGGCCGTCCCGGGTTCAAATCCCGGCCCCCGCACCACCTTGGAACGTTACGGGGGTGATAACGTTCTCCCGACGGCGGCTCGGACCCGGGGGTCCCCTCCTCGCGGGGTTCCCCCCGGGCGTCATCCCGCCGGCACGTTCAGGCGAGTGGTCCTAGTTCCTTCGCCCGCTCGTGCATCTCCTTAACGGCGGCGACGAACTTGTCGGCCTCAGCTGAGCTCATGAAGTACATCTCGACGCGCTCTGGCTCGATGCCGAGCTCCTCCAGTAGCTTCTTGGCCGCCTGCACTCGGCGCTCGCACTTCAGGTTCCCGTCCTCGTAGCTGCACTCTTCCTTCTTTCATCCGGCTACGAAGACCGTCCACGCGCCCTTAGCGAGCGCTGTCAGGATGTGCTCGATGCCGACTCGACCAGTGCACGGCACCCTCACGATCCTGACGCTGCTGGGGTACTGTGACCTCCCAGTACCCGCTAGGTCGGCGGCACCGTAACCTCACTCGTAGCAGCAGAAGGCCACGACGACCGGCTCCTCGGACATTGTCATCACCCGATTGTCACCGCTCCGCCCGTTTTAAATCGGTTACCATCCCGAGGGGTCGATCGGGGAGATCCACGTGAGAAGAGTAGAGATGGAGGGTGTCCCGGAGGTTCTGGGAACCGTCTGTCCACCTCCATCGAAGAGCGGGTCACACCGGGTATTGACCGCCGCCGCGTTATGTGAAGGGAGTACCGAGCTCCGGAACGTGTTGAATGCGGAAGACGTGCGCGCGACGCTTCGACTTTGTCGAAAATTGGGGGCTGAAATAGACGTCGACGGTGGGGAGCGGCTCGAGGTGACGGTTTCCGGGTTCGGGGATTCTCCGCGTGTGCCCGAGGACGTTGTAGACTGCGGGAACTCGGGGACTACGTTAAGGTTTGGGTGTGGGCTGGCGGGGCTCGTCGGT
Source organism: Methanopyrus sp. KOL6 (assembly GCF_002201915.1). NCBI lineage: Archaea > Methanobacteriati > Methanobacteriota > Methanopyri > Methanopyrales > Methanopyraceae > Methanopyrus > Methanopyrus sp. KOL6. The sequence continues at coordinate 728,895 of NZ_CP019470.1, forward strand.
GGAATAGTGGTCCTGACGGGGGACGATTCCCTCAGGTCCCGTCCTGTCGGGGACCTCCTGGCGGCGCTCCGCTCCCTGGGTGTGGACGCACGTGGGAGGGTCTGGCGGGGTGAGGAGTATCCTCCGGTGGTGATCTCGGGGCACCCGCTTCGGGAACGCGTCGCGGTGTACGGGGACGTCAGCTCCCAGTTCGTGAGCGCGCTCCTCTTCCTGGGCGCCGGGCTCGGTGCGCTCCGCGTGGACGTGGTGGGGGGCCTGCGCTCCCGCCCATACGTGGACATGACCGTCGAGACGCTGGAACGGTTCGGGGTCTCGGTGGTGCGGGAAGGTCCCTCGTTCGAGGTGGAAGGGCGGCCTCGCTCACCCGGAGAGCTGCGGGTCGAGAACGATTGGAGTTCCGCGGGTTACTTCGTCGCGCTCGGCGCGATAGGTGGCGAGGTGAGAATCCAGGGGGTGGACCTCGGCTCTTCGCACCCGGATCGCAGGATCGTGGAGATCGCGCGCGAGATGGGGGCCGAGGTCCGTAGGATCGATGGCGGGATCGTCGTGCGTTCGACAGGCCGACTGGAAGGGGTTGAGGTGGATCTCTCCAACTCGCCCGACCTAGTCCCGACTGTGGCGGCTATGGCGTGCTTTGCGGATGGAGTCACGAGGATCGAGAACGTGGGTCATCTGCGGTACAAAGAAGTGGATAGACTTCGGGCGCTCGCAGCGGAGCTACCTAAGTTCGGGGTGGAGGTCAGGGAGGGGGAGGACTGGCTGGAGATCGTGGGTGGAGAGCCGGTCGGAGCACGGGTCGATTCCAGGGGTGATCATCGGATGGCGATGGCACTGGCGGTGGTGGGCGCTTTCGCACGCGGTAAAACGGTCGTCGAGCGCGCGGACGCGGTGTCCATCTCCTACCCGAGGTTCTGGGAGGATCTGGCGTCGATCGGGGTGCCGGTTCGCTCAGTGTAGGTTCGAGTGTCGGATCTCGAAGGCGCACGCGTTCACCAGCTCGCCGGCGCGAACCGCGCACTTGATTTCCCTCACCTTTTGCGGCTCTCTACCGAAGGCTGTGAGCGTCTCGTGGATGAATCCTCTGGTGACATCGCACATGGGCTCGTAGCCGCGTGGGAAGCCGGCGCACTCCAGACAGGGGGCCGCGACCACCACGTCCTCGTTCAGGTCGTAGTTGGTTCCTAACACCCCTTCGACGCACGTTAGGAATTCTCGGATCGACAGTACGTGGTACACGCGGAGGAGGGCACGGGCGTACGTCCTGCCAGCCCAGAACAGTATTGCGGGTGCCTCGAAGTCGAGAGACTTCCGGACTGGGTACCATGTCGCGATCTTGAACGCCGCGATCTCCTCGGGCTCGTACCTAGTCGCTGCGCGGGCTATTTCCGCCAGCGCGTCCTCGTCCAGCCATCTGAGGTCCGGGACAACGAGTTTGGGCTCATGCCTAACGACGAAAGTGCAGACCCAGTCGCCGGCAGCCCTACACCGGGTCTCGGCCACGGTGACCGGACGACCGATCTCGAGGTGGTAAGCTTCGGTGATGAATCCCCTGGTCAAGTGACATACCGGCCCGTCGATCCCGCGGAGTCCCGCGCACTCCGGGCACTCCCGAACTGTGACGGTGTCCCTCTCCACCTCGACCTCCGCCCCGAAGACCTCGGCGAACGCGCACAGAACCGACTCCAGATCGTCCCCTCCTAGGATCCTGACCAGACGACGTCCCGCCTCGAAGAGGACGGCGGCTCCGGTCTCCCTGGCGACCTCGAGGAGAGCGATCCTCGTGAGCCGGTCGTAGGTGAGGAGCTCGTAAGGTGCGAACGCTTCGGCTGTCGCCTCGGCTCCTCGGAGCAAGGTTTCCTCGGTGAGGTCCACCTCGACTCCCCGGAAACTGTATTCCGGAATCCTTTACCTGGGTTTCGCCCGTCCCGATTTTTAAGTGGTAGACGCGGTGCCGACGTAGGGGGAGTCCCGTGAACACGTTCGGCCGTCTGTTTCGAGTCACGACCTGGGGCGAGTCCCACGGCCCGGCACTGGGCACGGTCGTGGACGGGTGTCCCGCGGGACTACCGCTCTCCGAGGACGATGTGCAGCGTGAGCTGGATCGGAGGCGCCCTGGACAGTCGGAGGTCTCGACACCGCGCTCGGAGCGGGATAGGGTGGAGATACTGTCGGGCGTCCACGAGGGACGCACTCTCGGGACTCCGATCAGCATGATCGTGTGGAACGAGGACGTGGATTACTCGAAGTACGAGCCGATCCGAACCCGGCCGCGTCCTGGCCATGCCGACGTCACGTACCGGTGGAAGTACGGGCACGTGGACTACCGGGGCGGTGGGAGGGCTTCGGGCCGCACGACTGTGGGCGTCGTGATGGGTGGCGCTGTGGCCAAGAAGTTGCTCCGTGAGGCGCCCTCGGATGACCCTCTGGGTATCGAGATCGTGGGTCACGTGGTGAGGGTGGGCTCCGTCGAGGCGGATCCCGGTGACCTATCCGCGGAGGAGATCATGGAGTATGCCGAGTCGAACCCGATTAGATGCGCGGATCCGGACGCCGCCGAGGAGATGCTCGGAGAGATCGAAAGTGCGCGCGAGAACGGGGACTCCGTCGGTGGGACAATCGAGGTGATCGCGGAGAACGTGCCGCCGGGCCTGGGTGACCCGGTCTTCGGGCGGCTGGATGGGGAGCTGGCGGGGGCTCTGATGAACGTACCCGCGGTGAAGGCGGTGGAGGTAGGGTCCGGCGTTCGATGCTCTAGGATGCGCGGATCCGAGCACAACGACCCGATCCGGTGGGACGGACATCCCGTCGTGGATGGCGACAACTCGGGAGGAGTACTCGGGGGGATCTCCCACGGCGGTAGACTGGTCGTCCGGGTGCACGTGAAACCCACTCCGTCCGTGTCCGTTTCCCAGCGCACCGTCGATTTGGAGTCCGAGGAGGAAGTAGAAATAGAGGTGGAGGGTCGACACGACCCCTGCATATGTCCGAGGGCTGTACCAGTTGTGGAGTCCGTCGTGGCGATCGTGCTGGCCGACGCCGTCCTCAGGGCAGGGTACGTGAACCCGGACAGTGTTGAGCTTCCGGCTGCGTCCATGGGGGATCGATGGAAGATGCTGAAACGACACCTATAGCCCCCTGAGCTCGAACTGGAACTCGCACCGACCGAATAGCTCACCGGTCACTGCCGCATACTCGGTTTCCCCACGCGCTCGACCTCATTGCTGAAGGCACCTAAGGTCTCGTTGAGTGCGCCCACGATCGGGGGCGGCGTCCGCGAGGTGACTCTCATCCGGCCTGTCGGGCTACGGAACCGCCAGCCCTCAAGATTCCGTCCCGATCCGGAACTCGCAGACGTCGTCACATGTGACGCGGCGTCGGACCCTGTCTACCAGTCTCGAGCTCATAGGCGCCAGCAATCAGGCCTCTGAAGTGACAAAATGGCCCGCGGAGCTTTCGGGCCACCGGCATACTCCGGTCAGTCCTTCACGGTCACTACATCCTAATCCTAGTCCACTTCGCATCCTGTGAGGTCCGCGAACGTGGTCAGCGTCGACCTCAGGTCGTCCGAGCTCCCGCGCCAGCAGGCGCTCTGCCCCCGAAAAACGTCACTGCACCCCGCCCCCGGCTACTTCCATCAACGCTATCATGAACATGACTAGCCAGTCACGGCCAGACCGTTTTATCGGATAGTCTCCGTTGCCGATTCCGCACCCCGATATAGCTTCTCCTCCGTCGGCAACTCCGACCTCACGGAAATTGGTTTCCGGTTAGGATTTAACAGGATCTGGTCCGCCGGAAGAGCCTACAAACCTGTCGCTGTGTGAACGGGGTGTAGATCTTGGAGAAGCTCGTCCTGCTACCGGGTCCGGTGATGGTGCACGAGGACGTCCTCCTCAGATCGGCGAAACAGGTCATGAACCACCGTAGCGAGGAGTTCGAAGAGATACTCGCGGAGTGCGTGGAGCTGTCCAGGTACCTGTTCCAGACGAACGGCAACGTTGCCATCATCACAGGTTCTGGCACCGCGGCCATGGAGGCAGCGATCTACAGCCTCCTCGAGCCCGGTGAGGAAGTCGTCGCGGTGGTCAACGGAAAGTTCGGCGAGCGGTTCGCGGACATCGCCGAGCGTCGTGGCGTCGAGGTGCATCGGGTGGAGTTCGAGTGGGGCGAAGCCGCGGACCCCGAGCGCGTGGAGGAAGTCCTCGCGGACTCGCAAGCAGAGGTCGTCACCCTCGTACACAACGAGACATCGACAACAGTGCTCAACCCGGCCGAGGAGATCGCTAGGATCTGCCGCGAGTACGATGCGCTGTTCGTCGTGGACGCGATATCATCGTTGGGCGGCGTCGAGTTCAGAATGGACGACTGGGGCGTCGACGTCTGCATCACCGGTTCGCAGAAGGTCCTGGGTTGCCCACCGGGTCTTGCCCTCGTGGCCGTCAACGACAGGGCTCTGGAGGTCATGGAGGAGAAGGACGCGGGCAGCTACTACTTGGATATCCCCAAGTACCTCGAGTACTTCGAGAAGGATCCGAAGCAGACTCCGTACACGCCCGCCGTGAACGCCTTCTACGCCCTGCACGAGGCCCTGAAGAGGCTGAAAGAGGAGGGGCTCGAGGTCCGTTGGAAGCGCTACCGTCTTATGCAAAGGATCGTCCGGGAGGGGATCCGGGCACTCGGGCTCGAGCTGTTCGTCGAGGACGACGAGATATCCTCACCGACCGTGACTGGAGTCACTTACCCCGAGGGCGTGGACGACAGAGAGTTCAGGGGTAAGATCTTACGGGACCGCTACGACGTGGTCGTCGCTGGCGGACAGGACCACTTGGCGGGTAAGATATTCAGGATCGGACACATGGGCGAAGTCCGGATCCGTGACATGATCACAGCGGTGACTTGTATCGGCCTCGGTATGCGCGAGCTCGGCGTCGATGTGGACGTAGGTGCCGCCGCTGAGGCCATGGCCGACGTGTTGTCAGAGGTATCGTAACGGCCACCGCTCGGTGCCGGTGTCCTCCTCCAGCGCCCTCACACCGTCTATTACATTCCCGTTCAACACTATCGTTACAGAGAATATCACCGTCCCCGGGAGTACCTCGGCCGGTGCGCCTCGACGTACCGGTCTCGCTCCCGCACCTCTTCCGGCTCCTAAGATGGCTCCAGCTGTCGGTCCCACCTGATCCAACCGCTCGGTTGTGGCTATCAGGATGGGATCGTCCGTCTCCGGTCCAACGTAGCCCACGCCCGGAATCTCCACAGGCTCTTGAACGGGTCCCCCGCCGACGTCGTAGCACAGACCCTCCGCGGCTCTTCGACACACTTCGGCAACCTCGGCCACTCGGTTCTCCGCAGCGTACGTATCGAACAGCGTCACGACCACGTCCTGGTACTCGGACTCCGGACAGGCCGCCTCGGCGTAGGACGGCCCCTCACCTGCGCCCTCTGGGGACTCCGAAACCCCCATAACGTCCTTGCCACCGTACCCCTTAAAGAGGTCGAAAACGGCGGCGTTCACGTCCTCCAGTGCTTCCTCCTCGACGACGTACACGACCGCGAGATCGTCCCCACACACCGGACCCAGAACCACGTACATCAGCTCGTCCCGGAACCTCAGCTGTAGTTCCTCCAGATCGCGCTCAACGCGCCGCACCAGTCCTCGGGACACGCGTACGTCGTCCTCGGAAAGGTCCGCGGAGAACGCGACGGCCCGGAGTCCCACGCACAGCACCCCCCGGGGGAAGCTCCCCCTTGGTTACCGTGCTCGAGGAGGATGATCCCCACGCGGTTAAACACGTCGTCCGCGCTCTCCGCGCCGGGAAACTCGTCGCCATCCCGTGCGACACCGTCTATTCTCTGAGCTGTGACGCTACGAACTCCGAGGCCGTTCGCCGTCTCTACACAGCGAAGGAGCGTCCCATGGATAAGCCCGTCAGCGTCGCCGTTCACTCGCCCGAGAAGGCCTTGGAGCTCCTGGAGCCCGTACCCAGACTCGAAGCAGCCTTGGAGACGCTGACCCCGGGTCCGATCACCATCGTTGCGCCCAGAAAACCCGGCGTGGTCGCGCCCGAGGTCGCGGCGGGTAAGCGTACCCTCGGGGTTAGGATCCCGGACCACCCTTTCTTCCTGCGCGTAGTCCGAAGGTTCGGAGAACCGATCGTCACCACTTCCGCCAACATCTCCGGTCGGCCCGCCCCGACCGATCCTGACGAGGTCTTCGAACAGCTCGGCGACCGGTTGGACGTCCTGGTCGAGGGCGAGTGCCGCTTCGGAGAACCATCCACCGTGGTCGAACTCACGCCCGAGGGTAATATCGACATACTCCGGGAGGGCGCCATGCCTAAAGAGGAGGTACTGGAGACACTCAGGGGGACGACCTCAGGTGCCTGAGAAAGGCCTCAAACCCCTCCTCACAGGCTTCCGCGAGGCCGTTCTCGACTTGACCGACGGTGATGGCGTCCTCGTGTATTCCGGATGTGCCGGCACGTGCACGCCGTTCGCGGAACTTCTCGCGTTCACGCTGCGGGAGACCGACCTCGAGCAGTACTACTCGATAGATCTCCGCCGCGAGTACCTGCGAATGGAGCTGTGCGACCACGGCTACACCGTCACCGACGAGCGGGAGGAGCTCGAGAGCGCGGACGTCGTCGTCCTCCTCGGCGGCCTCGCTATGCCGATATCCGACGCCACACCTAACGACGCTCGGGAGTTCCTCGAGGAGCTCGGGAACCCACCCGTCGTCGGCGTGTGCTTCATGAACATGTTCGAGCGCGCCGGCTGGACTGACGAGCTCGACTTCCACACGATCATCGACGGATACCTGGAGGTCGCGGTCAAGTGATCGGGAAGGAACCGGTACCCCTTGTGGTAGGCGACTACCTCCTGTACTTCCGCCCCTGGGCCCTCGGCGATGCGGACGCCGTCTCGGACGTATTGTACAGGGAACTGTATCCCCACGAGTGGCTCGAGGGATCCCGCGAAGTAGTCGACGTGGGCGCTCACGTTGGTGCTTTCACGGTCCTCGCGGCTGCTCACGGTGCCAGTGAGATCCTTGCGATCGAACCCCACCCCGACAACGCAGAGCTCCTCCGACGTAACGTAGAGGAGAACGACCTCAACGTCGAAGTCGTCGAGGCCGCCGCTTACGACCGTGAGGACGTCGTCAAGATGTACCTCAGCCCCTCTACCGTCGCCTACTCCGTCGAGCTCGTCCGCTCCCGGGAGACAATCGACGTCGAGACAGTCGTCATCGACGACTTGGGGGTTTCTCCCGATCTGATCAAGATCGACGCCGAAGGGGCCGAAGAACACGTCCTCCGCGGGTCCGAGCGGACACTCGAGGAATACGCCCCCGTCCTCCTGATCTCCGCCTACCACTATCCGGGGCAGGAGGAGGACGTCCGACGATGGCTCGAGGACAGGAACTACAGGGTCGAGGTGATCGTCCGGGAGACGAGCCCGTACAGGAGCCCCGCCCTACGCGTACCGGTGATAGTGGGCGAACCCCGCGCCTGATCGTCCTCCACACCCGCGACTGCGACCCGAAAGCCTGCACGGCCCTACGGGCCCATCGTATGGGTCTCGTCGAGCTCGTGAGACGTCCATCGGACGTGCCCACCGGTGCCGTCGTCCTGGATCCTACCGTGGAGAAGGCCCTCTCCCGCGAGGATCGCGACGCCGTCCTAGGGAGCGGACTCGTTGCCGTGGACTGCTCCTGGGAACACGTCCACAGGTACTTCTGACCGCTCAGACGACGCTGCCGGCGCAGGATCCTCCCCTACCTGATCGCGGCCAACCCCGTCAATTACGGTAAACCCTGCAAGCTGAGCACCGTGGAGGCGCTTGCCGCCGCCTTGTACATCCTAGGGTTCAGGCGGGAGGCCGAGAGGTTCATTTCGCGGTTCAAGTGGGGTCCCGCCTTCCTGGAGCTCAACCGTGAGCGGCTCGAAGCGTACCGACAGGCCGAGACGAGCGCCGAGATCGTGCGCGCTCAGGAAGAGTTCCTTCCGGACGGCCCGTGACGATCTCCCGCGAATCGTTACGTAACCAGTGACGATACGGTGCTGGTATCCCGGAGGTTCTCGAGATCTCGCTGCCCGGTGACCACTTGCGGGGACTTCGGTTCATAGCACTACCGTGCGCGAACTCTGATAGCGAACGATAGTTCCAACGAGCCACCGGCCCCCGGGCCGCCAGTTACGGCCCCGTACCGGATTGCGAGTGATCGCGTCACTACCCTGGTCGATGGCCGACACTTTAACCCGGATACAATCTCCCGGTGCTCGCTTGGGACGAGTTCCCCCAAACCTCGTACGGTACCTCCTAGGGCCCGACAAGTCTCGGCCACGTCGTGATTGGAAGTAAGGTACGGCCGCTTACCCGAAGGATCTCACGTCGGTGGATGCCACGCCAACCGCGCCGCCGAGTGCTCGCTTTCCGGTACATCCTTCGGGTGAAGCAAACCTTCCTCCCCATCACCGACGTTGACGGTCACCTGTGATAACTAACCACAGTCTTCAAACACGTGAATCGGAGGCGTTCACTCGAGCCAGCGGCGTCACTCAATTAGCCTATGAGTGCAAGGTCGTGCGGGGGGTGTTCGGATGGCGAAGTTCCCGGAGGCGGAGGCTCGGATCTTCAACAAACTGATCTGTATGAAGTGTAACGCGAGGAACCCACCGGACGCCACGAAGTGCAGGAAGTGCGGGTACAAGGGACTACGACCAAAGGCCAGGGAGCCGAGAGGCGGTTAGACCATGGGCGTGTTCGGATACCTGCGGGAGCGCGCCCCCTGTCACCTCACACTACTCGATCCCGTGGACGTTGGTCCGGAGGATGTCCCAGAGGTTCTGGAGCCGCTGGTGGAGGCGGGCACGGATGCGGTGATGGTCGGCGGTTCGACCGCGCACACATCACAGGTAGAGGCGGTGGTGGAGGCGATCCGGAAGGTCGCGGACGTCCCGGTGATACTGTTTCCGAACGGTCCGGAAGGTCTCGCGCCGAACGCGGACGCGGTGCTGTTCATGAGCCTCCTCAACTCGCGGAGCACGTACTACCTGATCGAGGCGCAGGTGAAGGGCGCGCCGTTGGTGGAACGGTTCGGGCTGGAATCGATCCCGACTGGCTACCTGATCGTGGGCGAGTGGGGAACGACCGTCTCAGTGGTCGGTGACGCTCGAGTGATCCCGTTCGACCGGACCGAAATCATCGTCGCGCACGCACTGGCGGCGAAGCACCTTGGCATGAAGGCGGTGTACCTGGAGGCGGGAAGCGGCGCGCCGGAACCAGTGCCCCCCGAAGTGGTACGGAAAGTCTCGGGAACCGGAGTGTTCACGATCGTGGGCGGTGGTATCCGGAATCCCGAGACTGCCTTAGAGATCGTCGAGGCGGGTGCGGATGCTGTCGTCACCGGGACCGCCGTAGAACGTGACCCGGATCTGGCCTCTGAGATCGTCGAGGCGGTTAAACGGGGTGTCTGAACGCTGAGGATCCCGATTCCCATTTTAGCTTTTAGTCTTGCATAAATAATATGCATTGAGCCGCGATCATCGCATTGGGGGGGGTCATTGGCTCCGGACGTCGGTCCGGTCAAATGGCCCGTCCTGGCCTGCGTAGCCTTTCTCGCCGCTGTAACAGTGCACGTTCCATTTCTCAACCTACCACCAGGTGATGCAGTTCATGTTTACCTTCGGTCTTCAGGCATCGACCCTCTAGTTTATAACACTCCTGAAGGGCTGATTCCTATTTATTACCAACGCTACAACGGTATCGTACCGTACCGTGATTACATATTCGAATACCCACCGATACCGGCCGCCACTTTCACTCTCTCAATGATCGCAGCTCTTATTCTCAAATCCGTACATCCTGTAAACCAGAAAGCTCTTACCATACTGCTATTACCGTTGCTCGGAGCAATCTACTTATCCTTCCTATACTGGATCATTTTACGGAACAAAAATCTATCGATCCTAACGCTAGTGGCAACTTCGATTTACATAATTTTAATAATAGTATTTGGATTACCATTATACAAATTCTATTTTACTTTTGTTCTGTTCTGCGCCATCGCTCACGCTACGTTAATGTATCAATTTTGGAGATTAGTTCGCACTTTAGGCAAAGAAGAGTCGCTACTTTTAATGTTATTATCACCAACTGTAATAACATATTCAACAGCGAATTGGGACTTATTCTCTGCAGCTTTTATGACCAAAGGTGTCAGAGAGATACTCTCTGGAAGGGTTAAAGGATTACACTGGTTCGCGCTAGCCGTTCCAGTAAAGTTAATACCGATATTCCCAACCGTAGCATTAACAGTTACATTACTTAAAAGGAAAGAGTTGATAACAGAAGGTCCGAAAGTCATCACCTTAGCCATCCTACCATATATGTTAATCCCGATAATTTCATGGAAAGGATTCTCGAGGTTCATCAAGTTTCACTCCAACTGGTACTGTGAATATGGAATCTGGACACTCCTCTTCAAGGATCTCGACCTAATCAAGATATCCTACTTAGCGTCCGTAGCTGTAACTTATTTAGTCATTGTTATTATACTAAAGAAACGCCACTTCGTGTACGATAGTCTAGATTGTTTACTCAAAGTTACGTACATAATGGTCGCGGCGCCTTTCGTATTTTCTTACATTTTTGCACCTCAAATGTTAATAAATATACTTCCATTTATAATTCCTCTCTACCCCCGACTTGCACCCCTAGTTGACACACTTAATTTCCCTGTTGCTTTCACACTTAAGTTCGATGATTTACATAATTTGAATCCGTTTTCGGCACCGTCCCTAACGTATTTCCTGTCTCAATCGCGAAACGTCCTCCTTCTGGTCACCCTGCTTTTGTCCTTTCATCGGCTTAAGGGCTGCCGCTCGTCAAAAGGGTCCATCAAGACCCGGGGGACGAGTGGTTGAGGGCGGTAGCGCTGCTTAGTGGTGGTAAGGACTCTACGCTGGCCGCACACCTGGCGGTTGAGGACGGTTACGAACTGGTGTACGGGCTCACCGTTATACCGTCTGACTCAGAGAGCATGATGTTCCACGTGCCGAACGCGGGCCTCGGTACGCTGGTGGCGCGGGCGTTGGGACTCGAGCCTTTGAAAGTACGGTCTGGACGTGACGATGAGGCCGATATCGAGGAGATGGCCCTCGTCCTCGATGAGATCGACGTGGACGCGCTGGTCTCCGGGGCCATCGCGTCCAGGTATCAGAAGGAACGGCTCGATAGGTTGTGCGAGGAACTCGGGATCGAACACGTGCATCCGTTGTGGGGTATGGACCCGTTCGAGGAGCTCGAGATCCTGGTAAAATGCGGTTTCGAGGTGGTCGTGATCGGAGTATCGGCGGCCGGTATGGACGAGTCCTGGTTAGGCCGTAGGATCGATCGGGACTTCATCGAGGACGTCCGACGGTTGTACGAGGATTACCGGGTCCACCCGGCTGGTGAAGGGGGTGAATACGAGACTCTAGTCTTGGATGCCCCACTTTTCGAACGTAGGATAGTCCTAGAACGCGTTGAAAAGCGATGGGATGGTTTCTCGGGCGAGTTAATCGTGAAAGAGGCCAGGCTAGTGCCTAAGCGGCGATGATCGGACTGAGCTATGGCAGAGCGCCGTTGGGGCGCGATGAGCGGGGACACGGGGGTGAGCGCGCCTCGAACCGAGGACGAGCGGGACCGGAAACAGTTACATTTATTTTTCTCGAGGTTATACAACTGTCGGGGGCGATCGACTCCGACGTGCCGTGCGTTAGGGGGGTTTTCCGTTGGGTGGCGACGACGGTGGTAAATCCCACGACGTGGGCAACGACGGTAAAGGTGACGATCTTTTCGATCTGTCCGAAATAGACGACGGATCGGATGATGGGCTCGAAGTACCCGACATCGAACTTGACGGAGAGTCGGACGGTTCCGATCAGTCCGGAGGATCCGATCCTGACCATCAGACTGACCATGCTGACCATGAGGATGATATTGAGAACATCCTGTCCTACGACGATACAGACGTCGACGTGTCCAACACGAACGTTAGTATGGCTGAATCCGACTTGGACGCCGATCTGGATTCGAACAGTGAATCGTTCAGCGAATCGAGTAGTGAATCGAACGCGACACAGTACAACGATCAATACCAGGATCTCGACTTCGATCAGAGCACGGAGCAGGTCCAAGATTCGACGTCTGAATCGGTTTCTGATGTGGAGAACGTCTCGGAATCTAACCCTGACGTCGACGTGAACGTTGTTGATGACGACCCGAGTGGTGACGTGAACATCGAAGATATAGACGTCAGCGAAGAAAGCGAAGTCATAAACGAGATCGTGAACGATAACGACAGTTACTACTACGTGGATGAGGACCACTACCTAGACGACCCTTCCTCGAGTTCTCCAACGTCGGACGCCTGGAACTTTGGGTCAGTCGACCCGTCATCGGATTCAAGCGCTTCTGATCCTACACTGGTGTTGGGCTCGGAGGACGATCCGTACATGGTCGTGGACACTCAGGAAGGTCGGGTGGACCTTCTCGTTGGTGATGATCCGACGACTATCGACATGGATCAATCGGAACTCTCGCAGCTACTGGACCTCGTGAACTGGCTCGACGGGAACGTACCGTCCGATATACTGGACCTACTGTACCAGATCCTAGCGTACCTGCTGGAGATATTCTACGGGATCTTTCCGTTAGACCAGATCTTGGGTTGGGTCCAACAGATCTCGGAGTACGCGCTTAGCGGCGAGCTCGACTCCGACGCGCTGGGCCAAATGTTGGACGTACTAGAAACCGCCACCAGCCCGTTACAAGCGGTCGTCGGTCTCACGAGTTTCCTAGGGGACTTCGGCTCGTCCCTACTGGATATTTTCTGAGTACTCTTCCTCATCCCTCAACACTCTCGTTCTATGTCTTGTTAATTTGGAAACATAATCGTATTTTCATGATCATACGATTTACGTATTACCCGTGCATGAAAATTGCAATATAGTACATAGACAACACGATATTAGTGAGTAAATTATATGAGTATTATCGCATGGTCTATGCAAATACAGCGCATTATCGTCAAAAATTTATAATATCGTTTACGCATGGCTCTCCAACGACCATGCATAAACCGTAGTATCAAACATCGAGTTAACGTCCGTGAGGGGTTCAAAAACTCGATTTACTTGCGGGAAAAACAATTCGGTCACGTGATGGCGCTGGCGTATTTCTCGGCCATCTCAATACCTTTTTGTCGTGCCATCTCAGCAGCCATCCTGGCGGCCTCCTGAGCCGCACGACCCGCGTCTTTGGCCATTACCCACCAGAGGACTGATATCTCCAAGAAGGCCCATACACAGATAGCAGCGGCCAGTAATAAGTACTCGACTACTCCTTGGCCTCGGTCCCGAAGCACGTTTTTCGACAACTAAGATCCGCCCCACCGATTTATGGAAACCCGACCCGCGACGCCGAGCGTGTCGGGTACCCCACCAACTCGCACGTCAAAAGGTTGACGGAACTAGCTTAGGCGCCGGGAAGGTGGGTGGAAGCCAGATAAGGTTGGGTTTCCTGAGACGAATCTTAGTACGTGGGTGGGCAAATATCCCGTAAAACCTGGGATGAGGAGCGCTCCCGATACGGTTTCCCGCAGATCGGTGACGAGTGCGGGACCCAACCGACCGCTTCCGTTCTGTTTCCTTCCTAGACTTCTGTTTAGATCTGTAGATGAGCAGTCGCACAACTCTGTGGCAGAGCCGGTCGCACTCCCACTGTTTGTGCGTCTGTAACGTAAAGAATTTAACCGACCGCGCGTGGAGCGGCACGTGGGGGAACGGCCGATGGCCGGATCACCCACAGCCCGTCCCGACGCCACGCCCGTCCGGGCGCCGGAACGTATCCGAGTCCCCAAGCCGCCTCGGGATCCCGTCGAACAAGCCCGGGTCCTACGCGTGCTCCTCGAAACCGTGAGACGCGGAGTGCTCCCGTTCTTGGGTGCGTCGTACCGGTCGGTGAACGGGAAGGTGTATGGGCCGTACTACGAGGCCAGGTGGAAGCCGCGGAAGGGCGAGCGTGGCCGCACCATCTACCTGGGCAAGTCCGAGAACGAGAGTGTTCGGTTCCTTGAAGCGTGGCTGTGGGAGGTACGCAGGGCCGCCCCACGGCTGACCGAACACCGGAAGGCCAAATGGTTCGTCGCGCGTGCCGTTCGGAGGGCGCTCGCGGCGCTCCTGACCCGGTTCGAGGGCGACCTCGAGGAAGCCCTCGGACTAGCGGGTGAGATCCTTCGCAAGGTTGGTAGGATACTGACGGGAACGCCGTTCGACCCACTGCGGACGTACTCCAGGCCGAGGGGTGGTAGAGAGCTCCTCAAGATGCTTCTCGGGCGGTCCACCGGCGAGTTCCGCGACGTTCTCCTGGAGATGCTCAGCCCGTGGCCACCCTGGTACTGTTTGACACTGCTCGAACGTCTTCAGGGGAGAACAGCGGCGCGCGAATACCATCGGGCGAGGGTTCCTCGGCCTGGACCGGCGGTGTAATTCGGGAGGGGTGCCGGGCGAAACCGTCGAGGAATCATCGGAGTTCCAGGACCGCGGCTACGACCTGTCCCAGGGAAACGCCCCCGTCACCCGAGGGAACCTCGTGGTGTTCCAGGAGGTCCGCCCCGTAAAGCTCCCGGAACCCTCTGGTGATCAATTCGTTGTTGAATACTCCTCCCGTGATCGTGATGGGTTCCCGGTCCCGGTGCTCACTTATCACTTCGGCGAATCCCTTGACCAGAGCGCGGTGTGCGGTGAGGGCGTACCGTCGGTCTCCGGTTTCCGCGGCCCGGGCCACGACGCTCGAGACGCGCACAATCCCGTCTCGGATGTCGACGTCCGGTTCGGGCGCGTGATCGACATGAACCGCGACGGCCTCGAGCTTCATCGCGGGCTCTCCCTCGTAGGTCCGTTCGTGACATATCCCTAGAGCCGCGCTGACGGCGTCGAGGAACCGACCGGCGCTCGTCGTCTCGATCGTCGGGTGCTCTATCTGGTGCAGGATCACTTCGACCTCCCGCTCGCCGTGTTTCAGGGCTTGAGGCCATTCCTCGAGCTTCCGGAGTAGGAACTCGTGGATATCTTCCTCCGACCACCCTGCCGCTCGTAAGTGCGCGACCGTCATTCTGAGAGGCCGGTACGTGGCGGCGTCCCCGCCAGGCATGGGCACGGGTTCCAAGTGCCCTATCCGCTCGTACCCGTTCCCGTCCACGTACAGGATCTCGCCGCCCCATGCGCTTCCGTCGTCTCCGTACCCGTACCCGTCCATCACGGCGGCGATCGCGGGTTCCTCGGTCGGGTCGAACCCGTGCTCCGCGAGGCATGCGAGGGCGTGCGCGTGGTGATGCTGTACGCGGACCAGTTCCAGGTCGTGCTCCTCGGACCATCGTTTTGCGAGTCCCGTGGTGGCGAACGACGGATGCAGGTCGCACGCAACCGCGTCGACGTCGTTCCAGTCCAATCGGAGCAGTCGCAGGAACCGTTCGACCGTCTCCTGGAGGAAATCGATCGTTTGTGCCTTAGACGTGTTCCCGATGTGCTGAGTTAGGTATGCCTTCCCTCGATGCAGTACGCAGGCAGTCACGTCGAGCTCGGGCCCGACCGCTACGACGGTGAGGTCGTCCGGCGCCCAGTCGATCTCGATCGGCTCCGGTACGTACCCACGGGAGCGTCGCAGGGGTCGTGGTCCGTCTAGGACGCGCACCACGGAGTCGTCGCATCGTGCGGCGATACGTCGGTCGTGGATCAGGTAGTAATCTGCGATCCCGCGGAGGCGCCTCAGGGCGTCGGAGTTGCGGATCGCCATGGGTTCGCCCGGTGGGTTAGCTGAGGTCATGATGATCGCCGGCTCGTCCAGGAATCGTTCGAACATGATGTGGTGTAGACCCGTGTAAGGGAGCATGACACCGACCGTGTGCAGGTCGGGTGCCACCAGTTCGGAGAGGGGGAAAGGTTCCTTCTTATGTAGGACGACGATGGGCCGGGACGGTTCGGTCAGGAGGTCCTCCGCGGTCCCGTCCACTTCGGCGAAGGTGCGGACATCGTCTAAGGATCCGGACATGACGGCGAAAGGCTGTTGAGGACGTCCTAATCTCTCACGTAGCTCGGCGACTGGTTCGTCTTCGGTGGTCTTGCAGGCGAGATGGAACCCACCGATCCCCTTGATGGCGACTATCTTCCCCTCTTCGATGAGCCTACAAGCCTCGCGGATCGCCTCGAGCTCCTCCCACTCGACGACTTCACCGTCCGAGTTGAGGAGTCGGTACCTAGGACCGCAGCGGGGGCAGCAGACCACCTGAGCGTGGTACCGTCGGTCCTCCGGGTCTTCGAACTCGCGGCGGCACTTCTCGCAGAGCGGGAAATCCACCATCGTTGTGTTCTCGCGGTCGTACGGGATTCCTTCAATGATAGTGAACCGGGGGCCGCAGTTGGTGCATCCAGTGAACGGGTAGAGGTACCTGCGGCTTTTCGGGTCGAAAATTTCCTCCAGGCATTCCTCGCACACCGGCGCGTCCGGGGGGATCTGCAGCTCGACGTCCTTGGATTCTTCGCTCTCGACGATTCGGAAGCCCGGACCTACGTTCTCTTCCGTTTCCTCCACGTGTATTTCGCGTACCCGGGCGAGCGGTGGGTGTTCCTCCTTAAGCCTGTGGATCAGTTCCTCGAGTTCGCTGCGCGTCGCCCTGACTACGATCTCCACCTCGGATCCTAAGTTGCGCACGTGGCCGTCGAGCTCCATCTCCGTGCAGAGACGGTACACGAAGGGGCGGAAGCCGACGCCCTGAACGATACCGCGGACTCGGATCTTCCAGGTTCTCATAGCCCGAACCGCTCTCCTTCCCAGTCCTGATCCGGGAAGTGCTCGTAGAGCACCTCCGCCGCGACTCCGGTCGAGACCCCGGCCCTGGCCGCCAGGTGGACCGTCGAGAGTTCCTTGGCGTGTATGGCTAGGACCATAGGGAGCTCGGCTTCAGCCCGATCGACGTCGGACGCGGCGTCCACGAGGAGGCTAATGTCGACTTCGTCCTTCCATTTCATCTTCCGATTCACGACGCTCCGCTTGGCCAGCTTCTCGGCCACGGAGCCACCGTTCGGGTGCTTGCTGAGAATCGCCCAGAAACCACGCTTCAACACTATCTCCGCTAGCACCTCCTCGTCGTCCAACGCCCGCTCGCCTAGTTCGGTCGGCTCGCAGATCTCGTGATCGGGATGTACCAACAGGTACCGGACCAGCGTCTTGTAGTAACGTAGGAACGTGTTCTCCGAGACGTCCAGTTCGGACATCACGAGCTCCGGGTCACGTAACTCGTCCACGAGCTCCAACATGCGCATCAGCGAGGGAGGGGACAACGGGTTCGTCACGTAAGGTTCGAGGGAGAGCCTCACGCGCCACTGATGGGATGGGAGTAACCTCGCGTACGCGAACGCGTGGACGGAGTTCTCCACGAACTCGGCGTAATCTCGCGGCGTGGTGTTCAGGGTGTAACCGACCGTGCGGCCTAGCAGGTGGTTGGAGATCGCCCCGTCCGTGGCCCTGAGGTACGACATGTCCGGACCGGGTTGGCGCCGCACTTCACCTACACCTACTAGGTACTCGTCCAGCTTCTTCAAGGCCTCGTCGAACGAGCCCACTCCGTCCACGACGAGTTCGGCTGGTTCTACGGTATGCTTTCCCAGGATCTCGTCCAGCAAGCTGGCCTCCCGCAGGGCGGCCATGGTGAGCATCGCACCTTCCCGCGGGTTCTTCAGACTCGAAAGCACCTCCCGAGCCTTCTCGTACTTGTCGTGCACCAATAGCGCAGCTGCCGTCGAGATGATGTATTCGTAATCGTTCGTGAGGCCCGCCTGCCGAATGATCCTGGCGAGTCGCTGGTACAGCGCCTTTACTTCCTTTAGATCAGCCCGCACTTCCATAAGCATCGCTACTGCGTCGTGGTCCAAGTTTCACTCCCCCAGAATGTTAACAGTGTTGATGAGGTCGCGGAACGCGTTCAACTCGAACTCCAGCACCTCCTCCCTATCCACCTCACAGCTCGCTTCGCCGTCGAGCGTGAGACGGTCGGGACCTCGCAACACGACCCTCCCGAAACCGTCACGTTTTAACAATTCCTCCGCCCGTGCGTCGTGAACGAGCGCCCTTCCGGGAAGTACTACGGTTCGCTTTAACGAGGAGACGTCCAACCGTTCCAGGTCCTTCTCCGTGATTAGGCACGCCACGTCCTTCTCGACCGGGACTACGTCTACCCTCTCCCCACCCTCCACGTGTCGGAATACCTCGCGGATCAGGGGGGCCGCAATCCTTCCGGTAATCAACGAACACTCGACTTCGACAGGTGGGAGCAGCTCCCGGAGCTCCTCTCCCAGCGTCCTGAGCGCGAACGGGGCGCCCGTTTCTGGATCCCACAACGGCGTCCCCGTGACCCGGAACGGGAACTCCTCGTGTATTTCCGTCACGATCCGCTTGAACTCGTCCAAGGAGTGAGGTTCTACGTTCAGTACTGGGGAGTTTCCCAGAATGATTCCGTGTTCCTCCCTCGTTCCTAACCGCATCAGGAGGAGCGCGTCGATCCTGAGCTCTTCCAGTCGCTCACACGTCTCCCACAGGACGTCCCCGTCGTTCACACCCGGGATCAGGACGGCCGCCACCATCACCTCCTCGCACCGATCCGCGAACACCTCAAGGCACGCGAGCGAGGCCTCGGGAGACCGATCTCCCATCCACTCCCGCCGGAGCTCCGGATCCCACGCGAATACGGTGTACGAGACGGACCGCACTCCTAGACCGCACAGCTCTTCAACTTCCTCCGGGTCCTCGAACCCTTTCCCGCTCGTATACCCGAGCTGCACGCTCCGAATCCCGAGGTCCCTCAAGCTCGCCACGAGCTCCCGCAGCCACGGATAGTTGCTGATGTCTCCACCGCCGCTCACGGTCACCTCCCGCTCCTGTCGGAACCCGAGGGTCATTCCCACCTCCTGTAGCACGACCCCGGGAGGGCGAAAGGGTCCGTTGTCCTCCCACACGCTTCGACCGCAGTAGTCACATCCGGGGGATCCGGGTGGACAGTTCTTGCAGCCGAAAGGGCGTCTTTCCCCCCAGTTCACCCCACGGAAGTAACAATACCGGCAGAACCCACCACAGTCCACCCCAGGTCGTCCACCAACGTCCGCGAGGGCAGGCGAGGTCTCACCCCCGGTCGTGACCGACCTACCTGAGGGTTAATTAGGTGGCCCCGGGTGCGCGCCCCCGCGCTCCCACTTGATAACACGGTCGGCGGTCCGGTGAATAAGGAAACCCTTTAAAGCTGCAGTCCTGCAGAGTTGTGGGGGCCTGCTTATGGCGCGCGAGAATAAGGACACGGTCGATTTGTACGACGATCGAGGTAACTGCGTAGCCGAAGAAGTTCCCATTGAGGTTCTATCACCGATGCGCAATGAGGCCATTCAGAGTATCGTGAACGACATCAAGCGTACCGTCGCGATCGACCTCGAGGGTGTCGAGAACGCCCTACAGAACGCGACCGTCGGCGGCAAAGGGATGAAGATCCCGGGCCGCGAGATGGACGTTGACGTCGTGGACAACGCCGAGGCGATCGCGGACGAAGTCGAAAAGATGATCCGCGTGTACGAGGACGACGACACGAACGTGGAGCCCATGTACGACGGTAAGCGTCTCCTCGTGCAGCTCCCGTCCGAGCGTGTGAAGGTCATGGCCGACCCGTATTCCGGTACCCTGCAAGCTGGTATGGCGGTCGTGCACGCGATCATCGACGTCTGCGAGGTCGACATGTGGGACGCTAATATGGTCAAGGCGGCCGTCTTCGGTCGCTACCCGCAGACGATCGACTACTTCGGCGGCAACGTCGCCTCGATGCTGGACGTGCCGATGAAGCAGGAGGGTGTCGGCTACGCCCTACGTAACATCATGGTGAACCACGTCGTGGCCGCGACCAGGAAGAACGCCATGCAGGCCGTGTGTCTGGCCGCGACGCTCGAGCAGACCGCGATGTTCGAAATGGGTGACGCCCTCGGTCCGTTCGAGCGCCTGCACCTGCTAGGTTACGCTTACCAGGGTCTGAACGCGGACAACATGGTGTACGACATCGTTAAGAAGCACGGTAAGGAGGGTACGGTGGGCACCGTCGTCCGCGAAGTCGTCGAGCGTGCACTCGAGGACGGTGTGATCGAGGTTAAGGAGGAACTCCCGTCCGGGTTCAAGGTGTACAAGGCCAACGACATGGATCTCTGGAACGCCTACGCCGCCGCCGGACTCGTGGCCGCAGTCATGGTCAACCAGGGTGCCGCCCGAGCGGCTCAGGGTGTCAGTGCGACGATCTTGTACTACAACGACCTGCTCGAGTACGAGACCGGATTACCCGGTGTCGACTTCGGACGAGCCGAGGGTACTGCGGTTGGATTCAGCTTCTTCAGCCACTCGATTTACGGGGGAGGTGGCCCGGGTATCTTCCACGGTAACCACATCGTGACCAGGCACTCCAAGGGCTTCGCGATTCCGCCCGTGGCGGCGGCGATGGCCCTGGACGCCGGTACTCAAATGTTCAGTCCGGAGGTCACCAGCAAGCTGATCGGTGACGTGTTCGGTGAGATCGACGAGTTCCGGGAACCGATGAAGTACATCATTGAGGCCGCCGCGGAGGAGGCGAAGCGTTAAGCTCCTCCCTTCATAACAACGCCCCGCCCGCGATATCGTTTCGTAACCCATAACGAAAGGGGGAACGGCCTTGTCGGAGAAGGAGCGTCCACGCATGTTGGAGCGCAAGATCCCTGAAGGAGCAAAGCCCGAGGTGCAGATATTCCCGCAACGCCTGCTCAGCGCGGCTACCACGGAGAAGCTCCTGAACGGACTGCTGGAGAGTGTCGAGGGTATCGGACGCATCGTGATCCACGGTCCGGGACTCCCCAAGGCGGTCCCCTTCGGACCCGCTCGCGGTAAACCGGTCAAGCACCCGGAAAGACGTCCGATCGAGGTTCACGGCGAGAAGGTCCCAATGAAGATCCAGACGGGACAGATCATCGTCGAGATCGAGGACGAAGACCGACTCGATGACATCGTCGAAGAGATCGAGGAGATCTGTCGTGAGATCCTGCCCTGCGACTTCGAGGTTCAGGTTGGGAGGTTCACCCGACACAGACCCACCGTTACCGACTACCTGAAGTTCGGCGAGGAGGGTGTCAAGAAGCTCGACAAACGTCTCCTGGGACTCGTCGAGCCTCGAGCCCGGCTGGCCGACAGGGTCTCCGTCCTCAAGAAGAAGGGGGAGGACTAACCTCGCGAGTGGGCCGCGAGACCTACGCCGTCGACTGCCGAGCCGCTATGGGGATGGGCAAAGGTGGTAGTCTGGCGCAGCGGGGTACCATAGCCGAGACAGAGATCACCGAGGTTGTCGCCGTCGCGATGTCGCCCGGCTCCCGACACATCACCAAACCCGTGTGCGAGATCACCTACGCCCTCCGAGAAGCCGGGATTCATACGAGCGTCCTGGTACTCAACGCTGGATCCGGCGTCCCGGCCGAAGCTCCCGTTCGGACGGGTGCCACGATGGGGATAGAACCTGAGGAGATCGAGCGCATTAACCGGCACGAGGTCGCCGTGATTCACCTCGGTAACGTCAAACAACACATCGTGTGGAAAGCCCGGCTAATCCTCAAACACTGCGACATCCCCGCGGTCATAGTGTGTCAGACCCCCGTGGACTTCGAGGACTTCGCCGAGGTAGGGTGCCGTACCCGCATCGTGGAACCACCGGAGCCCGAAACGGTAGGGGAGGTGGTCGAGATCGTCACCGGTGTGATCCGAGGAGAGACCGTCCCCTCGGACAAGATCAACGAGATCGTCCGCAAGGTCAGACGCGCCTTACGTTACGCCCGTCGGAGGTCTCGGTGACTTATTACTTCTCACGGTCATCGTGTTATTGCGTCCTCTTCCGAGTACCGTTCGTGGATAACCCAGCCTCGGTCGAAATCCCTTTAAAATGACCCAGTACTTACACCCGGGGGGCCGATATCATGGGTTTGAAGGAGGAGATGGCTGAGAAAGCTCAGTTCTATCCAGGTGAGACCGACGTAGCCGAAAACCGTCGCAAGTACGTGAACCCGAATTATGAATTAAAGAAGCTCCGTGAGATCCCGGACGAAGACATCGTCCGGCTGATGGGTCACCGCGAGCCAGGTGAAGAGTATCCGAGTGTGCACCCGCCGCTGGAGGAGATGGAGGAGCCCGAGTGTCCGATCCGCGAGCTCGTCGAGCCGACGGAGGGCGCCAAGGCCGGCGACCGAATCCGATACATCCAGTTCGCAGACTCCGTCTACTTCGCACCTATCCACCCGTACATCCGCGCCCGTATGTACATGTGGCGCTACCGCGGAGTCGACACCGGAACCCTGTCCGGTCGACAGATCATCGAGGTCCGTGAGCGCGACCTTGAGAAGATCGCCAAGGAGCTCCTCGAGACCGAGATCTTCGACCCGGCCAGGTCCGGCGTTCGAGGAGCGACCGTGCACGGACATTCCCTCCGACTGGACGAGAACGGCCTCATGTTCGACGCCCTACGTCGTTACCGCTTGAACGAGGAGACGGGCGAGGTCGAGTACGTCAAGGATCAAGTTGGTATCGAGCTCGACGAGCCGATTCCCGTAGGTGCGCCGGCCGATGAGGACGACCTGAAGGAGCGCACGACGATCTACCGTATAGACGGTACCCCGTACAGGGAAGACGAAGAACTCTTACAGGTCGTCCAGCGGATCCACGAGCTGCGCACACTGGCAGGTTATCGGCCAGAAAAGGCAGAAGGTAAGTAATTCCCACTCACACATGCTCATACGGAACAACCATGAAGTATTTTGGAAACGCTTATAACGTTCTCGACCTACCATCCGGTCGGGGAGGATCACGATGTCCTCGGCTGAGGAGAAGCTCTTCATGAAGGCGCTCAAGGAGAAGTTCGAGGAGAGTCCCGAGGAAAAGTACACTAAGTTCTACATCTTCGGCGGTTGGGAGCAGTCCGAACGTAAGAAGGAGTTCAAGGAGTGGGCCGACAAGATCGCCGAGGAGCGTGGAGTTCCGCACTACAACCCGGACATCGGTGTTCCACTCGGCCAGCGCAAGCTCATGTCGTACCAGGTCTCCGGCACGGACGTGTTCGTCGAGGGTGACGACCTGCACTTCGTGAACAATGCCGCAATGCAGCAGATGTGGGACGACATCCGCCGTACCGTCATCGTCGGAATGGACACCGCTCACCGCGTGTTGGAGCGCCGACTGGGTAAGGAGGTAACCCCGGAGACAATTAACGAGTATATGGAGACCCTGAACCACGCGCTACCTGGTGGTGCGGTCGTTCAAGAGCACATGGTGGAGATCCACCCGGGTCTGACCTGGGACTGCTACGCCAAGATCATCACGGGTGACCTCGAGCTCGCCGACGAGATCGACGACAAGTTCCTGATCGACATCGAGAAGCTGTTCCCGGAGGAGCAGGCCGAACAGTTGATCAAGGCGATCGGTAACCGGACGTACCAGGTCTGCCGCATGCCGACGATCGTGGGTCACGTCTGTGACGGAGCGACAATGTACCGATGGGCCGCGATGCAGATCGCGATGTCGTTCATCTGTGCGTACAAGATCGCGGCCGGAGAAGCTGCCGTGTCGGACTTCGCGTTCGCGAGCAAGCACGCCGAAGTGATCAACATGGGTGAGATGTTGCCTGCGCGGCGGGCTCGTGGTGAGAACGAGCCTGGTGGTATCCCGTTCGGCGTGCTGGCTGATTGTGTACAGACTATGAGGAAGTACCCGGATGATCCTGCCAAGGTCGCTCTCGAGGTGATCGCCGCCGGAGCGATGCTTTACGACCAGATCTGGCTAGGATCCTACATGTCGGGAGGAGTCGGCTTCACACAGTATGCAACGGCCGTGTACACGGATAATATCCTTGACGATTACGTGTACTACGGTCTTGAGTACGTCGAGGACAAGTACGGGCTCGCCGAGGCTGACCCGAGTATGGACGTGGTGAAGGACGTCGCGACCGAGGTGACTCTGTACGGTTTGGAGCAGTACGAGAGGTACCCGGCGGCTATGGAGACGCACTTCGGTGGTTCACAGCGGGCTGCGGTCTGTGCTGCTGCCGCGGGTTGTAGTGTATCGTTCGCGACAGGTCACGCGCAGGCTGGCCTCAACGGTTGGTACCTATCGCAGATCACGCACAAAGAGGGTCATGGTCGTCTAGGGTTCTACGGGTACGACTTGCAGGACCAGTGCGGTGCCGCCAACACTCTGAGCGTGAGGAGCGACGAGGGACTGCCGCTCGAACTGCGTGGTCCGAACTACCCGAACTACGCTATGAACGTGGGTCACCTGGGCGAGTACGCCGGTATCGTGCAAGCAGCGCACGCGGCACGAGGCGACGCGTTCTGCGCCCATCCGGTGATCAAGGTAGCGTTCGCCGACGAGAACCTAGTCTTCGACTTCACAGAACCGAGAAAAGAGTTCGCGAAGGGCGCACTACGAGAATTCGAACCCGCAGGCGAGCGAGACCTCATCATACCGGCGGAGTAACGCCCACACCCCGTCCTAATTTCACAACATTTTTTAGACCGAGAGCACATGCGAAATCGTTTCAGCACCCTTAACGTGAGTTCATTTCCGTGGTTCTCAACTCGAGTTTAGGGGGTTACGTCCTTGGTAGGGTTCACCGAGATCGGTTTAGCGGCCGCGATGGGCGCGCTGGCCACCGTAGCCGGAGCGTTCGAGGACGCCGAGTCGGACGTGGGGTCCCAGTCCAACCCGAACTCGCAGGTCCAGCTAGCTCCGCAGATGATGAACTTCCACAGATACTTCAACAAGGCGATCTCGGGAGAACCTGTTTCCTACATGCTGTACGGAGCGATCGCCGGTACGGTAACTTGGGTGATGATGACAAAGTTCGGGCTTCCGTTCCTGGCCGCCGCGGCGGTAGGTGTCGGTGTGAACGCGCTAATTCACATGGTGTTCGCGACTACGTCCCACTTGGGTAGAATGGCGAGCGCGGCCGAGTTCGGACACCCAATCTACCTGGACGTCGTACTCTCACACCTCGGGCCGATCGCGGGTTTCGGAGGTATCGCGACCTTCGCGATAGTATCGCTGGCTTACATCCAATGGGCGCTCCTAAAACATCCGTTCCCACTTCCGCTACTGGCCGCACTGTGGGGTGTAACGGTCGGCGCGATCGGGTCTTCTACGGGAGACGTACACTACGGTGCCGAGCGCTTATACCAGCACTACCCGTTCGGAGGCGGAGTCCCCGTAGCCGCTCACGGTAACATCACACGGAAGGCCGAGACCGGAATCCGGAACTCGATGGACAGCGTCTACTTCTGCGCCAAGTTCGGTAACCCGCTCACCGGCCTGTGTTTCGGTCTGGTGGTGTTCTTCAGCACCTGGGCTGGCCTGTTCGGACAGTGGGGCGCCGTGATCGCTATGGGTCTAGTCACGCTCAGCTGCCTGATCGTGAGTAACCGCGTGGAGAAGAAGGCCCGCGAGAGCTACGGTACCTACGAGGATGTCGAGATGGACGAAATCTGCGACCCAGTGTAAGGGGGACCCCGCGTTGGGTGAGTCCGCCAAGCTGAACGCTCGAGGGTTCGGGATCGCCCTATCCCTGATCGCCGTGGCGACGATACTGGCAGCCTTCGGACACTTCTGGACGTCCGTGAACAAGCTGTTCGCGGTGCTGGTCCTGATCACGTTGGGTAGTATCATGGTGAACGTCGGTGTACACTACGTGCCGGTGGGAGGCGCTCCGGCCGCGATGGCGACGGCGACTGGAGTTGGTACGGGTACCACCCAGCTGGCGGCGGGATCCGGACTGACCGGACTCATCACGGCGGCGGCTATGAGCCAGAAGCCGTTCCTAGTGATCCTGTGGAACGGTGCCCTCGGAGCCGCCACGATGATGGCCATCACTATGATGGTGGGTAACTTCATCTACGTCTACGGCGTCGGTTGTCCACCGTGCTCCGCCAAGGTCGACAAGGACCCGATCACTGGCTGGGACCAGGAGGCGTACGTCACGCCAGGTACGGAGGGTCATGGAATCCCGACGGTCAGCTTCGTGAGCGGGATCTTCGGAGGACTGCTCGGAGGTTCCGGCGGTGCGATGGTGTACTACGCACTCTACAAGGTGCTCGGGATGAGCGCGGCGCTGGCCGGAGTACTGGCCATGGGCTTCTTCTACGCGAACGCGGTGCTGGCGTCGTACAACATCGGAGGTACGATCGAGGGTTACCATGACCCGAAGTTCACTAGGCTTCCGAAGGCGGTCGTATGTTCCTTAGTGTTCGGTATAGTGGCGTCCTTGATCGCGTATTACCTCTCGACTGTTATGTAATGGGGGAGTGTGAGGGACCTTGATCCTGCGCACACTCCTTATCTCCGCCGTAGCACCGGGCGGTGAGGAGGAAGAGGCCGAAGTCGCCGTGGCGATCTCGCCCTTGAAACTGATGACGGCCGGTCTGATCTGCGGAATACTCGGTGCCGCTTTCGCTTGGGTCCACCCGTTGATTCCGGCGTTGGCAGTGATTCCGGTGGTGGCCTGGGGTGCCGACGCGGTTAGGAGGGTCGCGGGCTACGGACTGGGTACAGGAGTGCCTTCTATCGGTTTCATGGGACTCGGTGGTGGATCCGTCGCCGCGATCCTGGCGGCGGCGCTATCCGGTAACATCATGCCCGCATGGGCGGCGGCAATAATCGGAACCGTCATCGGTGCCGGCGTTGGAGCGCTGCTCGGCATCCTGGACCGCCGCGTGATCAAGATGAAGATCCCGGTGATGGAGCGTTGTAGCACCGAGATCGTAGCGTCCGGAACGCTGGCGCTGATCTGTCTCATGGCAGCCGTCGCCGGTGACTTCACGTGGTCCGCGGTGTACTCCAAGGTGATCACGACAGGTCTTATCGCCGTCCTCTGGGTGATCTGCGCTATCTCGCTGTTGCACCCGTTCAACGCGTGTCTCGGACCCAGCGAGACGCAGGATCGAACGCTGTGGTTGGGCGCGGAGTGCGGATCTCTCTGCACAGTCGTGGCGGGACTAGCGACGGCCAACCCGGTGGTACTACTGGCAGGTGCGGCCGCTTGGTTGATCACCTTCTGGAAGTTCTGGGAACTGACGAAGCGTGACGCTGCGGACGTAGTGTGGACCGGAATCGTACCCAAGGGCGAGTAAGGGGTGAGGTACCTTGGCGATCGTGCTCATCGACCCGGAGAGCCAGATCGCGATGGATGCCGCGACCGGGGCCGTAGCGGAGTGGAGCGAGGACGTGGTGACGCTGGACGTCATGCCGCTGTACGAGAAGGTTGAGGAGCTCGATCAATACGTTAACGACATGATGCGTGCCATGGACCCATCCACCACGACTTGGGGCACGCTGCCCGGTCGCGAGGGTGCACATGAGACGGCCAGCTTCCTTACCAACTTCACCCACGGTTTCGTCATAGGTACGATGATAGTGGCGCTCGTAGCTTTCACCCTCGCGGCCGTGTACAAGCTCCACGCCCTGCGCCTTCTCGGCCTTTAACCCCTTTCGTAGGGGGTGCTTGAGGTGCCCGAGAAAGCCGAACCGGCCGAGGGTTGGCCCGTAGTCGAGGGAGACTACGTCGTAGGTGATCCTGAAGCTCCCGTCCATGTAGTCACGCTCGGATCCCACATCGAGGAAGACATCCTGAAGGCTGCCGGTGAGGACAAGGTAGCCATCGCCGGTCCCTGCAAGACCGAGAACATCGGAATTGAGAAGGTTGTAGCCAACGTCATCTCCAACCCGAACATCAGGTTTTGCGTGCTCTGTGGTGCTGAGGTAACCGGCCACCTCACGGGTCAGTGCTTCAAGGCTATGTATGAGAACGGTGTCGATCCGAATTCCGGAGAGATCATCGGGGCAGAGGGTGCCATCCCGTACCTGGAGAACCTCCCGGAGGAGGCCGTTGAGCGTTACCGGGACCAGATCGTGGAGCTCGTCGACCTCATCGACGTTGAGGACGTTGACGAGATCGTCAAGGCGATCGAGGAGTGCGTGGAGAAGGATCCAGGAGCATACGAGGAGGGTCCGATGACAATCTCACTCGAGGAGGAGGAAGAGGAAGAACTCGCGGAAGTCGTTGGGATGCCTGTATCCGCGGAGACCGTGACCGTGGAGTACCGCATCAACGACGTGCGAGTCGGAGTGAAGAGTATCGGCGCCATGCAGCGGTACATGGCAGGCTACCTGTCAGGACGCACGATGGGATTGTTGATAGGTATCATCTCAGGTACGATCTTCCTGTTCCTGCCGATGGTCGTCCTGGGAGGCGTCTAAGGGGGCAGTCATGTTGGCGGAAGATGAATCCGTCCCCAAAATGGTCGCACCGGAAGACGACATCCGCGAGATCCACTCACGCTTGGACGAGATCGAGCGTCGCCTGGACTTCGTGTGGGGTGAAGTTTACCAGCGCTTCGGCAAGAGGATCGGTCGAGACGTGGGGATCCTTTACGGTCTGGTGATCGGGCTGTACCTGTGTATGCTTTACATCCTGCTGGGAGTAGCGTTCAGGTGATAACCTTGGGGGTGTTGGACCGTTGTTCTACTACCCTGGTAAGGAGCAGAAAGTGTGCGACATTTGCGGTGTGAAGGTCGGTGGCCAGCCCGGTGAGTACCCGACTGTGCTGGCCGGAACCATCTTCTACGCCGGACACAAGATCGTGAAGGACGAGGACAAGGGGATCTTCGACGAGGAGGCCGCCGAGGATCTCATCAAGATGGAAGAGGAGCTCGCCGATGAGACCGGTAACCCGATGATGGCCCACATCATGGGTGAGTCGGAAGAGGCCATCATCCGATACCTAGATTGGGTAGCCGACGTCACCGACGCACCCATCATCGTGGACTCCACCGAAGCCGATGTTAAGGTCGCGGCGGTAAAGCACGCTCAGGAAGTCGGTCTCGCCGAACGGGTCGTCTACAACTCGATCAACGCCTCCGTTGAGGACGAAGAGATCCAGGCCATCAAGGAGTCCGACTGCAACTCTGCGATCGTCCTGGCCTTCAACCCGATGGACGCTTCCGTCGAGGGTCGTATGAAGATCCTCACCGAGGGCGAGGAAGGAGTGTCCGAGAAGGGCATGATGGAGATCTCCGACGAGTGCGGCATCGAGAACCCGCTGATCGACACAGCCTACACACCGTTCGGTTCCGGTGCGGGCACCGCTTACAAGGTGACGCTTGCGGTGAAGGCCAAACTGGGACTGCCGGTGGGTGGTGCGCCCCACAACGTGCCGTCAGCTTGGGACTGGCTACGTGACTTCTTGAAGAAGCTCAAGGAGGAAGGTAAGGAAGAGTGGGCCAAACTGGCTCACGAGTCATCCGACTGGGGCTCCAACGTAGTAGCGGCGACGCTGTGCTGTGATTACCTGCTGTTCGGCCCGATCGAGAACGCACCGGCGATCTGGCCGGTCGTCGCCATGGTCGACGCGCTGATCGTCGAGGCCAACGAGGATGTCGGAGTCGAGCCGCAGGTGGAAGAGCACCCCGCCAACATCGTCCGCTAACGCCATAGATCCCGTTTTTTCGCTTCCAACAGCCTCTCCCGGGCGTACTCTACTGCGTACGGATTCTCGTCCGAGAATCTCGGACCGTACCGCTCCAGAACCTCACTGATCTTCTCGTAGCACTCGTTCGGGACGCGACCCGTGGTCGCATCCCAGCCGAACAGATTTTCCACACGCTTAAGCCACTCGCCCACGCCCCTAGCTCCGTGCTCCAGCATGGATTCGATCCACTCGTCGTTCGCCAGCTTCTGCTCCACGAGTCGTACCAGTTCCTCTTCGATTGATCTCGTTATCACCCTGTTCAGATCGGTCGTATCGTGATGGTAGCACTCCACACGTTTACCCGAGTGGCGCTCGGCGGCCACCACCATTCCCCCGTGAAACGCGAAATGGCAACAGCAGCTCAACACGTCCCACTCGTGTGAGGACTGGTTGACGGAGACCGCTCTCACGGTCGAGAGAGCCCGTCGGAACTCGGAGAAGGCTTCCTCACCGTACACGTCACTACCGTAGGCGTAACCTCCCCACCGCACGTACACGTCCGCGAGATCGGATCTGTCGTCCCACGCGGAGGCGTGTACGGCGTAGTTCACACCGGCCCCGTACGCTCCCGGTGGATCCCCAAAGATGTGGTGGTCGAAGGTGTGCTTCCTGACGAAGTTCCGCCCTTCCGGTTCGTCCAACTCCTTCACGGTTTCGAACACATCGTTGAGGAACTTCACCAGGTTCGGAAACGCATCACGAAACATTCCGCTTATCCTCACCACCACGTCGATTCGAGGCCGTCCCAGTTCCTCCAACGGCACCACCTCGAAGTCGCTCACGATACCGGATTCGTCCCACTCGGGTCTCACGCCAAGGAGCCACATCACCTGAGATAGAACCTCTCCGCCGGTCCGCATTACGTCCGACGCCCACAGCACGACGCCGACGGACTCAGGATAGTGACCGTGCTCTTCCAGGTACCTCTCTATGGTGTTCTCGGCCAGCTTCTTCCCGACCTTCCACGCCCTGCGGGTCGGAACCTTCCGCGGGTCTACTGAGTAGAAGTTCTTGCCCGTAGGAAGGACGTCGACGTCCCCTCGGGTCGGGTTACCGGACGGTCCAGGCTCTACGTAATACCCGTCCAGGGCCTTCATTGTACGGTCGATCTCCCGTTCGCACGCGAGCAACCGATTCAACACGCTTCGTACGAACTCCTTCGCCTCGTCTGGGACGCGCTTCCGGAGTTCCTCTTCGAGCTCCAACCTCGGCACCCCGGGTGCTGGTAGCACGAAAACAATTCAAGGTAATACCGAATAAGCGTTCAGGGATCACCGTTGCGAGTCCTGTGCGTGTGTCCCGGCACGATGTTGAGAGCCGCACGAGACGTCGCGGAGCGGTTCTCCGAGCTGGAAGTCGACGTAGCTTACCAGGACGATCCGATCGACCCGAACCGGTACGATCTCATCGTGCTACTGAAGGTGACCAACGTGAACCTCCCGACGGATCACGACGCCGAGGTCGTCGCCGTACCGCTCGACGGTTCCACCGGGATACAGCGTTTGAACACCGTTCCGTCGAGCGTCGTCGAGCGGGCCGCGGAGTACCTTGAGAAGGGCGGGAAGGAAAACCTCGAGAACATGCTCCGCTTCTTGGCAAGTGAAGTGTTGGGGATTCAGACCAGCTACGACCCGCCGGAGGAGAAACCGTGGGACGGCGTTTACCACCCGGATCTCGGTTACGCCGAACACGCCTCCGAGCTCCTGGGTGAGATGGACGGTGAGCCCGTGATCGGAGTCTATACGAGCCGCGAGTCCTGGATCTGGGAAAACACGGAGATCCCGGATGCGCTCATCCGTGCGGTCGAGGACGAGGGTGCGGCCGCGATCGGGGTCTTCACGAAGCCCGGTCGTGGTCGTCCGATCCACGAGCTGCTGTCCGAGGACGGTGATGCGATCGTGGACGCCCTACTGGTCATGAAGAAACCTTCCCTGAAGCGCGGTTACGAGCGCGGGTTCGAGTCGTTCGAGAAGCTCGGTGTACCCGTCCTGAACGCCGTGGTGTCGTGGTACACCGATCGGGAGAGTTGGATGGAGTCAGAGCGAGGACTCTCGCCGGCCGACGTTGCGTACGGAGTATCCCTATCGGAGCTCCAGGGTAGGATCGATCCGGTGCTAGTCGGGACCAAGTGCGATCGTGGAGGGTTCGAACCCTTACCCAGGCGGTGCCGGCTCGCCGCACGACGTGCTATTCGGTGGGCTCGACTCAGACGCAAGGACCCCGCCGAGCGTCGCGTCGCCGTGGTGCTCAACAACGGGATATGTTCCGGAGGGGAGGCGAAGATAGGTGCGGCCATGGGGTTGGACACGTTCGAGAGTCTCGCTCGACTGCTGCAGCGCATGGCTGAAGAGGGGTACCGACTCGATTGGGTACCCAAGGACGGTCGGGAGCTAGAGCGTGAATTCTTCCGAAGGAAAGCCTTTAACGAGTTCAAGCGCACGCACGTGGAGGATATCGTCGCGTCCGGTGGGGTCGTTGATCTCGTTCCCCTCGATAAGTACCTAGAGTGGTTCGAGGAGCTCCCGGAGGAGCTCCAGGAGCGCATGGTCGAAACCTGGGGTGAACCTCCGGGTGACTCCATGGTGCTCGACGACCATCTCATCATCGCCGGGATCCGAACGGGAAACGTGTTCCTGGCCGTTCAACCGAAGCGCGGCTGCGCCGGCACCGAGTGCAACGGACGCGTTTGCAAGATTCTTCACGATCCACACTGCCCGCCGACTCACCATTATTACGCATTCTACCGGTGGATCAGGGACGAGTTCCGGGCCGACGTGTTACTCCACTCCGGCACTCACGGAACCCTTGAATGGTTACCTGGGAAGTCCGTGGGACTGTCCTGGGAGTGTTGGCCCGAGGTGTGTTTGGGTGACCTGCCTGTGGTATACTGGTACATCGTCAGCAACCCCTCGGAGGGCGTCCAGGCCAAACGCCGCGGGTACTCGACGCTCGTTGATCACTGTCCTCCCCCGATGGGGACCACTGAGGCCGGCCTCGAGGAGCTCGAGGAGCGGCTCGAAGAGACGCTGCGCGACCCGGACCGCAAGGACCGGGGGCTCTTTGAGGAATGGGAAGTCCGCTCCGGAGCCTTCATCGAAAAGGGTCTACACGTGATAGGCGAACCCGCGTACGACCCTGAGCGTCTCTCGGAGTTCCTGTTCGCCCTCTGTAGAAACAGACTCCGAGAGATGATCGCGGGGTCGATTGGTCTGGATCTGGAGGAGCTGACCGAACGTCCAGAGGCTGAGAACGATCTGTTCGGCGCCACGAACGCCGAGGTGCTGAGGGCTCTCGACGCGGTAATCCGAGAACTGTGTGAGGCCGCCGTCTCGGAGGTACACCACGGATCCGACCGAAAAGGATAACCTCTCCGGATCTCGGAACCCGCATGGGCTAACCCATGGGATTACTCTCCAAGCTCTTCCGACGCGGACCCAAGCCTCAGATCGCCGAGAGCGAGCGGATCACGGGTCCCATGGCCGTCAGCCGAAACTACTACATCGTGGCCTCCGTTGAGCTGGGCAATACGACCACTAAATGCATTCTCACAGCTACTGACTTGAAGGAAGGTGTCACGTACCTGGTTCATAAGGAGGTACGAATGACCAGGGACGTGCGCCCACCTAGATCCGGAGAGGAAGTGTTCGGGAAGACCGTGTGGGGTGTAGAGCTCACGCGGAACTCCGTAGCCGAGATGGTGGCCGACACGCTCAAGTCGGCGGTCAGGAACGCCAACATCCGGGTTGAGGACGTCCACTTTGTCGTACGCTCTACGGGTGTGACAGCAGGGTTCGCGTCCCCGGAGGAGGTCGGCGAGATGATCAAGGCGCTCGCGGATGGATGCTTGAAGGCCGGAGTTCCTCCCAACAGGATGACGGCGGCCATGAGCAAGGAGCAGATCCCAGAGCCCTTCAGGGAGTACTCTCTCATCGACAAGGTGTACTTCGACGGTGCTGTCACCGGCGTGAAGCCGCCGGCCGGGAAGGAGGTCGTGGCCAACGAGATGGAAGGAGAGCTGGTGATGGCCGGCATCAAGGTCGGCGCCAAGTCCACGAAGGTGGATTTCCGTAACCCTTGCGTGGCCATAGATTACGGGACCACCCTAGCAGGTAGGATCACCAACGACGAGCTCCCCTACGCGGATACGATCGGGAACCTTTGCGGTCTTGCCGGTGCGATCATGGACGCGATCGCCAGAGGATGCGGGGAGATCGACGAGGAGACAGGATGCGCCCTAGACTTACCCTCTGACGTCGAGCCCGACGTAGGTGAGAAGGCCCGCGAGCTGGCAGAGGAGGCGCACGAGTACATCGACATCCGTGAGGTACCTTCTAATCGGGAGCGTTTCGGTACGGTTCCGGTGAACCCTAGGGCCGCGAAGAAGGCGGGTCTCAAACTCCTCGGCTGTGACGTCGGCGAGAACGGTAGCGACCTACCCCGGCTCACCGAGATCGGTCGTGAGGCGTACGAAGAGGGGGGTTACGAGCTACTCTTCGGCGTCCTAGACTGGACCGCGACGCTGATCGCCAAACGTCTGATCGAGACGGCCCTCGACCTCGATTTGATCGACGAAAACACAGCGATCGGGATCACCGGACGCGCCGGCACTACCGGAAAGAAGCCGGAGCTGATCTGTCGGATGATCGCTGAGGATTTCGGGGATTACTGGGACCCTGAGGAAGACCTCGTCTTCGTCGATGACGGACTCGCCCGAGGTGCTGCCACGATGGCACGATGCATGAACTGTCTCGGGACCCCGGAGAATCCGCTGGGAGGGAACCGGGGTGGGGGTTGTATCCTCGGTCTCAGGATCAAACACCAGCAGTAGGGTTCCTGACGTACCGCCCTCTGGCTTCCAGGAAGTCCTCGAGAGTCTGGAGTCGGTGGAAACGTATCGAGATCTCGCCCACTTATGTCGCGAGGTCGCCCGCCGTGCCGATCCCATGGTCCTAGCTTTGCTCCGAAGAGACGCGTGGCGGCAGGCCCGGTTCGTCCATCCTAAGAGCTACCGTGATGGGATCCTACGTTCCTTATTTCTCGCATTGACCTCGAGGATCAACCAGATGCGGCGACTAGACCCCGAGGAATATCCGAGGGGGCCCATCGAGGGTTACGGTAGATTCTTGGAGATCGTACGCGAGTACGCCGAAGACCCGGACTACGACTCTCCCTCACTCCTCCTGTACGAGTCCCTCTCGGCCGCCTACTCAATCTTCCTACGCGGCGAGCCGGTTCACCCGCCCGGTACGGAGTTCCCAGGAGTAGGGAAAGTCCGTCGGACGGACGATCGTTACTACTGTCCTATCAAGGAGCGACGTGAGGATCAGCCGGGATCGTTCTGCACCCTATGCCCGGCAGAACAGGATCCGGAGGTGGTATCGTGAGGCCTGTAGTGACGGTCGTGGGCAGTCACCCGGTCGACCACGAGCCCACGCTTAAAGATCGTCTCCTCGAGAAACTCAGAAGGAGGTCCGCCTACGCCCCTGCCATACACAAAGCCGTCCGCGACCAGACGGAGGCTGGTGTGGAGCTGATCTCTGATGGCCAGGTTCGTGGGGACATGATCGAGATCTTCGTCTCTCACATTCCCGGGATGACTGTCGAAGACGGTCCTGCGGTGATAGGTCGAGTAGAGCCACCCAGGTTCTCGCCCCTAGTGCTCGATTACCGCGAGGCTATTCGGGTCGCGGGGGAGGCCGAGGTCAAGGCGGTCCTCACCGGCCCGGTCACGCTGTGTTACTCCCTCGAGGTGCGTACGGATCTTTATCCTTCCAACGACCATCCCAGTCTCTTGAAGGACGTGGCGCGGGTCCTGGCGGCGGAGGCTCGGTTACTCCGGCGCGAAGGAGCGAGCGTACTGCAGGTGGATGAGCCGATACTGTCAGCCGGTGTGACCTCCGTCGAGAAGGTGGCTCGATACGTGAACACCGTCCTGAGGGCGTTTAAGGGTGGTACTAGAATCCTACACGTGTGTGGAGACGTTACCGAAGTATACTACGATCTCGAGGAGAACATCGACGCCGACGTGTTCGACCACGAATTCGCCGGTCACCCCGAGAACCTCGAGGTCGTCGCCGAAGGAGACAGCCCAGTCGGTGTCGGAGTGGTGCGCTCAGATACCGATCGCGTCGAGAGTTTGGACGAGGCGGTAAGGATTCTGGAGGAGGCGCGGGAGGCGATGGGGGACCGTATCGAGTTCGTGGACCCCGACTGTGGTCTCCGGAAGCTACCCCGTGAGGTAGCCAAGAAGAAGCTCGAAGTGGTCCGTAAGGCTAGGGACCGTGTATTCCGTTAAATCTTGTGAGGTCATGCCGACGAAAGACAATATTAATAATATCTAGCCTCACGGTAGTAATATGGGGTGCCAATAGTGACGAACATTGTTGAGAAAATAGCGGAAATCCTGAAGCGTGGTGACGGTAGGTATCTGATCATGGGGATGGTTCAGGCTCACGGGTTAGGTCTGCGCTCCCTTGCTGACTCAGTAAACGTCCCGGTCGAGGCACTGGCCACGATCGAGATCGAGGGGTTCGGGAAGGTCCCTCACAAATCGCTTGTCCGCAAGCTCGCGGAGTGGATCGAAGAGAGGAACCTTGACCCGGAGGATCTAGTCAAGGCCGGTCGGGCCCGCTTCGAGCTAGAGTATTTCGAGTCGGAAGCTCTTGAGAAGATAGAAGACGACGAACTCCGAGCGGAAATCGAGCGTAAATCCCCAACTGGGCTGGATCTGAGCATCCTCCTTCGGGTCGCGGAAGCCCTTTCGTAAGTAACCCCCTCAGACCGTATGCCCCTCTTCACACTTTCCGCCACTCTACGGTTCCTCATCGGGGGATTAAGGTACTCATCAGCACGTACGTTAGTAACGCCCCGCCCGTGACACCAACCGCCACTTGATAACCCGTGTGGGCGTTCAACTTCAGCCTCGCCCAACAGATGACCGCCGTCACGATCGACCAAGGTATCCCCGCCCACCATTCTCCCAACCATGCGATAGCGCCCATGACGGTGCCCGTTGAAGCCGCGTGAATGCTGATTTTCCAGAACTTAGTCACTCCGGCCACTGTCAGCGCAGCTATCGCGTAAGTTAACATCAGACGAACCATGGGGCTCGTGACTCCTGCCTTGCACATCACTAGGGCGCCGATGGCGTGGTAGACAGCACTGGCCGTCAGGAGTGGTAGCCGGTCCCTCCTCCTAGAGACGAACACGTCGGTGCCCTTCACCCGTATGTAAACCGCCGCCGTGAGTATCACCAACACTACTCCGAAGAACAGTCCCAGCGCCGTACCCGCCACGTCCCCGTACTTCTTGCCTACGAGGATGACGGCGGCCGCCTCAGCGGTCGACGGGTTCACGACCAGAGAGACCATCCTGGCGACCCGCTCGATCGCGCCAGCACCCCCGTTACTCCCTGCTGACCAGGACTGCTCCAACCACTATCAGTACGCATCCGATCACCGTCTCGACACTAGGTCGCTCCCTCAAGACCAGCATGGAAAACAATGTTGCGAACAGCGGATACGTGCTCGACAACGGTACGATTCTGGAGGCCTGCCCGGAGCTGAGGGCCATATAATAAAGGTACAGTCCCAACCCTCCGGCCAATATCCCGCCGACGATCATGTAGCCGACGTACTTCATGCCATTCATCTGCGACCTACCGACGGCCGGACACACTACCGCGAGGAACGCTACCGCCGCCAGGCTCCGGATCAGGGTGGCTGTCATGGGATCCATTCCACGTAGTCCAACCTTCTCGATCACCGGCGCTAGGCCCCACAGTAACGCCGCCAACAGTGCGTACGTCTCTGCCTTCATCCCACGAACTCCACCCTTTTCACCCGTAGTACCTTCAGCCGCTCGGTCGGGACACCTTCTTCTGGCTCCTCGTAACCCGCCAGCACCTCGACCTCTTCATGCGGCTCCAGCTCTCGACGATCCTCGAGCACGAGGTCGCCTTCCCGGATCAGCATTGCGAGCTTTCGCTTCACATTCGCGCTCCCTGTCCTGATCTCCAGCTCCTCACGCTCCACCTCCAGCCTGACTCGGTTGAACTGCAATCATCCACCCTCCAGCTCCCGCTCAAGCCTTTCGACGGCCGTTTCGACGTCCTCCTCTCGAACACCGATGGCAGCGTTGATTGTGATGTAGTTCGAATGGTACCCTCGGAGCCGGCTGGTTCCGAACGGATCGTCCGCGCGAACACCCCTCGGTCCCGTGACCCTTCTCACGTACAGCCTGGCTGCGAGGTCCACGGGATCGTGCCCTTCTACGGCGACCGCCGAGGCTATCGGATTATCCACGTCGAGCACGCGGACGTCGTCTCGACGAGCCTCAAGATCCTCCAACAGCTCATCCAAAAGCGCTTTGCACTCCTTCTGCCTCCGCATCAGGCGCCGGTATCCCTTTATCCCCAAGTAGAGCATCGAGATTAACGCGTGGACCACCGGTGCCGCGCTGGCGCGGCCCGGATAAGCCCTGGAAACCTTCTGGAGTGTCTCCTCGTCCGGCGCGTACACGATCCCCCCACCCACAGGTGTCAGGAGGTTCTTGTCCGTCGAGCTCACGACCACGTCCACGCGCCCCCGCTTGATCGCTCGGTTCAGTAGATCCCGGTACTGCTCGTGCTGGATCCCGTAAGCGGAGTTCACGACGTGAGGGACCCCGTACTCCTCGCAGAGTTCTGCGATCTCGGGTAGCGGATCGCTGCTTCGAGGTGGGAAGAACGTCAGCGTGCTCAGTACGGCAGCCGGAGACTCCGAGCGCTCCAATGCTTTCTCCACGTCCCCTGGATTCACCACGACCCTGTCGCCCTCGATCTCCGTGTCCACCACCCTCATCCCGAAGCCAGCCAGTCGCACGGCTTTAATGGGGCTCTTGTGAGCGGCGTACGGGTAAATCACCTCTTCACCTTCGCCCAACGCCGACAGACACAGAGCTATCGACAACCCCGTAGCACCAGGTACCACGAATGCGCCTTCAATACGGAACCCGAGCTTTCGGAGGAAGTCTGTGACCAGTCTGTTCGTCAGCGCGTACATAACGGAAGCGCCAGGAGCCTTCGGCTGTGGATCCACGAGCGTCCCACTCCTACCCACACCGTGGCAGAACCCGAACACGGACTCCTCAGCGAGCTTTGAGGCTACCCGGGCTTCCCTCTCCCCGATGCGTGCCGCCTTAGGGTCTTTATCGGTATCCATCCTCGACAGCTCCCACAGGAACGCCGCGATTACGTCGTCCGGCCAGCCCTCCTCCGGCATCCTACGCTCACTGAGGAGTTGTTCTACGGGCTCCCTGTAAGAGTCGAGCACGATACGCCCACGCTCCAGCATATGGTCTGGGATGAGCCCCCGCATGTCCTCCGGGTCTAGCAAGGTTGACACCCCGGTCGCCGAGCTACGTGGAAAGTCGAGACACGTCTCCTGTGAGGTGCTTCTGGTGCTCTAGGAACTTGAAGAACTGAACGTTAAAGTCGTGAGCGCCGGGATCGACCTCGGCAAGGAAGACCGACCCGTTCTACGCGCTCGATTCCTGGACCCGCCGAGTTCGAGGTCGACCGGAGAACTGCCGTCCGGTTCCATGGATGAAATCCCTGTGGACTCGAAGCCGTGTCATTGTCGAGTGGTCGTCGGAAACGTGATACCTGGGTATGGGAAAGTCGGTCATGAAAGAAAACTCTGATGCCGTGCACCGAGGAAGTACGCGAGATTCGAGTTGTGGTGAGCGATGGAAGCGCATGGAAGTTCCGCGAGCGTTTGAAGTTAGTCTCCTGCGACTGTACCGAGGACGTGACCCTTGGAGGATAGTCTACCGACTTGCATCCGGATGAACACACTGAAGGCGGACGTCGAGGAGGTGGTGGAAAACCTCGAAACGGCGGGAGTCGAACTCACCGATACTCCACTACCGTACGACTTCCGAGTCATAAGCAGTCCCGTGCCACTTGGTTCCTCGCTGAAACACGTGGTCGGCTGCCTTTACCTTCAGGACTGACGATCGTCCCTTCGGAGCTCTTCGATCCAACCTTCGAGCTCCGTGATAAGCCTGTGCGCGGTCTACGGAGCTCAGTTAGCGCGGCTGCTCGGCGGTGAGGGCGCTGTACTGGCCGTCGATGCCGACTCTCGGCGTGTCCGTGTCCTGGTTTACGGTGTGAACAGGTCGGACAGCACTACGGCGTGTTTGAGAATCAGCACCCCTTTCCTCCCGATGGATTCCTAAGTGCTCGGGTGGGGGCGCCGTAGCCCACCACGCCCTACGTACCTAAAAAACCCGGAAAGGTTCGTTCGAACGCAGCTGCACCTCTTGAAGACCGTTGAAGATACTCGGTCGTCTGGTCTCAGTACGTCCTCCGTCGAGGAGAACGAGCTGGTGATCCGTGAAGCTCTAGGGAACGACGACAGGCACCGGCTAATGCCCATTCTCTTGAACACCGTACCCGGATTGGAAGGGAGGGAACTCCGAGATGACGATTGAGATAAACCCGCAGGATCGATCCGGCCAGCCTGGAATCCGACGGTTTTTCGTCGAGGTCATCGAGCGTCGCAACTGACGTTAAGTGTGTACAACCGTCGCCCTCCGAGTGGGACTTAATCACGTCTACCTCCACTCTCTTTCGGGTGGTCACGTGACGGGTGACAACGAAGCGACCGAAGTCGACAAGCGCGATATCGCCTTACTCCGTGCCTTAGAGGGCCTGAGTAGGGCCTTCGAGTGGGTTCCCGAGGACAAGCTGCTGGAACGGTTGCCGATGGATTACTCGGAGCTGGCAACCCGGCTGGAGAAGCTGGATTCCCTTGGGCTAATCGATTACCGGTACATACCGACGTACCAGACCTACGCCGCCAGGATGAAGGAGCGGGCCTACGACACCCTCGCTCTGTGGGACATGAAGAAACACCACGTCTACGAGCGGCTTGGAACGATCATAGGTGAGGGCAAAGAGGCGACAATCGTGAACGCGAAGGACCATGAGGACGAGTGGGTAGCCATCAAACTGCACAGATACCACGCTCCGGAGTTCAGGAGGATCAAAAAGACGCTCGCGTACGCCGCTGTGAAAGTTCGTGGGGAAGAACTCCGAGTGGACGACCACCGCATCGACGTGCCGCGCGCCAAGGCCCAGGTTGAGATGAA
This sequence comes from Methanopyrus sp. KOL6, assembly GCF_002201915.1. NCBI lineage: Archaea > Methanobacteriati > Methanobacteriota > Methanopyri > Methanopyrales > Methanopyraceae > Methanopyrus > Methanopyrus sp. KOL6. The sequence continues at coordinate 769,673 of NZ_CP019470.1, forward strand.
GGTACTCCAGCACCTTCACTCCAAGGGGTTCCCCGTACCGGAACCCCGAGCCATCAACCGTCACGCGGTCGCCATGGACATGATCGAGGGGCACGCCCCTGGTATACCTGCCCCACTGCTCGCAAAGATCAAGGTTAAGAACCCTGAAGAGGCTCTCGAAGTCATCCTGGAAGACTACCGGGAGATAGTCTTGGATGGTCACTACGTTCACGGCGACTTCAGCGAGCATAACATTTTGGTCACACCTGATGGTGAACTGTGCTACGTCGACTGGCCTCAGGCCGTGCCGATCGAGCACCCCTCAGCACCGAAGCTCTGCTACCGCGACCTCAAGAACGTAATCGAGCATTTCAGACGTAAGTACAGGATACGCGTTCCCGACCCGAAAGAGGTGTACGACGAGATAGCGGATGATCTCCAGTCGCTGATGGAGGAGAAGAAAGAGGAGTACGAACGGCACAAGAAAGCCGCCGAGAGAACACTCGAGAGGTTCGAGGAGAGCGTCAAGCGGGTGGAGAGTAAGCGTGAAGGTCGTAAGATCAGACAGGAGGAGGATGAAGAGGACAGGGTTCCCAGAGATAGTGATGGCGGAGGGTAAGACCCCAGAGCAGATCTCGGAAGCCCTGGAGGCGCTACTCAGGATCGATGGGATCGCGATAGCGTCTCGCGTTGATTCGGAGCTCCTCGACGACCTGGAGATACCAGAGGACGCGGACGTGGAGTACGACGAGGCCGGTCGCGTCCTAGTGCTTAAGGATCCGAAGTACGAACCACCGTACCGGGGCGGACGAGTGGGGGCCGTCGCAGCGGGAACTTCCGACCTGCCCTACCTCTCCGAGTGCGTCACAGTGCTGGAAGCACTGGGAATCGATGTGCACACGGAGATCGACGTAGGAGTGGCCGGCCCTCACCGACTCCTGGCCGCGGTTCGGAGGTTGCGGCAGTTCAAACCGCACGCGGTCGTGGCGGCGGCCGGAATGGACGGGACGATGCCGGTCGCCCTCAACGCGATGTTAGATGTCCCCGTCATCGGCTTACCCACCCCGATCGGTTACGGGCTCGGGGGCTCCGGAAAAGCTGCGCTGCTCGGTATGCTACAGTCCTGCTCTCCCGGACTCGTCGTCGTGAACGTAGCCAACGGAGTCGGGGCGGCGGCTGCCGCGGTTAAAATCGTCAGGGTATGTCTGGAGGGGGAGAGACCATCGAAGAAACCCAGAAACTAACGACGCTGAGGGACGTCGAGGAATACGTCGGTATACGGGAGCAGATAATCGATCGAGGTGTCGGAGGGTCGTGCAGGAGGAAGGTGGAAGATTTCCTGGTTATGGAAAAGCCCTCGAGGAACACCTACATTCCCCTAACCATCGTCGGTGAATGCCCCGAGTGTCGCGAATACCATCGAGGGATGGAGTGTCCCGAGTGCGGACATGGTCTACGCCGACCGCGGGTTCGACCTCAGTTCGGAGGTCGTGGTCCACACACGCTGTTCTATTTAGAGAAGTACGACTGGGACACCATGAAGGCAGTACGTAGGATCGCACGGGCTTTGAAGAAACACCATCGTCACTTCGGGATCGCCGGAATGAAGGACAAGCGGGCCGTAACCTCCCAGAGAGTAACCGTGCGGGGAGTACCTCCAGAGGTCTTGGCCCGGCTCAGGATCCGCGACCTCAAGATAATACCTATGGGTCGTGCTCGGCGCAAGTTACGTCCCGGGGATCTCTGGGGGAACAGGTTCGTAATCACTGTGCGGGGTGCGAAGATACGTAGACTATCCGAAGCTCTGGAGACCGTTCGGGAGCTCGGAGGCGTACCTAACTACTACGGTCTCCAGCGGTTCGGCAGTCGACGTCCCGTCACCCACGTCGTCGGAAAGTACGTGGTACTCAACGACTGGGAGAAAGCCGTCAAGACATTTTTGACCCTCGAATACCCCCGCGAATCGCCCGAAGCCCTCGAGGCTCGACGGTGGTTGAAGGAACATTGGGGTGAGTTCAAGGAAGCATTACGGAGGTTCCCCAAGTTTCTCGATTACGAGCGCCATATCCTCGAGCATTTGGCCAGACATCCGCACGACTACATCAACGCTTTCCGACGTCTACCGATGTGGATACGTAGAATGTTCGTGCACGCTTACCAGTCGTACTTGTTCAACTGCATCCTCTCGGAGAGGATAGCCCGGGGTCTCCCGGTCCACCGGCCCGTCGAAGGGGACGTGACCCAGGACGGCCTTCCCACAATTCCCCTTCCCGGGTTCCGCACGGAGTTCAGCGACGGTCCACAGGGCGAAATAGAGCGTGAGGTGTTGGAGGAGGAAGGCGTGAGGTTGGAGGATTTCGAAATAAAGAGCATGCCGGAACTCTCGGCCGGCGGAGACCGAAAGCCGGCGTTGCTCCGAGTGTACGGACTGCATGCCGAGGCGATCGGTGACGATACCGTACGGTTCACGTTCTCGCTGCCTCGTGGTGGTTACGCGACCACCGTACTACGGGAGCTCTTAGGGCCGGAAGGGGTGTACGCCGACTAGTACTCGTAGAAGGCGGCGCTACCGCACTCCTCGCACAACCCCGCGAATCGGAGCTTTCCACGCTCCCGCTTGGCCCTCTTGTACTCCTCCTTCGTGCAGTTCGGACAGACCACAGCGGGGTCGTTGGGCGACACGATCGGTACGTGAGAGCTCTTCACCATCCGGTATCACCCCCTACGTCGCCGTACCGCCCCCACAACGCCGCAGCAGGTAAGGTAAAAAGAAAACCGCCGCAGCCTGCAGTGGGGCGGCGCGGCTTGAGCGTCCTCGAGAGGATCATCCGCGGGTCGGATTTGGATCGGGAAGAAGCCCGCGATTTGATGTGCCAAATCGTCGGTGGTGAGCTTTCCGACGTCGAAATAGCCGGCATCTTGGTGGCACTGCGCTGTAAGGGGTACACTCCGGAGGAGCTCGCCGGTTTCGTCGACGGGATGATGGAGCATGCGATGAAGGTGGATCCGGACGTCGAGAGACTCGTGGATACCGCTGGCACCGGTGGGGACGAATTGAATACCTTCAACGCCAGTACGCTGGCGGGGCTCACCGCGGCTGCGGCCGGTGTACCCGTCGCGAAGCACGGGAACCGCAGCGTCACCAGCGAGTGCGGCAGTGCCGACATTCTGGAGGCACTCGGTGTGAACATCGAGGCGGGCCCAGATACGGTCAAGCGTTGCATCGAAGAAGCCGGATTCGGGTTCATGTTCGCACCGAAGTTTCATCCCGCTATGAAAAACGTCATGCCGATACGCCGTAGGCTGGGGATCAGGACGGTCTTCAACGTCCTTGGTCCGCTCACCAACCCCGCCCGGGAACGCATTACCGGGCAGGTTATCGGTGTGTACTCCGAAAACCTGCTGGACCTCGTGGCCGGCGCCCTTGCGGAACTCGGGGTTCGAAGGGGACTCGTGGTCTACGGTTTAGACGGCGTCGACGAGCTGAGCGTCACCTGCGAGAACGAGGTGGTCTACGTGGACGACGGGGAGGTAACGGATAGGGATACGGTAGCTCCCGAGGACGTCGGACTGAACCGAGTCGATCCTGTGGATGTCGTGGGTGCGGATCCTGAAACTTCGGCCGAAGAAGCCCGGAAGATCCTGGGTGGCGAGTTATCCGTCGACCACCCGAAGGTTCAGATGACGGCGTTTAACGCGGGTGCGGCTCTATACGTCGGGGAAGCAGTCGGTTCGTTGGAAGATGGAGTTCAGCGCGCACTGGACGTCCTAGAGGAAGGGAGGGCCCTAGAAGTCTTGGAGAAGGTAATCGACCTCTCTTCCTGACACCCCATATCCCGGACGGTACGTTTCGGACTCTATAACGATCTCTATAACGATTGGTACGAGCGGGGGGCGCTTATCCACCGTAGTCCTCGATGTAGTCCTCCGGCTTCGGGGGCTCCGGCTTCATACCCTTCCTCTCACGAATCTCCCGAATGATCTGCTCCTCCAACTCCTCGGGCACGCGCTCGTAGCCGGCGTGCTCGGTGGTCCAGATCGCGCGACCTTCCGTGGCCGATCGGATGTCGTTCGCGAATCCGAACATCTCGGCTACGGGTGCCTTACCCTTGACGATGACAGTGTCTCCCTCCTGCTGTATCTCCTCGATGGTGCCTCTACGCCCCTGTATCTCTTTGGTTACGGATCCCATGTAGTCCTGCGGTACGGTCACGTAGATGTACTGCATAGGCTCTAGCAGGTGCGTGTCTGCCAGCAGCATACCGCCGTAGATCGCACGCTTAATAGCCGGGATCACCTGAGCCGGACCTCGATGTACGGGATCCTCGTGGATCTCGGCGTCTACGAGGCTAACCTTCACTCCTCGGCACGGCTCCTTCGCCAGCGGACCCTCCTCCATGGCCTCCTCGAAGCCTTCGATCAGTAGCTCCATCACCTCGTTCAGGTACTGCAGACCAACGGTCTTGTCCAGGAAGAAGTTCGTACCCTTGACGGCTTCGACGGCCTTCGCGTCGTCACGGTCCATGCCGTACTCCATCAGAGTCTCCTCGAGCTCTTTCTTGTTCATATCCTCCGGGTTGAACTTGCCCTCTTCGATAGCCTCCACGATCTCCTTCTCTACGGGCTCCACGGTCACGTAGAACTTGTTGTGCTTGTTCGGGGACTTGCCCTCGACCTCGTCGTCACAGACGCCGAACACGCCTTCCCGGTACACCACGATCGGCTCCGAGACTTTGATGTCTACACCGCGCTCCTTGATCCTGTGGGCGATAATCTCCAGGTGCAGCTCACCCATACCGGAGACCAGGTGCTGTCCGGTTTCCTCGTTGATCTCGACCTTGACTGTCGGATCCTCCTTCGCGATCTGGTGCAGGATCTCGATCAGCTTGGGTAGATCCTGCGTGTTCTTAGCCTCGACGGCCACGGTGACCACGGGCTCGGCGAAGTGCTGCAACTCCTCGAACGGCTCGATCGGGTCCTCCGGGTCGGTCACGGTCTCACCGGCCCACACGTCGCGCAGGCCGGTCACTGCCGCTATGTTACCTGCAGGTACCTCGTCCGTGCGGATACGATCCGGTCCCATGTAGATACCCACCTGCTGCACCCTGGTCTCCTTCTTGGAGCTCGCCAAGTATACCTGCTGACCCTCGCGAATCGTGCCGGAGTACACCCGGCCCGTCGCCACCTCGCCCGCGTGCTCGTCGATCCGGACGTCCGTCACAACCATTGCCAACTTTCCGTTCGGGTCGCACTTCTTCAGCATCTCACCGTCTTCGCTCTCCGGATCGCCCGGCCAGATCTGCTCGATACGGTATTTCTGCGCCGTAATCGGGTCCGGAAGGTGCTTTACTACCATATCCAGCACTACTTGGTACACGGGAGCCTCCTGAGCTAGCTCCTTCTGTTTGTCCTGCTGACAATACTCGATGATGTCCTTGAACGTGATTCCGGTCTTCTCCATGAACGGGAAGCTGATACCCCAACCATAGTACGCGCTTCCGAACGCCACGGAACCGTCCTCGACACTCACCTTCCACTCGTCCTTGAACTCCTCGGGCGCCATCTGCTCGATCATCTTGTTAACTTCGGATATGATCTCCAGGAACCGGTTCTGCATATCTTCGGGGCTCAGCTTCAGCTCGTTGATCAACCTGTCCACCTTGTTGATATACAATACTGGCTTCACACGCTCTCGGAGAGCCTGCCGGAGCACGGTTTCCGTTTGTGGCATCACACCTTCGACCGCGCATACGACCACAATCGCGCCGTCCACAGCTCGCATGGCCCGGGTTACGTCACCTGAGAAGTCCACGTGACCTGGGGTATCGATGAGGTTGATCAGGTATTCCTCTCCATCGTACTCGTGCACCATGCTGACGTTCGCGGCGTCGATCGTGATACCTCGCTCCTGCTCCATCTCGTCGAAGTCCAGCACGAGTTGATCTCCGGCCAGATCCTCCGAAATCATTCCGGCACCGGCTAACAACTGATCGGAGAGCGTGGTTTTTCCGTGGTCGATATGGGCGATGATGCCGATGTTGCGGATCCTCTCCGGCTCGGTCATTAGCTCACGGCACTTCTCGGCCATCTTCTCCTTACGTCCCAAAACCCACGACCCCCCTTATCGGGCTGCCTCCGCGATGCGCTCGATCTCCTCTTTACGACGGATGGAGTAACACTCCGTATCGTATCTCGCGGCCGCGATGATTTCCTCAGCCAAGCACTCCTCTATCGGCTTCGGATTGCGGAACGCCCGCTGCTGAGCGCCCTCCGTAATTAGCCGGAGGGCGATGTCCAGCCGCCGCTGCGGCGAGGAGTCGACGGCTTCGTGGTAAGAAATACCTCCGTAAATGATCGTGGTGGTTTCCTCTCTCGGAGCGGCGTTCTCCAGGGCCTGCACCAGAACCTGGATCGGGTTCTCACCGGTCCGCTCGTGGATAATGTCGAACGCCTTCTTGACTATGTTGTATGCGAGGTGCTTCTTGCCGGTGTTCTTTTCAGTCCTCATCACACGGTTGATCAGCCTCTCTACAATCGGCACGTCAGCCTTCCCGAACCGCTTCTTGGCGTGACGACCGCCGGTGTGTGGTAGGTACATCGGTTTCAGACAGATGTAGTCCTTCAGACCTGGGTCCCGAACCTCGACCTCCGTGGGGTCCCACTTGCCGAACACTTTCATCTCGTAGAGTCTGTCCAGGTACGGGTTGCCTTCCAGCTCGGAATACACCACTCGGCGCTCTTTGGTTTCCGCTCCTCCTTCTGTCACTTCTTCCTTCTCCATCTCTTCGACTTCCTCGGCCAACTTGAACGTCCCCTTAACGCATCGGCTTCTCGATTTTACCTTTCAGTAGCTCGGACAGAGCTACGTCGTTTACCTTCACAACCTTGTATCGGACGCCCGGGATGTCTCCCTTAGCTCGACCCTTGGGACCTCCGATACCCTCGATAACTACCTCATCGTGCTCGTCGATGTAGTCGATCGCACCGTCGCCGGGACAGAACGCGGTGACCTGCTTACCGTTCTTGATCAACTGGACGCGCACGCACTTACGGATCGCGGAGTTGGGCTGCTTCGCCTCGACCCCGACCTTCTCTAGCACGATTCCACGCGCCTGAGGTGCGCCCTCCAGTGGGTCCGCCTTCTCGTCGAGCTTCAACATCCTACGTTTGTACTTCTCGTCCTTCCACCTGAACTTCTTACGCTTCTCCCTGAGCTTACGGGCCGCGAACTCCCCAGCTGGACTCTTCTTACCCGGCATGAGCGTGAACCCCCAGGATCACGTGACGACGATATCGTGGATTCCATGGTGTCTCCTCGCGAGGATCCGTGCCTTCTTTATGTTCCTTCCCCCTTTGCCGATAACCCGGCCTCTCTCGGACTCCGGCACGTCCACTATCGCTACTTTCTTGTTCCCGCGCTCCGTCACCCGAACGCTCTTCACGCGCGCCGGAAACAGGGCGTTTCGGATGAACTTCTCCGGATCCTCGGAGTGCTCCACGACTTCTACATCCATCCCGAGCTGTTCCTGAACTCGACGTACGTTCTGACCCTTCTTACCGATCGCCAATCCTATCTGTCCTTCCTTTACCACGAAGATCGCTCTGTTGTGCTCGTCGTCGATCACGCAGTCCAACACGTGCGCCCCGGTTAGGCTCTCGAAGAGCGCAATCATACGGATCTGTTCGGTTTCCAGTTTAACCGCCAAGGTTTTTCACCCCATTTTAACTCGGTGCGGCTCCCTCTTCCATAGCCTTACGGATCGTAGCGATAAGGTCCGACTCACCGTCGTCCAGGACAGCCATTGAAGCTACCACGTGTGGCCTACCGCATACGTCACCCAGATCTATGCTCGTGCCCGGGTACACGAACACCGGTACGTCGGCTAGCTCCGCATAATACTCGATGTCTTCACGGATTTCGGCCGGACAGTTCGCCGCTACGATCACTAGCTTGGGCTTTCCTAGCTTCAGCAGCTTGATGGTCTGGTTGGATCCTAATACGACGTCTCCAGTCTCGACAGCCATTCGGATCTGACGCTCAATCTCCTGCAGCTCTACCAAGTTACAACACCCCGGAATGAGAACTAGCTCTTACTCTCGATGGTGTACAACGAGTCATTCCTCCCCGCTTACGTTTCACCCCGCGCGGCACGGTTTCCCCATAAAAGCCTTACTCCTTGACCTGGTCTACTCAAGAACTTATTCGAGAAACAGGAAACGCTCCTCAAACATCTGTATACGAAGATACGCGGGCTGACAGCTATGAAGCACTACCGAACTCCTCGTGTCGAAGTACCTGGACTGATCCTTCGAAACGCCCCTGTCCCTACGCGTGCTCACTGTCACGACGGTTCAGCGGCGGAGCTGTGGCCACGTTCACTTACCGGGGCGAAAACACCGCGAACATGTACTGTGAAACCGGGACGGTGGCGGACTTCGGACGGGCTCGGGTACCGAGGTCCTCCACGAGCCGGCGTCCAATGCAGATAGCGGGTGTGATAAGTTCCGTGAGGTTATGGTGAGGAAAGGGGGTTATGTTCAACTCTCTTCTTCCTCTCCTTCCCTGAACTTGGAGTAATCCACTGTGAGTTCCACCGTACCGGTACCCACAGGTACCGGTTTACCCACGATGATGTTCTCGAGCACTCCGCGTAGCTCCTCGACGTCGCCCGACGTCGCCGTCTCGGTGAGGACCCTCGATACGTACTCGAAGGCGGCTTTCGTGATCGGGCTACCCTTCAGCTCCATCACCGAGTAACCGCCGACGGACCGTACGCTACGCAGCTCGCCCCAGAATGACATCATGTCGCTGATGAGCATGAAGTGGCGTAGGTCTACGGAGATCCCCTGGCTCTCATACACCTCTTCGAGCTGTTCTATGATCGCGTTCCTCCCGGCTTCCACCCCGAGAATCACGTCCACGATCTTCGGGTCGTTGGTGTTCACCCGCGTAGCGTCTACTTCGTCTAACTGCATCAGCTGCAGCATCAGGTAGGCGCGCTTCGCCACCTTGCTATTCCTAGCGCGCTGGGAGATCCACCTAGGAGGTCGTTCCGGGGCTCCTTCCGGACTACCTCTGACCAGTATGTAGTACTCATCCTCGTCCTCGTCGTACTGAACTGAGGCATGGAGTACTCCTTCGATCCCCTTAACTACGGCCTCGCGTAGGTCGTTCGCGATCTCGGCTAACTCCGATGTCGACTCCACATCTGCGAGCGTCACCTTAAGGACATCTCCCTCGAGGTGACACGCCCCGCCTGTGTGCTCACGGACAAAGGCGACGAGTTGGTCCTCGTCGATCCCGTGTTCTTCAATCCGCTCCTCATCCAGACCGATCTCAATGGCGCACTCATCCGGGTTCACCTCTATGTACTCCGTAAGCTCCTCGAACCGCGTCTCCTCGATCTTCCGTGCCACTTCCTCGGCTTTCTCCCGATCGCTACGGTACGGTTCCTTGAGCCTTAGCTCGATGACCCACGTCGGGGGACCGTGATAGGGAAGGGAAAGGACACGCTCCAACGCCGGCATACCGGTGGTAATATCGATCTCCGCCACACCGGCCAAGTGGAACGTACGCATGGTCATCTGCGTTGCCGGCTCACACATCGACTGAGCCGCCAGGACGCCCACTGCGTCTCCTCGTTCGATCTGCCGGCACTTGTAGTTGCGTACGAGTGCCCGGAGGATCTTCCGCACGGTTTCTTCGTCCGCATCCTTGAGCCCTTCGTCCTCCGACACCTTCTCGACTATCTCTCGGTGTACCGAGTCCGGGAGCTCCACCTCCTCCTCCTTACAGACCTCTTCGAGCAGCTCTTCCACGTTCATCCTCGCCTCACCCTACTCTTCTTCCTCTTCTTCTTCCTCTTCTTCCAGTACCACTTCCTTCACTACCTCCAGCGCCTTCCCGACGTCTAGATTCAAGCCCCACTTCTTGGCGGGATCGATGCCGTCTTCACCGTACGTCAGCTGGATGACGTTGTTGGCGCTGTCGCGCACGCGCCCTTCTGAGTCCACAATCAGGTCCAGAGCGGTAGTCACATAGCGTCGGTGTAGATAGCCCGAGTCCGCCGTTCTGAAGCCCTTGTCTATGAGTCCCTCCCGACCGCTCATCGCGTGTAGGAAATACTCGACCATGTCAAGACCTTCGAAGAAGCCGGAACGGACGAATCCTCCCTCCTTCACACCCGGGATGAGGCTCTTCTCGAAGTGCGGTGTAACGCGATCCGTGTACGAGTAGTTCACGATCTTCTCCATGATGTGCTCCGTGTTGTGCTTCGCCCGATGTGGACGCTCACCCATCACGGCCTGCTGACCGCCGATCAGGGCCATCCTCGCGATGTTAGTGATACTTCCACGCGCACCTGACTCCGGCATGATGTACGCCGGGTTGAACAGGTCACGGTGCTTCTCCAGTAGTCTCTCGGTCTCCACTCGCGGCTGGTTTAGGATGGCCATGACTTCACTCTCGACATTTCTCTCTAACATCTCGCCGCGCTCGATCCGGCTCCGGTTGCAGGTCTCGTACTCCTCGAGCTCCCGGAGTCTCCGCTCGCCCCGCTCGATGATCCCCTTCGCCTCCTTAACAGCTTCGTCGCACAGCCGCTCCACCTTGTCCCGGAACCTCTCGTAGATATCCTCGAACTCGTCTATACCTAGCGTGAACCCGTATCTCGTCACGAACCGGAGACCGAGTCGACCGATCTTATCCATTATCCTCAGTGTGATCTCAGCGGCCTCGAACCACGGGTACGACTCACCCTTCGCTATCTTCCTAGTCGCGTAACGGTGGACGATCTCGGTCATGATACTGTGGACGGTCTTCTCGTCCAGGAACCCACGCACGATGCGCCCCTTCTCAATCACTACTTTACCGTGCTCCTCGTCGTCCGGACAGACAGCATTCTCCAGCTCTACTCCGTCCATCCAGTCCGGCAGGAAAACACTCAGCAGCTGTCGTCCGGTTACGAGCGGCTCACCTTTCCTGGGCTGCCCGCAAACGAACTCTAGCTCGTGTATCTCCTCCTCAAACCCGCGCCGGTACTTCGCCTCTGGCTTTAGCTTCACCTCCGTGGGCTTGAACCAGTCACCCTCCTTCTTCACCTCTTCCAGGAGCTGGTAGGCCTCCCTTAGCGGTATCCATGCCCTCGACAGCAGGTGGATACCGACGATCGCCTCATGGATGGGACTGTTACGGACGTCCTCGTGCCCGTTCTTAGGTGGCCATAGGTGGTACACGTAGCAACCCATCAACTCTCTGACTTCAGCTCGGGCCTCCTCGGACTGTGGCACGTGCAGGTTCATCTCGTCGCCGTCGAAATCCGCGTTGAACCCCACCCCCATATAACACGCCGCTGGAAGTCTGAACGTCCTGCCGGGCATCACCCTCACTCGGAAGCCGAGTTCCGACTGGATGTGCAGCGTCGGTTGTCGGTTGAACATCACTGGATCTCCATCCATTAGGTGACGCTCGACGACGTCTCCAGGCTCTAACTCTTCCGCGAGCTTCTCCTTGTTTTCATCAGTAACTCTTATCCGGCTCCCATCCCGCTTGACCACATAGTTGGCTCCCGGGTGCTTGTTCGGACCGTTGAGTACCAACTTCCGGAGTCTGTCGATGTTCCACTCGGTGACCCGCTCCGGGACTGTGAGCTCCTTGGCGATGGCTTCGGGGACACCCAGTGTAAACGGATCGAGCTCAGGATCTGGTGTGATGACGGATCTAGCCGAGAAGTTGACACGTTTACCTGCCAGATTCTGCCTGAATCGACCTTCCTTACCTTTCAACCGCTGCACAATACCCTTCAGCGGCTTGCCGCCGGTCCGGTGCCTGGCGACTGGTACTCCTCCGATCTCGTTATCGATGTACGTGGTAACGTGATATTGTAGCAGGTCCCATTGGTCCTCGATAATCGGCTCGGGGGCACCCGCCTCGAGTGACTCCTTCAGCCTAAGGTTTACCCGGACGATATCCACGAGCTTATGCGTCAGGTCGTCCTCGGCACGTTCGCCAGTTTCTAAGATGATCGAAGGCCTCATGGTCACAGGCGGTACCGGCAGGACAGTCAGGACTGCCCACTCCGGCCTAGCCCGTTCCGGATGGAAACCGAGGATTTCGACGTCCTCATCCGGGATCTTCTCTAGCCACGCCCGTATGTCTACGGGCCACAGCCGTTCGTCGTCTATCATGATCGTCGTGGGTTTCTGATACGTAATCTTCCTGGACTCGGCGCTGCAGTGCGGGCACGATTCACGCTTTTCAGCCCGATCTACCACCTCCGCCGCAACCGACTTGACGGGCCTGATCCCCTCCCTGATCTCCCGGAGGTAACTTTCGATCTCGTCCTCCGGTAGCTTAACCCTCCCACACTCCGGGCATGTGGCCCGCAGTACGTCCTTAATCCTCTCCGCGTACCTGGGGTGTAGGACCGGGCGGGCGAGTTCTATATGACCGAAATGACCTGGGCAGCGACCGGCCGGCTGACCGCACGTCCGACACCTGAGGCCGGGATCGATGACGCCCATCCTGGTGTCCATCACGCCTCCCTCGATCGGGTACCCGTCCTCGTCGTACGTCTCCGGGCTCGTTACCTCGACCTTGGACATCTTACGGATTTTGTCGGGCGGTAGAATTCCGAACAGGATGCGCTTCACGTACTTGGGTGGATCTTGAACTCGAGGTCCTTCCACATGGGTCATTCCTCCTCACCCTCCTCCCGTTCGGACAGCGAGCCGACCTCCAGCACGGCGTCCATGCAGAACGACTTCAGCTCGTCGAGTAGTATTTTGAACGCGTACGACATCTCGACGCGGTCGGCCCGCACCTCGCCGCATATGGGACAGATCGTCTTGCCCGTCGCGGCGTGCACGTAGCACAGCTCGCCACAGTTTGGGCAGATATACGCCTCGTACTTGTCGGACTCGTCGAGCAGTCTCTCTTTCAGGAACAATGAGGTGCCCCAAGCCACGAGGTCATCGCGCTCCATCTCTCCGAATCTGAGACCACCCTCTCGGGCCCTTCCTTCCGTCGGCTGCCTAGTGAGTACCTGCACCGGACCGCGCGATCTCGCGTGGTATTTGTCCTTCACCATGTGATACAGCTTCCGGTACAGACACACCCCGATGAAGACCTCTGCCTCGAGCTTCTGTCCAGTACGACCGTCGTACATTACCTCCTTGCCGGTGGGCTCGAACCCCAACTCTCGGAGCATCTCCTTGATTTCCTCGTAAGCCTCCTTCGGGTTCGAGGTGAACGCGGAACCGTCGATCCTCTTCCCGCTCAGTGCAGCCGCCTTACCCGCGAGCGTCTCCAGGATATGTGCCATGGTCTCACGTGACGGTAGCGCGTGCGGGTTGAGTATCAGGTCCGGCGTGATTCCGTCCTCGGTGAACGGCATGTCCTCCTCCGGGACGATCATCCCGATGACTCCTTTCTGACCGTGCCGTGAGGAGAATTTGTCACCTAGTTCCGGTATCCGTTCGTCCCTGATCCTCACTTTTACCAGCTTGTGCCCGTCGCTGGTCTCGGTGATAATCACGGAGTCCACGATACCGGAGTCGGTGTGCCGGATGGCCGTGGAGGACTCACGCCGTTCCTCTGCTGGTAATTCCTCCGGTCGGAACTCCTCGAGGAAGCGCGGCGGGCTCGTCTTTCCGATGATCACGTCGCGGCCCTCGACGCGCTCCCCTACCTCCGCTAGTCCATCCTCTCCCAAGTGCTTGTACGCGTCCTCGGACCGGTATCCTCGCACTTCCTTCTCCGGGATGCAGAACTTGTCTTTCATCCCACCCGGATACGTCCGTGCTTCGTCCTCGAACGTCTTGAAGAAGAACGACCTCGCTAGACCGCGCTCGATCGCGGATTTGTTCATGATGATGGCGTCCTCCATGTTGTAACCCTCGTACGTAAGCACGGCGACGATCATGTTCTGACCGGCCGGCCGCTCGTCGTAGTCGAAAGCTTCCGTGCCCCTGGTCTTCACGAGCGGTCGGTGCGGGTAGTACATCAGGTGACCTCGGGACTCCATCCGGAGGGGGTGGTTCGCGGCGTAGAAGCCCAGCGCCTGCCGCGTCATATTCGTACCCATCGTGTTACGCGGCGCCGAGTTAGACTCCGGCCATGGGATACAGCTGCAGCACGTCCCGAATATCGCGGCCGGATCCAATTCCACGTGCGTGTACTTCTTCCGCTCCTCCTTAGGCATCGAGTAGAACTCCTCCAGAGACTGGGCGATGAGCGCGTTCTCCTCCTCTTCGGCGTCCAAGAACTCGATGACGCCTTCCTTCTCTAGGTCCTTCCACGAGATTTCTCCTTCTCGGAGCTTCTCCAGGTGCTCCTCAGTGAGCTTGACCTCGCCGTCTTCCACCACCAGTAGCGGACGGACCACGCGTCCACGGTCACAGTTTACGTGCACCTCGTTCAGGTCCTCGTGGTAGGCGATGTTAACCCTCGGATGCAATACACCTTCCCGTCGCAACTCTCGGACTTTCTCCACGAACTCCTCCGGGTCCTCCACGTATCCGATCAGTCGTCCATTTAGGTACACCTGGGTCATCTCTTCCTCGCGTTCGGGGCCCTTGAGAACGTGCTCAACGGCCTTATCCACACGAGTCTCCACGTCGTCCCGCACGCCACCCTCCTCGTTCGACACGGGTTCGGGATCCCCCTTACTCGGTTTCGAGCCCGATTTCCTCCAGGATCTCGATCACCTCATCCTCATCCGCGTCTTTATGGACGACCTCGGCGTACAGGGCCAGGTTTTTGATCGCACCACAATTGGCTCCCTCTGGGGTCTCGTTCGGGCACAACCGACCCATATGTGTCGGGTGCAGGTAACGGGCCTCCTTCGGGATCGACCACTTACCCACACCTAGCTCCGTAGCGGCCCTGATCCTCCGCAGGTGCGACATGGTGGACATCCAGGTATGTCGTTCGAGAATCTGTGAGACTCCGGTTCTTGGCCGGTAGTGGCCCGTCCTCCAGGTGCCGGTCGACATACAGCTGCGGATGTGGTCCGTGACCTTGTCCGGACGCACGATGTACCGGATGGTGGGCTCGCGACCCCGGGAGTACGCGCGTTCGAACTGGTACCTCATCTCGCGGGCCAGCTGCTGGAACGCGTATTCGTAAGCCTCGTACAGGAGGTCTCCCGCCAGCTTGATCCGTTTGTTCGCGTAGTGGTCGCGGTCGCGTACGCTCTTCACCTTGACCTTCCGGTACTTCAGCTCTAGCACCTCACGTACCATCTTGAGTACTTCGTCGGCTTTCTTCCGGAAGACCTCCTTCAGCTTCTCATCGTCGTCCAGGTCGTCGACCTCGGCGATGTGCGGTAGGAAATATTTAGCCAGTACCTCCTTACCCCGCTGAATCCTCTCCTTACGACTCTCGTCCGGTCTCGACAACCTGCCGATGTACTCCAGTGCGTCCTCTTGACTGCCGATCTCCTCCTTCACGAGTACTCTCATCTGCTCCGCCATGATCGTGGCGAACTCGGGACCAACGCCTTCCATGATCTCCTCCTCGGTCAGCCCCAGCGCCCGCAGCAGGATCACCACTGGGAATTTCCGGTACACGGCCGGCATGTCAACGACCAAGTGACCTTTCCGGTCGATGACGTCTACTGGACCTCGGTACCGCTCACCCCGAGAGTATACCCGGGAGCGAACCTCATCCAGCACACCACGCTCCCTGATCTTCTCGTTCACCAACCGGTTCGGTGCGATATCCTCCAGGGACACTAACACGCGTTCCGACCCGTTGATGATGAAGTAACCTCCAGGGTCCTTCGGATCCTCGCCGACCTCGATCAGCTCCTCCTCCGACAGGTCGTAGGTGTTACATACCTTCGACCGGACCATCACAGGTAGCTCGCCGACGTAGACGTTGTCCCGCTCGACCTCCTCCCCGTCCTCGTACATCACGATCTCCGCGTACAGTGGCGCTGAGTAGAGCATGTTTCTCAGGCGAGCTTCCATGGGGTAGATCTTCCGGCGCGCGCCGTCTGGCTCTATCGAGGAGGGTTCTCCCACCTCAATACTCTCGAACTCGATCCGATAGCTGGCTCCCTCCACCTCCGGTTCGATCGGTTCCATCTGCTCAATCAGCTGTTGTAGACCCTCGTCTATCAGCCAGTGATAAGACATGAAGTGATGGGCGATGAGAGGGTGTGTCTTTACATCACCAAGGAGTTCCTCGTTCCTACGTAAATAGCCTTCCAATAACGCCAAATAATCCTCCTCACTCAAAGACTTGACGGGCTCGGCCATCGGACTCCCCCTATTCGGGTGGGTTGATCACGACCCGGTACACCACGGTCTTACCGGCGGTCGGACTGTCCCGGACGATTTTGATCAGACTCCCAGGCTTGATCCGCTTGCCGAGTTTCTCGCTTAGCGCCACGACCACTGGGTCGTTCGTGTGGATCCTCGGCAAGTCGTCTTTCTCCACTCCGAGCTCCTCCAGTATCTTCTCGATCTCCTCCTCGTCGTCGATGACCTCGTGCTTCGGCACGAGCACGTGATTCAACACCACGTCCGGATCCAACCGCTCCGCCATGCTCCTTCCCCCACCCAAAGGGGCACGTTTCTACGCACAGACCACAGTCCACACACGATGCTTCCGAGAACCCCAGGAAGATCTCCCGCACGGCGGCCACCGGCGGTATTATACAGTCCACCACGGGGCAGATCTCCCAGCAAGTTCCGCAGAGCTCGCAGTCTTCCCTCACGACCGCGCGTCCCTCTTCCAACCGCAGAGCCCCTTCCGGGCAGTGCTCTAAGCACAGACCGCACCCCGTACACCTGGACTCTCTGATCCACGGATATGGCATGAGGTGCTCCGCGACGCGCTGGACGAATGCGATAGGACACAGCATCGAGGCCACATCGGAAGGCAACCGAGGTACCTCGACGTCCTCACACAGCCTACAGGTCGCGCAGAAGGCATCAACAGGCCCTTTCCGAATCTCCAGTGAACCAGCTGGACACATCGCGGCGCACTCACCGCAGGCTACGCATGCCCGGAACTTCAGGCCTGGCCGGAACTCACGGAAATCCCGATACAAAGTCAGATTACCCGGAGTACCGTTCTACTCGGGATTCACCGGCCCGGTTCTCTATCCTCCAAAGCTCGTCCGCGGCGTCCTCGAGCTCTTCGTCGTGGGTGACGACGATGGCCTGGCGTACGCGCCCCTCACCTAGCTCCAACTCTCTTAAGGCTTGCGCTAATCGCTCCCGGTGTTCCGCGTCCAAGTGCACCGTCGGTTCGTCTAACATTATGAATGGAGCGAAGCTCGATCCCACCATGGCGAGCGCCAGGCGCAACGCCAGCCCGATTATAATTTTTTCCCCGCCACTCATTCGGTCGGCCTCTATGAAATGACCACCTGGCACGGAGACACGTATCACGGCCCCGTCATCCTCGATCCTCAACGATCCATACCGGTCCGAGAGATCCTGCAAGATCTTCGAAGCCTCTCGCTCTACGGCGGGTAGCACCCTCTCTCTGGCGACGTCACGGGAATGTCTGAACACCTCCTTGCAGAGACTGAGCACCTCCACGACTCGCTCCAACCTCTCCTTGCGCTCCTTCGCCTCTCGGTACCTTCGCACCTGTTTCTCCAACTCTTTCTTACGTTTTTCCATCTCATTCAGCCTTCCTCTGATCTCACTGAGTTCATCCCTGGCTCTTTCGTACTCCTTTTCCACCCTCTCAATCTCCTCTTCCAATCTATCCCGGGACCCGTATCGCCTCTGTAGCCCCTCCAGATCACACTTCACTTTCTTCAACTTTTCCTCGGCGTCTTTGATCTCCTGTTCGATCCTCTCTAACCTCTCTCCGGCTTCTTTGGCCTTCTTCACCTTCTCTTCCAGATTACGGTAACGTTCGAGCTTCCTCTCCGCCTCTCGACGTCTCCGCTCCACGTCATCCTTCTTCTCTTCGAGGCTCCGTAACTCCCCCTCGACGTCTTCCAAATCGCTCGGCGTTCTTCCGATCACCCCTCTGAAGCGGTCCAATATACGTTCCAATTTACCTTCCAGTTGGAGAACCTTCTCGCGCCGACGCTCTCGGTCCTCCAGAAGACTTTCAGCTCTCACGGCCAGATCGCGCAACTCGGGTAGCAACTCGGGTAGTCGATTTCTTTTCACACCCAGATCGTGCGACAAGTTTGATAGTTCGCCTTTGATTTCCTCGGTCTTCTCCAACTCCCTTACTAACTCCTCACGACGCTCCTCCCGACGACCCAGTTCCTCCTTTGTGCTCTCCAACTCCTTCTTCACCGATTCGAGCTTTTCCTCCAGTTTCCTACGTTCCTTACGTAGATTTCCCTCACGTTCCCGAAGACGTTCGAGCTCCCTCTCCGCATCGTGCAGCAACTTCTCGGCCCGCTCTCGTGGCAGTTTCCTAAGGCAGACTGGACACTCGCCCTCGGCTTCCCTGAGACTCTCGATACGCTCCTGTAGTTCCTCTCTTTTCACCTCGATTTCCTTCAGCTCCTCTCGAATCTCATCGAGGCGCTCTTGGATTTTCTCATACTCTCTCCGCAGCCCTTCTTCCTGATCTTTCAACTCTTCCAACTCGTCGTGTATCTTCTCCAACTCCTCCCTGAGATCCTCCTCACTCTTAATGTCGCGTAACCGTTCCGAGACCTCCACGATCTCCTTTTTGAACTCCACCAGACTCTCCGGGTCGATCCCGGTCTCCTCCCTTAACTCCTTGAGCTCTCGTTCCACACTTTCCAGTTCCTTCTCGGCGGATTCCAACTTGTTCTTGACACTGCGGTAATCATCACTGAGGTTCCTCAGCTCCTCGATGCGTCTCCGTAGTTCCGCCTCCTCTTCCTCGAGCTCACGTATTTTGGACGGGATGTCACCCAGTCTCCGAAGCTCCCTTTCAGCTTCCCTCCCCTCTTCGACCTCCTTCCGTAGATCGTCACGTCTCTCCTCCAGGTTCCTGATCTTGTCTTCCAGTCGCCGTCGTTCGTGCTCCAGCTTTTCGAAGTCATCCTTCGCCTCTCGCAGTTCGTCCAACCGCTCCTTCAGCTTCTCGACCTCGGGCTTCAACTCCTTCTCCTTCCGTTCCAGCTCTTCGAGCTCCCGCTTCACTTTCTCGAGCTCGTCCTCCGACCCTTTTAACTCCTGGACCCGCTCTCTGAAGTACTCGAGACTCCTCTCTGCCTCCCGGAGTAAGTCGTGTGCCCGATCACGGGCCTTCTTGAACTCCGCTAACCCGAGAGTCCTGTCGACGATCTTCTTCCTTTCCTCTCTCGTCGCTTCCACGAGCTTCGCGATCTCTCCCTGACCGATGTGCACTGCCTCCCGAAATACGTCCCGGTTCACTCCGCCCAACGCGTTCATGACCTCACGGTCGACGTCCTCAACACGCCCCGAGGCGACGACTTTCCACCCGTCGCCCTCATCCCTGTACAGTCTTGGGTTCCTCTGCCCACCGCCACGGTAGAACTCTCGTCGCACCCTGTACCGATGCCCGTCCACTCCCCAGAACACGACCTCCACCACGGCCCTGCGCTCTCCTTCCCTTATCAGATGGTCGTAACTCCGGAACGTACGCGGGAAAAGCGCCAGAGTGATGGCCTCCAGTACAGTAGTCTTACCTGCGCCGTTTGGACCTATGAGTACGTTGATTCCTTCACGGAACTCGATCTCGGTGCTACTGTGGGACCTGAGGTTTTCTATCCTCACACGCTCGATCATTCGATCATCACCCGATCCAGCGGTCCAGTGAGGGCCGGCCGGAGGACCCGAGCTTAGACCCCGTAGTGCGACTCATCCCTTCGGACGACGTCCCACGTCCCCCGACGTTCACCTCCTCACCATCCACCTCAGGGCGCTCTTCTTCCTCTGATTCTTTCGGTTCCTCCGAGGACCCCTCCGAACCCTCCGACCCCGGTTCTCCCGCGACGATACTTTCGACGTCCTCCAGATCGGGAGGGTTGTCCTCCCGGACGCCCCTCAGTATCTCCAGCGCCACCTCGACCACGACGTCATCCGGCACGTCCACGCGGTTCAGGGTCGCGGCCTTGGCCTTCTTAACACCATCTCGGATTATACCTTCGAGGTTAATCGGTCCTCGGGTCTCGTCTCCTCCCTCGACCTCACGCCTCCGCTCACGTAGCTCCACCACGCATCGATCGGCCCCAGCTTCGATAGCGACCTTCTCGACATCTTCCGGGGATGCGTTTGTATCCTTGACTACCACCTTAACGATCTGCCCACGCTTGATCTTCCTACGTAGTTCCTCTTCCCAGCGTTCTCCCCTGACTTCCACTACGGATAGTCCTCGACTCCACTCCACCTCAACGAACTCGTGTTCGGCGAGTCCGTCTCGGTCGAACTCCACGAGGAAGAAACCGCGACGCCCGTGCGTGCCCCTCTCGTCCCTGATCTCCCGGAACGTCAGCGGCTCGGGGCTCCCGGGATAAGGGGCCGGATTCCCGTGGATCTTCTCCTCACGACTCGGGACGTGGACGTGGCCCATCGCGTAGTAATCGTGTCCCTCAGGGAAGTACGCGGGTTCCACGACCTCGGACTCGTCTGGGATAGTCCCAGGGAGGGCTTGGTGGAAGATCGCTACGTTGACGTCCGCCTCAGGGTCAGGTCTGTACTTGGATCTGATGACCTTAGCCTTCTCAACGAACGAGTTCTTCGGCAGGTACTGGAGCCCGTGGAACGTCACACGTACATCGTCGAAGGTGGCCGTATACCGATGCCTCTCAGGACGTCGCTCCGAGTAGTAGAGGTGCCGGACCAGTCCCATCCGCTCCAGCACGGAGATCGGAGAAACGGCACCTTTCCTCCGGCGGATCTCGTGGTTGCCCGCGGTCGCGACGGTTTCGACACCGTCTTCCTTCAGCTTCGAGAGCTCCTCCACGGCCAAATACAGTGCCTCAGTCTTAGGCCGTGCGTGCTCGAAGAGATCACCCGCGATCACGAGTACATCCACGGAACACTCGCGGACCTCCTCCATCAGCCGCTCGAACGTCTCCATCACGGCCTCTTCTCGGGAACGTAAGTTCATTAGGGCGTGACCGAGGTGGACGTCTGCCACGTGGGCCATCCTCAAGGTCAGATCCCCAAGTCCAGGTCCTCTTCCGCATCGGTCTCCTCCCACCGCTCCACGATCTCGAGAACGTCCGGTGTCTCGCCGCCATGACGGGTCTTCCTTGGCCTGACGTCCACGAACGCCGGGATCCGGATCGCACTACCAGTCACGAACGCCGTGCCGGTGGGTAACCCCTTGATCCGCTCGAGAGCCTCCTTAGTGATCCCTTCACCGCTCTTCCGGATGTTCTCCAGATCGTCCGGGTTGGCCGTACGGAGGACAATCATGGTGTTACACTGAGAGAGAACGGTCGTGTCCACGCGGCCCGGTCGCTGGCTCACGACGCACAGTCCGGCCAAGAACTTCCTCCCCTCTCGAGCGAAGTCTCGAACGACGGATAACGCGGTCTTGGAAGAGGACCTCTCCTCACCCGCCGGAGCGAAGTTGTGGGCCTCCTCCAGGACGACGAACACCGGCGGGATCTCGTCCCTCTGTCTGAGCTCGAACAACCGCCTCAAGAAGTGCGTGACCACGATCTGCTGCGCCCTGTCCGGAACCCCACGCAGGTTCAGGACCAGCACGCGACCCGGACGCACGTGCCGCTTAAGATCAGGAGACTCGGACGTGTCAAAGATTCCGTACCTCAGCAGCGGGCGTAGGTCCCTCAAGACCGCCCTCGCCGCCTGGTATTGCACCACATCTCCGCTGGCCCTCGCACGCTTCGCCTGAGCGTCAAGCTCCTCGACCACGTCCTCAAGGGAGTACTTCTCACCTTTTTCTCTGTACCTGCGCTGCAGCTCCCTCACGACTTCCTCCAGCACCTGTGGCGCCGCCTTACGCTTCGACAACTCCGGAGCCAGCACCTCGAAGTCGTCAACCTCGAGCTTGGTCGTGTCGATCGTGATATGGTAGTCCTTCAAACCTTCCGAGTGCGGGGGAGCGAAGATTTCCACGTCGCTCAGTCCCTCGGGCTCCAACCCCCATCGCTCCAGTCGCTCCCGATCGTACGAAGGCTCACGCAGGCTGGTGTACTCCCCGTGCGGATCGATCACCACGACCGGAACGCCGTGCCGCACCGTCTCCTCGATCAACACACCTACGGTGTAGCTCTTACCGCTACCCGTCATTCCGAGCACGGCGCAGTGGAGCGTTATCAGCTCGTTCAGACCCAGGAAAACCCTCGCCCGGGAATCCTTCAGACGTCCCAGGAACACTTCACCCTTCGAGAACAACTCCTCAAGCTCCGATTCAGGCAGCCGGTAGACAGCGTCCGTGGGCCTCGCAGGCATCCTAGGATCACGGAGCCGCCCGTCCTCGAGCGCCCCCAGCACCTCGACCCTAGCCACGACCGTCCAGTCCAGCTCGGGCACGGGCCGTCCGCTCACCATCGAAGCCTTGGCAATCTCACCCTTGATCCCCTCGTGCACGTCCCGGCGCACGTCTTCCACGCGACCCAGGAGCTCTCGACCGTCCGAGTCCGGCTCCCGCACGACCACGTAATCTCCCACACCGACGTCCTCCGCGTCCCGGCTCACCACGAACGTAAACTCACGAACGGACGGGCTCTCATAGACGTACCCGACGACCTTACGATCCACCATCCTCACCCCCGTGCCTTACGTGAATCTCCCGCTCCGCCTCCGCGCTCGACCTGCGCCTGGGACGCGACTCCCGCCGAAGCTTTCGGAACACCGTGAAGATAACGTCGAACCGTCCGTCCAACGCCAGCTCCGTCAAGACCTCTTCCTCTATCCAGTCAACCAGAGACCTTCCAACCTTCGCGAACTCGTCGGCCATCACCAGTGGGAACGGTATTCCGTACCCACCGTACTCTATCGAAGTACCCAGAACGACGCCGGCCGCTTCATCTGGGTCCACGAACTCCGGGATCTCAACACGAACTGGCGGTGAATACTTAGTAGTCCGCACGTAGAACGTGAAGACGGAGTATCCGGTGGCCTCCTCGAACTCACGAACTACCGGGTAATCCCCGTCCGGAAGTTCGAACGCGTGCGTGCGCTCGCCGACCTCCAGGACAGGACCCCCGTTGAGTTCACGGGAGAGTGCCACTGGATCGTTCGGAAGAGCCTTCAGCGGGAGGTCCTCCCCCAACTCGTCCCGCACGTCCCTGAGCAGGTGCTTCGCCTTACAGTCCTCCACGATACCCATCACGACGGCGTCTTCCTCCTCGCAAACCTCCAACATTGCCCGTCGAGCATCCAGGATTCGACCCCAGTAATCCCGTCGGTTCGGACTGTCTTCGTTCGCACCTTTCAGATCATGGTGTGGTACAATCGGTCCGTCCAGCATCACTACCTCTCCACCGCGCTCCACCGCCCGAGTAGCCACGTCGGACTCCAACTTCACGCGCCTCGCCGCCACCCTCATCTGCGGGGTCCTCGTCCTGGAGAGGACGCCGAAGTCCCACGAGGAGAACACGTCCGCCTCCGACCAGGCCGCCGCCCGTGTCACGTAGAGAACGACGCCCTGGTACTCCCTCATCCCCTCCCCGCCGTCCACACCGAACGTGACTTCGGGGTCCGGATGTTCCGGCTTCACCTCCCGCTTGCGCTCCGCTACGACCTCCAGTACGCGGCGCAGGACCGGGTTCCTGACAGGAGAGACCCGTCGATACACGTTGATAACATCCTCCGCAAGCTCCCGCCGACGCCGCGAGATGTCCTCTAACAACCGGCCGTAGTCCCGGCCGCGCCTTACGCGACCACGCTCCAGAAACCGGTCGAGCTCTCCGGCCAAGGGAGACGTTCTCCCCGTTCACTTCGACGTTTCCCCAGACAGGGTGCCGATAACTAGATTGCGGGAGGTAGAACGTTACGATATTCATAACAATTTACAGTTTTGGCGCCCCGGCCGGGATTTGAACCCGGGTCCCGGGCTCGACAGGCCCGGATGATAGACCGGGCTACACCGCCGGGGCTCGCCCTTCCGCACCTTTCTACCACCCGCCTAATTATAAACTTTACTCCTTAACCCGCTCCACGACCACCTTGATGAGTCCTCCTCCCGTCACATCCACCCTGTAGCTCGCCCATGATCCCTTCACTGGGTTCGGGATCTCGCTGGCCGACTTCGGACGTCCGTACAGTGCCACGTAAACTTGCAGCAACACATTACGCTTCAGCAGGTCCACGACGCCCGTGGAGTTGTTGCCGGAGTAGCTGAGCTCGTATTCTACTCTGTCACCACTTACCTGGTATCTCACCACCGATAAGTTACCCGATACCTCCAAATTATCCACTGAGACCCCGACAGCCACCTGCTCTCGAGTCTTCGCGACGGCATCGCTCACAGCCTTCTTCACGCAGTACCACTCGTATTCTGGCCCCATGTACCGACCCGCAATGAACGCCGCCGTAAGTACGATAATGGACAACAGTACGAACTCCACCGATACCTGGCCTGACGTGCGAGTGTCCATCTGGGGCTTAGCCCCCTGGTATCACGTACAGACCGAATTCGAACGGCTCGCCCGAAGTAGAAACCCACCACCCTCTCGGCCATTCTTCCACAGGTACGATGCTCCCATATCTCGTGTAGGAGTCAGGGTCGATCAAGACGACACCTGGAGTGTTAGGAGGGTACCCGACCAGTACAGGTACGCTAGTAGTGACCTCCACGTCCCCACGCCACCGACCACCGAGCCTAAGAATTACCACGATCTCGCCAGGACCACCCGGCTCACCTTCCACTCGGATCTTAAGGTAGTACTCGCTGTTCCCTATCTTCTTCGGCAGGTGTATTTGGTTCGCGGTACTCTGCCAGTCCGGGAGCCAGCTGATCGTTCCAGCGATCGCGTTCGCGACGTAGTTGGCGATGTACCGGGCTTCGATCAACGCCATCACGTCCGATACTCCCAGGAACGTGCCCACGATCGAGTACGTGAAATACGCACTGAGGACCAACATCATGAGCAACAACGCCGCGAACTCCACCGTCACCTGCCCACTAGGCGTTGCGAACGACGAGCTTCGGGCCCTCAACGACGCTCACCTCCACAGTTCCTGGTACCGTTACGTTCTCCACTACAACGTCCTTCCCGAACGAGTAGAACTTGGCGACGCCTTTAACGCCGTTACCCTTGACGATCACGTAGTATTCGTCGTGCTGACCTGTTGGTTCCACACTCACCGTGTAGCTTCCTTGAGCACTGTATCTGCCCTTGATCCCGACGGTGAACCTGGTCCCGACGTCGCATGCTGCGGCTTTATCGAGCACTCTGGCCAGCTGCTCCGCCATCGCCTTCGCCTCAAGGGCGGACGCGGCCTCCTCGACACCGCCTGGCCCGTACATTCCCTCCTTCACGAACGCCATCGTCACACCGACGGCGGTGACTCCTATCAACAAAACCAGGAAGTACTCCAGAGAAGCCTGACCGCGGGAGAAATTCATAAACAAGGTCATGTAACCCCCCAATTCGGGGCCGTGTCGTAAGTTGCCTCTCTTAAAGGAGCGTGGCCAGGTGTTCACCCTAGACGCGATGACGGCGCTCTTGATCTCCTTGGTACTGGTATCGTTAGCCTTAGACTACATTCATATGGTTAGCTGGCCTTCGATCTCGCTCGGACAGAAGGTTTCCTCGGTCGCCGTCGTACAGCCCGTCAAGTGGGGATGGGTAGCCACCGGCGTGTACAGGGGAGAACTCCCGCACCTAGAAGTCAAAGAGATTAACGTCACGAATTGGAACGCGAACGGCGACAAGTGGACCGCGGAGGTCGACGTCTCGGACAAGATCCCACCGGGTAAGAAGATCGTGATGGCGTTCCTCGTTCTCATGATAGGGGATAATCACGTAGCCGATGCCTACGACCCGAACGATAAAGACCTGGGTGTTTACGTTAATGTGAACGGCGACGAGAGACGTGTGTTTCCGACGGTCCCGGTCGACTGGCGCGGTAATATCGGGTGGTACTCATACGATTACAACTACAACGGTCGTATCTGGGAGAAGACCATAGTCGACCTCACCGTGGACGGCATCGGTAACCCGCTCCTTGTCAACAAAACTTCAAACGACGACATCAAGGTGCGGATCGGAGTCAGAATTCGAGGTCGCTGGGGCAGTTCGTATAGGGATAGGACCAAGATCGTTCTCGTACTAGCTCCGAAGCAGTTCGATGTCGCTGTCCAAGTTTGGCGTCCAAACGATATTCAAATAGGACCTCAACCCTACAATGACCGCGGAGGTAAGACAGGAGTACCTGTTAAAGGCCCTGTAGCGAGCGATCTCAGTAAGGAAAATCCTGTCACGAATTTCGCTGACTGGTACGGAGATGACATAGACAAGAGCAAGCTTAATAACCCAAACCAGAACCCGGTACTCACAACCAATGATCTTGTTATGAGAATAGGAAAGGCCAAGGTCTCCGCCAATTGGAGATGGCGGTGGACTCCGGTGGGAACCGGTCCTTACCGCGAATATTACGATAAGGGTGATGGAACCGTCTATAAATTGAAAGACGAAGACGCGAAAGACCCGAACGGTGATGGGGCTGACGGCATAGTCCTGACCCGCCACGGGGATAACATCGACGACTCGTATCACCTCTTCGTAGCGTACGTGATGATGCCAAGGACGTTTTCGTCCGTATGTCCGCTGGACGCCCCAATGCTCGCGTTAACCACACAGCGCGACGGTTCTCCCGAGTTCTGGGTATACGCTAACGTCAGGATCCCACAAGATATAGCTAAGATAGACCCTATGGAGGGAGAGTCTAATATAGGGAAAAACATCGTCAACATGTGGAACAAAACCTCCGACCTTCACGAAAATGATCAAATAGAATACTATAAGTACTACTATGACTGGTATTCAAGGAGTATATATGTTCCGGCTGACTACCTTTACGGTTCCTCAGGATATGGTCATCTAGTAATGATTGACCCGAAAGCTCCATGGCCTACCGGAGGACTCTTAGGCACGACGTCGACGGTTGAGCAAGTGTTAAGAACCCACGATACCATATACGCGTATTTGAAACTACCGAACAGGAGTCATGGAGTTCATCCTTACTATAATTATGATGTCTCCAATGGATGGTGTTGGTACTTTAAATACCCGGGAGGTATCCCGGTTCAAGGCGGCCTCCAACCACGTATCATAACCATTTGGATCAAAGCACCACGATGGCTCTACGAGTGGGCTCCCTGGAACGACTCCGTGAACCTGTCGTGCGGATTCGCCAACACGAGGTTCAAGAACACTCTAGGTGACGGTCGCTATGACGAACTCGATATGACGATTAATATTCAGAGGCCGCCCGACATGCCTCCCATGATCAAGGACTGGTCGGTTCAAGACGTGTACATGTTCGGTAACTTGGACGAGGATCCCGACAACTTCTGGGTCTACATTGATGGTAAGGAGGTTTGGCATGATAACTGGGTCCCACCATCAATCGAGGACCTGAAGTCGCTCTCCAGTGGTAAGATCGCAACCCCGGGTATTCACACGATCAGGATCGGTGAGTACGAACAACCGTCTCCGGAAGCCGTCGAAATCGGCCCGTTCAACGTTCTCGTCCTGTATAAGGGTACCGTGTACCTGTACTTGTCTTGTCTCAAGAGGGACAAGGAGGACGCCGTGGATGCTCTCAAGCAGGAGTTCAGGAGTCTCGGAATAGACCCGAACGATCCCAGATTGAGAATAACGGTCGCACCATCCCGTGGTTACGATAAGCCGCACAAGTTCAGGCTCGTAGTGTGGCAGGAAGAGCGTGCACTTTACACTCCGGAATACTTGAGGAAGTTGTCCGCCGAAACTCTCTCGCAGATGCAGTCCTCCGGAGCTCTGAGCTACGTGGCTATGGAATGGGAATACTACAAGGACACGGGAGATGCGACGGGGCTGCGTCGGGCTCTACAATCGATGCATTCACTGTTGAGCTCCGTCCTGGGAGTACATTTCAAGCTGGAGGTCTATGACGATAAAGACAAGCGGTGGGTGACACTGCTCACTGACCAAGGCCCAGCGATTTGAATCATGCGGACGCTTCGTTTTAACACTAGCTTCCGTAAATGACGTCAGCCGACGTGCGATAACGTGTGTTAAGTTAAGGCCAATTAAGGCCAAATCCGGATGACTTTGTCATTCTTCAGTACCATGTCCTCGTTGGTGCCAGGTAGCAAGAACCACTTCAGTATGTCGGCGCCCGGAAGCGCGAATCCCCTCCTCCTGTCCGAGTCCGTTGCCAGCTGCAGCCCGGTCCCCGAGAGTACGCTGTTTATGTTCTTAACCATGGGGTCGTCTGAGTTGAATCCGTAAAGTCTGAAGATCCTCATCGGCTCCCCCTGATCTTCGTACCTCTCAGGTATTCCGAATTCGCTGGCTCGCACCCCGTCGATAACTCCCCTGAGCTCACCGCTTCTCGACGCTAAAACCTCCATCCACGCCATCCAATCGACAGTCCCGAATGGACCGTGCGCCCACACGTCCACCTCCTCCGCCGGCAGTGTCGGGATCATCGTCTCCATACCTGCTTTGCAATCCTCGATAGCTTCCACACCCGAGTCGTGGATGCCGTCGACCGAGACCACCCGGTCACTCGGGAGCACGTACAGTATCCCTGCGGCCCTCTCGATGAAGTTCGGTGGTCGACCAACGTCGTTGCTCAACACACCTTCCCTGATCGGGAAGTACGGTAGTATAACCCATTGGCTTTCGACTTCACCGTCTACCTCGTTCTTGTCCAGGAGTCTCGTGTCGTCCCACGGGAGCATCTTGCCCGGTACGGATAGTACGTGGGCCAGCCTGAGCTTGTCCTCGTCGTTCGTGCTGTTGCCTCCGTCACCGTTCACCTCGTTCAGGTACGCTGAGTAGAACCTTATCACGTCTGGCTCTCCTACCGATTCTCCACCGATGGAGCCGCCTTGCCCCACGGCCACCTGATAGTTACCTATTACCATCATTGGTTTGAACTTCAACGGGCTGTTGTCACTCCATCGGTACTTAGACGCGTAGTACGCCCAGATCGGAAGTGGGTCGAACACGGCCCTGTTCTCGTTCCCATATGGGGCGTATCCTTGGATCGAGGCCTGGACTGTCGTCTCCCCGAGATCGATGTCAAGTACCTCCCACCCTGGTATCTGCGCCATCAAATGGATGTCGAGGTGCACGTAGATCGTGAACGGGTCGTGGGCGTCTGGTACGATAGGCGTCTTGCTTATATCGCTCGGATTGGACGGTACGTACTGTGAAAGCATCACCTTCGGGTGTTCTGGATCGCTCCAATCCCAATATAGCCACTCTCCATGACCAGCGTAACATCGGGGTACTATCCACACGTCGGCTCCTTGAGTCCTCTTGATCGAGTCATGGACGTCCACCGCGAGTTTTGCGAGCTCGTAGTCGATATAATAGCGTAGCGACTCTATCACGGTACGGTACGAATCGTAGCTCCCGTTCAGCGGCCCGACGTCCACGATCTTGTAAGGGGCGACTAGCCCGGTGGGCGGTGCTACCCACTCGATGTTAGAGCCTCCCTGGTGGACTGCGATGCGACCGTACCTGTAACCGTTCTTCTCCCCACCCGGTAACTTAGCTCCGTTTAAGAAGTCTACGACACCCAAGTAGACGGCCCGGCTCAGTTGCTGATGCGTCATGGAAAGTATCGCCTCGTTGATGACGGGCTTGATGTACTCGCATCGAATCAGGTACCCTGACTCCCTACCATGGTACGATAAGTATGAAACCGATAGCAACAACAGTGCTAGCGACAACGCCGCCGCCGGGGTGAAGAGGAATCCGCGCTCCCCTATGGGGATCATCCAGTTGTCACCCCTGCCCGAAGTTTCACGGGAAACAGTCCGGCCGTCCATTGGTTCCAGAAGATCTCGTTCTCCGACCCGTTCAGGGTGACGGTGAACGGTTTCCCTCCGATCGCGATGATAGTCAACGACAACCCCGTACCCTCACCCTCGGCTACGATCCTCCTGACGAGCTCCACGGGGTCGTCGGTAGCCCAACCGGACGACGAGTAGAACACTATCCTGTTACCTCCCGAATCCACTCTCACAGCCTCACTGGCGAGTTCCTTGTACGCCTCCCCTTCCGACAACCCCGACCGTATCAACTGGTTGTAGCGCTTGTGTAACCATCTCACCCAGCCGTACAACCCGTCTCCCGACACGGTCACCCACACAACTTTAACTCCTGGCACGTTTCCGGAGTAGCTTACCGTGTTCCCATAAACCTGTGGCAAATTCTCATCGTAGACTGGATAGTTTCCTCGTTCTACCAGTATGATGTCGTAGGACTTGACCACCGATTCTCCAGGGATGTTCAGATCGTCCTTCGGGAAGACTAAGTCCGCCACCATCCTGCCGTTTTTCACTCTGATCGGGGAGTCCAGTGAGCCGTCCTCTGAGTAACGCGTCCACTTGAACGCGTCGACGGCCAAGTACATTCTAACCCCGGTCCTCAGCGGCGCGCCGCCCCAAGTCCATCTCAAGGGCTCGCTCCACAACCACACTATGTCATACCAAGTCAGGTTGGCGCCTACCCAGGACGGTGAGGTCAACGACGCCACGAACCTGTCCACCGAGACGTACAGCTCGTAGGCTTTAAGTGACGTTATTCCATGGGCAGTCACTACCCGGGCTACGTCCGTCACCAAGAGTAGGATGACGGCGGATATAAGCCCGGCGGCGAGTGCGTCGACAGTGATCTGACCCCTCAAGGTGTGGCCGCCCTCCGCACCACCTCACTGCCCAGTGTTTTTATCCCGGACGAGGCGAACCCCGAGCCCGTGGTGGATGCGAAAGAGTTGAGGGCTATACCGAGGGCGAACACGGACGCTACGACTATCATCAGCAGTACCGTCCACTCGACCGACACCTGGCCTGAACCGCTACATCCAGTACTCGGCAAGCTCACGACACACGCCTGGAACCTTCCCGTTTTGAGCTCGGGCAACCTCGCCCAGCCCCGAAGAGGATACTTTGATCGGAAGGTAGTAACCCAACACAGCCACCATAATAGCGACGGACGCTACGAGCACCCCCAACACCAGCAGTTCTAAGTTCGCCTGGCCAGTCACAGACCCCTGGCGGAGGAAGCGAATCTCTCGAACCCCCCTGACACGGCCGATCCCACGCCCTCTAGGTTCCGTCCCCCACCGCTGATCGGCAAGTAGTACGCTATGACACCTATTGCGATAGCGCACCCGGCCACGATCGCCGTGATGAGAAGGTATTCGACACCGCCCTGCCCCCTCACCCCCAGAGCCATGACAACGGACTCCCCTTCAGCGTGTAAGTGACCACGTATCCGGCCGCGATAGCAGGCGCGAACGGGGTGGTGTGTCCCACCCTTATCTCGTGTATCCCGAGGCGTTTCAACTTTTCGAGTTCCTCACTTGTGAACCCGTCCCCTGATGGCACGACCACTGGTTCCGCCCTACCAGTGGCTACCAGGAGCGCCCCTTTCATCCTGCCGACCCGCTTGACCTCGTCCTCCGTGCGAACCACGATCTCCAGCGGGATCTCGCCCTCCCTCAGCTCCTCCACGTTCCGTTCCTCTCCCGCCCAACGGTACGCGGTGAAGGCCATCGAGAGAATTACTGCGACACCAACCTCCCAAAGGATGACGATCGAGGACGTTCCGAGGTTGAGCAGGACCGCTGGAACCGCGAGTACCGGGATGATTACCTTCGGCTCTAACCAGCGTGATTTAATCCACCAAACCGCCAGGATTAGGAGAGCTCCTATCAACGAAGATATCGCTGTCCCAAGAACTGTCGACAACCCTCCAGCGATCGAGCTCACCAAAGCCAAGATCGTGGTGTTCAGACACAACTCCTCGAGGAAAGGGCGGCCTCGCTCCATCGCCGTACGGGCGGTTAAGTACAGCAACGCGAACGGTGCGTACAGCAGGACCGAGTTGAATAAGATGTCGATACCCGTCGTGAAACGGTCACCCTGATGGATGAACAGTGCCAAAGACGGCATGAGCTTGACATCCCCGCCACCTATCACACCCAACGCGTTGAGGACGAAAGCTACCACGAACGCGACCACCGAGTCCAGCAACGCGTAACCGAGGTGGGACGGGTCGACGACCGCTGTGTAGACCACCCCAGCTACCACCGCCGGATAGGTGAGCAGGTTCGGCACGATCCCCCACCTTAGGTCGGTGATCGCGGCGGTCGAAGCGACGATCAGACCAGCCAGGAAACCCGCGTCCATCGGTCAACACCCCGACATTGCCGATAGGATCTCGTTCCACCCTTCGATCGGCCTGTTACTGTCCAACATCCTGATACCGGTGTCGATAGCTTCGAACCGCCGCTTGAGCTCCCTCACCCTAAGTCTGTCGTCTTCCTCTTCCACCTCGATCTTGAAGCGACGACCCAACTTCCGTAGTGCACCTATCACGATAGGTCGCTTCGAGACCCTGGCGAGTCTCTCCGTGTACTCTTCACCCAGCTCCTCGGCGAGCCTCTTACACACCGTCAGAACCCGATGCGGGTTCCTGAAGCTCTCGGACGCCAGATGCGCCAGGACCATTCTCCTGTCGCCAACCTCTTCAACGAGTTCGGAATGAAACCTCCAGACTTCGGATAAAGCGGTCAGTAAGAGGTGCTCTCGCTCGGTGAGTATTCCACGATCGTTGAACTTCGCCCGTACACGACCATCTGCCTCCTCCAAGACTTCCGAGAGTGGCTTGACGGGCAGAGAACGCGCTATCTTGTCCACTACCTTGAAGTGCCTATCCCCCGGGATCTCAGACCCGGCCCGGAGCACCACGACGTCGTACGAGTCCAGTCTACTCAACACCCTGTTCAGGAACTTCTTGTCCGTGACATCGCAGATTATCGGCGCCTCCGTGACTCCGTATAACTCACCCACACGACCCTTCCTGCTCCAACCCGAACTGTCCGCATCGAACCCGAGTTCCGGGAGCTCCCTCAACAGCGCCTTGTTCACAGCCAACGCCGGGGCGCGGAAGCACTCACCGAACTCCGAGGCCAGTTCGATATGCGCCCTCGCGTCCTCCTCAGGCACGTACGTGATTGGCACGTCGGAATACGTGGTACAGTGGACGTCCCAGTCCACCGCCTCGAGCACATCACGCATCTCAAGGATTGACAAGTAGTCCGCAAAAACCGTGACTTGGGCGTCCCTGGGTAAAAACCTCAACCTGTGTCGCTCCATTTCTCCGAAAAGGTCCACTGTGATAACGAGTTCCACACTCGGACCTCCGGTTATTTCTTGGTATTCGTCTGACACAGGCTCAGTTAGGTCATCTTACTTGTGTACGATTGCACTACGGTCGACGATTCCTTCGAGGCGGCTTCGGTCGCGGATTTTGTGGCTCCCGGTGGTGAGGCCGCCCCTCCCGCCCTCTTGGCGAAGCTCCACCAGTAGTAGGCGACTAACGTTCCCAGACCTATAAGGGCTGCGATGAGTATGAGGTATTCTACACCCCCTTGCCCACTGGTGCCGGTGCTAACTCTCCTGATGACTTTGATTCCCTTGACTGGCAATTTCCCTACACCCGGCTCAACAGTTTCGTCATCCCTCGTGAACTAATAAACACTGAGAGAGTTAATGCTGAAAATGAAAGTAACCCGAAAAAAATAAAAGTGTGTTCCGCGCGGTGGAGGGGTGCTGGGCCTACGTTGTCCTATCGGTTTTTATGTGATCTTACTGGCGTACGTCTGCGCTGTACTGACACCCGTACTGCTCGCTTGAGCGCCTGCCGTTGAGGCACCGCCGCCGGCTGCAGCTCCGGCCGATTTCGCTGAGGTCCAC
This sequence comes from Methanopyrus sp. KOL6, assembly GCF_002201915.1. Taxonomy (NCBI): domain Archaea; kingdom Methanobacteriati; phylum Methanobacteriota; class Methanopyri; order Methanopyrales; family Methanopyraceae; genus Methanopyrus; species Methanopyrus sp. KOL6. Next base: position 803,481 of record NZ_CP019470.1, read on the forward strand.
CAGTAGTAAGCGATTAGGATACCTAGACCGATCAGTGCCGCAATCAACAGCAGGTACTCGATACCGCCCTGACCGCGCTCGGACTTCAATGATCCCTTGAGTGGGCGCATCGCACCTCTCCCCCCGTTAACACTGATCATTATCTCATTTTTAACCTTTTCACTTTGACCCATCATACCCTAGACCACACTTCCTCCGCCTTGCTCGCGGCGACGTTGAGCGAGTACGATCCGACCTCACTGGCTCCCGACGCCGTGGATTTGGAGGATGCCCAGTAGTAGTACGCGATCATTATTCCTAGTCCCACGAGGGCGGCGATTAAGATGAGGTACTCGATGCCGCCTTGACCGGAGCTCCTCAATCACATCATCCCCGATACGTACGACGGTACCATCGATACGATCGCCAAGTACACGCCGGCAGCGGCGGCGCCCAAAGGAAGTCCGAATATCAACCCCTTCCTCAAACTTCCGTACCTGACTATCCCTATGGCCGCCCCTGATAATATACCGAGCACTAGCGGGTACGAAGCCAGAGGGTACTCCGCCTGCAAGTACATCGGGAGCATGGCGTAGGTCGGCCCCATCTTTTCCATCATCGCGATCCCTACCGTGGCTCCGAAGGCTACTCCTACCGGAAGTCCCGAGATCAGCCCGCCTAGCGCCAGTGAGAGACATGGCATGGTCGTGATGGCTTTCCGTTCTAACTCAATCTTTTGCACTTCTCGGATATCGTTCTCGACCGCCTCGAGTACGTCGGCCAGTGTCCCGCCCGACATCGAGATCCTGACGGTCAGGCGGATCGCACGCGTCAGGAGTTCGGAGTCCACACGCTCAGCCATGTCCAGGATGGCCTCCTCGAACGTCTTACCGGTGTCCATGTCCCTGACGACTATTCTGAACTCTCTGGACAGTTCCCCGTAATCCGACTCAGCCACGTTCCGAATGGCTTCGAACACGGAGAGGCCCGCTCGAAGCTCCTCTACCATCTGACGCAAGGCGTCCGGTAGGTTCTCTTCGATATCTTTGATCCTCAGGCTCTGAACGATGCGAGGGTGCAATAACAAGTACAAAGGTGCTACAGAAGGTAAGAGTGCGGTTGGACCTAATTTCGGTATCAACGGCCCAGAGACGGCGATCCCGATAAGTACGTAGATGAGTGACGCGGACAGATATACTTCGTAGGGCACATCGATATTGCTCATTCGGAGGAGGTAATCCATCCTTTTGAGGTACTCTGGGGACATACGGGTGACCAGGATCCTGGCTAGCGGTATCGCGATGGGATACGTTATTAGTACGGCCAGGCGTATCGCGGGTCCTAAGCTCCTAAGTACCGTTAGGGGTGAACCCATGATTGGGGGCCCCTAGACCTTCGGTTCAGCCGATTTGAACAAGAGCAGGAACATTCCGGCCATCACTCCTACCATTCCTGCTATCATCGGTCCGAATAGACGCGGTGGTACCACGAACGCTCCGGACAGGTTCGCCGCCAGGAGCATAGCAACCGTCACTAGGGTCGGTATCACTAGGGTCAGCATTATGTACGGGAATGACAGCGCTTGGAGTTTGTGCCCGTACTCCCGGTAACGCTGACGTAGTTCGTGCGCTATTTCGTCGGCGAGGGTCATCAGCGTCTTCGCTATATTAGCTCCGGATTCCATTGCTTGGACGATGAATCTGACCATCGTCTTCAACCCGTCTACGTCCCATCGGTTGGCCATCCTTTGTAAGGCTACGTTGATAGGGGTCCCGCTGTTGATCTCTCGGACTACCCTCTCGAACTCCTCAGAGAGTGCCCCGTAGTCGGACTCTGAGATGCTTTTCATCGACTCTATCAGCGACAGCCCGGCAGACACCTCAGTAGCCATCTGGCGGATGGCGTACGGGAGTTGTCGCGCGATCTCACTTTCCCGTCGCCTGATGAGGATGGTCACCATGATTCTCGGTACTATCATGCCCAATAATAGGACTACTATCGGTCCCAACACCTTAGCCGGTGTCGGTAGCGGGGAAGCCACGGCTAAGATCGTCACTAAGATCGATAGCACCAGTCCGCTCATGGCCATGAACGTCGCGAAGGCCGCAGGGGATACGCTGAGTCCCGCTTTCCTTAAAGTCTCCCTGTCCGGTGCCAACGTTGCAAGCCTGTTTCCGAGCGTTGGGCTGAAGGATTGTACGGTTTCGATCATTGTTTCCAATACATTAGCACGTTCCGTGCGCAACCTGCGTAGCCTTTCGTTAATCTCCTCCGCGGTCCTGTCAGTTTCCCACTCCTCTTCCGTACCTAAGACTATTCGCTTGATCTTCTCGACGTCTTCGTCCTTTTCCCTCACTGTGTGTCGTATTCCTCTTACCTTGATCGTGAGGTCGGATCCGAGACGCTCTCCTAACATTCTACCGGTGCTCTCGCGGAGCTTTTCAGTGAGTCCAGAGAAAGACGGTAACTTCAGTGGGAGTCTTTCACCTGCCCCAGACGGTGTCGACTCCCTTACCTTTTGCACCTGTCTAGTTACCACGAACAAAGCGTATTCCACGTACAGACCTACACGTCCGGCTATCCCCGTAGCGTAAAGGACTACCGCGCACCCGACTCCCAAACCGACGATCATGATGAAGGTATCGAAGTACGGGAGCAACCGTTAGTACCCCGAGATACCCACTTTTTCTAGTACCGACTCCCTATCCTTGTAGAATTCGTGTATGAATTTCCCAACCTCCTTTACGTGCCTTATATTATTATCGACTAGGTAACTTAAGATCCGCTTACGTATCTCGATTTCGTGAAGTATTTCATCCATGCTCATTCCGGTTTTCTCCTGAATCTTCTTGAAGACCATGCTCGGTACTTCCGTACTCGTAACTTCATCAGTCTCCGGTTTCCACTCGAACACTGTGTTCAACTGTACGGTTTCTCCCTCCATTCCAGCGATTTCAGAAATTTCTGTGATACGCCTAATTGAACCAGACCCACGCTGGAGAAACCTATTCTGCATTACTATGATATCGAGAGCAGGTATCATAATGTTCGGGACGTTCATAGGTTCGTTGGTAAGTCTGGTAATAGTTTCACGGGCTGTGTTAGCGTGTAATGTTCCCATACAACCGTCGTGTCCCGTATTCATAGCGGTGAACAACGTGCGTGCTTCAGGACCTCGTACTTCTCCTACTATAATCCTGTCGGGTCGCTGTCTGAGTGTATTCTTCACGAGGTCGTCCATAGTGATTTCACCACGACCTTCTATGTTAGGTGGTTTAGTCGTCAACCGTACCCAATGCTCGTGGGGAAGCTGGAGCTCGAGGGTGTCCTCGATGGTGATCACTCTCTCCTCTGGTGGTATGAAAATACAGAGGCAGTTCAAGGTCGTGGTTTTACCACTACCCGTACCTCCAGCAATCAGGATGTTAGCGCCGTATTCGACGGCTAGCCACAAGTAAGCCGCGGCCTCGTAGCTGAGCGTTCCGAACCTAATTATGTCGGTTATCGTTAGCGGATCTTCCCTGAACTTACGGATCGTGAGTGTTGGGCCGTCTGGACTTACCGGGGGGATGGTAGCATTTACTCGGCTACCATCCGGTAAATGCGCGTCTAGAAGTGGGTTTTCACGGTCTATCCTCCTACCTGACTCCCGGGATATCCTCTCTATCACCGTGCGAATCGAGCGTGAGTCGACACGGAAGTTACATAAACACATCCCATGATCGCGGTCGTACACGTAGACGAAGCAATTCCTGGCGGTACCCCCGAGTACGACCTCTGGTACTACCATTATCTCCTCTAGGTTGTCGTCTTTCAACAGCGGGTGTATCTCCTTGTACCCAACCATTTCGTACATGAGTAGGTGTGATAGATCGTCCCTTATAACTTCGAATTCCGGGTACTCTTCTAGCACTGCATCGAAGTTCTCTTTCACCAGCTCGACGAACGCGTTTTCCCTCTCCTTGAGAGTGGTGTACTCTGTGGGATCGAAATCTATGTTCATCGACAGGATATCCTTGATCTCGTCGATGGCTTCTCTGAATTTATCATCGTCGCGGACGTACGGCGGTGCTTGTGGTCCAAGGTGTTTCAGGACTTTCGTCCTGATACGTTCGAAGTTGTAGTACCGCTCGTACTCCTTCGATATATAAACAGGCACCGGTTGATCCGGATACTCCACGATCCTGCGAACGTCATCGTCGCACAGCGTCTTCCGTTCCTTCCCTTCCTCCTCCGCCGATTCGTGCACTTCCAGGACTTCTGCGGCCTCCTCGGACGGGAGTGGGGAGATCTTCGATTCCCCATCCTCGCGGTTCTTTTCACCGGTTTCGGTTTCTTTGACGGTCTCGAGGCCTTCCGACTTCGAACCTCCTTTCCCGAGTATATCTCGGAGTAGGTCGTCTTCCTCCAGACCTCCGATAAGGTCTTTGACGTTCCTCTTCCTGGGCACCCTCATAACCTCCTTCCGGTGTTATAACTCTAGGTCCTCGAGTAAGTCGTCCAAGTCCTCGACTTCCTCCGTCTCCTCCTCCACTGTACTTGTATCTCCGTCTACTTTTCCGGTTTCTGGTTCTATCCTCTCGCCCTCGGTGGTGTCCTCACTACCTTCACCTCCCATGAGTTCTTCCATCGTCGTGGCCTCCGCGAGGATCGAGGCCCGAAACGTACCCACTACCTCGACGTCGGCGAACTCTACACCACTCTCGCGTAGAAGACTGATAAACCGGGTGGGTGTGGTCCCCTCCAAGTCCACGTACACGTCAGAACCCAGGGTCGAGACGGTACGAACTCCTGGAATCTTTTCGATCCCGCTCACATCCTCTTCGGCAACACCTTTCACCACTACTGTCGTTACCGGGATTTCCGTTTCCTCGGTGCCGAACTTGTCGAGGTCCGCACCCTTACGCTGCAGGGTCAACGCGATGTGCTTCTTCAACGCCTTCTCGACGATTTCGCCATCGATGACGTCCCTCCCTTCTTGGATGCGGATCGCCTGGGCGAGCTGCGCGATGTCTCGAGCGTAAGCGAACGTGGGTTTCAATCCCCAACCTCCTTCTTCCTCTGGCGTGAACGCCCGGCGGTAGGTTGCTAGGGCGTCTTCGGTGTACTCCTCTCCCATATCCTCTAACCGTCTCCTGAACAGTTTCACCGCTTCTTCCAAAGGTGGGTGGGATAGGTGTACGAACAGTGGAGCACGACGCAAATGGGCCTCGTCGAACACCGTGATCGGTAAGTTCGTCGAGAAAGCCGCGATGAAGTCGCAGAACACTTCGACCGCAGTACCGCCGACGTGGATTATATCCTTCTTGTTCTCCATCGGTACGATCAATCTGTTCAGGATAGCGATATGCGAGTCCCTCTGACGCCCCACGTCGTCCACTAAAAACACTCCACCGTGGGCCTTGACGTGTGGAGGTACCTCGTAAACACCCTTATCCGCGTCATATCGGCCTTGGAGGTCTTCGAGGGTGAGTTCCGCTCCCGTGAACACGAACGGGGCGTGTATCTTCACCCACCGCTCGTCCCCTGGTTGCTCCCGCCGGGGTCTCGGCTCGTGGAAGTCCGGATCGTATAGTTGTAGTACGCTACCAGCAACGTACACGGCTTTCGGGATCACGATTGGTGGCAGTAGCTTCGCCATGCGACTGAGTGTGAACGTCTTTCCCGTACCTGGGGGTCCGAAAACGATGATGCCTCTACCGCTGGTCGCCGAGAGGTAGTACGTCCGCTTGGCTTCCTCGGCCCCTATCACGTCGTGGAAAGCGTACTCGTACACTTCTTCTGGTATCTCGATCGGGTATCGTCCCTCGACTTGATCACCCACGACCTCCCGGTACATCTCGTAAGGTACTGGACACACACCAATGTACGGGTTCTCTCTCATGATGTCCGCGGCCAACTCGCGTCCCTTGGGAGTCACGTCGAAAGTCGTGTTCTGGAACATTGGACCTCCTCCAGCGTGACCCACCAGCTTACGATCTTGAAGTTCGTCGACTATGTCCTCTAGTATCGGGATCGGAATCCTAGTAATCTCGTAGATTTCCCTACCGCTCACCGGCCCCCTATCCGCGATGACTTTGAGTACGAGGTTTTCGATATACTCCTCGGGTAATCCCAAATCCTCGATAGATTTTGGTTTAACCAACGACTCCACTACTTCGACTATTTCCGGTCGGTTATAGTATTCCTCTACAGCTTCCAAGATTTCGGGTGGTAAGTCTTCAGCCAACGTCTCTCACCCCTGTGTGACCGGCGCCTACGCGACCAATCCCGGCATCATACACTCGTAGTGAGAAATCCTTTTCGAAAACTTCCAATCGGGGCTCCGTCACCTTAGACCGCCGGAGCAGTCCTCCCCTAAGTTTCTCCCGCGGGAACGACTCGAGTTAAGGGGATCCGGACCAAACGTTCATCTCGAGCTTCCGACGCAGCCTTCCACCCGACTTCATTAAGTTATCCTCATTATGCCACCATTCCCATGAGAACCGGAGCGTACGGTAGTTATCGCGTCCCGAGCTCCCCAGTCCCCGGACTCACGGTTCCCTTTTCGTTACGATCATTGTAACGATTTCCGGTTGGTGCGGGGGCCGGGATTTGAACCCGGGACGGCCCTACGGCCACGGGATCCTAAGTCCCGCCCCTTTGACCAGGCTCGGGCGCCCCCGCTCCGTCCACAACTCACCCACATCCCCAGCTCTTATTAACTTTGCTCCCTATTCGCGCTTCTTGCTCGTCAACGGTGGCTCGTAACCTCGCCAGTCCATGTCGTACGGGGTAACTCGGGCCGGTACCTTATCCACCTCGTAGTACAACCAAGCCTCGAAAGGTGGGTCCCCTTCCCCCCACGGTCTACCGTGCTTGAGGTTCTTCAGAACCACCGGCTTCATGAATTTCCAATCCGGATACTTCTCCCAGAACTCCTTCGATGGTTCAACTGAAAATTTTAGCGCCAGTGAAAATATCACCAGTGAGGATATCATCATAGATACTGCGCACCTCTTCTCGTACCACAGAGGTGAGGTGACGATCAAATAAGGAGGACCGAGTCTTTTAACCACGAGGCCCGCAGACGTGTATGCTACGCTGACTAATTTTAACTTCAACGAGTGTCTCTCCGTTAACATCCCCGATATCACCGGTGATACTATCAACATATACCATAATACAGCGGCCATCTCGAAATTACCCGGCGGTCTCCATTCAGATACTACCCCCAGTAATTTCGAGATCAAACCAGGATTATGGTAAGCTAGTAAGCTATGTGATGCACTAAGGTTCGGGTCAGGGATCGCGATCGTTATTGCGGCTCCGATCACGAACGCTTTCCAAACTATTAGGAAAGTTTTCCTTCGATCGGGTGAGACATCCGGGATCAGTACGAACAGTACTGCCAGCGGAAGAATTTCTAACCACCCATCGTAGAACAATCCTGTAATAGCTCCGAGACATGTAGCGAGCGCTATCTCACTCCTACTGATTTTCCCGACTACTAGCGATTTGGCCAAGAGTGTCCCGAACACTGGGTACGTGAGTAGGCAAATCGTCCGTTTGCCTCCTAAGAAGTGACTGTAGTGTATCGTGTAAGTGGTAGTTAAAATCCATGGGATTACGGAACCCATCTTCGGCTCTATTAGGAACGATAGAATTGACCCCAGGAATCCGAACGCTAACGCGATTAGGAATCTGTAGTCGCTTTTCGGTCCACCTTTCGGATTTATGACCAGCGAACATAGTGGGATTATCGGGCTTCGGTAAATGAATTGTTGTTCATCCTTACGCCACCAGCTGACTTTCGGATAATCTCCGTGTTCCGAATAGTATTTCGCTATGAACCCGTAATAGAACCAATCGCAAGTAGGCGTTGGATAGAGGTAACTGAGGTATGTGGACGTGGAGAAAACCGAAACGCCCGAGATCAGTAGTAGGAGCCTGAAACGGTAGCCATCCCGAATCATCGCGTTACCCTCATGGATGTAAGCGTTTACGGTCCCGCGGGAACAGGGTTACTTCACGGATGTTCTCGGCATCCGTGATAGTCATCAAGGTGCGCTCCAGTCCGAGTCCCCACCCACCGTGCGGCGGCATACCGTATTTGAAAGATTCGAGATAGTATTTGAAGTCCGCCGGGTTCAGTCCTTGCTCCTCTATCTGTCGGACGAGCATGTCGTAACGGTGTTCTCGCTGGGCTCCGGAGGCGAGCTCCAATCCCTTATACATTAAGTCGAACGCTGTCGTCACCTCGTCGTCCTTGGCCATGGTGTAGAACGGCCTAATCTCTTTCGGCCATTCGGTTATGAAGAACGGTTCTTCGAAGATTTCCCCGAGTTTGCGTTCGGCTTCGGTCGGTAGGTCCTCACCCCACTCGACCTCGATACCGTGGTCGGACAGTAGATTCAGAGCCTCCTCGTACGTTATACGTTCGAACGGTACCTCCAGCTCTGGCAACTCCTGATTCAACACCTTGAGCTCCCTCTCACACTCTTCTCGCACTTTCCGGAAGATGTGCGCCAGGAGCTTCTCGAGCACCCGCATTACGTCCTCCTCGCTCTCGATGAACGACATCTCGATGTCCACCGAGATGGCCTCATTGAGGTGCCGTCGCGTGTTATGCTCCTCCGCGCGGAAGATTGGGCCTATCTCGTAAACGCGCTCGAATCCTGCGGCCATGAGCATCTGTTTGTAGAGCTGTGGACTCTGCGCTAAGTACGCGTCCCTCTCGAAGTACACCACTGGGAACAGTTCTGTACCACCTTCCGTCGCCGAGGCGATTATCTTCGGCGTGTGAACCTCGATGAACCCGAGCTCCTCGAGGAACTCCCGGATCGCTGAGGTCACCACGTTTCTGATCTTGAAGATCGCTTGGGGTTCCTCGCGACGGAGATCCAGTACCCGTGCGTCGAGTCTGGTATCTAGGTCAGCGTCCACCTTACCGGTCGGATCCAGGGGCAGGTGCGTGTTCGACTTCGATAGCACCTCGATGCGCCGCGGGATGATCTCGACGCCTCTGGGGGCCTTCTTGTTCGCCTGGACGATACCCTCGACACGGATTACCGATTCCTTGGTGAGCTTCGGTACCTTCTCGAACGTCTCCTTCGGTACCTTCTGCCTCGGAAGCGTCAGCTGTACGATCCCAGTACGATCGCGCAGGAGTACGAATTTGATCCCGCCTAAGTCCCTCACCTCGTGGACCCAGCCCGCCAATCTCACTTCTTCCCCGTCCCGCTCGGGAGTGACGTCTGCAGTATACGCGTCCTTGAGCATTTTCCACACCCCAGTCCGCGCGCATTGACTACTCTTAAGAACCCTCAGGACCTGCGCACCTTCACCGCCTCCGCGTGGTTCGGTAGTCCTTCACACTCGGCCAGCTCCTCTACGATCGGAGCGAGGTACTCCACGTCCCCCTCCCGTAACTGCTGGATCGGGATAATCTTCACGAAGTCCCACGTGCCTAGAGCACCCCTAGCCCGTGCGAACCCGCCGGTCGGTAGCACGTGGTTGGGGCCCGTGGCGTAGTCCCCAAACGGCACCGCGGTCAAGTGACCCAGGAAGACGGTGCCCGCGTTTTCCACTCCCTGTAACAACTCCTCCGGGTTCTCCACACATAGCTGTAGGTGCTCCGGTGCGTACCGGTTGGCCAATCGGACGCACTCCTCTAGGGAGTCGAGTACGACTATCCATCCGTTCCTGTCGAGCGCCTTCAGGACTACCTCCTCACGCTCTATCCCCGCGTCCAGTAACTCCTCGATACGTTCCTTCACGGCACGGGCTATCTCCTCCGAGTCGGTGGCCAGTACCGCCGCAGCGTTTGGATCGTGTTCCGCCTGGGCGATGAGGTCCCGTGCCAGCCAGTCCGGGTCGGCCGAGTCGTCCGCTATCACGAACACTTCGGAGGGACCCGCCGGCATGTCCACATCGGTTAGCCCTCTTGAGTATGCTAGGAGCTTAGCCGCTGTCACGTAGACGTTCCCAGGACCCACGATCTTGTCGACTCGGGGTACCGACTCGGTTCCCGTGGCCATCGCCGCGATGGCCTGCGCACCGCCGACCCGATAGACAGCGTCCGCGCCGGCTATCTCAGCCGCCACCAGCACCTCCGGTGAGGCACGTATGTCGTTGTCCACTGGAGGCGTACACACTATCACCTCGCGACATCCCGCGACGCGTGCCGGTATTACGGTCATGAGGGCCGTCGACGGATAGGACGCGCGTCCACCGGGAACGTAGCATCCTACTCTCGGAACGGGTCGGAATGTGAGACCACACTCCGTCCCCTCCACGTCGAAGGTTATCCTGTCCACTCGTGGTATGGACTTCCTGTGAAACTCTTCGATACGGTGGGCCGCTTCCTCGAGCGCCTCCACGGTACGCTCGTCCACGAGCTCACGGGCGACCTCGAAATCGTCATCGGATACCCGGAGGTCCTCAGCCTCTAGCTCGATCCCGTCGAACCGTTCGGTGTATTCCAGCAGCGCCTCGTCACCTCGTTCGACTACGTTCTCGAAGATCCGCTCGACGTCGGGTAAGACTTCCGTCACGTCCATCTCCGACCTGCGTAGGATGCGTTCCAGCTCTTCCTCTTCAGGTCGCACCAGCAGCCTCATCGGACAACACCCGCAGCCGCTCTCGGATGTGGTCCAGAACTCGGGCCAGCACGCGCCCGTTATCGTACTCTCGGAGCACATACCTCGCACGATCTTGGTCCATCCTCTCGTACTCCCGCGTGATCTTTCGGACGCAGCGCACGACGTTGTCGACGATGGTGATATCGGCACTACGAGCCGTGCGAGAGAGCGGGTTCAAGTCTATGGCCACGACGGTCTTCCCGAGCTCCTTCAGGGCGTTGGTCCGGTCCCCGTCTTCCAGGGGTACCAGGACCACGTCCGCCCGATGGATCCCACGATCGTCGACCACGGCTCGAGGAGAGGACAGATTCGGGAGTCTGACGAGATGCTCCGGATCGACGCCTAACACCCTGTCGGCTCCGGCCTCCTTAAGGACCTTGGCGATCTTCTTCACTCGATCTTCCGTCCTGTGGAACAAGTTCACTTCGAGCGGGGCACCGGTGACCTCGGAGAGCTCTACGAGATCCTCTGAGCACAGGGCGGCGGTGTTCCCGTTCACCGATATCACAGGGTGTTCGGCGAGCTTGAACGCGGCTGCCGCCGCCTTGATCGCTTCCCGAACAGGCGGAATGGTTTTCTCACCGATTAAGTAGTCGAACGCCTCGCCCCTACCTTGGGCGATCATTCCTTGAGGTACCACGTATCCATCTTCGAAGCCCTGCACGAGGCGCTCACGGATCTTCAACACCTCCGCCCTCGGGTGATCTGGTGGTATCTTCACCCGCGGTCACACCCCGGGGCACGGAGCAATTTCGAGAGGGCGTCTACCAACTTCTTGGCTAGCTCCCGCTTGTCCCCTCTCAATCGTTCGATGACCTCGCCGTTTCCGTCTAATATCCACCACTCCGATTCCTCGGCACCGGCTGTTTTCGGAGGGTTGGCGACGACGAGTTCACACGGAACTTCGTCCAGAAGCCGTCGGGCTCCCCTCACCGGCTCGGGATCTAGCTTGAACGCCACCCTAACTCCGTCGAAATCCGGAAACACTTCTCTTACTATCTTCTCGGTGGGGATTAGACGGATTTCGTGCTCACGTCGCGAGTCCAGCTTCCCGTCGGCGCGCTTCGCCGGTCGAAAGTCCGACGGTGCCGCCGCCATCACGATAGCGTCCGCGTCGTCGGCCCTACTCACGACCTTCTCGAGCATTTCACGGGTTGTTTCCACCTCCACGCGCTCATCCGTCGGAGGCGGATCTACCCGGAGCGGTCCGTGGATAAACACGACTTCGGCCCCACGCGCACGAAGCTCGCGGCATATCTCACACGCCGTCCGTCCCGAGCTCCGGTTGGTGATCACCCGAACATTGTCCAACGGCTCCATAGTCGGCCCTCCGGTAACCAAAATCCTGAAACCCGACAGTTCCCCCTCCACAGCTCTTACTATCTCCCCTATTGGGGCCAGCTTCGCTTTCCCCTCCTCGATCACGGGTCCCACGACGATGACTCCCATCTTCTCCAGTCGGCGTAGGGTCTCTCGAGCCGGTGGTGACCGGTACATGTGTAAGGACATCGCGGGGGCGACGACTAATCGTTTCCCGGCCCCTAACGATGTCAAGGCCGTGAGGGGGACGGGGGCATCTGCTACCCCGTGCACGATCTTGGCAAGGGTGTTCAGCGTGGCCGGCACTACAACCACCACGTCGGCCCACTCGGCTAGCTCCACGTGCTCCGCCCGTGATGTGAGTCGTGGGACGACATCCTCGGCCGCGAATCCCAGTGCGTCCTCACCCACGAACCTCAGGGCTTCCTCCGACGTAACGACCCGTACTCGATGACCCCGACGTGTCAGTTCCCGGCATACGTCCGGGGCGCGATACGCGGCTACGCTACCCGTCACGCATACGACCACGTTAACCAAAGGTCACCTCCACCTCCATCCCCGTGAGCTCTTTCACCGCCTTCTCAAGCTCCTCTGTGTCTGCAGGCGCTCGGTGCCGGTCCCTGTGATGAATCACCGCCTTGTAACGCTCACCGTCCGGCTCGTAGACCACGTTCACACTGAGCAACCTCGCCGGTAAGATTAAATCTTGCACGAGTTTCCTCAACTGACGCACGTCCTCGGGATCCTCGACTTCCTCTACGACGCGCACCTTCTTACCTAAGTGGTCCGATAAGGCCCTGGAAATCCTACCCCGCTTGCCGATGAGCTTCCCTGCCATCCCCTGTTTCGTCACCAGTACCACTAGGTTTCCCGTATCTACGGTCCTCAGCAGCGCGACGTCTTCGAGTGATGGATGATCTTCCTTAAGTTCCACCAGCTTCTTGGACACTTCAACGTCTGTTTCCGTGATCTCTCCCCGTTCCAGTCTCTCCTCGCACCCCGGGCATAGAAGCCCGGTCTTCGCACACACTTCACAGATCGGTAACTCCAACGTCAAACCCCCGAGAATCAGGTTCACGGAGTTGCCGTGGGAGCCGTCCGTTAAAAAGTTGACTCGTAGGGCACCCGGCCTGTGTGGCACGTTCCCGAAACTCATTTACTGGATCCACGGCACTGCGCACGGCCCAGCACAGCAACGCGATAATCGAAGTGGACGGGGGTCCACACAATGGCTGAGGAGGAGAACGTCGTGTACGTCGGCAGCAAGCCCGTCATGAACTATGTTCTAGCCTGCATCACGCAGTTCAACGAAGGAGCCAACGAGGTCCGAATCAAGGCTCGTGGTCGCGCCATCAGCCGTGCGGTCGACGTCGCTGAGATCGTCAGGAACCGCTTCATGCCGGAGGTCGAAGTCAAGGACATCAAAATCGGTACCGAAGAACTCGAAACGGAGGAAGGAGACACCGTCAACGTGTCTACGATAGAGATAGTACTCGAGAAGCCTGTATAAGTGTAAGGCTTTTTGGCCACCTTCCTCGCCTCGTCTTCCTGATTCTCACCCGAATCGGAAACGGGGTCGGGAACGTCACCCCGCGATAACCCTTGGAACTTCCTTTGCCTTCTACTCCGAGCCGTGGAGGGACATACCCTACAATTTCATGTTCCCTCCCCATCGTTCTTGGGACACTAATCGTGGTGGCGTTAACTTCACCCATCAGCCTACCTAAAGAGTCCGAGAAAGACGCTTCTACCACGTAGACCCCGCTCTCTGCTAACTTAACCCACACGTCCACGTACAGTAACCTATGACCTTCAAAGTGAACTTTTACCTTCTCTACGTTACCACTAACCATTGGATTACTTCGTCCCGATAGATCGACGAGAGCGCTTCCGACCACTTCGTTCAATCTCTTCACTACCACTGTTAGGTATAAACCTATACTAGTTGTTATGAGGCCGTAATCCGTGTTCACGCGAATTCGGAAGACGGTCTCATCTGCTCTTTTCGTTACCTGACCAGGGGGTAGATTTAATGTTGTTTTAATCATTCTGTACCTCACCGGTATGACCAGGTTATATCCTCCGATGTAATCTTCGATGTAATTCTGAATGCTCCTGATCGTGCTGGAATATACCACGATTGGAACTGATGGCATCACGAACGTTCCCTGTCCGGTCTCGTATATTACGGCGTTTACGCTACCGGACCTTCCTGCCTCTGAATCTGGACAAGTAATACTCTTACTAGTTGTTACGACTACAGCCGATTTAATTTTGTCGGAAGCTACAGTCAGGGTCGAAGCCCAGAGTTCCCACAATTTCACATCACTGAACCTATCCTCTGGTAACGGTATGTGAGGCACTAATTTAGGGTCCTGAGCCCTATTGTCCGTGGTTCCGAATACCCACAAGACCTCGTTGACTGCCTCCTTTTCTTCCTGCTTCTCTTTTTCTTGTTCCTGTACTATTTTCGACACTGCGAGCACGCACGGCGTCGCGTACGTCTTCTCTTTTTCACTGATCACTGCTACCGGAATCGGGAACGACCTGATGCCCTCCTTACCGAGGACGTCCAACCAGAAAATCGCTATAGGATCTTCCACGCAGATACTAATCAACGATATCGGCGTGCAACCCTTAGGAACGATGGCTGCGGGTTTGTTTTTAATTATAACTCGAACTTCCGGTCTGTCACCTACTTCCAGGACCGCGGGTTGACACCAGATGACTTCACCGTCGACCTTTACCTCGCCCGTGGGTGGTGGGTTCAATAACTCTTTAAATTGTGGCGCTGGGTCCCTGCCGTCCTTCCATACCGTTAGGAATACCACCGTTCCGTCCTTTAAGACAGTGTGGGAAATAAATACGTTCCTAATATGAGGAGAGCAGTTCATGTCCGACAGTTTCGTCCAGACCATCGGTAAATAAGTATCATCGGCGGGTGAGTAACCCAGAATCGAAAGGTAAACTCCACATTCCTTCCACCGCTCCGTGTACGCTACCGCGACCCATTTTGCCTCTAACTTTCGGTTCCCGAGTTGATACTTGTAGTACTTAGAGGAGTACTCCTTTGGGATGTCTGAGAGGACGTCGACATCAAACGTGGTTACGTGCTGAAAATCGTTGACGATAGAGCTGGAGGTTACCTCTATTCTGTCATTATCATCCGGATCCACTCGAACTAAGGCGGAGTAAAGGTCAGAACCATACTCCTCGACAGGTTTCCTCAAGTTCTCCACCGTGTATATTATCAGGAACAGGACTCTCTCCACGCTGCCGTTCTTCCCGTACTCGTAGCCTACGTGTAATACTCGGACTCGGCTGACCTTTCCTTGTGCCGGTATCACCTTCCTATCTCCATCTTTCATCTCCGGAACGTACAAGGTCTCCTCTTTGAATCTTAGGTATTTCTTGAACGACAGGTGCAGTGTGTGTAGGAAGACTCCGTTTTCACTCGGTCCGGCTAAAAGTACGATTCCTTCCTTCCCTCCTTTTATTGTAGCGTAAGCGGCGTCGGTTGGTTTCTCTTGTATTGACATCAGCTTAAGTGCCCAGCCGTTCCAGTTCACGATCCATATGTCTGATGACTTTTGTGATGATCTCGTCACTACGAGTACGCCCTCCGCCTCCACTCCTGGTTGTATTTTCACTCCCGCCGTGATCTTGCACGACGCACAGTACTCCCCGTCCAGCTTGACGTCCCCTGGGGTGAAAGCGTCGTAATACGGATCAGGGAACATTGCTTTCAGATCTTCTCTCAGTTCCTCGTATGGATCACCTTGAAGTTTCGACGAGGTCGCAGTAACGGGTGCGGTCACGGCAAAAAACATTATAAGTAAGACTTGGGCGGTGTGACGCATGGTTCGGATTCCCCCGAAACTGGTTTCGGGAAAACCGTAAGGTCGGGTGGTAGGGTAATGCCCCCGTTCGAGCTCGAGTTCGATGGGTTGAAGGTTCAGATAGGTTCCGTGGAAGGTTTCGAACCCAGGGGAGAGGGACCGTTACCGTGTCCTACAGTCCCGGATCTCGCTGATTGGGATAGAAAACTTTTCGCCCGGTATCGAGTGGTGTCGTTTCCCGTATGCGATATGTGTTGTATGTGCACGTATGGCCGTTGCAACTTATCAGAGGGTAGGCGGGGTGCTTGTGGGATAGGCATTCTCTCCAACACGGCTCGATTCACCGCGCTCAAGGCTTGCATCGGTGCGGCTTGCCACGCGGCCCACGCACGCCACCTCGTTGAGTATGTCCTAGAAAAGTTCGGCGACATGGAGATCGATCTAGGCCCCGAGATCGACGTCGTAGCCCCGATATTCGAGACGATCGTGGGTTTCAGGCCGAAGACGGTCTCTGACCTCGAGAAGGGGCTCGAGTACATCGAGCGTGAGCTCGCTAAGGTTCTATCTTCCGTACACATGGGTCAGGAGATGGACCCTCACGATTACGAGTCCAAGTCCCTCCACGCCGGGATGATCGACAACCTCGCGCTCGAGATAGCCGACGTGGCGCAGATCACCGCCTTCGACATGCCTAAGGGCGAGGCGCCCCTTGTGGAGTTCGGTCCGTTCGCGGCGGATGACTCCAAACCATGTATACTGTTAATAGGTCACAACGTGGCCCCCGGTACCGAGGTCCTCGATTACCTGGAAGATCGCGGTCTCGACGAGGAGGTCGAGGTTCTCGGGATCTGCTGTACGGCTTGGGACGTCAGCCGTGTAGACGATCGATCGAAGGTGATCGGGCCCCTGTCGAGACAGCTCCACTACGTGAGGATGGGTATCGCGGATGTGATCGTGCTCGATGAACAGTGCATCCGCGCGGATATCGTGGAGGAGGCCAATGAGGTCGGATCTAGAGTCATCGCGACGCGAGATCTGGTGATGGCCGGACTGCCGGACGTCACGGACGAGCCCACGGAGAAGATCGTCGAGAAGATGGTTTCCGGAGAGTGGATGGGAGTCTTCATCGAGGATCTGGAGAAGGCCGCAGAAGTCGCTGTTGAGGTCGCGATAAGGGCTCACGAGCGGCGGAAGAAGGAAATCCCACAGCCCGATCCGAGGAGACTCCAGAAGGAGGCGGAGCGCTGTTTGGGATGCGGCGACTGTGAACGGGTATGCCCGAACGACTTACCGATCGTCGAGTCCATGGAGAGGGCGGCGAGCGGCGACTTGGATGGACTTGCCGAATTGTTCGACCGGTGTGTGGGTTGTGCCCGGTGTGAGTCCGAATGTCCGTCGAAGATCCGCGTCATGAACATGATCGAGGATGCCTGGAGACTGAGAACCAAAGAGGAGAAATACAAAGTACGTACCGGCCGAGGTCCGATCAAGGATGTCGAGATACGACAGGTCGGAGGTCCTATCGTAATGGGTGATATTCCCGGTGTAGTTGCCTTCGTAGCGTGTCCGAACTATCCCGACGATGTGAAGCAAGTGGGTAAAATGGTGGAAGAACTTCTGGAACGAAATTATATCGTACTAACTTCGGGCTGCGCAGCAATGTCACTTGGTATGTACACGGATGAGGATGGTAAGACCTTGTATGAAAAGTACGAAGATAAGTTCGACGCGGGTTGTCTCGTGAACACCGGTCCTTGTGTCTCGAACGCTCATATACTCGGTGCGTGTATTAAGATCGCCGCTATTTTCGCGAAAAAGCCACTTAAAGGGAACTTCAAGGAAATCGCCGATTACATCCTCAACAGGGTCGGAGCTTGTGGGGTACTGTGGGGCGCGATGAGCCAGAAGGCCCTCGCGATATCCACGGGCTTCACGCGATGGGGTATTCCAATAGTTTACGGTCCGGCTGGTCTCAAGTATCAAACATTGTACATCGGTGACCTCGATGGGGATTGGACGGTGTACGATGCACGCACCGGTGAGGAGTGCGAGGAGTATTGTCCCATCCACCTGAAGTACGCGGCGGAAGACTGGAGGGAGGCGCTAGTTCAGGCGGTGAAACTCTGCATCCGTCCCAACGATACCCCACAGGGACGACAGACTAAGCTTCAAAACTACATCGAGTTGTACAAGGAGTTCTACAACGAGCTCCCACCGGACCTTCCACTGTACGTCCGCGACAAGAACGACGTTCCGATCACCTTGCGCGACGAGGTGATGGAGTACCTGGACGAGGTCGGTTGGAAGCCCAGGAAGAGTATCGCCGAACCCTCGCTGGGAGAGAACGTGCGGGGTTAAGCCCGTTGTCGCTACCGAAGGATCCCACGCTGATTTACACGGACAAGGCCAAGGTAGCCCGAGCTCCGGTGCTCAAGATAGTGTTCCGTCGCGCTAACGATCCGCTGATGATCGTCGGTCCGAAGGCCGTGGAGGACGAGGAGTGGCGGGAACTCCTGGTGAAGCTGCGTGAGGAGTTCAAGATGAGCGCCGTCTGCACGGCCCCGTACGAGGGCAGTGACCTGGGTCGCAAGATGGGTATCGTCGAGGTGGCGGCCTTGCTCCAATGGGACGCTTCAATACTCGGAGTTCACCCAGATCTCGTCGTGTTCACTGGGTCCCGTACCGACGTAACCGACCGAGTACTCCAGGGACTCCGTCACGCGCGACCTGACCTGGTGAAAGTGTCGTTGAATCCCGAGTACTGCCCCAGCGCGGACTACTCGTTGCCCACAATGAAAAGGGAGCAGTTCCTCCAAGAGCTGAGCTCCTTGGCGGGCGTTTAATCGTAGTAAGGGCGTGGTTAGATTGAACGTGGAATGGGAGGATGTTGAAGTCGAAATAGGGGAGCTAGTGGTTGAGTGGGGCTCCGAAAGTGAGGTGAAGGGACCGACTCGCCGCGAGTTGCTTCCGTGGGACAGGACGTTGACGTCGGTCTACGATTTGACCGTGGTCCCAGGTGATTCGGAAGAGAAACAGCAAGAAGTAGCTCGCACGGTGGTAACGCTATGTTGCGAGGGGACGGCGGGGCTAATTTCCACGGCCCGACTCCGGTAGAACTGCTGCGTCAAACTGGAGAGCCCTTGGATCCCGGGTTCGGTGCGGAGACGCCGCTCCCTCTATACGAGACGCTGCTCGGGAGTCCTCCCGAGTGCACAGATGACCTCGAAGTCGGACTGTCCTACGCGGGGTTGGAGCTGGCTTCCTCGGTCTCGGAGCTCCTGCGGTCGCACTCCATAGAAGGTTACGAGTCCGTGGCTATGCACGCCGGCGCGATCGGTCTCCTCGCGATGGAAATAGCCGATGCGGCCCTCTCCACGCTGATGAAGGTCCCGGAATCGGAGGGAGTGTTCGAGATCGGGACGGATGATCTACCGGAACGTCCTACGGTGTTGTTGGTCGGTCATCTACCGCTCCTAGGCCATATCATCAATGAAAAGTTAGGAACGCTCGCGAAACAGGTGGAGATCGTCGGATTAACACACACCGCGTGGCCCAACTGCGAGGACCACGTCAGGGTCGTAGGACCACTGTCCATGTATTATGAATACGTCTCTTCCGGGTTCGCGGATGTGGTGGTAGTCGACGGGACGTGCACGGGAGAAGACGTGATCGAGGCGGTATGCGAGGGCGGATCCAAGCTCGTCGCCACCGTCGGGGCTCGCGTAGCTGACCTACCCGACGTCACCGACTACCCTGTTGAGAAGGCTGTCGAGGTCCTCGTTACCGACGAGGACGCTGTTTACGTGGAGGAACCTCTCAAGGCCGTGGAAATCGCCGCGTGGACGGCTCTTCGAGTCTGTGGATCACGCGATCGGAAGGGATACCCTCGGAAGGTCTTCCGGATCGGTCCACCGACCCGCCTCACGGATGTGGTGATCCGAAACGTAGGTGTTCCGGTAGTTTCAGGCAACATCCCGGGAATAGTCGTCCTGGTGTCCTGTCCCGAGAAGTCCGAGGACGTCGAAGAACCCGCCAAGATCGCCGAGGCCCTCCTAGAGCGCGGATACTTGGTGCTGGTCCCGGGTTGTTTAGCCGTTGCACTGGGCTCATACTTGGACGAAGAAGGTAAGACGTTGTACGAACGGTACCCGGATACGCTCCTCAATACCGGACCCTGTACGTCCGCCGCGCATTTGGTCGGGGCCTGCGTCCGCGTGGGTGTGATCTTCGGTAGGCTTCCCATCAGGGGAGAACCCGTACGGGTCGCCGATTACGTACTCAATCGGGTCGGGGCCTGCGTGATAGCCTGGGGAAGTGAGTACCCGGAACACCTGGTTTCGGCGGCCTACGGGATCACCCGGTGGGGTATCCCAGTAATACTGGGCCCCGACCCGGAGGCGGGCTCGTTGTTGATCGAGAAGGACCCGAAGATCGTCGACGCTCGCTCGGGAGAGGAAGTAGAGGATCCTACCCCGAGACACCTGAGGTGCGTGGTATCGGATTGGAAGGAGGCGGCTGTCACCGCGGCTCGGCTGTGTATGCGTCCCAACGACACCCCGGAAGGTCGCCAGAACAAGGTCGAATCGTACGTGGAGTTGTACCGGGAGCTTTACGGAAAACTTCCGCCCGACCTCGACCTGATCATTCGGGACGAGAGCGACATCCCGGTGACGCTCAGGTCGATACGGGGGCTGCTGGAGAAGACCGGATGGGCACCTAGATCGCGCGCATCCGATCCTACCTTACTGTCCGAGGGGTGAGTGAGGAGTTGACGGGTCTTGCGGATCTGCCCGTGGACGTGAGCCCGAGGCACGAGGGCGAGCGGATACGAAGCGGTGACATGTACGTCGAGTTGGCGGGGCCGAAGGGCTTAGGCGCTGAACTGTTCAAGGTCGTGGACCCGGACGAGATCGAGCCGGACAAGGTGGAAGTAATCGGCCCAGACATCGACGAGATGGAGGAAGGAGAGCGATACCCGTTCGCCATTTACGTGAAAGCCGCAGGTGAGGAGCTCGAGGAAGACGTGGAAGGTGTACTAGAGCGACGTATCCACGAGTTCTGCAACTACGTCGAAGGTTTCATGCACCTGAATCAGCGAGACCAGATTTGGTGTAGGGTCTCGAAGGATGCCGTGGAGAAGGGGTTCCGATTGGAGCACCTCGGCATCGTGCTCCGGGAGCTGTACAAGGAGGAGTTCGGCAACGTCATCGACTCGGTGGAAGTCACGATAATTACGGACGAGGAGAATGTGGAGGAGTTCATAGAGTACGCCAGGGAAATCTATCAGAAGCGCGACGAACGTGCGAAGGGACTCTCGGAGGAGGACGTCGACGAGTTCTACGTGTGCCTGATGTGTCAGTCCTTCGCGCCGACTCACGTGTGTGTAATAACTCCGGACCGACCGAGCCTCTGTGGCTCGATCACCTGGCACGACGCTAAGGCGGCCTACAAGATCGATCCTGAGGGCCCTATATTCCCGATCGAGAAGGGAGAGTGTCTTGACCCCGAAGCCGGCGAGTACGAGGGTGTGAACAAGGCCTTTCAGGAACACTCTCAGGGTACCGTCGAGCGAGTGTTCTTGCACTCCTGTCTCGAGTACCCGCATACGAGCTGCGGTTGCTTCCAGGCTGTCGTGTTCTACATCCCCGAGGTAGACGGGTTCGGAATCGTTGACCGTGAGTACCCGGGTGACACCCCGATCGGGCTCCCGTTCTCGACCATGGCGGGTGAGGCCAGCGGCGGTGAGCAGCAGCCGGGTTTCGTTGGCGTAAGCTACGGTTACATGGAGTCTGATAAGTTCCTACAGTACGACGGCGGCTGGGAGCGCGTGGTTTGGATTCCTAAGGCGCTGAAAGAACGCATGAAGCACGCCATCCCCGACGAGCTGTACGACAAGATAGCTACCGAGGAGGACGCGACCACTGTGGAGGAGCTCCGGGAGTTCCTCGAGAAAGTCGAACACCCGGTCGTCGAGCGCTGGGCCGAAGAGGAAGAAGGGGAGGAGAAGGTTCCGGAGGAGGAAGCGCCAGCCGAAGAACCGACGATGGAGGCTGAGGAGCTTCCGATCGCGCCCGGTGGAGGTCTGAACGTGAAAATCGTGCTGAAAAACGCCAAGATTTACGCGGAGAAGGTCATCATCAAGCGCGCCGATCGGGAAGATGAGAGTTGATCCTAGCCTTCACCGGTAAGGGGGGCACGGGGAAGACTCTCCTCGCCGCGCTCACAGTACTCGAACTCCTCGACCGACACCCCGACGCCGACCTTCTGGTGGTAGATGCCGATCCGGACGCCAACATGCCCGACGTGCTAGGGGTAGAGGTCGACACCACGCTCGGTGAGATCAGAGAGCATTTCAAGCGTGAGATCGAGGGAGGAGAGCTCCCGCCAGGCTTCGATAAGCAGGCCTACATGGAATACCTTGTGATGAACGCGCTTCAGGAGTCCGACGACTACGATTTACTAGTGATGGGTAGGTCTGAGGGTAAGGGCTGCTACTGCGCAGTGAATCACTGGCTCCGTCGGGTTATGATGGATCTCCTTCCCAACTACGATTACGTGATAGTGGATTGCGAGGCAGGGCTCGAACACATCAGTCGTGGTATCATCGAGGGCGTCGACACGGTACTGACAGTCGTAGATCACTCCTACAAGGCGCTTCGGACTGCGGTCAGGATATCCAAGCTGATCGACGAACTCGAATCCGACGTCGGTGAGATGTGGGTCGTGGCGAACCGCGTGACTGAGGATGAATACGCGGTCATACGCGAGAAGGGCGAGGAGCTCGGTCTTAAGTTCGCGGGATTCGTGAGACCCGACGACGAGGTAGTTCGACTCGAGCTTCATGGTATCCCTTTGACCGAACTCCCACCTGACGCTAAGGTCCGCCGTGATATGCGCGCCGTACTTACTCGGGTGGGGGTGCTCTGATCCGATGGCCGATGATAAAGACGTGAAGAACCTGCTGGAGCACCTCGTGAAAAACCTGTTACCGGAAGATGTTGAGGAGATCGAGCTGCGGAACGTGACGATCGGGTTAGATGAGCTGGAGCTGGACCTCAAAACCGTGGCACAAACTCTTCCGGTTGAAATCTGGGAACGCGTGTTCAAGCCTAAGGTTGAAGAGGAGGAGAGAGAGGTCGAGGTCCCGGAATACGAACCACCGGTTGAGGAGTACGAAGGCTGTGTGGCCGAGGTGCAGATCGGAGCGACGCGGTCCGACGGTGGTTCTCGGGATCGGGTCGTCGTCTTAGGTGGTGAGCGCGCCTACTTCCCGTTCGAAGAACCACGACCGAACCCTCCCGTGGTTACGTTCGACGTGTTCGACACCCCGGATGTGGGTATTCCCGGACCTATTCGGGAGGAGCTTGGCGACGTTATCGAGGACCCAGTGGACTGGGCGAGAACCGTCGTCAAGCGCTACGGTGTCGATATAGTCACCGTCCATCTGGTCAGCACGTCCCCCAAGCTTCATGATGCTCCCGTCAAGGAAGCTATGAAGACGCTGGAGGATATTCTTGATGCCGTAAAGGTCCCGATCATCGTGGGCGGATCCGGAGACCCGGAGAAGGACGTGGAGGTATTCGTGAGGGCGGCCGAAGTCTGTGAGGGAGAGCGGGTGATGATGTCCTCGATCAACGAGGACATGAACTTCGAGCGGGTGGTCGAGGCGGCCAAAAAACACGGTCATGTGGTGTTAACATTCGCCCCGGTCGATGTGAACCTCATGAAATCTCTGAACAAGAAAGTACTGAACAGAGGTCTCTCGAAGGAAGATATCGTCATGGACCCGACGACCTGCGCTCTGGGTTACGGTATCGAGTACACGATCGACGTTATGACCAGAATCAGGCTCGCCGCGTTGAAGGGTGATGAACACCTGCAGATGCCGATCTCCAGCGGTTCCACCAACGCGTGGGCCGCACGGGAGGCTTGGATGAAGGACGAATCTTGGGGATCGCGTGAGTACCGCGGACCGCTGTGGGAGGCGGTAACGGCGACTACGGTGGCACTCTGCGGTGCCGACCTGTTGATGATGTTCCACCCGTGGGCTGTGCAAGTGGTTATGGAAGCTATGGAGTACATGGCCGAAGGACGCGTCACCGGAGACGCGTACGTGACCGATGTGATCGCCTGAGGGGGAGACGCTCGTGGCCCAGCTCAGCGCGATGGACGTGTACAACCTGCTACCCAAGGCCAACTGCGGGGCGTGCGGCTGCAAGACTTGCATGGAATTCGCTACGAAGCTCGTCAACCGGGAGGCGAAGCCTGAGGATTGTCCGAAGCTCGACGATGAGAGTCTAGAGAAGCTTCAGGAGCTGCTAGCGCCGCCGATCAAGGAGCTGACGATAGGGGAGGGTGACCGCGAAGTCATCGTCGGCGGCGATGAGGTGATGTTTCGACACGAGCTCTCGTTTTTCAATCCACCGCCAGTGTTCGTCACCGTTTACGATGATATGAAGGAGGACGAAATCGCTGGAAAGACGGAGGAAATTCAGGAGTTTCAAGTCGAGCGTGTTGGAGAGGTCTTGAAACTCGACGGCGTCGCGGTAGTATCCCGAACTGGGAATCCTGAGAAGTTCGCCCGGGCAGTTGAGATCGCTGTGGAGCGCTCTAAGGACCTCGCCGTGGCGTTGATTACAACCGATCCTAAAGTGATGGAGGCCGGTCTCGACGTTTTCGACGAACGTCCGCTGCTTTATCCGGCGACCGAGGATAACATCGAGGACCTAGCGAAGCTAGCGGCCGATGTGGACTGTCCCTTGGGACTTCACGCCCGTGACGTCGAAGACCTCGTACCCCTAGTCGTCGAGGCGCAGCAGTACACGGACGATCTGCTCTTGGACCCGGGTACGGAGTTCGGTTCCCACGATGTAGTTTCTACCACGGACAAGCTGGCGGAAATCCGCAAGGCGGCCATCGAGGAGGAGTTCGAAAGCTTCGGTTACCCGACCCTCGTCACGACGTTTCCCTACGCGTTCCTCGAAGACAATCACGTGAAAGCCGCGAGACGGGAGTCGTACCTGGCATCCGCCTGTGTGCTCAGGTACGCCGACCTCCTCATCATGGACACCGTAGAACCTTGGGCGCTCCTTCCGGTGTTAACCCAGCGTCAGTGTGTGTATACCGACCCACGGGAGCCTCAGGAAGTAGAACCCGGCCTGTACAGGATCGGCGACCCGGACGAGAATTCTCCAGTCTTAGTCACGACGAACTTCACGCTGACGTACCACTGTGTGGCCGGTGACCTCGAGAGCGCCGACGTCGACTGTTGGTTGCTTGTCATCGATACCGGTGGACTTGCCGTGGACGTCAGCGTTGCCGGCGGTCAGTTCACGGGAGAGGCCGTGAAGGAAGTCATCGAGGAGACGGGCATCGAGAACAATGTCGAACATCGTGTCCTCGTGATCCCGGGCAAGGCCGCCGCCGTGAAGGGTGATGTGGAGGACGCCACCGGCTGGGACGTGGTGATCGGTACCCAGGACTCGTCAGAGCTGCCTGAGTTTCTGGAGAAAGAAGGTCTACTGAGGATTGATGAATGACCGGCGACTTTATCCTTCACCAGACCTGGCGCTAGGTACTTCGGGGATGAGCTGTTGATCATGGTGACTGGAGGAGCCGGGTTCATAGGTTCGCACGTGGTGGAAGAACTCGTCGATCGAGGCCACGACGTGGTGGTTTTGGACAACTTCAGCGTGGGTCGTGAGGAGAACCTCCACGGAGTTCGGGACGATATCGAGATCGTACGGGCCGACGTGACGGATCCTAGGGCCGTAGAGCGAACGTTCCGAGAGTACCGACCGGAGGTCGTGATCCACCTGGCTGCCCAGGTCAACGTACGCTACTCTATGGAGTCACCCTTCGTTGACGCCAGGATTAACGCCCTAGGTACCTTGAATCTCGTCTCGTTGGCCGCCGAGCACGACGTCGAGAGGTTCGTGTATGCGTCCTCGGGTGGTGCGGTGTACGGGGAACCGGAGTACTTGCCCGTGGATGAGGAACATCCCACGCGACCGATATCGAACTACGGCGTCTCGAAGCTCGCGGGCGAGTACTACGTCCGTGTGTACGCCGAGCGAGACGGGTTCGAGTACGTTATCCTACGATACGCTAACGTTTACGGTCCCCGGCAGGATCCCAGAGGTGAGGCGGGGGTAATCCCTATCTTTCTATTACGGGCCGCCCGAGGTGAACCGCTCACGATCTTCGGAGACGGCGAGCAGACCCGTGACTTCGTTTTCGTCGAGGACGTAGCTCGGGTCACGGCCGAGGCGGTGGAACGTGGTGAAGGTGTGTACAACATAGGTACCGGCCGTGAGGCCTCCGTGAACGACATCGTGAACGTCGTGGAGTCGGTCACAGGGGTTGACGTGGAAGTAGTGTACGAGGATCCGCGGCCGGGCGAGGTTCGCCGGATATACCTCGACCCGAGCCGGGCCCAGGAAGAGCTGGGGTTCGAGCCACGCGTCGACTTAGAGGAGGGGATCGAGCGAACCTGGGAGTGGATCCGTCGGAAAATCGCGTAGCCATTTAATCTCCGTCTCGGAAGTCCTGGGGGTGCCGAGTTGCCGGATGTCTTCGTCCTGGTCGTCGCCCCGGACCTGTGTACGGACTGCCGTAAGTGCGTCAACGCGTGCGAGAGCATCCACGGTCATGCCCGAATTTACAAGATCTCCGAGAATGCGCCCCCCGTCACGTGTCTCCAGTGTGATGACGCACCCTGCGCGAACGTCTGCCCGGTGAACGCGATCGTGGAGGAGGGTGACTCTTGGATCGTCACCGAGGACTGCGTTGGCTGTGGTCTATGTGCCGTCGCATGCCCCTTCGGTGCTATAGAGATGGTGAACGGCCGGGCCGACAAGTGCACCCTTTGCGTAGACGCTCCCAAGAAAGTGCCTGCGTGCGTGGAGGCGTGCGATCGGGGCGCGTTGAGGTTAGTATCGAAGTCGCAGGTCGCGGAGGAGAAGCGCGAACGGTTCGCCATCGAGATGGAGCGAATATACCGAACGCTCGCGAAGCTCGAATCGGAGGAGGGGTCCCTTCGGGGTGAAAGTCGGAGTCGTGGGTAAAGGGGGCGTCGGCAAGACCACCATAGCCGCCGCCCTCGCCAAGGCTCTCACGGACGTAGGGTATGAAGTGCTAGCCGTAGATGCCGACCCCGACCCCGACTTGGCTTACTCCTTGGGCCTACCTGGATCACCCACTCCGATCGTCGAACGACGCGAGCTCGTCCGGGAACGTACGGGTGCGGAGCCGGGCACATCCTACGGCCCCGTGTTCAAGGTCAACCCGCGAGTCTCAGACCTTCCCGACGAGCTAGCCGTTAGAGTCGCGCCTGGTCTTCGACTCTTAGTGGTCGGAAGCGTTGAGAACCCCGGTGAGGGTTGCTTCTGTCCAGCTGCCGCGTTGGCGCGCAGGTTAATCCGTCACGTGATCGCCGACAGGGACGAGTCCGTAGTAGTGGACACCGACGCGGGTTTGGAGCACTTCGGAAGGAGGGTGCTGGAGTCCGTCGACTGGGTAGTGGTGGTGTGCGAACCTTCCGTTAAGTCTATGAAAAACGCCAGGGAGTCGGTGCGCCTCGCCCGTGAGATGGGAGTCGAGAGGGTGGCCCTCGTCAAGAACAAGTGGCGGAAGGACGCTCCAGAGCCCGATCTCGACGTCGACTTCGAGCTGACGGTCCCGTATTCCGACAAGCTCGTGGAGCTGGAGATGGAGGGGAGACCGGTATGGGAGGATCAGGTGGTGAGGGAGACGGGAGAGGAGTTGGCAAGACGTCTTACGAGGTAGTGATCCGAGAGGAGCACTGCAAGGGATGCTTCCTCTGCTCCTGGGTATGCCCGATAGACGCGCTGGATAGGTCAAACCGTAGGAACAAGCGCGGTTACCTGCTCCCGGAATGGAGCGGCGAGTGCACCGGATGTCGACAGTGTGAGCTCATCTGCCCTGACCTCGCGATCGAGGTGAGGGAGGTGGAGGGAGATGAGTAAGGTCGACTTCCTGCAAGGTAACGAGGCCTGTGCAGAGGGAGCGATCGTTGCGGGTTGTAGGTTCTTCGCCGGCTACCCGATCACACCATCCACCGAAATCGCGGAGCGGATGAGCTCACGGCTCCCCGAGGTCGGCGGTGTGTACGTGCAGATGGAGGACGAGATCGCCTCGCTCGCGGCGGTGATCGGCGCCTCTTGGGCCGGCATCAAGGCCATGACCGCGACCGCGGGGCCGGGTTTCTCGCTGATGCAAGAGCACATAGGCTACGCCATAATGACGGAGACTCCCTGCGTGGTCGTGAACGTGCAGCGCGGTGGGCCCAGTACAGGACAACCCACAAAGGCCTCGCAGTCGGACGTCATGCAGGTACGCTGGGGTTCTCACGGAGATTACGAGATCGTCGCGCTATCCCCCTCCACTGTGCAGGAAATGTACGACCTCATGATCGAATGTTTTAACTGGTCGGAGCGTCTCCGCGTGCCCGCAGTCCTCCTCACGGATGAAGTCGTCGGACACATGCGGGAGCGTGTGGTACTGCGGGACGACGTCGAAACGGTCGAGCGGGAGTTACCGCCAGAGGGTGAGGAGATCAAGAAACCCTTTCCGATGGAGCCCGACGATCTCGTTCCCCCGATGCCAGTGTTCGGTAGAGGGCACCGGGTCCACGTGACCGGGCTCACCCACGACGAGCGAGGATATCCGGCTACGGACGATCCTGAGATTCATCGCAAGCTCGTCACGAGGCTGTGCAACAAGGTCAGGAAGCGGGCTCGAGAAATCCACGAGGATGTAGGATACGACTTCGAGGAGCGCGAGTCCGACGTCGCCCTCGTTGCCTACGGAGGCTGCGCTAGAACCGTGATCGAGGCGGCCGAGGAACTCGGGGTTACCGTCTTCCGCCCTAAGGTTATCCACCCGTTCGACCCCGATTTGATCCGTGACTTACTCGACGGCTACGAGGTCTTAGTCGTCGAGATGAACTTGGGTCAGTACGTCGAGATGGTCGAGCGTGCTCTGGATCGCGAGTGCGTGCACCTGCTCGGTTATCCGGGTGGCTATCCACCGACCCCAGAGCGCGTAATCCGTGAGGTGAAGAAGCTCTCGGGGTGACCGTCGTGGACTGGAAGGAACTCATACGCTGGGATCGCATGCCCCATATCCTATGTCCCGGCTGCGGGAACGGCACGATCTTGAACGTGCTGGTTCGCGTCCTGGCGGAGAAGTTCGAGGAAGGAGAACTAGATCCGGACAAGACGGTGTTGGTCTCCGGCATCGGTTGTTCGTCCAGATTACCGGGCTACGTTAAGCTAGACTCCCTTCACACTACCCACGGTCGTCCACTGGCTTTCGCGACCGGAATTAAGCTGGCGAATCCCGACCTTGAGGTCATCGTGATCACCGGTGACGGTGACGCGGCTGCCATCGGTGGGAACCATTTGATCCACGCTGCCCGCAGGAACCTGGACGTCACGGTGATCTGTGCCAACAACTACATTTACGGAATGACGGGTGGTCAGGTAAGCCCCACGACGCCCAGAGGTGCCAAGTCGACCACTACCCCATATGGGAACCCTGAGCCACCGTTCGACCTCTGCGAGCTCGTTATTGGGGCCGGAGCCCCCCACGTGGAGCGGTGGACCACGGCTCATCCCTCCCAGCTGAGTGCCGCGATCGCCCGTGCCCTCGAGCGCGAAGGTTTCTCCTTCATCGACGTACTCTGCCAATGTCCCACGAACTACGGCCGGAGGAACGACATGAGGGATCCTAGAGAGATGGCAGAGTGGCTCCGGGAGAACACTTCCACGCGAGATGAGGAAGGTAAGATCCGGATCGGAATCCTCCGCGATGAGGAGCGCGAACCCTTCCTCAAACGCATGTACGACATGATCGAGGAGGTGAGAACGAGTGAGGAAGGAGATTAGGATCAGCGGTTTCGGCGGCCAAGGAATAGTACTCGCCGGTGTGGTGCTGGGTCGAGCCGCCGCGGTTTACGAAGGGTACAACGCCGTACAAACACAATCCTACGGGCCGGAGGCCCGGGGCGGTGCCTCGCGCTCGGACGTGATAGTATCCGATGAAGAGGTCATGTACCCGTACGTACGCCGACCTGACTTCCTCGTGACCATGTCGCAAGAAGCATACGAGAAGTACGTGGAGAACGTTCCCGAGGACGGTCTCGTCGTCTACGACTCGACGCTAGTCAATCCATCTCGTGAGGACGTCGAACATGTGGGTATCCCCGCGACCGATCTCGCCGAGGAAAAGCTCGGGCTTAGCATCGTCGCTAACATGATCATCTTAGGCGCGTTGCGTGAGCTTACCGGGATCGTTTCGTTCGACTCACTACAAAAGGCCGTCGAGGATTCCGTACCGCCTGGGACGGAGGACGTCAACGTCCGGGCCCTCAAGCTCGGAGCCCGGGAGGTGAGGGAATGATCAGACTACTGGAGTACCAGGCTAAGCGCCTATTCAAGGAGGCCGGGGTGCAGATTCCAGAAGGCGACGTCGCCCGCACCTCGGCGGACGCGGCCCGGATCGCCGCCGAACTCGGGGGACCGGTGGCCGTCAAGGCACAGGTGCCCGTCGGAACCCGTGGTAAGGCCGGAGGTATCCTGTTCGCGGACGACCCGGAAGGGGCTAGAAAAGCTGCCCGGAAGCTGCTCGGCTCACGGATCCGGGGTGAGACCGTTAGGAAGGTGCTCGTGGAAGAGAAACTGGACATAGCCGAGGAATGGTACGTGTCCATAACGCTCGACCGTGCGGAGCGTAGACCCGTACTCCTCGTCTCCCGGGAGGGCGGGGTGGACATCGAGGAGGTTCCGGACGAGAAGATCGCTCGTAGGCATTTGGACCCGATCCTAGGGCTACGCCCATTCGAAGCTCGGAAGGCGATTCTAGAGGCGGGTATCCCGAAGGAATACCTGCGAGACGTCGAGGAAGTTATCACTTCGATGTACGAGGTGTTCGAGGGCTACGACGCCCATCTCGTGGAGATCAACCCGCTAGTCCTTACGAAGGGCGGGGAAGTGGTGGCCGCGGACGCCGTCGTAAACTTGGACGAGGACGCCGCCAACATTCGACACCCCGAGTTCGCCGAGGAAACCGGAGACTTCCCCCTCGTAGAGCTCGACGGTGACATAGGCATCATCGCCAACGGTGCGGGTCTCACCATGGCCACCGTGGACCTCGTCAAGGATCTCGGTGGCGAGCCGGCTAACTTCTTGGACGTAGGTGGTGGGGCCTACCCGACGCTTATCCGTAGGGCTATCCTGACCGTGGCCGAATTGGACGTGAAAGTGATCCTCCTCAACATCTTCGGTGGTATCACCCGGTGCGATGAGGTGGCAGAGGGCATCGTCCAAGCCCTCGACGACGTGGACGTCCCGCTTGTGGTGAGGCTCGTCGGGACGAACGAGGAGGAAGGTCATCGCGTACTCCGAGAGCACGGGATCGACGTCTACACCGAGCTTAAGGACGCGGTCGAACGTGCCGTCGAGTTGGCGGGGGACTAGCCCTTGTTAGACTCAGACACTCGCGTACTCGTGCAGGGTATCACGGGTCGGCACGGGAGTTTCCATACGAAACTGATGCTGGAGTACGGAACCGAGATCGTTGCCGGAGTAACTCCCGGTCGAGGCGGCCAAGAAGTTCACGGGGTCCCTGTCTACGACACCGTCGAAGAAGCCGTCGAAGAGGCCGACGCCGAAGCTTCCGTCATTTTCGTTCCCGCTCCGCATGCACCCGACGCGGTCATGGAAGCTATCGAGGCGAAGCTTGACCCCATCGTCGTGATCACCGAACACATACCGGCCCATGATACCATGCGGTTCGTTGAGCTGGCTCGGCGGGAAGGTATTCGCATCATCGGCCCCAACACTCCCGGGATCATCGTACCGCCGGAGCGGGTGAAGCTAGGGATCATGCCTCATCAGGTATTCATCGAAGGCGAAGTAGCCGTAGCGTCCAGGAGTGGTACTCTCACGTACGAGATCGTCCAGGCGATGACCGAGGCAGGACTCGGCCAGTCCCTTTGCATGGGACTCGGAGGCGACCAGATCGTCGGAACTACCTTCATAGACTTCCTGGAATACGTCCAGGAGGACGACCGCACTGAGGCCGTGGTCCTCATCGGGGAGATAGGTGGAAACGCGGAAGAGCTCGCCGCCGAGTATATCGCGGAAACCGACTTCCCGAAACCCGTCGTCGCCTACATCGCCGGCCGTCACGCCCCACCAGGTAAACGTATGGGCCACGCCGGCGCCATCATCGAGAGAGGTCGTGGAACCGCAGAGTCCAAGATTAAGGCCTTCCGGAAGGCAGGAGTTGACGTAGCCGAGAAGCCGTGGGAAGTGCCGGAGCTGCTTCGGGAGTACCTTTAGTTGAAGTTCCCCGTCCCCGGTGCCCTTACGGGATTTTTTCATCCGCAGCCCGGTAAGACGCCGAAAGACACAGGATCGCCTGGCTTCGGCCTAGCCGTTGATTCCGTCGTGACAGTACGTGTCCGACGCCTACGTGCTGAGCGTCTCAGGGTTCGCGCAGACCACCCCATCGACTCTCGAATAGCCCGGAAGTGCTACGAGGTGCTCGATCCCGATGGGGGACTCAGCGTTCGTTACGAATTCTCCGTACCTCCCGGTTGCGGATTAGGGACTAGTGCGGCCTCCGCCCTGGGAACGTTGGCGGCCGGGGCCGCCGAGATGGGTCTCGAGGTGAGCCCCGAGTGGGTCGCACGTCGCGCTTACGAGATAGAGCTAAAGTTAGGTACGGGTATCGGTGACGTGGTAACGATCTGGCACGGCGGAGCCGTCCTCCGGGCTGGACCCGGGTACCCCGACGAGGTTCCTATCCACCGAATACCCGTCGAACCGGATCTCCGTGTCTTGATCTACGATCCTCAACCTATCGAGACTCGCGATGTACTCGATGGACTTTCTGGCACCGAGGTGGCTCTCAGGTACCTGAGAGAACTCGAGAGGCACCCTGATCTCGAACTCGCACTCCGTAGGTCGTTGGAGTTCGCCGAACGGCTCGGATTCTCCGAAGAAGCCAAGCTCGCCAGAGAGCTCTCTCACGAGCACCTGGGAGCTTCGATCGCCATGCTCAGTCGAACAGTTTTCGCGGTATCGTGGGAACACGACCCGCGAGCCGATGTCGATCTCCCTGTGTTCTACAGCTCCTTCCCGGAAATCATTTCAGGAATCTTCGAATTCAGTGTGAATGGGGATTGAGAAATGTGTGAGTTCACCGTCAAGCTAGGTGGTGAGGTGATCGCGGAGGACGTCCTATATCTGGAGGTGATGGAGGATGGTGTCTTACTGCGTGACGTGATGGGTAAGGAGAAGGTGGTCGAAAGTGCCCGGATCAAGCGCATCGACATGGACGAGCACGTGGTGGAGCTCGAGCGCTGACCTCCAGCTCAGGTCCCGACCCCGGGCGCCGAGGATCGTTATGTATACCATAACGGTTAGGATGGGGCTCGGCGCTCATGGGGCTCATCACCGCTCGGCCGGCCTGGAAGTCATCATCGCCCGAACTAGGTCCTTCGCCGCTTCTATGGGATCGTGCGCTTCCGTGATCGCCCTGCCGATTATCTCGAAATCCGCACCCGCTCGCACCCCGTCACCGGGTGCCGCTCCCTGAGCCCCTACACCCGGGCTGACGATGAGCTTATCGGTGATCTTCCGGACCTCCAGGACTCTCTCGGGCCTCGTCGCCGGGGCTACGTACCCGATAACACCGTCGATATCGTCGCATGCTTTAACGATGTCCTGGCAGGCTCGATCGTAGAACTCCCGCGCCCCCGGGTGACTCATCGTGGCTACTACGAACACCGGTAGCACTCTCGCACATTCCTCGACGACGTCCGGACCTACGAATCCGTGGATTATGGTAGCGTCAGCACCGGCTTCGCTCACGCGCTCGACGATCGACCGCGATATCTCCGGAATGTCCGCCGTTTTCAAATCCACGAGCAAGAACGACTCCTCTAGAACTCCGGCGACCCGCTCTATACCTGCTGCCCCCTCGGCCAGCACCACCTCGTACCCTACTTTGAACCCGTCGACGTACCCGTCGAGGGTTTCCGCTATCTCCACCGCACGATCCGGTGATACGTCTAGTGCAACGATCAGGCGCGTATCGGGTTCGAGCACATGATCGCCCCCGTCAGCAGTTCCGCGGCGTGGTACCCGAGGTCGAAGGCGATGACGGCGAGTGCCGTGATGTCGTCCAGGATCCCGAGTGCCCAGGTCACCACGGCCCCGATCTTGAGTACGGGTCGCAATCCTGTGGGTTCGACTGGGTGAATGACCTCGTCCAGAGTCGCTAGGACCGTGATGACCAACAAGATGAGTGGGGTTACTTCGGTGCGCATGATCAGGACGCCGAGAGCTATGATAGCGGCGGCCACGAGGTGGGGGATTTCGTCGAGCTTACCGGCGACGGCGTTACCTAGGACTAGCCCTAGATACAGGTCAGGCCTTACCCCGGTGGTCACAGAAGCCAGGGCCGCGGCCGCCGCCACGAGCCCGCACAGTAGTGCCCACTGTGGCCGGCTCAACTCATCTACCAAGTCGTCTGTGATCTTCAGCGCGAATCCGGACACCGCCGCCAACTCAGGCCCAATCATACGATCCCCAGCCGCTGCATCACACCGGATGCGAGTAGTGGGAAGATTACCAGGTAGTCACCTACGATGGTGACCACATCGGCGTCTTCTCGCACCTTCTCCCACGATTTACCTTCCTCAAGGGGCGCGCCACTGAGACTCCCTGTTTCGGGTCTATCCATCGTGATCTGAACGGCGTAGTCAAGGCCACCTCGAAGCATCGCGGCCCCCATCGCGAAGTGCTTCGGTACACTTCCGCCCAAGATGATGGCCCCCAACTCTTCGGCTTCGAAAACGAGGTCCGCGAGGTGGTGCATATCGTCCACGAGGTCCAGATGAAAGTCGTGATCCTGGGAGTGTATCCACACGTGCAGGCCGACCATCGAGTCCAGTATTCCCGGCGAGTATACCGGTACCCCTTCGTCGGCCGCAGCCTTGAGGAAGCCGCTTTCGAGCCTCTTTCCCATCTCCCACAGCAGCTCTCGGCAGGATACCCGCCCCGAGAGATCTGAGAGGACTTCCCGCATGAAGCGCTCGAACTCCTCGAACTCTTCGGTCGGTATGTGAGTATCGTGAACTCGACCATACCCGTCGACGTTGCGCTCTCCCAGGAACACGTGGATACCACCTAAGGCGTCCAGTGCGTCGTGAACTACGTTGGCACCGGACGTGATCACGGCGTCGACGAGGCCCTCACGGATGAGTCGCTCGAAGAGCTCGTTAAGTCCACCCACCACCGCGGGGCCGGCTACGGTGAGGAGGACCGTGACGTCGTCCGAAGACCACATCTTCTCCAGAACCCGTGCCGCTCTGCCCAACCTTCCGGCGCCTAACACGCCGACTCGTTCCATCTCTCGCAGGAACCCATCGAGGTCCATGTCACTTCGATACCTGAACGTTTCACGCTTCACCTTTCAGCCACTCCCTTGAGGTACTCGCTCACCAGGCGGGCGGTCGTCACCGGCGACACGTGACCTTCGACCGTGGGACAGAGCTCGACTATATCCAGGTGAGCACGCTTCCGACCGGCCCATCTCAAGATGTCGGCGCAGAGGTTGTACGGAAATCCTCCTGGTTCCGGGGTGGTGACCCCCGGGACTACGGACGGGTCCAGGACGTCGAGATCCAGTGACACATAATCCACGTCATCGATTACCTCGGTTATATCTTCGTGATCGACGGAGACCAGGTGTTCATGCTCGCGGAACACGTCGTATTCTTCACGGGACCAACTCCTGACACCTACCAAGAACACTTCGTCGACGATCTCCAGACAGGCCCGTAGGGCCCCGTCGTGACGTTCGGATCTACGGAGGTCCGGGTGAGCGTCCAGCCAGAGCAAACGCCGTGGAGTGAGTTCCTGGACGATTTCGGGCGTGATGGAGTGATCGCCGCCGAGCACTAAGAATACCTCGGGTTCGCTTTCGGGCTCGAATTTCCTGAGGTTCCCCTCGTCTACCAGGGTCAGGATTTCCAGCGGGTCACCGACATCCGGGTCGTAAAAGTCTAGGGTGGAAGCTGCCAACCTCACGGCGTCTGGAGCTTCGGCTTGCCCGGTCGGGTACCCTGGGAGCACGCGCTCCCTGGGAAGTCCTACCACGGCTACATCTGGGGATTTCACGTCGTCGGATGAAAACGAGAGTGGGAAGCGGGGCTCACTCCTCCTCCTTGATTCCAACAATTTTACGCTTGCCCGCTGCCTCCATGTACTCTACTATGGTCCCAGGCTCGAGTTGTGAGGCGAGTTCCTCGTCCTCCGGCTTCTGAACCTCGAAAGTCTCATAGGTTTCCATATCCATCAACTGCACCGTATCGCCCATATCGGATACTACTTGGGCTGTCTTCCGCTCGATCACCGGTACGTCCACTTTTGCGTCCACTGGTTTAGTAAGCGTGCGCTTCTTGCCGTCAAAAAGCCCCACCGCTACGATCCGAGCCTTCGCCGAACCGTGCTTGCCCGGTGAGGACGTGGTGTACTCCACGATCTTACACGGCTCGTCGTCGATCATGATGTAC
The DNA here is from genome assembly GCF_002201915.1 of Methanopyrus sp. KOL6. Lineage (NCBI taxonomy): Archaea > Methanobacteriati > Methanobacteriota > Methanopyri > Methanopyrales > Methanopyraceae > Methanopyrus > Methanopyrus sp. KOL6. The sequence continues at coordinate 839,852 of NZ_CP019470.1, forward strand.
TTGCCCTTCTTAAGCTGCCTAACCTCGACTTTCTTCACGGCCACATCCAGAACCCCCTTCCCGGGGTGCTACGGCGCGAGTGAGATCCCTCCTAATAAGCTTCGCGAGGGGATGAGATTGCTGGGGGTACCTAAGAAGTACGCCCTAGTGTCCGGAACTGGCGAGGCGGATACGTCCCTTGCGGCCTTCGACGCCGCGCTGATCGACGCGGGGATAGGTGATTGTAACCTCGTGGAACTGTCCAGCATACTCCCCCCGAACGCTGAGGAGGACGACCTCCCGGAGCTCCCACCCGGGTCCATAGTGCCGGCCGTAGTAGCGAAGGCCGTGGGACGCGGCCGGGTGTCGAGCTGCGTCTGTGTAGGGAGACTGGAGTCCGGCCTCGGAATCGTTTCGGAACGGGCCGCCGCCGACAGCGTAGAAACCGTTCGGAGACTCGCTAAGAGGGACGTCGAGGAAATGGCTAGACTCCGCGGTGAGAAGCTCGTGGATGTGCGCACGGTCACGGCTTCTACCGAGCCCGAGGGCGCGGAATGGGCGGCGGCGGTGGCGGCGGTGGTCTTCTGGGGGTGATCTCGAGTGAGAGAGACCGTCGAGAAGATCGTCAAGGAGCGGGTTTTACCGGAGGTATCCAAGGTACGTCGCGGTTGGGTCGAAGTCGGTAGGGGAGCGGACGGGACTCCGACGATGCGGGTGGACGAAATAGCAGAGCGGGAGTTCCTCCGCGGGTTAGAGGAAGAAGGCGTGGACGCGAGGGTAATCAGCGAGGAATCCGGTGAGATGCGTGTGGGTGAGGCCCCCGAGGTAACGCTGGTTCTAGATCCGCTCGACGGCTCACACAATGCCAGTCGCGGTCTTCCGTTCTACTGTGTTTCAGTCGGTATCGCCGATCCGGAGGCCGAGACCCTAGACGACGTGGAAGAAGGCTTGGTGATTTCGGAACTGCTGACCTTCGGCCCAGGTGACGTCGAAGAAAAGCCGGTAGTGGAACGCCCGCTGGTTTCGGTCTACTACTACGGATCGGACCGGATGCCGGTCGAGTTCTCTCGAGGTCGTTTCAAGCTCCGTTGCTTGGGGGCAGTAGCCTTGGAGCTGGCTTTAGTAGGGAAAGGAGCTCTGGACGGGTTCGTGGACGTTCGAGGCAGTCTGCGCCCCACGGACGTAGCGGGAGCGTTCGGAGCTGCGCGAGGTGAACTAGCATTCATCTTCGCGCGGAGCGGTCGGGAATTGGATCCTTCTGAGATACCGTTACGACCGGACTTTCGCTTCGAGCTAGCGACGGCCCGGAGCGAAGATGAGGCTCGGGAGCTCTTCGAGGCCCTGAAGGAGGACGTGGGTGTCCGCGTGGTGCAGTGTCTGTTCGGCAAGCATCCCGAGGGACTCTCAGAACACACTCTATGCGGTAAGCTAGGCGAGGAATGCTGCGAGCTGGCTCACGCCGTAGGTAAGGGAGAGGGTTATGGAGAGGAACTCGCGGACGTGTTCGCCCTCGTCATGAACCTCGCGAATGAGCTCGACGTGGACGTTTTGACGGAACTGCGGCGTAAGTTTCGGAGGGTGTTCGAATGTTCCGACCGCAGATCGTCGGTGTGACCGGCAGGACGGACCTGGGTAGAGCAGTGAGGGTTGCGGAGAGAGTGTGTCGTCTTTGTGACCGGGAAGGATTTGAAGTCATAGTAGATGATTCGCTGGGGATCGGCGAGTACTCCCGAGTCAATTTGAAAGATATGGGTGAAGAGGTTGACGTGATCGTCACGATCGGCGGTGATGGGACTATACTCCGTGTCTCGAGGATTACGTCGGAGTACGAGGTACCGATCTTAGGTGTGAACCTCGGAAAGTTCGGGTTCCTAACCGAGGTGAGTGAGAGAGACCTGAAAGAAGCCGTATCCCGGCTCGCCCGGGGAGATTTCAACCTTGAAGAACACCGAAAGCTCAGGATAAAGATAGGGGGATCCGACGGAGGAGATGCTCTCAACGAGGTCACCGTGATCACGAGTCGACCTGCCAAGATGATCAAGTACCGGCTATCCATCGACGGGTTCGAGTTGGAGACCACGTGGGCGGATGGTGTACTCGTGGCGACCCCTACCGGTTCTACCGCCTACTCCCTCTCAGCCGGAGGCCCGATCGTGGAGCCACAAGTGGAATGTTCCATTATTACCCCTCTGAACCCGTTCAAGTTGGGGGCGCGGCCCATGGTAGTTTCCATGGACCGACGCGTTGAGATCGATGTGGACGACCCCGAGCGCGCCGAGGTCGTAGTCGACGGACAGGAATACATGGATCTCGACGGCACGGTGTCCGTCACGCGGTCCCCGAACGTGGCGCGGTTCATACGGTTCGAGTCGGCGTACTTCGAGCGGTTGAAGGAGAAGTTCCTGAGGTGGGATTGATGCTACGCGGCACTATCAAGGAGATCGGTGAGGCAATCTTCCGAGCGTTTCTAGTGGGTCCGCTGCCTAAGCTTCTAGCACGAGTGTGTTTCATCCTCTGGGTCCGCCTCTACCGCGATGGTCGCGAATGGAGGAGATCACATCGAGGGTAGCGGCCGCTAGCTCGACATCTTCCGCCTTCACGGTCTTCCTGCCCGCGTGACGGGCCGCGAGAACTGACAACTTCGCCAGTGCTAGGCTGAGGGATTCGATCACTCGATAGTACTCTTTTTTGGCACTCATCCTGACGCCGAGGACTCCGTCGGCGGATCGAACCGACTTCTTGAGTATCTCCTCCAGAACGTTTGTCGGGAGATCGGGGTCCAAGCTTTCCACTCCCCTGGGGGGCGCCCGGGGGGACTCAGTTGATCACCTACGTTCTCGATACATCAGCATTCATCAAGGGTGTGCCTCCGGAACTCCTGGACGGCCCCGCTTACACGGTTCCAGAGGTCATCGAGGAGCTTAAGGACGATCTTTCCCGCATGAGGTATGAAGTCGCGTCGGTGAGAGTCAAGGAACCCGAAGACTGGGCGATTCGCCGCGCGCGCAGGCGCGCTAAGCTCACGGGTGACCTGCCTCGGTTGTCAAAGACGGATCTGAAGGTTCTCGCGCTCGCTATCGAGTTGATGGAGGAGCAGGACGTAGTCTTGGTTAGCTCCGATTACAGCGTCCAGAACGTGGCGCTTACACTGGGTATTCGGGTGTACGGGCCCGTCCACGGCGAGGTGGACGAGGTAATCGGGCCGGGGGGACGGCGTTGAAGACAGTCGGTGTAGCAACGGTCGTGACGGTGTCGGGGTTGACGGGATCGAAACGCGTGGCAGCTCGTGTGGATACCGGTGCCGAGAACGACTCCATCGACCTGAAGTTGGCGTCGGAAATAGGCGCCGGCCCCGTCATTGGGGTGAAGAAGGTTCGCTCCGCCTCCGCTTCGCGGTTACGCTCCGAGCGTCGGCCCGTGGTTCACGTCACTTTGGAGCTGGCCGGGAGATGCATATCGTCGGAGGCCACGCTGGCGGACCGGCGAGATATGCGGTACCCGATGATTGTCGGGCGTAAAACGCTACGTCAGGCTGGGGTCACGGTCGACCCGTCCCGTGAGGAGAAACCGGAGGGAGACGAAATCGATCCATGTCGTATAGCCGCTACTTTGAAGCTCCACAAGAGACTTCTGAAGACCGTCAGAGAGAAACGTGCGGTGACCCCTGCCATCTTGGCACTTCAGCACGGAGGGGCGTGGTCGTACCGTGACGATGACGTATCGTCGGTGGCCGTTCCTGTTCGGAAATTGTCGAACGGCGTAGTGCATGAAGATCTCTACTTGCTTCTCAACCCCGAGATCGAGCGCGCCGAGGGTACGTTAACTAGGCTCGAGAAGTGTGGTCGTGAGAAAGTTCGACGTGTCGCGAAGCGTCCACGGCGGCTTGAAGTACGACACGATGGTGGCGCTATCATCCGCGTCGATCCGAAGCATAAACGCATCCGCGTTCGGGAGTTAGACCCGGGAACGCTCCAACTCGAGGGCATTCCCGCCGCCAACTTTCACCACGAGCTCTCTCACCTTACGGGGAACGACCTGGGTCCCAGCGTGCTGGAGTTCGAGGTCGAGTGAAGGGGGACGTCATCACAGTGTCGGAAACGATTCGAGTCGCCACCCGATCCAGCCGTCTGGCGATCATCCAGACCAGAGAGGTAATCGAGCTGTTGAAGCTAGAATCTCCGCATGACATCGAGGTTGAGATCGTGAAGACAAAGTCGCGCGGAGACGTCGTTCGGGATCGACCCCTTCACAAACTGGGTGAGAAGGGCGTGTTCGTGAAAGAGGTTGACAAGCTAGTACTCGAAGGTAAGGCCGACATCGCCGTTCACAGCGCCAAAGACGTCCCCTCCGTCGTAGATTATCCCGTGGACGTGGCGGCTGTGCCTCCCCGGAGGGATCCCCGAGAATGCCTGGTATCGCCACACGGTGGACTCAAAGAACTTCCACGAGGAGCTACCGTGGGGACTAGCAGTCCCAGACGGCGTGCGCAGATTCTCCTAGAAAGACCAGATTTGAAGGTGGAACCGATGCGTGGGAACGTGGACACCAGGGTTTCCAAGGTGAGGCGCGGGGAATACGACGCCGCCGTTCTCGCCAAGGTCGGGCTGGACCGGCTCGGAATAACATCCGCGGTTTCTGAGGTGTACGACCCGGAAGAGTTCGTGCCGCCGGCGGGCCAAGGAGCCTTGATGGTCACCTGCCGCAAGGACGACGATCGCGTCAAACGCCTTCTGGAAGTCGTGGACGACGAGAAGAGTCGGGTGGAAGTCGAGACGGAGAAAGCCGTTGTAAGGGAGCTCGGAGTGAGCTGCTCGGAGCCTGTAGGAGTCCACGTGCGAGCTCGCGACGGTGGCTACGTGAGGTTGGTGTTAGGGGTGTTCGAAGAAGAGGGCTCTTGCGGCCACGTGCTTAAGGTACGGGGCTCGCCTGAGGACGTCGTCCGTGAGGTAGTGTCTCATGCCAGGGAGGTGATATCGGATGGGTGAGCTGTACCTGGTCGGAGGTGGCCTCTCCGATGTTCGGGATCTCACGTTGCGAGCCCTTGAAGTGTTAGCTAACGTGGAATTGGTGCTGGTCGATACCTATACCAGCGTGTACGACGTAAGTGAAGGTGACCTGAAACGGTTGCTCAAAGAGTTCGGAGGTGATCCTGAAATACGTATGTGTTCGAGGCGGGACCTGGAGGAGCGCTTCTTCGATCTGTGTGATGGGTACAATCGCGTCGCCCTGCTCTCCCCGGGCGACCCGATGGCGGCTACCACTCACGTGGCGCTGGTGGTCGAGGCCGCAGACCACGGATGGGACGTTGAGATAATCAACGGTGTGTCGGTGTTCACCGCGGCGCCGTCCAAGTCGGGACTGGAGATGTACCGGTTCGGACGTACCGCCACGATTCCGTTGAAAGTACGCTCCGTGTACCCCTACGATGTGCTCGAATCGAACCGGCGGGCCGGTCTACACACCCTATTCTTGCTGGAAGTTGCTGAAGATGGTGAGTTCGTCTCTGTCGCCGACGCCGCTCGTTACCTTTTGGAAATTGAAAGGGAAGAAGGTCGCGGAGTACTCGATCCCTCGGATCTCGCGATCGCCGTAGTAAGACTCGGGTTCGAGGACGAGTTGGTGGCTCGGGGAACCCTCGAAGAACTCTCCGACTGGGAGCCCAATGAACCTCCGCAAGCTCTAATACTGCCCGCCTCCCGACTCCGTGAAACGGAACACGAATACATCAGTCGTGTCCTACCACACATTCGAGATGTGCGTGGGGTCTAGCCTTTGGGTGAGGAGACTGTCGGTGACTATCACGTCGTACTCGAAGCCGCATGGATCGTGTACAACGTCGACGACGAGGACGACGCCGTCAACATTGCCATCGCCGAAGCGGGCAAACGTTTGAACCGGCATGGTCTCGATTACGTGGACATCGACGTCGGGTTTTACGAGTGCCCTGAATGTGGTAATGAGATCGAAGGTGTGTGGATAGTGGCGGGTACAGCCCTCGTCCGACTGATTCTATCGATGCGAGTGTTCAACGCGGAAAGTGAGGAACACGCCGTTCGCATCGCTAAGTACGAGATCGGTCAAGCGTTGGAAGATGTACCCTTAGGTGTCGTCGAAGTTACTCCGCTATGACCATTCACTTGCTCCTTATAAGATGAGCCCATATCAGTGCCGAGAGCAACGTGAACGTGGCCAGGGCGAAGGAGTTCATCGACCTAGAGAATAGGAACACCCCTATCAACGACTGAACTGAGAACGCGATCAGACAACCGAAGAGTATGGACTCTCTCGCCAGGAATCTCGCCGTCATCTTACGCCTTCTCAGTCTTATGTACTCCGATAGACACCTTGATCCTATGTACAGTGTGGTTGCAACCCATATGGACAGTAATACCGACCCGATGTACCCGAAGTCGAAAGCCCAGGTGAACAGCCCGGGCAGCATGTAATCGAGAAGGTCCTTCTTAACTACAAGTGCCCCGTGTAGTGTTGGTACGTCGAGTCTGAACATCATGAGGTACCCGACAGGCAGTGTGACGAACCCGTCACCGAAGCCTCGCCACTCGTACCCGGCGGGAAGCGCCTTCGTGGAGTGACCGATTATGTGCGTGTTCTTCGCTACGAACTCTAGTCCCGGTACGGTGTATTCAGCGAATCGCTTGATACGGAGCGTCGGGCTGAGTACGGGCTTGTTCAGGATGTGAGCGAGCAATTCCAGGAGACCGAAGAGACCTATTGCCATCAGTGTTGCCATCACGATCGACCTTTTGCTCATTTTAGCCGCTCGAGCAGCAAAAGCTCTGAATCTTGACTCCACTTTCAAGTACTTCGCTATGAAATGTTCCGTGAGCGCCCAGCACAGGAACCAGGAGAGTAGGAAGTCACGGTGCATAATTCCTCCGACTATCCCTACGTACACCCATAAGAGATTGAAGTACGGCCGAGTACGTCGGGCCGTAGTGATACCACGGGTTTCGAGCAGTTGCAGAAGGTACCTCGAGGTCGCCCAGGCGGCGAGCGCCAGTGGGCCGAACGGGTGTGTGAACTCGTGGCGTGGTATTGGGAGGAACAGCGAGAAAGCGTCAACGGTGAATAGAAGGGCCAGTACTCCTAATGTGAAGAGGGACAGTGAGAGGACCCTTTGCACCGTTACTGAGGAATAACTTAGGGCGAACGGTATCGTCAAGTGGGTGATCACGAAGAAATCCAGAAGGGCTTCACCCGTATTATAGGGAATCACGTACAAATTACCACGCCCGCAGCCTCCGATTTACGAGTTCTCTGATCCCTCCGAGCACGATCAGCGCCACTCCTACGGCGGAGCTGATCAGGCCTAGGGAGTGTAGTGTCTCGGGGGAGATCGGAGTCTTCAACGGCGGCTTTTTGTACCCCTTAGGTAGCGGACGCATGTAGATAGTGATCAGGTTGGCCTCGGGTTCCACTTTGACGTCACCAGGTAGTATGTAGTCGTACCCTAACAGCGTGTTGTTGTCTATGTCGGAGTCGATCGCGCGGGCGATGTCCTCCGGTTGCTTCTTCCCGGCTTGGACTAGCGTCTGGACGGTCTCGACTATCGACACTTTATCGTACACGCTCTTGATTCCATAAACCCGGACGATCGGTCGATCCTTCCTCACCGTGATCATGTCTCGGGCGACCTGCCAGGCGTGCTCCGTTCGGAGGGGGGACCCGCAGACGGGACACCGCGAGTACTTGGAGGCCACCGGGTAGGCGACGCTCCATCCACATTTGGGGCAGACTTTACGGTAGACAGTGTCCATCGGGATACCACGCGCGTTAAGCTTGGGCGGGACGAAGGTATCACCCGTCGACAGACCGGCGGTGATGTTAACTACACCACCTCCGTACTTCTCTCCGGACTTCTTGGCCACGTAACCCATGATCCTTGTCACTATCTCCGTCGCGGGTAGACCGTCCCTGATCATCCTACCGGCCATGATGGCAGCCTCTATTCGGACCTTCGTAGCGGTGCCGTACATAGGGTTACCAGGCGTGTTACGAAGGTGGATTACGGCGCACTTGACGTTTTTGGGTATCCGGACGATGTTAGGGCCTTCGCTGCTGTGGTACTGCTTGATGATGATCCTGTTCCCTTTCACTATCACCACTGCGATATCGTAGCTTCCGCCTACCGCAACGCCCTTCCCGGGGCCTCCGACCAGAAGTCGGTCCGTGGGTGACCGGCTGATACCGGCCCTCACCGCACTTCCTATGTCTTCACCTAGCTCCAACGCCCGTATACACGCCAGGATGGCCTCCAGACGTGCCGTGCCCTTGCTCAGACCTCCCGCTAGGACGGCCACGTGTAACTTCTTAGACACCAGGAACGTTGACTGGAACATGTTAGGTGCGAAGGACATCGAGGCTGCGGCTGCACCATTAGGATCCTTGCCGCTGGGGTCCGTGATCACGATCATGTTGAAGGTAGCGGACGCTCCGGAGACCAGTGCCAGGAGCGCGATCAGCGGGATCAGCACACGGATCGCGGGATCCCCCCTACCTCGGCAATCCGTAGTCTTCGATCACCCGAACCACGACGACTCCTGATCGTTTGATCGTGATCTGGACGGATCGGATGGGTTTGATCTTCGTTCCCGGGATCACGCTCCTCATCGCGTATATCCTCGCTCTCCTAATCGCCTCATGCAGCGGGATTTTCTTGCCTTCCGGGGTGATGAGGGTCCCGCCCTTGATAACCGAACCGGGGCGCAGGCCTGACGCCATCACGTTGCTACGTATGACCTCTTCCGGCAGGAAATCGCAGCCGACTACGTCGATACCTATGATCCTGAGTCCTTCCTGCTTGGGTACCGGACGTGCCGCCCACGCGGTGTACTCTGCGATCCTCCCGATGCTGAGGAGTAGAGCGCCCATCAGCATAATCGCCAGGTTACGTCGGGAAACTGACCACGGTTTGATCCACTTCCTCTTCTCTTTTTCCTCTTCCACCACTAGATCACCCCCATATCGCGCAGGACCTCTCGGGCAGGTTCCATTCCTTGGGCTCCTCCCAACAGAATCACGGTGTCATCATCCGCTAGGTCCAATGCACGCTCCAGAGCGTCTTCTAACCGATCGTAGTGCTCATAGTCGATGCCGGAACGCTCCAGTTCCTCCAGGAACGCCTTCCGCTCCTTAGGACGCACTACGTTAGCATTGTCCACGAGACCCTCTGACGAGGTCGCGATCACGTGGACGCGGATCCCCTCGTCCTGCAGATCCTTAGCACCTTCGGCCAGCGCCCGGGCGATTTGACGGTTAATGTCGACGCCACGTGACCCGCGGATCGCGAACACGACAATCGCCCTAGAGCGATTCAACCGCCGCATGGCACGAACCGTGGCGAGCACTCCGTCGGGGTTATGGCAGAAATCGTCGTAAATCAGCGGATCGTCGCACAGGCGTTCGAACCTCCGCTTCAGGGGCTGGTACGTCCTCAGACCTTCGGCAATATCTTCACGATCTATTCCCAGAGCTCCCGCAGCGGCTACGGCGGCCAACGCGTTGTATAGGAAGTGGTCCACCGGTAGGGGGAACTCCCGTACGAGTATCAGGGGCTTCTCGTCCAGTACTATCCACTCTTCCCCTTCGCGTTCCTCAATGTGTGAATACCCCTCGTTCCATCCATACCATACCGTCTCCACACCTTTCTTGATCATCTGCCGTACGTACCGATCATCACGGTTGAGCACAGCGATACCTCCCTCTCGTAGGGCCCGCACAACACCGTACACGGCGTCCGCCATCTCGTCCATAGAGGAAACCAGGTTCGTGTGGTCTACCCCGACGTTCGTTACGACCGCCAACTCGCATTCGAGGGCCTTCGCCATACGGTAGGAATGGTCCTCCATTATTCGACCCGTAGGTAGGCCTTGTACCTCGGATACCTCCACACACAGGTAATCTTCAGGCTGTTCCTCGCGCAACTCCATCGCGACCACTGGGTCTATGAGAGTGTTCTTCTCGGAACGGAAGTCCGTGTTGCAGTAAACATCGAAGCCGGCAGTATCGAGAATGTGGTGAAGCAAGTGATTCGTGGTCGACTTACCATTAGTACCCGTCACGCAGATCGCGGTCGCGTCGGGAGCGCACTTCTTCCGGGCTACGCGTAGAGCGTACTCGTTCGCCCGATCCACCTCCGTCAGGATCAAGGGAATTCCAAGCTCGTCGCATCTCTCGATCAGCTTGCCGCGCGGACGTTCAGTCACCAGACACGCTACGCCTCTCTCCGACGCGATCTCGGCACCTTTGTCGTCCAACCACCATCGGATCACTACGTCTCCTTCTCTCGCTCTCCCTAACGTTGAGAACCATCCGGTGATTACGTTGTCCGGGTCGCCTGAGCGTATCTCCCCTTCCACATTCTCAGCCAGCTCCCTCACCGTGAGCTTCAGCAGCGCCCCTCACCCCACAGAAATCCGGAGTGCCACTGCGGCGAACACAGCTCCGACAGTCCAATGAAGCGCTACAACCACGGGTTCGGGTAGGTCGTACTTGTACTGGATATGGTGGTGGAGAGGTTCCACAGTCAACCGGATCACGCCGGCTCGGTGGAGCAGGCTGATGAGCGTGGACAAAATTGGGACTCCTAGGGCGATCATAGCGGGTATCTCGATCTTGTAGTACAGCGCCCCTGCCGCGTAAGCTGCCCCTAAGAAGCAACTCCCCGTGTCTCCCATGAATATCTTAGCAGGATATCTGTTATGGAACAGGAAACCCAAGGACGCTCCGGCAAGTGATGCGAAGAAGGCAGCACCAGGAAGCTGACCCTGTCCCAGGCATACTCCGGAGCAGGCCAGCGAGGCCAGGAGCAGTAGCCCGGCGGCCAGACCGTCCATTCCGTCGATGAGGTTCACGGCGTTTGTGGCGCCGACGATCCCGAACACCGCGACCGGGTAGAAAAGGTACGAGAGATCCCAAACGCCGACCTTGGGTATCCAGAGCCATGTAGCTGGTATGATAGGGAGAACAAAGAGGGCGGCACCTATCTGTAGTGCGAGTTTCTCGCGTTCTCTCAATTCTTTCTTGATAGGCACCTCACCGACGATCTCGATGGCATTCGGGTCCTCTTCAAGTATCCTCTCAAGATCACGCTTCGCTTTCTCCGTGGCTACACGCGCTTCCTCACCCGGTTGCAGTATTAGTCTTCCCAGCTCGATCGGCCGATTCGAGACGTTCCTCACGACCTTTTGGAACTCCTCCACCCGCAATCCGAGCAGGTCGTCCACTATTCCCAGCACCATCATGGGGAGCGCTGAAGCTATAGGAGGGAGCGCCTGGATGGAAGCTAGGAGGGGACCGGACGCCGTCCCCAGTAAGATACCTAAACCTCCCATGATGGGCGTGCCGGACTTATGAGCGTGTTCCGTTACGATCGGGCGGTCTACTACGCTAGCTTCTCGCATATACCTTCGGAGTAATCCAACCGTTACTGCCGAGGTTACTACGGAAAGTGTGAATGTCTCGATGATCATCGTCCGATCCCCACGGTCACAAGTACTCCTCGACCTCCCTAAGCCTCAGCCGATACTCGCGCTCGGCCCGCTTCACGTCCGCTCCTGCAGCCTTGAGCGCTAAGCGGAGCCTCGTGAAGGCTCCTTTAAAAGAGTCCCCCCTCACGGTGATACGACCACCTACGTCGAATCGTCCGTAGTACTCGTAGAACACGTGGTACACTCCGCCGTCGAACATCTCACGCAGTGTATCTTTGTCCGTAGGGCGCCAAACGGGGCACTCGATGGCACACCATAGTTTCCTTACCTTCGGTGGTCTCCATCGGTCGGTCGCCATATCGACTAGCTCACGGAGCGGCCATATTCCCGTGCATCCGGACGTCATATATCTGGTGCCGCTGGGTCTCGGGTTGAACTCGAGGAACCAGAACTCGTTTTCCCGGACTACCACGTCGAAGTCCACGCTGCCTTCTAATCCTAGGCGTTTCACTACCCTTACCGCGCACCTCTTTATCCTGCGCTCTACGGACGAGTCGATCGGGGCCGGGCTCATCCGCATGCGATCGATTGGATGACGACGGTCCGTCGTGGATCCTTTGAACACCGGGACCAGCGGTACTACCTCACCGTCCCAAGATAGAACTTCGATCGAAACTTCTGCACCCTCGATGAACTCCTCCACCAGCTTACATCCCGCCACTCTCGGCTTTTGCGTCTCGTGGACCGTAACTCCAAGGCCTGCTTGCGACCGTGGATCTTTCACGACTACCGGCGGACCGATCGATGGCCTCTCGTTCTCGACTACTTCCCATTCAGGCGTCGGTACGTTCAGTTCTTCGAAGACGCGTTTCGCCTTCACTTTATCGATCCCGATCTCAACGCCCTTGCGGTCAGACGCTGTAACACGGATACCTTCGTCTTCCAATTCTTCTTTCATTTTCCCCACTTCCGGCAGCGGATCGTCCACACCGATGAGTGGCACTACACTGTCTACGCGCCGCTCGCGGGCGATTCTCGTCGGGTGTTCCATACCGCGCGGCACGAAGTGCACTTCATCCGCCAGCTCCCAGTTCTTGCTCCTCGGGTTCGACTCGGTGAGTATGCGGTACACTCCCGTAGAGCCGGCGTACTCCGCCACGTCTCGAAAGAGTCTCACGCCGACGAAGAGTACCTTCACTTTTTTCCCCCCAGCACTTGCTCGACTTCTTCCGAGATCTCCTCTCGATACTTCAGTGGAGCCTCTCCGAACAACACTACAACTTCGCAGTCCGAGCGGAGCGCCTCCTTGAGACCGTCCAACACCTGCTCTCGAGAGGCGCCGAGTGTGCCCTTCTTCTCGAACGGCTTGGTGGCGCTCTCCGCTACGATCACATTGTCGGTGTCTATGCGGTCCGTGACTTCGTACGCCGCGTACGACGCCACAATTACTAGATCGGCGAGGTCCGCGGCTCTTCTGAGGATCTCTTCGTCTCCTTCCGGTCCCAGCTCCGAAGCTACGGCGATTACCGCGCAGACGCGCTGCTCCCGGTAAGCCTCCTTCACGCATCTCAACGTCGCGTCCACGCCGGCGGGATTATGTCCGTAGTCCAATATCACGACTCGCTCATCATTGTCCCAAAGTACTTCCAACCTACCCTCGACTCCTTCGAAGGACTGTAGTACCTCTATCACATCCTCCACATCAAGTCCCAAGAACTCGGAGCAGACGGCTATCGCCGCGAGGGCGTTGTAAGCGTTGTGGAGCCCCATTACGGGTAGTCGAACCTCGTACTCCCCGTCGGGACAGATTAGTCGGAACCCGGACAGGTCAACGTCCGTAGCTAGGTAGTCCGGTTCGGGAGATCGCAGGCCACACTTTCGGCATTTGAACGGACCAACCCAGGGGAGGATCTCATGGACTTCAACGTGTCCGCCGCACCAGCACTCTTTTTCCGAGGTACCGAACGGTTCCGCGTCCAACCCGTAGTATACAATATCACCGTTGAAATCCGCCACCTCGGGAGCACCAACTACCAGTGGGTCTTGAGCGTTCAGCACGGCTAGCTCGACGGTGTCCGGTTCCAACAGTTCTGCTTCACATCTGGCGTACGTCAGGAAATCGCCCGCTTCGTTCAGATGGTCTGGAGTGATGTTGGTAACGCAGACGCACTCCACTTGGGATAACTCCGCGGCTTCCAGGATCTCCCCTTTCCTCCCGAAAGTCGCTATCTCTAAGACGCTGACGTCTCCTGGGAGACGCGCCTGAAGTGGGGGGAGTAATCCGACGTTCCCTTGCATACCAGGCAGACCGTGGTGCGGGACCTCGAGCCCGAGCTGCTCGCACACGTGCCTGATCATCTCCACAGTAGTGGTCTTCCCGTTGGTACCACCGACTCCTATCACCGGTCGTGTGGGCGGTAATATGCTGAGAAGCTCCTTCACTTCCACGATCTCGCAGCCGTGATCCTCGGCCAGTCGATACGGCTTAGCGTCGCGTGGTAGGCTCGGAGGAGGTACCAAGACTTCGGCCCGCTCGAAGACTTCTGGCGGATGATCACCCAACACGAGCTCCACATTGCTGTATTCTAGAAGCATCTCGGCGAATTCGCACTCATCCCGAAGATCCGACGCGATCACATCGTATCCGCGCTCCGCGAGGACTCGGGCCGCTAGATTGCATACGGGCCCACAGACCCCGATCACGAGAACGGTCGACCAGGGAAGCTCGGCCAACCGCGTACCCCACCGAGGGGCTGGGGACGTGGTGAGTTGAACTTGTCGGGGATCACGGTCGCGCTCCCGGTATCGTTCGACCGTACTCGGCTAGTATCGACCTCATGAGCTTTTTAACGTCGTGAAGAAGTCGCTCGGCTTCCTTCCCGTCGCCGGTCGCTAACCGTACGAACGCTTCGATATCGATGTTTTCCAATCTGTCGTCGATTTTCCCGTACTCCGACATTACGAAGTACAGTTGCGCGAACCTCTCCCTCCGCTCGACCCTGTTAAGTGTTCCGTGTACCAGCGACTTCAGGGCTTGACGTGCGTACATGAGTAGCCGGTATGTGAGGTCTCGGACGATTTCGTCTTCATCTCTAGGTCCGTCCGGGATACCGTTTGGGAACGCTGCTTTCTCTTCCAACCCCAGGATCTCCAGCACACGTTCCGGGTCCTTCTCCGGAGTTTCCGTCTCCCGGAGGTACGCTAGGGCTTCTTTAGGTGTCGCCACACCTTCCAGCATGATAGTACATGCGCGACCAGTCAGTGGATTGTACCCGACCTCCTCTATGAACCTGTGCACGCCGTACGGACGGATCGGACACGTGTACTCGGGGTTGAACCAGCTCAAACCGCTCACGATATCGCGGATGTCCTCCCATGTCCACCGACGGAGTGCCGGGTACCGGACCACGGTGATCCCCGGAGGGTAGGGATGGGTCGTACGCCTCCCGAATTTCCCGCGGAGCTCGTGACCGGTGAGGACAGTTGCGTATCCTAGTTCACGGGCGCGAAGGCACGCGGCGGTCAGGACGCTTCTACCACACTTCGTACATATAGGGTGTCCTTCCTTCAGAGCTCGCGCGAACCATTCTCGAAGTCGTAGCTTGACCACCTCGTGATCCACTCCGACGTGTTCCGCAGCTCTTCGGGCGTTCTCTAAACACGCCTTATCGGTAAACTCGTGGACTACTGTTATGGCTGCCTTAACGTTCCACCTGTCGGCGGCGTCTATCAGCGTTGCCACACTGTCCTTGCCGCCGGAAAGTGCTATGCTGGAGGGGTGGCTAGTCATGTGCGTATACGGCCCTAACTCCACCGCTGGAGACTTCTTCGAGTCGGACGAAGTACAGCCGTTCGAACTGAACGGTGTTGCCGGCCTGTTCGCGCTCAACATTAATTTCGGCGTATCCCCTCTCGACGCTACCGTCCGGGCGTACGACTTCGCACCGTACTGCCTGGTCGGGCGGTACCCAGTGGACGATTTGAGCACCTGCCTCTCTCGCGGTCCGGTAATCATCGCTGTGATACCTACCTCGCAACCATCCGTCTCCGACTTCCTCAATCTCGACGTTGATTGCGTTCATCAGCCGAACTACGTCTCCTTCCCACAGATCTTCTGCGTCTTCACTGTCCAACAGTGCTCGGGCCACGCCGTTCTCAGGGTGTAGAATTAACACCCTTTCCCCTTCATCCCGATCTGGGTGTAGAGGCAGTTGGGCCAGGACCGACTCCTTCATCCCTTCGATCCGTAGTTCGACCGGATCACGAACGAAGAAGTACCGGTGAGACTCAGGGTCGATCATCTTACGGTTCCGAGCGTAGAGATGTTCCCAGCTGAACGTCGCGTCCACGTCGGTTAAGCCGATCTCGAGGATGGTCTTACGTATTGCTTCCGGCCTGATACCTCGACGTCGGAGGGCGCGTAAGGTAGCCACTCGGACGTCATCCCACCCGGTGTACTTCCCTGAATCGATCCCACGACGGATCTCGGAGGTGCTTAGCACAGCACCTTCAACCTTCAGAATCCCGTAGTGAACGTATTCCGGAGTCTCCCACCCCAGGTGCTCGAATACGTACTTCTGACGTCGTGTGTTGGATTCGTGATCCTTCCCGCGAAGTACATGCGTGATGTTCATGAGATGATCGTCCACAGCGACGGCGAAGTTCATCGTCGGCCACACGAGGTAACGAGAACCTGTTATCGGGTGCTCTTTTTCGACGATCCTGAACGCTACCCACTCCCTCACCGCAGGATCCGGGTGATCAACTTCAGTTTTAACCCGTACGACGGCTTCTCCTTCCGAGAAAGCACCGTCTAACATCTCTTCCCAGAGCTCAAGGTTTTCCCTCCTATCCCGAGAGCGGCACGGGCAAGCTTGTCCCGCGTCGCGGAGCCTCCGAAACTCGTCTGGATCACAGGTACAAACGTATGCCCCTCCCCGCTCTAGTAGATCCTCGCAGACCATGTAATACAGTTCTACTCTGTTAGATTGAATGTACCGTTCGTCGATGTTAACTCCGAGCCAATCCAGATCCTCCTCGATCATGTCGTAGGCTTCAGGATCCACGCGACGCGGGTCGGTGTCTTCAATCCGGAGGACTAACGTACCGTCGTACCTTCTAGCGTACTCGTCGTTAAGCACTGCGGCACGGGCGTGACCCATGTGGAGGGGACCTGAAGGATTCGGCGCGAACCGGAGGCGGACGTTCCCCGGTTCAGCTCCGGGAAGAGGTTTGAGTCCTTCCTTGCCCCGGACTTCGTCTTCGCGCGGTCCTCCGAGTTCTTCCAGCTCGCGTCTGATTTCTTCCTCGGACATTCGGTTGATTTCGCGAATCACTTCTTTGACGGTCTTCAGGACATCTTTCGCCCTAGGACGTAGCTCTTCGTGCTCTTTCATGATCTTCTTCATCACCGCGTTTGGATTCGCCTTTCCACCGTACCGGGCCGCGTTTTCCAGAGCGTACCTACGGACGAGATCTCGAAGTTCCCTCTCCTCCACGGTTCATTCTCCCCGAAGATAACCAGTGAGGGGGTGTCCCCCGTCCTCCGGCCCCGGGATCACCGACAGGCGACGGCCTTCTCCCCCGGGGGACCCAGACGGGAGTCATCTTTTGCGAAGTCTGGCCCCCTGAGCACCGCCGACTCATTAGCTCCTTAATTACGTTCTCCCCGTGACGGAGAGTCGAGGTATCGGGCTCGATCCAGACCCGAAATTTCTATATAGGTCCTTGAGGGTGATCCGGTTCGGGTCGGGCCGGCAGCTCAGTCTGGCTAGAGCGCGGGACTTTTAATCCCGTGGTCCCGGGTTCAAATCCCGGCCGGCCCACCAAACAATTCAATTGTTATAAAAACCATAACATTTGAACAGAGATCGGCAATGCTCCGTGGTGAATTTCATGCCATGGGTACAATCGTCACGATTTCCATAACAACTGGATTGGGGGAAGGAGTCACATTACATCCGCTCCAGCGTCGGAATTCCGAGCAGATTCATCAGATTCTCCGCCACGATCGTGAATGCCTCTACGAGCTTCAGTCGCGCCTTCCGGATCTCGTCTTCTTCGACGTGTAGCACGGGAACCTCCTCGTAGAACGTGTGAAACGCCTTCGCTAGATCGTACGCGTACTCGGCGAGGATGTCCGGGCGCCGCTTGCGCACGCACTGGACTACGTGTCGTGGGAACTTTGACATCTTGAGGATCAACTCGAACGAGTGATCGTCGTCCAAGTACGCTGCATCGAAGCGGTTCACCTCCTCGTCTGCCTTTCGGAGGATCGACTTGGCCCTCGCGTAAGCGTACTGGATAAACGGTCCACCACGACGGAAGTCGAGGGCTTCATCCCAGTCGAACTCGATCGGTTTGTTGGGACTCACTCTGGCGATAGCGAAGCGTACGGCCCCTATGGCGATCTCCTCCGCGATCTTCTCTCGCTCCTCGTCGCTAAGTTCCTCCGCCACACCCGCTGCCTTCATCTTCTCGAGTGCGCGCTCCTTGGCCTCCTCCAGGAACTCGTCGAGCGTCACGTATCTACCCTTTCTAGTAGACATCGATCCTTCCGGCAGACGAATGAACTCGTAAAACACCACGTCGATACGGTCGGGGTTTTCCTCGAGCATGTCCAGTACGGCCCGTAGCTGTTCGACTGCTAACTTGTGATCCGCTCCTAACACGTCCACCACGAACGTGGCTCGTCCGAGCTTCCAGAGGTGGTAGGCGATGTCACGGGTGGTGTACAGTGTAGTGCCATCGCTGCGCGTGAGTACGAGCTCCTTGTCAATTCCGTAGTCTTCCAGGTCGACTACCACGGCTCCATCCTCGCGCTCCTCCGCGACTCCCATATCCAGCAGCTTCTCCACGATCTCCAGTGCATCACGTGCGAACTCGCTTTCGTACACGAATCGGTCATGTGCTACCCGGAGGCGCTCCAGCGTTTGGATGTGCCCTCTCAGACACTCCTCTACTACGGTCTGGAACGCGTCGGCGATGCGCTCCGCCCGAGATTCTTCTTCCACCAGGTAACGTTCATACGATCTCAGGAACCTCTCAACTACTTCCTCCAGTTCGGGATCTTCCTCGATCTCACGTGCGGCTTCGGTGTACAGTTTACCGAAGAACTCATCGGGTTTTTCGCTCTCAGGTACTTCGGGTCGCCCTTCCTTTATGTACTTCCACGCGAGCATCGCGATCTGCTTACCCATATCGTTCACGTAATACTGCACTTCCACTCCGTAGTTCGTGAAGACCATGCACCTCGCTAGGATGTCCCCGATGACAGCGTTTCTACCGTGTCCAATGTGCAAAGGACCGTTGGGGTTCGCGCTAGTGTGCTCCAAGATTACTGGGCGACCCATACCGAGGTCGAGCGATCCGTACTCTTCTCCGTAGTAGAATATTGACCTGAGCGTCAGCGCCGCGTACTGGGACCTGTCGAACTTCAAATTGATGAAGCCTGGGTCTTCCACCCATGCTTTTTCCACGAACACCACGTCGTCTAGGTCAGACTCCTCGACGATCGTTTCGGCCAGCTCTCTGGGGTTCTCGTCAAGCTCTTTGGCTAGGGAGAGTGCCACCGGAGTGGCCAGATCGGCATCCTCGACGGGTGGGGCTTCGTCAATGGGGACTTCTATCAGCTCGTCTACTTCGTACACGGACGAGATCGCGTCCCGGATCGACGTTCTTATGGTGCGAATTGTAACCGAAAACGGGTCACGAGGTGTGGTTTCCTCGGCCAACGTGGGCGAACCCCTTCACTTGGGTCGGAACCTGAGCAGGGCTCCGAGTCCCCTGAACGCGTTATAAAACTGAGCGCCCTCTTCGGTCTCGGTTGAGATGATCTCGACGTTGGATCCCATCTGTTCGGCCAGTTCCACGTAGTAATCTACTATATCTCTGATTTCTTCCACGTTGAGCTCTGCTTCCCCACATTTCGGACACTCTTCCACGTATTTCTTCGCCTCGCCTTTCTCCTTCACCGTAACGATGTTCTTGTGCCCGCACTCCGGACATCGTAGGGTTGCCTTGTACCCCTCAAGACTCTCGGAAACCAGCAGTACCTCTACGGCGCCCATTTTGAGGAGTTCGTCAACTTCCTCTCCATACGCCGCGAGCTCACCGTTCACAGCCTCATCCATGAATTTTCGCACGAGGCGCTTCTCCCGGACTAGCTCGACCTCCTTAAGCGCTTCTTCTGCTTTGTTCAGGGCCTCCCGGAGCCCGGACTCGTCAGTGTTGCCGACGTCCACTACGGTGAGTACCTTTTCCTTCAGGTCCTTGGGGAGGTAGTCACCGTCCAGGAACTCCTCCTTCGTGGGACCCGGACCTCCGACGATGATCCCCTTCAGATCTTTCACGTCTTCGAAAGCCTCGCGGGCGGCTTCTCCCACCTTCTGGTAAAACTCGTGGGCGGCGTGCTCGATCAGCCGGTCGAACCTACGCTGAGATTGACCTCCGGCCTTGTGCTTGCCAGGTACGTCGGACGTTAGCCTCTTCACGGGTTCGATTCTCTTACCCTTCACGAGACCTATTGTGGCTTCCCGGCGATCCATTACCAGAATTCCGTAGACGTCCTTCTCTTCGAGGTATTCCTTGAGGGGTTCCAGGTAGAATTTCGAGTCACACCAGTAGATGAATCGGTCCACGGGCTCGGGCGGTTCGATCAGCTCAGCGACCATCTTCTCTTTGGTACCATCCTGGACGACACCAGCGAGAACTACGAGTCCGTTTTCCGGGGTTTCTCCGACCATCTTGAGACGCTGCATCACGACCTCGATAGCTGATTGGACGTTCTTTCTGGTGCGTTTGCTCTTGATGTTGCTGGCTTGAGAGTACTCCTCCCGCATCTGAGCGATGACGTCGCTCAGACGTTTCTCCGGTGGAATGTAAATCGTGATGAGTTCGGTGCCTTGTCCGCGCAGGTTTTCCAGTTTCTCTATCATCTTCCTGAACCTATATCTTTCGACCGTGGACGATTCGGCCAGCGTGAACACCCCCCGGGGTGAGATAGCATGTATTCGGTCGTAGCGCTGGGGGGCTCGGTTGTAAACGTGGATAAACCTGAACGCATCAAGGAAACCGCCGAAATCTTGCGAAATGGGCTCAATTCCGGACTGAAGATATGCGTCGTCGTCGGTGGTGGGCCAACCGCTCGTCGGTACATAAACGTAGCGCGAAATCTCGGGACACCGGAAACTCTACTTGACGAGATGGGTATCGCCGTTACCCGGCTGAACGCGATGCTTCTAGGGGCAGCGTTGGGTCTGCACGATCTGCACGTGCCTGAGACCCCAGCAGAAGCCGCGAGAGTAGTCCAGCAAAACGGTGTGGCAGTCTGCGGTGGTACACATCCCGGCCATACAACCGACGCCGTAGCGGCCATGATCGCGGAGCTGCTCGAGAGTCCTCTCGTCATCGTCACTAACGTTGATGGAGTGTACGATAAAGACCCCAGCGAACCAGATGCACGCAAGCTTCGGGAGCTGAAGCCTGAGGAGCTGGAAGAACTGGCAGTTCGCGCTGAGCTTAAGGCTGGTGGAAGCTTCGTGGTGGATCCCCTCGCCGCCAAGATGATAAGAAGGGGTCAAATCGTCACGCACGTGGTCTCGTGGGAGGACTTCCGGTCCCGCGGGTTGGAGAACGTGGTTCGAGGTTGTCATAACGGGACGATAATCGAGGGGTGAAGGGTTTTGGCGGAGCACGTACCTCCCCACTCCCACTGTATCGTTTGTGGTGCTGCAATCCCTGAAGGGGAGCGATTTTGCAGCGAGAAGTGCCGAAGGGAATACGAACGTAGGAGAAAGAGGGCGGCGACGATTCAGTGGGTGATTGCAGGAATTCTCATAGCTCTAGGCGTGGTCCTGATGCTTAGGGGTGTGTGAGCGGAGTGAAGTCAACCCAGCTCCGCGAACGCCGATCAACACGTCACCGGGTGTTGGGAGCTCGAGGACGGGACAGAACACATCGCTGCCACCCGCGATTGTCCCTCCGTATTCCACCCAAGTAAAGAACTCGTATCCCGGCTCCGGAGTTTCGTACTCGAACTTTTCTGGGATGGACTTATCGGTCCGGATTACCTCTAGTGGTTCAATATCTTCCGGGAGACCAGACCGATATCTCAGCGTCCTAGGCGGTCGGCCGATGGGATTCGCCCCAATCCGCACTTCCTGTGGTACGATATTCGGTTCATATTTTTCGAGAACGGTGTTGATGACGGGTACGAACTTTTCCTCTAGGAGCAGAGTGTCGATCATCTCGCATGCTACCACATCGGCGTTCACGTCCACCTCCTGCGCGTCTCCTATCACTACCTCCCATTCCACGTCGCGTGGGACGTGTTTCCTGAGGTTCTTCTCGAGAAGTCTGGCTCGTTTGGGGTTCTTCTCCACGGCGATAACGCGCTCGGCGCCAGCGTGGGCTGCGACCACCGATAATGGTCCTGTACCAGCTCCAAGGTCCGCGAAGGTGCCCTCTACGACTTCCGCCACCATTGAGGTGAAGACAGAAACGCGTCTTACGTCACGGAGCAGGTCGAGCTGGTAAGAATCTACCAACAGCTCGAACTTGCCTACCGGAGTTCTTATGGTTTTAATCATTCATCACTCACCGCAGCCTCAGCTTCTTCAGGGCTTTCTTCTTTCTCTTCTGCTTCCCTCTCCTTGCGCGGTTTAAGCTTAATTACATAATCTGCCGCATTTTGTAGTGCTGTACTAAATCCTGGATCTGCTCCTATTACAATGGTGACTTTACCCTGTTCTTTTGCTTTTGCTATAATCGGAAGAAAGTCAGTATCACGCGTCATTAGTGCGATTGCGTCGACGTTATCGCTGTAGATAAGTTCCATTGCCTCGACCGCTAAGTACACATCAACGTCTCCCGGAATCACTCTAGGAACAAAACCCTGGTTGGCCACAGCTTCAATAAGTTTGTCCGAAGCGTATTGGTTCAGGAACGCCAATCCTACTCTAATATTACCCAATTCTTCGACTAATTCTCTGACCTCTTTCAAACTGACATCGAACTCCTTACGGAGCATATTCGGCCCGTCAATCAGCATTGCAATGTCAAGATTGCCCCGTTTAGCTTTTCTCTTGATTACACCACTCATATAATCTTTGACCGTATCGAGCAACCCATCACCACCTCCAGTCGGTTAACGTGTTGAGTTCTCGGGTTCATAGACTCTCAATTTGCACTCTCCACCGGGAGAGAAGTGGTAGGGGAACTCTTCCACTACGGCCGCATCTACTACCCCCTGTCGCGTCAGCACGGCTGCAAGGTGGGGACACGACTGAGAGTAAAGCATTACAGGTCCTTTATGAGAAGCTAGGAACCTGCGCAGCGAACCGTTGGATAGCACCATTCCCGTAGAGAGCAGTACGGATTCACAGAACTTTATATTCCTCTCGACCCTGAGACGTGGGTCCTCGTCAACGATTTGAATGAGTATTCCGCGATCCAGTAGTTCTCGCGCTATATGGGTGGAATATCCCACCAGAATCACCTCGTCACCGAGCTTTTCGGCGGTGTCGGCGATGATCTTCGCTCGGAGGG
Source organism: Methanopyrus sp. KOL6 (assembly GCF_002201915.1). Taxonomy (NCBI): domain Archaea; kingdom Methanobacteriati; phylum Methanobacteriota; class Methanopyri; order Methanopyrales; family Methanopyraceae; genus Methanopyrus; species Methanopyrus sp. KOL6. The sequence goes on from NZ_CP019470.1 coordinate 862,828, forward strand.
TGACAGCTCTGTCGTAGTCCTTGGGCAGGTTGATCTCCTCCTCAGGCTCTACGTTCTCCGCGCTCGCCACCGCATCGAGGGCTGCACCTCGGACCTGAGGCTCCTGAAACCTACGCCACACTTCCTTCAGACTTAGCCCAAGTATCTCCCGGAGTCGGAGGCATTTCTCAGGGTAAAGTGACGCTCCTTCCAACCCTCTTTCCGTTTTGATTAGCGTAACAATATCGTCGTGGACGCGATCTCCACCGGGTGGTCTCCTGTATCCTTCCAGAGCGAGTGCCGCCGCTATTCGATCGTTCTTACCCTCCGCTATCAGCTCCCTTATTACCCTCGAATAGAGCTTCCAGCGCCTCTTCATCGCACTCACCCGATCCTGACCTGCTTCCGACATGTACTTCGACGCGACCGTAGTCCCGAAGGGCTCTCTTAACTGGAACTTCCGGGTCACCTTCACCTCGGACGTCCACTAGGATCACGTACTCCACGGCTCGGAAGGTCCCGATGATGTCGGATCCTCGGGTTGCTCGCACCGACAATACGTCGAACCCGGCACGTCTCAGAGCTTCGGATACCTCTTCCTCGAGCTTTCGCTCAGGAACTGGTTTGTGAGAAAGGAGGTGCACGTCGACCATCAGCTCGCTCAAGCCCGCTCGACCTCCAGTCCCATCCCAAGTAGTTCCTGTAGAACCTCCTCGACGTACCGCGCGTACCTGCCCCGCTGTCCCATGAACGGTCCGAAGTCCTTCTGGTCGATCCACACCTTCAGGTTCGGTCCTGCTATGTCCACGTCTACGATACGCTCTCCTATCCACGGTACCGGGTGGATATCCGCTATGAAGTCGACGAAGTCTAGGGTAAGGTGCGTCACGACGATCCTCATGTTCGTCTCCGCCTCTATTCTATCGATACGCTCACCTCCCGTCCCTACGACGCGACCTACGTGGCCTTCCTTGGTGACGATCACCGCCTGCGGAACGTTCTCGGTCTTGATCTCGAGGTCCTCCGCGATCGGTTCCACGTAGAGTACAGTCAGCACGTCGGCGTCCGGTGCCTCGACTTGGACCACGTCCATGATCTCCCGTTCCACGTCGTTCATCTCCCTGTTACGGACTCTGATCTCCAGCTGTAGGTGCACACCCCGCTCAGCACCGGGACGCACGATATCCCTCGTCCCCAGGTCCACGACTTCAGCCTTGGGTTCCTCGGCCAAGACCTCACGCATCACGGTGGCTCCGCACCGGTCGATGTCGATGTCCTTCTGGAGCACCGGATCACCTGTAATCAGGAGCCGTGAGTTGTGACCCATTCTCGCCAACACCTCACCCGCGTTCTCTGGCATCATGTTCTGGACTTCATCCAGTAGTATCACGGCGTCGTCGAACGTGCGTCCACGGACGAAGTGCGTATCCACAATCATGATCTTGCCCTCGTCCACTAACTGCTGGAGCTCGTCCCGCCCGGTGAACCGCGAAAGCACGTCCATGACCGGGGTAACTACCATCTCTTCGAACTTCTCGGGCAAGTCCGCGGAGCTCATCTCTTGCTTGGTGGCCACGTCGACGAGTGGACGGGTCACTATGAACCGGTCGTATTCACCCTCCATCACGGCCTGCACGCCATACGCCGCACAGAACAGGGTCTTACCGGTGCCCGTGGGGCCGAACACGGCTACTATCTCATTCTCCTCGTTTAGCAGCGCTTCGACTAGTCGCTCCTGTCCTTCGGTCTGCGGCTCTACACCCATCAATTCTTCCATTCCTTTCCCCCCTACCGTCCGAATCTTCTTTCACGCTTCTGGAATTCACGGATCGCGCGCAGCAGGTCAATCTTCCGAAACTCAGGCCAATAGACGTCCACAAAGTACAGCTCGGAGTACGCGGAGTACCAGAGCAGGAAGTTGCTAAGCCTTTCCTCACCACTGGTTCTTATGATCAGCTCCGGATCCGGAAGATCTCCCACGTATACGTACTTTCTGAACGTTCCTTCATCGATCTCATCGGGTTCGAGCCGGCCGACTTTCACGTCGTGCGCTATCTCGCGGACCGCGTCGACGATCTCCTGCCTACCACCGTAGGCTACGGCGACGTTCAGGAACTTGTCCTTGTACTCCTTAGTGGCGCGTTCTGCCTTTTTGATCGCTCTGCGGACACGGGTAGGGAGAAGATGGAGCCTCCCGACGGCACGGACGGCGACCTTTCGTCGATGGATCCGCTCGCTCTCCGCGAGTGCCTTAAACCGCTCTTCCATGAGGTCGAAGAGCCGCTTGAGCTCTTCCTTCGGTCGGTTCAGGTTCTCGGTAGACAGCGCATAAACGGTAACAGCCTTAACACCTAAGTCGAGGCACCACTCCAACACGTCCTCGAGCTTGTCGGCTCCGTACCGATGACCTTCCCACGGTTCCAACCCAAGCTCTCGGGCGAACCTTCTGTTTCCGTCCATAATGATGCCTACATGCTCGGGAATTCTTCCTTCCTTCACTTTCTCCTCAAGTATTCTCTCGTACATCTTATATACCGGCTTAAGCGAGACGTGAACGGCCTGCCGCAGCACGCGGCGAGGGTTCACCCTGGTGACACGTTCCAAAACTTCGGGTAACCTTCCTCACCCCCTCTAAGGGGGATTCACGATGATCGGGATCTTGTCGGACACCCACGACAACCTGAAGGCCATCGAACGGCTTGCTAAAGAGCTGAACGAGGCGAACGTTGAGGTAGTTCTCCATGCGGGTGACTACGTGGCTCCCTTCACCCTCCCTGTGCTCGCGAAGGTTGAGTGTGACGAGTTTATAGGGGTTTTTGGAAACAACGACGGCGAGCGTGACTATTTACGCGAAAAGGCGGAGGAAGTGGGGTTCGAGCTGGTCGGCGAGGTCTTCACGGGTGAGATCTTGGGTTTCCGAGTGGCCATGGTCCACGGCACCGAAGAGGCCGTAGTCGAGGCCCTCGCCCACTGTGGTGAGTACGACCTGGTAGTTTACGGCCACACTCACGAACCGGATAAGCGCGTGATCGGAGACACGCTCGTGGTCAATCCCGGGGAGGTGTGTGGGTACGTCACCGGGCGTCGAACGGCCGCGCTGCTCGACCCCGATGAAAAGAAGGTAGAGTTCGTCGAGTTCTGACCCGACATGCCCGATGAAGATCACGGCCTTCACCTGAGACGTGACGAGATCCACCCGAGCTGAGGGGATACTTCTATCCTCCGAAAGGCGGAACTCGATGACCCGCGACTCGCGCACGTACTCCGTGAGCGCGTAGCCGACTACCCCTCGCTGCTAGCCGCCCTCCGAACACCGGTTCGGTGCTACACGCTCCGGGTTAACACTCTGAAAGCGGATCCGGAGGATGTCGTTGAATCCCTAGCCTCTGATCTTCCCGATCGAGAGGTTAGAAAGTCCCCTTACTCCGAGTACGCAGTCGAGGTCGAGGTGAAAGGACCGTACCCCGTAGAGAGGAACCACCACGTCGTGATCGCTGACAAATTCGCGGCTGAGAGCGTCTACATGGGGGCGGATCTCTACGCTCCTGGGGTGGTGCAAGCGGATCCCGACATCCGTAGAGGTGACCGCGTGACTGTGATCTCGGAACGCGGGCATCCGGTCGCATCCGGTGAGGCAGTACTCCAGGGACGTGAGATGGAAAAACGGGACCGAGGTACTGCCGTTCGCGTCGATCGCTCCACCTTCAGTGCCCCAAAAATCCGGAAGACCGAAGCATACCGACGTGGTTGGGTGTATTCCCAAGGTCTGCCCTCCATCTTGGCCGTAGAGGCCCTGTCTCCGGAGCCTGGCGAAACCGTGGTCGACCTCTGTGCGGCTCCGGGTGGGAAGTGTTCTCACGTGGCTCAGATTACTGGCCCGGGGTCCAAGATAATAGCTATCGACCGCTCCGCACCACGACTTGAACGGATGAAAGCTCAACTCCGTCGCCTGGGTATCGACTGGGTCGAGACCGTACACGGGGACGCCAGGAAGATCGTCAGGAGGCTGCGGGGAACGGCAGACGTTGTCCTCGTCGACCCGCCTTGCACCGCTTTGGGTGTCAGGCCGAAACTCTGGGTCGAGGCGACCTACGAGGAGGCACTCGGGCTACCGTCTTACCAGTATTCGCTACTCAGAGCCGGATACGAGGTCCTTAAGGAAGGTGGAAAACTCCTGTACTCCACGTGCACTCTCACGACCACCGAAAACGAACTCGTGGTCGAACGCGCGATACGGGAGCTAAACCTTGAGCCCGAGACGCCGGTGCTTCGACCAGCCAGACGCTCAGGTCATGGCGCTGTCTTCCTACCCCATCGTGCGGATGTTCCTGGATTCTTCTACGCAGTACTCATTAAGGAAGGAGGGAGTCGACGTCGTGTCCGACGGTGTCATGAAGCGACGGGTAATACCGGCGATGGCGGCGGGTGTAGCCGTTGTCCTCATCATGATCTTATCGTTCGATCCTCGTAAGATCCTCACTGTAATCGCGAGAACGGAGCCGCGGCTGTTCGCGCTCGCCGCCTGTATCCAGATAGTTGACCTACTGCTGTGGGCGCTGCGATGGCACCTAATGTTAGTAAGAGTCGGGGTAAAGGCACCGTTCCGCCTAGTCTTCACGGTCAATAATGTCTCGATGCTCGTGAACAACATCACCCCGAGCGCCAGGAGCGGCGGCGAGCCACTCCGTGTGTACCTGCTGGCTCGTATGGCCAGGTATCGGGCGCGTGATATCGCCTCCTCTGTCGTCATCGATAGAGTTCTAGATTACTTTCCCCTGACTTTACTACTACTGCTGAGTGCCTTCCTAATCGCGGGAAGCGGAGGAAGAGACGGAATTTTCGTCATCCTACTCGGTGGTGTGTCTTTCCTTACAGCCGCCTTGATACTGTCGCTTCGGCTCTTAGCGAGTGAGCGATACGTGCATAGGGTCGCTCGAGGGGTTCTCCGGCTCCTGTCCCGTGTATCTCGTCGCGTACGTGCACGTCGCCGGTGGGAGGAGCTTGATGAGTGGGTGGAAAGGTTCGTGAAGCAGCTTCGAGAACTCCTCCAGGATCGTCGCACGCTGATTCAAGGTACTCTGGTATCGGCTGCAGTGTGGGGTTGTGAGATCCTCAGGACATACGTCGTGTTTTTATCGTTGGGACGCGAGGTGCCTCTACCAGTTATCGTGGTATCGTTCACGGTCTCGATGTTCGCTGGTATCCTACCGTTACTTCCCGGTGGACTTGGGCTGGTGGAAATATCAACTGCTTCGGTTTACAGGCTTTGGGGGATCGACCCGGGAACCAGCGCTGCGGCTGCACTACTAGACAGGCTGATCTCGTATTGGATGGTGAACGCGATCGGCGTGATCAGTCTTTTACGTATTTCACGGCGAGAAAGGTAAGGAGGTGTGATGTCCTTGCCATACGAGCTCGGAAAAGTCGAGACAATTATAAAGCCGGACGACGGCGGAGTGATCTCAGCAGATATAAAAGTGTTGGCCACAGTAAGCTTGCATCGTGGTCCTACGATCATCGCGGAAGTCGATCCCAGGATAGCTGGAGAGATAGAGGAAGACGACCATGTCATCGTCGACTTACCCTTGATACCTTCTCCGAATGAGTCCAGACCACAACCCAAAATAGTGAAGATTATTAAGGATGAGAAGCTCGTGAACCGCGTGAAGGCGGAAATCGAGAAGGAACCCGAGACTATGGTTCCACCCGTAATTCCCGGGCAGCCGACAACACCTCCACCCGAGGATATGTTCGGCTGATAGCAGCTTGGGGAGGCAGATGATTGATTTTTAAGAAGAGAAAAGGTGGCAAGCGTGAACCGTCCGAGATAGACCTTAAGCTTAAACCCCCGGAGGAAGGTGAGGGAGCTCCGAAGCTCAAGCTCCCCAAGCCGGAGGGGAAGCCCGTCGAGTCGAAAGGTGCTGAGACTGTCCCCAAATTAAAGCTTAAACCCCCGAAACCTAGTGAAGAAGAGGAGGAAAAGGAGAAAGAAGAGAGCTCACCGGCTGAAGCACCCAAGCCATCGGAAGAGCGTGCTGCTCCCTCGAATTTGGAAGCTGAATTAGAGCGGCTGAAAGCCGAGAATGAAAAGCTTAGAGAGGAATTAGACGAATGGCGTAACAAAGCCAAGAGTGCGATGGGAGAAAGGGACAGATTAAGGTCTGAAATTAAAAGACTTAAGGAGGAACTTGAGAAGCAAGAGAAGGAACTTGATAAGTACATCAAAATTTCGAAGCAACTGAAAGAAAAGTTAGAAAAAGCCAAAAGAGAATCGGAAGAACTCAAAGAAAAAACGGAAGAGTATCGTGAACGGTACGAGAAGATTGCTAGGAAATACAAGGAGCTTAAGTCGAAGCTAGAGGATCTCTCGGACCAAAATCGTCGTCTCGCAGAGAATCTAAAGAAACTTAAAGAGAAGTACAATGAAGTTAAGGAGGAGAGAGATAGGTTAAAGGAAGAAACGAAAGAAGTGGAGAAGTTCCGGGACCAACTAACTAAACTTCAGAGTAAACTTGAGGAGGTTAAAAGCGAGAGAGACGACTTCGCCAATGAAATTGAAGCCCTAAGGAGTGAGAACGAGAAACTTAAGAAGAAAATAGATGAACTGAAGTCCAATTTGAGCAATCTCCAGAAAAAGCTCAAAGATAGGGAGAAGAAGTTGGAAAAGGCTCGCCAGCATATTGGAAAGCTCAGGGAGGAAATTAAGAGAAGAGACGAGGAGATAAGGAAGCTTAGGAAGGTACAAAATAAGTTGAAAGATGAAATTAAGAGGTACGAGGAAGGGAAGCGACTTCTCGTTCCATCCGAGACCGAAATGGCAATAGCAAAGGTGAAGGGTAGTATTGTAATAGGAAAGAATTCAATGGTTAAGGCACTTCAAGAGGATGAGCCTATAGTAGTTAAGGAAGAAATTAGTGTCAAAGATGACTCGCGAATTTATGGGACGATTGTGGCTAAAAACATTTCAATCGGGAATAATGTGAAGATTTATGGGAATGTAATTTGTGAAAACAAGTTGGAAATCGGAGAAGGCTCTACTGTGAAAGGTAATGTAATTTCTATTAATTCACTGAAGACGGGTGCGGACGTGATAATAGAAGGGAGTATGATCAGTGGAGACGATATCTCGCTCGCTAACAACGTTGAGGTCAAGGAGGTTCTGATCACGCCGAGGTCGGTCAAGGCCAGTCAAGGCCTCAGCGTTGCGGCGGTGCTGTGCAACGATTTCGAATCGACCGGTTCCATAGAGGCGGATTACGTTCTAGCGGATGAGAGGGTCAAGCTGGGTGACGACAGCTTCGTCAAGACAGTAGTCGTCCGAGAGGGGCCAGTGGAGCAAGGGGTGAACTCATGCGTCTACTACGGCTCGTTGTCCATCAAGAGTCGGAGTCCGAAGCTCTACATAAACACCGAACCGTTCGACGATCCAGTCGCTAACAGGGTGTTCCGCAAGACGATTTCCAACGTGGAGCGCCTCGGACCGTTTCATCTATCGAAGTCGGAGAAAGACGCTAAGTTCGTGTTGAACAGGGTCACAAAGATGGACATTGCGGAGATCGTGAAGGAACTACGAGAATCTCTGAAGGTTTAGGTCTAACCTAGTAGTCCCATCTCATGTCCCACGTACCAGTGTAGCGACGACCCTCGAACCGTACGGACAAACCCTTTTCCTCTCACTTCCCATCTGTCGTTGGTTTTCCGAACTTCGCACAGGACCCTCCCAGTAGGTATAGGACGGACTGTGATTCTATTGTCTTCATGTAGGTAACAAACGTAGTACGTCTCACCTTGTCCTGACCATATTTCGCTACCGTTCAGTTCCAGTTTAAGTCGCTTGCCAACCACTAGAGTGTAAACGTCGAGACGGTCTACGATACCGTCGTCGATGACCAAACTACGTTCGGGAACGCGCAGGTCGCTGATGTGAGCTCCCGCACCTATTACGGACCATCTCCCTATTTCACAACGCGAGAGGTATGCGTTCATTCCTACGAAACACCGTTCCTCGATTTTGCACCCGTGAATCTCTGCTCCATCTCCGACGAAAGTCACTGGGCCGAGTTCCGAGCGTTCGATTTCACAGTGTGAAGACACGGAAACCCGTTTGTGTAACACTGAGCGACGGACCGAAGAGAAGTTCGAGATCATGACTCCTCCGTGGACGGTGACATGCTCCAGCTCCACGAACGCTGCCACTCGAGCGTTGCCGCGTATTCTGGATTCCCTTACGGACACGAGGTGTGGGTGTTTGAAGGCAGGGCACAACCAGGCTTCCGAAGGGTCTCGTACCTTGAACCATCTGTTGGTGGGCGACTTCTTCGGATCGACTACGACGGCTAGATCTAGGTAGAAAGGCTTTCCGGCTCGGTTTTCTAGGAGTTCACGGGCCCGCTTGCCGATCTCTCGGATGGTGCCGCCCTCACGACCGATGATGGTAGCTTTCAGCGATTCCTTATGGACTACGAGTTCTGCTCGGGCGTAGACGAGTTCAGGACGTCCGCGGCCGGGCCGGATCTCCTTCACCTTGATTCCTACTTCACGTGGGAGTGACCCGTGGAGTACTTCGCGTAAGGCCGAGCGTAGTGCTCTCTCGACGGCGCGTTCATTCGGTAGGTGCGATGTAGTACTCGTAGTTCGGTCGTCTTTGGGTTCGGATTGCGGGCTGCTCACAGACGTACACCACCAGACAGTCCTGAGGTGCCTCGACGTACCGGACGTTTCCACTGCGAGTCGTCACGGCGGCCAGTGGATCACCTTTCCTGAGCCGGTCTCCTACGTCGGCTATCGGTGTAACTACGTAACCTTCAACCGGTATCTGGTACACCCGGTCCCCGGGCTTCAAGAAGACTAGTGATCGACGATCTACTGGCTCTACGACGACGTGTCGGGTGACTTCGGCTTCCGATACGTTGAAGACGGACCTGGCTTCCTCGTACACCACCCGTTCGTAGAATATCGGCTCGTCTAACTCTTTGGCGACCTTCTCCGCTAGCTCACGCGAGCGTATGATCACCTCGAATTCTGGATCCGTGAGCAAGATCTTGCTACTCTCCGGAACTTCGTCGGTCTCCACGTATATCCTAGGAAGTGCCAACTTCAGAACTCCCTCTCTACAACGAAATCCGCCAACTTTTCTAGGAACTCTCGATGCTCATTCTCGGGGAGCTCGTGCAGCGCAGCTTTAGCGCGATCGGCATACTCTCTGGCCCGCTTTTTAGCGTAATCTATCGCGCCGATCTCTTCTAATATCTGAATAACTTCGCGAACGTCCTCGCGTGAAGCATCCTCATTCCCGAGGACCGAAAGTATGCGTTCCCGCTGCTCCTCATCGGCGAGCTCCAGGCCCTTGATTACGATCAGCGTCTTCTTCCCCTCGACGATATCGCTACCCACTGGTTTACCGAGTTCGGACTCGTCTCCGATCAGGTCGAGGACGTCGTCCTGTATCTGGAACGCGATCCCTAAGTTCTCCCCGTACTCCCGAAGCGCTCCCAATTGCTCGAGATTCGCCCCGGCTTTAAGCCCGCCCACAACACACGATGTCCGGATGAGTGCTGCCGTCTTCTTCCGGATCATTTCGAGGAACTCTTCCTCGGTGACTTCGGTCCTGTTCTCGAACCCGATGTCCATGGCTTGACCTTCGCAGATCTCAGTGCAAGCGCGGGCGAGTTCTTTAACTGCCTCTACATTTCCACCTTCCGCCGCTACTTCGAAGGCTTTGGAGAACAAGGTGTCTCCCGCCAGGATAGCTACCGGTACTCCCCACTTCACGTGTACCGATGGGACTCCGCGTCGTTCCTCGTCTTCGTCCATGATATCGTCGTGAATTAGCGTGAACGTATGAATCAGCTCGACCGCGACTGCTTCAGGGAGTACATCCTTTTCCGATCCACCTAACATGAGACACGATTTGATGGCGAGGAGGGGTCGAATTCGCTTACCTCCCGCTTCGATTAGATGCCAACACGCATCGTAGAGGTCCTCTGGTCCTCCTCTGGGCAGTACCTCCTCAATCTTGGCGTCGACGAGCTCGCGTGCGCGGTTTAACTCTTCCAGTATCTCACTCCGCATGGAATCGTCCCCTTATAACGGCAGACTTAATTTCGTGCCGTCGAACATTATGAATACGTCTCGGTTCACCTCATAACCCTCTTGAGTGGCCAGTTCGGCGTACGCGGCCAGCATATCCGGGTCACCGTGTGCCGGGACGATGAACTCCGGATGGAGCATCCTGAGCATTAGGCGGTGATCTTCACGACCCGCGTGCCCCGACACGTGCACATCCTTGAACATTTTCACGCCCTTCAGTCTGAGCTTGGTATCTAACACGTAGCGGTTAGCTCGATTTATAGGGGACGGAATCGTTGATGACGAAAACACAACGCTATCTTCTTCGGTCAGTCGGTACGGAAGCTCGCCGTCAACGATCCGCGGTAGCACGGCGCCCGGCTCTCCTTGATGTCCCGTGACGATCAGTAGGTAGTCCTCCTTCTCCTTGTTCGCCCGTTCGAGTCCCCGTCGAATAGTCTCGGGGCGGTCGTAAATCCTGGCACCCGCGGGGAGGTTCAAAAGGCCGAGCTCCTCGGCGATCCTTCCGTATTTACCCATGGATCTTCCGGCGAGGATCACCTTTCTGCCTAACCTATCCGCAGTGTCTGCGATCGCCTGTATCCGTTCTATGTGTGACGAGAATGTTGTGACGATAATACCCTCACTCTCCTCGTCGGCAAATCTGAGCACGTCGTTCACCATTTCCCTAGCTACAGATTCGGAAGGTGTCTTAATTTCTTCAGCGACTCTCAAACTCTCAGTAATGAGTAGTAACACACCTTCTTTGCCCAATTGTTTGAGCCTTTTATAATCCGGTTTGTACCCTATTATTTGATTATCGTCGAACTTAAAATCACACGCGTATACTATTGCTCCGTAAGGTGTATGTAGCACTGGTAGAACACAACATGGTATGCTATGGCTTATTGGGATAAATTCAAGTCGGAGTTTCGAGGTAATCTGCACTTCATCTCCCGGCTCGACTGTGTACAAGTTAATCATAATGTCTTCGGATTCATCAGCGTACCTTATCTCATTCCTGAGGTCGGCTTTCACGAGTTCTATTGTGAACTCGGTTCCGAATACCGGACACTTGTACTTAAAGAGAAGTTTGGGTACCGCCCCAATGTGATCTAGGTGAGCGTGGGATAGGACCGCGGCAACCGTTTTGGAACGGTGGGGACGTAAGATCGAGTCATTCGGTATCGCTTTCACTTTGCGGAGTTCCCTAGTTGAGGCTTTCTGGAAATCTTTTTCGAAAACTAGCGACTTGTCCAGGGACATACCACAGTCGAAGATCACTATCTCCTCGTCCACGCGGACCGCGGTCATGTTTCGTCCACCGGCCTCGCCGTATCCCCCTACTGCGAACACCTCGACGGTCAACGGTTCCACCCCGTTCGGCGATCACCGGTGCAGACGAGATCGAGTGGGATTCCCCGGCACTCCAACCATTCACGTAGCTTCCCGTACACTACTATGGGGACACTGCTCATTTCCTCCACGGATGAACACCCCGCCATCAACATTGCAATCTTGACCTCGCGAGCGATCGACTTTAGGAAGCGGACGCAGCCTCTGACGCCCTCAGCCAGCACTTTACGGAGCACTGGTAAGGCCATTCCAGCGCAGTCCGCGCCTAGAGCCAAAACCTTCGCGACATCCATCCCCGTGCGCACGCCTCCGGTTCCAATTACTACGAGATCGTCACTGACGACGCTCCTGACCTCAAGTACTGAAGCTGCGGTGGGAACTCCCCAATCGGAAAACGCGTATCCTAATGGTGTCTCACCGTGAGCTTTCGACCGGACGGCTTCGACCATTGCCCAGTTAGTTCCACCAGCTCCACCGACGTCGATACCCTCCACGATATTTCGAACCAACTTGGCGTCTTCGGCTGACACGCCGGCTCCGGTTTCCTTCAAGATCACCGGCACATCCACCGTTTCGCAGACTTCGGCGAGTACGTCCACGAATCCGGCAGCGTCCGCCTCACCTTCCAACTGAACCGCTTCCTGCAGCACGTTCACGTGAACGGCCAGCGCATCTGCGTCCACCATATCGACGACTTCGAGTGCAATGTCCGGACCGTTCTCGCGCAGCTGTGGGAGCCCGATATTGGCCAGTACCAGGCCGTCGGGATACTCCTCCCGTACCACTTCAAACGTCCACCGCACTTCCGGATCCTCCACGCCGGCTCGCTGGCTTCCAACTCCTATACCTACCTCAAGCTCGCGGGCTACTCGGGCGAGTTTCCGGTTGATCTCGCCGGTTTTAGGATGTCCTCCCGTCATCCCGGCGATTATCATTGGGAAAGAGAGCCGCTTCCCGAAGAGTTTGATTTCCATGTCCACGTCGTCGAAATCTAGCTCCGGGAGTGCCCGATGTACTATCTTCACGCAGTCGAACAGCGGGCTTTCCTCCGATTCGACGTCCTCCCAAACGCACGCCAGCACGTGTTCCCACTTCCGTTCTCTCGTTCCTTCAGCGCGTGATCCTCGTGCCAACGTGTCCACCCCTAAGGAATCTGTCGACGTTTTCCGGGTCTCGAGCATCGAACAGGTACACTTCCACGCCGCGCTTCGCTATGCGTGCGGCCCTTCGTAGTTTCTCCGCGATGCCCCCCGTCACATCCACGCCGGCAGAACCTTCCAGCTGTCGTGCCAAATCTCGCGCTTCATCCGGAGAGAGCTCCCTTAAGGGCTCCCCCTCCTCCGGTGTTCTCGGGTAAACCCCGTCGACGCTCATTCCGAAACCGACCCGATCCGGACCCAGCCGAGACACTAGCTCGGCGATTTCGTCGCCCGACATGATCCTGAACCCGTCCCCGCCGTGGTCTGGGACGACGTCACCGTAGAGTAGGGGAACACAACCACGCTCCAATAGGTCCACCAACACGTTGAGCGAATACAGCACCGTTGCGGGGGTCACCGGGTACACGCGCACCCCCGAGTCCACCGCCACCTTCTCAACGATGGAGAGTAGCTCGTGCATCGCCCGTCGAACTTCCGAAACACCCTTTTGTAGGTCGGTTACCCTCGACGCCGCGTAGTGCCCGAACGACCCTCCACCGTGAATGAGTACTAGGTCTCCCTTCCAGTCGGAGATGACTTTCATGAGCCTCCGAATACGGTCTTCCCTGGCCGTTTTCGGTTTCGATTTGTCGGTGATCACACTTCCTCCGAGCTTCAGAACCGTGAGCACAGGAGCCCCCGACGTGACCTCGACCCGCCCGTAAAACGGCCTTCGGGGGGCGATGAGGACACCCGAGGCCCAGGGGAGCGATGACCGGAGCGGTGGGCGGCCGAGCTTGTAGGGGGTGGATTTCATGAAGCCGATCACACTGATTAGGCCCTCGGGTGAGGTGACGGCTAAGAGCGCGCCCGTCCGAAAGATGTTGCTGGGCGAAATGGCGCGACGGTTAGAGCGGAGGCTCGGTGAGGTAGTTCGGGTACGCGGGATGAGGTTGATAGTCCCAGGCCATCATCCGAACGCCGCTTCGGAGTTCGGTGTCGAAGGTGCGTTACCTGGATACGAGGTAAGACCTAAACCGGCTACAATACTCAAAGCCACGCGACGTGTGTTACGGGAGTGTCCAGAGGAGATCAGGGTGGACGTCCGGTCACACCATGACGGCGTTTCGGAGTATGCGCTGTTCGAGTCCGTGAGGGAGATCGTCAAGTCTACCGGCCGTAAGACTAGCAAGCGTGGATCCCGACTGCTGGTAGAGGTTTATCCCGATGTCGCTTACGTCTGCGGGCCCGAGAAAGCTGGTCCCGGTGGTCTTCCCGCGGGTACGCAGGGAAGTGCGCTGTGCTTACTTTCTGGTGGCTTCGACAGTCCCGTAGCCACGTGGATGGTTATGCGCAGGGGACTCGAGTGCAAAGGGTTACACTTTTTGGTCACGGAGTCGGAGCTTGAGGCGGCCCGTGAGAACGAGCGAGTCCTCCGACGCTGGTGTCCGGACTTTGATCTCTTAGTGGACGAGTCGCACCGTGAGTTCCTGGAGACCGCCGAGGAGCGACTGACCGGACGACTCAAACGGTACCTATGTGTTGTATGCAAGATGAGGATGCTCGAGCGTGCCTCTCAGTGGGCCGATCGGCTCGGGTGTGATTGCATTGTCACCGGTGACTCATTGGGTCAAGTCGCGAGTCAAACTGTGTGGAACCTCGAGCTGGAGGAATCTCAAGTGAATGGTACTGTACTACGTCCGTTGATCGGTCTGAACAAACCTGAGATCATTCAATACGGGCGCAAGATAGGAGTTCCTGAACGCGATCCGGGACGGTGTCCGTTCGTTCCGAAAAGACCCATCGTCAAACCCAGGAAACAGGAGGCGTTGCGCGCGTATCGGGAGGTCGTTGATGGATGATCATTAATTCCAGTCGGTAGAAAGGTGCTCTAACGTCTGAGAATTTGGGGGGGGAATCCGTGAGCTTTGAGAGAGAAAGTCTCGTCCAACCCTCAAGAGCTCAGACCCGAGGTATTGGCTAGACATAAAGTGTCTGACTTCGTTCGTCACGGTGCCATTGCTGTGAAACCCGATGAACCACTGTGGAACGCGCTGAAGGCTATGGTCACTCACGGCATTCACGGTGTGGCGGTGATGGAGGGTTCCAAGATAGTTGGAGTGTTCGAGGAGAACGATCTAATCCGTGCCCTCCGTGCGCTCGAGGAGGACGCTCTCTCGGCCGAAGTCAAGCGGTTCATGAAACCTGCCGTGGTAGTGAAGTCGAGCGATACTCTCCGAAACGCCATGGTTGAAATGCTGAGGGGCAACACGACCCGGGCATTCGTGCGTTCTTCCGGTCTCCTGAGGAGCGGTGTGTACGGTGTGATTTCTGTCTCTGATATCGTGAGAGTACTTACGGGGGATTATAGGGGATTTAGGGTTCCCGGCAACACGGATCGACCGGTTTCGCCTCCGAAATTCGGTGACATATTCGGGAACGTAGGAAGTGTAGCCGTCAAGCAAGTGGTTCGAGATTCTCCTTTGACCTTGGACGCTTCCAGCTCCGTTGCCGATGTCGCGAAGTGTATGAGTGAGAAGGGTCGACACTACGTGGTCCTCCTGGAGAGGGAAGTCCCGATCGGTCGTGTTGGTGACAAGGACGTGATGGGTGCAGTTTTCGACGCGATTCTAGACCGGAAGAATTTGCATGACCTAATGGCTAAAAGTTATCTGCAAGAAATGGTGGTAGTTCCTCCCGAGACATATCTACATGAGGCCCTTTGGGAAGTTATCGACAAAATGTCGGATAGAATATACGTGGCGGATGGTAAGAAGTTAATCGGGGTCGTGCCGTTGATGAATGCCATCTACACACTGGCGAAAATAGCCAGCGAGTGATCTCAAAGTATACAGTCGCTGCGGCGATCATCGGGGGTGGAACTTTTGGTCGACCTGGACTGCTGCGTAGTGTGTGGTGATAGTCCGGAAAATACTGTTGATGAAGTCATCGAAAGGCTTGGTGACCGTGCTGATTTCGGGATCGTATTTTTTCACGACATAGATCCTGAAGATGTTGTCTCCGAGCTCAGTTATGGGGTTGAGCGTTTCGTCGGTTGTGTGGCCGGAGAGGGCCACTATCCCGGATCGGTTAGGGGACATAAAATCAGCTTACTGGCGTTGAAGACGGAATGGATGGCCAAATTCGGTACTGGCGGATCGGCGCGTCAAGGCCCTGGCGAGGCCTCTCGCGGTGCACTGGAGGAGGCTTTCGAAGACTTGGACTTCGATCCATACGACGTCTCCTACACAGCGCTTAATTTCAAGGATCCAAGACGAATCGTCGCGTATAGGCCGGTTATCGGTATAACGTTCATTGATGGGGCCACGTTCCACAACCTCGGTGGTACGGGTCTCGAAGTGCTCTCCAGCTTCCGATTCGGGAGTGGTCCCGCGGCCTTAAGTATAAGCACCTTCGGGGCACTGTCAAGTGATCCTGAGTTCGAGAGTGCTCCCGTAGTGTGCGATAAAGGGGTGTTCGAAAAGGGTGCTGTTTACGCTACTATCTTCACCTTTTTGAAGGTGGGTTGGTCGTTCGCGTCCTCGCTGAAACCCGTAATGAAGCTCGGAACGGTAACGAAAAGTAGGGAAAACGTGATCGTTGAGATCGACGGGCGTCCCGCCGGCGAGGTCTATATCGAGAAGCTCGAAGGAGTGACCGACTACGTCAAGGCCTGCCCGGATGAGTACGTCTACAAGAAGCTTCCACCACTCGGCGTGGTTCGTGTGCTCCCTCCCGTTGGGTACAGGATCGTCCCACGCACTCCACTAGAGGTTACCGACGATTACATCCGAACGGCTGGTTACGTCGTAGAGGGCGAGCAGCTGCTGCTTCTCGGCTTCGATGATAAGCCGAACGCCCCCGTTAGGGCCTACCAAGGATCCTTGAGCTCAGGTGAGGAGCCGCTAGCGTCCATTCTGGTCACGTGCGCGGGACGCAAGCCGCTCAAGGAAGAGATACCCGACAAGCACTGCGTTGGTATGTATTCCTTCGGAGAGATCACTCCGATCACCGGGTATAACGAATTCCACAACCACGTATCAGCATGCCTTACGATCTTCAGAGAACCGGTGTTCGACTGATCCGTCGACAAAGGTGATAACTTACCGGTTACGGGAGCGGTCCGGGGCGTCCGCTTGAGAGACGTTATCCGGGGAAGAACCTGGGTCTTCGGGGACGACATCGACACCGACCAGATCATCCCGGGTCGATACCTCACTACCCAAAACCCTAGGGAGCTGGCCAAGCACGTGATGGAGGGGGCCGATCCGAAGTTCCCTGAGAAGGTCCGTGAGGGCGACGTGATCGTGGCCGGGAAGAACTTCGGCTGCGGTTCTTCCCGTGAGCACGCGCCGATCGCGCTCAAAGCTGCCGGAATCGCCTGCGTGGTCGCGAGGTCTTTCGCCCGTATCTTCTACCGGAACGCGATCAACTTGGGGCTACCTCTAGTGGTATGTCCGGGCGTGGACGATGCGTTCGAGGATGGGCATGAGATCGAAGTGAACCTCCGAAAGGGGTACGTCAAGAACCTCAACACCGGTGAGGAGCTGGAGGCGAAACCGCTCCCGGACTTCATGATGAGGATACTCGAGTCCGGCGGCTTGGTTGAATTGATCAATCGGGAAGGGCCACGGGCTTTCGAGGGGTGATCTCCGTGGCGTACAAGATCGCTGTGATCCCGGGAGACGGCGTCGGACCGGAAGTCATCGAGGCAGCCCTCCACGTGATCGAACCGCTGATCGACGCGGAGTTCGTCGAGGGTGAGGCCGGCGACGAATGCACCGAGAAGCACGGCGATCCGCTGCCGGAAGATACCTTAGAGCTCTGCCGCGAAGCCGATGCGGTCTTATTCGGAGCTGCTGGTGAAACAGCAGCCGACGTGATCGTCCGACTGAGACAGGAGCTCGATTTGTACGCGAACATTAGACCGGTACGTGGGTTCCCGGGACTCCGTGAGCTCACCGGTAAGCCGTACGTGCGGGACGACGTGGACTTCGTGATAGTGCGCGAGAACACCGAGGGGCTGTACTCGGGAATCGAGGGGAGATTTCGAGACACCGCGTACACCTTGAGGATCATCACAGAAGAGGGAACGCGGCGTATCGCCGAAGTCGCCTGCGATTTGGCGGAGGAGCGCGGCTCGAATGTCGTTACGTGCGTGCACAAGGCGAACGTCATGCGCGAGACGTGTGGGATCTTCCGCGAAGTATGCAAGGAAGTGGTCGAATCCCGTGGATTGGAGTTCGAGGAGTACTATGTGGACGCTGCGGCTATGTTCATGATCACTGAGCCGGAGCGCTTCAACGTCATCGTGACGTCGAACATGTTCGGTGATATACTCTCTGACGAGGCGGCGGCACTAGTTGGTGGGTTGGGATTGGCACCCAGCGGGAACGTCGGCGACCGCTACGGGCTGTTCGAACCTGTGCATGGATCGGCGCCAGACATCGCTGGTAAAGGAATTGCGAACCCGTTCGCGACGATACTTTCAGCGGCCATGATGCTAGAATGGTTGGGTGAAGATGAAGCTGCAGAAGCCGTGAGAGAGGCCGTGGGTGAGGCGATCCGAGAGGGTGTCGTCACGCCGGATTTGGGAGGTGATAAAAAGACGATGGAGGTGGCGGAGTTCGTCAGGGAAGCGGCTCTCAACCTGGTCCAGTAGTAGGTCCAGTGGAGGACGACCCAACGGTTGATTCTCCCTTCCCTGTACCACTCTCCTCGCCGGATCGTGCCCCTACGTCCTTAACTTTCGTCTTGGCGGCGATCTCCGACGGTGACAGTGGGTGAGGTTTACGGTTTTTGAGCTCCGGTGGCAGTACTACCTTAGACATCTTCTTCTGTTCCTCGATCTCTTGTTTGATAGGCGAGATACTGACGAACCCCGCGGCCATACCGATGACGAATCCCAGAATCGCGGAAACCTTCAGGACAGTTTCGGTCTTCAAGTCCGTCAACCCCGGAGGGAAACGTCATGATGTCGATCAAAATGACGATCGGAGCTACCGGAGCCGCCGAGGCGGCTTCGCACGGGGACGTGATCGTGGTAGTGGATGTCGTGAACACTTCTTCTGCGGCTGAGGTCGCCTTACGCGAAGGAGCTGTCGCCATAATAGGAGCGGCTCCCGATAGTGCTTATCGGGTCCTCTCGGGTGAGCACGCGGCTAAATACCCATTCGCGGAGACACCTGAAGGCGTTGATCCGATAGAGCGAGGCCGGGAAGCTGGCAAGATAGCCGTGGAAGAGGGATGCGATGTAGTACTCGTGGTAGATGGTGGCGAAGATAACGCGAGTTTGGCTAGGAAAGGCGTTGAGGACGTCGGGGCGGAAATCCGGGAGGTCGTGCCTAACGCAGGTCCTAGGATTAAGGACGTGGTGGATCCGGCGGGTAAGGTCTTCCTGTTCGCTACGGCTACGGGCGGGACACTCTACGACGTTGCTAAGACCCACGGAGCTCCTGCGGTAACGTTCGGAACAGTCGTGCGTCGCTCTTTCACCAGGGCGTGTGTGGAAAGGGCACTGAGGTTAGCCGGCAGGTACGGGACAGGCATCACGGTAGTTGTCTCGTCGATCTTCGCCCCGGAAGACTTAGACGCCGGCGCGAGGATTTTCGAGGAGGCCTGTAAGGCCATCACGGAAAGCGTCTGTGAAGAACGGTTCGAGGATGTCGTTTCGAGACTGTAGGGGAGACCCAGATTGGGACGGTACGTGGACAGGTACCCGGACGAGAACGGGTATTTCGGTGA
Organism: Methanopyrus sp. KOL6; assembly: GCF_002201915.1. Classification (NCBI taxonomy): domain Archaea; kingdom Methanobacteriati; phylum Methanobacteriota; class Methanopyri; order Methanopyrales; family Methanopyraceae; genus Methanopyrus; species Methanopyrus sp. KOL6. The sequence goes on from NZ_CP019470.1 coordinate 882,114, forward strand.
GTACGGAGGGCGTTTCGTGCCGGAGACACTCATGCCCGCGCTGGAGGAACTAGAGGATGCGTTCAAAGAAGCGCGTGAAGACCCAGAGTTCTGGGAAGAACTCGACGAACTGTGGCGGAAATACGCAGGGCGCCCGACTCCACTGTACTACGCACGGAACCTGTCGCGGAAACTCGGCGTCAAGGTGTACCTCAAGCGCGAAGACTTGGTCCACGGTGGGGCACACAAGCTGAACAACACCTTAGGCCAGGCCCTACTCGCCGACCGTATGGGTAAGAACCGCATCATCGCGGAGACCGGTGCCGGACAACACGGGCTCGCCACCGCCATGGCCGGGGCCGCGCTGGGCAAGAAAGTCGAGATCTACATGGGGGCCATCGACGTAGAGCGCCAGAAACACAACGTCTTCAGGATAGAGCTGATGGGGGCCAAAGTCCACCCCGTGAAAGCCGGAACGCAGACACTCAAGGACGCGATCAACGAAGCGCTGCGCGACTGGATAACGAACCTCGAGACTACTCATTACCTCTTAGGTTCCGTCGTCGGACCGCACCCTTACCCGTGGATTGTCCGCGAGTTTCAGCGGGTAATCGGCAGGGAGACGAGGGATCAGATCATGGAGTTAGAGGGAGGTCTTCCAGACGCGATCGTGGCGTGTACGGGTGGAGGCAGTAACTCCATCGGGATATTCTACGACTTCCTGGACGATGAGGAAGTAGCGCTCTACGCCGTCGAGGCCGGTGGCAAGGGATTGGACACTGACGAGCATTCGGCCTCGCTGTGCGCCGGGGAAGTTGGAGTTCTCCACGGCTGTCTGACCAAGGTCCTCCAGGACGAGCACGGCCAGATCCGACCGACACACAGCGTCGCACCTGGACTCGACTATCCTGGAGTGGGTCCGGAGCTTGCGTTTTTAGTGGACGAAGGTAGAGTCACCGCCGACGCCGTGACGGACGAGGAAGCGCTGCGTGGTTTCGTTATACTGAACGAAACCGAAGGGATACTCCCGGCGCTCGAATCCGCACACGCTATCTATTACGTGAAAAAGCTAGTAGAGAAAGGTGAATTGGACCGTGGGGACGTTGTCGTCGTGAACCTGTCGGGGAGAGGCGACAAGGATGTAAGGATAGCGGCGAAGGAACTGGGGGTGGAGATCTAACTATCCCTATCCCTTCGGCGTTATACGGAACTCACAGACGTCGTCGCCCACCAGCTGGCACTTCGTCTCCTCGATCTCCATGCTCTTATCGTACTTAAGCTCCGCTAGTTTTCGGAATAAAGCCTGCTCCAGCTCGCAGGCTGGCTCGGTAAATTCCATTTCCTCTTTGACCTCGGGGTTCTCCTCGTAAAACTCTACCGTAACCGTCGTCTCTACGGTGATGACTATTTCTTCCGGATCCTCCTTATCACCCGCAAAGTCAACTTTTATCCCCTCCATGCCCATATCCTCGAGCAACTCCAGCATCTCTTCAAAAGAGTCCGCACGCTCGTAGACGATTTCCGCGAGGAACTCTCCCTTCTCTCCCGCTCCCTCCTCCAAGTCTTTTATCAACTCATCCAAGGGGGAAGACCCCGACTTGAAGTATTTCAAGAGGCTATCCGATCGGGAGCGCGCGATATTCGAGGCTGGAATCACGCTAGGCGCTATATATCATCAGTTCTGCGGCACGCCTGTATCACCTAGCACCGCGGAGGAGGTGGCTAAGTGTATCGAACAGGCTGCCCTACTTCAACCCTGTGTAATCGATGCTCGGGTGGAGGTAGACGTATCGTCTGAGGACACTGACAACTATGGTGGGTACACGGAGGTTTCAGGCCGGAACCTACGAGTTACGATTGTAACTAGGTGCGGGGAGTGGGAAGCCGTAGGGAAGCTCGAGTTCATCGAGGAGCTTAATTATCCCCTCATGTGGGTCGAGAAGGTCCGGCGGGTGAAACAGTGACCGTTATCGGGATAGCCGCCGACTTCGACCCGCCCCACCTGGGACACGCTTACCTGTTAGACCGTGCTCGAGACTTCGGCGACGAAGTCGTGGTGTTCCTCAACGCTGATTACACCGCGCACCATACCCCACCTCTTCTACCGTACCGTTTACGCCGCGAAGTAGTGTTAGAGCTCGGCGCAGACGAGGTGATACCGGTCCGAGGGTACCACCAGCGATTTCCACTTGCCTACACGGTCCCCGTGCGAGTCAGGCTCATGGCGGAAGAGGGCGTGGATATCATCCTCGACGCTGGACCGTCGCGGGACCTCGATCGGCTCCGTGAGCACGTCGAGAGGGTGTTGGAGGTAGGTGACCTCTTCTCCATCCCTCCAAACGTTCCGGACCGTAATGTGGTACGATGGTTGGCAGCGGTCGAGTACGTGAACCGAGAGTTAGGAACGGACGTCGAACTACTCCTTGTTCCGAAGCTCGAAGAGTATTCCGGTCGCAAGATAAGAGCCGCGCTCCGGCGTTCCGGTTATTCACCCGATTCGCTTGGAAAAGTTAGGCGTTATCTGCCCAGAGAGACGTTCAAAAAACTTGAACGATACCTCAAGGAACGAACACCACCAATAGCCCAGCGGAAGGAGCTTCTCGACGTCTTGAACCGCGCGTCGAGCTACGAGCTCTGTAGTATCGCACACCTCAATACCATCGCCGTTCGGGAGATCCTCAGAGGGCGTCCTTTCAGGTCGGAGCGTCAAATTTGGGGAGCACTCCGCAGGGCTGACTACGGTTCGGTGCTCACGCGACTCGCGTTGGCGAACACCGAATGTCGCGTAACCTCGGGCGAGATCGCTCGGATCGCCCTAAGCTGGTGTGTCGAGCGTCTTGTCCCGGAAAACCAATCTCCCGACTCGATGTACCGGCGCGATTGGTTCGTGGCAGCTCTTTCCAGCCGCGGAATTAAGGCCCGAGATGCGGATCAGCTGTACAGGCGAGCGAACTCCTACGGGGAGGCTCGTCGATTGGCTCGTAGACGTTACGGCGTCGATCCCGGAGTCCCGAGGTTTGAGACCTTCATAGGTGAAGCTAGGGTTTCTGACGGAGAATACAGTCCGGCTATATCGTCTAACGGCCGGTTAGGAGTCGTCGAGGGCGGGTTTCAGGAACTGCGCGCGACGGCATTTGGGGCCACGTTGCTCAGGTACGTCTTGGACGACCCCTTCGTGGACGCCGTGATTCGGGTGGAAGACGAGGAGGCCAGACTGATCGTTTTCCCGGGGGATATGTCGTGAGGAGGATTTGGTTCTACTTGAGCTCGAAGAATAAGTACAGCCTGGCGCATGTGCTCGGGGCTGTGGAGACCTGTGCTCCCGAGCTAATCCCGTACATCGAGGTCTCCAGGAACCCGAATCCTAAGCCCGGGGACGTCGTGGTGTTCTCGTTCAACACGTTCATGGCACCCGAAGTCTTCGAGATGGTGGAACGTTTCCATGATGACGTGGTAAAACTGGCGGGCGGTCCACACCCATCGGCCCGACCGGACCAGTGTCTCGATCACGGGTTCGACATCGTCCTGATCGGGGAGGGGGAGAAGGTAGTCCCGGAGATACTCCGTGAACTCGTTCGCGGTAAGGAACCTGAGGAACGCCCCGGCGTTTACCTAGGCGAGGGGAAACCCCAACCAGCCCCGCGGGTGGAGGATCTGGACAGTTTTCCGCCGTACTCCGAGGGTTTTCGAATATTCTGTCCCCTCGAAATCACCAGAGGATGCCCTTGGGGTTGTGCCTTCTGTCAGGTTACCAGACTCTTCGGGTCGAAGCCACGACATCGATCCGTTGAGGATGTGGTCCGTTGGGTCAGGAGGGGAGTCGAGCGGTACGGTCACACCTTCGTTCGCTTCGTCGCTCCGGATGCCCTGGCCTACGGGTCACCCGACGGTGTCCGGCTGAAGCCGGATCGGATTGAGCGTCTCTTGCGATCACTCCGATCGGTTGAGGGTCTAGAAAAGGTGTTTTTCGGTAGCTTTCCGTCGGAGCTCAGACCCGACTCCATCGCCAAAGAGGATGCCATTGAACTGATAGCTCACTACGCGGACAACGAGCGTGTTAACATCGGGGCTCAGTCTGGGAGTGAGCGAGTACTCAAGAGGATCAAGCGAGGGCATACTGTGGAGGACGTCGAAGTGGCCGTAGAGAAGGCGCTTGAAGTCGGTCTAAAACCTGTGGTCGACTTCATCTTCGGGTTACCCGGGGAGACGGAGGAGGACCAGTTAGCGTCAGTAGAACTCGCACGGTGGGTGATTAAGCGAGGTGGTGAAGTCAGACTCCACTACTTCATGCCACTGCCCAAAACACCTCTGGAGAAGGAGGAACCAGCACCGCTCTCGTCCAAGATCCGCCGGATACTCGGACGGTGGACCCAAGAGGGTAAGGCGGAAGGCGCATGGGGACACCAGATAAGGCTCTCTAGGATAGCGATGAAAGTCGTAGGAGAGTAGTAAGAATTTGATGTTCTCGTGCTAATCCCGGCCGCATGGGATCGGACGGGCGGGCAACCCGGTACTGGACCTCGAGAACGCGCTCGTCGCCATCCCGACCAGGCTCACTGCTCGTCTCGGAATCGACACTGTCGATGGATAGCTGCCAGGTCAGGATCGGCACCACTCGACGAGCGACTCGAACAACCGTAAACCGTCATCGGAGTTAAGGAGACTGTGAGCCGCGCGCTCCGGGTGAGGCATCATTCCGATGACGTTTCCATCATCGTTCACAACTCCTGCAATACAACCGACGGAGCCGTTGGGGTTGTACTCCTCTGAGACATCTCCGTCTGGTCCGCAGAACCTGAACACCACGTTATCCTCGATCTCCTCCGGGTTTTCGTAGTAGTACCGGCCCTCCGCGTGGGCGATCGGGACTCGGATGACTTCGCCCTCTTCGTACTTGGTCGTGAACGGGGTGTCAGTACGTTCCACGCGTAAGTAGACCCAATCGCAGATGAACCTGTTCCCGACGTTGACCGTGAGAGTACCCGGGATGAGCTCCGCTTCGGCTAGTATCTGCATTCCGTTGCACACTCCCAGCACTGGGAGCCCTTCCTCTACACACTCTCGGATCTCCTCTAGAATCGGGGATAGCGCGGCGATGGCACCCGCCCGGATGTAATCCCCGTAGGTGAATCCACCCGGAATGATCACAGCGTCGAAGGACTCTAACCCACCATCTTCGTGCCAGACGAACTCCGGATCTCCACTAGCGAGCTTCACCGCCCATGCCATCTCGAGATCGCAGTTCGTGCCGGGAAACCTAATGATGGCCACGCGGACCAAACTCAGGCCCCCGATGATGACCTACCCCGGGACCGAGGTGGTGGGGAGTCCCAAGTACACCGAGGGGCTCACTCGACGGTTTCGATCTCGTAGTCTTCGACGACCGGATTCGCGAGTAGCCTTCGACACATCTCATCGGCGATCTCTATTGCCTTTTTTTCGTCGTCGATGTCTAGCTCGATCCTGTAGATCTTGGCTGTTCGAACGTCTTCCACCTCCTCGTATCCCAGTCGGTGTAGCGCCCTTTTCACGGTCTCACCTTCTGGATCCAATGCCTTCGGTTTCAAGCTCACGCGAACCTCAACGGTTACCAACCGTGTCACCCCGGTAGCATGGCCAGCTTCTCCTCATCACCCCGCAAGATCCTCTCGGCGGCTTCCATATAGCCAGCCAGGACATCTCCTTCGTCCTTTCTGAAGATGTCCTTATCCAGGCTCTCCTCGGTCTCCGCGTCCCAGAACCGGCACGTGTCGGGGCTGATCTCGTCCCCCACTATGACTTCTCCGTCCGAGTTCACTCCGAACTCGAGCTTGAAGTCCACAAGGATGATGTCGCGATCCTCCAGGAACTTGGAGAGTACTTCGTTCACCTGCAGGGTCATCTCCCGCATGCGCTCTACTTCTTCTTCCGTAGCTAAACCCAGCGCTCGGATGTGGTCCATATTCACCATTGGATCTCCGTATTCGTCGCTCTTGTAGTCGAATTCGATGATAGGTGGATCCAGCTTCTCACCCTCCTCGAACGGTAGTCGCTCCACTAGACTGCCCGTCGCTATGTTGCGACATATGACCTCTAAGTTAAACATGTCTAAGCGCTCCACCACCATGCGACGCTCGTCGACAAGTTCCACGTAGTGGGTTGGTATTCCAGCGTCTTCGAGTACTTCGAACAATCGCGCTGAGATCAGGCAGTTGTAAACACCTTTACCCGCGATAGTGTCCGTTTTCTCCATGTTAAACGCCGTAATATCGTCCCGAAACTCCATCACGAGCAGATCTCCCTCTTTCGGATGTTCGTAGAGGCTCTTCGCCTTGCCTTCGTAGACGAGTCTACCACGCTCCATGGTCGCACCCACCTCCTTAGCCTGTTAACTTGATAAAACGCTATAAACCCAGAGGCGTCGGTTACGGAACGGTAAGCTAACTGCGACCACGAAGGTGGGGAAGCCGGTATGAAGCGCGAAGCTATAGAGGTCGGTGTAGCCTACGGGAAGGATCCGTATACGGTCGTGGAAGACGCGATGGATCAGCTGACGGGTCCCCCCAACTTCGGGTTGGTATTCTTCTCACCCAGGCATGTCGATGAGATCGAAAGTGCTATTAGTAATGTCTCGGCAGAGTGTAGGATCGTAGGGTGCTCGACGGCCGGTGAGCTCACACCGGATGGGTACACCCAGGGTACAGTCACCGTGACGTTAATTCACAGTCCGTACCTATCCGTGGAAACGAATCGCGTTACCTTCGAGCGTGAAGACCCGGAGCACGCTAAGGAGATCGGACGAAACCTCGTACTCGGAGCTATGGAGAAACTACGTGATCCCGGTCCCTGCCTCGACATCAACTTCAACACCATGCTCAGGAGCCTCAGGGAAGGGAAGCCTGTCAAAGTTCTTCCTTATTTCATGATCGAGCTAGTTGAGGGCTTAGTTCCAGCCATCGATTATTATATGGATGGCATCAACGAGGTGATTCGGAAGTACAAGTTCTTGGAGGTGTACGGTGGGGCGGCCGGCGATGATTTACGTCTCGAGCGTACGTACGTGCTAGAAGGACGTACATTGTGTCCCGAAGGGTCCGCTGTGATAGCGTTCGGATCTACAGCTCTCAAGATCGGCGGGGCCCTAGAATGTGGATTCGAGCCGGTGTATGAGGATAAGTTCCCGATCACCAAAGCCGTACCCGAGGAGCGTCGGATCGTGGAGTTCGACGGCGAACCCGCCGCTGAATATTACTCCGAAGTGGTGGGGGAGGACGTCGAGAGACTCGATGACTCCGTGTTCATGTGGAACCCGCTCGGATGGGAGATTTTCGGCCGGGAGATAATCGTGCGCGAGCCGGCGTTCGTTGAAGACGACGGGTCGATGGTGTTCCACTCAAGACCACCGGCGGCTGGAACTCTAATCCGACTTGAACCGACCAAGGAGAACATGCGTGAAACTGCGCGACGCGTCACGGAGCGGGCTATGAATAGAGCGGACATCCGAGACCCCAAAGAGATAGCGCTGGTGTTGGTGTTCGACTGTGCTCATCGAGATTGTGACGAACAGTACGACGCAATCCGGGAGGTAGTGGGCGACGACGTACCGGTCGTCGGATTCAAGACTTACGGAGAGCACGGACAACTCGAGACGGGTCCCGCCGGTCATTTTAACCAAACCATCGAGGTCGTCGTGATCGGTAGAACCCCGGTTTCTCGCTGACTCCTATCCCCGTCGTTCCCATCGTTTCGAGTGAGATAACGAAGGGGGTCTCCGAGATCCGAGTAGGGCTCGTGATCCACGGTCCCACGGTTATCGACACGGGATGGACAGAGCGTATCCTTCACTCCCTGGAAAGGCTAGGTGAGGTCCGTGCTAAGCTCGGAGGTACCACCGGTTACGTGGCGCTCTTAGATGCGGGGCTAGACTCCGTAGTGGAGTTCGATCGGAAGCTACCGAGCGAGTGCTTGTCCGATCTGAACGAGTGGGCCGACGTTCTAGTCCTCACGAACCACGGCAAAAGTCGAGAAAGCGGTCTCGCTTTCGCGGAACAGGTACTCTCCAGGGCCGAAGGCGTCGACTCGCTAGTACAGGTAGAGCGCCCGGGCGAACCCGACGGTGGTATTGTCCTATGGAACCCCGACGACGTGGAGCGGAAGGTGGCTGAGCACCTCCAGAAGGATTTGGGGCTGGAGATCACCGAGGTTAGGACGGTTCGGACCGATAAAGGTGGCGAGACTGAAAGATCCCGTAGGATCGCCTGTGTCGAGCCAGGTGATCTCATTCTAGTGAACGGAATCACCGTAGGCGTCGCCGAGTCCCGGAACGTAGAGCTGGTGTTCGATGATAGTGGGTACTTGGTGGAGATCCGTGGCGGTAGGATCAAGCCGGAAGGCGTAGAGCGCCTCGGCCAGGTGGATCCCGAGCGCGTGGTAGTGAAAACGGACCGCAGACTTAGGAGGACTGAGCCGAAGCGTAGGAGGGTGAAGAATGGACCCGCAAGGATCCGCCGGATTCTACTCATCGACCACGACGCAGAGCGTAAGGTCGAGGATATGCGTCGATCGGATGCTGTCGTCTCCGTCGGTGACGATACGACTTGCGTGTGTGCGGAGCTAGGTGATCGGCTGGGAGTCTGGGTGATAGGGATCGTCGATCTCGACCCGGACGGGTGGGTTCGTGACGATACGCGCGAATCCCTGCGCGGCTCCGAGAACCTAATGGCTCTACTTGTGTGTGAGCGGGACGACGATGCCGGGGAATTGGTTCGAGAGCGATTCTTTCGCGGCCGAGAGGTGAAGGTGCTCGATCCCCCCGTGACAGCTGGGGATCTCGTCGAAGAGGTGAAAGAGTGCGTAAAAGAGGTTCTCAAGTGCGTGTACCACAAGGCGAAAGAGACCTCAGCGTGAGCTGGGTTCCTCACCACTCGGACCCGCGACTTCTCGTCATCGGTGGGGGTTCGGCCTTGAACCTCCGGGAACTCGCCCGCGAGCTTCGGTCCTTCGAGGGTGTTACCCGGAAGTATCCCGTGAAGACCGTGGTGGAAGGTCTTTTAGAGCCGCTCGATGTGACATTCGAGGGAGAGGTTATCGCGGACGTGGGCGAGGACGCCGCGGCGGTAAAGGTAGGAGACGATATACTACTGATCGCAGCAGATGGCATCTGGGGTAAACTAATCGATCGGGACCCATGGTGGGCAGGGTACTGTGCGGTCCTAGTGAACGTGAACGACGTGCTGGCGATGGGTGGCCGGCCAGTCGGCCTCGTTAACGTGCTTTCGACGTCCGACGTCGACGTGTGTCGTGAAATCCTCGAAGGAATGCGTGAGGGTGCGTGGAAGTTTTCCACACCGGTCCTCGGAGGACACACACATCCGGACACTCCTTACACCGCAGTAGATGCGGCGATAGTGGGGATCACCAACGAAGAGCATCTCGTGCTCAGTTCTACTGCTGAGGAGGGTGACTTGATAGTCTTCGTCATCGATCTCAACGGTCGGCCCTATCCGGAGTATCCTCTTAATTGGGATACGACAACGATGAAGGATCCTGACTACCTCAGGAGGCAAATGGAAGCTGTAGCCGAAGCTTCTAGGCTCGTAAAAGCTGGTAAAGATGTGAGTAACCCGGGCCTCGTCGGAACTCTCGCCATGATGCTCGAAGCCAGTGGTTGTCTCGGTGCTGAGGTGTGGTTAGACAACATCCCAAAACCTGAAGACGTAGACATGGCCACGTGGTTGAAAATGTATCCCGGAATGGGTTTCGTGTACGCGGTGGACAGTGATCGTGATGTCCGTGCGATCAAGCATGTGTTGTCAGATGCCGGGCTGGAAGTGTCGGTGATCGGCGAGGTGACGGAGGACGGTGTTGTCAAGGTGACCGAAGGTGACGAAAGTGCTCGTGTGTTCGACTTTCGAGAGGACAGAATCCTAGGGGTGTCTCCGCGTTGAGGGTATACGTCGACGGGGAACCGGTTGATGTACCAGAGGAGGCGACTGTTCGCGATGCGCTCGAGGTAGCGGGGGTCAGTGTGCCCGAAGACGTCACGATCGCCGTCTTCAAAGGTGAACAGAAGGTCGAGCGCGAGACCGATAGGATTCGGATCATGCTCGAGACAGGCGACGAAGAACTTCCGATAACGGTGGCCGTCGAAGACGAGCGAATGAGCGAGGTTTGTGAGGAATTGCCTGGAATCTCCGTCTCTTGGACGACTCGTGACGAGGTTGGATTGGGTCCGGTGGACATTTCCGATCTCGAGTTCCACACGCGTCGGGGTGTCGAAGTTCCTCCGTATACGACGATCATGATCTTACCAACCAACGATCCCTCCGAAGCCTACTTCCTGATCACCAAACGCCGGATGGCTGTCGAGTACATCTGTACCGACATTCAGGGCCGTATAACGGCTGGTCGGGAGCTGGTCGATGAGCTCTGTGGTGGGGAGCGCGTGACACACGTGGAGCCCGTTGTTGAGCGCGTCACCGAACGTGTCGTCTCAAAAGTCACTCTTGACGACGGACTCGAGGCCGGTGACCGGATTATTACCAGGGTGGAGATAGAACTCGAGGAAAACGCACCGGTCAGTGCCGAGCACCTGCTCAACACGCTGGAGATGGAAGAAGGTCGGTTTCGGATTAAGTTCAGAACGGATACGTTCACATCGATCGAGCCACGTCGGTTCTACGATTTGCCCGAGGAGAACGTCGACATGCGTGAACGCGGCGTCGTAACCGTACGCAATCGAGGTGTCGACGAAGGCGTCATATACGTGTACCGACGTGACCGGACTCCCGTCGAGAGCCACAACGTCGTAGGTAGGGTTCGCCGTGGAATGGAGCTCCTCGACGTGGTGACCGAGGGCGATCGAGTCCTAGTGGAAACCGATCCTCCCCGAGTGAACTTCGTCGGGCTGACCGTTGATGAGGCCAGGAAGCTGGCGGAAGAGTTCGACGTCGAGCTCGAAGTGAACGGTGATGGCGACGTGGTGGTCGATCAGGAGCCTAGGGAGACTCTGAACGTACTCAAGGAGAGGAAAGCCCGGGTCGAAGTGGCCCCTGAGGACGAAGTTATCGAAATAGAGCTCTACGAGGACAACGCTCCCCGCTCCGTCGAGTACTTCAGGCGCGTCGCGAAGATGTTGGATAGACCGGTAGGTCGTCTCAAAGTTCATTTCGCCTACGCAGACTTGGGAATGATCGTGTTCGAAGGGGACGAAAAGCTCGGAAAGAAGCTTCCACCCGAGAACAATCCGAAGGATAGAGTTGAGGCCGGCGTCCTTGGGGTCACGAACCAGGCTAAACCTCACGCGGGTCTCATTGGAGTTCGGCTCGAGGACAGCGAGGAATACGGTCCTACGGGCGAGACCTTCGAAGGTACGAACGTCATCGGCCGTGTTGTGGAAGGACTCGACCGCCTCCGCGAGATGGACCAGTCCGACATGGGCCATACCGTCTACGTCCGGGAGGTGAGGGGCGAACGATGAGGATCCTGGTTATCTCCCCAGAGTATTACACCTACGGAGCCATGGTAGTCGCTGGAGTTTGTGAGGAACACGGTCATAGCACTATACTTCGACGTTCACCCAATCCTGGGATCCTCAAACGGGCGGACGTGCTGATACTATCCCTCCACAGTACCCTACACCTCCTCGATGAGAATATTCTGGAGATAGCCCGCCAGGCCCACGAGTTCGGTAAACCCCTGATCGTCGGTGGGCCAGTTTCTCAAGTTCCGGAGCTCGTTCTAAAGAGGTTTCCCAACGCGATCGTGGCTAAAGGTGAGGCGGAGACGGGGCTCCCTCCGCTCCTTCAGACCTTGGAGGACGGAGGAGACCTCGAAGACGTTGAGGGAATCGCGCTCCTGAGGGACGGTGAAATCGTCGACACTGGCTGGCCACCGCCCGCCGATCTAGATGGACCTAGCCCACTCAAGGTTCCGCGCGACCTCGGTCGGCAAGACATCCGCGGAGCGAACGTGTACATAGAGACGCATCGTGGCTGCCCAGGTGCGTGTACCTTCTGTCAGGTTCCAGAGTTTTTCGGACGCCGTGTCCGTTGGAAACCCATAGAGGCGGTCCTCGAGGAAGTTAGGGAGCTTACGCGAGGTGGTGCCCGCCGCTTCGCGATCTCCGGGGGAACCGTCACGACTTACGGCGACGACGAGGAAGATTTCATCGAGCTCCTCAAACGCCTCGCGGACCTCCTCGGTCGAGAGAACGTTTCCGCCCCCGACGTTCGCGCCGATCTCCTGAACGAGCGCCTTCTCGAGGCTATCCGCGATTACACGATCGGTTGGATCTTCCTCGGAATCGAGAGCGGTAGTGATAGGATCCTCCGTGCCATGCGTAAGGGCATCACCGTCGATGAAGTTCGCGAGTCCGTTGAACTTGCCCGGACAGTCGGTGTTCGTGTCGCCGGTTCGTTCATCGTCGGTTATCCTGGCGAGACCGAGGACGATCTTGAAGCCACCGAGGAGCTACTCGCCGAGCTGAACCTCGACGACGTGTTCATCAACCTCGCCGAGCCTATCCCAGGCACCGAACTCGGCCGCCTCGTTACCGAGCTTCCCGAGGACAAGATTCCCCTCCTCCGACCGGGCGAGCAGCTCGAGACCGAAGCCGGCGACCGCGCCTTCCAGCTTCAGCTCACCGCCTTCACGACCCTTAGTCGCCCAGTCCCTCTCACGGACGGTGTGTTCCACGAGGCCCTCTACAACATTCGAGAGGATGAGCGTAAGGTTCTCCGGATAATCCGGTTCCTTCGCGGTGCTCAGGGGTGTACAGGATGAAGATCGCGATCCTCGGTGGTACCGGATCCATGGGCCGTCTTATCGCACGTGAGCTCCGTGACGATGGTCACGAGGTGGTTATCACCGGCTCTAACCCACACACCGCCGAACGCGTCGCCCGCGAGCTCGACGTCGAAGCAGCCCCGACCAACGTCGATGCCGCCAAAGACGCCGACGTTGTGGTAATCTCCGTCCCCATCTCCGTAACTGAAGACGTCATCCGTGAAGTCGCACCACACGTTCCCGAGGGTTCCCTCCTCACCGACGTGACCTCCGTCAAGGTTCGTCCCGTTCGCGCCATGCTCGAGCACGCTCCCGAGGGTGTGTACGTCCTCGGAACTCATCCCCTCTTCGGCCCTACGGTTCCCAGTCTCCGCGGTCAGACCGTCATCCTTACGCCCACGGAGCGTAGTGGTCCTTGGATCCGCCGCGTTCGTCGCTATCTCGAGCGGAAAGGCGCTCGAGTCGTTGAGACCACTCCGGAGGAACACGATCGCACTATGGCCGTCGTTCAGTGCCTTACCCATGCTGTCCTCCTCGCCGCAGGCGCCGCCATAGGCCACCTCCTTCCGAGTCTCGAGCTCGACATCGAGGAGGTCGCCAGTCCCGTGTATCGCCTACTCATGGATGTCGTGGGCCGTATCGCAGGGCAGGACCCACGTCTTTACGCTGAGATTCAGGCCTTCAATCCCTATGGTGATGAAGCCCGTGAAGAGCTCCTCCGCGCCCTCAGACGCTTCCACGAGCTCGCCCACGACCATAACGCCCTCACCGAGTACATAGCAGAGAGCCGGGAGAGACTCGCACGAGAACTCGATCTCGAAGCCTGTCAGCGTCGTACTGACAAGCTCCTGTCGTACCTGTCCGACGAATTCAGAATCCTCCAAGACGGGATCGAGGCCATCCTCCTCGACGTGTACACGAACGAGGCTCTCGAGAGCGAGGTTACGGGTGATCAGGATACGATCCGCTTAGATAATCGTGAACTACCACGAGACCGTTACAAAATCCTCCCTAGGAACCCCAAAGAACTCGCACATTTCGACGGTAAGGTCACCGTCCTAGAAGTGCGCACAGGTGTGGACCCCGAGGACGTCGCAGCCGTAGTGGACGCTCTCGGCCGCAACCTGCGAGCGCTGTGGGCCGAGCGTCGAGGCGAACGTGTACGAGTCGAGGTCGAGTACGCCAGCGAGGAGTCACTCGAGGGGTTACTCCGGAGACTACGTGCCCTGGGGCTTGAAGTGCGTGTTACTCGGTGATCCTCTCGGGTACGTTTCGGATATTGGGACAATTCCACGGAGCTTAGCCAGCCTTTAAAGGAGCTCTTTAAAGGAATTCAGTGGGAGAGGGCCTGCCGGATCGTCTCGGTAAACGGTCGAATCCCGTGCTTGCGGATCGTGTCGGCCAACCGCTCTTTCTGCGGTTCCTCCGCCAGTTCCCGATACTTCTCGATCACGGCGCGGGCTATCGCGGGTACGCTATCGGGGTCGGCGAAAACGTCCAATCTGGCTCCTTCGACGGGTTCCCGTCCTCCCTTACCTCCGATCCAGACGATGACGCCCTCCTTTTCAGCGTACCTTGCCTCCTCCGGACAGACTTTGATGCACTTACCGCAGTAGACGCAACGCTTGTAATCAGTGTCCGCCACAGCCGCCTGTCCTCCGACGGCTATGATCCGGATCGCGTCGACCTTACAGGCATCCACGCATTGTCCGCATCCGGTGCACTTCTCCGGGTCTACTCCGGGTCTCACGGCGCCGGCGAAACCGAGGTCGTGGTGCTGAGGTCGAACGCAGCTGTTCGTGCACCCGGATAATGCTATTTTGAACTTGTACGGGGTGGGTTCTTCCGCGAGCTCTTCCTCCAGATTCTTGGCGAGTTCTTCGGTGTTCAGGATACCAGAGGAACAGTTACCCTCCCCCGGGCACGCCATGATAGTTCGGACGAGCGGGCCTTCGGACCCCGTATCCAGTCCAGCCTCTCGGAGTCGTTCCACGACTTCGGGTATCTCCGTAGTGGGGATACCGTGGATCTCGAGCTGCTGTCGGTCGGTGAACTTGGCCCTGTAACCTTTCTCTAGTAGCCCAGAGATCGTCCGGAAGACGTCGGGGTCATCGACCCAGCCGCCGGGGCCGACCTTTAGTCGGACCGCTAAGGTACCGTCCGCACGGGTGATAACGCCTCCGTAATCTCCTACCCAAAACGGTGGGACTTTCCGTCCCTCTTCCAGCCGGCTTTTCGCTTCCTTCATGGACCAGTCACACTTGAGCTTCGCGAGCCTTCGCACTTCCGACTCGTCGATCGCATCTCGGAGCCGTAGGTATCCCGACTCGACGGCACCTTTAACGAGCTCTTCACCGACCTCGCTGCGGATTAGGAGAGTAGTGACTCCTTTGGGGCTTCCTACGGAACCAGCGGAGATGTCGGCCAGTCTCGCGGTGAAGTCGTTGCAGATACGGCAGCCTTCGGGGACGGCGTCCTCGAATTCCTTCACATCGTATTCCCTTGTCTCATCGCCCGATAACTCGACGCGGAGCTTACCTGAAGTGACCTCGAACCGCTTAACCTCCTCGATGTCGACACCTTTCTCCCTTAAGAGCTTCACGAGGTGTCCGTACTCGAAGTTCTTGGTACAGAACAGTCCGATAGTAGCGACGACTTCGGGGAGCTTCTCGGCTGGACTTCCGTCGATGTTGCGCAGGGCCCGTGCGCCTTTAGCCACGACCTCGAAGTGTCGAATCTTGGCGAGTCCGTTTACTTGGCAAGGAAGGCCTACTGCGAGTACGTGCTCGATACCGCGATCCGCGGCTTCAGCCAAGGCTTCGACGAGTCCAACGCGCGTGTACTTGGACCCGGCTAGGTCCTTCACCTTTTCGGGATCCTCTACGACGGTAACGCATGGCTTCCAAGCGGAGCCGGCGGTTACTCCGACGATGGCGTCGGCAAGACCTTCCTCGAGGGCGTATCGGGCTAGTGCCGTAACGGCGCCTCCATCTTGACCGAGCTCTCGGAGGTTGGGATCAACGGCGACCGCTCCCACCGCACGCCGATAACCGCCCGTGAGAGGTTCGTAGTCGCGGCCGGCGATACGTAGACCGAGGTGGTAAGCCGCTGTATCGACACGTGGACATACGGCGTGGCAATTACCCGTTCCCTTTCGGGCGCACTCCTCGGTGAGTCGTGGGCCCTCATCCGTTAGCTCGATTATTCCACCCGGGCAGATCGCGACACAAGTGCCACAGAAGGCGCAGGCGCCTGGTTCGACGACTTCGTCGGCCAGTTTCCACTCGAATTTTGCCAAGTAGTGCCCCCCGTGCTCTGATGTGACAGCATTCCGCACATTCACGTGAGGCCGGATCTATATATACATTCCGACTAGGCTTGAGCTGGTGGGGTTATCGAATGCTCGCGGACGTGCCCGTCGTCACTGTCCGAAGTCTTAACGTCACGGTTCGTGACGTACTTAAATGCGTGCTAGGACTGCGTGACGTCGAGGTGGACACGTACTTCGCGCTGCTCGAGCACGGCGAAGCTACGGTGTACGACCTCGCGGAGGAACTCGATCGCGACCGTACGACGGTCCAAAAAGCACTGAAAAGTCTGGTATATGCTGGTCTGGTCACGCGTCGCAAGGAAACCCGGCCGCGCGGTGGGTTCGTGTACGTATACGAGGCGGTACCTTTTGAGGAAGCGAGGAAAATAGTCCTTAGGGCGCTTGACGAATGGTACGAGGCGGTAAAGGATGCCTTGGAGCGTGCGGATGTTCCGAGGTCCGACCCGGAGTGATTCAATCCCCTGACGGCACGTACGTGGTGAGGCTGGCACTTCCGCCGGGATTTATCAAAACCGAGATACTGAGAACTGTGGCGGAGCTCGCGGAACGGTACGCGAGCGGTGAAGTGCATATCACGGTGCGACAGGGTCTGGAGATTCCTGAAGTACCGCCGTCGAAGTTAGACGATCTCCTGCGTAATCTCAGGAAGCTCGGCTTGGAACCCGGATCAACAGGTCCTCGCGTTCGTCAAGTGACCTGCTGTCCGGGCATCAGGACATGCGCCAACGCACTCATGGACCCCGTACCATTGGCTCAGAAGTTGCATGAAGAGTTCGTGGACGTGTGGGTGCCGGCCAAGGTCAAGATCGCCGTCTCGGGTTGCCCTCGTGGCTGCACGCGGCCGAGTGAGAACGATCTGGGCCTGGTAGCGGTAAGTGAGGACGAGTGGGAACTCCTGGTCGGAGGTTATAGAGTCACCAGACTACCGGAACGGGATGTCATCGACGCCGTCGAGTCGACGCTCGAATGGTATTCCTCGGAGGCCCCACCAGGGATGAGGTTACGCCGGTTCGTTACGGATCGTGTTTCGGAACTTCGCGACGTGCTCGAGAGATTATGAGCCATAGGAACTGCCCGTACACCGGAAGCTTGAGGCCTACGTAGGCCCCTATCGATGCAGCGAGAAGCAACGAGACGATCCAAACGGGCCTGCGTCGATGCTGTGTAGGTCTACCGAGCCCTTCGGAGTACTCGACGTGGACCGTGGGTTCACCGTCCCTCGCATAGAAGGCGAGTATGACCCCAGCGACCTCTAGGGAACGTTCTGTAGTCCTCACCACCCCGACTCCGGTCGGCGAATAACCTGGCTTCTTTATTAGCGTGCCTTCCCTCACGACCTCCAGCCTCGTTCCTTCAACCCTCACCTCGGCGGCACGCAACTCGGACCCTCCGTACACGATCAGGTATCGATTAATACCGTACGAGACGATCGCGGGCAGAACGTCGGTAACGTCAGCGACCTTCACGTCCGATGCTACCTTCCACGTCGTCCCTCTAACCAATAGCGCTGCGTGTATACCATCGGTGCCGACGTACGCTAGAACGTTGTCCAAGAGAACGGGTCTTGTCCCCGGGACGGTGATCGGAGCACCGTCGATCGTCGGGTGGGCGGGATCGGGTAAGTTAACAGCTACGACTTCGGTTCCCACCGGAGTCTCGTACGCCACGAGGAGATACGTGGTCACAGGACGTCCGGCTACCGAAACGGAGAACCTCTCGACGGGGCCCGGGGTGAACAACTCGAGCTCCACGGGCTGACCTTGCTCGTCCGTGATCCATCTCCAAACGCCGTCGACGTTTCCGAACACCCTCACTCGCAGCTTCCCATCGCACCGGTATACGAGCACGAAGGTGGAATCGTCTACCCGGACCGGCACAGCCGCGTCGCCTCGGACACTCAGTCCAGTCCACAGTACGGCGCAAACGTTGTCCTTGTACTCGACGAGATCGACGTCGATTCTGGGCCCTTCCGGTGTCATGAGCGGTACGGTCAACACGAACGTTGCCAGATCACGTTCCCCACGCCACGGAGCCGTAGCCGGATAGCCGGCTACGGGTGCCCTGATCCAGGTCTTGACTAGTACCCTATCGTCGGCTTTCGCCACCGCTATGCCGAGTCCCTTTCTGGATTTCCAAGCTACCAACGCGTGATCCGACTGGAGGGCGAGAGCCGGTGGACTGGGAGCGGTCTCGGGACCCGGGACGTCCGCAGGGCCCAGCTCCTCCGCCTGAGAAGAACCAGCGAGCAGCAGTAACGTGAACAGTATCGGAAGCATCCTAGGCCCCTGTGGTGAGTGGTCATGGTGATGAATAAATTTCGAAAGGGGCTGAAAGGTTGGAACTTGAACCGAGGACGGTAGTTCTCAGGCTAGGACACCGGCGCGAGCGGGACAAGCGGATCACGACGCACGTATGTTTGACGGCTCGGGCGTTCGGAGCTGCCAGTGTGCTGATCTCGGGTGACCATGATGAATCGGTGATCGAGTCCGTCGAGGACGTCGTCGATCGATGGGGCGGCCCCTTCACCGTGCAGTGGGTAAAGAATTGGAGACGTGTGATCAAAGATTGGAAACACTCTGGAGGATCCGTGGTCCACCTCACGATGTACGGTTTGCACGTAGACGACGTGATCGAAGAGTTGCGAGAGGAGAACGAACTGCTCGTGATCGTGGGTGCCGGTAAGGTTCCTGCCGAAGTCTTCGAGCTTTCGGATTACAACATCGCCATAGGACATCAACCCCACTCCGAGGTGGCCGCGCTCGCAGTCTTTCTCGACCGGCTCTACGGGGGCAAGGAACTTCATCGGGAGTTCGAGCGGGCTAGGTTGAGGGTCATACCATCGGAGAAAGGGAAGAAGGTGGAACGACTATGACGGTGGAAATCGCTGTGATATCGGACGTTCACTCGAACCTCGAGGCGCTAAAGCGGGTGCTGCGGGAAGTACGGTCGGCCGACATGTTGGTGTGCTGCGGCGATATCGTGGGCTACGGTCCCCGACCTGTAGAGTGCGTGGACATCGTCCGCGAGCGGTGTGACCGGTGCGTGATGGGTAACCACGACTACGGCGTCGTCACCGGAGATGTCGCCTACTTCAACGTTGCCGCTCGGATAGCCGTGGAGTGGACTCGGCGCCAGCTAGACGAGGATAAGCGGGACTTTCTGGCAAAGTTGCCGAAGACCGAGCGGTTCGAGGTGGAGGGGGTTTCGATCTTCCTGGTACACGGGAGTCCCAGGGATCCGATCTGGGAGTACGTGTTTCCTCACACTCCCAGACGACTGCTGGAGAAACTGGTCGATAAGGCCGGTACAGACGTACTCATCACGGGTCACACACACGTACCCATGTACGACGATGTTAACGGTTCTTACGTCCTCAACCCCGGTAGCGTAGGCCAGCCCAGGGATGGTGATCCTCGGGCGGCGTTCGGTATCCTCGAAGTCTCGGACGGCAGAGTAGTCTCTTGGGACGTACACAGGGTGGCTTACAACGTCGATCGGACCGCCCGCGAGATCGAAGAACGTGGTCTGCCGGAGGAGCTGGGAGCGCGGCTGTACCGTGGAGTTTAGACATTTCGGAGTAGTTTTAACCCATACTCGAGCGCTTCTAGGTTTCGTTCCGCGATGGATCGCCTGGGCCAGCTTTCCGGGCGCTCACACCAGGATCGCTGTGTCCGGTACACCCACTCTACACGATCTGGGGACGCGTATTCCTCACGACAGAGCGTGTAGAGGACCTCGACGGCGGGCTTAGTGAACACGATTCCATACCCTCGTGCGGTCAGCTCCGCGAGGACCAATTCTACGCGCTCCGGTGGTACCTCCTGGTAGGGCCGATGAGCCTTCTCGCCGTCGTCTATGAACGCGGGTTCCTTGCCGAGTAGTTCCGAGACTATGTGTGCTCCCAACCCTCGTGTCACCAGCGTAGGTACGTCGCCTGATCCCATCTCCGCGGTCGGACCGAAGAAGCGTACGCTGAGCCACTCGGATCCCAACAGTCTGTGCAGTTCCGGGTGAACTTTAGCGTACACTACCCGGTCTACTTCCTCCTTGTCCGCTTCGACTCCGTACAAATCTTCCAGCGGTTTTAGGTTCGCGTCCACAAGAATGTCACGGCCTTTTTCCCAGTGTTCCACCGCTAGAGCAGTTTCGATAACGTCGACGCTTTCATCACGAAAAGCTACTAGTTCGACTATCTCCCCATCGTCTCGACGTGCCACGAAAGCGGTCACGATAGGATATCGTAGGTACGGTCCGACAGAGTCGACAACGAGCCGGCGGCCAGGTTCCGATATCCGAACGCGATGGACGCCCCCTTCCTGAAGCGCCCGTCGCATCATCTCGTGTGGATCCAAAGTGCCGACCCCGTTCGGTCGGACCGTGGCCCCCTCCTCACGAGCTCGGAGCCGGGGTGGTAAGCTCGTCATCCCGACACTGGCCCGTGTTCCGGGAAAGTGTATCCGGCCCGTCGGACGGCCGTTCATCCGCTGCGAGACGGCCGGTCACGGCCGCCGGGCGTAATTGTGCCGGACCGCAGCACGCCCGCCCTCATCTGTTCTTAGGCGGGACCGTCTCCTCGAGGGTAACTCCTCCACATAATAGTTGTCCCTTCCCTTTAGACCCCCTCAGAAGGATGGTGGATGTCGGAGGAGCGACACTAGGAGGAACACGATGAACGGCACCTTCAGATAACCGAGGTAACTGCCTAAGGATGGGTATCCCGGATCCAAGTCCGCGGTCGCATCTATCAGCTTCAAGATGACGGCATAGAGTTTCCAAGGCATGCCGAGCCACGGGATCGTTAATGACCACTCGAGCGTGTCGAGTAACGCAAACAACCACTTCTGATATTCCGGACCTAACAACGAGAGGTTCCATCCGACCCCGATACCCGGGACGAAGAACGGCTCTCGCAACTTCACGGTCAGGCCCAGTAGGCCGCCTAGCACGGCTTTGCTCAAATCGTCTAACAGAGCTATCGGCGCCATCTCGAGTGTGAGTACGAACTCGGATTCGACGGTTTCTAGCGCGTAGCGCGGACACTGAGCGGCCGTGACCAGCACCGAAAGTGTTACGAGCCCGAGCTCGATGAGATACCGGTCCACCGGGTACCGATCCCGTATCAAGGCTTCCCACGCGATCTTACCGTCAGTCAGCGCACCGTGGATCTCGACCGGTATCAGGTTGAGGAGGTTATTCCAAGCGGAGTCGAACGCTCCTTGGGGGTCCAGCGGACTCAGCGCGGCCGATATCAGGGCACCGACCACGGGACCCGCCATGGTGACCTCCGCGTCTTCTCGCGAGACGTTATCGAAAAATTTCACCGGATTCTCAACGTAGAGCAGCAGAACCTCCTTGTACCGCTTCCTGAGCTCCTCCTCTGGGGTACCCGGATCGTAAGGCCCTATGGTGACGAATCCTATTGGGAATTCTACATGGATGTCTACGCACTTCCCGTTCCTGCAGTGAAAAAGTATCTTCGGTGGAAACAGGTCGATCTGAACCCCGTCAATGCCTCCGCAGTACTCCGCCTCCACTAAAGCATGACCCAACTCATGTGCCAGCGTTCCCGTCAGATACACCGAACCCGTGAGGCCCGCGCACCCTGGAACCGCCACGATCGGTAGAACGAACGCGACGATCATAATCCGTTGCAAAGGGGGGGCTCCCCTTGCGTCTAATCACGTTGACCACGGACTTCGGACTCGGTTCTCCGTATCCTGCCCAGGTTAAAGCTGTGATTCTCAGAATCGCGGCCCCAAGCGTCGAGATAGTCGACGTAACCCACGAAGTCCCGGCACAGGACGTGGTGGCCGGTTCCTACGTGATGTCGGTCTCGTGTCCGTGGTTCCCGCCTGGATCCGTCCACGTGGGTGTGGTGGATCCCGGGGTAGGGACCGAGCGTAGGGCTGTTCTACTGGAGACGGAGCGTGGGGACTTCTTGGTGGGACCGGACAATGGCCTCCTGATACCTCTCGCCGAAGAACTCGGTGGAATCGCCCGGGCCTTTCGTATCCTCGAGGACGAGGTCTCGGACTGGGAAGTCTCCGCTACCTTCCACGGACGCGACGTATTCGCTCCAGCCGCTGCGCGAGTGGCGTCAGGTGAGAGTCCTGAGAAGTTCTGCGAACCCTTAGATCCCGAGGAACTAGTCGAGCCACCGATCGCCGAACCTGAAGTGGACGACGGCCACGTGCGTGCCCAGGTGTGGTTTGTGGATGACTTCGGGAACATCATCACGAACGTCCGGTACGAAGAAGTGGACCTGCCCGAGACCGTGACGGTCTGCGTCTCCGGGGAATCCTTCGATGCTAGGCACGTCCACACGTACGGGGAGGCGGACTCCGGTGATCTGATCGTCCTACGGTCTTCTTCCGGCCACCTTGAAATCGCGGTCGTAGAGGGGAGCGCTGCCGAACTGCTCGGCGTCTCGACGGCCGACCGGCTCGAGATCCTCTACTGACCGTGCGGAAGGACCACGCGGTCCCCAGGTGAGATTAACCCAGTCGCACCTCTGTTATGGACCCTGGCTCAGCCGCCCATGGATTTTTGAGGACCTTCGGGACGTACTCGGCAACGTCTTCCGCAGTGAGTCCCTGGGATAACTTCCGCTCCGCCAAACATCCGGCGCTCCCAACTACGAATGCTCCGATGCACGCAGCTTCGAACCCTTCCCTACACTGTGCTGCGACTCCGGCGATGACCCCGGCGAGTACGTCACCCGTGCCTCCTACAGTCATTGCCGGGGTTCCCGTGACGTTCCACCTGATCTCGCCGTCGGGTGACCCGATGACGTCAACCCTACCCTTCAGAAGGATAGTGCATTCGAGTTCCTCCGAAACCCGCCGGACGACTTCCGAACGATCCTCGAGAGATCTCCCCAGTTCCTTTCCGAACTCCCTCCTGAACTCTCCCGCATGTGGAGTCAGAACGAACCTGTCATCCACGTCCACCTCAGAAATCCCTCGCAGTCCGTCGGCGTCGACGACAATCACCCCATCAAAGGACTCCGCCAGCTCTTTCAGTATCCCGACGGAGTCCGCGTCCGCGCCGAGTCCGGGCCCGACTAATACGGTATCCACGTCCTCGAGGTCAGCTTCCTCCAAGTGCTCAGGCACGAGCCGCTCCGCGGAGACCGTTCTGTAGATGACGTTCGGGTCGTTTTTGGGTACCGTGTCGACGGTTAGCAGGAAGACAAGGTCCGCACCGGTCCTGAGCGCGCCTCGTGCGGCCAGCTGTGGCGCTCCAATGTACTTCCGCGAGCCGCCTATGATCAGTACGCGGCCGTGGTGGCCCTTATGCGACCAGGGATCGCGCCGTAGGATATCCGAGGCGATGAGGTCGCCCGGGCCGCAGATCTGCTCGGCTATCTTGGGGATCCCCGCGTTCACCCTCCGGAGGAACACGTCCCGTAGCTTCCGAACGCCGCGTTTATGCCGATGTATCGACACTACCAGGTCCGCTTCGACGGCGACGTCTGGTGCCTCTCCGCTATCGGGATCAAGCCCTGTAGGGACGTCGATGGAGACTACTCGCGCCCCCGCACGAGAGGCCTCGTTGATCCGAAGGACTGCCGATCTCACAGGTTCGCGAAGCCGTCCCCGGATCCCGAACCCGAGGAGCGCGTCTACGACCACGTCCCGCTCGAAATCGACACTCTCCAGATCTTCCGAATCTCGGACCTCCTTGACGGGAATCCCCGCACGGTCCAGCCTCCTGAGGTTCAACTTGGCCGCCTCGTTTTTGACGGCTTCCCACCGTCCCACGAGGAGCACCTCGACGTCCACTCCCTCAGAGTTCAGGTGGCGGGCGGTGACGAACCCGTCCCCACCGTTTCCACCTGTACCACAGACGACCAAGACGTCGTTCGGGGAGTACTCCTCGATCACTACCCTAGCCACGCCAGCTCCGGCATTCTCCATCATGAAGTCCTCTTCGAAACCCAACCACCGCGAGTTGAGTTCGATCCTCCTCATCTCCCTCGAGGTGATGAACACGGATCCCGCCCCCGAGTGTGCGGAAAACGGGAACGTGAGTGTACTCGTTCCACCGGAAGCGTCAACTGTGGGAAAACACGGATTAGGGACCGTGTGGTTTCGCGGTGTGGGGGAATCGACCGTGGAGGTTCACGAGCTTACGATCCTAGGCGGTACCGATAAAGATGGTCGGCCCGAGCCTGTCCGGGAACTCACCCTAGAACGTGGAACGATAGTCGCGGTCGTAGGTCCCACAGGCTCAGGTAAATCCGCACTACTACGTGACGTCGAAATCTTAGCACAGGGTGACACAGAGACAAGTCGCAGAATCCTGCTCGACGGTGAGGAACCGTCTGATGATCTCCGGTTCGATCCGGAGCACCGTCTTGTTGCCCACGTGACCCAAACCATGGGATTCCTCGCCGACTGTACCGTCCGCGAGTTCGTCGAGATACACGCTGAGAGTCGTGGCGTCGACGTCGACCCGGAGGAAGTTGTCGATGTTGCCAACCGATTCACGGGCGAACCGATAGATCCGGACATGAAGATGACCGAACTCAGCGGTGGTCAGTCTCGCTCGCTCATGATAGCTGATGTGGCTCTGATTAGCGACTCGCCCATCATCCTCATCGACGAAATCGAGAACGCGGGAATCCGCAAACACGAGGCTCTCGATGAGCTTACGGCGCGAGATAAGATCGTCCTCTTGGTCACTCACGATCCCGTCGTGTCCTTACGATCCGATTTCCGGATCGTCATGCGAAACGGGGCTATGACCAAGATAGTGGAGACGACGCAGCGAGAACGGGAAGTTGCCGAACTCCTCGAGCGAGTGGATACATGGCTCCTCGATCTCCGAAACCGCGTCCGCTGTGGCGAGCGACTGGACGATGTCGAACTACCCCTGGGGGCCGAGACGTGAAGCTGGTAATAGTCTCGGGTACGCCCGGATCCGGTAAGACCTCCGTCATTCTCAACGCACTGGAACGACTACTCGACCAGTACAATCCCGCCGTCGTCAAAGTCGACTGCCTCCGCACCGACGATCACGAGGTGTACCGTGAGCGCTTAGGGATCCCTGCTACCGACGCCTTATCTAAGGACATGTGTCCCGACCACTTCGCGGCCTATAACCTCGAACACATGGTTCGATGGGCTGAGGAACACGGTGCAGACCTGCTCGTCGTGGAAACCGCGGGTCTCTGTCTTCGCTGCGCACCCTATGTCGATGCCTGCCTCGGGGTCTGCGTCGCCGACGTCACCTTAGGTCCGAACTCCCCGTCCAAGGTCGGTCCCTTCCTGCAGACTGCCGACGTCGTCTGCGTCAATAAGGGTGACCTTGTCTCTCAGGCCGAACGCGAGGTCTACGTTCGGAAGGTGGCTGAGGTGAATCCAGATTGTCGAGTCATCGAGACCAACGGACTCACCGGAGCCGGGTGTGAACTACTCGCGCGACTGATCGAAGAGGAAGCCCCCGAGCTGCCCAACACCCTAGACGAAGTCAGACTCCGTGAGAAGGCTCCACTCGCCGTCTGCACGCTCTGCGTGGGCGAGACACGGGTTGCCGAGCGCTACCATCGTGGGGTGCTCAGGCGCATTGACGGATTCACGGAGTACCGAGGTGAGTAAGCTCGTCGAACTGCTTCCTGGGTTCCACTGTGGGGCCTGCGGGTACGACCGATGCGATGACTTCGCGGAGGCACTGGTCCGTGGGGAGGCCAGTCTCGACGACTGCCCCTACCTTCAAACCGAGCGGTTCGCCGAGGAGAGCCGACGGCTCGGGAAACTCTTGGAGGAGATCGGAGAAGTCGAAGGAACACGCCCCAGTATCACCGGGGTTCTAGACGGCTATGAGGCCGACTTAGTGCTTTCACCCCTTCCGGACGAGCCAGCCTGTCGTGAGATCCTCCATCCTTTCTGGTCTGAAGCCGATATCGAGGAAGGTGACGTCATCCGATACAGACCATGGGGTTGTCCTATCACGCATTTCGCACGCGTTCTCGACGCGGAGAAGAGCCTCCTGACGGTCCATATTGTAGGGCCTAAGCACCGACTCGGCGAAACGGACTTCGAGTATAAAGACGTCGGCCTGTGTCTCGTAGTCGGGTTCGAAGGGATCGTATCGGAGGGTAGGGTGCCTAACGTCGGGGAGACGGTCCGGTTCGTTCCGGAGCACTGCATGATGCAGAAAGTCCACTCTGGGGTGGTTATCGAAGCGGTAGGTGACCGATTGCGCATAGAGTGCATCGATCTGAAGGTTTGGGCTCCTCTGAAGTAGCCTCTGCTCAACGACGGGTCACGTGGTCCGTTCCGGTGATCCCTCGCTTAAGAAGAAACGCGATAATTTCAGCTATGGCAGAGCCCCCTTGGGGATGAGGAGCGAGGAACCCTGCAGAACGATCGGGTGAAGAGGGGTCGACTTACCGACCCACTCACCCAACGATCTCCCTCCACCGTCGGACGTTCTCTTCGTCTGGTTCCCAGCGCAGTGCCACGTTACTCCCTACTTCGACCCCTAGCTCCTCGGCGACGGGCTCGCACTTGGCCCTCAGTAGGAAATACACAGGCACATCGGGGAACGGTTCCTCCGGGATGGACTCGAAGTTCCCCTGCCCTTTGGATATCACCACGTCTGCGTAGGACAATTCCTCGGCGAACTCATCGCTGACCTCAGTCGTGAGCAGTCCGAGCATCTCGGTCCCCGTGTCGATCACGTCGCAGATCTCGGTAATACCAACTTGCTCGGCGTCCTCCCGCGTGGCGTCGTTCACTATCGGACCACCGCGGACGGCCACTACCACGTCGCACTCCAACTCTTCCACCAACACCTCGATCAGCAGCTTATCCAGGGCGATCTCTCCCGCGTTGTCGCACAGGTAGAGCACGCGTGCGCCTCTGAAATCCTCAGGTTTCAAGTCGAAGACAGTGAACCCTGCACCACTGATCTCCTCCCGGAGTTCGTCTAGGTCGAACTCGTGACCTGCCACCGCGAAGTCGATAGTGTTGCCGACGATCGCTGCGGCCGCGGCCTTCTTCAGGAGTTCCTCAGGGTCCTCGATATTCTCGAGATCGCTCTCGAGCTCCTGCGCGACCGCCGCCGCACGCTCGTTGGCCCGCCGCTTCTCCTCTCGGTAGGGGTCCAGATCCTCCGAGTACTTCATAACGGTTCGTTGTGCTTCGGTACCCAGCTTAGGAGGTTGGGGTGTAGGTTCCATTCGGTACAACTCGCTAACACATTCGGTCGCTGCTAGGATGGCTTCTTTCTGACGGTCCTCCGGGACAGCTCGTTCGACGGTGTTTACCGCGATTTCAAGCACGCACGGTACACACCGTGGTACTGCCCTCATTACCGATGCCCCCTGTCACTTCAGGAACAGCCACTGCAGGTCGTGTGGCACCTTCGTATGTTCCAGTGGCCACAACCCGAACGGTGCAGGTGATATCAGCAGGACGAGCAGGGACACCAGCAGCAAGGCGGGTAGCCAGCTTTTGCTCTCGTCATCGTCCAAAAACGAGCGGTCGGACGGTAGTTTAGCCGTTATCTTAACCAGCACGATCACGGTTGCAACCGCTATGTGGTACCAGTGCAGGAAGCCCTGGAAGAACGCCGACATCACGGAGAACCACTTGACGGTGCGGGTATCGTAGTAATATCGCACGATGTATCCTCCTTCGAGCGGGTACACCGGCAGGGCTGAGAGCCAGGTGATGATGAGTCCCGCCCATCCAGCCAACGTGATCGGGTTCGCGACGATTCCGAGCTCGCGCGATAGGGACAGCGTCCACAGGTTGTGCCACACGAGCATTCGGACTGGCGTATGGTCGAACACGGCACCGAGGAGGAATGTCGCGGTGGATAGTAGGAATCCGGACACCAGACCGGCCACGCCTATCCGGCATAGCGATTCGACTAGCATAGGTCGAACTTCTGAGCGAATCACGGAGGAGAAGGCTCCCGGGAAGGGAGGAACCGCGAGGAAAAACGGCAGGCGCGGTCGGAGGCCCTCTACTTTCGCTACCCAGAGCTTCGCGATCTCCTTTCCGAAGTAAATCGCCGAGAACGCGAGTGCGAACTCCACCGCGGCCCAGATCGAGCCGAACGCCAACCACCCACCCAAGTACGCGAATACCGGAACCGAAATCCCTAGCAGAACCAGCCAGCCCGGCTCCTGCTCTGGGACTTCGAAACGCTGTACGACCAGCCTACCGGCCTTCCCTTCCGGTTCCGCCGTGAATTTCATCTCAGCCAGTTTCCTAGCCAGGCAACGCGCGTCTCCCTTCCGCTCGTAGTGGAAAACGACCGAACCGTCCTCCCGGATGCGGAACTCCTTTACCTCATATCCCGCGCCTTCGAGGGCCTTTTCAATGCTCTTGACGTCTTTATATGATGGAAACATCGACGGGTCGGCATTCGTTCGGAACACACCCTCGACTAGCAACGTCCCACCACATTCGGGGCACCTACCCTTCCGCTCGTATACTACCTCATGATCGTGAGGTTTGAACTCGAAGTAATCGCAATCGTCACACGCGAGCAGGGTCACCAGCTCGTACTCTTCCTCTACCTTTTCGGCCGCCACGGGCTCCAGGGGTAGCTGCCGTCTCATTTCACTCCCCCACCACAGTCACGAGCAGACGACGAGATCGCGGACCGTCTAACTCCACGAACAGCACAGATTGCCACGTTCCCAGTACAAGATCACCGCCGGACACGGGAATGGTGACGGAATTCCCTAGGAGTATAGCGCGCAGGTGTGCGTCGGCGTTGTTGTCGATTCTATCGTGTTCGTATCCCGCACCTTGTGGCACCAGCTCTTCAAGCTTATTAACGATATCACGGAGGAGACCCGACTCAGGCTCGTTCACGACCACGGTCGCGGTGGTGTGCCGCGAGTACACGTGAGCGATCCCTTCCTTCACTCCGCTCTCCTTAACTTTCTCTTTGACCTGATCGGTGACGTCGATCACCTGAACCCTGCGTTCCGACTTGATCCTCAGCTCAGCCTGGTACACTGACAACGACCGCACCCCGGGGGACATCCTGTGGAACTGCCGTCGATGAAGCTACCGTCGGCACATGTGGAGCCGTTGAAGCTGGCCACAGCGATCGTAATAGCCTTGCTCCTCGTGAAGATTATGGGTCGAGCGGCTAGGGTCGTTCGGGGTAAGCTCGAAGAGGAGGGCTTACAGGATTTGGGGTGGTGGGTGGAGAAGACGCTTCTCTACGGTTCTTATCTACTGGCGTTCTCGATAGTTCTCGAGTCCCTAGGGATGAGCATCTGGGCCCTCGTCACCGGATTGGGGCTGGCCGGAGCCGGTATCGCGGTAGCTGCCCGTGATCTCGTTGCGAACCTACTAGCGGGTCTGTACCTGGCACTGGAGCGCCCTTTCGAGGTTGGTGACAGGATTCGAGTCGGTGAATACTCGGGGGAGGTTGTTGACCTCCGAATTCGGTGTACGGTGTTGAAGTCCAGAGGTCGTAGGATAGTCATCCCAAACTCCGTCCTAGTCAACGAGACCGTAGAGAGACTGGACGATTCCGACGAGTGCGAGTTCGAGGTTGTGGTGGAAGGATCCCCTAATGAAATCGGGCGACGGTTGGCCGCGCTCGAAGGAGAATTGGACTCCCTAAAGCTGAAGTATTACGACATCTCGGTGGAACGTGTGGAGTCGGGCAGGGCGCTGGTCCGGGTACGGGCGGCTGGGAAAGAAGTGGATAGTGTGCACGGGGCGGTTCGACGCGCGCTCGTGAAGAGGCCTGGCGGGACGGACCGCTGGGATGACGATTAACCGGGAGCCGGGAGCGGATTCCGCCCCGACTCTCTCATTGTTACACAGTCCGCAACGAACCGAGGATCCAGTTTATAATTACTTTCACTCTACCCCTCGGGGGGAGTTAGGTGGAGATCAACGGGGTACCTGTAGAAGACACGTTCTGTGAGGCTTTCAAAGGTTTGTACGCACGATTCATTGTGACGGCTGCTGACGAACGTCCCCTGCGTGAGGCTGCTGAGAACGTCGCCGCTCTGCCGGCCACCGTCTTCGGCGAATCTGAAGCGGGCGTGGAACTCTGGTTGGACCCGGAGGAGACCCCGGACGACCGTCCTGGGTTCGTCGCCCAGGTGTGGGTGGAGTACGGCGATGACGCCGTGAAGAAACTGGAGCACGAGCTCGGGAAGCGCATACGTCAGGGTGTCCTGGTACGACCGACTACCAGAGTCTTCGACGCTTGCGAGGATCCGGACGGCTACATCGACACGGAACGCCCTATCGGCCGTTGCGCCGACGGATACGAATACACCGACGTACGTTTCGACCGGGAGATGGTCCACATCCCGATCATGATGGGCGAGTTCATGATCGAGCGTCGACTAGGGTACGCGGAAGGTGTCGCTGGAGGTTTAGTGTGGCTGTTCTGCGAGGACGTAGATACCGCGCTCGAAGCTGGTTATCGTGCCGTTGATGCCTTGCGAGACGTAGAAGGCGTCATCACCCCATTCAACGTCTGTGCCGCCGGTTCGAAGCCCGAAACTATCTACCCGGACATCGGCCCGACGACCAATCACCCGTACTGTCCGACTCTCCGTGATAGAATCCTCGACTCGAAGGTCCCGGAAGGCGTCGAGGCGATCCCCGAGATCGTGATCAACGGGGTCTCGCTCGACGCGGTAAAGCGAGCGATCGGAATCGCTATTGAAGCCGCCACGGAGGTTGACGGGGTCGTCAAAGTGTCCGCCGGGAACTTCGGAGGTGAACTCGGCGACTACAGGATTCCGCTGCGGGAGTGCATTCGGGAGTGAGAGGTGTTGGACGCAGTGGGTCTCGGCGCCCTCAACTTGGACGAGCTCCTGTACATTCCCCGAATGCCAGAACGCGACGACTCGGTGCCTATCGAACGGAGGGTGCAGCGAGGAGGTGGGTCCGCGGCGAACACGATCTGTTGGCTCGCCTACCTCGGGAGGAAAGTGGGGTTCGTCGGGAAGGTCGGCAGCGATAACGCTGGGGATCTTCTACTTCGGGAGTTCGAAAAGTACGGTGTCGATACCTCAAGAGTCGTCAGGGGTGACGGATACAGCGGTACGGCGTTCTGTCTGGTCTCTGGAGATGACAGGAGGATCCTAGTCGATCCCGGGGTCAACGACGATCTTCGACCTGAAGAGGTCGATATCGACTACATTCGTGAAGCTCGCATACTCCATACGAGTTCGTTCATCGGGTTACGATCGGAGACGTCCCTGGAGACCCTGAAGCGGACCATGAAGGCAGTATCGGACGAGCTGATGGTGACTTTCTCTCCGGCCACGATGGTCTTGCGTGGCTGGTCCTATTTGGAACCGTACTTCGAAGCTGCTGATGTCGTGTTCCTCAACGAAACTGAGGCAGTTCACTTGACGGGCGATGTCGAGGAGACTCTCAACAGGCTGGCTGAACTCGTGGAAATAACTATCATCACCCGTGGGCCCGACCCCGCGATCGTCCAAGAAGGGACCGAGACCTCGGAAGTGGCACCGGAGCCCGTTCCGGAGGAAGACATCGTAGATCCTACGGGGGCAGGGGATGCTTTCGCTGCTGGATTCATCGAAGGCATTCTACGGGGTGAATCGGCCGACCGGTGCTGCGAGCGCGGTCACGCGGTAGCCGCAGAGTGTCTGAGAATCGAAGGATGTCGTCCCCCCAGCGAAGGGCGCCCCGAATAGTGGCTCCGAGGACAATCACTTCGGGATGAAATCCACAAGCTTGTGCACTTGCGGCAACACCCGCACGTCGGAGTCCACCAGCCCGGCTAATCTCCAGAGATCCTCGAGGTCGTGCTCAGAGCCCGTCGCCGGCTGCAGGAATATCGGCTCTACACCCAGCCGATGAAGTCCCTTCAGTGCACCCTCGGCGTGCCGGTAACACTCTTCGTTCACCAGTACCACCTTAGCGTAAACCTCTGCGTTGATCCTCTCGAGGAACCTCAGACAGCGGTCTGGAAAATCTTCCATATTGGGACCGTGTGACGGCAATTTCACGTCCGCGGAAACTGCATCCACCAATCTGTCGACTAATGGAGCTCGGTCGGGCAACGAGGCGTTGGTCTCGAGCAGTACCCTGAATCCGCGTTCACGGAGCCCTTCGATCAACCTCTTCAGTGCGCTCCACGGCTGGACTAGAGGTTCTCCCCCGGTTAACGAGATTATTCCGAACGTATCCTCCAGGTCCTCTAACTTCACCAGCACTTCGACGACGTCCTCCGGTCCGCATGGGACCGGGAGCTCGAGTTTCACCTCTCCGCTCACACGTCTAACCGGGGCCCTCCGGTGGCTGCTCCGGGAGGCCGGTTCGTCACAGTATACGCATCTCAGGTTACATCCTGAGAATCGGACGAACGCCTGCGGTTCCCCCACGAACTTGCCCTCTCCCTGCAGTGAGAGGAATACCTCGTACACGTTCAATCCAGGCGTCGGACGACCTCTGCCCCCTGTCCCCATCCCTCGTCCACCCGGATGCGTAGTTCCTTCAGATTGTCACCTGATAGCTTGCGCTCCAACTCGTCCGCTAAGTACTCTGCCAAGTCTTCGGCCGATAGTGAACTGGTAGGGATCAGTACAACATCCTCCCTAGGAAACACGTAGCGTTTGCCGTCCGATAATCGAACCGTGATCTCGTCCTCGGATTCCTCGATCTCGAAAAGTTCGGACTCGGTCGGTAACAACACCCGATGATCCAGGGGCTTTATCAGCTCTCGCACCGCGCTCTTGAGCTCGTCGAAGTCGTACACAAAGCCGTGTGGTTCCGTACGCTCCCCGAGCAGCTCAACCGATACATGGTACGTGTGACCGTGCAATCGACCGCACTTACCATGTCCTGGGATCACGTGGCACGCCGAAAACCTCAGTCCTAACTCCCTACCGTCCAAATACACGCGCGGCAAACGTGCACCCCCGGCCGATGACGAGCAGCCGGAACACCGAGTGGTGACGAGCCCTGGCTTTACCGAGGCCTCGGGTCGGCGGTTAAGGCCCCCCTCATCGCTCGGCCACCGCCGTAGGTCCTCATCCCCGACTCGACCGGCGAGCTAACAGTATTAACGGTGTACCCGAGACGTTCGGGGGTGTCGGAGGTTGCCCGTGGTCACGATCCACTACGATAAGCTCGTGAAAATACTCGGAAGGGAAGTCTCGTTCGAGGAGCTAGCTCATAACCTCATCCCGATGCTAGGTAGCGATGTGGAGCGAGTCGACGAGCGTGAAATGGTGATCGAGACGGAGTTCTTTCCGAACCGTCCCGACCTGTATAGCGTGGAGGGCGTTGCGCGGGCTCTCAAGGGATTTCTGGGGATAGAGAAGGGCATACCCGAGTACCACGTTCGTCGCTCGGACGTGGAAGCACGGGTTGAAGAGAACGTACTCGACGCGCGCCCATGCCTCGCGGTTGCAGTCGTCCGTGGCGTTGAGTTCGAGGACGAGCGTGACTTGGAGCATCTCATGGAGTTCCAGGAGCACCTCCACTGGGTGATAGGGAGAGATAGGAAAAAGGCTGCGATCGGTATCCACGACTTCGAGTCGATAGAGCCACCTCTTAGGTACTTCCTCGCGGATCCGAACGACAGGTCGTGGGCGTTCGAACCACTCGATCATCCGGGCGAGGAAATGACACCTGCCGATGTTCTCAGGCGGCACGAAAAGGGTCGGCAGTACGCCCACCTGGTGTCTGGTGGAGCTCCGATACTCGCGGACGAAGAAGGAGTGATTTCGTTCCCTCCAGTGATAAACTCAGAACGCACCAGGGTCACACAGGACACGACGGACCTACTAATCGACGTGACCGGTACCGACTGGCGGTCCGTGCTGGACGCGCTCCACGTAATCGTGTGCAACCTGGCCGAACGCGGCGCGGAGGTATTTACCGTTGAGATACTAGGAGCATACGAGCGGACAACTCCGACGATGGAACTCGACGTATGGGACGTCCCCGTGAGCGAAGCTCGGAAACTGTTAGGGATCGATCTCTCCGGCGAGCAGCTGGAGGAGCTGTTGGAACGCGCTCGGCACGAGGCCATCCTCGTTCCCGAGGGTGAGCGTGAGCTCAGGGAATACCCGCTCCCGGATGTGTACCACATCGAGGCTGATTGGCGTGAGATCCCACCGATACTCTACGAGGAGGACGTGGTACGGGTTTTCGTGGGGCCCTGGCGGACGAACGTACTTCACGAGTGGGACCTGATTGAAGACGCTGGAATTATGTACAATTACGATCGGTTCGAGCCTACGGTACCTGACTTTTACACGCCATCACGTGCGGATAGGGGACGCGAATTCATCAACGTCGTGCGTGATACTCTCGCGAGGATGAAGTTCGTCGAAGTGAACTCCTTGACTCTCATCAGTCCGGAAGAGAACTATCGGAAAATGCGCCTCGAACCGGATGGCCGCGCGGTGAAGTTGGCTAATCCGATTCAGAGAGAGTACACGATCGTACGAACGTGGATCCTCCCATCTCTGATGCGTTTCCTCGCGGACAATAAGCACCGTCCGTATCCGCAACGGGTGTTCGAGCTCGGAGAGGTGATCGAACAGGACGAGAACGCGGAGACTGGTGCCAAAGACCGGTGGAAGCTGGCACTGGCGATAGCCGGTCCCGGTGTAGGCTTCTCCGAGATTAAGTCCGTGGCAGAGGCACTACTGCGCGAACTGGGCGTCACCGGGTGGGAGATTACCGAGAGAAAACACCGATCATTTATTAATGGAAGGTGCGCCGCCGTACTCGTTGACGGGCAGGAGCTGGGTTTCTTCGGTGAAATCCACCCCGAGGTATTGACTGAGTTCGACCTCGAAGTGCCCGTAGTGGGTGGTGAGTTCGACGTCGCGGCCCTTAGAACGGCCGCCGGGTGGTGACGCTTGGAGCAGATAGTGAAGAACGCGCTGGAGCGCGTCGAACGAGAGCAAGGGGGCGACGACACGCCGTCGTCCCGGGGGACCGACGACGATCAGGAGTTGATGGAAG
Source organism: Methanopyrus sp. KOL6 (assembly GCF_002201915.1). Taxonomy (NCBI): domain Archaea; kingdom Methanobacteriati; phylum Methanobacteriota; class Methanopyri; order Methanopyrales; family Methanopyraceae; genus Methanopyrus; species Methanopyrus sp. KOL6. The sequence continues at coordinate 917,148 of NZ_CP019470.1, forward strand.
TCCTTGAGCGGGCCCGGGCCAGGATACTCGTAGTCGGCGTGGGGGGAGCTGGTAACAACACCGCGACTAGGCTCAAAGAGGAGGGTATCGGAGGCGCCGAAGTAATAGCGATCAACACCGACGCTCAGGACCTCGTTTCGTGTAAGGCCGACCGGAAAGTGCTCATCGGATACGAGCTGACCCGAGGGTTAGGTGCCGGTGGTGATCCGCGCGTCGGCGAAGAGGCGGCTAAGGAGGACATAGAGAAGATCAAAGAGGTCGTCGAGGGCGCCGACATGGTGTTCGTCACCTGCGGTCTCGGCGGCGGCACCGGCACGGGAGCGGCACCTGTCATCGCTGAAGTCACCCGCAAGGAGGGAGCGCTCACGATCGGTGTTGTCACTCTCCCGTTCTCGGTTGAAGGTAGGAGGAGGATAGAAAACGCCCTTGAGGGTTTGGAACGGTTGAGGCAAGTGGCCGATACGTGCATAGTCATTCCCAACGACCGCCTGCTGGAGATCGTCCCGGACCTCCCCATCGCGGCAGCTTTCAAGGTGGCGGATGAAGTCCTCATCAACGCCGTGAAAGGGATCACTGAGATGATCACACGACCCGGTCTCATGAACCTCGACTTCGCTGACGTGAGAGCTGTGATGGAGAACGGAGGTTTCGCCCTGATAGGCATAGGCGAAGCCGAGAACGATTCCGAATCCGGTAACAGGGCCGTTCAAGCCGTGGAGAACGCACTCAACAACCCGCTGGTCGACGTTGAAGTGAGCGGTGCTACCGGAGCCTTGGTCAACATTGTCGGTGGTAAGGACCTCACGCTTAAGGAGGCCGAGGAAGTCGTGGAGTTGGTAGCTTCGGAACTGTCGGAAGACGCCACGGTCATCTGGGGAGCTCAGATCGACGAGGACCTGAACGACGTGCTCCGCGTCACCGTAATAGTTACTGGGATCGAAGACGCTGACCTCGAGGCCATGTTCACAGGTCCGAAGCAGCCGAAACGTGCTGAAGTGAAGGAGATGACTGCCGAGTCTTCTCGACCCGAAAAAGTCCCGGAGGTGTCGAAAGGAGGTGCGGAATCGCCAGAAGGTGAGAAGCCGTCCTCACTCGAGGACCTGGAGAAGATCCTCTAAGGGGGGCCAAGATTCCGTGAGCACCTACGAAGAACTGATCTCCCTGTTACGGGACTGTAAGCGCGTCCTTCGAGCCGCCCGGAAGCCTACCTGGGATGAGTACGTAGAATCGGCTAAGATCGCTGGACTCGGCATCCTCATCGTAGGCGGAGTGGGGTTCCTGATCAGAATGATTGTGCAGTTGATCGAGCTCTACACGTGAGTGGTGAGTGGGGTAGTTTGAATTGGCCGAAACCGATTCGACGAAGCTCTACGCCGTCCGCGTGCAGGCGGGTCGAGAGGAGGCCACCGCTGACATGCTCGTGATGCGCGCTCGAAGGAAGGTCAAAGAGGAAGGTATCGAAACTGGTTTAAAGGCTGTAATAGCTCCCGAGGAGCTCCGAGGGTACGTAATCATCGAAGTCGAGGAGTTGACCGACGAGCTCAGGGATCTAATTCACGATCTTCCGGATACGCGCGGTATTGTTGAGAAACCTATGGATTTTGAGGAGATTGAACACTACTTCGCGCCTAAGCCCGAGGCCGTGGAAATCAGCGAAGGAGACGTCGTCGAGATACTCTCTGGACCCTTCAAGGGGGAGAAGGCACGGGTCGTCAGTGTGGATGAGTCACGTCATGAGATAACGGTTGAGCTGCTAGAGGCCCCCGTACCCATCCCCGTAACGGTAAAAATGGACGCCCTGCGGCTCCTGCGGGAGGAGGAGTACGAAGGGTGAAACTAACGAATTAGGGGTGTGGTAATAATGCCGAAGGAAGAGGTCGAAGTTCTCATCGAAGGAGGTAAAGCTGACCCTGGACCGCCGCTCGGACCCGCCCTAGGTCCGCTCGGTGTTAATATACAAGAAGTTGTTGAAGAGATTAATCGTAAGACGAAAGACTTCGAAGGTATGGAAGTGCCAGTTAAGATCATAGTTGACACTGAAACTAGGGAGTTCGAAGTGAAAGTTGGATCGCCTCCGACTTCCGCGATAATAAAGTCAGAACTTGGTATTGATAAGGGAGCGCATGAACCTAGACACGAAACAGTTGGCGACCTCTCGATGGAACAGGTGATAAAAATAGCGAAAATGAAGTTCGACGACCTACTGTCCTACGATTTGAAGACAGCGGTTAAAGAGATCCTAGGAACATGTGGGAGTATGGGAGTTACGGTTGAAGGAAAGGACCCAAAGGAGGTTCAGAAAGAAATCGACGAAGGAAAGTGGGATGACCTGTTCGAGAAGTACGAGGAGGAAGGGTAAGGGGTGAGTGGGAGTGGCGATTACCGAGGAAGACTTGATCGAACCGCTCCGGAAGGTAGTAGAGTACTCTCCACCCCGTCGGTTCCTCGAGACCGTAGACATGATCGTCAACGTGAAGGGAGTCGATCTCTCCGATCCTTCTCAGCGCATCGACAAAGAGGTCGTACTCCCTCACGGTCGCGGCAAGCCCGTGAACGTTTGTGTCATCGCGGAAGGTGAGATGGCCCGAGAAGCTGAGAAGGTCGGGGCGACGGTCATCAACCGCGAAAAGCTCGAGGAACTCGCGGAGAATGTACGCGAAGCCAAGAAGATTGCCCGACGCCACGAGTTCTTCTATGCCCAGGTGGATTTGATGCCGGACGTGGGTAGGGTTTTAGGACCCGTCCTCGGTCCCCGCGGCAAGATGGCCAAGCCAGTGCCACCTAACGCCGATATCCGTGCACTCATCGAGCGGGCCCACCGGACCGCCAGGGTACGGATGCGCGACCAGCCGGTCATTCACACGGTAATCGGTGCCAGGAACATGGAGCCGGAGCAGCTCGCCGAGAACGCTATGACGGTCCTCCGGGAGGTAACTTCCGAGCTCGAGAAGAGCTGGGCCCAGATAGACTCCGTGTACGTTAAAACCACGATGGGCCCGGCGGAGCGGGTGTACTGATGGGGGACTGTGCATGACCGTCAAAGCGAAGGGACAGCCGCCCTCCGGCTACGAGCCTAAGGTCGCGGAGTGGAAGAGGAGAGAAGTTGAGGAACTCAAAGAGCTGATGGATGAGTACGAGAACGTGGGCCTCGTCAGCCTCGAGGGAATCCCGGCACCACAACTGCAGGAGATCAGGGCTAAGCTCCGCGAGCGTGATACCATCATCAGGATGTCTAGGAACACCCTGATGCGAATCGCACTTGAGGAAAAACTTGACGAGCGACCCGAACTGGAGCCACTACTGGATTACATCGAGGGTCCTGTGGCGTTTATCTTCACGAATTTCGATCCATTCAAGCTGTACAAGCTTCTGGAGGAGAGCAAAGCCTCAGCGCCCGCTAAGCCAGGTGACATCGCTCCAGAGGATATCGTCGTACCGGAAGGCCCCACACCGTTTGAACCCGGACCGATCGTAAGCGAGCTCCAGCAGGCCGGTCTACCGGCTCAGATCCAGGACGGAAAGGTAGTCATCACTAAGGATACTGTGTTGGTCAAGGAGGGGGAGGAAATAGACGAGAAGACAGCTGAGATCCTTAAGAAGCTCGAAATCGAGCCGATGGAGGTAGGAGTCGATATCGTAGCGATCGTAGCCGAAGGGACGCTCTTCGAGCGCGACGACCTCGCGATCGACTTCAACGAGTACGAAGACATGGTCAAGGAAGCCGCGCAGCACGCGTTTAACCTGTCGATCAACGCGGCTATACCGACGGCGGAGACTGCGGACGTTATCGTCTCGAAGGCGCACGCGGAGGCGCTCAACCTGGCAGTCAACGCGGGAGTGCCAGTACCGGATGAAACGGTCATGGGATGTATCCTGGCCAAGGCTCACGGAGAGATGCTGGCATTGGCGGGAGCTATCGCCGAGGTGGACGAAGAAGCCCTCGACGAAGAGTTATTAGAGATGGTGAGCCGATCAGCCGAAGCGGTCGAGCGGGAGGAAGAGGAAGAAGAGGAAACCGAAGAGGAAGAAGTGGAAGAAGAGGAGGAAGAAGAGGCGGCAGCAGGTCTCGGAGCCCTATTCGGTTAACCGACCACGGGGGCCCTATTTCCTGCCTCATAACGTCGTTCTTACCGGTCGTCCCGGTATTGGCAAGACCACGGTTTGTCTCAAAGTTCGTAACGTTCTAGAGGAGAAGGGCTATACCGTCGGTGGAATCTATTGCCCCGAGATCAGGGAGAGTGGTCGACGGATAGGCTTCGAGATCGTCGACCTCACCGAGGGTGACCGATACCTACTTGCGAGAGAAGGAGCTTCGGGGCCCAGAGTCGGCCGCTATGGGGTTTTCATAGATAACCTCGAACGGGCCGCCGAATCCATCGAACGTGCCGTGGAAGGGACCGACGTTGTGATCGTCGACGAGGTCGGCCCCATGGAGCTCAAGTCGAACACGTTCGTAGGCGCCGTGAGACGGGCGGCCGACGCGCATACACCCGCGATCTTCGTAGTGCATGAACGATCTCGACATCCTGTCGTAGTGGATCTTAGGGAGAAACGCACCGACGTCGTGCGTTTTCGGGTCACGCTCTCCAACAGGGGTGAGTTACCCGACAGAATTCTCGAGTACATGCTTGAGTGGTTGAGGGAGAGGTGATCGTCTTGGAACATCTGGAGTGTGATGTGCTCGTGATCGGAGGTGGCGGCGCGGCCGCCCGTGCGGCGATCGAGGCCGCCAAAAAGGGTCTGAACGTAGTAATCGTTTCCAAAGGTGCCATGGGTAGGAGCGGATGCACTGTTATGGCGGAAGGGGGCTACAACGCTGTCTTACGCACAACCGACCCGGATGACTCCTTCGACGCTCACTTCCGCGACACCGTCGAGGGGGGTGCCTACCTCAACGATCAGGACATGGTGGAAATCCTCGTACGGGAAGCACCTAAGCGCTTACTCGACCTGGAGAATTTCGGAGCCGTATTTGACCGTAACGAGGACGGCACCCTGGCCCAGCGCCCTTTCGGTGGTCAATCTAAGCCCCGTACTTGCTACGCCGGTGACCGTACTGGACACGAGATAATGATGGCGTTGCTAGACGAAGTTCGCCGCCTCGACGGTATCACCGTTCTGGAACGCACGATGGGGTACGGACTGATTCGGGATCACGACGGAAAGGTAGTGGGCGCGGTATGCGTGGACCTTCAAACCGAGGACGCCATCGTCATCACGGCCTACGCCACTGTTCTAGCCACAGGGGGCGCGGGTCAACTCTACCCAGTCACCACGAACCCTGTCCACAAAACTGGTGATGGGTACGCTATGGCCCTACGCGCCGGTTGTCCGCTCATTGATATGGAAATGGTTCAGTTTCATCCCACTGGAATGGTGTATCCCGATAGTGTTCGCGGAGTCCTGGTTACGGAAGCCGTTAGGGGTGAGGGAGGACGACTTTACAATGCCAGAGGCGAGCGTTTCATGAAGCGCTACGATCCTGAAAGAATGGAGTTGGCGACACGTGACGTCGTAGCTCGAGCTATTTACAAAGAGATCAAAGAGGGACGTGGGACAGAGCACGGCGGAGTCTATCTGGACGTCACTCACCTGCCCGATGAGGTGATAGAAGGGAGGCTTGAAACCACGTTCAAGCAGTTTCTGCGCGTGGGCGTGGACATTCGAAACGAGCCCATGGAAGTGGCCCCCACGGCCCATCATTTCATGGGAGGAATCCCGATCGGCACTGACGGGAAGACGCCGATCCCGGGTCTCTTCGCGTGTGGTGAGGTGACGGGAGGCATCCACGGAGCGAACCGACTCGGCGGAAACGCCCTGGCCGATACACAGGTTTTCGGGTGCCGTGCCGGGAGGGCTGCCGCCGAACTCGCTCTGAAGTTAAGGAGACGAGGTCGTAGGATACAGGTGCGCGAGACCGACGCACCGGCTGTGGAGTCCGAGATCTGGTCAACCATCGGTCAAGAGGATACTATTCTAGTGCGCGAGAAACTCCGGAAGACGATGTGGGAGCACGTGGGTCTGGAGAGGTCCGAGAAAGGTCTTAAGACGGCGATCAAAATCCTTAACGAGCTTAAGGAGACCGTGGAGTCCGGTCTAGACGATGAATACGGATTACGACCGGTCTTAGAGGTGCGCAACATGGTAGAGGTGGCGATCGCCGTCGCGCGGTCCGCCCTCTACCGGACCGAGAGCCGTGGAGCTCACTACCGCTCGGATTATCCAGAACGCGATGACGAACGGTGGCTCTGTCACACGGTCTACAAGCCCGACGGATCTCTGACCACCCGTCCAGTTAAGATCACTCGACTGGATCCCCGTCGATGATTACGTCGACGAAGCGGATCTCGTCCGGCTCCACCTTTACTAACCCTCGATCCGTGAGCCTCAGTTCCGGTATAACCGGAAGGGTCACAAAAGAGAGAGCCTGGAACGGGTCCCAATCGACACCAGAACTAGATCTAATCAACTCAAGCACGTCCTCGTAGGATTTCTTCACCTCCTCAGGATCTGAGGAACTCATCAACCCAGCCACATCTAGTCGTACGAACTCGGCTCGGTCTCCCGCGACGGCTCCTACGCACCCTCCCACTTCGGAGACGAGCTGCAGAGCCTTACGCACGTCATCGAGGCGTCTACCCGCGACCACCACGTTGTGTGAGTCGTGAGCTACCGTGGACACCAGGGCGCAGCCGAGCTCCTCGAACCCTTCTACGAACCCTATCGACCAGCTGCCCTGCCCGTATCGGTCCGACACGACCAGAAACGCCACGTCGTCGTCTTTCACTACACCGTCCTCGACGGTAACCTCTCGTACGATCTCTTCCGTGCGGATGGAACCTCTCACAAGTCCGATGCACCTCACCTCGTATTTTCCGTCCTGAAACGACACCTTCCTAGGGTCGACGGAGAGTTCGACGTCGGGTAATTCAGCCTCCGCGTCTCGGAACCGGACATGTTCCGAACGTTTGCCACCGATCCACACGTCCGTGAGTTCCATGCTCTCGTCGAGGTCTTCGACCACCACTATGTCGGCGTGGAACCCGGGTGCCAAACGTCCTGATCGTAAGCCATAACACAGTGACGGATTCAACGTGACCGTGCTGAGGGACTCCAACGGATCGAAACCAGCCTCGATTGCACGCCCCACCATTTTCCGGAGTGATATTTCGTCCATGTCCTTAATGTGCAGATCGTCGGTGACGAAGCACACACCACGGAGATCCTCTAACGTCTCCAGTGCTACTTCCAAGTCCTTCGAAGATGAGCCCTGTCGGACGAAGGTCCAGATCCCGAGCTCCCGCCTTGAAATGAATTCTTCCGCCGTCGAGCACTCGTGATCTGTCTCAGGGCCGGCCGCGAAGTATCGCATCGCTTCGAACCCTGTGAGGCCTGGGGCGTGTCCGTCTACCGTTAGGCCGTACAGATTCTTCAGCCCGATGAACTCGTCCTTTTCTCCCTCCATGACTCCAGCGACGTCCATCAACTCTCCTACGGAAACTACCATCGGATGGCTCGCAAACCTTCGAGCCACGTCGACCGTAATCTCGCCTTCCACAGTTTCATAGGGAGGTCCTAGTGCCGGGACGCACGACGGTAGCGCGATATAGAACTTAAACGGTAGTGCCTCTTCCGCTGTCTTGACGGCCCATTCAAGTCCGAGCTCGCCTGAGACGTTCACGACCTCGTGAGGGTCCCAAACGACGGCCGTAGTACCTTCACGTACTACGATCTCGGCGTATCGGGCCGGCCTCAGTCCGGAACTTTCCACGTGGACATGAGCGTCCACGAACCCAGGGCAGATGATCCCGTCGACGTCGATAACATCGGCGTGCTCGGGTTCATCTCGCGTCACTCCGAGCAACCTACCTCCGTCCAATATCACATACCCGGTTCTAATTTCCGAGAACCAAGGGTCGACGAATCGACCTTGGAAAGCTCGCGACTCGTTTCCCCCCGCGAGTACAGCGGGGAGGTAGGCGCGCGGGATCACGGTTGGGCCACCGACGGCCCTCTCACCCGCGCACCTGTAGCCCGGCGGAGCCCACGCGGGATCATCCTCGGGATTCCCGCGTCCCCCGCGCCGGTTCGACCGGGCCATGGTGCTCGGTAGGGAATGAGGCATATGAACTTACCGCTAGTTTCCTCAGATTCCGAATGTACAGGCAGGAAGTCACCAGAAAGTGGTATAGGATCGAAGTTTCTAGTAAGTGCCTCGCGGCGGCGTTTCCCATAGAGAGATCGGTGGTAGGTGGTGGGATGAACAACTCTCTGATATCGTACCGGCGCCCGTCCTCCGCGTTGTAGTACTCCTTCGTAGTTGCTATGGACACCGCTGAGGCGGTGAGAAAGTAAGCGGCCGTCGAGAGAACCATAGCCCCTTGCTTCCACGATATCAGGCACACCATCGGACACCCGACAGCCCAGTAGTTCGGGTTCACCACTTTGGAGAACGCTAACAACGCTAGTCCGATGCACCCGGCCGCGAGTTCTGGGTTCCCTCGCGTTGCCAGTGGGGCGACGACGGAGAGCATCCCGACGGCGTCTTCGAGCCCTGGATGCCATGTTACTAGGGTCCAAATGGAACAGTTCTGAGGAGGACGTTTAGCCTGAAAGATTACGACATCGTAGATGAAGTCCCAACCGTTAGCGACGAGGTAGGGTCCGCATATTAGTACGGAAGCTAGGAGAAACGTGGGGATCGATTGCCGCCGGAGGAACGGAAGGGCGACTATACCTGCAGTTGGTTTCATCCATAACGCCGTCGCTGCGCACAAGCCGGCCAGCTTACCTTCACATACTGCGGTTGCCAGCGCCGGTACCATCGAGATAGTGTCCAGTTGCCAGAACACACACGGATACGCCATCGAGGCGGCGGCTATTAATATCCCAACTTTTCCAACCCCGGCCCACCGAATCAGGTAAATACACACTATGGCGCCGAGCCATGTCGGCATCTTCCACAACACTCGGAACTCCCAAGTGTGAGGGCTAAGCCCCAGCATGTTGGTGCCGACGTACCACACGAGGGCGGGTAACAGCGATCCTAGCGGGGGATAATGGACGTCAGTCGCCGAGTAATACGAGAGGGGATGGCTGCACACGACAGGGCACCAGCGCATCCACTTCTCGAAGTCCGGCGCGTAGACTACCGTCAACAACCACCATAGCATATCCTTCATTCCGCCACCTCCGGATCAGCAGCTCGTGCCTCATCCGGCTCGGCGAAGGCCAGAATCATCATCCCTCGAGTAAAACCATGTAAGAATTGTTATGATTTCGATAACAATTCCGGCTTGGGGGCGTAAGAAAATGTGGTGGTTTAGGCGAGGTACCCCGCTATCGGCGAGGCCAGCATCGTCAGCAGCTGGTCCAGAGCCTTGACCACTGGCGCCACGATCTGCGCTGCGGTCGCTACGCCCTTGTCGGCCAAGTATCCCAGCACCGTACTTACAGTCGGTAGCGCTAGGCCGATCGCGCTGGCCACTGATACCTCGGCCGTACCTCCTAGCCCTAGATCTTCCGCAATGTCTACGATCAAGTCACTGAACGGGCTGCCCACCATGTACAGCAGCGGCGCCACCACCGCGCCCGCCATAGTGCCCACGTCGAGCATCGACAGCGTGTTCGGCATCACGTTGTGGTCTAGACCCCAACCCGCCAGCAGGTCGGTTGCCAGCACCATCGCCGGTAGAACGGCGCCTACGTCGTTCTCAGCGAACTCCCTGAGTCCTAGGTCGTCCAGGAAGTTCTGTAGGTCCGTCTTGTAGCCTAGCATGTCGCTGAGCGGGTATCCCATGAACGGGTCCAGTAGCATCAGCGCTGGCACCGCTAGCAGTAGGTCCTTGACCACGGCTCCCGCCAAGTGTGTCGGGATTACCGGCTTCGGAGCTACTACGGTCACCTCGACGCTCTGCGTGGCAGTTCCACCGGTGATCCCGTACTGCGGTAGGTCCGGGAACTTCGCGGTCACGGTGATCGTGTGCTTACCTTCGGTTAGTTTCAGGGTCGCGCTCACGGTCCGGGTGTCTCCGAGCTTGTACGGCGGGTTGATCGTCCTCGTGTCGACTACCTGCCCGTCGACCGCGAACGTCACCGTGGTTGGAGTGCGCTTGATCGTGTACGGGTAGTTACCAGTCCATGTGATTGTGGCCGTCACGGTTACATCGGCGGTCGTCTGATTCCTCTCCAGCTGCACTTGAGTTGGCGCCTCTACGGACTGGATTTGCGGCTTGATGGTGTACTTACCTGGGTAGGCTTTGGCTTCGGCGCCGCCTACTAGGGCGACGGCCAGCGCCACGGCCAGCGCCAGAAGCACACGTTTCACGGCGGTTTCACCCCTGCCACCGGTATGAACGGGACGTTATATTACCTTTTTGGGAATTTCCGATATGGACTTAGTCCTCAAACCCCATCATCTTCCTCAATCGCTCACCTACCTTCTCTATTTCGTGGTTCTCTATCTTCTCCCGGAGACGCTTCATGACGATACGACCGGACTCGTTTTCGAGCGTCCACTCGCGGGCGAATTCGCCACTCTGGATTTCCTCCAGCACCTTCCTCATCTCACCCTTGTCGATGATCCGTTTACCTCTGGTGAGCCCTCCGTATTCGGCGGTGTTGGAGACGTTATCGAGCATCCCACTGAGGCCTTTCTCGTAAATCAGGTCGACGATGAGCTTCAGCTCGTGTAACGTCTCGAAGTAGGCGACCTCGGGTTGGTAACCCGCTTCGACCAGGGTCTCGAACGCGTAGAGGATCATGTACAGGACTCCGCCGACGAGATCTACCTGCTCGCCGAAGAGGTCGGTCTCCACCTCCTCCCGGAACGTCGTCTTAATCACGCCGGCGCGGGTGAACCCCATCGCCTTGGCCATTGCGAGGGCTAGGTCCATCGCCTCACCGGTGTAGTCTTGATGTACTGCTACTAGGGCCGGAGTACCGAACCCCTCGGTGTACAGCTTGCGTACCATATGTCCCGGCCCTTTCGGGGCCACCAGGATAACATCGACGTACTCCGGAGGCTCGATGAGACCGTAGTGGATGTTGTAGGCGTGGCTGAAGCTGAGCACGTTTCCCTTCTCCATGTTGTCATGGATGTGCTCACGGTAAACCTGCGGCTGTACCTCATCGGGTACCAGTATGTGAACCACGTCGCCTGCCTCGGCGGCTTCCGAGATCGGTAGCACTTCGAAACCGTCCTTCTTGGCTCGCTCCCAAGACGGTCCTCCCTCACGTACGCCGATGATAACGTCTATACCGGAGTCTCGGAGGTTCTTCGCTTGGGCCTTACCCTGCGATCCGTATCCGATCACAGCAACCGTTTTGTCCTCGAGGGGTTCGAGAGAGGCGTCCTCATCGCCGTAGATCTTGGCCACCATATGGCCCCCCTCACGATCCACTCACTATGCCTTCCTTCATGATGTCCAGGAGGCCGGCTTCATCCAGCGCTTCCTTGACCTCCTCGTCGGACGCGCCCCGGTCGATGTCGACTTTCTCTGGTGTCGGTTCCAGGTGCTTGATGTTACAGCGGCGACGCTTGACACCTGTCACGTCCTTAGGTCCTGTGATAATCACGAAATTCTCATCAACGATGTCCACTACGACGCAGTACCTGCCCGCCTCTCTACCCGCAGTTTTCACGCAGATCCTTCCCACCTCGATAGGCGCCGGCACGCAGATCACCCCGGGGAGTTCGTCGATTGGCGACAGTAGCAATGAAGATGCTGATCGCGGTCGCCTTAATCGCCGGCTTAACAATATTATCCTTGTGCGGATACGAATCGGTCGCAAAAGCTCCCACGTGGAAGGACGCAGAGCGCGCCTTGTATCACTACGGCTTATGCTTGGTACTGTCAGCGTGTTCGATTCGGCGGGTTCCAGGGTACTCGTCCGTGAACATCCTACTACATGGGTACTCCGGGACGTCTCCTTCTCCGGTTCCACTTCGGTGGTGGCTCGCATGGCAGGCGGCCAAAATAGTCGGCCTCTCCACACTGCTTTCTGGGTTTCCAGCCCTGGAGGTGTTGAGATGGGTACTCTCCGGCGATCCGAGCCGATGGGTGCTCGCCGCGGCGGTACTGTTCGGGCCTGTTTTTAAGGTCCGAGTGTTCATGAGTGTGATGTCTCAATTAGCCGTTACCATACTTGACGTCTCCGAGTATCGAGTCGACAAGAGACTCCTACAGTCCGCCTTGGTTTCTCACGGACTACGCACTACCTCGTTGCTCCTCGTATACTTAGTCGTCGTGTTGATCACGTACCCCGTTATCTCATTGTGTCTTCTTCCAATGATCATCACACTAAGCTGGATCGTCTGGTACCTACACAAGATGTCGCGTCTGCCGTGGAAGGATCACACCCAGGTGTGTCGAGTGCTCAAAAACCGTCTCAAGCCCATCTTATTGAGTTCCCTACTACTATGCTCCGTGACCTTCACCTTAGGCCTAACTACGGATCACTTCACTAACGTCAGCATCCGGGTCTGGGAGTACGTCTCGGGAGAGCACGTCAGACAAGTCCACACTCTCGTACCCGCGGTGCTCTTGGATCAAACCTCGCTGCGGCGAATCGCAGAGACACACCGAGCGGATACGTCCTTCCTAACCCTGGACGTATTGCAGGATAGAGTGATCGTACTCGTAGGTGAGGGAGATGATCAGGCTATCGCTATAGATCCGAGAACCGGCAGATCTTTGGGATCACGGAAGTTACCACCTGAACTTCGCGAGTCGAGCGTCGGGGCTCTAACCGAGGACCTGGAGTACGCTTATCCGTATTTCCGGGCTGGATTGCCCGTACTGTACTCCGGTAAGCTGACGATATCCGGATGGGTCGTCGCCGACGTTTGGATACCGTTCGCCGGCTATACCCTGATGATCCCCGAAATCACGTTAGAGGTTCGGAATAAGAGGTTCAAACCCACCGAAGCTCCGGCGTTCCCCGGCGTTGATTGGGGCGTCACTTGGTACCCCGCACGTCTGGACGGTCGGATTGTTCCCGTGGTGATCCCCTCGACGATCTGCTTCACTAGTTCAATCAGAGTGCCCGGAAGCCTCGTAATACCTCTGCATGGGCCTACCGCGGTTCGAGTATGGCTTCACCAGCCCTGTTTCATCGAGATCGAGCGTGGTCGTGTATACGTATTGAGACCGGAGTACTATCCGGATGGTACCTTGATGAAAGTCGAGAAAATCCGAGCGTAGGGGAAACGAACGTGATAATCGCAGTGTTCACGGAGTACAAGGGTGGAAAGCTTAGGTTCGTGTTAGCAGAGGGTGATCCGGAGGACGGTGCCGAGATATCGATCGAGGGTCACTTGGAGCTCTCCGGAAGCGGTGAACCCGTTCGGGGAGTTTTGGAAGGAGAACCAACGCCACCCGCCCGCGTGTTAAACGAGCTACGGAAAGCGGATATGAAAATCGCCCTCCCCGACGTTGCGAAGGTGGCCGGTCGAGTTATGGGGGAGAAAACTGAGGTTAGGGAACTCTGTCGGAGATGCCTCGCGTCCGATCGAGTGACCGTGTTGAGGGACGGGTACTGGTTCGGTGACGTCGAGGTGTGCGAGCGTTGCGCCCGTGAAATTCTGGAAGAGGAGTTGAGGTTCCGAGTACCCGGCTTTTCCCAGACCCTTCTCGAAAAGCTCGAGAGATTCTTACATGAGCTCCGTGACATAGATCGTGTCGTTGAGATGGTGGACCCGACGTTCGATCCCGCCGAGGGAGAGGATAAAACGCGATGGGAGGTGGTGGAGGCCGAAGACGAGGAGGAACACCGCCTCCCACTGACCGAGCTCGACATCCCGGAGGAGCTGCGTCGAGTTCTCGAAAGGATCGGGTATCAGGAGCTAACCCCGGTCCAGACGAAATGCGTTGAGCGAGGACTCCTCGAAGGTCAGAATCTGCTGGTAGTCTCTCCCACGGGTTCCGGTAAGACGCTGGTGGCGGAGCTCGCCGGACTCACCGAAGTCCTCCGAGAAGGTCGTAAGATGGTTTACCTGGCGCCGCTGGTGGCCCTGGCGAACCAGAAGCACCGGGAATTCATGAAAAAGTACGGACGACCACTAGGGATAGGAGTCAGACTACAGGTCGGCGCGGCGAGATTGAAGGAGTTTTCCGGACCTGAACGTGGTCCGTCGCCACCTAACGCCGACATCATAGTCGGCACCTACGAGGGATTCGACTTCCTCCTCCGAACTGGGACCATAGACCCTGACGATATCGGCGTCGTAGTCATCGATGAGATACATACGCTGGCCGACGAGAGAGGTCCACGCCTTGACGGTCTTATATGCAGGCTTAAGACACTGACCGATGCACAGTTGTTGGGCCTCTCGGCTACCGTGGGGAACCCAGAAGAACTCGCCGAGTACTTGGATGCTGAACCGATAGTTCACAACCGCCGCCCTGTACCCCTAGAGTACCACCTCGTGATCAATCAGGATCGTCGACAGAAGTGGGATAGAATCGCCAGACTCATGGAGTCTGAATGGGAGACCGAGTATTCCACGGGGTATAGGGGTCAGACTATCGTCTTCACGTATTCGCGCAGAAACACCCATCGATTGGCTGATTTCCTCAGCGAGAGAACGGGACTAGATGTCGCCCCTTATCACGCGGGACTTCCCTACGACCGACGCCGCTCCATCGAACGTGCTTTCGAACGCGGTGAACTAGCCGCAGTCGTGACCACGGCAGCCCTTGGGGCCGGCGTGGATTTCCCGGCTTCGCAAGTTATCTTTGAGAGCCTGGCTATGGGCATCGAATGGCTCACACCGCGCGAATTCCATCAGATGGCTGGTCGTGCGGGCCGACCCGGATACCACGACCGTGGTAAGGTCGTTCTGATGGTCGAGCCGGGTCGCCGTTACCACCGTTCCCAAAGTGAGACCGAGGATAAGGTAGCCTTCACACTCCTCGAGTCCGAACCGGAACCCGTAGAAGTCGAGTACGACGATGAGGACGAGAGAGAGCAAGTGCTCGCACACCTCGTCAGCGGAGCGGTGAAGTCTCCGGGCGAGCTCGAGCGCGTATGTGACGAATCACTGGGCTTCGCTGGGGATCCGATGCTTAGGATGAAAGAGCTTCGGGAGATGGGTTTTGTCGAAGGGTTCGAGCCTACAAATAAAGGTCGTGTCGCGGCCCGCTATTTCACGGGTCCCAAGACCGTCCACGAGCTGTCCGCCAGGGCGGGCTCGGATCCACTTAGGGCGGTCGTCTCGGTACGTCCGTTCGAAAGGTTCCAACTGTCACCGTCAGTCAAGCGTGCGGTGGAAAGGGCCACCCGCATGTCAATTCCATCGAGACTGGACGACGCTCTGAGCGTGATACACTCGGAACGGAAGGAGGTGATCGAAAGGCTTCCGCCGAAGGAGAAGCAGAGGTTGGTCTCGCTGATGAAGGAGTTGGATTGTGGATGTAATGCCTTCCCTCACTGCGAGCACGTCAGCCAGCGCGCGTCGGAGCTCGCGCTGAAGGTGCGACTCGAAGGGAAATCCGTGTACGCCATCCCCAGGGTCCTGGAGGACAGATACGGAATAACGGCGTACCCTACCGACATCGCGGACTGGTTGGAGGAGGTCGTGCGGCTCCTTGAATGTGCCAGTGAGATAGCGGGAGAGCCGGGTATGGCGGCGGCTGCTGAGGCACTGGCCGATCCGTGGTCAGAACGGTAGCGGTGGTGGTCCGACCCTACCTTGCTGCAGCACATTAAGCGCTCGTCTCAGTTCTTCCTGTGGCTCTACTGGACTTGGTACGGAGACACCGAAGCTACGAGCCATCAGGGCTAACTTCGACAGCCTTTGAATCAACTTGTTGAACGAGTTGACGGTACCCATCATCGAGATAATAGTCATCATCGCACCCATCACCCGAACTACAGGTTCATATCTGGCAACGATACCATTAATAGTCGAAATAATTTCAGACTTTAAGTCCTTTAGAACTCTCTCTACGCTCTCCTTGGAAAGCCCTAAATCGGTGGCCTTCTCGGCTATAGGTCTCAAGGCGTTTATCGTACTGTCCACGATAGCTTCTGCGGTTTCCTGAACGAACTTCGTGGGATTCATAACGGCCTTGAGCCCAAGCATGGCGTCATTGATTTTGTTTACGATCTCTCGTACATCCGATAGAATCCCGAACACGTCCGGAACCATTGGTGTTAACAATGCTTCAACCCATCGCTTTATGCCACTGGACGGGCTGATGCCTAGGTATCGGGAGATTGAGTTACAGACGTCTGATAACATCAGGACCACAGGGTTCGTTCTTATCCCGTTGAGAAACGTCGCCACCGCGCTCGCTACTTCGAGCTTCTCGTCTTGTTGGATTTGTGCACCGTATCCCACGATCTGTATGAACGAGTCGATCAGTGGTACGACGTCATCCGCGTCCACAGGTTCCGACCGCAGCTTAGCGATAAGCTTGCAGGCCTGCGTCATGTAGTTCTTGAGAGCGTCTGGCGGTACGTTCAAGTTCGCGGCTACAGGTTGCAGCATCGATTGTAACGCGAAATTCATACCGACGGTCACTGCGGCGTCGAGGCAAACTCCAGTCCAATACGTGAACGACGACAACTTCCCGTACGTGGTGTTGAACTCGTACGCCAGATAGTAACGTATCGGCGCGTTATAATCCACCGCGGCAGCCAACGCCAGTGCTTCTACTCCCAGTTGGGTGAGGTCAGCACCCACCTCCTGAGCGCTTGGACTGGGGATCATGCAGAGGGTTGCTCCCACCGCGATGTAACTGAGTGCTTTAGGTACTACTTGATGGAGCAAGGTTCCCGACGCTTGCAGCGTCTGCCCAGGTTGTGTCACTCCTTCTTGCGAGGTCCCCGCCGGCTTCGCTACAGCCGTCCCTTCCGTCACCTCCGTCGCCGCTGCGGGGGTCGTGATGAGCGCCGCCAGTACCAACAATAGGGATATTGCCGGCCCCCTCACGACCCCCCACCCTCCCTAAGAATACTTAGTAGTCTACGCATGAAGTCCACCGTCCGCTCGCCTTCGACCTTAATACGTCCCTTCACCCGGGTGTCGAGGACCCTCTTCTCGAACTCCAGCGTGAATCCAGTGTCTTGGAACTCACCCGATGCACTGATCTCGTACCGATCCTTCTCGTCCCGCACCCTGAAACTATACGAATCGCCTTCGAGTTTGGCTTCGGTTTCTACGTTTCGGATTAAATCCAGAGCTTTCAACACTAGCTCTTCGGTTACCTGGAAACCGAGTTCGACCACCTTTTCGGGCGTTAAGTACTTCTTCGCGAGCCTGTCGATCAAGTGTCGCAACCCCCACGTAACGAAGTCGTCGGTGGTCGCCGATAATGTCCGACGCCCAATACAGGTTGATCCCAGTTAAAAGCCGTTACTGGAAGGTGGGATCAGGCACCGTCGGGAACGCGTTGGAAGCGTTACGTGGGATCGAACTTAAGGACGGGGACGTCCTGCTATTGTCGGAGAAGGCTGTGGCCGTCGCCGAGGGCGAGCTCATTGACGAGCGCGGGTACGAACCGGGCGTACTGGCACGACTCTTGGTAGTACTGTGGATGAGGATATTTTGGGGCAGGATCCTAGGACCCTTGTTAGGCCCTCTCATGGATCCTCCGATGCGTACGGAAACGATCGAGAACTTGCGTAACTATCCGTTGAAGGACGGATCCCGGCACAAGCAAATGATCCTAGAGGAGTTCGGTCTGCTGCATGCTTTAGAACCTGCGTCCGAGGCGGGTTGTGATGTCGGGAACGTGCCTGGATACTACGCGGCCCCGGTCCCCAAGTCCGCGGATCGAGTGGCGAGGGAACTCCGCGAGGAACTCCGCCGTCGTCGGGACGTCGACGTGTCAGTTGTCGTCGGCGATACGGACAAAACGTATGAAATTCTCGGAATACTGTTCACCACGGTGGCGAGGGCTCATCCAGACATCGTTGCGGGTACCGGGGTAATCGGTTTTCTAGTGGGTAGGTTACTGGCCAAGACTGTTGGCCCGACCCCCATCGCTATAGCAGGGAATGTTTCGGTGCGGGAGGCCATCAAGTTACTGGATATGGCCGAAGACGTGCGGACGAAGGGGGCGGGCAGGACGGTCTATGACGCTTTGGAAGAAGTGGGCGATCTCGAATCGCTGGATGAAGAGTTCCTGAACGGATTCGATCACGTCCCGATAGTGATAGCTCGGCCCATCACCCCGTAAGTTTCAGCCCGTACTTCTCGATCTTCTCCGCGATCTTCTTCACGGCTTTCTCAGGTTCCTCTTCGGTCTTAGCCCCCGTACATACGGCCTTACCGGAGTAGAACAGGAGCATCGCCACCGTGGGTTCCTTCAGTCTCAGCACCAGCCCTGGGAACTGCTCCGGTTCGTACTCGATCCCTTCGACGTCCTCGTCTCCCACCAAGACTTCCGCGATCGTGTCCAGGTCCAGTGGTACGTGGAAATCGATCGACGCTACTATGTTCTGGATCTCCACTTCGGGTTCTCCGTGGAACTTCACCCCGCACTTCTTCTCCAGGTCTTCCCTAACCCTCTCGACGCTTTTGTAAATCTGCTCCCTATTCTTAGCACCAGTGCACACCATTTTCCCGGATCTGAAGATCAATACCACGGTACCGATGTCTTCGAGCCTGTACACGAGTCCCGGAAACTGTTCCGGTTCGTATTCCCCACGTAATATCACGGAGCACTCGTCCAAGTTCACTTCCCCTTTGAGGTCGACGGATGCTACGATGTTCTGGATCTCCACTTCTGGCTCTGGTACACCCTCCTCACGCCTTTCCGCCACGTCCGACTCCCCCCTCACACGGTAATGCCGGAACGGGTTCTCCTTCCAGGTACCGGAAGCCTAGGAGGCATAAGCCTCGAACTTCCAACTCTTCACCGGCGAAGATCGAGACGTCTCCCTCCCAAAGCTCCGACACCCTCCGCTTTAAGAGTTCGTTTTTAACACCACCCCCGGAGAGAATCAGCAAGTTCATGCCGTACTGTGCCGCGTTAGTGACGATAGTCTCTGCTACGATCTCTACCAGGGTACGGAGTACGTCTTCGACTGGCGCTTCGGCATCTCGAATATGGCTTCTCAGGACTCGTTCTTGTTCCGGCGGAACTGGGGCTAGGCTACCTCTCACACGCCCGAAGACGGGTTTCCCGTCGACGTCGACACTTTTCAACTCCCTTCGAAGGTCCTCGTCGACTTTTCCCTCAGCGGCTTTCCTGCCACCTTCATCGTATTCCTTCCCTAATAGCTCACGTGCGGCCAAGTCGAGCGGGAACGTGCCGACGCCGACCACGGCTTCCTCGAAGTCTGGTCTTCCGTCCTTGATCGGAGTCACTACAGCCATTGCTCCTACGTCCACATGTACGCAGTTCGGATACTCCTCCGCGACGCAGTACGGTGCACCTACCGCGTCCCCGTCAGGTGCCCCCCAGGGGTCCCCGTACACTGCCAGCGTCGGTACACCCGTCTTTTGATGGATCATGGGTCCGAGGATCAGTCCGAGTTCATCGACGATAGTCCCCACAACCACGAGGTCTGGATCAACGCGCTGCACACGCTCGATTACTCTGGGGGCTATCTCCTTCCGCAGTGCACGTCGGCTCTCCTCCAGCGTGAACACGCACGAGATCTTGCCGAAAACCCCTTCCTCCCGCACTACGATCTCCCAATCCCCATCTTCATTCATAACACAGTAATCTGTCCCAGTGTTCCCAAGCTGAATCCCAAGCACACGCGTCAATGTCGACCCCCCGACCGTCTCCCGATGACGATTTAAGAGCACCCGGGCGCCGGCGGTGAATCCGGAAACGGGGGGTACTGGATTATGCCGAAGACCAAGCACTGGCACTACTCAATCCCACCGGAAGAGCTTGACGATGAACGGACCGCGAAGGCCTTCATACGAGAGTTGAGGATCTCTCCGAAGCACGCACGTGAAATATGCCGGGCAATCCGTGGGATGCCCTTAGACAGGGCCAAAGAGTTCCTACGTCGAGTGATCAGGAAGGAGGAAGCTGTACCGTTCAGGAAACACAAGAAGAAGGTGCCGCACCGTCGGCAGATACGGCCCGGATGGGATGCTGGTCGATTCCCTGAGAAAGCAGCTCGTGAGATCCTACGCGTCCTAGATCACGCGGAAGCTAACGCCGAGTACAAGGGGTTAGACACGGACCGCTTGTACATAAAGCACATAGCGGCGCACAAGGGTAGGGTGATCCGAGGTTGGATACCGCGCGCCTTCGGTCGCGCGACTCCGTTTAATACTCCGACGACTCACATCGAGGTGATCCTGGAGGAGCGGTGAGGGGACAGTATCCATGGTTATGTACGGCGAGAACGTGCCCGTGCACAAGAAGTTCGTGCAGTATGGAATGCTTAAGACTGAGCTGGATGAATATCTAGAACAGGAACTAAACCGTGCCGGCTACGGTGGGATGAGACTACAGCGCGTACCCAACGCCACTAAGATCATCGCCTACGTCGAGAGACCCGCTATCGCGATCGGTCGCCGTGGTCGCAACATTCGGCGGGTGGAAGAGGAGGTTCAGGAGAGGTTTCCCCTTTTAGGTCGAGTGTCGATCGAAGTGAAGGAGCTACCGAGTCCGGAGTTGAACCCACGCGTGGTGGCCAGGCGTCTAGCTTCGGCACTTGAGCGCGGTATCCACTTCCGCCGTGCCGCATACGGTGCGCTACGTCGCATCATGAATGCTGGAGCTAAGGGTGCAATGATAATCCTATCCGGTAAGCTCATCGGTGCTCGCGCTAGGACGGAGAAATTCGTGGAGGGAGCCGTGAAGTACTGTGGTGAGCCAGGTGATGAGTACATGATCGAAGGTTACGTACAGGCAGTGACTAAGCCAGGTGCCATCGGTGTGACAGTTCGAATCATGCCGCCCGACGTCGAACTGCCGGACGAGCTGGAGATCAGACCACCGGAGGAGGTCGAGGACGAGCTGAAGGAACTCATCGTCAAGTCAGAGGACGAAGCTGAGGGGGCGTAAATGTTGGGTAAGTTTAAGCTAAGACCCGACGAAATCAGGGAAATGACACCCGAGGAGCGACGGGAAAAACTCAAAGAGCTCAAGGCGGAGTTACTTCGGGAGATGACTTCGAAATCGATCTCAGGGGTTCCGGACAACCCTGGCAGGGTAAAAGAAATAAAGAAGAACATCGCAAGAATACTGACGATAGAGAGGGAAGAAGAGTTACGCAAGATCCGTGAGGAGGAAAAGGGTTAGAGGGGAACTCGAAGTAGAGATGCAGGAAGACGACATCTGTCCGGTTTGCGGTCTTCCCAAGGAACTTTGCGTATGTGAGGAAGTCTCCAAGGAGACAGTTGAGAAGATCAAAATATACGCTGAACAGGTCCGGCCAGGTAAGGTAGTGACTATCATAGAGGGCTTAGATGGCGCCGGTATCGACTTGCAAGAACTAGCCAGTAAGCTCAAGCGTGAGTGCGCCTGCGGGGGTACAGCCAAGGAAGGTAAGATAATCTTGCAAGGGGACCATCGTAACAAGGTCCGAGAATTCTTGATTAAGAAGGAAGGATTCTCAGAGGATGCCATCGAAGTCACGTGATCCCCATCAAAAATGCCCTTCTGCCAGATACCTCTTCTGGGAACGCCACTCCTACGTGGACTTGGTACCCGTGTTCTTCCAGGAACTTCCCCCTCATTCTACACACTTCAAGCTGATACTCGACAGGACCCTCCGCTTTCTTGAGTAACTTACGGACTCTCTCTACACACTCATCTACACCGAGTTCCTCCACGATCACGCGGGGGCTGGCCCTACCGTAGCAGCAAGGTACAACGAGCACTAGGTGTGCGTCCGAGTCCACGGCCAGCTCGAGGAGCCTGTCCGTGAGCGTACCGCACAGGTGTAACCCCACGACGACATCGGGGTCGTTCGGAAGACCATGCTTCGCTGCCTCGTGAAGGTCGTTGACTTCGAATTCCAGGTTGTCGAGTCCCACTGACTCGACGTAGCGCTCAAGCTCCGTCCAAGTCTTGAACTCCTTGATGTCGAACCCGAGCACGTCACAGGATGGAGAAGAAACCGCGAGTGCTGTCGTCAGTGTCCCGCGGCCGCATCCGCAATCTACTACCGTGTCCACTGGTCTTAGCCTCGAGCATAGCAGCGTTAGCATAGCTTCAATTTGCTTCTTCTTCCTCCATGCGTCTCGACCGGACCTCGGAAACGCACATCTCGGTAGATACAAACAGCTCATGCCGTGGGGGGTTCGATACCTTAACTCCAAGACCTCTTCCCCCACCCCCAGACCCTGTGGAATTAGTCGGCAAGAGGTTCAGAGTAGTGAGGGCGAACTCCCGGACTTACCTGGGGATATCAGGCCGCGTGGTCGGCTTCACCAAGAACTGCCTGGTCTACGATGACGGTAGCGGTGATCAGAAAATACTCCCTCTTCGCCACATCGTGTTGGAGGTGGAAGGACTGCGCGTGGATGGCCGTGTGTTACTCATGCTTCTTCAAGAGATTTAACAGTTGATCGGTACTGGAATTACTATGGTTACGTTCTCTTCCGCCGAGGACTTCGGAGAGTGTCTGAAGTAGTCTCAGTAATCGCCCGTCTTATCTCCTCGGGTAATATCACGTCGCGGATCTCGACACCGGTGACGTGGATTCCCCATCCCTCCGTCTTCTCGTCTACGATCTCCCGAATACGTTCGCTCAGCTCCTCCCGCTTCGCTAAAATATCGTCCAAGTCAACTTCGCCGAGCACAGATCTCAGTGTGGTTTGCGCCAAGTTGAACACTGCTTCTCCGTAATCCTCGACGTTCATCACGGCGGAGGCAGGATCCACCACCCGATAATATATGACAGCGTCGACCTTGATCGATATCCTTGGTAATAACCTCCTGGGCCGGTATGTTCTGTGTAACGACCCGAAGATCGACCTTGATCATCTTGTCGATGAACGGAACGATGAAGTTAAGACCTGGTCCCCTGATCCCGATGTACCGCTCGAGTCGCAGGAGCACGCCTCGCTCGTACTGATTCACTATCCGAACCGAAACCGCCAGCACGAGAAGGGCCAGTACTCCTCCAACTACTATCGATACGACGCTCCCCGATTTTCTTCGGCTTAACCACGAGTTTATTGCCTTTTACATCCAGTACGACCACTCGCTCCCCCTGCCGTAACTTGGTCTTAGAGACTGCTCTCCATGGTTCTCCACGTACTTTCACCAATAGTGGGTCCTTTCGGATTACGATGCCTTCCTCCCCTTTGAGCTCCCTGACGCTCTTCAGAAGAACGTTGTCGCTTTCTTCCGTTCGCCTCAGAACCGCCGCCACCTGCATGAGGAGGACGAACACGCCGGGTGGAAGTGCGGCAACCAGATATTCCGTCCCTATCAGGTACGCTCCGACCCACGCGCATACTATCCCTACCGCGGCCACTATACCGGTGTTAAGTACGCAATCTAGAACTACCAGCACCACGCCCGAAATGAGGAGACAGAGCTCTTGAGACAAGGTGTCTACCCTTCCGGAACTATTCTTCAGATCACGTGATATTCGAGCGGGGGAGCCACGTGGACGTAGTGATCGGCGCGGGACCTGCCGGCCGCACCTACGCTATGATCCTCGCCGAAGCTGGGCGCGAAGTGTTGCTGCTTGACAGAAACGGAGAGGAAGGAATCGGTGGTAAATGCCTGAACGAGGCATGTGTCGTACTCGGCGCGTTGATCGAAGCCGCTAGACTCGTCGTGTGGGCGAAGCTCGGTATTCCGGGAGTGGAGTTGGACGTCGGGGACACCGACTTCAGGCGTCTAACACGGTCCATAAGAAAAGTCGTAGAGGCCATACGACAACGGCTGATCAAAGAGACCAAGAGAACCGGTGTTGAGATTCGTCGGGCTGAAGCAGTGAAGGTGGACGAATCGCTCAACGTCCACACCAAAGACGGTGACGTTCTCGAAGCCGATAGAGTGCTGATAGCCACTGGTTCCCGACCGGCGATTCCCGAAGTAGAAGGGATGGATTCGGACGCCGTATTCACTTTTCGGGAAATTTTGGAAATGGAAGTGCCCTCGGAGCTCTGCGTAGTCGGTGGAGGCGCGACGGCCCTTGAATCCGCCTTCGCTTTCGCTGCTCTCGGGTCCGAAGTAGTTCTGGCATACAGGTCTAGGATACTACCGAATGCTCCGGAGGAAGTACGTCGAGAGATCCTCAAGGATCTGGAGCTCGTAGGTGTCAATGCCGTCTGCGCGGGAGAACTTAGGGCGATTCGGGAGACTTCCAGTGGTGTGGAATGTAGGTTTGAGCGCGGAGCCACCGTGGCGGATGCAGTCCTACTCGCCACCGGCCTCGAACCCAACTCTGATGTTGCTGCCAACTCCGGACTTCCCTTACGGAAGGACGGGTCCGTCGTGGTGGATGATAGTATGAGAACGCCACGTGATGGGGTCTACGCTGCAGGTGACGTGACAGGACCTCCATACCTGACTCCCGTTGCTCGGTACGAGGGAACGGTTGCCGCACTGAACGCGCTAGGCAAGGACGTCCGACGGGAGAATCCTCTAGCTCCTCGTGTGATCAGACTCTTCCGAGACTTCGGCCGACTGGAACTGAGGGGGATCGACTGGGAAGGCTCGCTCCCTGCACCGGTGGGTGGACCCGCGTTTTGGATGCTTCATCATGGTATCGGTGGTAAGATGGTGTGCAGGAAGCGCGGAGTTACCACCGAGGCGTTCATTGTAGCACCCAGAATCGCACCGATGCTCCCGTACCCGTGCTGTGTGGAGCCTGACTGGCGGTTGATCGAGGTTCATCCTACTCCGGATCCTATGATTGGACTGCTCAAGCAGCTGGGGCTCCGTAGGACGCTCGGTGAATGAGTCATCTGATCTGCTCTCCGGGCTCCACTTCCCTCTTACTTTCGTCGATAGTCAACAATGCGGGTTCGTCCCCAACGGCCAGTATCATCGCTTCCGACCGTACGCCAAACATCTCTTTGGGCTGGATGTTAGTTAGCACGACCACCTTACGTCCGACGAGTTCCTCCGGCTCATACGTAGGGTACAGTCCGGCTACTGCTGTTACGGTACGATCCCCGACATCGATCCGGAGCTTGATGAGTCGATCAGATCCCTCGATACGTTCCGCTTCTTTGACCTCGCCTACCCGCAGGTCCAATCGATTGAACTCCTCGAGCGATACGTACTCATCGTCCGGCCCTTCGGACTCTCCTGATTCTTCCGGCAGTAACGCCTTAGCTTTCTGAAGGTCTTCTTCCGTTACCTTCGGGAAGATGGGTTCAGGCTTCGGGATCTCCCTAGCTTCTACGTCCTTCAAGGCTTCTTCCCAATCGACATCATGTACGGAGTCCTCATAACCGAGGCTTTGCCACATCTTCTCCGCACTATCCGGGAGGAACGGGGCTAACATTATAGCTAGTGCTTTCACGACCCTAGCGCACCCACGTAGAACCTCGGCACAACGCTCTGGATCTTCGTCCTTAAGTTTCCACGGTTCGTGTTCTTGGAAATATTCATTCCCAAACTTAGATAGACGTAATACTTCTGTGAGCGCCTCCCTGAATCGGAACTTCTCCAGATGTTTCGTCACGCGCCGGTGAGTTTCTTTTATCCTGTCGACTATCTCCTGGTCAGTCTCGGCTTCGGGGACGTTCCCGTCTAAGAATCTGTAAATGAACGACAGCGTGCGATACACGAAGTTGCCTAAGTTAGCCACTAACTCGTTGTTCACACGGTCTCGGAAGTCTTCCCATGAGAAATCTGCATCCCTAGTGAGAGGGCTTACCACTATGAGGTAGTATCGTAGTAGATCCGCAGGGAACAACTTAGTGAAGTCTCTAACCCACACTACCCAACCACGACTTGTACTCATCTTCTCTCCTTCTAGGGTCAGATACTCACCAGCTACGATAGTGTATGGAAGAGTCGCTCCGACGCCAATGAGCATGGCTGGCCAGAACAGAGCGTGATGGATTATTATGTCCTTGCCGATGAAGTGAACTATTTTCGTATCTTCACTAAACCAGTAGTCTTTCCAGTTCTGGCCTGTTCTATTACAGTATTGTTTTGTGAACGTCACGTACCCTATAGGGGCATCGAACCAAACGTAAAACACCTTATCTTTGTATCTTTCCAGAGGAACGGGTACTCCCCAATCTAGATCACGTACTATATCCCAATCCTTAAGTCCTTCACGGACCCATTGGATGGCGTAATTACGTACGTTCTTAGGTAGATTATCATTGGACTTTAACCACTTTTTCAGATCTTCCTCGAACTCACTGAGCTTGAAGAATAGGTGCATAGTGCGCCGGACCTCTGGCTTCGATCCACAAATGACACACTTCGGCTCTTTGAGCTGTACGGGCTCCAGGTAGCGACCGCAAGCCTCGCAATGGTCGCCTCGGGCACCTTCAGCACCGCAGTAGGGACATACTCCTTCGACGTATCTGTCCGGTAGAGGTCTTTCGCACTCAGGACAGTAGAGCTGTTCGACCTCTCTTTCCTCTATGTACCCCTCCTCGTATAATCTCTTGAAAAACCATTGTGTCATATCTACGTGGTCGGGATTGAATTCGCGACAGGTGCATGAGAACTCGTCGAAATGAATGTTCAATCGCTCTAGATCCTCTTCGATCATCTCATGATATTTTTCCACGATTTCCTCGGGATCCTTCCCCTCGAGCTCGGCCTGTAGCGCTATAGGGACTCCGTGATTGTCAGTCCCACCGATGTGTATGGCGTCGACGCCACGCATTTTGAGGAACCTCGTGTACACATCTGCGGGAAGGTACGTACTCCTAACGTGGCCGATGTGGAGTGGGCCGTTAGTGTACGCCAGGGCCGTAGTTACGAGTACCTTCTCCATACTGGCTACCCCCAAATGCACCGGGCTACGTCCGTGAACGTCACTATCCGAGACACGACCACCCCGTGGCGCCTCAACTGCTTCACCATAGAAGGTACGAGATTCACCTCACGATCGACCTCGGCTCCCAGTTCGACCCGGTAGACGCTCCCCATCTTTTTGACGCCGAGGACTCCAACTACGCCGCTTGTAGACTTCAGGGATTCGGTTAAGTCGCGTGGGGAACCGTACAGGACTCGCAGCTCCAAGATGTACCCGCGAATTTTACGGACCTTCGCTTTGGGAACCCGTAGTTTGATGCCACACTTCGTTTTCACACAGGCCGTTACGCGGCCGCCGGTAACGCGGATAGAAACCGCTTCCACTCCCGGAATTCTCGACAGTTCGGCGAGTACTTCCGCTGGGTTCCCGTCCGACACGTCGACTCGATAGTAATCGTGATTCGATGCCATCCCTAGCGTGGAGCGTAGCAGTTCCGCTACTGGGAGATGGGGCACGAGCATGCCGAGTAGGCATAACGATACCGCCAGTATGCCTCTTCGAGTGATCCTGTCGGTTGTGGATGGGAGCAGAGAGGATAGGAAAACCGTCCAGAGGTACGTCAACGTATGATACGTCGGTAGGTAGAACAGGACTTGGCGGAACGCGTCCAGACCTCCTAACACCCCGAGCGAGGTTATCGGTGGGGCGACGGTTCTGATCCTCGAAGCTAAGAATATCGACAGACCCACGACAGACGGGTTTGCCAACGGTCCGCCGTCCAAGCACCCGAGGCAGAGCAGGAACCCCGCGATCGACAAGATGACGGCTTTTTCGGTCCGGTCAGATCGCAAAGGCACCGTCCATGCTAGTACTACGTAAGCTATCGCCAGCAAGGCGAATACTGGAAGTGGTGCCCACGGTGGTAGCACGAACGACAGGGGTATGCCGCAGTGGAATTCGATTTTAGGTTCTCCAAATATTGCCGAAATCAGCGTTCCGAGACACGCCTTCACGGCGTGACAGTGGTAAAGGGAGGACGTCTCTGGGCGCTCCGTTAGCGTGACTATACAGGTGCCTAAGCCCGGGCTGAACCCGGCTTCATACGTCATCAGTATCTGGAGCACCGGAGGCACCGCTAGGATGGCCACTATCAGCGCGTACGTCACCCAAGTATCGATCTTCGGGAGGGGTATCCGTGAGCGGTACGGGAGTACGAGGAAAAGCAGGCCGAGGTGTAGGAGAAACATGACGTCCTTGGCTTCAGTTGACCCTAATATTACTGGGTAGAGCGCATCGTGCACCCTCCACTTGACCTCGGAGTCGGAGATCAGGACTACGGAGGCCAGTGCCAAACATGCGGCCGATAATAAAATCGGCCCACGGATTCTCACCGTTGGTTTGCCCGTTATTCCGTCTTTCCCTACCGCCTATTAACGTTCCCCGGTCATAGAACGTATCCCCACTTTACCGGCGTCACGTTGGCGATCCCCACAGGCTTTAGACCGGCTATCTTCAGTGCGCCAGTAATCGAGTAAGCCACCGGGTACTCCTCCTCTAACGAGGCGACTTCGAATACGTACACCGAACCTCGGCGTTCCACTTTGAATACTGCGAGAATCGTCGGAGCACTCGCCACTTTGCGTGCAGCTACACTCGCCGGGATCTTCGGATTCTCCACGGCAACTTCAACCACATAAGCGTTCACGGAGTTCAAGAATACTGCCGGTGCTTTTCCGAGGCCCTCTTTCCTTAACGCCTGACTCAGTTCTTGCGTTAAATCGTACTTCGACACCGGAATGGGCGCCTTCACTATGATATACGCGTCGCACGATGAAGGCGCTGTTCTAACTCCTCCCACCCTGATCACATAAGGACACTTAAGCAGTGCCCGTTTAACTTCCTCGGGCTTCACCGACCCCTTGACGTTTGTAATCGCCACGTGATAACACCCGACTCTGGCTCCCTTTGAAGAGATCGACCACTGGTAAGCTATCACTCCCATCAACGCACCGATAGAGGCCGCCGAAATGAGCAGGACGGCTACGATTTTAGTCCTCAACACTACCACCCCTGCCTCCTTGCGATCGCGGTCATCAGGAAGAGGGCCACCGCCCACACTACGGAGTGTGGTGCTAACGGGGATGTCAGGTACCAAACTACACGAATCGTCGCCTGAAGGAGCATCGGTGTCAGGCCGATGAGGACGGCGATGACCACGTATCGTCGTATGGGAAGCGGTCCTAACGTCCACACGATGAGCATTCCTAGTCCGATAACCATCGGTTTACACATGAACCCTCCATCTACTGCCCCGAGCACTACGAGAAATCCTGCCCACGAGAGTAGTAGCGATTCGACCGCACTCCCGCGCTTGAGGAACACAGCCAGTGGTGATAGGATGGCTAAAACCACGTATGATGCGATTACGACGGCGGTGAAGATTGTGGCGGCCCATGTGGGCATGAACTTAGACAGAACAGACCCATAGTGGTACTTAGTCGGAATCGGACCTATGATGTAGTTCATGATCTTCCCTACACACGCCTTGAGGGAGTGGGTGTGAGTCAGCGAGGAGGTCTCACCGACCGACGATCCTCCGGATACGACGACCAAAGTACCAGCTTTCAGGCCGTACGGGGTGTTGTATTGTAGTATCATCTGGGCTAGGTAGGGACTCGTAATGATCAGAAGCGTAATACATAGTATCAGTCTCCTCGAAGCGAGGGTCTCTGTCCATCGACTCGGCATCGAGGGGGATGACCAAAGCAATAGGCACATCAGCCCGAGATGGGCTAGTAGTATAGCAGGTTTAGCCTCGGTGGATCCCGTTAGAAGTGGGTAGAAGAACTCCCTGAAGATTCCATCGAGAGGCGTATCGGTCAGAATAAGGGTGGCAGAGATCAAGAGTAACACGATCGATGCAGCGAAGTAGGGATTACTCGACTTTGAAGATCTCTTCGACGATCTCCGCGACGGCGCTTCGCCCCCTTTTTATGAGCCACTCTCCGCGCGGCTTGCTGGCCATTTGGACGGCGTCTTCTGTACCGGAGCTTTCGCTTAAGTACATTACCGGTACGCCGGACTCTTCGGCGATCCAGTGACTCAAGTGCGTGGGATGTACTTCCGACACCTTCACGGCCTTCTTCGCCACCACACAGGCTTCTATCGTGACCCCGAACCCTCCGGTGAACACTACCGTATCGGCTAGCATCATTACTCCGGGTAAATCTACGAATTCCCGAACGCACTCGAAGCCCTCTGGAGGACTTACCCTGAACGGCACCACCACGGGGTCGTGATCCTCGAGATCGAGGAGCAGTCGTCGAGCTCCTTCCTCCGTGATGTCGCCACCCAAGCATACCAGTACGCGACCTTCGTATTCTTCCGGTACGGGTCCCGGAATACGACCGGATAGGTGACGATCCGCCAGGTACTGAGCTAACGGTGCCCCGGAAACCACCTCAGTTTCAACTCCTGCCCGTCGTTCTAGTACTTCCGCCCACCTTTCCGAGAAGGGCACCAGTACGTGTGTCGCCCATCGGACGGCCTCCACTGGGTTGTACACGTCCATCTCCAAGTGTACTGAAGGGATTCCAAGTATCCGAGACGCTATCAGAGACTTCCTAGCGTCCCCGGTGTTACCGGATGAGAGTACCACTGAAGCACGCTCCGACGCCAGAGCCCGTACGGTCCGTATTAAGTCAACGGAGAATCCTACATACCCCAATAATCCTTGCCTCCTTCGGGGCTTTCCCAGCCGCTCCGTCTCGATACCTTCCCATTTTAGTACCTCGACACCACGTCCGTGCCCGTAGACTGTTACTTCCCACCCTTCCTCTAGGAGTCGCTCCCACACCGGGAGGAGGTTCTTGGCCGGAGACGGTTCTACGAGGCTGAAAACTTTCATCCGCTCACCCGCGTCGTAGTGTTCCTTTAGTTGATGGCACCCCATCATCGACTACTTCCTTCGCTGCGCCGAGCGCGCGGCCTACAGCCTTAAACATGGCTTCGATGGCGTGATGGTCGTTGTCCCACCACCGCACCGCCACGTGCATGGTTACACCGGCGTGATCGCAGAAGCTCTTCCAGAAGTGTGAGACGTTCTCCGTGGACAATGGGGGACAACCGATTTTATCGCGTCGAGGTTGATACCCCCTCAGGACGAAGTAGGGCCTCCCGGAGATATCTACGGCACATTCCACCAGCGCTTCATCCATGGGCACCAGCGCCCATGCGATTCGTCGGATACCCTCGCAATCTCCGAGTGCTTTGTTCAAAGCTTTACCCAAACATATACCGACGTCCTCGACGGTATGATGATCGTCGACCTCTAGATCGCCTCGAGCTTTAATCTCAACATCTATGCGTCCGTGAAAGGCGAACTGGTGCAGGAGGTGGTCGAAAAACGGAAGACCGGTGTCGACCTTGGCGTGACCGGATCCGTCTAAGTTCACGCTCACCTCAACTTCCGTTTCCTTCGTCGTACGCTTGACATCCGCCGTCCGCACCGAGTCCACCCCATTGCAAACGTCGGTCGACGGCAGTAAATAACGCGAGTGTACGGCTCGATTTAGGGTCCTCATGGAGAAGACGATCTCCATAGTCTGCATCGCCCTAGGTGCCGTGCTACTTTGGATGTCTTCCGGTACTTCTCATCAGGTGATCGGGGCTAGAGAGTTGCAGTCGACCGATGACGGAACATTAGTAAGGGTCAAAGGCGAGGTGATGCAGGTGAAGGCAGTGAGCGGCGGCGCGGAAGTTGTCATTCTAGACGCGGGGGACGGGACGGTGACTGTGTTCCTCAGTAGGGAGGCCGCAAGTACTTTGGCCCCGAGCCCCGGAGAATCGCTGGAAGTGGTAGGAAGAGTGGAAGAATATCGAGGGCGGAAGGAAGTCCGTGTGGATTCGTCAGTACGTGCTCGGTAAGGCTCTCATCGTCGTGGTCATCGCAACGCTGACGGTTCCGTATTTCGTGTTCTATGGTAAGCCGCGCGGTCCCGGGTACCCTACGGAGCTGTACGGGTATCGGATCGTACTGAAAGATCCGGCGCTCGCGGTGGTGGACGTGGAACCCAGACGGACCCTGCTGTTCAAGCACACGCTTACGGTGTCCGATGAGGGTTGGTCCGTGTATCCTGTTCTCGATATACCTCCACTGATATTCGTGCGCGCGGAGCGCATGGATGCTCTCGAAACGGTTAAGAGGAACCTGTGGGCGGTTGTACTGCAGGAGGGAGCTGGACGTGTGTTCATGCCCGACGAGTTCGTTGAGGGTGGTGTTCCGGGACTCATCACAGGCATAGCCGGCCAGGCTTGGGCCTGGAAACATCTGAAATGGGCCAGAGAGTTCGGAGTTATTCACGGGCTACGTCGGTACGCTAAGGAGGTAGGACCCGAACGCGTTTCTACCGCTATCTTAGAAGAGTATAGGAAGGCACCGTGGCGAGCGGTCCTAGATTTCTGTCACATGATGAAGAACAGCGAAGTAGGGAGATTCCTACGCTCACGTGGGCTTTCCTTCAGGGATTTCCTCACCAGTAAAGATCCGAAACTAGTGGCGGAAGTCCTAGTCGTGTTGGACCTGGGGAGGCTTGACAAGCGAGTAGTTAAGGGAAGAATACGGTACGTGTTGGATGCAAGGGCTTACCCCATCCCTAAGCTGGAAGAAAAGATCATGGATAAGGCGGCGCATGAGCTGCTACATCATGGATGAAGCTCGATCCCGAGGGCTTCACAGATCTCCTTGTATCGGTTTCGGATAGTAACTTCAGTAACTCGAGCAACCTCCGCGATCTCCTTCTGAGTACGTCTCTCTCCCTCAAGGATAGACGCTATGTATAGTGCAGCCGCGGCTACACCAGCCGGTCCCTTACCCACGGTGATGCCTTTCTCTTTGGCCTTCTCGATAATCTCTTGAGCCTTAGCTTGGACGTTCTCGGAGACCCCTAACTTTGAGGCGAACCTGGGCAGGTGATCGGAGGGTTCAGCCGGCTTCTGCTTCAGGTTCAGCCGACGTTGCAGTACTCGATAAGCCCGGAGTACCTCGTTTTCATCCGAGACTCCAAGCGCCTCCGCGATCTCGCGGGCAGTCCGGGGCACGCGAGCTTCTTTGCACGCGGCGAACACCGCAGCTCCCAAAACGCTCTCTATGCCGCGGCCACGCACGATCCCTTCTTTGTATGCTTTCCTGTATATCGAGGCGGCGAGTTCCCTGACCGACTCGGGTAGCTGGAGCTTGGACGCGAGATTCTCCAGCTCCAGAAACGCCTGGAAAAAGTTCCTTTCCCTACTTCCAGATACTTTGATACGTGCATCCCAGGTACGGATGCGCCGCATCCGGTGGTTCTTTTTCCCACCGGAATCGCGCAACTCCCGGTCTATAATCGTAGATATTCCCTTATCCGGTAACCTCAGCTTAACGGGCTCTCCAGTTCGAGACCTCCGTTGCCTCTGGTCCTGGTTAAAATACCGCCACTCAGGGCCGGGATCTATCACCTGATCTTCAGTGACCAGTCCGCAGTCCGCGCAGACGTACTCACCCCGCTCTTCATCGAAAACAATTTCTGCGGAACCACACACCGGACACTCTTCCGTGAGCTTCCAGGGATTCTTTCCAGAAGCAGCCATTCTCGATACACCCCATCATCTGCGGCGGCGGGGTCGACCCCGCCGCCTACGGGGAGGCCTCCGCCGCCGTTTAGGTGGTATGAAAAGCTCTTTCCCGACGAACCTCTCGAGGTGGTGTCGAGACTTATCTCGGACGGCCACGTAGGGCTTATCCGCAGGTCCAAAAACGTCTACAATAACACCTACGCGCTCACGACGGCGAGTTACAACGGGTGCCCCTAAAGGCGGTACGTGATCAGCCCTCGCGATGAGATTTCCCCTGGGCGTAACGTGGAGGGCGCGCCCCAGCCTGCGCATGGCTACACCTCCTACACGTTACTGCTTAATTCGAAGTTTTTATCGTTTTTGGCACTCTAGAACCCACGACCCAGACTTCATTATCTGTTGGCACATTCCGAGCACACATCGAGTTTCTTGTTGCTCTTGAACTTCTTCCCACACACCTTACACGTACACTCGTACAGCTTTGCTCGCTTACCTTCGAGCTCGGCTTCCCTCTTGATCCGGCATGTCCTCTCTAGCTCTCGACGGAGGTAGAACCAGGTATCGCCGAACACGTCCCTACCACGCATTACCACTCTCCTGGCGACCTCGAGTCCATTGTCGTCACTATTCATAGCACGTACCATTGCACTCAAGAACTGACGCTCTCGATACCTGTAAAGGTCTATAGCGTCATTGGGGCAGACACGCACGCACTTATCGCAAGCGTCACATGCCTCCAGGTCTGCGATGACCACCTCTTCATCCTTGATTTTCAACACTCCTCTCTCACAAACCTCAACGCAGAGCGCGCAGGAGGCTCCATCACATCTGGTCCGGTCGATCTCGATACGACGGACTACCTGCACCTATGCTCCCCCGGGGAGGATCGGAGTTGGACATAAGGGTTCGAGAAGATGACGGCGACGTGATTTTAGAGTTCTA
Organism: Methanopyrus sp. KOL6; assembly: GCF_002201915.1. Classification (NCBI taxonomy): domain Archaea; kingdom Methanobacteriati; phylum Methanobacteriota; class Methanopyri; order Methanopyrales; family Methanopyraceae; genus Methanopyrus; species Methanopyrus sp. KOL6. Next base: position 951,540 of record NZ_CP019470.1, read on the forward strand.
TGCGGAGGACGGCGAGTCGGTCGAAGTTTCGATGCGTGCGTTTTACACGGTAATATACCTGAACCGCCAGGATCCTATCGAGAAGACGAAGGAGTTGTTCATTAAGGTCTCGAAGATCCTCGGCGAGGAACAACCCGAGATCTCGGTGCGGCGAGAGGAGTACCCTTCGGGTCACATCCTGAATCCGTGGGTAGCCAACTCGGAGGGTGCTGACGACGTATGGCCGCTGGTCTTCGAGGTGAAATCGAAGGGTGGAGTAGCATGGGAGTTCACGTTACTTGTTCCCGTGAGGTTGGAGAGCCGGCGACTCAGGGAGATACTTTTAAAAGTTTTCAGATCTTGATCGCCCGATCTCCCGCGGAGGTGATATCATCTTGTACCCGAGAGGGAGGAAAGCTACCCTCGCGGCCATCTTGCATACCATACTGCGGGACCGTCCCTCGACGCAGAAAGAGATCGCAGAGAAAGTTGGTGTCTCCCGGCGATATGTTACGGAACTCCTAAGACCGCTCATCGAAGAGGGCGCTGTTCGAAGGACGTACACAGTCGACATGTCGAAGCTCAGACGCCATTTCCCCAAATTATTCGAGGAGCTCGGAAACTTCCTATACGAAGATGTAGAGATGCACTTAGAGGGCGTCCGACCCTACTTCAAACGCATGACTGACCTGACCCTCGAGCAGATCGAGACGGCTTTCATCGCGGTCGAGGAGAACCCAGAACAGGCTCCTAAGGTTATCGAGATGGACGAGGAAGTGAACCGATTGGACGAAGAAATACGTCTCTACGTCCGGACGCTTCCAGTTCTCCATCCTTGTGAGGAAGCTGGTAAGGTGGCGACCCTACTGCTGGAGATCTCGCACTGTATCGAGCGGATAGGGGACTACGCATGCAACATCGCGGAGGTGGCTGAAACACTCGGGACACTGTCCGACCTGCAGTGCTGGAGGGATGTGCGCGAGGCCGCCCTGGAAGCTCGTAGGATGGTGGAAACCGCGTACAGCGTTTTCCTCGGTCGGGTGAAGGAGGAGGACCTGCGCGATGAAGCTGAAAAGGTATACTGCGCCGAAGATCGTGTCCACAAAAATATAATCAAGGCGTGTGAGAAGGCCGTTGAGGAAACGAAAGAGTTTCCTAAAAAGGCCGACCGGCTGTTCGGTCTTTCCCGGATCACGAAGGACATCGAGCGCATCGCGGATAAGGCCGTAGACGTTGTAGATTTCACGCGCGAGCTCGTGGAGGGTAGGCCTAGGGATCTCACACCTGAGCAAGAGATGAGGAGCACCCTACCCGCTGACGGCACTTATTAGGGGGGTGCCGGTTGTATTACATCGGGCTCGGCGGATTCGGCTGCCGGTTCTCCACTCACGCCTCAAACGCAGGTCTTGAGGTGATCCTCTGCGCGGGATCTAGAGGAGACCTACTGCGTGTATCGGAAGGCGAGAAAATCGAGGTGGCCAGCGGTATCGGGTTCAGTCGGGACTGGTGTAAGGCTTCCGAGGAGCTGCAAGAGCAAGCGGAGACTATCCGCGAAACGCTGGAAAAGGTGGGTGCTGAGGAACCCACGGTTCTAGCTTTCGGTCTCGGTGGAGCCGTCGGATACGCTTTAGCGCAGCAGATCTTGAAGGAACCTCCAGTACCCTTCATCGTACTGACCACGGTTCCGGGAGAATCGGAGGACCCTCAGGTGCGTCGCAACGCCGCCGAGCAGGTGAAGAGCGTCCTGGGAGTGTCCATCAAGCTTCCCGTCCTCTGGGTGGACAACGCGTTAGGTGGGTATGAAAGGGTTAACAGGGTACTCGAGAGGACACTCCTCGACCTCCGAGACTTCCTGGGCGTGCCCGTGGAGGAGCTCCCGAACTTGGCCGGTAACTACGCGTTGTCACCTTCGATCTCCGGAGAGAGGGTGACCGGGGACGTCGTCAAGACATCGGCGGATGAGGTTAGGGGGCTGGTGAAGAGTAGAGAGCCAGAGGAACATGTGGTTCGACGCGAGCGCCGTGGGCCCGATCCGGAGTCGCTTAGAGAATTGTTCTAAGGGTGAACTGATATGTCGAGGAAAGCCAGAGTAACGCTTACACTCTCCGAGGATGCCTTGGCCCGGGTCCTAGCGACTAAAGACGCCCTCGAAGGAGACAGCATTTCGGCCACCGTCGGCAAGTTGGTGAAGTTCGGATTCGCGTACCTCAGGGAGAAGTTCCCCGAACTGTTCGAGGGTATAAACCTTGAGGAATACCGTGAGAAGGCGCGTGAGCGCTGGTTCGATTCCGGATCCTCTCGGTCATAGTTTTTAAACTCGGGTCAGGGGGTCTCTCCAGGGAACCGCGTTGCGTGCACCTGAAGGATTCCTTCTTGGTGGTATCAAACGCGAAGGTATAGGAGTTGGGTTGATCTTCTCGGAGCGTCGATGTGCCGTAGCGGGCACCTTCACTGAGAACATCCTCCGCGCAGCTCCGGTGGAGTACTCCGAGGAGGTGTGCGAGCGAGGTATCGCCCGCGGAGTGATAGTGAACAGTGGTCACGCCAACGCGATGACGGGTGAGGATGGATATCAAGACGTGCTGCGCACTGCGGAGGCGATCGCCGAGCTAACTGGGGCTCCGGAGGACGAAATAGTAGTGTGTTCTACTGGCGTGATCGGTGAGCGCCCTCCTGTCGATAAGATTGTGGAGTACGCGCGCGAAGTTTGGGAGGATATAGGATCCACCGAACGACACGTTCTGGAGTTTAGTCGGGCCATCTTGACCACAGATACTGAGGAGAAAATAACTTTGTACGAGGGCGATGGCTGGTCACTTCTCGGAATCGCGAAGGGTGCTGGTATGATACATCCGAACATGTCCACTATGCTCGCATTCTTGCTCACCGATGTGGGAGTGAAACCAAAAGAGCTTCAGATGTGGCTTCGTGAGGTCGTGAACGACACATTCAACATGATAACGGTAGATGGAGATGAGAGCACTAATGATTCCGTAGTGCTGCTAGCGAACGACAGCTCGAACCTCAAAGTCGGCAGAGATATTACTATCATGGAGTTCCAACGCGCCCTGGAAGAGGTCTGTACGGAGCTCGCTGAGAAGATTGTGCGAGACGGTGAAGGAGCGACGAAGCTAATGATAGTACGCGTACATGGTGCGAGTAATGAAGCAGAGGCTCGGCGTGCGGCCCGCGCGATAGCATCCTCAAACCTGGTGAAGGCGGCGCTGTTCGGCGAGGATCCGAACTGGGGACGGATCGGAGCCGCTATCGGGGCCGCACGCGTCGACGTCGATCCTGACGAGTTACAGATAGCTTTCCGCAGCTCAGAGGGCGAGATAGTGGCCTACGAAGGAGGTCCTGTGGATTTTGACGAAAAGAAGGCTAAGCGCGTTCTCTCCGCAAGCGAAGTTGAGATTGTGGTGGACTTAGGAGTAGGTGACGCGTCCGCCCGCGCGTGGGGGTGTGACCTAACGTACGAGTACGTGCGGATCAACGCGGAGTACAGGACCTGACCACCTCCCGCCTTGAGGGATGAAATTTTTCTGGGGCGGTTCATAGTCTCCCTCTTCGGAATCATGCCTCTCACTGTGCAGTCAGTCGAGCCGAATGCATGGGCAAATAGCAGGTAGGTTCGTGGCGATTCCGGATCACCGATCAATTCGTGGTCGCTCGGAACCCGAGAATGAGAACCCTCTTTCCTTCCGACCCAAGAGGAGGATCGCTAAGGGCGGGGCCCCACTTGACCGACAGGGAGGAGATGGTGGAACTCCGAGGTCACATCATCGACTCACTCATTTTCTCACGGGTACTGGACACTATCATGGAGATGGGTGGAGATTTCGAAATATTGGAGTTCAAGGTTGGGAAGCGCAAAACGGACCCCAGTTTCGCGAAGATTCTCGTCAAGGGGAAGGATCCTGAGCATCTTAGGGAGATAATTTCCGAACTGCGTAAGTATGGGGCGATTCCAGTTCATACGCAGGAAGTCCGACTGGAACCGGCTCCGGCGGACGGTGTCTGTCCCAGGGGCTTTTACACGACTACGAACCACCGAACGTTCGTATTTTTTGACGGCGAGTGGATCGAGGTCGAGGATATAGAGATGGACTGTGCGATCGTGATTTACCCGGAGGAGCGCAGAGCAGTGGCTAAACCTATCCGGGAGGTTCGCGAGGGAGAGTTGGTGGTGGTAGGAGATAGAGGAGTGCGCGTGAAGCCCCCCGAGAGACCTCGAGGTAGGACTGGAATCTTCGGCTTCATGGAGAGCGAAGTCTCACCTGAGAAGCCCACACTAACGCTGATCCGAAGGATAGCTGAAGAACTAGAATGGCACAGAAAGAACGGGAAAGTCGTGGTAGTCGTTGGCCCTGCTGTAATTCACGCTGGAGCCCGTGATGACTTAGCGTGGATGATCAAAGAAGGGTACGTGGACGTACTCTTCGCTGGTAATGCTGTGGCTACGCACGACGTTGAAGCTAGTTTATTCGGGACATCACTCGGCGTGGATTTGGAGACGGGCGAGCCAGTAAAGGGTGGACATAGTCACCACCTTTACGCCATCAACGAGATCCGACGAGTAGGTGGATTACGCGAAGCCGTTGAGAAAGGAATCCTAAAAGACGGGATAATGTACGAGTGCATCGTCAACGATGTTCCGTACGTGCTGGCAGGCTCGATACGCGATGATGGTCCTATCCCAGACGTAATTACCGACGTCATGGAAGCTCAAGCGGAGATGCGACGTCACCTTAAGGGGGCCACCCTAGTGCTGATGATGGCGACGATGCTTCACTCGATCGCTACCGGCAACCTCTTGCCTTCCTGGGTCAAAACCATCTGCGTAGATATCAACCCCGCGGTAGTTACAAAGTTGATGGATCGAGGAACCGCCCAGGCTCTGGGAATAGTGTCCGACGTCGGAGTGTTCCTACCGGAGCTCGTGAAGGAGCTCAAGAGGATCCGCGACGACGAGGCTTAGTCCACTCTTCTATCCTGCGTTCGGTAAGTTCTTCCATCACCTTTTTAGCCTCTTCCAGCGCATCTTTCGTCCCCCTGAAAGCTAGGACCGTTGTCTTAGTTCCTCCACGTTCAATCTCCCGTTGCACGACTTTCACGTCGCACCTTCGCTCCACTTCAGCGATCACATCTGCTGGGACGCCTAGTGGTATTATCATATCATACTTCTTAGTGCCTCGTTCGGACACCTTCGACACCCCAAAGGGGGATAGTCGTTGTCGGAAAAAAGTAGCCGGAAGGAGCGAAATGAGAAGACGAAAAGAGAGACCACTAGACAGGGAAAGCACCGCCGCATTAGGGTCAAGTCTAGGCACTACGAAATGCCGTTTTCTCGAGGTGTTCTCGCCAGGTCCCTAACAGCGATCGGCGTCGAGCCTCACAAAGCGTACGAGATAGCACTCAAGATCAAGGAAGAGTTGCAAGAGGAAGGCATAGATAAAATTAGTACTGATGAATTAGCCGATATAATTCGGACTAAACTTGAAGAAATCGATGAGACGTTAGCGGAACGCTATGAGTTATGGAGGAAGATTAAAAAGCGTGAGGAACCGATAATAGTCTTAATTGGAGGAGCTTCTGGTGTCGGTACATCTACGATAGCTTCTGAGGTAGGACACAGGCTCGGTATTACGAACGTTATCGGCACTGACGCTATTAGAGAAGTAATGCGTAGAGTTTTAGCAGAGGAGTTGTATCCGACTCTCTATGAGTCTTCTTACACAGCTTGGAAGCGATTGCGCTATGAACCCGCCGAAGATCCTGTGATTACTGGGTTTCTTGACCACTCTGAACCAGTGGTGGTTGGTATTGAGGGAGTTGTGAATCGATCGATCAATGAAGGTATCCATGTGATCGTAGAGGGCGTTCATATCGTTCCGCGATTGATTAAGAGGGAGATTCTTAACTACCCAAACGTGTTCGTGTTCATGCTCTCCGTAGAGGATGAAGAGGCGCATAAGTGGCGCTTCTACGCCAGGTCTAGGGATACAAAACTCTCACGGCCCGCTGAGCGGTACTTGAAGTACTTCGAGGAGATCCGTAGAATTCACGACTTCCTCGTGGAGGACGCCGAGGAGCACGATATCCCAGTGATCAACAACGAGCATATCGATGAAACTGTGGACCAGATCGTGAGCTACATATCCTCTAAACTCTTGAAGGGTGAAAGAGAGCTATCCAAGAGCGTCTCCTGGTGGTGATGTACTGTGACGTTCCGCGAGGAGTTACTCGGTTGCAAGGTCGAGGAACTGATGACCAAAGACCCCATCACCACGTCTCCTCAAGTTGGAGTGATAGAAGCGTTCGAGATCATGCTAAAGCATGATATTGGAGCACTGCCAGTAGTGGACGATGAGGGTAGGCTTATAGGACTCGTAACCCGGACTGATCTCGGGCGCGCCCTCCTGGAAGACGAATACGAGCCCGGAACCACCATCGAGGAGGTGATGGAAAGGAACGTGATAGTAGTTCACCCGGATGATACTCTACTCGATGCCCTGAAACGCATGGCCTCCACTCCCGAGGGTATATATAATCAGCTCCCCGTAGTCGACGATGAAGGGAAGCTTGTGGGAATACTGACGGATGGGGATATCCTCAGGTGGATAGCGAAAAAACTGTGAAGGTCAGAGTGCGGAAAGCGCCGGAGGAATTACTTTCGCTGTTACGAGAGTTAGGACTCTCAATCGCCCGGACCGAGAACGGTTACGAGGTTAGTGGTCCTAAATCTCGGCTTCTGGTGGCCCTTCAATATATACCGCCCAAAATGGCTATCCTGGCCCGTGAGACCGTCGAAGAGTTAAGACAGGTGGTTGGGGTGGAAAAGCCCAGACTATCTCACCGCCGTTAGAAGACTATGTACTTACCACGTAATATATCCCGGTCTATCACGTATATGCGCTGCTTACCGCCTGAATTCGATATCCATAGTGCTAAGGTTAAATGCTTAGATTTTGCATGTTCTGGCAATACCATCACCATGGCCATTCTATCTCCAAAGTTTGCGGTTCGATCGCCAACTTTCTCCTTTCCTGGTCCTAGAAGGGTTAGTTTTGCGGTCCCTAATCGTGCAATCAGCTGCTCGATTACGAGGCAACCTCTGGCACCCGTGGAGTGTAGGGCACGCTCGATACGTTCTTCTATGAGCGTGTGTTTGCCGTCACTTACGTTGCACAGTACCTCTCCGACCACTGCGTTGTAACGTACTTTCAGCTTCGGCTCATCCATCAACCGATTACCAAGCTCACGGCGTATCGCCCGCTTGATGGCGTTAACGTCGGGCTTTCCGTCGTACGATGCCTGGAACACGAACTTAGACCCTTTAATCACAGTGCCCCTGGCGTCCAGTACCTTGTCCTTCAACCGCTTCTCGATTCGCTTTTTCACATCTTCCGGATCCGCAGTCAACGGGACTAGAGCGTCCACGACGAAGACCGTGTATCCCTTGATCTTAACTTTCCTGACGTCTACGTTCTCCACACCACCCGCAGAGCTTACGGCGCTCTTCACGTCGGATGTCTTGACACCGGGCTTGGGTACGGCTAGGTATCGGACGACCGACACTTGGTAATCCTTCACTATGCTCGCATCGACCGTTCCCTCGGCCGCAGCTACGGCACTCTGTCCTCCCATCATGAAGGAGGGGATCGCGGATAGTACCATCATGGCCGCGAGGAATATTATTCCAGCGGTGACGATGGATCTTCTGTGCCTTCGAATCCAGCCGAACAACGATCACTCCCCCTGGTCGAGCAGCATCTCCAAGTACGAGTGACGTACTCGCTTGCCCTCAACTTTCAGCTCCTCCAAGATACTTACCAAAAGCTCCTCTTTCTCCTCGACCTCTGACTCGTCGTCCGCCTCACACTCCAGCTCGAGAAACGTGCCGAGACCTTTCACATCATCCAGCGCCGCTACAACTTTTTCTCCGTTCACTTCGAGCGTGTAGACCGTCCTAACCTTCTTTACTTCCGCGTGCTCTAGCGGCTCGAACCCTAGATGGCGAAGGATGGCGTCGGCGGTCTCGAAATCGTCGACTACCACTTCTAACTCCACCCGTGACTTCTCGCGCCCTACCTTCGGTCCCTTGTAAGTTAGTGCGACTTTATCGTCGGAGCGGCGCAGTCGAAGTGCTTCATCCGTCTCTGCGAAGTCACGGCAAGGATGCTGGTAATACAAGTCCCGCTGCCGGACGGTCCTTACTTTCTCTCCGAGCTCCTCCAAGCGCTTCCGCACGTCCTCGGGGTTCTTCAGTTTAACCTTAACTTCTACCTCGTACAACACCGGATCACCTCCTCTTCATCCCGATAACAACTTCGGGTTTCAAGAGCTGATACCCCAGGATCGCTCCCAAAGCGGCTGGGACGGCGCAGTCGATGCCGAACAGCTCGATGACCAACACAGCGGACGAGATTGGAGCGTTGAACGTCGCAGCCAAGAACGTAGCGATGGCCGTCGCGGCCCCGGCTGGAGCGGATGGACCCAGCGTTTGACCTAGAAAGGAGCCCAAAAACGCGCCCACGCACACTGTCGGTGAAACCAAGCCCGCGGGTGTTTCACTACCGACTGTTAGCGCGGTGGTCACCATTTTACCCAGGAACGATAGTAGCGCTTCTTCGGCTCCGATACGGCCTAAGGCGGCCTTCGAGGCATAGTCTAATCCCAACCCTACGGCCGTAGGAATAGCGATTCCCACTGACGCTACCCCTAGTCCTGCCAGGAGAGAACGCACGGGTTGACTAGGTACGGATTCGACGAACAGTCGACGGGCTTCCTTGATGCACCGGCTGTATACGTAAGCGAATAACGTCGCCACTACAGAGATCACCAAGAGTTCCGGCAGGTGATGTGGGCTGTAATGATAAGGGGCATTCCTCACGAGCAAGTAGCGCTTTCCTAAGGTCGAAACGTACACGGAGTACCCGGCAAGACTGGCTATCGTGCTGGGAAAAAGTACGACGTATCGTGACCTTACGCGAATGACTTCGATGGCGAACAGAGCCGCCGCTAGCGGTGCGCACAGGACCCCAGCCATGCCTCCAGAAATTGTCCCCAGCACGACACATTTTCTCTCCATCTCCGACATTCTTAGCTTCGAAGCCACGTAGCATCCTACGGATACGCACGCTTGGGCACAAGGCCCTACTTGACCGCCACTACCTCCCCCGCCGATGACGAGACTCGCAAGTACCAATTTAGCTATTCCTCTGATGGGATTCGCGGGCTCGTTCGGGAATCCCCGGACGACTATCTCCATTCCGGTCCCTCTGAGCTCGGGATGTAGTGCTGCTAGGGTGCCGGCCAACAGCATGAACGCCGGGATGACTAACATCTCGCTTCCGACGACCTTCTCCACCGCGCTTATAATTGAAGAGATGGCGACGGCACACGCTCCGCCGACAACGCCCAAAGCCGCGGCCAAAACCGTCCACCGGGCGACGTAAATCAATGCCTCCGTCGACAGCAACTCTTCACCTCCGTAGCCTCCGTGGGGGGTTCTCGTCGGTGTGGATCCTGACGGTAAGTGCTGAGAGGGAACACGGACCGTGCGGACGCGTGCGAGAGTTGTACTCGAACGACAAGGTCTCCGTGGCAGAAGTGAGCGTTCAGGGTGAAGGGGAAGAGCATTACCACCGACGCACGTTCGAGGTGTACTATGTGATCGATGGTCGTGGAAAAGTGGTACTGAACGGTCGTCCCGTCGACGTGGGACCGGGGGACGTCGTCGCCATCGAACCGGGGACAAGGCATAAGGTGGTCGGCAACCTGAAGATGTTGGTGGTGTGCATCCCCCCGTTCGACCCGGAGGATGTGTGCCTGGTATGATGAGCTAAGCCTACGCCGACCTAGTGGGGAGTGAGGATACGGGTGAGCTGCCTGACCTATCTCGCGTGTTTATCGAACTTAGGTTAAGGGTTCCCGAGGAGGTACTATCGTCCCTGGATCCGGATTCCGATGAGTATTGCGACAGAAGTGAGGATGTCGTCGAAATTCTCGCCGAGGGGTTTGGAGAGGCGAAATGCGCCGTCGAGGACGTTCTGCGGTGCGTAAAAGCTGGTACCGACACGCTCGAAATCGTCAGGGGGAGCGAGAGTGCAACCACTGACGAGGAGGAACAAGGACGAGCATCCCGCGGTTCTCGACCCGGATCGCACGATTGTCTTAGGTGACGTGACAGTGTCCCGAGACGCGGTGATAGGACCGGAGGTTAGACTGGGACCGGACGCCGTCGTACGAGGTGCTGTGATATCTGGACGTTGTGTCGTCTACAATTGTGAGCTCGGACGTTGCGCCGTAGGTCCCAGGACCACGGTTACGGGCGATGTTGGGGATGGAGTCACAATTCACTCGGGCACGATTCTAGGGCAGCTCCGTGTGAGCGGGGAGATCGAGCCACCCGAAGTGGGTGAGGGAGCCTTCCTGGGGCCCGGGGTTTCCGTTCTTCCGGGGACGGTCATAGGTCCAGAGTCCATCGTGATGCCCGACAGTGTGGTGACCGAGCGTGTGCCGCGTCGCGGGGTCGTCAGCGGAAATCCGGCGATGCCCACGGGAATGGTCGTCGACGCGGAGACGTTGATTCTGGAGTTCGATGGAAAGTGGCTGTTACTTGAGGGAAAACGGGGAACCGCCTTTGACGTCAGGTTGAGCGACGGCGAACTCAAAATCACCGAAGGGAGCCCCGATAACTTCGGAGCCGTGCTTGAGAAGGACGTGGTGAAGATGGTCCGCATGGGGCACGCGATACCCTTACCCGCTAGTCGACCTTTTTCCATCCCGTTGCACGTACTGGAGGTACGAACGAAGGGGTAAGCGGACGGTGCCGGTCCGCGAGTCACTGTTAATAGATACCGATGTGCGCCGCTCGCTAGTTCTCGGGTCCGTGTTGGAGAAGTGCGAGGTGGAAAGAGCAGCCGTGCTGGGTACTGTCGCCCGGGATAAGCGGTTCGAACACGGTGTTTTCGTGGCCGGGAAGCGGGTGCCAGGCGAGGTAATCACAGTAGATGTGGAAGTTTCAAGGGAAATCGTACGCTCGGGATCTGTGGAAGTCGACCTCGATCCCACGGACCAGGATCTGGTGGCGGTGGTTGCGGACGTAGGAGCAGCCGGGCTCATCTCGGATCTCACCGGATTACAACCTGAGCGCCGTGGGTTCCACGCCCTGTTCGCTTTCTCGGGTGAGTTACCATCCCGAGTACGGAAGAGAGTGGTAATCAACCTGGACGTGTTCAGAGAATGTTGCCCGTGTGCCCTATTGGAGATCGGTGACGTGAAGCTGAGGTTTTTGGGAGGTCGACAGGTGTTCGATGAAAGGTCCAGACTGTCGTATACGGACGTCCTTGCCGTCAGGGACGGTAAGCCGATAGCATCTGCATGGAAGTCGGCGTCCAGAAACGTCATCTCCAAGCTGGGGACCAGGTGAGGGACCGTGGTGAGGACAGTCAGAGAGCTTCCGATGCTGTTTTGCGAGTCGGTCGCACTGGAGGTACTCTCCGGGCCGAAACCGGGATTAGTGGACCCCGTCTCTCCTAGCTCCCACGAGGATATGGGGCCACGTGAGTTCCTCGCGTGCCTTCCTGAGCTTCGGAGGTGTCTAGAGGAGGCTCTAAAGCTGGGGATAGACGGTGAACCAGTAGACGAGTTGATCCGGTCCCTTCCCGCGTGGAACGTGGACGTGATAACAGCTTCTGGCGGACCCAACTCCATACGCGGGATAGTGTTCTTAGGGTCGGTGTACTGCTACTCGGCTGGGTTCGAAAACGACCCGTTCCCGTTCGGTCGCATCCGCGTCGTCGGAAGGAGGTGCACGGAGGCTCTCTGGAACCGGTCGGAAACCAAGTGCGGCCGAATCCGGATCAAGGAACGGTTGGCCGGTGTCTTCGGTGAGGTATCTTCCGGAATGGCTACGGCTCGAGTGGTATCCTTACCGGTCCTACGGGCCACGCTGCGGGCGGGAAGGCCCCTAGAAGAAGCCGTAATACACTCGGTGTTGGCCTGCATGTCAACGTTAGAAGACGCCGGGATTCCCCGGAAACTGCGCGACTGGGTGAAACAAAGGGCCTCGGAAGTTCTACGCGCCGGAGGTCCGTTCACCGAACGGGGTCGTGCGGAGCTGCACAAATTCGTATACGAGTGCGCTGAACGTGGGGTGAGTCCCGGTGCCTCGGCCGACGTTACGGTCGTCGGGCTCGTCCTTCTACTCGCGAGGTGGGGTAGGGACATCGTATCCCCGTATCGTGATCCTCCACGGAGGTGGAGTGGCGGAGCTGTTGGACGGGACTCTTAGGCTTCTAATACGGTCGGATGGAACCCGGGCGGTCGCGTCCGAGGGAGACGAGAAGTTCTTAAAGGCTGACGAAGCCGAGGTCAGCAGGGAGCTAACACCCTTCGAAGCTTACCGGGAGATATGCAAGAAACTGGACGCGTCCGTTGTCGAGCTACCCGAAGACGTAGGACATCCTGTCGACCCTGAGGTAGGATATCGGGTCCTGGAACTTCTGGAGAGCCTGTGGGACTCGGGGTTCAGGCGCTTGGGTGTTTTGGGAACCGTCGGGTGCGGTGCGCCCCTCCACGATATCGAGGTCGGGAACCCGGTTGGGTGGACCAGCGTTCGGGTTTCGAACCCAGGTTCAGATCTCGACCTTGTGGTCCCCCACCGAGATTACTTACTAGAGATGTCATCGTCTGGTTTCGAAACTGTAAAGCGTTTCTCCGACCGAGTGATAATGTCTCCCGTGGCGTTCACCGGGTTCACAACTCCCAGAGTCGAAGTCCGGTTACCCAGGGGGTGTTAACTTGACGGAAAAACTTGACAGCATGTTGCCCAAAACCGCACAAGGTTCGAACTTGAGCGATCTGAAGAACCTCCGCGATGCGTTGGATAAGTTTTCCGAAATCGAGCCGGATCTGGACGTCGAGTCACTGAAAGCTACGCTGGACGATCTGATTACGCTCATGGAAGAAACAGGCGTGAAAGACGTTAGGGATCTCTGCGAAAAGTTTCTGGACTTCAAGCGCGAAAAGGAGCGGCTAGAAGAGCTCCTGAAGGAGTACTTCAAGCGATTGGAGGAGTTAGAGCGGAAGCTGCGAGCTCACGAGGAGAAGCTCCGCATCGAAGCCCGTCGTCGTAAGACCCTGGAGAAGGAGTTGGAGATGGAACGTGATGAAAAGGCCGAGCTGCGTGAGGAGCTACGGCGTAAAGAGGTTATGATCGAAAAGCTCCGTAGTGACCTGCAGCGAATGAAGAAGCCACCGCTCATCGTGGGTACCGTCGAAGAGATCCTCGACGACGGTCGCGTGATAGTGAAGAGTTCCACGGGTCCGAAGTTCGTCTCGAACGTGAGCCCTACCGTGGACAGAAACGAGCTCGAACCTGGTGCAAACGTGGCTCTCAACCAGCAGAGCATGGCTGTAGTGGATGTGCTACCGTCGGAGAAGGACTCACGTGTACTGGCGATGGAGGTGGACGAGTCACCCGACGTGTCGTACGACGATATCGGTGGTCTGGACGAGCAGATCCGCGAAATCCGGGAGGTCGTGGAGAAGCCGCTCAAGGAGCCCGAATTGTTCGAGAAGGTCGGTGTCGAACCTCCGAAGGGAGTCTTATTGTACGGCCCACCGGGCACCGGTAAGACTCTGCTTGCCAAGGCCGTAGCGAACCACGCCGATGCCACCTTCATCCGGCTCGCCGCACCGGAACTGGTCCAAAAATTCATCGGCGAAGGTGCTAGACTGGTGCGGGAGCTGTTCGAACTCGCACGCGAGAAGGCCCCGAGTATTATCTTCATCGACGAGATCGACGCGATCGGTGCCAGGAGAATGCGGGACGCGACGAGCGGAGACCGCGAGGTCCAGCGCACGCTCACCCAGCTGCTCGCGGAAATGGACGGCTTCGACCCGCTCGACGACATCAAGGTCATCGCAGCTACGAACCGGAAGGACATCCTAGACCCAGCCCTGCTGCGACCGGGTCGGTTCGACAGACACATCAAGATCTCACTACCAGACGAGGAGGGTCGGTATGAGATCTTCAAGATCCACACGCGCGACATGAACTTGGCCGAGGATGTCGACCTCCAGAAGCTGGCGAAGATCACCGAGGGTGCCTCAGGTGCGGACATCAAGGCCATATGTACGGAGGCAGGTATGATGGCTATACGCGAGGACCGTGACGTTGTCACCATGGATGACTTCCTGAAGGCTGTGGACAGGGTCATGGGTAAGAAGGAAGAAGAGAGCGGAGAGTTCAAGCGCGCGTACCACTGATGCGAAAGCTCCTCGACTCTCCGATAACAATCCATATTCTTAGGATGACGAGGCGGTTGCTGGCGGACCAGACAGGGATGATGAATAGTGGGCGAGCGGACTGTCGCGTGCTACGGACCTTACGTCGTTAAGGAGATCAGAACGAAGCAGGATGACCTAGACGCGATCCGTTCGTTACTGAAGTCCGCCGAGCGCCGTGGTCCTGGAAACGTTGGAGAAGTGGTTCCTCTCGACGTCTTCGACACGGATCGTGGACTAGCCTCCGATCGCACCAGGCTGCTGGTGGCTTTCCGGGAGGATGAGATCGTCGCTTGTGTCGCCGCAGATCCTCGGGAACACATAGGTTCCGGTCCCAACCCCCACAATGTCTTCGGCCTCGTAGTGTCTCCTGAGGTACGTACTACTAGGTACCAGTTGGGACACGTCATGCTGGCCGCTGCCCTGAAAACGCTCCGGGAAGAGGGTCTGAAGGTTGCACGAACAACTCCAACAAGACGCGCCTTACCGTTCTTCACAGGTATCCGTGCCGATCCCACTCATGTGTACCGGGAACTCGAGGTGAGGCTTAGGTGGTACCGTAAGACCGGGAGCGAGGAATACTTAGAGCTGACTAGGGTACCGAGGGAGGTCCGTGAAGAGCTGGAGCTACTTCGAATTCGTACGGTGAACGTGCGAAGGGATCCCACACCGTTTCACCGGTTGGATCCGGAAAAACCCGTGCACGTTTTCAGGTCGGGTGTCCGTTCGTTCACCCTCATAGTATCGCTGGGGGAACGGAATTCATGGTCGACATCAGCGTGATATTGCCCACGTACAACGAGCGCGAGAATCTTCCAAAGGTGATTCTCAAGATCGAAGAGGTAGTGGAGAAAGAAGGCTGGACTGCTGAGATTCTGGTAGTTGACGACAACTCACCCGACGGAACGGCGGAAGTGGCCCGAGAACTATCCAGACAGTACGGCAACATTAAGGTGATCGTGCGCGAGGAGAAGCCTGGATTAGGTCTAGCGTACAGGAGAGGGTTCCGCGAGGCCAGGGGCGATGTGATAGTATGTATGGACGCCGACGGTCAACATCCACCCGAGTGTCTTCCTAACATCGTGAATCCGGTACTAGATGGGGAGTGCGACTTTGGATTAGGGTCCAGGTACGTCGAAGGATCCGTCGTTGAGAACTTTCCGTGGTACCGTAAGTTGAATTCTTGGGGTGCACGCATTATTGCGCGCTCGCTCCTCAAACTTCCATACCGCGATCCGACGAGCGGGTTCCGTGCTATTTCCCGGAAGATATTGACCGAGAGCCGACCGTTCGTGTCCGAAGGTTTCGAGATACAGGTCGAAACGCTCGCTAAGGCCCATCACATGGGCTACACCGTGCAGGAGTACCCGTTCTTGTTCCGACCCCGAGAGCGGGGTTCCTCTAACGTAAATGTCCGTCAGATACTGAGGTATCTCAACGGAGTGTGGAGGATCAGGAAGGACTTGAAGCAGCGTGGGCTCCTGTAAACGATTTCACATACCTGCTCCGGACGGCCCAAGGGCAGTGGATTGCGCGTTGTGGTGGTAGGAGGAGGAGCCGCCGGCGTCGTAGCCGCTCGGACTGCTAGGGAACACGGCGCCGACGTGGTTCTAATCTCGGCGGATGAGCATATCGCGTACTCCCCTTGCGCCATCCCATTCGTAGTCTCTGGGGAGATAGAACGGCCGGAAGATATCCTGATGCGCGATCCTGCTCACTACGAGCGCCTCGGGATCGACGTCAGGCTGGACGTGAGGGTTGAGGAAGTCGATCCCGAAGAGAAGGTCGTGACTACCGAGGACGGTGACACCGTCGAATACGACTCGCTGGTTCTAGCTACCGGTGGAGAGCCTCTAGTTCCCCCAATTAAGGGTTCCGACCTGGGTGGTGTCTTCACCGTCAGGCGGTTTTCGGATATCGAACCCCTACTCCGAGCCGTTCAAGAATCGGAGCGAGCTGTGGTAGTGGGAGCAGGACCCATCGGTGTAGAAATGGCGTACGCCCTTCACGAACGCGGGTTAGAGGTTACGCTGGTTGAAATGCTTGATAGAGTTCTCCCACAGTTCCTCGACGATGATGTCGCTGCGATACTGCAAGAGCGGATGGAAAAGGAAGGCATCAGAGTACTTCTCGGCTCGCCTGTGGAGGCTATCGAAGGCGATGATAGAGTAGAGGCCGTAGTGGTGAACAGTGAAGAAATAGAGACCGACCTCGTCGTGATGGCGGCTGGAGTGAGACCGGCGACTGACCTCTTTGAAGGCATAGGGGCCTCAGTCCTACCCTTCGGAGTTGAAGTTGACCCAGCCCTTCGAGTCAAGCGCGAGGACGGTGGTGTCTTCGACGATATATACGCGGCCGGGGATTGTGTGGCCGATTGGTGTCCCATCACGGGTGAGCGAGTTCCGAGCCAGCTTGGCACGGTCGCCGTTCGGCAGGGCAAGATCGCCGGGAGAAACGCCGCTGGAGGTCCCAGAGCGACTTGGATGGGTACCCTCAACACCACGGTGATACGTGCGTTCGATTTAGAGGCAGCGGGTGCGGGGTTGACACAGACCCGAGCCGAAGAGTTAGGACTGGAAGTAGTTTCGGCTACCGTCGAGACGACCACTAGGGCCAGGTACTATCCGGGTGGCGAGCCTATTGCGGTCAAGTTAATAGCTGACGCGGACACGCACCGTGTCGTCGGAGTCCAATCCGTCGGAGGGGAACGTGTGAGAGAACGCGTCGACGGTGTCGCTTTGGCAATCCGTCTGGCGGCTAAAGTGGAGGACCTCCTGAGCTGGGATTACTCCTACTCGCCTCCGGTTGCTCGGGTTATAGAACCCATATACGAGGCCGCCGAGCTCCTTAGGGAGGAGCTTCACTCATGAAGCGCTTCCTCAGAGACCTTTCCGCCGCCACAGCATCACTGACGGTCTTGGTCCTTATGGAATCGTTCACGGGGATTACACTCGAATCCTTGAAGCATCGGTGGATGCATCATCCTGAATTCTTGGCGATGCTTCCGGCTCTCATGGACTTTCGGGGTAACGTGGCTCTTGCTCACTCCGCCCGTACCGCTACGGCAACCCACCTGGGTGACGAGGAGAAGACACTGCAGAGCTCACTGGCGGTTCTTCTAGTCGGTCTCATGGTGCCTCCGGTCATCGGCTTGGTCGTCTACTACGCCTACGGAGGTGATTTGAGTACCCTCATAGGGGCTGCGTTCCTTACCGTACTGTCGGTTACCGCAGTCGTAACGCCAGTAACAGTCGGTATCGTTCGCGTGGCGGCGATGTTGGGTTTCGATCCGGATCATGTCGCTCCGCCACTGACAACGGCTCTCTCGGACGTACTGACTGTGGTCCTCCTGTTCACGATTGCGGAGGTGATGGTCGGTTGAGCGGTGTATGGGGAGGAGTTCTCAGGATCCTCCGATCGATGTTGATGATTTCCATAATTCTCGCCGTCTGGAGCTCTTTCACGGGCTCGCTGCTGGCTAAATGGGAAGCCAAGCTCGAGCATAACCCCGGTCTAGCCGCGCTCCTTCCGGTCCTAATGGCGGCTGCCGGTGCCGCAGCTGCGTCGTTCGGTAGCCGCCTTTCCACCCATTTGCACTTAGGAACATTCACGGTATGGGCGGTACTGAGAGACGCATTGGTACAAGGTTCGGCCTTAATGTTGGTAATCGCGGGCTACGCCGGTCTCGTGACCGTCGCGTTCTCCGGTCGACCGTCTCTGATCCTGTTGGCCGTTGAGTCGACTGGATTAACGTTCTTGACCTCTACCCTCGTGGCTCTCGGCTCGGCGTTCACGAGCGTAAGACTAGGGATGGATCCCGACGACGTCGTTGGTCCTATCGTAACGACGGCCGCGGATTCCGTCGGAATTATACTCGCCCTAACCCTGGCTCCGGGGTAATGACGTTGGAAATGGAGAAAATCGAAAAAGAGATTAAGAGGCGGACGGTCGTGGAACTCCTCACGGAAATGAAGAATCTCGCGCAGCTATCAGTTGACCTGGCCTACTCGGTTTTACTGTTCGGAAGCCGCGAGCTGGCCGAGGAGGTGCGACGTATCGAGAGACGTGTGGATGAGTTGTCTATCGTACTGAAGGCGAAGCTCGCTCTGGCTATTCGAGATCTTGAGGACGTTCGCCATTTGCTGCCCATAATGGAGTTGACGCAATCGATGGAGGTTATCACCGACGCCGCGAACGACGTCGCCGAAACCGTGGCCATGGGTGCGGAACCTCACCCTATCGTTCAGAGGGCCATTGCCGAGTCCGAAGAAAAGATACGGCTTGTTCGGGTGGAGGAAGGGTCAGAATTAGACGGCAAAACGCTGGGAGAACTCAGGTTGGCCAGTGAAACTGGGATGCATGTAATCGCGATAAGGCGGGGATCGACTTGGATAATAGGACCGGATAAAGACGCCAAGATACTGGGAGGTGACGTCTTGATAGTCCGTGGTCGGGACGAGGGATACAAGAAACTAAAGAAGATAGCCAGTGGGCGAAGATGACATGCGTTGGAAGACTAGGCGCGAAAGAATAGTGTCACTACTCACGGAAAGCCGTGAGCCCCTGACCATTGACGAAATAGCTTATATGGTCAGAGAGGGTGATAAGTCGAAGATTATTGAGGATTTGGAACATATAGCTAAAACGCTACGTCGTGAGGGTAAGACGCTGCTCATGGAGCCGGCTAGGTGTAACAAGTGTGGATACGTGTTCAAGAGCCTCAGGATTAAGCCACCGTCCAGGTGCCCAAAATGCAAATCCGAGTGGATCCAACCGCCGAGATTCACTATCAGGGAATGACTCTCCGCGGGACGTCAAAGGACAGATCGTTTAACGTTATCCTCAGAAACTCACCCATCGCCACGACGTCCCCCAGATACCGTTGACCGTTTTCACGTATCTCGACTACTTCAAGTCTCTCGGTAACCCCAACTATCGCGTCCGGTCTATGGAAGCCCAACGGACGACACCTTACACCTTCCACCTTTAAGAAGCCCGAGGAGAGGTCTATCGACACGTCACCCGCGGAGAGTTCACTCCCGCGACGCTGCGTCACGATGGTGAGACTCTCGTAGGTCCTGACGTGTAGGTTCTTGCCATACAGCGTCACCACGTAGTCTTTGCCCACTTTACGGACGTCTACGAAGAGTTCCCCGAGGCGACGATACGGGATGATCGGTGGGACAACGACACCTTCTCCGATCTTTCGGATCCGGAGCGGCTCGGTAATAACGCGCTCTTCTGTGACCCGGTATGGGACTACATAGTAAGACCCTGAATCCGCACGCACCGACACCAGGCACAAGGATCGGAACTTCTCAAGTCCTGCTACTTGACCGAGTCGCACGTACCCGTCGTGAGATCGGCGCATCACCCTAACTTCCTCGCCTATGTCGAACTCCTCACAAACTACCGGAGGTTCCGGAACGTTCTTCGGGAGTTTCATCTGAACACTGACCCCTCCATTTCGAGTGCCGCGTTGAGTACGCCATCCACCAGCTCTGATCGTCTACCCAAAACCGCGGCAGGACTCCAGCTGAACATCCTGTAGCCGACGTTCCTGGACGTCAGGACACCCGCGGCTTCCAATGCGTCCAATATCTTAGTCCCGAGTTTGAATTCACGGAAATTACTACAAATCCTGCCCAGTATCTCCGTGGCGGATAAGTACCTCGTGCGGACTGTTCGCACATCCCTTCGGGCGATTTCTCTTAGGATCGTCGACCCTGTCTCCTCGACGAGCTCGCTCACGTGCTCTTCCATCTCCTCGAGAGTACCACCACGTTTCAACGCTTCCGGGCACGGCCCGTACGGAGGCCATGTAAAAACGTCCTCCGCGGAACCTTCCACCTTGATCAGCTCAACCGACACTTCACGCACGATGCTGTCTGGTACGAAGTCCAGGAACACTTGTGAGTAGACCACGATGTGAACTTCTTTGAACCTGTTGAGCAGCGCCGATAGGACGTTGTACACTTTGGATCTGATACTCCTGAGTGCGTAACGGTCACGGCGCTCCAACCACTCGAGTACCGTCGGTGCGTCCATATGGGCTATTACCACACGGTCAGTTCCATTTTCACACAGTGGGGTGATGTTGGATAGCCTTCGGGCGTCCGATACGTCTACGACTTCGCCGTCATGCGCCAACTTACAGCATATCTCTCTAAACCCATAGCACGGCGGGCAGACGGTGACTTTCAGCAATTTTCTGCCCCCTCGGGTAGGCGTAGTAGCAACCTCCCCCCCAACTGTATTACTTTATGATCTTCAAACCAGGCTTCAGTACGCTCAAAATGTACCTTATCGTACTCAATGTACCACAAGATCAGCCCCTCTGCCGGGAGGCATCTGGGTTTCTCCGACGGCTTGAACTCACCAGAAAGTAGCGCTTCGGCGTCCCCCTCCTCCCTGAGCCCGTGGCCCACCTCCCACACGAACCCTGCTATCCTGCGGACCATCTCCCATAGGAATCGCGGTGCCACGACCCGTAACACGTACGCGTTAGGGATTATTTCTAAGAGTTCACATCTCTCGATGGTTATTATTGGATTCCGGCCATCCTCCCTTCGGAATGCAGAAAAATCGTGTTTTCCTTCGAGCTTGCGGGCAGCCCGTTCCGCAGCTTCTGGATCGTTCAACGGTCCCAAGAAGTACCGATACTCCTTTCGCAGTGCATCGCGCCGTGGATCGAACTCGTCATTGACTTCCGTTTTAGCTATCACTCGGATGTCCTTGGGTAATCTCGCGTTGATGGGGTCCGGTTGAGCTAGCTCCGGGTCGCCTTCCACCACTACTACCTGGTAGCGTGCATGGGCCCCCGCGTCGGTCCTGGATGCGTACCCCACCAGTTCCAATCTCAGCTCCGAGAGAGCCTTTCGTAGCGCTCCTTCGATCGTTGGGACGTCGGGCTGATATTGGAAACCGTGGTATCGCGAACCGTCATAGGCGACCTGGAGGGCTACCCTCATCGTCCTGCCCCAGGGGGCTTGTAAGGAAGCCTCCGGTAGACTTCTATCATTTCCTCCTCGGAAACTAATTCCCTGTTTCCTAAACGGATCACCGGCTCATCCACAACCTCTCCCGCGACCGTGAACGGACATCCCTCTTCGAACGCTATCTCGGCAGCACGTCCGACGTCGTTCGGGTCCATACATACCATGAAGATCCCCAAGTACCCTGTCCACGTGGGATACGGCATTGATCGGAGCTCGACACCTTTCTTGGCTTTACCCATCATCTCCAGTAGGTTCCCGAGTACTCCACCGCGACTGGCGTCCTTGGCGGTACTCACGTCGATACCTTCCCGTAGGAACCTAAGGAACGCGTTGAATTTTACCTTGGCCTTGTAAACACGGTCACCAACATCCCCACGCACAGGCTCGCCCAAGAACACCAGCGTATCGCCTTCCCTGGCCGTACCATCCGGGATCGGTTCGTCGGCTATTAATCGACCGATTACGGCCACGGAGACACAGGGCACTAGATCGGGATGGGATTGTGTGTTACCACCGAGGATCTTGATTCCCAATCCTTCCGCCTGTTTCCTCAAATCCTCGAGGATTTCCTTCGCCTGCTCCTCGCTTTCGGCTTGTACGGCGTCGAACGCCACTATCGGTTCACCGCCGGTGA
Organism: Methanopyrus sp. KOL6; assembly: GCF_002201915.1. Classification (NCBI taxonomy): domain Archaea; kingdom Methanobacteriati; phylum Methanobacteriota; class Methanopyri; order Methanopyrales; family Methanopyraceae; genus Methanopyrus; species Methanopyrus sp. KOL6. The sequence goes on from NZ_CP019470.1 coordinate 973,446, forward strand.
CCACGACGTCGGCCGCAGAGTGTATGATCGCAGTCTTTCTACCGATCTTGGCCGGATAGGGGCCTTCCATGTTGATCACTAACCGCTCACCGTTTACCTCGATCACTGTGGCGTCGTCGCCCTGTAGTGGGCCTATGATCGTCTTCCACTCCTCCGGGACTTCCCTGAGCAACCTGCGGCAGAAGTTGGTCTCTTCTATATGCTTGAGGAGACGCTCCATATCGACTTTTTCCAAGCTCACCCGACCCCCAGCAACTTCAGAACCGTCGGCAAGGCCAGCGCTGACGTGCAGAGCGATGGATCGACACCGGAGCGGAGCGCGTAAATCCCTATTCCCGCACATACGATCGCCGTACCGAGCGAGCCCAACCCATGAGATGTCATCAACGCGAGCAGTCCGATTACTACGGTACCGGTCAGTACCCGCGCCCGTGCCCCGGAGAGTATCTCTCCCAACACCCTGGTCGAAAAGATGAGCAGCCATACTCCCAACACCGACACGAGTAGGTACACACCCACCGACGCCAACACTTCTGGGTACGTGATGTCTCCAACGGACCGCTGGACGAACACCGAGGCCCCACTTCTAGGGTTTCCAAGCGCGTGCAGAGCCACGATCGAGGACACCGCGTCGGCGGCGTCGATACCGGAGGTTACCAGTAGGTACCGCTCGGTCGTATCGACACCCAACCTCGTCAGGACGGAAACCACGTTGGCGGGACCCAATCCCGGCAGGAAACCGAGAGTACAACCCGCGAATGCTGCCAAGATTCCGCACTTTGGGAGCTCCTTCCCAAGTATTGCAGGCTTTCCGGGCCGCTGCTTCGGGATCGAAGTACGGTTTATCAGACAGGAAATTCCTGGACCGATCGCATAGAATCCGGAGAACATAGCTTCCAGTGGGGAAGCTACGTCGAGCGGTCCTGAAAGAACCACATAGCCTAACACGGAGCTCGCCGAGAAGATCGCCAACCCGCGGAGTCCGTTATCGTACGTTTGAAGGACCAGGATCGCCAGTACCAGCCACGGTATTATCGGCTTGGAGATGACGTACATAGGCCCTACGATCTTCACGATGCACGGGAGCGTGACCGCAGCGAAAAAACCCGTGGATAACGTCCCCAAGGCGACGAGGCGAGCGGCTTCTTCCGCCCTTCCCTCAATTGTATAGCGCTGCAACGGAATCAACACGGCGACCGACGTTTGATCATCGGGTACTCCCAAGAACATGCTTTCAACCTTGGATAACGGGACGTTGACGGCTGAGCATGCTGAAGCGAACGTCAGCACGTCTTCACGGTCGAGGTACGTGAGATCAAACTCCGAAAAAAATGTATTCGGATGGAGTCCGGGGATGTACCCCGATAGCATCCCGGAAAAGATTCCGAGAAACACTCCACCGAGCAAGTCCGACCCACCGGACCGGGGACCTCGAAATGCTAAAGGAGCTATGGCGATCGTTTGTGATGGCGCTAGGAGCCGCATGGGCACTCGGACTCCTAGCACTTACGGTTCACATCTTGGGGCTCGCTTGGACCATAATCCTCTTCTTAGGGATCATGGTCTTGTTGGGAATTGGTGCTTCGGGGAGAGTCTCACCTTTCATTGCAGTAGCGAGAGGTTTAGGGTTGCTGTCGCTTTTGATTATAAACGCGGCCAGACTGGAGTACCTGGCGCCATGGCTCGCCATACCTGTACTCGGAGCACTTTACGTTCTCGACAGGCCCGCCTTTTACTTGGTGATAGCAGCGGCGGGAGCTATCCTACTACTTCGAGCGATAATAGAAATCCATAAAACCGCCGTCGGGGTGGACTTCAGGTACAGGTCGAAGGTTCAGGAGATGGCGTTAGCAATTCGTGAGATCTCGTCGGGAATCATGGAAGCCCTAGAGAGACTCTCCATGATCTCTGCGGAGAAGAAAGAGGAGCTGAGTGGAACGTTCACCGTTGCTGGGAAGAAGTTGCTGAGGTGGATGCTCAGCTGAGGACGCGTCTGCGGTTCGATCGTCATCATTCTTCAGTAGCGCGGGACGTCGTCATCCGCGCCCCTTCCAATCGACTAGGATCTGGTCACCTTGAACTAACATCTTGCCCTCTGGAACGTTTTTACGAACGATGGTGGAAGGCGCGGTGGCTGAGTACGGGCCTAATTTCCGTCCCGGCAGTATAGAGGTGTTGATTCCTGTTTTGACTCCGTCCCCCAGTACGGCTCCGAACTTCCTCCTACCTGTATCCTCAAGCTCGCCTTTGACTATCACCTTCACGCTGCGCCCGTCGTGTCTGAGGTTGGCGATGATGGTACCGGCTCCCAGGTTGCACTTGGCCCCGATAACGCTGTCCCCCACGTAGGAGAGGTGGCTGACGTTCGTTCCCTCCATGATTATGGAGTTTTTGATTTCGACGGCTTGACCGATGCGAACGTCCCGGACCAGCGTCGTCGCCGGTCGGAGGTAGCAGTTAGGTCCGATCTCGCACCCCGGGCCTATGTATGCTGGCCCTTCGACTACGACTCCCGACCTGAGGATCGCGCCTTCGGCTACCCACACTGGTCCTCTCAGCTCCACGTTCTCCTCGATGATCCCTTCGACCTCGGGACGCCACATCGCGTTCCGAAGTGCCCAAGCGTTGGCGTCGAGTAGGTCCCACGGTCGACCCACGTCGGACCAGAATCCGTCGTACGAAACCCCTCGAACACCTTTTTCGGTGGCGGCATCGAGCAGCGCATCGGTGATTTCGAACTCGCCCCGTGGTGAGGGCGTGACCCGCTCCAAGAACCTCTCGAACTCCGGTTCCGCCACGTACACTCCCGCGTTCGCCAGGTTGGAAGGAGCCTCCTCGGGCTTTGGCTTTTCCACGAGCTCCACCACGTAACCGTCTTGCAGTCTCGCAACCCCGAACTCCGACGGGTCCTCGACCTCCACCAGCACCATCGAGGCGACGCCTTCGTGCTCGCGTACGGCGCGCTCGAGCAACTCCGGATCGAACACCAAGTCTCCGTTCGTGATCACCACGGTCTCGTCGGGTTCAATCTCCCGCCACGCGACGTACACAGCGTGGGCTGTTCCCATTGGCTTACCCTGACGGACGAACTCCAGATCGAAGGAATCGCCCCAACGATTCTTGACGTATCGTTTCACCTTATCGGCCAGGTATTCCACGACTACTACTAGATGCTCCACTCCGATGCGCTCCATGGCTTCGATGGAGAAGTCGATAAGACGGCGATCGGCCACCGGCAGGAGGACCTTCGGCCGTGTCTTCGTCAGCGGTCGCATCCGAGTACCTTCACCTGCCGCGAGTACGATGCCGATCATTCCCTCACCTCCTCGACACACCTGCGGACGAGATCGACGAACTCATCCCCGAGCTCTCGGGCGCGCTCTTTGGACTCCGCCTCCACCGTTATCCGTACGAGCGGTTCGGTGCCGGATGGTCTAATGAGCACCCAACCATCGTCCAGTTCGACCCGAACGCCGTCTACGGTGTCGATGTCGTCGTAAGCCTCCCGGAGGCGCGTCTCCACAAGCCTCATCACTTTGGGCTTGAGCTCGTCTGGACATTCGACGGTTTCGCGCACGACCGGGTAGCTCGGGATCTCGGCCAACAGTTCCGAGAGAGGTCGCTCCTCCTCGATCAGCAGACTCACCATCCACGCCGCGGAGAGCGGACCGTCGGGACACATGTGTACGTTAGGGTGTATCCAAGTCCCGTTCGGTTCCCCTCCGAAGATACATCCTTCCTCTCGTATCGCGGCGGCTACGTGAACGTCTCCTACCTTGGTTCTCACCACCTCACCGCCCATCTCTCGGACTACCTCGTCGATGACCATCGAAGCATCGACGTTCACCGCGACCTTTCCTGGACCCTTCTCCTCGAGGATTCGCCGGCACGCCAACGCCAGCACTTCGTCGTACCCGGCGAACTTACCTTCCTCGGTAACGAAAACCACACGGTCGGCATCCCCATCGTGGGCGATCCCCAGATCAGCATCTGTCGCTCGCACGGTTCGCATGAGGTCCTTCAGGTTCTCGGGCTTCGGCTCCGGTTCCCGGCCCGGGAAGTGTCCATCAGGATGCGCGTTTAGGGAGATAACCTCACACCCCATCTCACGGAGTACCACTGGAGTGATGAACGCGGAGGGACCGTTGGCACAGTCTACCACGATGCGCAACCCGTCTCCGTCGACGGAGACCTCATCCAGTATCCTCTCCACGTGTACGTTCAACGCCGTCTCGTCGTCGACCACCTCACCGTACTCGTCCCAATTCGGGTATTCTAGATCGCCGTCCATGATCTGCTCTATTTCACGCTCTTGTTCGGGCGAGAATGCCATTCCGTCGGAGTTCCAGAACTTTATTCCGTTGTACTCGGGAGGATTGTGGGAAGCTGTGATCATCACACCAGCGTCGAGACCTTCAGTCGCAACGTAACACCCCAGAGTCGGCGTGCACACTAACCCGATGTCCACAACATCGCATCCTTGGGCGGTCAGTCCTGAGATCACGGCTGCACGAAGTGTATCGCAGTGCACTCGGGTGTCACGACCTACGGCGACAGTGCCGTCACCCAAGTACTCGCCGAGAGCGCGCCCAGCTCGAAGTGCGAGCTCCGGAGTTAGGAATTCTCCTATTCTACTTCGGATGCCGGACGTACCGAAGTACTTACCCACGGGGGGACCCCCTTGTTCGCGTTCCTACTCGCCGCGGATAACGTCGATTTAGCGCTATCGGAACTGAAAGGGGCGCTCAATGCGGAAGTTGGATCCTACAGGATCAAACGTGAGGGTAGAGTGGCTCTAGTTGATGGAATTTCGAGGAGAGATGCCGAGTGCGTGGTACGTCGTCTCGCCAGAACCCACGCGGTTTACGAAATTGGCCACGGCCCTTCGAAACTGAAGATAGGGGGAGAGGAAGTCCCTGCCGATATGATAGCACGTCGTGAGAAGCTTTCCCACCGTAAGCCACATAAAAGGCCTGAATTTATGCCCGACTCTACCGAACCGTTCTTAGCCCGTACCTTGGTGAACTTGGCTGAAGGACGCCGTGGTGAGCGCTTTTTGGACCCCATGTGCAATGTTGGAGGGATCCTAATAGAAGCTGGACTTATCGGGTGCATACCGGTGGGTGTGGATGTCAGAGCTAACCTGGTGGAGAGAGCGGAACGGAACTTGGAGCATTATGGCATCACCGAGTACGAGCTCCACGTTGGACGGGCTGAAAACGTAGACGATATCCTCAATGAGGGTGTGCAGGCGGCTGCCGTAGATCCTCCCTACGGTCGGGGATCGTACGTAGAAGGTGGGCCTGTAGACAAGTTAGTACTTGAGACACTGGAGGCGCTCTTCGAGGTCGTGGAAGGTAAGGTGGCTTTATCAGTTCCGAAAAAGGTTTGGAGAGAAATTTCCGGAAGCCTTCACGTCGAGACGGTAGTCAAAGATCGGGTCCATCGCAGCTTGACTCGAGTAATCGCCGTAATTACCGGATGATGACCGTAGACCGTTCTGAGTAAATGATGAGTTTTCGGGGAGCTGAATGTGGTAGTTCGGCGATCGGTTCGATTCTAACACGTCAGTGCGCACCGTCGGTTTAGTTTCTAGGATACGCCTAAACTCGTCGTGCAGCTTTCCTCGATCAAACCTATCGATCACGCGATAATGAAGGTGCCTCGACACAACACTGGACTATTTTTAACTCAAGCTCGCACGCCCGAATTCGATCTAATATCGCGAATTCATTATAATAAACGGCTGGTAAGCGGTACATGTCTCAGCTTCGCCTCTGGGCGAGTTGGCATCCGGGATCCGAGTCATTTATGCTACCCTCGTACGCGTAGGCTCTGGCCCTACATCCCCCGCAGACGTACCGGTACTCACATTCCCCACAAGGACCGTGGAGATCGTCGCGGTTTCGACATTTCCACAATATGTCGTCATTCCAGAGTTCTTCCCTGTCATCCCTTAGTATGTTGCCGATTTTGACGGGTAAGAACACACACGGTTGGACGTCTCCATTCGGCCGAATAGCTAATAGACATCGGCCCGCTCCGCATCCACCCAAGAACTCCACCAGGGAGGAGAATCCACCACTCCCGCCATAAAAATGCGTTCCGTACACAACCTCGGATGTACCTTCCTCGGACATTTGCAGACTGACCCGGGCCATCTGAGGTGCTGTGGAGTAAATCATGATGTCCCTCTCCGTGGCCTCTTGGATTAGGGTCTTGAGGACACGTTCCCTGTCCTCCGGGCTGAGATCAAGATCCGGGCGGAATCTACCATGGCCTGTGGGGATGAAGTTGAACACCGCGACACCGTCGGCACCCAACTCTTCGGCTAGGTCCAGCATTTCAGGCAGCTCGTCCACGTTGTTGCGATGCACTGTGAACGCTATGACTGTGATTACGTCGGTTTCAGCGCAATTTTTGACGCCTTCCAGGGCCCTTTCCCATGCTCCTTTGACACCACGGAAACGGTCATGTGTACCCGGATTGGCGCCGTCGACGCTGATTTCTACGTACTCAACACCTGCAGCCTCCAGCCGCTCCGCTACCTCTCGATCGATGAGCGTCCCGTTCGTGGCCAGCGCGGTGAACATCCCCTCGTCAGCCGAGGCTTCGGCGAGCTCGAAGAAGTCGCCACGCATCAGCGGTTCTCCACCGGAGAAAGCCAATGCTGGAACATTCCACTCAGAGAGCCTCTCTATGACCTCCAGCGCGCGTTCGGTGTCGAGTTCTCCTGGTGCCGGTTCGCCAGCGCTCGAGTAGCAGTGTTTACACTTGAGGTTACATAGTCCAGTTACATCCCACACTACTAGGTATGGGGCGGCTGGAACGAACGGCTTTCGAACGCCGTATTCGTGAATTCCAAGCAGGGTAACGGCGATACCTCGCCGGTACGGATCCTGCGCGAGACACTCGCGTAACGTCTCCCGATTCACGCCTAAGGCTTTAGCACATCCTTCGACCGCTGTTTTCACCAATTTGGCTAGCATACGGCACTTTCGGCAAGCGTCCTCGCGTCCTCCGTAGGCGACATCCAGCGCTACCTTGACACGTAAGTTCTCGCACGAGTCACACCACTTGGTACCAAGTTTCAGTAGTTTCTTCCCTGGTGCGGTCTTTAGGAACCCGTTCAAGAACTCGACGAACGCCTCGATTCGCGCCATTGTCCGTGACCCACCGTTTGTGACAGTGAGAGTGAGATGTGGAGAGGGAAGCGATACTTCAATACACCTTCACGGGCTCGTAAAGGGTTGTGCGCTGCACTGGAGTGAAGCCGGCCTCCCGAATTATTTCCACGATCTCCTCTGGCTCTAAGCTCTCCGTTTCCTTAGCCCCCGCCTCACGGGAGATGTTCTCTTCCATGAGAGTACCACCTAGATCGTTCGCCCCGGCGTGTAGCGTCATCTGAGCCAACTTTACCCCGAGTTTTACCCAAGAAGCCTGTATGTTCGGGATCAACGGTCCGAAGTACAATCGGGCCACTGCGTGCACGAGTACGTCCGTCATGCCAGATACTCCGGGTCGCGCCCCTCCCCGTCGGTAAATCGGTGCGTTCGAATGTACGAAAGAGAGCGGCACGAACTCCGTGAAACCCCCAGTGTCCTCTTGGATTCTTCGGAGCCGCTTCATGTGGTCGATCCAGTCCCTAGGTGAATCGATGTGACCGTACATCATGGTACAGGTAGTGGGAATACCAAGCTCGTGTGCGGTCCTGATGATGTGTTCCCACTCGTCGGCTTCCAACTTATCAGGACATAGCCGCTTCCTTACCTCCGAAGAGAATATCTCCGCGGCCGTTCCGGGCATCGAATCGAGACCGGCTCGCTTAAGCTCCCGCAGTACGTCTTCGATGTCCTCTCCAGCCAGCTTGGCGCAGTACTTCACTTCCATCGGTGAGTAACCGTGCACGTGGATATCCTGGGCTTGCGATTTGATCTCGTCCAACATTTCCAAATAGTACTCAAACGTCGCCTCGGGATGCAGCCCGCCCTGAAGACACACTTCCGTAGCTCCAGCGTCACGGGCTTCCGCTGCCCGCTCACCCACCTCTTCCGGAGTCATACGGTAAGCATCTGGGTCGTCCGGATCCCTCCGGAACGCACAGAATCGGCACCTGTTAATGCATACGTTGGTGAAGTTGATGTTCCTGTTCACCACGAACGTGACATGCTCACCGGCGATCTTAAGTCGGGCCTCGTGTGCAGCCCGCATCACCTTGTATGAGTCCAGCTTGCCCTGCAAGATGTCCAACGCAGTTCCCTCGTCGATGCCACCAGCTACGGCAGTGTTCACTAGCTCGTCGACGCTGACTTCATCGGGCGAACCCCTCATCATCCGAGAAACGCTCGATGACTTCTGAAATGTTGGCATGGTACCAGCCCCGACGAACGTACTCCGGATATATCGGGAGCCGCTCCCTTAACCTGAGATCGACACCTTCAGTCAGTCTTTTCAGCTCCTCGATCTCGGGCCATGGGGCTTCAGGGTTCACGTAATCCTTTGTCACTGGGGAAACTCCTCCCCAGTCGTTCGCGCCCGCCAACAGCGCGAGCTGACCAGTCTCAGGGTTCAGATTCGGGGGTACCTGAACCGGGACGTCTGGCAGCGTCAGTCGCGCCGTTGCGACAGTCCGTAGTAAGTCAGCGGGTGTAGGTTCTGGGTGATCCTCCATCTGTATTCCAGGTTTCGTCCTGAAGTTCTGAACTATTACCTCCTGAACGTGACCGTACCGCTTGTGCATCTTCCGGATCTCCTCCAAAGTCTTCACGCGTTCCTCCCACGTCTCGCCGATGCCGATCAGTATCCCGGTGGTGAAAGGCACTTTCAACTCTCCGGCGTATTTAAGCACCTTCAGACGCTCCTCGGGGTGCTTTCCGGGGGAGTGCTCGTGAGGACCGCCTTCTTCACACAACCGGTCCGATAGTATCTCCATCATGAGTCCCATACTAGCGTTCCAACGACGCAGCTTCCGCATCTCCCTCTTCGTGATCACGCCGGGATTGCTGTGCGGCAGCATATTGTACTCCTCTACGCATCTACGGCAGAGATCGACGAGGTACTCGACTGTGCTTGAATACCCGTGCTCCTCCAACCATTCTAGGGCCTCGTCGTACCTCTCTTCAGGGCGCTCTCCGAAGGTGAAAAGCACCTCCTTACAGCCGGCTTCCTTACCCTTCTCCACGATTTCGAAGACCTCTTTCGGGGATAGATACGGCGATTTCACGTCCTCCGGTTCCCGACGGAAGGTGCAGTAAGAGCACCGATTCCGACATAACCGGGTGAGCGGCACGAACACGTTCTTCGAGTAGGAGACCACCGTGCCGAACCTCTCCCTGGTCAACCGGTTCGCCCGGTCCATGAGCTTGAGGAGATCGTAGCCCTTCAAACGTCCGCCCCGGTCGGTCCTGGTCACCCCGCGGAGTTTAATCCTGAGCGCATCGGGACAGACGTAATCAAGGGGTACGCGGCGGGATCCTCGGAGGTCGCGGGGGCTGAAGGAGATGGTCGAAGCTCTCAGTGAGGAACTGGAGCGTGAAATTCAGCGGAGATGGGAAGAGATGGACCTACTCTCGAAGGTCATGGAGAAGAACCGCGACGGACCTCTCTTTTACTTCCTAGACGGTCCACCTTACGCTAGCGGCTCGATCCATCTCGGTACAGCTTGGAACAAGATCATCAAGGATGCCGTGAACCGGTATAAGCTGATGTGCGGATACCGGGTCCGACTGCAGCCCGGTTGGGACTGTCACGGTCTCCCGATCGAGGTGAAGGTCGAGCAGGAAGTCCTTTCGGACGAAGTCGAGTGCAAGAAAGACATCGAGGAGAAAGTCGGTGTCGACAAGTTTGTGGAAAAGTGCAAGGAATTCGCCCTGAAGCACGTTGAGATCATGACGGAACAGTTCAAGCGTCTGGGGGTCCTGATGGACTGGGACAACCCATACATGACCCTGGACAACGAGTATATCGAAGGTGCATGGTACACGCTCAAGCGCGCCCACGAGCGCGGTCTCCTCACCCGGGACGTGAGGATCGTTAACTGGTGCCCGCGGTGTGAAACCGCCCTGGCGGATCACGAGGTAGAGTACAAAGAGGTCGAGGATACTTCAATCTTCGTGATCTTCCCAATCGAGGACGACTCCGACGCCGAGGTCGACCTACCCGAGAAAGCCGCCCTACTGATCTGGACGACGACTCCGTGGACTTTACCTGCGAACCTAGCCGTCGCCGTACATCCGCAGGAAGAGTACGTCCTCGCGCGTGCCGAGGTGGACGGCGAGGAGTGGCACCTGATCGTCGCTGACAAGCTCAAGGTCGTGCTGTCCGTCGTGACTGACTCGTACGAGATCGTGGACTCGTTCCCGGGAGAGGAGCTTGAGGGTCTCCGGTACCGTCCGCCGCTGTGGGAGGAGGTACCCAAGCTGCGAGAGCTGCACGAGGAGGACGACCGTGTCCACCGCGTGTACACAGCCGAGTGGGTCACGATGGATGAGGGTACGGGATGTGTCCACGTGGCGCCCGGTCACGGTGAGGAGGACTTCGAGCTTGGCCGCGAGGTCGGCTTGTCTCCGCACTGTCCGGTTGCCGAGGACGGGACGTTCACTGAGGACGGCGGTGAGTACGAGGGACTCTACGTGCGCGACGCCAACGAGAAAATCGTCGAGAATCTACGTGAGAAGGGACTCCTCGCGCATGAGGACACCGTAGAACATCGATACGGTCACTGTTGGCGGTGTAAGACCCCAATCATCTACCGAGCCACCGAGCAGTGGTTCCTCAAAGTCACTGAGGTGAAGGACGAGATGCTTAAGTGGATAGATCAGGTGGAATGGATCCCGGAGTGGGCTGGTCAATCTAGGTTTAAGAGATGGGTCGAGAACGCCCGGGACTGGTGTATCTCACGTCAGCGGTACTGGGGTATCCCGCTTCCGGTCTGGGAGTGCGGAGAGTGTGGTCATCTTGAAGTGATCGGCTCGCTGAGCGAGCTCGAAGCGAAGGCAGTCACTCTCCCACCCGGTGAACCTGACCTGCACAGACCCTGGGTCGACGAGGTGGTCCTGAAGTGTCCGGAGTGCGGCTCCTACATGAGGCGCGTGCCGGACGTGCTCGACGTTTGGGTGGACTCGGGAGTCGCCGCGTGGGCCTCGCTCGGGTACCCACGTCGCGAGGACGAGTTCGAGAGGTGGTTCCTCAAGGAGGGACGCTGTGACCCCGACGACCCGGAGGCGGGCGCGGACTTCATCACCGAAGGTCACGACCAGACCCGCGGGTGGTTCTACTCGCAACTCGGTTGTGGTATCATCACTTTCGATACGTGTCCGTACAGGACCGTGCTCATGCACGGATTCACACTCGACGAGGAAGGGCGGAAGATGAGTAAGTCCCTAGGTAACGTCGTCGACCCGATGGATATCGTCGAGAAGTACTGCGCCGATACTCTACGCTGGTACGTCTTGCGCTCCAACGCACCCTGGCGGGATATGCACTTCAGCTGGCAGGACGTGCGTGACACCCACCGGGCGCTCAACGTCTTGTGGAACGCGTACCGGTTCGCGAAGATGTACTCGGAACTGGACGAATTCGACCCCGAGGAGCACCCACTGGAGGGTATGGAGGAACACCTCAAGCCCGAGGATCGGTGGCTGCTCTCCCGGATCAACTCGCTGGTGGAGGAAGTCACCGACGCGTTCGAGCGGTACCACGTCCACGAGGCGGCCCGTGCGCTGTACCGCTTCGTCACGGAAGACCTCAGCAGGTGGTACATCCGGCTGGTCAGGGAGCGCGTGTGGCTAGAGGGCGATGATCCCGAGAAACTCTCGGTCTACGCGGTGCTTCACTACACGTTCGATCGGTTGGTTAGGCTTCTGGCGCCTATCGTGCCACACATCGCCGAGCAGATATATTTGGACTACGTCCGTACGGACGACGATCCCGAGAGCGTTCACCTCACGGACTGGCCCGGAGTAGATGACCGATGGGTCGATGAGAGGCTGGAAAAGGCCATGGAGCTCGTACGGAGGGCTGCGGAGGCAGCCCTTTCGGTCCGGCAGCGTGCTGGGGTCAAGACGCGCTGGCCACTACGTCGCCTGTTTGTAGAAGTCGAGGACCCGAAGCGGCTAGAGGATCTCAAGGACGTGCTGGCTCGCGTAGCGAACGTCAAGGAGATCGAACTCGTGGAGGAGTTCCCGGAGAAGGTACCCGTGGCCGAGCCAAAGCCCGATAAGATCGGTCCCGAGTTCAGATCGCTGGCGGGCAGCGTGATCAAGCACGTTAAGGACCGTGCGGTGGAGGTAGCACAGTCGATCCTGAAAGAGGGAGAGTACAGGGTGGAACTAGACGGTGAAGAGGTCGTCCTGACGGAAGAGCACGTTAAGGTGACCGAGGACCTGCCCGAGGGCTGGGAGGCCGAGGAGTTCGAGGGCGGCCGGGTGTACGTCTTCGTCGAACTAGATGAGGAGTTGAAGTCCGAGGCCTGGGCCAGAGAGGTCGTTCGTCGCATCCAGGAGATGAGGAAGGAGTTGGACTTAGACCTGGAGGAGAGGATCAAGATATGGATAGAAACGGACGAGGAGATCGCAGAGGCCGTGAAAGAGCACTCGGAGTACGTGCGCGGTGAGACGCGAGCGGACAAGCTCCACGTGAACGAGGACTGGCCCGAAGAAGTCGATCTGGAGCGTGAGTGGGAAGTAGAGGGCAGGACGATCCGCATCGCCGTGGTCGTTTCGGGGTGAAGAGAATGAAGGTTGATCCCTCGGAGTTCGAGCTGGAGTTCTTCGAGGAGATCGGGTTCGAGCGCAAGCGTTGTCCCGAGTGCGGCGAGTACTTCTGGGGACCGCCGGAGGCCGAGGTGTGTAACGAAACTCCGTGCGTCGAGTATTCATTCATCGGTGACCCACCGGCGTCCGTGAAACTGGACGTGTGGGAAGCCGGAGAGGAGTTCCTCCGGTTTTTCGAACGGCACGACCACGAAGTCCTCGACCGCTACCCCGTCGCCGCCAGATGGCGGGATGACATCCACCTTACGATCGCCTCGATAGCCTGCTTCCAACCCTGGGTGACCTCGGGGGAAGTCCCTCCGCCCGCCAATCCCCTAGTGATCAACCAGCCCTGTATCCGGCTCAATGACATCGACAACGTGGGCAGGACTGGGCGGCACTTCACGCTCTTCCACATGGGAGGACATCACGCCTTCAACAACCACCCTCACGATCGGAAGGACGTCTACTGGAAGGAGGAAACCGTGCGCCTGTGCTACGAGTTTACCGTGGAGAAGCTCGGAATCCCAGATGAGAAGATCGCGTTCAAGGAGTCGTGGTGGGAGGGCGGCGGTAACGCGGGCCCGTGCTTCGAGGTGGTAGTCGACGGACTCGAACTCGCGACGCTTGTGTTCATGCAGTACGAACAGGTGGGAGGGAAGTACAGGGAACTACCTCAGAAGATCGTCGACACCGGGTACGGTATCGAGCGGTACGCGTGGATAACTACCGGCGAACCAACGGCGTACGACGCTGTCTTCGGGGACCTCGTGAACGCCACTGCTCACGACCTCGGTGTGGAGATCGACGGGGAGGCCCGTGAGATCCTCGGTGAGCTGGCCAGGGTCACGGGTCTGATGGACGTCGAGACTGAGTCCGACCTGCGGGTTTTGCGGGAGCGCGTGGCACGGAGACTGGACCTGGACGTAAACGAGTTGGTGCGGGTCGCCGAGCCGGTCGAGTTCTTGTACGGGATCCTGGACCACGCCAGATGTCTCACGTTCATGCTAGGTGACGGTGTCGTCCCGTCCAACGCCGGCGAGGGCTATCTGGCTCGGCTCGTGATCCGTAGGGTACTTCGCCTGCTGGACGGTCTGAACGCCGAGCGTGAGTACTTGCTGGAGGTCGTCGAGAGGGTCCTCGAAGACCTACGCGGTACGTACCCGGAGCTCGCGGAACGTGAGGAATACATCAGAGATGCCTTGGAATGTGAGATCGACCGCTACATCCGGGCGTTAAAACGCGGAAGGAGGGAGGTCAGGAAGCGCCTTGAGGAGAAGGGCAAACTGTCCTTCGAAGACTTAGCCGAGCTTTACGACTCCCACGGTATCCCACCTGAAGTGGCGCGCGAGATAGCCGAGGACGAGGGCGTCGAGATCGAAGTGCCGGATGACTTCTACTCACGTATAGCCGAGCGACACGAAGGTCCCGAAGAAGTCGAGGAAGGCCTCGAAGAGCTGGAGAGGATCGCAGTGGAGGAGGAACTACCGGAGACGGAGCTCGCCTTCTACGACGACGAGAAGCGATTCGAGTTCAAGGCAGAGGTGATCGGCACCTTCGAAGTGAACGGCGACACTTGGGTCGTCTTGGACCGCACGTACTTCTATCCGGAGGGAGGTGGTCAGGAGACAGACTGCGGTACGATGCGCTGGAAGGATGGAGAAGCCGAAGTTAGGGAGGTCCAGAAGGTACGTGGAGTGGTCTTCCACCGTATCGACGGGGACGTACCGCCCGAAGGTGCCGAAGTCGAGTGCGAGGTGGATAGCGAGCGCAGGATGCGCCTAACCAGGAACCACACGGCGACCCACGTGATCCTCGAGGCCGCCCGACGCGTCCTCGGCGACCACGTCTGGCAGGCCGGTGCCCACAAGTCCATTGACGAGGCACGTCTCGACATAACCCACCACAGGCGGATTTCCGACGAGGAGCTTCGGGAGATCGAGCGTCTCGCCAACGAGATCGTGATGAAGAACCTACCCGTCAACAAGCGGTTCATGGACCGGAACGAGGCGGAGCGGCGGTACGGGTTCGAGCTGTACCAGGGTGGTGTGGTTCCGGGACGCGAGATCCGGGTTGTGGAAATCGAAGGCTGGAACGTACAGGCATGTGCGGGTACGCACTGCGACAACACCGGTGAGATCGGTCCGATAAAGATCGTGGGTCGAGAACGTATCCAAGACGGCGTGGAGAGGATCAAGTTCGCCGCCGGCGAGGCGGCCCTGAAACGCATTTGGGAGACCGAAGACCTGTTGCGCGAGACGTGCGAGGTACTCCGGGTGAATCCGGAGAACCTTCCCAAGACCGTGAAGAGGTTTTTCGAGGAGTGGAAGGAACAGAGGAAGCGGATTGGGCGCTTGGAGAGGGAGTTGGTGGAAGCGAAATTACGTGCAGCGCCGGCGGAGGGTCGTCGTGTCGGCGATCTTAAGGTCACTCTCGTGAAGCTGGAGGACGTTGAGGTCGGTTCCGTGGCCGGTACAGTCGAAGATCTCGTCGAGGAGCATGAGGATCTGGTCTTGGTGGCTAAAATAGTATCCAACGGATCCTGTCAGGTCGTCGTGGGTTCGGGCGAATCAGCGCCGCCGGCTGGTGAGATAATCCGTGAAATAGGGAAATTAGTCGAAGGCGGCGGCGGTGGGGACGAGCGACTGGCTCAGGGCGGTGGGCGGAACCCCGACGGGTTAACCGAAGATCGGCTGGTGGAGATCGTTGAAGATCTCGCCGGGGGGATGAAGAACACCCCCGGCACCGAGGACGGCCGGTGAGGAGGGTGGTCCTTACGCCCTGACCCCCACCGTTCCGCTCTCGGTCTGCTCCTCGCCCCGCTCCCTATTTGTGCGAGTTGGTTCGACCGGCGGCCGGCACGGAGACTGTATAGGACGACTATTTACTATCTCTTTCTATCTCTTTAGATTGCGGCCCTCGTTCACATGCGGCTTCCGGGTGGGAAGCGTTTCCTCCCAAACAATAGTATATAATAGTACAAGATTCGCCGGGTCCGATCCTCTGGAAGGCTTCAAGAGCTACGAAATTTTCAGTCGCACAAATGCCGGTGTGTGAGAAGGAGGCCAGTCAGAGCTCGTGACGCAGGCGCTCCTTATGCTCCTGCTTTTTGCCGTCCACGAACGAGTCCACTGGCGCCAGGTATCCGGTAACCCTTGACCATATCGTGCACTTACGGCCGCACTCTGGACACTGTTCGACCACTCCCTCGTAGGTACGCTGGCACCGGTCGCACACGCTGTAATCCCTGGTGATCGCGAGGAATCCTATCGTGTTCCGACGGAGCACGCGCACGGTCAGCTTCATGAGGCTCTTCGGGTCCGTCCGCTCCCCGAGCCAGAAGTGGGTGATGTGGCCTCCTAAGGTCATGGGATGGAACCTCGCCTCGATCTCGGCCCGCTCGACGACGTTTACATCCTCGTCGTACGGCACATGACACGAATTCGTGAGGTAGGGACGGCGCTCTGTACCACGTACCCTCGCGTCCGGGTACTTCTCCAGATACTTCCTGGCAAGGCGTTCGGCGGCCGATTCGGCAGGTGACTGTACGACAGACCACCTGCGTCCATCCCGCTCGTGAAACTCCTCTCGCACGTCGTTCAGCTCCTCCAGCACCCGCTCGGCCAGACGCATCGCAGAGTGATCTTCCCAGAAGCCGTACCCCGTGAGAACCTCGATCGCTTCGGCCAGCCCGACGAACCCGAGGCTCCACGTCGTGTGCTCGTACCGGAAGTAGTACTCCCCATCAGGCTTCCAACGCTGACATCCGTCGTACAGTCCTGCCTCCAGGCACTTCTTGACGCATCTCCACCGCGCCAGGAGGGCCTCTCTAGCTATCTCGCAGTAGTCGCTGATTTTCTCCAGGAACTCGTCCTCATCGCGTGATTCATGGGCTACGAGTGGTAAGTTCAGAGTGACGTACTCGAAGTTACCGGTGCGGATGGTGTCGATCTTCCAGTCTCCGGTCCAGTTGGTGGCGAGACACGTCCTGCATCCCATGTAGTTCACGTTCTCACCCACGAGCTTTCGCCAGTCCCTATTGAGCATGTTGGCGAAGTACACGGCCCCATTCTCGGCCGCGACCTCGAAGGCGAGCTCTAGTGTCTCCCTATCGTAGCCTGGTCGGACCTTCACGATTATCTGCGGGAACTTAAGCGGAGCTCCCGCAGCGTCGCCCTCCAGCTGCACGTCCAGGAGGGCTCTAGCGAACATAATGGCTTCTTCCTCGAAGTCGCCGTAAGTACCCACGATCTTCCCACCAGGACCGACGGCGGGCTCGTCCTCTAAGAAGTCCGGACACGAGAGTTCCAGGTTCACGTTCGTGAAGGCGGGCTGTCCTCCTCGGGCCACTAAGTCCTGGGTGGCTTCGAACATCATGATCTGGGCGAGTTGTCGTACTTCTTCGTAGGATAATCCCTCTTCAGCGATGTAAGGGGCTACTAGGAAGTTAACGAAATCCTGTCCCTGACCGCCTGCAAAGAAGTTCTGAGAAGTCATCAGCCATTTCAGGATGTGGAGTACTGCAACCTCCGAGTGCTTAGCGGGCTTACTCACGCAAGTCAGCCTGCCGATCGGGTTCTGGGCGTATAAACCGTACTTCAATACCCATCGGCAGTCGTGCTGACAGCAGTTCGATCTGGTTAGCGCGTAGTCAAGGTCGTGGATGTGGATGTACCCTTCCAAGTGCGCCTGAGCCGTCTTACTATCCAGCACGTGCTTAAGGAAGTGGCGTTTTTGCCACTTATCCTGGAAGATCTTCGAGACGACTTCCGGAGTCGGTAGTATGTTGGCGTTACGAGTGACTCTGAGTGGTTCCTCAAGGACTTCCTCTGGAATCCCAGTCAACCCCTCCCCCCGTAACGGCCTTGGAAACCTCCTGTAAGCCCCCTTCGCCCACGACCGGACGTAGGCGCGACGTAGATAGGTGGTGTTGAACGTACGGGCGGATTGAACTTCACAAGCTTTTCCGTTAAGAAAAAACACGGGTCATGGTTACGGTCCTCCCAAGACGTGCCGGAACCAATCCAATACCTCGAAACTCATCTCAGGATCAGAGGCGGCGAACCTCAGTAAGGAAGAAGCGAAATCGGGACTCCGTCCTTCAACCAATTCGCGGAATACTTTGAACGCCTGGCGCTCCGAGGCCAGCGACGTGCGTACGTACTCCCGGACGAACTCGGGGTCCCGGATGAGTTCCGGTCGTTCCACCAGCTTCTCCGCGACATCTTTGCCGATCTTGGAAAGGGAAGTCACCCACCACGGTAGGTGAACGGCGTCCTCCCAGCTCAGTGTCAAGACGATGTCGTCCGACCTCACCTCGATACCACGAACGGGTCTCGCACCGACGGAAATCCCGGTCTCGAGCCTCCTAAGTGCCTCACGGATCGGTCGTGCTCCGGTGATCTCCTCTAGATCCTCCACGGCGTGAAGCACAGACGTCGGGTCCGATGACTCAACTGGTACGTTCAGGTTCATGATCAAACCCGTAGCGATGGCGACCGAACAACCTGCTTCGAAAGCCTCCGGCAAGTCCCCTTCGATCCACACCTCCCACGGTGTCGGGGCTTCGACATCGACTTCGAACTCCTCGGTCAAAGTTTCGGGGACCATTCCCAGATCGAGCCTCCGCGTGAACCACACGAGTCGCGCCATCGACATCGGAACATTACGAAGAGGTCGGAAGCGGCGTCCCCTCCACCATCCCTCCCACCGGTAAACACCCGCCCAGACGTCCGACTCGAGCCTCTCCGGTTCACCACTCTCTTCACCCAGTCTGACCATCTCGTGTCGATCGAGCATCGGATCCGGGTTTTCAGCAGGGTTAATAGGACCGCGGACGGAGACGTAGACGCTCCAATCCTTGGGAGTTTCCATCAATTCCTCCGGATCAATCGGGAGAACACCTTCCGGAGTCTCTACGAGTAGACCCAGAAAACACGAGTCCGATCGGTAGAGCGACAGTTCGACGCAGTCCGTGAACTCCGCGGCCACCGGCTCTACCTCACCGATCGCCTCGACCAGGTAGAGGTCTACACTCGGTGCCCTAGTTCGTGCGAACCTCTCCCCGAGCGACGCGCGATCCGCGAACTCCACGATATTCCTATCACGATGGCTCAATTCTCGAGAATCCGGGGCGTTTAACACCGGAGCTAACTCATCGACGCAATCCCATTCGTCCCCCTGGTATCCCGTACACTGAAGGAGTGGGGCGCAGGCGAACGTCGCGGCGGCGTGAACGGCGTCTTCGGAACCTCGTCGAGCCTCTATCACCGCCCGGACGAGCGCTAACAAGACTCTGCCCCTCGTGGCGAATCCAACGTCGCAGTGTTCCGGTTCCGCGAACGGGCGACCACCTCGGACTACGTAAGGTCTGGCCGGGACTACCAAGTCCAACGAGGACATCTGTAGACGGTCGAAAAGGTTACCAGGTGTGTCGTAGTGTTCCGTCAATAACTCGCTAACGTCGCCAACGGGATCCTCACAACGGGCCCTGTACTCAAGGTACACTGGGTCCCGCCGGAAAGTTACCCTAAAAGCGTGACGTCCCGGCCTGAGACCTCGCTTTCTCGGACTTCCCATGAAAACGTCTTTTAGTTCGAATCCAGGCCCCATCCACGATCCTCCCCGATGACGACAGCACTACAGGCTGAGACTTCGATGAAGAGGGGCCGCTTGGCCGAGTGAAGACCTTAGCGGGTGATCAACGTTGGCCAAAAGAACGAGAAAGAAGATCGTAAGGATCAAGGCCACGGGTGACGTGGTCCAAGCCCTATCCGGGGTGGTTGAAGAAGGACTGAAGCTCAGTATACTTAACGCGTCCGTGTCGCCGGATACCGTGGCCGCCGAGATCGCGGTCCAAGCCGCCGACGACGAGCATATACGGAACTTCTTGCGTACCCTACGTGAGTTCGGTATCGAGGTCGAGGAGATCGAAAAGACGTTGGTACACGACGGAGACGAGTGTCTACACTGCACAGCATGCCACTCAGTATGCCCAACCGGTGCGATCGAGCTCAAAGGGATCGAGATCGAACTCGACGATGAGGAGTGTATTGTGTGCGGGTCATGTACGGAGATGTGTCCCTCAGGCGCTCTCCGTGTCGTCCAAAAAGGAGGTGAGCGAGGACGGCGATAGACTCCCTCAACAGGTCTTTCAACCGGTAGACACCACCTTCCAGAGTCGACGTACTTCTAAAGTGAACGAGGGTACGATGAAGTGCTCGGTACCGGGCTGACTCTCACTACTCGGTAGTAGATGGGGATAGCGCACTCTCGCGGCGCGTCTTCACCAGTAAACGCGTACGAGGTGGAGCATTGTTAGGATCCGTATCCGACTGGGAGACTTGCCGCGTCGACGGTGTGATGATTTTGGACCGCTCGAACGCCGCTCTTCGCAGTATCCACGCACTTTCGTCGGTAATGTCGACGTGGGTACTGGTCTATCGAGTCACCGTAAGCCACTCCGGGGACTCGGAACTTCTACCCACGATTGAGTGGACGCCTCTAAGACTCCGAAACTCCTAGGAAGGGTTTCGAGCGTTAACGCGTGGATTCTGCGCCGAACCCGATTATGGTGGGCATTTCCACCGTCTTGAGACTGCCTGTCGCTAGACGTTTCCTGAATCATGTCGCTTTTTCGAGGGTTCGCCCGATAATCGAAGGCCCTCATCGTGTGACGTTCCGATGGTGGAGGACGTCCGCGAGGAGCCGTTCGACGGTGTCTGCCCCCGTCTCCTTAGGGCCTCTGTGATGTCGGTCCTGGTTACTATCCCCACAACTCTGTCCCCCTTGTCCACAACGGGCAAGCACGAAATATTGTGCTCGTCCATGCGCTTTAATGCCTCGTCTACGGATTCGTGGAGCTCGATCGTGATTACATCCTCGGTCATGATGTCCTTGAGCCTCTTCTTCCCCTCCGCTACGGCCGCCGCGATGTCCCAGGACGTCACGATACCTACGATCCTCCCATCCTCGTCGACCACCGGGATATGGTTGATCTCCTTCTCTATCAACTTCCGAGCGACGTCCTCGATATTCTCGTCCGGTGACGCCGTCACAACGTCCTCCGTCATGATGTTCTCAACGCGGGGGAGGGAAGGAGGTCGGTACGGCATTGGTTTGAAATCGCTCTCTCTAGGCAGTGGCTCCGCGGGTCGAGTCAGCGTGAACTCTCCCTCTTCGATCTCTTCCTTTAGACGTTCCGCGATCTCGAGGGCTATTTTGTAACTGGACAGTGCCCCCGTTCTCACAGTCTTCCCTTCGATCTCCACTCTCCCGGATCTAAGTTCCTCGTAGGTTACCCTCTTCACCACTGGCCGATCACGGGACGGTACCCCGTAATCGACGATCGGTACCTCGATATCGGCGTCACTCACGCCCGTTGAGGCCGCTACCCGTTCATCGAGTACTGGGATGGGGACCCCGATGCCGACCGCTAGGCTTACACCGTACTTCTCCAACACAACAGGACGTAGATACTTGGGATCAGCTTCCTTCAGATCACCTTTCACCATCAGCGTCGCCATACCGCTGGACGGATCGTGTTGCGTGCCTTCCCCTATGATGTACCCGTGAGACCCGGCGAGCCATATTCGCGTACCTATTCCGATAGTTCGAAACTCGGGATCGTTCGCGAGCGGATTCAACTGACCCGCGCCGCAGTATGTGACGTTCCCGTACTCGGGGAGCAACTTGCCCATGTAAGTGTACAGAGTCTCCTCTGAGGAGTTCGTCGCCGCGACGTACCTCTGATAGGAATTCCTCGGATTGACTATCACTGCCTGGTTGATGTCATCGATCGTGATCAGCGTTTCGACGGATTCCCTCGGGTAACAGTCGGTAACGAACCCCTCCGCCCGCAACACGACTTCTTCACCGGACGCCAGCTCGTGGATAACGTGTGCCCCTCCGTACTTGATACCACGATCCTCGCTAGGCTGGGTAGCGCCCAGATAAGCGTCCACCGCGGCGATACCTGTGTAGGCTTCCACTCCGTTCAACCAGACCCGCCTCATCTTGATAGGGGGGTCCGAGTGCCCGAAGTTCAGGAACACGCCCGAGCTGCACATGGGTCCGAAGGTGGCGCACGTGACCACATCTACCTCTTTAGCGGCACGTTCGGGCCCGATATCTTCGACGATCTCCACCATCTCCTCCGCGGTCACCACACAAACCTCTCCACGCTCGATCCGGTGGTTAATCTCATCGATACTCTTCCGACCCGGCAACGCCGGAACCCCGCAGGCCGCGGTGGAGCACACCCAGTCCCTCCTCTAACTTAAGCACCTTCCCCGGATCCGCTGATTTCACGGGGTTACGCGGTGCCAGCGGACACGGGCGATGCTCTTTAGATACCTCGAAAAACCCCAACCGTTCCGAGAGGCGTTGCACCTCGTTCTTATCGAAACCCAACAGCGGGCGGAAGACCGGGAACCGTGCCACGCGGTCGATTACCGACAGGTTATCCGGAATTTGGCTCGCCACCTGCCCGATGACATCTCCCATAACCACGGCCACGGCTCCGACGTTTTCGCACACGTCACACGCTCTGCGTATCATCTCTCGCTTGCACAGTACGCATCGGTATCGGGCCGATTCACCCTCGAGCCCTTCCAACTTCTCCATAAAATCTTCGAAGTCCTCGATCAAAAGCTCCACGTCGGACGGTAACCACTCGGAGAACATCTCAGCGAGCCGTTCTACTGCATCCACCTCCGACCCGTACTTACCCCGGTCTAGATGCAGCCAAATCACCTCACATCCACGACGAGCTGCGTACCAAGCGGCTACAGGGCTATCGATACCACCGGATACAAGGCATACAACGCGGGACTGAGAGCCGTAGGGAAGACCACCCGGGCCGTCCTTCACCCACGAATCCAGGTACACGAATGTCCCTTCGGGCCGCAGTTCCACATGAATTTCAACATCGGGCTCGTCCAGGTCCACGGTCCAACCGGTGTGCCGCCTGATCAGGTCACCGAGCTCAACGTTCATCTCCCGTGAGGAAAGTGCGTCACTTGTGGCCCTTCGGGTCCGTACGGCGAACGATCGGGCCTTTAGATCGTCCAGTACGTCCTTCACCTCCGTGAACACGTCCTCGGGGTCGTGAGAGTCGACGTGGAGCGTGCGCGTCCACCGTTCCACACCGAAGGTCTTACCAATCGCTCCGGGTACCTTCGGGTCTGTGACCAGCAGGCGACCTTCTAGCCGTTTCACCTGTCCACCCGACTGTTCCTTTAAATTCCGTGCCAGCAACAGTTCCATGTGTCGTCGGACCGATGGTGATTTAACGGCTATTTCACCGTACATTACCAAGTATTCCACGAGGATTACCCCGACAGGATTCGGCTAGGATCGGCTCTTTTGAAGTTGTGTGACGCTGATGCAATGAGGGGGGTGCCCGACGCTGGGACTGTTGGATTCGTTGCTCGGGGGAGAAGGTGAAGAGTCCGGTGAGGCTGAAGTGCGAGAAGTGCGGGATGAGGTCATTGAAGTAGAACTCATCCGGGGTCCGGTGTACTTCAAGAACGACAGTATCATCGCGGCCCGGGGCAACCTGGATTTCTCTGCGACTAAACCGATCCGATCTTCTGGAGGGATCATGGGTCTCTTAGAGAAGGTGCTTAAGGCGAAAATGCTCGGTATGAAACGGTACTTTGTGAGAGTCGATGGGTCGGGCGTGTTGTACGCAGGTGACGGTGGTAAGGTCCGTGTACTGGAGGTGCCGGAGGGTGAACACCTCACAGTTAACCAGGACCGGCTGCTCTTCACGACCGCTCCGGCAGACGTGGCGGCTCAACTCGATGCGAGCGTGCTCAGCACAGGGCTCATTGATATTGGGTTCGAAGGCCCCTGCAAGATCGTGGTAACCTCGGAATGCGATCCCGTGACCGTCAAGGTGGATGGAGACCCTGTATATGTCGATCCCGAGTGTTTGATAGCTTGGAGCGGTGATTTGACGTTCTCCGCGACTTGGAAGGGAAGTACGTTAGATTTCTTACTCGGACGGGAGCATGGGGAGGAGTTCCTACTCGAAGCGCATGGCTATGGGGAAGTTCTAGTGGCACCGTACGATGAGAGGATCAGACGGTTGGAACGGATGATCCGCCGCGCCGGTGTCAGAAGTAATCAAGGTGTCGGTGGAAGCGAGGGTTACGAGGAAGAAGGATATGAGGAGTACGAGGAACCGTCGGAGGAGGGTGGATTGCTCGACGATATTTTCGATCTCGACACCGACGACTTGTTCGACTTCGACATCGACTTCGACTGACTCCCTACAACCTTATCGTTACTAATTCCATAACGATTCGAAATGGGGCCGCGGCCGGGATTTGAACCCGGGGCCACCGGCTCCACAGGCCGGCGCTCTAACCAGGCTGAGCTGCCGCGGCGCCCCCGAACCTGCACCCCTTATGCTTGATTATAAAGGTTTCCGACCGACTACCCAGGCCACTGAAACCAACACTACTAGCATGCAGCTCGCTAAGTACGCTCGACTTTGATACCGTTCCCAACCCACGTAGTGAACGATTGCGGGCTTTCCGTCCGTCCTCACCAGCATGTAGGGACCTACGGGACATACTAGTCCTTCACGTCTGTTCACCACCCAAAACGGGGCCCATCCCCATGGTATAAGCACGAACTCGGCCCTTCCAGGAGTTCGGACTTCGATCTCGTCCGAGTCGATCCTCAGCGCACTACCGCACGGCCCCTTAACGACGTCTATGTACTTCACAAGCCTCGCGCTCACCTCGTCAACATCGGAACCCCGAGGCCACGGTAGAGTGTCGCCTGAAACCTTAATTACGACCTTCGCCCGCTCGACCAGCCCCAGTCTCACCGCCTCTCTCCACCCTATTTTATCGACCACGAGTACGTCCCCTGTCCAAGGTAATTCGCTGGGATCGAGCTCCTGTCCCAACCTTACGGCCCAGGGATACACTACCGGCACTATCGGCGGCCGTCCCAAGGCACTCGCTAATTTCATCCACAAGATACCGTACAGGCTGAATGATCCCACGTAAAGCACCTTGAACCGCTCCACCGGTACTGCGTCGTTCAGCGTCAACTCGGGTCTCCCGCGCCAGTTAATGTGATCAATTCCCATCGATTTCCGGACGACGGTACCTCTAATATCTACGTATCCGATCGGAAGGGTCCGCAGGTACGTGTCGAGCCTCCTCCTGGTAACTTCCATAGCCTTCGAGAACTCCCAGCGGTTTACGTACGGGTACGAACACGCGGACGGATTGTTCGCCAGCACCAGGGCCGGAATTAGCGATTGCAACTGCGGTTCCGATGCCCCCTGATAGAACGCCCCGGCTATCGAGTAAACGGGTTTTCCGGAGAACTCCGGTGACAGGGCCTCGAACCCGTTATCGCCGGTTACTAATACCCTCCAATTCGCCGTTCCGGCTGATTCCCAGTGTACCTGTATGGGCTGGAACGATACCGTCAGGGCTAGAACAGGGAATCCCACCGCAGAGAGACCCGAGCCGAGGTAGGCGATCCGTCGAAGTCGCTCGTAACGCTCGACGACGACCATCGACGAGAGTATTGCAGTCAACAGCACCCTCCACGGGTCCAGCTGAGATAACGGCCATACCGGCCCGATGATCGCCTCCGTGTACCACAAGATCGGCCACGGTAGCACCGGAAGTACCGATCCACCGCCCCGACTCGCCGCGAAAACAACACACAACATCCCCAGCCCGGGAGCCACCCAATGTTCCCACGGGGACGCCCGCGTCCACGCGGGTGGTATCCACGTGAAGGCCGACGTCAGGAAGTACGTGGATAGCGCCGCTATCGGCATCATCGGTAAGAGCGCCAATAGAAACCTTCCCTCCCGCATAAGTATAGACTCCAGTAGAAGGGCCGGGAGGACGTACAGTGGGTTCCCCAGAAGCGATAACACCCACAACCACAGTGCCGGTAGACCGCGGAGAACGTTCCTCCCACACCTCCATAGGATCAGTGCCGAACCAGCTGTCCCCAGCGAAAACGTCGTGGCCACTCGTGTAGAGAAGATCTCTACAACCTGGAAAGGCACGCTGGCAGCGTACACCATCATCGCCGCATCAGCCTTGGGTGTAATCATTTCCCCGACTTTGAGTATCGACCATATCCAGCACGGTAGTGAGCGATAGATGCCGTCAACCAGCGTGCACGCGAGATAGGGATCCCCGAACCACCGGTAGAAGAGCACCGCGGGTAGGAAAGGGAGTATCGGGTAGTCGATCATCGGAGGCCTACCGGTGTACGAATAGGGGTCCCAGTCTCCCCTGGCTAGTCCTCTCGTCCCGAGCAAGTACACTTTATGTGCTTGCACGGCTAGGTCCATAACGACAGCGTGTTTTCCCCAAAGTTCAGGGATGGCGGGTGAAAGACTGGCTATCGTGACAAGGAGCGAAATGACTACTGCCTCGAATTTAGACGGCCTGATGCTGTTCCCCCGGTCTAATCGTACCGCAGCGCTTCGCACTCCTCCTCGTACGTCGAGTAGAAGTACGGCGAGACCGCGGCGAACTCCGCGGCGCACGTATCCACCAGTTTATACGTGGCCTCCACACCGATGCCCAGCCGAGCCTCCCGAACCTCGTCCTCGTCCACCTCGAGCAGCTCTGCTATCTGCTCGTCCGAGAAACCCTTCCGCTTGATCTCCCGAATGAACTCCACGGTCTCCTCATCCGCCTCTCCGGTCCGGATGAGTTCGAGCAACTCCTCCCTCCTTCGTACTATCTCGCGCTCCATCTCGACGATCCGCTTCACCTTCTCCACGAACCACGGGTCGATTCCGGAGAGCTCCGAGATCTCTTCCACGCTCATCAGACCGCGCTTAAGCGCGGCGTAGACGTAGAAGATACGGCGGTCGTTCGGCGTCTCGATCTTACGGCGGATCTCATCCGGATTCGCCTTCAGCTCCTCCGGTGAAGGTCCCAGGCCGGGCTCTCCGATCTCCAACGATCGGATCGCCTTCTGAAGCGCCTCCTCGAACGTTCGCCCTATGGCCATCACCTCGCCCACGGACTTCATCTCCGTCCCAAGCGTCCGGTTCGCCTCCGGGAACTTATCGAACGGCCACCGTGGGATCTTCACAACCACGTAGTCTAGAGCCGGCTCGAACGCCGCGTACGTCTCCCCGGTAACCTGGTTCTCGATCTCGTCCAGTCTCAGCCCGATCGCTATCTTCGCCGCGATCCGCGCTATCGGGTACCCAGTGGCCTTGGACGCTAGCGCCGACGATCGGCTCACCCTCGGATTCACCTCGATCACCCGATACTCGCCCGTCTCCCGATTCAGTGCGAACTGGATGTTACAACCGCCCTCAACACCTAGCGCGTCGATGATGTGTAACGCCGCGCTGCGGAGCGTCTGATGCTCTTCTTCGGTTAGCGTTTGAGCGGGCGCGACTACGATCGACTCGCCGGTATGCACCCCCATCGGATCCACGTTCTCCATACTGCACACCGTTATGCAGTTACCCGATCCGTCCCTCATTACCTCGTACTCTATCTCGGCCCAGCCACCTACGTACTCCTCTATCAGTACCTGGTTCACCCGGCTGTACTCGAGGCCCCGCTCCACTACCATCTTCAGCTCTTCCTCATCCTCCGCAATCCCGCCGCCCGTACCGCCCAGAGTGTAGGCGGGCCGCACCACCACCGGGTAACCGATTTCCTCCGCTACTTCCTTAGCCTCTTCCACCGAGGAAACAGCCTCGCTCGTACAGACGGGCTCTCCGATCTTCTCCATGAACGCGCGGAACTCGTCCCGATCTTCGGCCCGTACGATCGTCTCCACTGGCGTCCCTAGTACCTCTACGTCGTACTCTTCTAAAATGCCCATCTCGTCGAGCTCGACCGCGATATTGAGACCAGTCTGGCCCCCGAGCGTGGGAAGGATTCCATCGGGCCTTTCCTCCTCTATGATCTTCGCCACGACCTGGGCGTCCAACGGTTCCAGGTACACTCGGTCCGCCATGTTCGGGTCCGTCATGATCGTCGCCGGATTGCTGTTCACGAGAACTACTTCAACTCCTTCCTCCCTGAGAGCCTTACACGCCTGAGAACCCGAGTAGTCGAACTCCGCTGCCTGACCCACGACGATCGGTCCGGATCCGATGATCAAAACCTTATCCGGAGTCTCGGGCACGTGAACCCGCCTCTGACCGCTCAGACCGGCTTAATAAAACCGACGGATGAGTTCGGCGTTGCCTGCGTGCGGGGTCTCTGATGCAACTTTTCGACCCTTAGTCATCTAACTGGGGCGAACGTGCGGAATGAGTCGATCCTCCGGGCACGGGTTGTGTGCGTGGATAGGGTGAGAGAAGACACGATATTAGACTGTTCACCGTGAGTGGGGATTGGTAACTCCAATTCAAGCTCATGAGCTTTTCATCGGGGGAATGTTTTATTGCCCACGGCGAAGGGAGAGGCAGCAGCGTTCACGTTTCGGACGCTTCGGAAGTTGATATAATAAGACTATGGATGCCCGGTGCGAGTGGCGTTTCGTCTCTTCATGGGGCTGAGGATTGTCGTCAGACCCACAACGTCCAACCAAGGTGCCCTGGATGAAGGAGATGGCTATCGGACTAATCGCAGTAATGAGCGTGAAAGCATTGTTTCACGGGTGGGTAGTTGCCACACTTAATCCCACGAACAAGGACTATTTAGTAGTATCGAATGCGCATCATGCCGCACCTGGGACGATTTACGTCCGGGGAATGTCGGAGTATATGCTAAGGTATCGGATGTACCAAGTACGCTACACTCGAGTACGGACCTCAAAATCACACGTAATATAGTACGGTGGGTTTCCCGCCGGTTTTGACGAGACATCTGGCATAAGGAATCAGAGTGGATGACGTCGACGATCGAACACTCTAAGACTAGTCTCTCTCGGACCACTTCGACTACTTCCGGACGCTTCTAAGGCACTACTGGGCGTGCATTACTCACCACCATAATAATATAATACTATGCCTGTGACTACAGCGGTTGATACGAGCTCTCAGGACCGGTGGCTGCGGGTCACGAGACGGGGGTTAAAAGTTGGCATCTGAAGGAGATTGGGTGATTGGCGTATCAAAGCAAGATGCAGTAACACGGATAGAGGGGGCGCGGGAGCTCCTCCTGTATCAGCATCCGTAAATAACGTCCATATTACCCATATTGTTAAAAACCAGTACTATGAGCCCGTCTCGCCCGCCAGGAATGTTTTATGCGCCTGCACTGCCAAACCCACCGCCGCAGGATGGATACAGGAACTCAAAGCCTCTTGGATATTACAACAATGACTACTATCAGCGACATTACCAGTATAATCACTACTTCCTGTAACATCTCCCTTGCCGGGGGCGTACTAATGCCGCGGACGGTGCGATGGATCGGAATAGCTAAGATGTTGATAGTGACAGCATTAATTGCTCTCGTAGGCATGAAGGTAACATTTCATGATTGGGTTTGTGCCACATTATGTCCCAGGTGTGGTAATTTTATCGTTATGAAAGTAAAACGTGTTCCATGTCAAACAGGTGCCGACTTGCAACCCGGTCACGTTAAAGTTTATGCATATTCTTATGGAAATGTTAAATATTTTGAATTTAAGTTTGGGAGGAAAGACTACAGAAAAATCTTAGTTCCATTGATACCTCCTAGAATTACTTCGCCCTACGTGACTGTGACAGGTAATCTAATTCAGATAAGCAAAATGGGTATCAAAGCACCTTTTAAAGTAATTGTACTTAATGCAAATCCCCGTATTTATGTTGACCAATACGAGATCAAAGTAAATGCCCCATGCAAAATTCTACTAGAACCATTCAAATTCTTTCCACCAGTATTCATTGTAGATGGTAAAGCCACCAGATATCCGAACAACGTCTCTTGTCAGAATGTAGCTATAATAATGCCATATAGCATGTCAGTAACACCTGGTAAGATATCATCTACAACTGCGGCCTCTGTAGTTTCCGTATCCGCAAAGGAACTAAAAGTTAACACCATATCAATATACGCTCCTAAGGGGATAACGATCAAATGGGAGCCACTCAACGTGCTAACCTGGACGTCTTACGCGGACATAATGTGGAGATGGCCGTACTGGCCTTACTCACTATAATAACCGCTATCGTGGTCCCGAAAGATTTTCCTACAGTGCCTTATCTTTCCGTTATTTCCATTTCATCCCTTAAAGCTTCTTCCGACAGCATGCGCTTCGGAGAATTACCCGAATGGGATCCTTATCTTGGTGGTGGCAGGCCCTTAGCACCGACGCCTTATTACATGTTCTACGCTTTCGGGAGAGTAAGCCTCCTACTGTTAATATTAGGATTGTCAATGTTAATCCTAGTGTCTAAAGGTGTTAGTAGACTTCTACGTACCCTTGTAGCGCTCGGATCTACAACCGTTGGGTTGGTAATTCCTAGCCCACTTCTGCCACTTGTTGCTGTATATATTTTGGGAGTAATTAGTAACTGTCCACTGCGTAGAGCTATTGGATCTGTCGGAATTCCCGATATAGCATTCTGCATAGAAGTAAGTAGAAAAAATCCATCCCTAGCTGTATTGATGGTGTCTAGTGCATGTCTAGCGGACATTATATTAGCACTGTTAGGGACCGAATCGAGAGCAGCTCCGTCACTGATTACGGCTTTATTCATCACTAAAGCGACATTGCTATCAACCTTAATAACATTTGGTGTGTCGTTAGTAATTAAAAATATCAGTTCCACATATAATTGGAAGCGCGTAGGCATAAGTTCGATTGTTTTGTCCATAGTGCAAATATGTTTATACGCAATACCTACAGCTTCAATTACTCCACTAGTAATAATTTCTACTTTGGGTATAAAATATATTGATCGATGGTTATTCTTCAAATTTGAGAATGTTAGAAGTCTCAGATTAATAGTATCGGTAATTATGGCAATATTATTCATATTCACCCTCAGTGAAGTTTCACATCCGAAATTTACCGTATCAAAAGAAATTT
This sequence comes from Methanopyrus sp. KOL6, assembly GCF_002201915.1. Taxonomy (NCBI): domain Archaea; kingdom Methanobacteriati; phylum Methanobacteriota; class Methanopyri; order Methanopyrales; family Methanopyraceae; genus Methanopyrus; species Methanopyrus sp. KOL6. Next base: position 1,004,195 of record NZ_CP019470.1, read on the forward strand.
CGATAGGATCAGGTATGAAGTACATAATATCGCCTGACCCCTGGTTCACTGAATGCGTTAAGACGATATCGGCAGGTGAGCCCGTCTGGAACGCGCCGATACCGTTCGAACATCATCTAGCTCCGGCATCCCTGTTGGGGTGCCGGTTGGGAGATCCTAGGGCACTGTCTCCCCCGTTCCCGACATCGCCGATCCTCATTCAGCCGAGTGTAAAGCTGGTGCTGGTATCGTCTCCGCCAAGATGGGCCGAACTCTCTGCGGAGTCTCTCGAGCTCGTTAAGACCCTGCGCCCGCACAGCAGCGTGAGGGAACCTCATCTCACGACTCCTCGTAGCATACGTGGCCATGGCCCAGTGGGCCAAATATATGACAGGTGGTGGTTTAGGGCTACCAGCAAGCGAGGACTGCTGGTGGTTGATGGTAAGGCCACTTACAACCGACCTTCCGCTCCTATTTCTACGATCTTGGCCTTTCTGAGTATTGTGATGGCCGTTATCGAGGTGAGTAGGAGGAGAAGTGAGAGTGCGTAAGCCTTGCTTTGGTGTCGTTCCCATGCTACGTAGTGTAGTGTAGTGGGTTTTCCGTCGGTTTTGACGAGCATGTATGGGCCGACGGGACAAGTTTGACCCTCCCGACCGTCTACTGCCCAGAATGGAGCCCAAGCCCAAGGAACAACCACGAATCGATGACCTCGCGAATCCAACACGTACTTATCGTTTGACACCCGGTGTAAAGCGTCATGAATTGGGCTGAGCTTCACGCACGACTCTCTAGCCAGTCTCTTGACTATCGGAGAGTGTAGTGAGTGGTGTACGGGGCCTAGAACGTGAATGTGGTGTGTTATCCTTTTCAGTCGCCGTACTACCTTCGACGGTGGTCCAGCGTCGAAAGCTCTACTGGAATAGACTACTATCACTTCTTTCGCCTCTTTTGCCAGCTTCTCAGTTTCAGGATAGCCCAGTGCCTCCGAGTCTACTACGAGTATATCTCCCGACCACGGTATTTGCTTAGCGGGTAATGATTGCCCACGTTCTACATTATACGGTCGTATCATCGGTATCATCGGAAAGTACCCAGTGGGAGCACTTCTAACTAAGTTAAGCCACAAAAAGCTATAATTAGTGTATGATCCCACATATATCACTTTGACACTTGTTATTGGAATTACATCCCACAATGACAGTGTTGGTTTTTGACTGAAAGTGAATCCAACGATATCGGAGTAGCTTCTAATAGTCTTGATATCGGCTCCATAATCTACACTTGTTAGCGGTAAGAGAGTCAAAACTTTGCGTGCGATATCCTCATCAAAAAGTTGGCACTGACCTGGATGTGCTAGTTGTTCACAACATTCTCTGCCGCCGCTATTGAGAAATAAAATAGAAGATAATATTCGTGAGCTCACTTCGGAGCATCCTTGGTAAAATGCGCCTCCCAAAATGTATGTTGGATGTTTGGATAATGTGCTTAATGGACATGCTAATGAGAATAATCCTAAATTGGTATTGGATGTTCTGTAATCATGCGAAACGATTGTAGGTGAGGAGAACTCGTATTCAACAATAATTGGGATCATTGGTGTGGAACTTACAACTTTTAATATGATACCTACGCTAATAAGGGAAAATATTGCAGAATATGTTGTGGTAGACAATTTTATCTTAGAGAATATTTTAGGGAGGACTATAATTACGAGCGTACACGTTATTAGTGGCATTCTGTACATATCAAGTTGTGTTAATGTCTTTGATATACTTAATATGGTATAATGAACTTTAGGTGATAGAAATACTGCTAATCCAAATAACGGAATTAATCCTATTGTTCCAATTACAAACTTCTTCTTGCGTGAAATATTAAGCAGGGATAGTGATAGAAATGTTATTGAAGTTACGACTATAGCCGCTAGTACGATATCATACACGTCAAATATTGAAAAACCCATCGTTGTAGATTCAGGCAAATTATCGAATTCTAACTTACCTACACTACTAGCGAATAATAATACTGGAAAAGTCACTATTATAGGTAGGAAGAAAATGGGGCTGTCTAGAATTCCAGCCACTATCAGGGGAGGAATAGAATAAATAAAATTTGAATATAATGAAGTTGTCCACAGTACGAAACTAAACATTCTCTTGATTGAATCTTTTAATTTTGAGTTCCATATGATGACAGCTATCGCTGCTAGTGAATAAGACATCGTAGTGGCTATTCTTATGTATTTGACTTCGTAAAGAATTGCGATAGGGTATAGCGCTAAATATGCTAGTAATGCGACAGTTGCTTCGGCGGAGTTGAGATTAAGTATTTGCAGTATGATCCACACGATTATCGGAGCTAATCGTAAAAGTTCTTCTCCAATGCAAGTTGCTAGAAAGATATCCTTTACCAAAAATTTATGGATTGCTACTGGCACCATGAATGGTAATATGGGGTAGTTAGCTAATGGTGGTCGTCCTAAATATGAATACGGATCCCAATCAGAGCCACTTAATCCATATTTTTCTATCAGATATGCTTTAAGTGATTGTATTGCTAAATCTAAGTAGATAATATGCTTGCCTAAATCCGGCGCTTCATATTCTACTATAAAATTAAGAATGATTATCGTTACAATAGCCAAAATGGTCGTAATTCTGATTTCCATGTAAATACACCCGAGTACGCGTTCTCGGGCAGCATACAGATTATGTTCCAGTTTCCTTGTACGAGTACTACTCCGATACCTTTAATTACTTCACCTCTCCCTTTTGCCACTACAAGGCTATTACGTGTCGGAATTAGAAGTAAATCTTTTTCAATTTCAACGGCATCTATGCAAGGAAATGATAAACAAATGGGATTTGATGAAATACCATAGTAGGTAACAATTGGGTTATCAGAAGATCTCGTTAAGTTGTCATAATTTAGTGTAGGCAACATTGTAACAGGCGCACCGATACTGATCACTCCTACGCGTTTCAGGCCATATAGCATTATTTGTCTGCAGTTCACTACAGTTCGTGTTGGAAGATAGGTATCAACTGCAGGTCCTAAAACACTGGGGTACTTGAGTGTTCTAAGGAGATCGTGTCTATCAAAATATGGATAAATAACTTTCCCTTCTGCTATTTGGTATCTCGGGATAGAGGCTGCGTAAGAGTTCACCAGTGCGAGTGTTGCGATCACTCCTGCGGCGATGGCTTTAATTTGTTTAGTACCCACCATGCTGTCACCTCCAACATCACCACCGAAGCTACTGCGACTGAGAATTGTAACGCCACGCTCGGTAGTGGTACGATAGGCCAGGCTTGGTACTTGTACCAGGCGACTAGGGCGTTGATTGTTGTGGTGATGAGAACCCCTGAGAGAACGGCTAGACGCGATGGCATCGGGTCTATTAACGTCCGTAGGAGCCAAGCGACCGTGGTCGACGCTGAGTAAGCGATGTCGGCCCACTGGTCGATCCCGACGAAGATCACTGCGAGGGCGGAGCCGAGGGCGTACAGGACTATCAGTGCGTCCGTGACTCCGTATGCGAGGAAGATCGGGGCGCCGGTGAAGTACGCGTACAAGTTCCCTGGGACGGGTATCGCCAACCCGTACACTAGGACCGCTACGGGAGCAAGGTACCCGAACGAGTACAGCTGAATGAGGGTTCTTGCCGGTCGCTTGACGACCACATAAATGGTTGCTAGAAACGGTAAGCTGGTAATCACCGTGTTAACCGTCACTACGGTTTCTGGGCTCAGCATATATCGGTCCTCCGACGATTTTCTCCGTGATTTCCTGGACGTAAATCCGTAGGGCTCGACTCGTGTCGTCCTCCCGTAGTGCCTCTTCCAGTTCGTCCTCTCGATCGAGCTTTAAGGACTTCTTCCTGTGCTTCGCGAGGTTCTCTGCTATTTCCTTTAGTATCTTCTCTCCGGTGATCCTGTAGAGGGCGAGTAGTGCGGCTTCGGCCGCGAGGCTGAATTCTGGTGGCGTCCAAGGTATCTTTGCGAACACCAGGACGAACGCGAGGACCATCGTAAATAATACGATGAGTGGGGCGAATGTCAGCACGATGGCTGCGATCAGCACGGGAAGGACGAAGAACAGGAAGAATAGATAGGCAAGGATTCTAACCGCCTCGCCCGCTTCGATCTTCATGTTCAGATCACCCACTCACCCTCGAGGTCCCGCTCGGCTTCCTTACCGGGAGCCACCCGAACGCTCTTGAGGTCGCAGCCACGCGCCTCGGCATCATGACCTAGCACACACCCGTCGAGACGTGCGTTCTCGATCTTGCACCCTTCGGCAACGATGGTGTTTCGTACCTCGGAGTCGACGATCTCGACGTCGTCCAGGATGACTGAGTTCTCGATCACGGACCCGTTGATCTCCGTCCTCTCGCCCACGTACACGTACGGTCCGACTTCGGAGGAGCGTAGCTCAGCCATAGGTGCGGCGACTACTGGCGGTTCGAACTCAGTGTCGGTGATCCGCGCTCCTACTACGGACTTGCTTGAACACTCGTACTCCATCAAAACGCGGTGTGCTTCTAGGTAAGTTTCTGGGAGACCCACATCCACCCAGTACCCGTCGAACCTGAACCCGTACAGTAAGCCCTCCTCGGCTAGCTTTGGAAAGATCTCACGTTCGATTGAGACGGGTCGTCCTTCTGGTATATAGTCCAGTACCTCTCGGTCGAGCACATAAGCACCCGCGTTGATGAGGTTCGACGGGGCCTCGTCCGGCTCGGGTTTCTCGACGAAGTCTAGGATACGGTTGTCGTCGTCCAATTCCACTACACCGAAGCGTGAAACCTCTTCCTCGGGAACGGGGTACAGGGCTATCGTGGCGATACCGTCGTGCTCGCGGTGGAATTCCAACATCTGACGTACGTCGAGCGAGGAGACGATGTCACCGTTGAACGCAACGAGGGTATCAGTCGTGGAGTCTCGGCACGCGAACTTGATCGCACCGGCAGTGTCGAGTGGCTTGGGTTCTACCTTCAGGTGAAGTTTCCTGGGGAGGGGGTTGGACTCCACGTACCGCTTGAGCTTATCGGAGCTGAAGCCGGCGGCGATGTGAACGTGAACGACGTCACGGGGTAAGGAGCGGATCACCCACTCGATAAGCGGCTTACCTAGGATGGGAACCAGGGGTTTAGGTGTATCCCATGTCAGGGGGCGCAGTCTTGTGCCGAACCCTCCTGCGAGTACTACCGCGTCCACGTTCAACGTTCGATCTCCCCTAACGTGCTACGCGTGGTTCCACCAGCTTCGTGCTTCCGTGGTGTCCACGGGACCGTAGGCCTCGTCGACCAGGAGATACAGTGTGGGGAGGGTTTCGACGGGCGCGTTCGGGTCGTCGGGGTCAACGTTGAGCCCAAGGTCGTCGGGTCGCACGACTGTGGTCTCGCCACCCGATCGCTCCTCGATTAAATCCGCACCCTCCTCGTTCAGGCACAAGTAAAGCCTTTCGGAGTGATCACCGAAGAACCTGCCATGGAAGAGCTCGTCGGATGTTGTCGCGAAGGCGTTGGCATCTCCTACCTCGATCGACTTCAATGCGGCCTGCTCCGCGGCGACGTACAGGTACTTGTCACCGATGAAGAAAACCTTCTCGCGGTTTCGCATCTCGAGGATTATGTCCTCCGGAACGCCGCGCTTCAGGTGGCGTTCCACCCTATCGGGGACGTCGGGATCCACGAGGTCTTCGTTCGAGAGTTCCGAGGCGTAGGCGCATAACGCGAACATAGCCGATACGATGGTGCGGGTGTTGAGGAAACCTTCCTCGCGCTCTGTCGGGAGGAGTAACAGATAGTCGGCGAGATCGGCCAGTGGAGAGTTCTCTTCACAGGTAACAGCCAGGATTTCGCAACCCAAAGCGCGGGCGATCGAGTGAGAATCTTTACCTCCTGACATCGAAACTACGACCGCGAGGTCGGCTCCATCAGCCCAAGCCGCTAGTCGCCCAGGATGCGATACCGTCGCGATATTCAGCTCGTGAGTGAACAGTAGCGAGGCGTAGTGAGCTACGTGGTGACTACTACCTGAACCTGTGGTAAGTATGAATCGATAAGACGATAATTTCGGTAGATCCTCAAATCTTAAAGCGAGCACCGCCCTCAGATCATCCGGGGTTCTTTCCACGTCGTCTCTCATGTGCTCGCTCAATCAGTACACCCCAGGTCATCCTATTGTTCATCCAGTAATTCCAGAGTGTAGCGGCGGCGATACCGAAAAGGGCCGAAGTGATATAATAAATATGGAGAATTTCGGTAAGCGTCCATAGGACTGTCGTGTTGATCACCAGACCGCCGGCACAGATAATGTTGAAGGCCGCGAGACGCTTCAAGAAGTTCAACAGACCTGGGTCTCTGCGATCTCTCCACGTCCATAAATCGTTCAGGACGAAGTTCGATATTATTGAAACCTCGACGGCGATTACGTTCGACATGACATAGTGGACTCCGACGATTTCCGTGAGGAACCACAAGAGACCGAGATTGACGAACACTCCCGAGAGACCGACGAGCGAGAACTTTAGGAACCTCTCCGGGTCGTCGACGCCCGGCGTTCGCTCAAGTACACGGAACAGGATCTTCAAAGTCCATCACCCGGGGGTCGGTCGATGGGTAAGTTGTTCGGTACCTTCGGAGTTCGTGGTATAGTGGGGGAGGATCTCACTGAGGATGTCGCCCGAAGGTTGGGACTCGCGTTCGGAACGTACCTCGGAGGTGATGCGGAAGTCCTCGTCGGCGGTGACACCCGGACCAGCACCGACACGCTCAAGGATGCTCTGATCTCGGGTCTAACTGCCGCGGGCTGCGACGTTATCGACATAGGGGTCGCACCGACTCCTGCCGTGCAGTACTTGACAGACGCGGAGGGGTTCGACGCCGGTGCCGTGGTGACGGCGTCGCACAACCCGCCTGAGTTCAACGGTATCAAGCTGTTGGGCTCGGACGGATGTGGACTGTCTAGGGAAGACGAGCAGAAAATCGAAGAGATTTACTTCGAGGAGAGCCCGGACAGGGTTCCGTGGGACCGCGTTGGAAACCGGGTCTCGGCGCCGGACCTGCTCCTGAATTTCGAGGAAGCTGTGCTCGATTACGTGGGTGACTTTAACGGAGAGGGTCTGCGAGTCGTTGTTGACGCGGCGAACGGCGCGGCGTCGTCGGTCACGCCGCGTCTCCTCTCGGAACTAGATGTCAAGGTGATCAGCGTCAACGCACATCCGGACGGGCGGTTCCCAGGGCGTGAGCCCGAGCCGTCAGAGGAGAACTTGAGGACCACGATGAGTATGGTTAGAGCTGCCGGAGCGGACTTCGGGTTAGCCCACGACGGGGACGCTGATCGACTAATTCTAATCACAGGCGACGGCGAGTTCGTCCCGGGGGACTACTCGCTGGCGATCGTAGCGGCGTGGGCGCTCGATATGGGTAAGGGGAGCCAGGTGATCACACCGGTCAGCTCCTCGATGTGCGTCCAGAAGGTCGTCGAGGATCGCGGTGGCGAGGTAATCTGGACGAAGGTTGGGGAGCCCGTCGTTGTGGAGGAGCTCAAGCGGACGGAAGACCCCGCACTGGGTGGTGAGGAGAATGGCGGGATAATCTACCCGGACTTCCATCTCTCCCGGAACGGAATCATCACTGCCTTGCTGATATGTAAGCTCGTTGCCGAGGTGGGATCGCTCGACGACTTACTGGCCGAAGTACCAAAGTATCACCTGCATAAGACCGGTGTAGAATGTCCAGACGATCTCAAGCCGAAGGTTATGGAGCGTGTCGAATCACTAGTCGAGGAAGAAGAGTTAGAGGATGTCTTGACGATCGACGGTGTGAAGTTGTTCTACGAGGATGGTTGGGTACTCGTACGGCCCTCGGGTACCGAACCTTTGATCAGAGTCTTTGGAGAGGCGCGTGATAGAGAGACCGCCGTCAGGCGAGTAGAGCACTGGAAGGAACGCGTCGAGGATATCATCTTGGAGATGAAGGGGTAGCTGGATGGAACGGTTGGAGTGGCGCGAATCCTCACCAGCGGAGTTCTTCGAGCGGAACCGTGAGATGCTCGGGTTCGACGGACCCGTGAAGAGCATGGTGATGACTGTTCACGAGCTCGTCACTAACTCGATGGACGCGTGCCATCTGAACCGCATACGCCCCGACGTACGTGTGGTGATCCGACGCGAAGGGGAAAACGTGTACCGGGTGCGAGTGGCCGACAACGGACCGGGGATCCCGTCGGAGCGTGTGCCGAAGGTGTTCGGCAAGTTCCTCGCGGGAGACAAGTTCGACCCGGTCTACGGGATACAGTCGATGGGCCAGCAGGGGATCGGTGCAGCCGGCGTAGCCCTCTACGCCCTGATCACCACGGGCGAGCCCGTGCGCGTGCTCACATCTACTGACGGTAAAACCGCGCACTACTTCGAGGTCAAACCAGATCCTTCGACCAACGAGCCGGTGATCGTCCGGCGAGAGAAGCGACCCGCGAGCCGTCGCGGGACGACGGTGGAAGTGACCATCGGAGATGCCGTCTACGAGTCCGGCCGCCGCGGTCCCCGGGAGTACCTTCGTAGGCTGCATGCGGTGAATCCTCACGCTCGAATATCCCTCCGAGACCCCGACGGTAACGCACACGTTTGGAAGCCGTTGGTCAGGGAACTTCCCGACCCACCCCGGGTGCTGAAGCCTCATCCTCATGCCATCGACGCTCACAAGCTCCTCAGGATCGCCGAGCGGACGTCCCGGAGGACCGTTCGAACAATGCTCGTCGGGGAGCTCTGCAGGTTCTCAGAGGCCAGGGTCGAAGAGCTTCGGGAGCGACTATCTGGCTGTGTGGATTTGGAGAAGGACCCGAAAGAATTGACTCGCGAGGAGGCCGAGCTCATCGTGAAGGCGCTGCACGAGATGGACTTCATGCGCCCGCCGTCCTACGTAGTTTCCCCGATCGGGGAGTCGGCGCTGAAGGCTGTGCTGAAATCGGAAGGAGTTCGACTGGTTTCAGCGGTCTCCCGACGACCGCTCGTACTGCGCGACAACGTGATCCAAGTCGAGGTGGCCGTGGGTTACGGTGGTGAAGGAGACCTATGGAGGTTCGCGAACAGGGCCCCGTTGATGTTCAGGGCGAGCGGTTGCTCCATCACCAAGGGCGTAAACGAGGTGGATTTCGGCCGGTACGGCCTCGAGGAGGACCGGTTGCTGATCCTGGTGAACGTGAATTCCCCGTTCGTTCCGTTCAGTGGACCCGCCAAGCAGGAAATAGGTAGCGAACACGTCGAGGATGAGGTAAAGCGTGCGGTGCAACGGGCGTGTCGAGAGCTTGGACGTGAGGTCCGACGGCGACGTCGGGCTCGCCTCGAGCGCCAGAAAATGAAAAGGATTGAAAGGAACCTCAGGATCGTGAGGGAGAAAGCCGTCGAAATACTCTCGTGATGACCTCACGACGGGGAGACCTAGTCGGGATGATCGACCCCTAGCAGGCTGAAAGACGGCGCGGGTAGAGGTAGCCGGCGGTGAGCACGGGCTTTAGACCCGAGCCGATGATCCGCCGGATGCCGCGACCGCGCTACACTACCTCCTCGTATTGTTACGAATTTTGAAACGTTTACGCGAGGGTCAGGGGCGGGAGTACTCTTCACTCGGTCCGCGGCTTGCATGATCATCATCCCCAGTTCGTTGCGTACCTACCGATAAAACCTCATCTCCCGTGGAGTTGAGAAGACACCACCCCGGCCCGCGCTGCTGTCCGGACCCTCAAGTACGACCATGGGTTCGTGGAGCGTTCACTGGCCGAGACACTTAGAAGTGAGGTTGTGGAATCCCGCCACCACGATCTACGTGAGGGATCGTATTCTTACACTCTGGGACCCAGCACCCCGGTAAGATGAGCGCAATCACGATGCCGAAGCGCGTCTGGGAACCGGAGAGAAGTTGCATGTGTCCGCTTAGTTCTCGCCGAAGGGGGGCAGAAGGTCGAGGGAGATAGCAGAGGATTATATGTCCGTTGGACAAGTAGAATTCGAGGTCGAGGCCCATTGTCGTCGGCGTTCGATCCGTGCCGCTTCTCCTCGAGCGCATCGACACCATGGCGCGTTTCGACGACCGCGAAATGGTACTCATCTAGCATTTCGGCCGTGGTTGAGATGGCGGCCGCTCGATTGCCGGGGCTGCGCGGGCTTCGCTCGTCGAGTGGTCGTGCGATCGTGGTCACCACGCGGCTTCGGTTCTGTTGCCGAGACCTTGTTCGCTCCAAAACGATCTACGATCGTCTGAAGGAAACGACGGCGTGAGAGGAGCCCATTCGTCGTGGAAAGTTGATGTGTCGGTAAGTGATCATCGGACCGGAATTGTTACAAGTCCAATAACAATTCGTGGTTTGGCGCCGCGGCCCGGACTTGAACCGGGGACCACGGGATATCTGCGGCCCTCTCCTCATCGGGCCTTAACAGTCCCGCGCTCTACCTACTGAGCTGCCGCGGCCTCGATTCCCGGGCCAACCAGAAGTCGGCCTTACAAAAATATAATGATTTCGGGGGAGGTCTATGACCAGTTCGAGGGTGAGAGTGAAAGTCGTAGGGGTGGAAGAGGAAGACGTCAAGGAGCGCCTTAAGTTGCTGCGTCCCGAGCGCGACGTCGACGTTATAGTGGATGGAGTGTCCGGGATGATGCGCGTGACCTCTGGAACCACCCGCCTACGTGTCAACGCCGGCGGCTCTGCGTTCTTCTCGTGTTCGGGTAGGGTCTCGGAGGATGCCGCGGCAGTGGCTTCAATTCTCCTCTCTGAAATCGGCGCGGACCGGAAGGAGATTCCGAGGTTCCTTTCGGCGGCTGTGGAGTTAGGAAGGACTACACCGGAGGGATGCGAGCTGGTGACGGTTCTACGGGGTAAGGACGTGACCGTGAGGTTCCGGAGGAATCCAGAGTCCGGTCGGTACGCGCTGAAATCTAGACGCGGGGTGTTGGTAAGGCGGACCAGATCGATATGTGAGGTGGAAGTCCTCATCACTGTACCGGATCTCGATCGGGTAGTTCGGAAGGCTGGGAGGGTCTGGGGACAGTTGGAGGATTTAGCGGGCGGTGGAGATCCGGAGCACGTCCTTCTAAACGTCCTCGATGCACTGGGGAGGTGAGGCGACTGAATTGGATCTTGGAGATGATCAGGACGCTTCTGTGCATGTACATGGGGATTCTGATCGCGTCTTACTTAGGGTCCTCCGAAGCATGCGCCCGGTCGTTACTCCGAGTACTGAAACCCGTGGTTGGGTCCGGTCCTTACGGTCACGCCGCGTCGCTATCGGTCTTGAGTTCCTCTATGGCGCTTTACGCGGCCCAGAACAATGTGAACTCCATCAGAGAGGCCATGGGTTTACTGCTCCTCCTAGCCTTTCCTACCTCCGTAGCGGCGGCCCTTCAATTCTACCTCCCCGTGGTTGTACCCACTGTGGGTCCTGCGGGTCTCTTCATGGTCTGCATATCGGCCGCGAGCGCCTTGCTTACCTCCATATTAGGGCGTGTTCTACTACTCGAACGTGAGGATAATGGTAGCATGGGTAAGATCACGCTCGTACGGGACCCTTGGCGTACCGCCCATAGGGTGTTCTTCAGGGTAGGGCCCGCTGTCGCCTTGGCGATGGTGGTGGTTAAGCTGGGCGAAGGGTATGGCGTGACGGAGTGGATCGAGAGATCCCTTCAACCGTTGGCTAGGTTCTTTGGACTCCCTTCAGACGCGTCTTTGGTGGTGTTCGGGTGTCTGATCAACGTGGCTGTAGGGGCCGCTTTAGGTGCGGATCTCCGGGCGTCCGGGAAGCTGCGGATGGAGGATCTGGCACTCGCGTTGGCGTTCGGTAGGGCCCTTTCTCTACCGAGGATTCATCTTCAGTTCCTGTTCCCTCCTGCCGTCACGTTCCTCGGCAGGAGGGGGTTGCTCGGTGCGACTACCCGCACACTCGTCGAGACCTTGGTAAACGTATCGGTAGTGCTGGCACTAGCGGCGTTGATACACTAGAGCCCGGTTTTTTCGTCGGAGTTTCCTTCGGCTCGTATCCGGCCGCCCAGATCAGGGCGCGCGCCAGTAGCTTCCAGGCCCCCGTGCGCTCGGTCAGTTCCGGATGCACGCCCAGTAGGACGAATCGACCACTCGGTTCCCATTCGCCGTCCTTCTTAACACTATACCATCCGAGTACCATAGCCCAACCATTGACGAGTTCGGCGTACTTCCCGAACCCCTGTACGTCGATTCTAATCTCTTTCCCGTCTAACCAGCACACTTTGTACCATCTGTTGTCGGAGATGAACACCGAGCCGTCTTCCGCGGCCATCCCGGGACCGTTCGCGTAGTAATACTTGTAGACCTTTCCCCAAGTGGATTGTGGGGTGATGGGGTTCTGCTGGATCAGCACAGAGACGTACCCGTTCCCCCGGTTGCCGTCGATAGCCGTTACACCGTCCACCACGAGATCCTCGCCGATGGCCCCTCGGTGCGTCACTCCGGCGTGTAAGTATGCACCCGCGCAGATACCGACGTACCCGATGCCGAGGTCGATCTGCGCGTGATATAGCAGGTCGATCCAGTCGGAGTCCCAATGCCACTCTGGGTGGTATCCGCCCGGAACGTAGATCACGTCGATGCGGGTGCCCGTATACGGATCTCGTCCCGTCTCTAGGACGGCTTTCCAGTCCGACGGTGACGCGTAAGTGATCACGTTAATGTGATAGGCACCTGCGTAGTTCGCGTTCCAGTACTCGATGGCTCTCAGTGAGCTTTCCACGCAGTTGGAGGCGGCCCCGTCTCCTACCCACATGGCGACGTTCACCGTCGTCGATGAGACCGGGGCTAGGAGCGTTACGATAGCCGTCAGTGCTGGAGTCCACCTCACGTTAACACCCCCTTGCTCCGCAGCCGGGATCGTTAATCAAACTACTGGAAACGCGTTACACAGGTAGGGGACGTGTCATGTCCTTGAGGTCGAAATTGGCGGAGTTGGCCGGACTGCTCGCGCTCAAGGCAGTCCGGTTCGGGCCCGGTATGGGGCGGAGCTTTCCCGGGTGGACCGTGATCAAGGTTGGCGACTTCGACGCCGTTCGCGAGCTCGCACGGCGGCCGGAGTACGGAGTGGTGCTGATCACGGGCACCAACGGTAAGACCACGACTACCAGACTCGCCTGTGCGCTCCTAGCCGAAGATGCGAAGGTTTCGTGCAACTACGATAGCAATACCATCAACGCCGTTACGACGGGACTACTTAAGGGTAGGAAGGCCGAGCTCGTGGTGACGGAGTACGGGATTCGCAGCCGTGAGTACGGGATTCCAGATATTGTCTGCGAGCTCGTGGACCCGCTGGCGATCGCGTATACGACTATCTCGAAGGAACACTTCCGGGAGAACGCGGACAAGGAGGATCCGTTCGGGGCGTACTTCGAGGCGAAGCGCCTCCTGGCGAGACCCCTGAAGGACGGTGTGCTGATACTCAACGCGGATGATCCTCGTGTTACCTACATCCGCGACGAGAAACGCGGTGACCCCGTGGAGTACGTCCTCTACGGTTTGGATGTCGAAATCGAGGATCTGACGCCACCGACCGAGGAGCTCGAGTGTCCTGCGTGTGGCGGCGAGTTGAACTACGAGACCCGCTACTTCAACCACAAGGGTTTATACTCGTGCCGAGACTGCGAGTTCTCACGACCCGACCCGAACGTCGCCGTGGTAAGGCTCAAGGGCGGTCCGGACGAGTGGAAGGTTACGCTGTCGTACGATGTGACTAACGCCGTGACCGGAGAACGACTGGAGGGGGAGTTCACCTACGAACTCCAGCTGCCCGGTCTCCATAACGTCTATAACAGCGTTTGCGCGATCTCCCTGTACCTCGCGGTTACCCCTCGGCCCGAGGATCCGGAAGGGACCATTCCACGGGTAATCGAAGGGTTGGACCCACTCGAGTTCATTCCACCGGGCAGGTTCGAGGTGCTGAACGTGGGAGGTAAGCCCGTCGGCGTCGGTCAGGGGGACAACGGGGATGCCTTCAAGGCTAACGCGAACCTGATGCTCTCGGTAGCGGGGAACGTAGAAGTCTGCGTGTACACTACGCCGGATGAGAATGAGTACCCCATCTTCGAAATGCACAGGATTGTCCTGCGAGCACTCGATCCGGACGAGCTGCACGTGTTTCCGGGCAGGGAATCCGTGGAAGCCGCGGAAGGGTACTACGAGGAACTGGCAGAGGAGTTCGACGCGGAATTCCACTCCATCCCGCACGATCGGATGCGGGAGAAAGTCGAGGAGATGCGTAGGGTGTGTGAAGAGGCGGATGGCCCCGTGTTCGCCTCCGGGTGCGGGCCGGAGCACGAGATGTGGGAAGCCCTGAAGAGGGAGCTCAGGGGCGGCTGAATGGGACTGAGGCGCCTCTTTGGGCTAGTTGGGGTCGGATTGATCGTTCTGTACTTCGTTTTACTTTCCGTAGAGTATTCAAAATTCCAACGCTTCTTAGGCGATCCGTGGGGGAGAGCCGTTTACGTCAAATTACACAACCCGGACATCGCTCCGGGCACCCCACATATCCTGGCCCTGGTCGACTTCGCCAAGCAGCACGGGTACTCCAAGATCCTCGTGATTCACAACGCAGGGAAGATCGGATACAGTCACTTCTGGTACCGCGGGATACTCATCATCCAGCTCGGGTGGTACGACTACCGCACGGTCTTCGCACAACCTGAGCTGTGGTTGGTGATGGAGGACGTACTCTACGGTCAACGTCCTATGTTAGGCATCTGGATCGCAGATCGGCGTGAATTCCGTAGTATGCATGAAGCCATAAACTATGTGCGTGACCTGGAGTCGGCTGTTCCCGGACGTACGATGGTGGTGTGGCACGGGTCGTGTCGTAACGGTAATCCACTCTGGAACCTCGGATGTGGTGCGGAACCGTACTTCTGGATCCTCTCTGCGTACGGCGGGCGCATACTCGCACTTACCTTGACTGCACTGGGTAACTTCGCTCCTATCGTCTTCTACGGAGACGCGGCGTTAGCGGAACTCAAGAACTACGACAAACTCCAGGCGCTGTACAACAGCGGAACCTTGAATCGCTACGCCGTAGATCCTTACCTCCGTAAGAAGCCGATGCCGATGGGACCACGGGGAGTGTACGACTGAGAGGTGGTGAAGCCTGTGTTGGAACCACTCACTGAATATCACTCGATCGATGACGACGAACTTGCTGCTCGGTTTATGGTAGCACGGACCGTTCCAGTCGAAACCACGGAGGGGGAGCTAGAGGACCTATGGAAGGAACACGATGAAGCGATGGAAGAGTTCCGCGCAAGGTGGGAAGAGCGTCCCGCACCCGGGGATCTCGAGGAGACCTCGCCGAATCTCCTCGACTTGAAGTTGGAGATCGCCCGGAAGATCCTCCGCGAATGCACGTTCTGCGAGCGGAGGTGTCGTGTCGATCGGGCCCGTGAAGATGGGTTCTGTCGGGTTCCGATCAAACCCAGGATTTCCTCGGAGTTCCTACATATGGGCGAAGAACGTGTACTTGTACCCTCACACACTGTGTTTTTCTGCGGGTGTACGTTCCGATGCGTCTATTGTCAGAACTGGGACATAGCTTTCCAGCCGACCAACGGGGTGTACGTTGAGCCGGGGTCACTCGCCCGAGTGATCCGGCACCGGCGATTTCGAGGTGCTAGGAACGTGAACTGGGTCGGAGGAGACCCAGCACCGAACATTCACTACGTTCTGGAGGTGCTCAGGCGGCTCGACGTGAACGTCCCGCAGGTTTGGAACTCCAACATGTACTTGACCGAGGAGGCTATGAGGCTGTTGGACGGCGTTATTGATCTGTATTTGACGGATTTCAAGTACGGCAACGACGAGTGCGCTGAGAGGTACTCGAACGCCCCGAATTACTGGGAGATAGTGACCCGGAACCATCGTGAGGCGGATCGGCAGTGCGACTTGATCGTGCGTCACCTCGTTTTACCAGGTAACGTGGAGTGCTGTACGTTTCCGATCCTAGAATGGATCGCCGAAGAGCTGGGTACGGACACGCCGTTGAACGTTATGCCGCAGTACCGCCCGGAGCACCGTGCGTACGAGTATCCGGAGATAAACAGGCGACCGTCCGCGGACGAACTGGAAAAAGCATGGGAGAAGGCGAGAGAACTGGGGCTCCGATACTACCGGCTTTAAAGGGATTCGTGCACCTTACCCGGTTCCGGTAGGCCGAGCTCCTTTCGCTCCTCGATCTCTTTCTGGTTCTTGTCCTTCTTCACTTGTGCGAGCTTTTGAACGAGGCCGAGACCCGGTTTGACTTCCTCGATACTCTTCACCTCCAGCAGACCCTGATCTACCATGTCGTCGAGTATCTCCTTAGCCTTCTCTGTCCGCACGATCACGGTGCTCCATCCGTCAGGTGAACCCACCGAGCCGGCAGTTAGATCTGATAGCTCGGCGCAGTAATCCGTACACACGTGACACGGTTCACCCTCGAAGGGATGCGTTTCGTTGATGGGGATCGACTTCACCTCACCGTCCTTCGTGTACACCCAGAACTTGCCCTTACCGATGTCCATCTTGGCGACTTCGCGCACCCACACGCCGCAGAGTTGCTCGATGATCGTCTTCATACCCTCGTACGGGAAGTTCTCCATGCAGATGATCCCTATCAGTAGCTCGATTTTGTCCGGGACGTGCCTCATCCCTATCGGGCAGAACTGTGCTTTACGGACGGCTCGGATCTGGCATGGGGTTCCTACCATCGCCACTTTCTCACAGCCGTAGCTCCTAACTGCCTCCTTGAGAACGCTCACGTTAGGACAGTACGTATACTTGGTCCCAGCCGCCTCCAGGACCTCGTCCGGGTCGGTGATGACCACGGGACGTGGCTTCCACGGCTCCTCGGTGTCGTCCGGGTCCGCGACGGCGGCGATCACACCGTCAAACAGTCCTTCCTCGAGGCCGTAGATCATGACGGCGGAGACGATCCCTCCGTCCTGGGTGATCTTTGTTATCTTGCTCTCGGTCGAGCGGGCCGTAAACACGCCGAGGTGGTCTCCCAGCAGCTCTGGATCACCCTTAACCATGATTTTGTCTAACTCGCTCACGGCTACTCATCCCCCATGATCATCTCCTTGATGGCCTCGTCGCCCGGCCAGATCGTCCTCGGGCACTGCGTGAAACACGCACCACACTTGATGCACCGGCTCTCGTTCACCACCGGCCTGCCGTCCACGATCTCGATCCCCCGCGTGGGGCAGGCCGCCGCGCAGGTGCCGCACCCCATACACATGCTCTTGTTCACCACGTGGTACATCAGGTCGCAACCGCAGTACTCCGTCTTACCTTCCGCTAGCTTCGCGAACGGTTCGAGCAGCTCCTCTTTACCCTCCAGAAGGAGCGTTAGGAACTGCTCGATAGCTTCGGGTGCCGGTGGACATCCCGGGACGGCGTAGTCGACGTCCGCTACCTCCGTGAGTGGTACGAACGCCTCGTGCGTGGGTGCCGCCTGCTGGTTCCCCCGAGAGAATCGCATGAAATTCCCCGTACTCGCGCACGCACCTAGTGCCACGATCGTGTCGGCGTGCTCCTCCAGCTCCTCTACTTCTTCTAGCATGTGCTCGTCGTTCAGGCATACCGCGCCTTCCACGATGACCACATCACACTCCGGAATCTCACGTTCATCCATGAGGGTCTGGCAGTAGACCAGCTCGATAGATTCCAGTATGTCCAGAAGTCGTTCGTACGTATCGGCTAGGGACACTAAACATCCACAGCACCCGGCCAGTTGTACATAGGCCACTCGGACCAACTCAACACCCCCAATCCGAAGGGGAAGAAAGGTGGAAAGAACGGGAGAATGTAGGCCAAGGGTGTCAAGGTCTAGGTGAGGAAACCGGCCCCCCGCGTGGGGGGCGGTCGCGCCGCGGGTCCCCGTTTCGGGGTTCCCCGCGGCGTTCATCCCAACGGTGTTTTAAGCGAGCTTAACCACCGATTCCCGGATCTTCTCCCGGGAGTCGGCGTCGCGGACTTCCTTCACCACGTGAGCGGCACACGATGCTCATATGTCGTAACATCGCATGATAACCTCGGCATACTCTTCGTGCTCTCCCTCTATGGCCTTCTCTACCACCGGGAAGTTCCACGTGGAAGCTGCAATGATGCGATAATCCTCGACGATACCCTTCTCGTTCACCTTAGCGATGTGCACGTTGGTGCCCCGTGGGGCTTCGTGAACTCCGATTCCGACTCCCGACCTCGGCTCCCACTCGGCTATGGTGTTACCGCTGGTGTTGAGTTCGTCCAGGATCGTCATCGCCCGGTCGATAGCTGCTAGTGTTTCCTGTGACCTTAATACATGGATGTACAGGACTCCGTGTGGGTCCACTCCGTCGAAGAGCACGTACCTGGCTCTTGGTCCGACTTCTACCGGAACACCGTCGTAAAGCGGGATCTGGCCCCGATGCTGGTACGCGACTTCCTTGTGCTCCTCTCCGTAGTACTCGATTGGAAGCAGCTCCACCACGCGGTCCATGTCCAGCCGGTCGGGGTCCCCATAAGTAGTATGTGTAGCCAGGAACGGCTGGTCGTGTCTGCCGAATTCGTCGATGTCGAGGTCGTTCTTGTCGCCGAACCTCTCGACGATGTTTACCATGAACTCGTGCTGCTCCATCATCAGTTCGCGCGCCTCACGTAGCTTGCGGTAAAGCTTCCTACGCGCCGCTTCCGAGATGTTCTCAGCCATCCCTCCGATCCTAATGTTGGGTGGATGGATTCCCTCACCTCCGACCACGTCCACCACGTACTGTCCGATCCGCCTGATCTGCTGGATCCTCTTGATCGCCTCGACCTTTTCGTCCTCATTCTCGACGAAGTCATCCAGTACCAGCAACTGATGGAGCACGTGAGACTGAATCCTGTTACCTAAGGCGCACAGTTCTCGCAGGAGTTTCCCGTCCTTGGGAGGTTCGATGTCCATAGCCCGCTCGAAGGCCTCGGCGGACGCGGTTCCGTGCGTCGCCTGACAGATTCCGCAGATCCTCATAACGGCTACCTGAACGAACTCCGCGGGCCTTCCCTTTGCCAGCGCTTCGAAACCTCGGACCGCCGAAGTATTCAGGTAGAAAGCGCGCTCCACATAGCCCTCGTCGTCGACGTATAACACTAGCTTAGCATGACCTTCATGTCTCGTGGTCGGTTGAATTTCCACGGCACCCTCCGCCAACGCCTCACCCCCATCGGCCCGTCCCGGTAGTCACGGAAGAAGAACATAAAACTAGGGTGTGTTCAGTGATCGAGTAGAGGCACATTTAACGGTTGAATACCCTTCCAGTTCTACGACGAGAGGGTTACGCGGATTGAGTCAAAGTGTCTTGGTAGTAGACGCGCTGGGCGCAGGGAAAGGGTGTAGGACTAGATCCAGAGATGTCATCGGTGCGGGTCCTAGGACAGTCGCATCGTTACTGGAAAACGATTATGAAGTGTCGTTGATTACTTATGAGGATTTACAAAAATTAGGACTAAATAATGTTATGGATTATGATATCGTAGGTGTCAGTATAATGACCGGTGACGAACGGGCCGCCCGAAGGGTCTTCGATCACACATGGCCGCAGACGTTTCGGTTCATCGGTGGTCCCGGAGCCGCCGATCCGAACGCACTCCTCAAAACTGGGGCCGACGCGGCCGTGATCGGTGAAGCTGAGGAGACCTTACCTGAACTCTTGGAGGAGCGTGGACCCGTCCGCGGCGTGTGTTTCCGGCGAGGAACTGAGGTGGACTTTCCGGGTCCTAGGCCCATTTCCAGGCGATTCACTCGTGTCAATCCGGAATACATCCGAGCCTACTCAAACCGGTGGGCTGCACGCGTTTACGTCGAGATAGTCCGCGGATGCAGCAACTCCTGCAGGACGACTCTTGAACTACCCGACGGCCGCAAATGTTCTGGATGTGGGAACTGCCGGGAAGGTGAGGGTGGAGAACGGTGGGAGTGTCCCGAAGGTATTCCACCGGGTTGCGGGTTCTGCTCAGTACCTTCGATCTTCGGGCCGGCTAGGTCGAGACCGTTGAACGAAGTGGTACGAGAAGTACGGGGACTCGTCCGGGAGGGGGTCCGTCGAGTAGTTCTCAGCGCATCCGATGTACTGGATTACGGTCGAGACGACTTACTGACGGATCCTCGGACTCCACTTCCGAACGTCGAGGCTCTAAGGCGCCTCCTGCGACGGACATCAAAGCATGTGGACGTGCTCTTCGTCGAGAACGTGAAAGCGTGCCTACTGAACCGGGAGGTCGCGGAGCTCCTCGGTGAGTACTGCCGAGGTACTTCGGTAAGCGTAGGGGTAGAGACCGGGGATCCGAGGCTGCTCCGCGCGATCGGGAAACCCTACACGTTGAAGGAGGCGTTGCGCGCGATCCGCACCCTGCGGAGGGTTGGTTTACGGCCTCATGCGTACTTCGTTTACGGACTACCCGGGCAAACGATGAGGTCCGCGAAACTCACGGTTAAGGCCATGAAACGGGCCGTCGAGATGGGGGCCGAGAAGATCACCGTGTACAGGTTTCGACCGATTCCCGCCTCAGCCTTCGGAGATTTCCCTCCAGGTCCCAGTCCACGTAACGACGAGGCGAGTCGGCTCATCGCGGATACGGCGCGTCGTCTGAACGAGGCGCTGAAACGTAGGATGGTCGGCAAGAGAATCCGCGTCTACGTCGCCGAGCCCGACCTACGCCATCCTAGAGACGCGATAGGTTGGCCGGTGAAGGGTGGTCCGAAGGTCCGGCTTAAAGGATCTCGAGAGTTAGTCGGAACGGAGTGTGAAGTGGAAATTACTGGGGTGGTGTCGGACAAGGTGGTTTCAGGTAAAGTAGTGAAAATACTAGAAGAGATCGACGTGGAAGCGTTAGAAGGACGAGGAATTCCTAGCCGAGTCGGGTAGTATGGAGTGTAGGTATACCACCGCGCGGGCCACTACAGATGGTAAAGTTCACGTCCGGGTCTGCCCGAGCTACCGCGCCATCCGCCACTCCTCTTCATTATCGTCGTTAGGTTCCGCTAATGGATTCGGTTTCAGGAAAACGTTAAACGTTTCGGTCCTCGCCGCTCTCGGGCCGTGGTGAGAATTCCTTTAGCCGACACTCGGATGACGAGTACTCCCCAGGCCGAGCCTCCGCCGGTTTCCAATCCTCAACGTCCGAGCGCTCCACAGCGTACTCCGCGACTGCCTTGATGATCTCGGCGTAATCTACAGTACTTGAGCGTGCACAACATCGGGGACACACGAGCCTGACGGACTCGGAATCCTCTCCGTCGAGCGTAGGTGGATTCCCACACTCGGGACATCTCAGGTGTCGGACGAACCTGAACACCGGGCACCCTCTACCGCGCTCGCACCTCGTGCACATGTGGTACTCCCGGGCGCAGGGTACCTCCGCGTTAAGAGCGGGCTCGAGGTCGACGGAAAGCCCTAGGTGAGGCTCGATCACAGCCGCGTCGACGTCCAACTCCCGGATGAACCACGGGTCGTAGGCGATCAAGTGCACTGGTACTACGATCCGCGGCTTCACCTTTCGACACAGCAATTCCAGACCCGTTCGGTCCAGGTGCCCTGGCACGCCTGAACACTCCGAGATCAGGACGTCCACCCGCGGTAGATGGGCGTCTAAGAACGTCTCGGTATTCACATCCCCTGTGAAGAACACTCGGATACCGTCCAGTTCCACCAAGTACGCCACGGCACCCGGACAGTGGCCGGTCTCTACGGTTTCTACCACGACTTCACACCGGCTTGGATCTTCCGGTCTGTAGCCGAACCTCCGCTCGATCCTCTCGGCCGCATCGGGGTGCGCGAAGGACTCCCCGTACTCGCCCCCGTGTTTGGCGTGGTCCGTATGATGATGTGTGATCAGTGTATAGTCTGGATCGGGTTCCCTGAACAGCGAGAACAAACCCGGTGCCGACTTTAAATCCTCTGGTAATTCGGCCCACGGAGGCACTCTCTTGTCGTATCCGGGACGCCAACCGCCCGGATCGAACAGGACCTCGGTGTCCGTCCGGGAGATACCCACGACGGCGCCAGGAGTAGCCCCGAACAACCGGACTGGTGACCAAATTTCGAGCTCCATCTACCTACCCCAGTGCACTCTCGATAGCGGCGGCGAGCTCTGCCACACGTTCTGGAGGTAGATGGAGCGGACGCTCGGATAGTATGTCTTTAGGGAGCCTTTCCAGTACCTTCAGAGCCTGCTTGCGATCGGCTGCCCACTCATGAGCGGAGAGAAGTAACGCGTTCCTCACCGTTTTGTTCTTGTGCTGGAAGAGGGCTCGACATACGGATTCCAAGGTGTCCAGATCCACGTCGGGACGCTCCTCCTCCGGCTTGGGTGTCAGTCGGACCACGGAGGAGCTCACGCGTGGGGGAGGAATGAAGGCACTACGTGGTACTCCCCTGAGGAGCTCTGCGTCCGCTAGTAAGCTTACCATCACGGTGAGTCGGCTGTATTTTTTTGATCCGGGTTCTGCCACCATTCGCTCGGCGAATTCCCGTTGGTAGGTCAACACTGCGACATCGATGTCCAGCTCCAGAAGCTTGAACGTGATAGGAGATGAGATGTTGTAGGGAATGTTGGCCACGACCTTGTTCACGTCGTTCGGAACGTCGTACTCCAAGAAGTCGGCCCGTACTATCTCGAGGTTAGGAGCCTCACCTAGCTCTCGCTCCAGAATCTCCACCATGCGTCCGTCTAGCTCGACGGCGATCACTTGACCCGCTCGGGTCATCAGGTAACGGGTTAGAAGTCCGGGTCCGGCTCCTATCTCCAACACGACGTCGTCCTCGCGTATCCCCGCTGCCTCCACCATGAACTCGAGGATATTGTCGTCTACCATGAAGTGCTGACCCAAGCGTCGCCTTGGACGGATACCGTACTTGGATCGCAGGTACGCCAGGTACTCAACGCTTCTCAACGCCGACAGACACCCTCGGCCCCAAGACGTCTACGGTGACGACTGTTCTCGGATCGTCCAAGTCGACCTCGTGACCAACGGATGTGAGTACGTCCCCTATGAACACCTCGGCTTCACGTGAAGAGGAGAACGTCCCGGCTCGTGCGATCCGGGCCTTGACGGCAAAAGGATCGAGGATGTGGGGTTCAATGTCCTCGAGGATTCTTTTCCTGAGCCCGTCACGGTCGAATTCGCCGCTGATCAGGAACCGCCTGATACGGAACACGGGGAACTCTTCCTTAAGGAGCTCGACAGCCTCGTCCGGGTCGCCTCTAGTCACCATTATCTCGACTCGACCTGAGAGGTTCTCTGGGGCCGGGGCGATGTCTGCGTCTAGTCCACGCCCCGTCAGCAGGCAATAAACTCGGGCGGCTACGTCCTCCTCGGTGAGATACGGGTTACCCCCGAACGTAATGAGCACGTCCAGCCGGTCCACCGGATCGTAACTTAGCGGCTCATCAGGGTGGACTTCCACCACCTCCACGCCGCTCCTGGCCAGGTAGTAGGGGCCGAGACCTCGGCCTCGGCCGAGGTATACGACGCCCGCCACACCGGCTTCCGCTAGTTCTCGAGCGCAGTAAAGGCACGGTCTGGCGGTCACGAAGATGACCTTCCCCTCAACATCGTATCGTCGTACCAGCTTACGCTCGGCGTGCTCGTCGTTGGCTTCCTCGACAGCTACGATCTCCCCGTTCTCTAGCAGGACCGCTGTGACCGTGCGTTTCGGGATTTCGTTCAGGATTTTCTTCACATCCACTGTCTGTCCCGCTAGGCTCACCTTCATAACGTAACTCCCCTGCAACTGTCACGGGGAGATTCGAGATGCCGGAGCGCCTGTACGTTAGGGACTACATGGTCACAGGTGTCGTTCAGGTCCGGATAACGGACACCGTGCGAGACGCCGTTCGTGAGATGGTCCGAGCCGGCGTACATGGGTTGGCCGTTGTGGGACCTGACGGTGAGCTAGTCGGAGTGCTGGAAGAAGAGCACATAATGGATCTCGTGGTGGAGCGGGGGAGGGATTGGGCGGACATCCTGGAGACGCCCGTCGAGGAAGTGATGAACCCCGAACCGGCTATCGTAGAGCCGAACGACACCCTCCTCGACGCACTGGAAGAGATGGAGCGCAAGAAGACCACTCGAGCTTTCGTGTTGAGCTGCGAGGGAACGCCCGTCGGTGTCGTCAGCGTCACAGATGTTCTGAGTGCGATCGTTCAGAGCTGATTATCGGTAGTATACGCTCCTCCGCCATCTTCGCCACGGTGAGGTAAGTATCTAGCGACACTGGAAGCTCCGGTGTTGAACTTAGCTGGCTGGGTATCCGCGGGCTCTCCGGGATCACAGGGTGCCGGTCGTGAATCTCCTCCCCGAGGGTCAAAGCTATCTCTTCGACGCGTAATCCCTCCCGTTTAGTATCCCCTTCGAACACCTCCACCACCCTCACGTTTGTGTCCTCCCGTATACACTCTGCTACCCAACCTTTGCATTCCTCACGCGTGCACAACAATACGATGTCCTCTACGCCTAGCTTCTCGAAGGCCTCCATCTGCGTCCAGAAGACGTAGTGACACTCGCCCTTCTCGTCCTTCCAGAGTTTCCTCTTGGACAGCTTGGTCCGTCGATGTAGGAACCACATGTACGAGAAATCGAACAGTGGCACGTTCAGGAGCGTCGACAAGAAGTACGCGTACAGACTACTCTGAATATCTACGTACCCTACCACGAGGTCCGAACTCCTCCATCCTATCTCGGCCGTGATCCCGTCGATGCCCCAGGCCATGACCCTCGGCAGGTACTTCCAGTTGAGCCACCACACTTTCACGTCTTCCGGTATTCCCTTGAGTGAGATCACTTTCTTCGCGGGGATCGCATCGAGTTCGACTATCTCCCGGCCAACACGCAGGTATGGAGAAACAACGGTGTCGGCTTCCACTTCCTCCACTAGGTTCGTTGGAGATGAGACTGCGTTCCTTGCGGCACAAATCGTCGCTGTCTTGGCTAATGCGAGCGCGAATAGTGCTCGTTTCAGCTCGGTGCGGCCGAACACGTACGAGATGCGGCCCATCGAATACTCCAGCTCGAGTAACGTGGGCGAGTCGACTTCGAAAATCGGTGGGATGGCTACCTCCGTCGGGGTCCCATCCCGCCTACTCGTCGAAACAGACATCTCACGAACTCTGCGCCGGAACTCACGGACCGCGGAAAGTAAGCGGTCTTCCAGTCCGCGCTCCGGCTCTTCCTCTCTCTCAACATAGACTCGGATCTCCGTCGGCCCTTCGGCGACCCTAGGTGAGATCGTTACGTTCTCGGGAACGTTAAGGCGGACTTCTATGGACTCGTCCTTTGAAAGTACCAGGAGATGTTCCCCGTGCCAAACGACTCGGCAGTCCTCGGGAACCTTGATTTCGGTAGAGTCGAGTGAGTCGAAGGCGTGAAAAAGGCAGGCGACTAGGTCGAGTAGTGGGTTATCCTCCTCCATTCCCAGACAGCCCGGTCCTTATCGACCCTTGATCAATTTGACAACTTCGCCCACACGACGACCGGTATTACGAGCCGTTTCGACGCCAGTTTCATCCTTCTCCACGTCTCCTGGCTCAAGTCCCACGCCCGCGCCACCGAAGTGTGCCGTGGGATCCGAGTCCCCGACCACGATCATGGCGTGGATCATGAAGAAGTTCTGGATGTCCCGTAGTGTGTGTTCTTGACCTCCGTTACGAGCACCTCCTACGGCGATGGCTCCACCGACTTTGTCTTTCAACTCCCAATTCACTCGCAGTGGACGTGTTCTGTCCATCAACGCCTTCAGTTGCGCACTCACGCCGCCGTAGTACACGGGGGAGCCCACGATCATCCCGTCACATTCGAGCATCAGCTCGTAAACGTCGTGCATATCGTCATCTATGACGCACTCGCCAGTTCTCAGACACTCGCCACACGCCCTGCAGGGTGAGATGTCCATGTCCCGCACGGTGATGAATTCCGTCTCCTCACCGGACACTTCCTCCGCAGCCTCGAGGGCAACCCTCACGAGGTACTCCGTGTTCCCCTCTCTCGGGCTTCCGGATATACCTAAAATCATCCCACATCGCACCCCTCAGGGGTTTCGGATTGAGACGTGTGGTGGTACTGTGGAACCCGGACGACCCAGCCTCTAAAAACATCGCGGAAAGCCTGACAGAGGACGCCGAAAAGCTCGATACCGAGGATCTCCAACACTACACCGTCGAAACCTGGGAACGTGACGGTGTCCGCTTCCACCTGACCGTCGCCCTCGGCGACCTCATCGAGGAGGACGAGGCACGGGAACTCTCCCGTAAATTCGACGTCATCGTGTTCGCCTCACGCCACGAGAGCAGGACCGAGAAACCCTCACTCACAGTGCACGTACCTGGTAATCCGACCCCTGAGGCCAAGTTCGGCGGTAAGCCGTTGGAGGTCTGTACGGCCGATCCTGAGGGTATGAAGGCAGCCCTCCTCGAGCTCAAACGCTTCCGGGATAAGCGTGGCCTGGATTACGACGTCTGCTACGAGGTAACGCACCATGGTCCTCGCGATCCGGGAGCTCCCTGCTTTTTCATCGAAATCGGTTCCGACGAGAGGCGCTGGGCAGATGAAGAAGCCGGAGAGGCGTGCGCCCGCGCGATACTCGCGACCGTCGATCCACCCGACGTCAAAGCCGTGGTCGGCTACGGCGGCGGGCACTACGCCCCCGCCCACACCGACGCGGCTCTCTCAGATCGGAAGCTCGCTTACGGTCACATTGTACCGGACTACGCCGTAGATCACGACTATCTACGGGATCAGTTCCTCGAGGTGGTAGACAAGACCCCTAGGGCCCGCGAGATCATCGTCGACGATCGTAACCTCGATCCTGGGATCGTGGAGCGGCTCGAGGATCTCGCCCACGATCGCGGTCTCAATCTCCGTGATGTCGAGGAGGTGAAATGAGTGATCCGTCGAGGTCAGAACTTCGAGGGCCCACCTGGACAGTACCGACGGATCGGCGCGATCGTTCGAGTCGGTCCTTACGCCCTATTCCTCACCGTCCGTGGCCCGAGACCCGCTCCTAAGAAGGTCCGCGTCGACGGGATCCGTTGTCCATTACTTCGCGAAGAACCCAAGATCAACGTCGCCGTCTACGCCTTCGAGTTCCCCGAGATCGTCGAACCGGACGAGATCGCCGAGCCCGAGCTCGGTGAAGCTACGCTCGAAGCCGGGAATGAATACCCATGCCGTATCGAGGACGTCGACAGGAACAACCTCCGGATCACCATCCCTTCATACCTCCCACGGCCCGGCGACGCCGGCGCCCCAATAGTTCAGAAAGGTCGTGTCGTCGGCATGCTCGCTTCCTATTGGATCAACGATATGCTCGGGATGGGACCACGCGCCGACATCGCACTCCGCGAGATCGTCGATTACTTCCGCCGTCGGACCCGTAGTTCCACCGCGTAGTGGTCCAACGCCGGGGAGAAACTCTTCACGCGCCGTACTTCCAGCACTTCGCCTTCAAAGCCATCCGGCAGCGCGTCCAGCACTTCTCGGGCCACCCGGTCCTCACCCCATCGCTTCTGGAACACCTCGTGTACGACCAAGATTCCATCGTCCCGTACCGCCCGACAAGCGTACGGAAGGAACTTCAGCGTCCCCTTCAGGTACCCCATCAACACCCGATCCACTCCCTGCACGAACCGTGCCACCTCTCGACAGTCCCCTAAGAACGCCCGTACCCTTCCCATTACACCGTTCAGTCTCACGTTCTCCACCAGGTACCGGTACGCCACTGGGTTCAGCTCCGCCGCCACTACCTCCGCCCCCGCCAGTGCCGCCGGTAGCGTGAAGTAACCGATTCCGGCGAACATGTCGAACACCAGCTCCCCCTCCAGGTCCGATTCCAGCAGCCGGCGGCGCTCTTCCAGGTTCCCCCGAGCGAACATCACCCGCGTCGGATCCAATTTGAACCGGATTCCCAGCTCCTGGTGTACGGTCTCTGCGTTCCGATCTCCCGCTACGACTTCCCCCACTGGCTCCCGAAACGTTCCATTCACGAAGCGTAGCGCCACCACCGATCGGGCTCCGGTCACTTCACGAAGGATCCGTCCAACCTCCCGTCGGTACTTCCACGCCCGCTCATCGAATAACCGGATAATCACCACATCACCAAGCTCCTGCCAACGGCGTGGTACTGAGTCCGCAACCTCCGAGAGTTCCTCCTCCAACCTACGCACGAACTCCTCGCGGGACAGCACTTCATCCCCCCGCCAGCTCGGCCGCCAGTCGCAACGCCCGTACGTAGCCCGACGCCCGCTGCACTCGCGAGGTGTCCACGAACACCACGCCCCGTTCGAGCGCCGCTAGCACCGGCGCTCCGTAACTCCTGAAGCCCGCAACCAGTGACAGGCATCGGAACGCTAGGTTTCCCAGAACCCCGTTCACGAACAGTACGACGTCCCGTTCCAGTGCTTCTTCAACTAGAATTCCGATGTGTTCAACTTCCATCCCGCGCTCCTTCAACAACCGCGCGACCAACTCCCCATCCGCCAACCACCGATCGATCTCCGACCGCCTACCGAAGTCCTCCAGTCGTCCTGATGATACTACCGCGACCGATGGTTCCCGCTGAGTCAGCCGTCGATGGAACCTCGCGGCTAGTTCCCCCAACTTCACCAAGGATCCCACATCCCACCCCTCGTCGATTCCCACCGGGGTCAGCAACACCCGTCGATCCTCCGTTTCGAGCACCGTCGATCGACCAGTGAACGGCAGGTTCAGTGCGTCGATCAGCTCCCGTACACACCGTCCCGATACCGCCCCCCGCACCGCCGCGTCTAACCTACCCTCGACGAGGTCCTCCACCAACGCTCTTCCCGGGTCCTCCGCGCGTACTTCCTCCACGTCCGCGTCGAGTTCGACGTCGTGGTACACTACGACGTCGATACCCGCATGTTCCACGGCTCTCAACACACGCTCCGTAGCTCCCGGCACCTCGCCGGACAGTGCTATCCCGATCCTCACACGAACGCCCCCAGCTCACCCTCCCTCCCCGGTGCACTTACCGTACACGGTTGGACACCACCGGTCCGTGGGTGGCACGCGACCGGGCGCTCCTCCGAGATCCCTACGGAGTGCCTGCCGACACGCGCGGTATAGTGGAACGATATCCCCACGTACGCCGGTTTCGAGACCGAGAGTCTTACGGTAATCACTTTAGACGGACGGGCACCGGTGGACCCAGTGGACTCCATCCACTGGCCGGAGGGTGAGGAGAGACGGCCCTGGCCGATGTCGATGATGAGGCTCGGGCAATTCCGATACCCTCGGTTGCTCCCGTCAAACCCTCACGAGCGAGGGCGGTGGGTGGTACCCGTAACGTACGGTCTCCGCACGGCCATCGTGGGTCATTTGGCGATTCAACATGTTAATGGAATATGCATGACTTGCGCACCGTCCATCGCCCGACGGTCCGGTCCCACGTACCATCGATCACCGCGGAAGATGATGGGAGTGACGGGATTACGGGCCATTACGTGCGATCGCCCCGCCAATCGCCCGAAACGCTGTGTGTTTGTCGGAAAAGGAATCTGTTTCTGAAAGCTATTCGCACCGTGGCCGGTATAGTCCTTGAGTCGGCGGTACGATCGGCTCTCAGAGAACCTCCCATTGTCGGCCGAACTCATTCCACTGGAGATGAACGCAACTTCTTCGGGCCCTCCGGACCGCTCGCTCAGCTTCCTCGGGTTCCTCGGCCTCGGATTACCGAACAGGGAACCGTCTGGAAGCGGTGTCGCACGGTACTGGGTGGCGAGACTCCAGGTCGACCTAAAGGATAGCGATCGGGTGGATCACGGGCCACGATGGTGGGTGTACCCTCGGGACCGGTCACCTCGAGGCCGAGCTCGACGGCTCTTATCACGGTCTCCGGCTCTACGTCGACGAGTAGCACGGAGGTTAGGAGCAGGCGGTGTCGGTACACCAGGGCAGCGTGTGGTCGGATGTCGAAGGTGAGATGGTGCTGGAGGAAGCGGCCGAGAAACGTCGCCACTACTTTTCGAGCTCCCGGTGGTGGTTCTCCCTCGATTCTGTCCCTTCAAACCCCTGGAATCACGTCGCAACAGGATTACTGAACAGGCTAGCTTCCCCCATGGAACGGTGGACGTTTTAACGTCCGAGGCTACGGGACGTCGGGGGTGCGTGCGGTGTCGCGAGTAGTTCTCGCGTACTCAGGAGGCTTGGACACTTCGGTTTGCATCGAACTCCTGCGGGAACGGTACGGTTACGACGAGGTGATCACGGTGACTGCGGACGTGGGCCAGCCGGAGGAGGAGCTGCGGGAGGCGGAGGAGAAGGCACGGAAGCTCGCGGATGAGCACTTCACGGTCGACTGTGTGGATGAGTTCGTGCGCGAGTACTGCTGGCGAGCCGTGAAGGCGAATGCAACGTATGAGGGGTACCCTCTGAGTACGGCGTTGGCCCGACCGCTGATCGCACAGAAGGTCCTGGAAGTGGCGCGCGAGGTGGACGCGGACGCGGTCGCACACGGGTGCACGGGGAAGGGCAACGACCAGTTCCGCTTCGAGTCCTACCTGCGAGCTCACGGCGGTGAGGAGTTCGAGATCGTTGCTCCGGTTCGGGACCTGGACCTCACACGCCACGAGGAGATAGCGTACGCCGAAGAGCGTGGGATTCCCGTCCCGGTGGACGTCGACAGTCCCTACAGTGTGGACGAAAACCTATGGGGCCGGTCGATCGAAGGCGGTGTCCTGGAAGATCCATCCGAGGAACCGCCAGAGGAGGTCTTCGAGTGGACCGTCAGTCCAGCGGAGGCCCCGGACGAGCCCGAGGTCGTGGAGATCGAGTTCGAGAGAGGCGTGCCCGTGGAGGTGGATGGGCGGGACGACCCGGTCGAGATCGTCCGGTACTTGAACGAGACCGCAGGCGGGCACGGTGTAGGCCGCATCGACATCGTCGAGGACCGAGTAATCGGATTGAAGTCACGTGAAGTGTACGAGGCTCCGGCAGCGGTGACGCTGCTCGAGGCGCACCGGGCGTTGGAGGCGTTCACCCTAACACGCCGGGAGCTGTCGCTGAAAGCATCACTGGAGGAAGAGTGGGCGCGACTCGTCTACGACGGGCTGTGGTTCGATCCCCTGCGCGAGCACCTGGAGGCCTTCTTCGACTCGACGCAGCGGTACGTGGAAGGGACCGTATGCGTGAAGTTGTTCAAAGGTTCCTCGATCGTAATCTCACGGGAATCCCCGCGGGCGCTCTACGAGGAGGAGTTGATATCGTATGAAGAAAAGCAGTTCGATCAGCGGACTGCTGAAGGTGCTGTAAAGCTACACGGGATCCAGGAACGGCTGGCTTTAAGACGTCGTGAGTGAGGCTCGGCGCGCTCCGTTCCGGTCATCTCCACGGGTCCTCGATGCCGCCTTCTCACCTGAACGTCGCCCAACGTTACAGGTGCTCCCGTATCCTGTCGTACAGCATCGCGCCCACCGCGATGAACACCGTCGCGAACCCCGCCAGGACGACGATGTCGATGGGATCCAGGTACCCAAGGAGGGCCGCCTTCCTGGCGGCGTCCCCCATGTAGTACATCGGATTCACCTGCGCGATCCTGTAGGCCCATTCCGGCATGACGCTGGGTGGCATGAAGATTCCCGACAGAAACATCATTGGGAGCGTCAGCGCCCCGGTGAGCATCTCAGCCACTTCGGACCTACCCGCCACCGACGCCATCAGGAGGGCGAATCCTATCATGGTGGCGGCCGACAGGATCCCAACGCACAGCAGGAGGAACGGATGCGGTACCTTCGCGCCCAAGGCGAGTGCCGTCACCAGTACGATCCCGCAGCGGACGGCCCCCCAGAGACTCATGTTGAGGAACCTTCCTATCACGACGTCTCTAGGTCTTATAGGGGCGGCGAACAGCGCGTAAGTGACGCCTGTCTCTATTTCCTCCATCATGACGCGACCCATGCCGAAGATCGATCCCATGGTAGCCGCCAGCACCACCAGTCCCGGCACCAGGAAGTCGAAGTACTTGAGTCCCTTTACCGGAGCCTCGAAGTCGAACGGGTTCACCAGCACTCCCGAGGTCGGCAGCGGTGATGGTGCCGGCGTCCAGCGAAAGGCGGCTTGGAGTTCGCGCACTGTCTTCTTCATCTCCTCCGAGACGCGCTTGGCCCAGGCGCGTTGGATGACACCTCGCACGTAGGACGACCCCATAGGGTCCGAGGGGTCGTAGTACACCACGGCTTTCTCCGACGGGAACCCCTTCGGCACGTGCACGAAGACCGTCGCCCTTCCATCTTTGACCATCGTCTTACCTTCGCCGATGCTCCGGACGTAGACGACACCCATCCGGTGGTCGGACTTCAGCGCATCGATGATCGGGTCGAAATCGGAACTGTGGCTCAAGACGGCGACGGTCACGTGTCTGGGTTTGACGTCGTGGAACGCACCGTACATCACCAGGATCATGATCACGGGCATGATCAAGGTGGGTGCGAGCCTCCTGCGGTCCTTGAGCCAAGCCCTCAGGTCGCGGGCGGCTATCACTCGCCAGGACAAGAGGCGACCCCCTCGTAAGCCTCGAGCAAGGAGCCGTGACGTTCCATCACCCTGTCGAAGGGTTCGTCGAGCTCCTTGCGGCCCTCGAGGAAGATAAGCACTCGGTCGGGTTTCAGCTGCTCTACCTCGTAGACCTCATGGGAAACGTATAGTATGGTGACCCCACGCCTGTGGAACTCCTTCGTCACCCGTATTACGTCCTTACGCGCCATGGGATCGAGCTCGTTCGTGGGTTCGTCCAGGACGAGCATCTCCGGCTCCAGGGCGAGGGTGATAGCGATCGCGGCGCGCTTCCGCATACCGCCGGAGAGCTGCCCCACCTTCCTGTCCATGAACCGGTCCACATCTAGCATTTCAAGTGGTTCGAGGTCCGGTTCCCGACCGTACAATTTGGAGTAGAACAGAAGGTTCTCCCGGACGGTTTGCTCAGGGTACATACCTCCCTGCTGCGGGACGATACCGACCCTGCGCTTGGTCTCGGGGTCGGCGGGATCGCCTCCAAGTACCTCGATACGACCCGAGGTGGGACGAGTGACCCCGCAGACGATCTTGATGAACGTGGACTTACCGGCACCGTTGGGCCCCAAAATGGCTACCAACTCTCCCGTCTCTATCTCCACGGACACGTCGCGCAACGCCACGACCTCGCCGTATTCCTTCCTTAGGTCCTCAGCTGCTACGGCGGGTGGCACCCGGGACCCCTCCGAGCCAGCACATGGTCCTCTTTCAGGAAGGTTTCACCCCTTCCACTCCGTGGAATCGGAGGACTGAGATTGCCTAGGAGTACCGTGAAGTAAGTTGCTGTAAACACCACTACATATGATAATTCACGTACTATCGCCAGCAAGCGCCCTGCTAAGTATCGCACTGTTTATGTACTATCTATTGATGATTGTCCCATAATAGTAATACGGCCGTTCAGGATTAACGGAAGATGTAGAACGTTTTGAAGTTATGGACTGACGCATCCGCAACTCATCCCGTTCAACACTTGTTATAACTTCGTTCGAATGTAAGGAACACTCCGCCGCTTTCGGATTACCGATCGGATCGGCGTAACCCGTACGAATTCCCTCAGGCCATCCGGATCTGGTCTCGCTCGAGTCTTGAGTGGGTCCAGTAGTGCGCAGGCTCATTCCCACGGGGTACTGACCAGAGAGGGTGCCGGTCGAGTAGTTCTCCGATGGATCCTCGGTGGGTCGCCGGGTGTTGAGAGCTGTGCTCGACGGGTCAGCCCGCGTCGAGCCCGTTGTACAGGAAGCTTACCCGGAGAACTCGGATCCGTCCCATGGGATCGGATATGAGGTAGGGACGTCGTGACACACTCCGACCGGTAATACCTAACTCGCGCATCTTGAGCCTGGAAGGGGTCCCCGGTACGACCTCGTCTTGACGGAATCCTCGGAACCCGGAAGAATGGCCACGGCATGCGATCACCCTTGGACGACTCTGAGGCGGTCGGGGAGATCGTCCGCAGGAGAGTGTATTCTCCACGCCATTACAGGTGAGGCGCTCGAAGAAAGCTCTGGTCGAGGTTGAACCGGAGCACGTAGTATGGAACCGACCGGAGACGATTCCCGAACACCACTCTCGATCATCGTCGGGTGCCCCAACCTACGCCGGGACGAGAGTGTCACCGTCGTACCGGTCGAGATGATGATGCGGCACCGTCGAGGAGGCGTCCCGATGACGCCGACGTGGATACACCGGGTCACACGGTGATCGTGGAGGCTGCTCCGTAGGGCAGATCCGTCCGACGACACAGTTGAGGGAGTCGATGGCCCGGTATCAGCGTAAGTCGTTGATGCAGAACCGTCCGGAGCGACCGTTCCCGAGAGTATACGGCACTTTCACAGAGTTAATTTGCCCGGTGGAAAGCCAGTACTCTGACTAGTTCTCATCAGATGAGCCGGGAGCCCGCCGCGACGACAATGCTATTCGA
This sequence comes from Methanopyrus sp. KOL6, assembly GCF_002201915.1. Classification (NCBI taxonomy): domain Archaea; kingdom Methanobacteriati; phylum Methanobacteriota; class Methanopyri; order Methanopyrales; family Methanopyraceae; genus Methanopyrus; species Methanopyrus sp. KOL6. The sequence continues at coordinate 1,038,681 of NZ_CP019470.1, forward strand.
TTTGCCGTTCGGTAGGAGTGTCCCGTGCTATCCGTCCGGATGCAGTATTATCGATGTCGTATCGTTAATGCGTCGTTCATGCACGACCGTCCGATAACAGTGATGCAAGCGTCCGGAGTTAGCGATGGAAACGGAACAAGTCGACTCGATGGGTCGTGACAGGCGGGACCGTGGAGCAAGCTTGGTTACCCGACCTTTCGTTCCAACGCTCTTCGGAACGCCTCCGCCAACTCCTCTTCGTACCCTACCAAGTACACCGTCTTCACTCTATCCAAGTTGGGTGCCAGCCTCTCGATGACCTCTACCATTGTCTCTGCGGCGTCCTCGTACGGTACACCACCCACTCCCGTGCCCATCCCCGGGAACGCGACCGACTCGACGCCGAGTTCTTCGGCCTTCCGAAGCGCGGCCTCCGTGGCCTTGCGCACGTTCTCGACACCAATCCTCTGGGCCGGTCGTTCCATCGTGGGCGAGTGTATCACGTAATCGGCGTCGAGATCACCCGCCGTGGTCTCGACAGCTTCTCCGACCGGAATTGGTGCTTTCTCCATCGCCTCCCGCTCGATCTCCTCCCCACCTTTCGCCTTGATGGCGGCCGCCACGCCACCTCCCATAACGCCGCGGCTGTTAGCGGGGTTGACGATAGCGTCGGCGTTAAGTTCTGTTATATCTCCCCTTAAAATTACTACCTTTATACCTTCTAACTCGGACTCGGCGATCCTCTCGAGCGCCATGCGATTTACCCCCGGCTTCGGTAACTCCAGCCGTTTCCTCACACTTTTTGAACTGGCACGGTGGTCTCCGCCGGTCGGTCCCGAACTCCGTCGCAATCGTCAGCGGGCGTTCCCCGTCGGGCGATGCTCGTCACCGGCCTGGACGCGCCCGGTGGTCGAACGCACTCTGAGACGCCGTCCTCACCGACCCGACTGGATGGTGTACGACCTCGGGTGCGAGGGTGGATGGTGATGGGTCACCTTCCCCCAGGTGAGGAGTCGGGACGCTCGCCGTTGGTCCTTTCCGGGTGTGCCCGGCGGCTTGCTCGCCCCCTCATCCTGCCCGGAACGGGCCGTCAGGGACGGCCTCGACCAATGTGACCGGGCTACCGACGGGCCGGATCATCGGGGGCGGCGGGGGGAGGCCGCCCGATCCTGACCGGCCGTGTTCTCAAGCCGCTGTAAACGGCTTTAAACGGTGTTCGGTCATCGCGTCCTCGGTCCGGGGGAACGGTCGGATGGATCCCTGGTTAGCATTGGTGGTCATGGTTGGGTGTTTCATCGGGTTCCACTTCCTTTCGGAGCTGCTAGTGGACGCCACGGTGGCCGTCGCCCGGAAATACGGTCTCTCGGAGTCGGTCGCCGGGGCCACCCTCGCGGCGATCGGGACCAGCGCACCCGAGTTCGGCTCCTCGTTGAGCTCGATCATGCTCGAACACCCGAACGTGGGTGTGGGTACCGTCCTGGGATCGGCCGTGTACAACATCACCGTCATACCCGGGCTCGCGGCGCTCGCCGCTGGTGGTCTGACTCTCGAGCGTGCCGTGTACCTTCGAGACGTTCTCTTCTACCTCCTCGCGCTCGTGGCCGTGCTCGTCTGTCTCTGGGATCGGGTGATCCTCCGCGTCGAGGCACTCGCATGGGTGATACTGTACGGACTCTACGTCCTTCTGATGAAACGGACAGACGGGAACACCCTCGAGGCCGAAGGTGGTACCGATGAAATCCAGCTGCGGAACCTCGTCGTCCGGATATCGGTGGCAGTGGTCGGAATCGCTGTACTCTCCGACCTGATGGTTCGGGCGACTGTCGATTTCTGCTGGGGGTTCAGTCTGTCAGAGTCGAAGGTGAGTCTGCTCTTAAACGCCGCGGGTACGTCGGTACCCGACACCTTGGCCTCTGTGCACGCGGCCCGTCGTGGTTTCGGGAGCTTAGCTGTCTCGAACGCCGTCGGAAGCAACACGTTCGACCTCCTCGTCTGCTTAGGGGTTCCACTGTCGCTCGTGCCCCAGATCTCAGTCCACGGGGAGTTGGGGCCGACGGCGCTGGCACTGGTCGGCTGCGTGGTGTTCTTGTACCTGATCACGGCGGACGGGAAGCTTCGCAGCGTGGAGGCACTAGCGTTGCTCGGGGCGTACGCGGCGTTTGTGGCGTGTTTACTAGTATAAAGGATGGGTACTCTCGGCGCACCCGGGCACTTAAAGACGGCTCCGGTACTCCGATGGATCCGAAATCGCGTACTCCGAGTGGGTTGCACCGTGGGATTAGTGCTAACTCGCGGGGTTGTCAGTACCTTACGGAGAGGAGGGCGTAGGGTCCACGGAGCCATGGGGAGTCGCACCATGCATGATGACGCTCTCCGCGAGTGGAGAGGGAGAACCTGGGATGAGGTGGACGGGAAGGTACGATGTCTGGTATGCCCACGGAAGTGCGTGATTTCCGACGGGGAGCGGGGGTTTTGTCGAGTCCGAGAGAACCGGGACGGTGAGCTCGTCTTACTGATCCACGGGAAGGTCAGTACGGCGGTTCCGGACCCCATCGAGAAGAAGCCTTTGTTCCATTACAAGCCGGGTACGGAGGTGTTCTCACTGGGTACCGTCGGGTGTAACTTCCGGTGCAGACACTGTCAAAACTGGCAGATCAGTCAAGCGGGGCCGGAGGAAGTTCCGCTGGAAGAGTGGCCTCCGAAGCGGATCGTCGAGGCCGCGAAGCGTACCGGGTGCGAGAGCGTAGCGTTCACTTACAACGAACCGATCATCGGTCTGGAGTACACGCTCGAGACCTTCGAAGTCTGCCGTGAGGAGGGACTCGGGTGTGTCTACGTGACCAACGGGTTCGCGACAAAACGGACTGCGAGGATACTCGGTGAGGTCCTTGATGCGGCTAACGTCGACCTTAAGGCGTTCACAGAGGACTTCTACCGCGACGTTGCGAAAGCTTGTCTGAAGCCTGTCCTTCGGACATGCAAGATCTGGAAAGGTATGGACGTACACGTCGAGCTGACTACCTTGGTTATCCCAGGATATAACGACTCGGAGGAGGAAGCACGAGAGATCGCGCGATGGATACGGAAGGAATTGGGTCCCGATACCCCGTGGCACGTGAGCAGGTTCCACCCGGACTACAGGATGATCGACATACCACCGACACCCGTCGAGACCGTCGAGAAATTCGTCGAGATAGGCTACGAAGAAGGCCTCTACTACGTGTACGCGGGTAACGTTCCGGGCCACAAGTACGAGAACACGTACTGCCCGGAGTGTAAGGAACCGGTCGTAGTACGCCGTGGGTTCTCGGTCGTGAAGACGCACTTCACCGACGACTTCCACTGCAAGCACTGCGATGCTAAACTACACTTCGTGACCTGAGTCGGCCAATCGAGGCGTCTTCATCGCCCTCTCCTCGGCTCCAGACGGCCCACACTCGTCATCCTTCACGGTGAACCTCGCCGTTGGTCCGTCCCATGACTCCGACAGTGTCGGAGCCGTCGGGCGGATCGACCTTAAGGTAGTCGCTGTGGTGGTAGGGGTGAGAACGTGCGGGCTTACTTCGAGCTTGCCCGACCGGTCAACTGCACGATGGCCGCCTTGGGAGTGGTCGTAGGGGAGCTGATCGCGGGAGCCAAGCTCGACGTCGGGGCGACCCTCGCGCCGGTAGTCGCCGCGGTCGTATGTGCGGGGGGGAACGCCATTAACGACTACTTCGACGCCGACATCGACGCCGTGAACAGACCGGAGAGACCGATCCCGAGCGGTCGGGTGTCACCGCGGTCGGCTCAGATGTTCGCCCTCGGATGCTTTACCGCCGGAATTGGAATGGCCACTGTGATCAACCGGATGTGTCTCACGATCGCCGTCCTGAACTCTACCTTACTCTACCTATACTCATGGCGCCTGAAGGGTACACCCCTCATCGGGAACGTCGTGGTCTCCTACTTGGTGGGTTCTTGCTTCCTGTTCGGAGCTGCGGTAGGTCAGCGGCCGACGCCCGCAGTATGGCTCTTCCTGCTAGCTTTTCTGGCGAACTTGGTACGTGAGGTCCTCAAGGACCTGGAAGACGTCGAGGGGGACGCGGCGCTCGGTCTCAAGACGCTCCCGATCGCGTGCGGCGAGAGGATCGCTCTCCGAGTGGCGACGGTGTTCGCGACCGCGCTGGCCGTCCTCACGCCGCTACCATACTTGGACGGTGTCGTCGGGTGGCCGTATCTGGTCCTGGCCCTACCCGCCGCCTGGGTCATACTTCTGGCCTCGGTCCTCGCGGTCGTAGGGAACTGGGACGCGGGTAAGGCGCAGCGGGTGGTCAAGGTTGGGATGCTGTTGGGGTTGCTGGCCTTCCTGGTCTCACTCCTCTAGGTCCTCGAACCTGTCCTCGAGCTTCTTCAGTACGTCCGGTAGCGTCGTGTACTCCAGTTCCTCCTCAGACAGTAGGTGAGGCTGGAACGGTCCGTGTCTCCGGATGTAGTCCGCCACCTCGTTCGCGATCTCCCTCGCCCGGTCGAACGCCGGGTCCGCGAATAGGTCCTGCGGGCCGACCAGCTCTCCGTTCCTCAGCTGGAACCCGAGCGCTATGATCCTAGGTGGACCGTCGAACCTCGTCGGGTGCGCCTCCTCCTCCGACACGGGCATCAGCGGACCGTTGTGGCTACCCCTCATCCATCCGGCTACGAGGTGCGGGAACGTGAACGGTTCGAGCACCTCACCGACGGCCGGGAACCCGCTCTGGCACCTCACGATGGCGACCGGGTCGTCCTTACCAACGTACTCGCCGGCGATCAGGTTCAACCTCTCCGTGCTCGTCACGGCCGCGATGCGTTCGGCCTCGTCCTCATCCCCCTTCTTGTACACGCGCTTGATCGCGTAGCGCTGGGTTTGACCGATCAGGGCGAGTAGATCGTACATTTCCTCGGGACACTTCAGGACAACCTTCTTCTGGTCAATAACGTCGTGAACCTCGAACTCGAACCCGTTGTGCATGCTCGGATCCAGTACCAGACCGGCCGTGTTGTTCGGGTCCGCGAAGATCCGGAACAGGGGTAGGTTGAACGCGCTCGGCTCTGTCTTGTCGCAACAGAACACGATGATCGGCTCGCTCGGACGCTCCACCAGCTCCATCTCCGCCGCGCCCGGACCGAGCCCACGCACGTTGCCGCTGAACGCGTCGGACAGTAGGTCCTGACCGGCGCCGTACAACTTCAGGTCCTCCGCGACCTTCGTGGCCTCTTGGAACGCGTTCCACGCGAGCTCGTGCACCTTCTCGTCGTCTTCACCGCGCGCGTGTGTCATGATGAGATCGATGTCGTCGCCACACCGAGTCACGTAGTAGTCGATGATCACCTCGTCCACAGCGTCTTCGAGGACTCCCTCACAGGCCTCCAGTAGATCCGGATGTACCTCCGAGTGGCCCGGGAAACCTCCCACGTCCGCCTTGATCACGCTCACGGTGACCTTCTCCTCGGCCACCGAGACTACCCCCATCGGTCGGCCGTTACCGGTGTTAAAAGGGGCTTCGGTCGTTCACTCACCCTGCAACCGCATGATCGCCTCCGCGAGGTCTCCACCGGTCTCTTCGAGCGCCTTCCTCGCTTCTTCCTCGGAGACCCCGGCTTGTTCCGCGACTAACTTCACGTCCTCGTCTGTGAACGGCTCTTTCTCCGGCTTCTCCCGCTTCGCCTTCCCAGCCACTTGGTAAAATTCCTGATCCATGATCTTCATCCGTATGACCTGTGGCTTCTCGAAGACGAGCTTCGAACTGTCCTTTAGGTGGATCTCCACCCGCTCCACGCCGCTGACAGGTTCTTGCTCCATGCCCATCTCACGCATGAGTCTCTGTAGCTTTCTTGGGTCGATCTTGCCGCCTGGGAACAATTACAATCCCCCTCACTACCCGGTCGGATCCGGTGATAAAATGGTTAACTAGAGGCCTCGACGCACACGGACCGCGACCCCGTGTTCGAAGTACTCGACCTCCCACCCCGAGAGCCTCATCTTGCCCACCGCCAGCAGCTCGTCGTCCTCCGAAACCACGAGGCACTCATCCCCCGGTCGAAGTTCCTCCCAGCCCCGGAGGGCGTACTCGCAGAAGAGGTCGCGACCCCTCCTCACGGCCTCGACCCACTCGTCCGCACAGACCACACGGTGCTCCGGCGGTTCCGTGGCGGAGTGTAGGCGCCTTGCTCCCTCCGGGGCCAGCGAGACCAGACCGTCCGAGGCCCTTACGGTGCACAACCTTTTCCCGTCGACGAACACCTCGCGCGGGCGACCTCGGCGCACCCTCACCTTCACCTCGCCGTCGAGCATCGCGTCCGCAGCCTCACGCCCGAACTGATACGCCAGGATACCACGCACAATCTCCACGTAGCGGCTCATGGGGGAACCCACCCGTTGGATTCGGACGTCCTCCTGAGACATGCCGAGGAGGTTTCCGATGCCTGTGTCGTTTACGCCCTCGAGGGAGAACTCGTCGAGATCGAGGCTTCCAACGGAGAACTCAGGAAGGCCGATTCCGACCGCGTCCGCACCTACGCCGTCCGTGTTCTCAAGGGAGGATCGTGGGGAGTCGCCTCCGGTCCCGATCCCGAGCGACATCTCATCGAGCGAGCTTTACGGTCCACCGGCGAAGGTTCCGTGAGGATCCCTGAGGACGTTCCGGCTGCCGAGGGATCGTACCGGTGGGAAGGAAAGCTCTCTCCGCTCGACTCCCTCGACGAGGCCGCCGAACTATCGGTGGAGTTATCACGTGAGGTGCCGTACGATTGCGAGATCACGTGCTCCGCCGGCTCCGTCCGGTACACGATCACATCCACTTGGGGGTCCGAGTGCGAGGCCCGACTCGACCGCGTGAACTTCTGGGTTAAAGTCAGCGGTAAGGGGACCGCAGGTAGGGAAGAGTATACGGAGCGGGACGGGGCTAATTGCGCCAGTATAGAGCTGTTCTTGGAGCGGGCGGAGGAGGTCAGAGACGAAGCGGTCCGGAGGTTCGAAGATTTGTTGGAGGCGGAGCCCGGTCCGGAGCGTGCGGAGTCGGTGATCACGGACCCCGAACTCTTCGGCGTGATAGTCCACGAGGCTTTCGGACACGCCGTCGAAGGTGACCTCGTCGCGCGCGGAGAATCGGTGCTTCAGGATCGGGTCGGAGAGCGAGTCGCCTCCGAGATCGTGACCGTAGTAGACGACCCCACCGAGCGCGGTGCGTTCGGTTCTTATCCGTTCGACGACGAGGGAGTCGAGCCCAGACGGACCGTCCTCGTGGAGGAGGGTGTGCTGCGAGGCTACCTCACCGATCTGACTTCGGCAGCGGAACTCGACCTCGAGGTCACCGGAAACGGTCGTTTGGAGTCGATCGGTGACCACGTGCAGGTTCGAATGAGCGTGACGTACGTCGAGCCCGGGGACGCGTCGCGGGAAGAACTGTTCGAAGAGGCTGGTGACGGCGCCGTCTATCTCCTGGGATCGAGAGGGGGACAGACCGATACAGCTACCGGGAACTTCCAGTTCTCCGCCAAGCTCGGGTACGTGGTGGAAGACGGTGAGCCATCGCGCCCTGTACGCGACGTGGGCCTGACTGGCGAGACCTTGGAGTTCATGAAGAGAGTCCGGATACTCTCTGATGAGCTCAGACTCCATCCGGGGTACTGCGGCAAGGGTGGTCAGTTGGTACCCGTGTCTGACGGCGGACCACACGCGCTCGTGGACGGTCCTTTCCACCTTAGATCGGGGTGATTACGTTGGACGACCCGTTGTCACGGTTCGAGCCCGGGCGGGCGGTCCTCCTCGATGTGAAGACCGAGCGGGTTGAGGTAGAACGTACCCACGACACAGGCGACCGCGGACGTGTATCCACCGACCGCAGGATTGCCGTCCGCATATCGACCGACGAAGGGCTCGGTGTAGCGACGGTGGCTGACCCCGGAGAAATAGACACGGCGATCGAGCGCGCACTCACATCGGCTGAGATTGTAACATCCGAACCCGTCGAGTACCCAGATTCCGTCGATCCCGCGCATGTAAGCTCGTGCGACCTTTCTGCCGTTGACGAGGACGAGTTGTGGGATCTCCTCGAGGCCGTTGTGAGCGAGGTACCCGACGACGTAACCGTCACCTCAGTCTCAGTTACCGGCGTCCGCCGTCGCGTGATCCTCAGGACTCCCTCGGATCAAGCCGAGCGTGATGAGTCTTCCGTCACCGTGAGTCTGGACGTCGTCGGCGAATTCTCCGGGTTTGCTTGGGATGCCTCCGTCGGTCCACAGGACATCGACCCGGAACTCCTTGCACGGGAAGCCTCGGAAATGGCCTCTGAGACCCCGAAGGGGCGGGTAAGCTGTGGCGAGCTCGCTGTCGCCTTCCACCCACGGGCGTTCTCGGAACTCCTCACTTACGTGCTGATACCGGCTCTCTCCGGGCTCGAAGTACTGAAAGGTACCAGCGGGTTCGATCTGGAGGATATCGGTCGTGAGGTCGGACCTGAGGGCCTGCGCGTCGTGAACGACCCGACGCTCGATCGCAGGCCCGGCTCTTACGCGTTCGACGATGAAGGCAGCACTCCGAAGCGTGTTGAGTTGATCTCCGACGGGATCCTACGCTCTTTCTACACCGACTTGTACTCCGCCGAACGGTTGGAGGTGGAGCCTACTGGAAGTGGGCTCGGAATTAGACGCCCGGAGCCGTCACCTGCGAACGTGATCGTCCACGGCGACGCCTCCACGGAGGAGGTGTTGGAGGAGGCTGATCTCATCGTGTACAGGACTATCGGTGCCCACACGGCTAGTCAAGTGAGCGGGCGCTTCTCGGTGACTGCGCTGTGGGCGGAGACCGAGGAAGGGAGAGTCGCGCCTGTATCGGTTCGAGGTAACCTGTACTCGTCCTTGAGGCACATCCTGGTATCCGAGGAAACCGAGAGCACGGGTGTCGTCGAATCACCGTACGCGCTACTACGATGCCGGGTAGGATGAGTGTAGGTTGAGTAATCACTGTTTACTTCACGTGACCGTGCAAAGAGTTCAGTTCTACTTAACTACCAGGACCACACCAACAATCTTTCTACGCCCACCGCCGGTCGCCGGCACCGGAACAGTAATTCCTGCGGGGGAATTTTAGTGGCGGGGGGGGGCGAATGGGGACGTGTAGCCCGTACCGCGTGTACACCCTCCCGAAAGCCTTCGAGCGCTTTTATGAACCACGGTGGGGAAAATTTACTCGACGAAATGACCGGTGGTACTTCGGCACCCTTGAGCTAGAGCCGCTAACCGAGGACGATATAGAACTACGGGAGATGACCTTGATGGTGCCAATCTCCGAAGCCAATTTGATCAGCAACCACAAGTTCCGGAACAGGAAGAGGGACGCGGCCTACGCTTCGTACTTGGTGGGATCACCGTCGACGGATGTGGACGACGTCATCCCAGTGACGGTCAGAATCCCGTGGCCTAAGGACGTGAAGGCGCCACGTGAGATGCCGTTGGTACCGGGGACGCTCACGCACCATCGCAGGTTCTGCTTCACGGTTCCTAACTCGCCGGAAACTAAGAGGCTCTCCGAGAAAACGCTCGTCACAGCGGCACTGCTCAGGACGCTGTCACATGAGCTCGATTTGATGTCAACCATCCGCTACCGATAAGTGCACGGCGGATCCGTCACCCCCCAGGGTTCACCAGGTGGTGGACGTGAAGATAGGATTTGAGGTCCACGTACAACTCGATACCCGTACTAAACTCTTCTGTGATTGTTCCACGGATTACGAGGACGCGGAACCTAACGAGAATACATGTCCCATCTGCACTGGAGTGCCGGGGGCGAAACCACTTCCACCCAACAAGGAAGCCTTCCTGATAGCCCTTGAAATTGCGTATATGTTGGATTGCGAGCCCGTTCTGAATCGTCAGTTGTACTTCCAGCGGAAGCATTACGACTACCCGGACTTGCCCTCCGGGTACCAGCGTACCAGCGTGCCCATCGCGGTCGATGGTGAACTCGATGGCGTTCGGATCCGCGAGATTCATGTTGAGGAGGATCCGGGCCGCTGGGAACCCTCCACCGGGCGTGTCGATTACAACCGGAGCGGTGTCCCGCTCATCGAGATCGTAACCGAGCCGGATATGCGTTCTCCGGAGGACGCCAGAGACTTCTTGCGTCGTCTCATGCAAGTCCTCCGGTACTCTGGTAAGGTGAAGAGTGATGGTGGCGTCCGCGTGGACGCTAACGTCTCGGTTGAAGGCGGGACCAGGGTCGAGATCAAGAACATCAACTCGATCAAGGGAGTATATCGGGCCCTCAAGTTCGAGATTCAGCGACAACTTAACTTGATGAAACACGGGCGCAAGGTTCGCCGCGAGACCCGTGCCTTCCGCGAAGATCAAGGTACTACGGTCGCAATGCGTTCCAAGGAGACCGCGGAGGATTACAGGTACATCCCGGATCCTGACATACCGGTGTTCGAGATCACCGAAGACATGTGGAAGAAGGCCGTCGCACGAGCCCCGGAGCCGCCACACCATCGTGCCAGGCGGATGGCGGAGGAATACGGTATCTCGTTGGAGGCCGCCGAAGCCCTGGTCACGGAGCGCGAGTGGGCCGATTTCTTCGAAGAAGTTGTGGACAGAGCCCCGGACGACTGGGAAATCGAGTTCATCGATCAATGGGTGCGCAAAGAAATCAAGAAGGTGCTCAACAAGAAGGAGATGACTTTCCGCGAAGCTAAGATAACCCCGGAAGAGTTCATCGAGCTGCTCGAGCTCGTCCGTGAGGACAAGATCACACGTCAGAACGCTCTCAACGCGCTGTGGGAAGCTGTCGACTCGGATAAGAGTCCCGTCGAGATCATCGAGGAGAACGGACTGCTCAAAGTTAGCGATGAGGATCGATTGGCGCGCGTCGTAGAGGAGGTCATCGAGGAGAACCCACAGGCAGTGGAGGATTACAAGTCTGGTAAGGATGAGGCCATACATTACCTAATGGGGCAGGTGATGCGCAAAACTAGGGGACAGGCTGATCCGGAGGTCACCATGCGACTCCTCAGGGAAAGACTGGATTCCGGCGACTAGCGGCGTCCCTTGCATCGGAACACCACGGTCGGGGTGTCCGGGAAAGATTCAGCTCTCACCTCCAGAAAGAGCCGACTGAGGGCCCGGTATATCCTGTCCTGCCACCGCGGATCCCGACCCGCGAACACCGATGCCGTACCATCGTCCTTTAGCTTCTCGGTCATAGTTCTCAGGAACTCGGGAGAAAACAGTCGTGGGTTGCGCCCGGGACAAGGCCCCCCGTCGTGAACCACGTGATCGAAACCCTTCGGGAGTTCTGGCACGACTTCCACGGCGTCGCCCAGTAGTATCTTGACCCTGTCGTCCCTGAGCGCCTCTGAGAACTCCGAGACCGGGTTCCTGTATAACGCAATCGCGAGCATTCGAGGGTCTATCTCCACCGAAACGACCAGTTTCGGATCGCCCCATCTCAACAGCGCCCAGGTAGTTCTGCCCATCCCCGTGCCGATTTCAAGTACCATGCCTCTGGCCCGCTCGGGCCACGCTATCACGTACCCCTTGAGTCCCATTTTCCCGACCTCGAACCCTTTTTTCCCGTGGCCCAGCCCTCCCGTCCGTTCCCTCACGTATCGGAACAGCTCCCCTTCGTCCAACGACTCCGCCCACTCCCGGTACCGCGCGGCGGCTTCACGTGCCCTCCTGTCTTCTTCACTGAGTAACCCGCGACCGATATTATCGACCATCTCCCCTACCCCGCACGGGGGCCGCTCTTGTCGGAAGATCCCCTTCGCGGCTACGAGCCTTCTGTGAGGGATTATTTGGCCCGGTGTGACACCGACGAGGAGGCGCTGGAGGTACTTCAGTACTTGGTGAGGCGTGGTGAGTTGGACGAGGAACGTGCGTCCGAACTCGAACGGGAAATCCGAGAAAAAGGTGTTAGATCTCTGGTAGAACGTAGACACTTCGGTTATTACCTGGAGCGCTATTACGACCCGGACGGACGAAAGTATCGCGGGTGAGCCGTCGTGTCATCTGGGGCCGTGGAGCGATCTCCGGCCGTCGCGGGTCAGTTCTACCCCGCCGATTCGAAGGAGTTGAGGAAGGTGATCGAGTGGTGCTTCCGACACGAGCTAGGACCAGGTGATCTACCCGAGGCTAACGACGGTCCCTGCGCCCTGCCCGGTGTAGTGGCGCCGCACGCCGGTTATCAGTTCTCAGGACCAGTGGCCGCACATACGTACAAGGTTCTGGCGGAGTCAGGAACTCCAGAGACGGTAGTGATACTGGGACCGAATCATACCGGGCTCGGGTCCGCAGTCGCCACGATGACGGACGGTGCTTGGCGCACGCCGCTGGGATCGGTAGAGATCGACTCCGAGTTCGCGACTGCGCTGGTACGAGAGTGTGGTGTGATGGACGACGACTTAACAGCCCACGCTAACGAGCACTCCATCGAAGTACAGTTACCGTTCCTCCAGTACGTATACGGAGCGGGTTTCCGGTTCGTTCCAGTTTGTATGGCAATGCACGACCTTCAGACCGCGAGGGAAGTGGGTGAGGCGATCGTGGACGTGGCGAAGGAGCTGGACAGGAACACAGTGGTCATTGCGAGCACCGACTTCACGCACTACGAGCCGCACGATCAGGCCCAGAAAAAGGATCGTAAAGTTATCGAACGGATCACGGCCCTCGACGAGGCCGGTATGATTGAGATCGTGGAGCGATACAATGTCAGCATGTGCGGAGTAGGGCCGACCGCCGCGACTATAGTTGCTGTTAAGGCCATGGGAGCTTCCGATGGAGAACTTTTGAAGTACGCGACTAGCGGAGAAGTATCTGGGGATTACTCTCAGGTGGTCGGTTACGCCGCTATCGTTTTCCGCTGCGGGTGACTACGGATGCACCCGATCGAGTCATTGGATCTAGCGCTGACGGCGCTCATCGCGGGCTTGATCCTCACGTCGGAGGCGCTGCGTCTGTTCCCGTTCCTATCATACCTCGTTAGAGTGCCCCTGAGGCCCATAACACTGGTACTCGCGCTGGCGGCCCTTGTACTTACGCTCATCGCTTCCATCAAGGGGTACGTCCCGACGCTCCTGACTTTGTTGTGCTCCGTGCCGAAGCTCAGTATTGGAGGGTACCTCCTCAGCCGTGTGTGGTGGGTGGTCTCAGGCTTGCGTGAGGGCATGATAGGAGCACTCCGGCTTCTCTTAGAGGTCCGGACTCTGCCCTTCGACTTGTCGGTAGGCTGTGCACTGACGGCTAGCGGAGTACTGGGGGTCTTCCGTTGGATAACCTCCGTTCCGGCGGTGCCGTGGTGACGGGGGCGGGAATCCCGTGGAGATGGAGCGTGAGTTCGAAGAGGCTCTCAGGAACTCGAAAACGTTCCTGAGGTCAATCGACCGGGTGATCACTAACTACCCGAAGTGGCGAACCGTCGTCGTGGATCTGGAGGAGTTTGACGAACCGGACATAGCGTTCGCGGTGTCCGATGACGTTGTCGAAGCAATGAGGGTCGTCCAGCGGGTCGCCATGGAACTAATCAAGAAAGAGCGGCCGGACGTGGATCGTGTCTGGGTAGAGTTCCGTGGGTCACCGATCCGTCTCCGCGCTCGGGATATGAGCGTCGAGTTCAAGGATCGTCTCGTCACCGTTGAGGGAATCGTTCGTCGCGTTGATAACGTGGCGGCCGAGGTAGTTCGCGTGGAAGCCGAGTGTCCGCGGTGTGGGAATCGGTTCGAGGTCCGTAGGCGCGAGTACAGACCCGACGTGAGGTGTCCTAACTGCGGGATGCGGTGCGAGCCCGACGAGCTCTTCTACACCGATTATCAGCTCGTAGTGCTCCAAGAAGCTCCGGAGCACATGAGAGGTGGTGAACAACCGGCGACTGTCGAGGTGGAGTTTCGATACGATCATATCAACCGGGTTCGGCCCGGTGACCGGGTAAGAGTTACGGCGGTACCTCGGGTGCGGCTTCCGTCGAGTTCTCCACGACCGGGTGATACCGGGGAGATAGTCCTCGAAGCCCACGGTGTCGAGAGATCCGACAGCCCGCTTCCCGAGGAGGATTTCCGGTTCACGCAGGACGAGATCGAACAGTTCGAAGAACTGGCCGAGGGCGACCCGTTAGATGAGTTCGTCGAGGCGGTGGCCCCTCATATTCACGGGCATGAGGTGATCAAGAAGGCTGTGTCGTTACAGCTGTTCTCTTGCGTGGAGGAGGGTCAGATTCGGGAACGTGTTCACGTTCTTATCGTAGGTGATCCGGCGACTGCGAAGTCCCAGATTCTCCAGCACGTGATCGAGCACCTCGCCCCCCGCGGCGTGTACGTGAGCGCCCAACACGTGACGGGAGCTGGACTCACCGCGGCCGCCGAGCGTACGGAGGACGGATGGACATTGGAAGCAGGCGCCGTGGTCATGGCGGATGGCGGTGTGATAGCCATTGACGAGTTGGATAAGGCGTCTAGGGGCGATCTGAACGCGCTCCTCGAGGCGATGGAGTCGGGTAAGATCAGTGTCGCGAAGGCCGGGATAACGACGACGTTGAACGCTCGATGCGCGGTCCTCGCGGCCGCTAACCCCGAGGCGGGCCGCTGGCAAGGCGGTCATCCCATCGAAGAAATCAACCTGGATCCCGCCCTCCTCTCGAGGTTCGACGTCATCCTATTTACCCGAGACGAGCCGGATCCGGAGCAGGATAAGCTGGTCGCGGAACGGATGATGGAAGCATTCGACGGCGAGTTCGATAAAATCGAGGGTAAGTACGGGCTGCTACGCCGCTACGTCCTGTACGCTACGAAGGGGTTTTCGGACGTTACCATTTCCGAAGACGCTCGGGAAGAACTTCGAGACTGGTTCGTGTCCGCCCGACAGGAAGCGGCTGACCGGATCGACGACGGAGATCTGCGCACCGTGCCGGTCACACGGCGCCAGATGGGCTCCGTCCTGCGGCTGGCTCGAGCTTCCGCCCGTATGCGACTCTCCGAAACGGTCAACCGGGAGGACGTGTCCGTAGCTCTGTCGGTAGTAGAAGAATTCATGAAGGAGATAATGCAGGAGGACGGTGTACTGGACGCAGACGTAATCGAGACAGGTAAACCCAAGTCAGTGCGAGAGGCCCGCGAGTACGTTCTGAAGGTGGTGCGGAAGTTGGCGAAGAACCACGAAGACGGTGTACCCAAGCGAGAGATCGTGAAAGCGGTCAAACACCGCGTGAGCCGTGAGCGGGTTGAGGAGATTCTGGACGACCTCGTCGAGGAGGGCTTCCTTCTCCAGCCGCGGCCCGGAGTGTACCTCCCGATGTGAACGGGTGGTTGAACATGAGTGAAGAACTCTCCCGTAGATATCCTGCCGTCCGTGTGCCGGCCGGCGAACTAGCGCATTCCGAACCAACTGAGGATGGTTTCGTCACGCCTAAAGGTGTCAGGTTTCACAGGGTTCTGGTAGTCGGGGTGCTCTCTGGACGGTACGTGGACGAGGAGCGGGAGTTCGCCGTGATCACGGTCACCGATGACACGGGCTCTGTCGACGTGTTCGCGTTCGATGAATGTTACGAGCCTGCCCGGACACTAGATAAGTGGAGGCAGATCAAGGTGATCGGCCGTCCGATGGAGCCACGTGAAGAGGGCCGTCCCGTAGCGCTTAGGGCTGAAATAATTCGACCCACGTCGTACTTCGAGGAACTCTTCCGCAGGTTGGAGTACGAGATAATGTCTGGAGGCGAGGTGCCTACCGTCGAAAAACCCCTGACACTCGACGAGGCGATCGAGATAGTGTACAAGGAACTGCTTGAGATGGAGGAAGAGACGTTCTCGAGGGAGGAACTACACGAGGTCATCCGCTCCGTTGTTCCACTCGCGGACGAGGAGTTCTGCGAGAAGATCATTAAAGAGATGGAGGAGCGCGAGCTCCTGTACCCGATGGACCTGCCCGGGGGGAAACGTTGGTCCGTAATCGAAACCGGCTGGGGGCTGTGAACCGTGGCTGAGTACGACTACGAGGAACTCCTCGAGCGTGCTTACGAGCAGCTTCCCGAGGAGGTTCTCGAAGACCGCCGGTTCGAGATGCCAAAGCCGAAGGTCTCCGTGGAGGGTAAAACCACGGTCATCCACAACTTCAAGGATATATCCAAGAAACTCGATCGCGATCCTGAGCACGTTACCAAGTACTTCCTGAAGGAGCTCGGTACCGCTGGACACATCGACGGTGGTAGACTCATCCTGCACGGGGTTTACCATCCTAAGCTCATCGAGGAAGAACTCAAGAACTACGTTGAGGAATTCGTGCTATGCCCGGAGTGCGGGAAACCCGACACTAAGCTCGTTAGAGAAGATCGGCAGTGGATTCTTAAGTGCGAAGCTTGCGGTGCTTGGTCTTCGGTTCGGAGGCTGAAGTGAATGGCCCGAGTATTCTTGAACATCCACGGGACCGGTGACACCGTAGTTCTCGCCCTGTGCGACGAAGATCTCCTGGGTGAGGAGCTGAAGTACAAAGGGCGAAGCCTACGGATCTCAGAGCACTTCTACGGTGGAAAGTCCCTCGAACCGGATAGCGCCGCGAAGAAGATCCGGAAGGCCGTCTATGAGTACGAGGACGAGAAGACGGTCGCGATCAACGCCTTAGGTGAGCTCGCCTGCTCCGTCGTCGTCGACGCGGGTCTCGTCAAGGAGGATGAAATAGGAGAGCTGGGAGGAGTCCCACACGTCCAAATATACATCCTCCCGCGGGAGCCTTTCCTTTGACTTCGGGAGTACTATGCACGACCGCCCCGGGCCTCGAGGACGTCTGTGCCCAGGAACTCGGTGAGATCACCGGAAAACCCGTTCATGAGAACTACCTCGGCGTACGCGGTCGTGTACTCGTAAAGTGCTCGGAGTACGAAGCCCTCAACCTCGCCCGTGAGATCAACCGCAGATCCTTAACCATCCACCGCGCCGCGGTTCTCCTGGGTGGCTTCGAGATCGAACACCGCGACGAGCGTGGCCTCGAGGAGATACGTGAGCGCTGCCAGGAACTACCTTTCGAGCGTTACATCCACGAACACGATACATTCGGTGTACGGCCATCGCGGCTCGGGGAGCACGATTTCACCAGCGTGGATGTAGGGGCCGCCGTCGGTGACGCAGTCATCGAGCGGATAAAGAGGGAAGAGGGATTCAGACCTCAGGTGGATCTCGACGCACCCTCGGTGATCGTTAGGGCCGACGTCGTTGGAGACACCGTCATCGTCGGAGTTTGCACGACAGGTGATCGATCCCTCCACCAGCGCGGTTATAGGGTATATGATCATCCGGCGTCACTCAACCCGGTGATAGCTCAAGGCATGCTGGAGCTGGCAGGGAACCCGGACTCTCTCATCGATCCTACCTGCGGTGGCGCCACGGTGCCCATAGAGGCTTTACTTAGAGACCCGGAGACAGAGGCCGTAGGTGTGGAGAAGTTTCGAACACATTATGAGGGAGCTCGTCTCAACGTCCTGGCCGCCAGGGTAGACGTGGAGCTCTATCTGGCAGATGCGACCCGATTGTTCGAGGAGGTTCCGGAGCTCCGAGATTGCGAGTTCGACGCCGCCGTCTTCAACCCTCCGTACGGCCTCAAGATAGCGAATCCAAGCGTCGTGAAGACACTCTACCGAGGTCTCGCGAGCGTTCTCTCGGATCTCGTCAGTGTCGCCGTGACGGTGACGCCACGTGATAATTGGATGCGGGCTGCGATGGAGGAATATGGGTTCAGGTTGAGCCATGATCGATGGGTGAGGCACGGTGGTCTAGACGTGAGACTCCTAGTCTTTCGCTAATTCCCTGATGACGTCCAGTAGCTCCCGTGGCCTGTCGATCTCGAAGTCTGGAACATCGTCGTCACTTTCCGGTTCCATGTCCCGGTATTTGCCCCTCCTGATCCTCACCGTCACCATTCCTGCGCGGTTTGCCCCCTTGATGTCCTTGTCCAATCGGTCTCCCACGTACACGGCTTCCTCCGGTTTGACCCCCAGTCTGCGTGCCGCCTCGATGAAGATCTTCGGGTTGGGCTTCTCCACGCCGATTTCCTCGGAGATCACCACCTCGTGGAAGAAGTGGTGAATACCCAATCGGATTAACTTCTCCCACTGCTTCACCGCTAGCCCGCTCGTGACCGCTCCCAGTTTAAACCCCATTTCCCGCAGCCGCATCAGCGTCGGAACAACGTCCGGGTAGGGCTTCAAGTAGGCGAACTTGGTGTCGTGGTACGCCACTACGGCCGCCGCGACCAGCTTCGGTTCTGGATCCGCCCCTATCCTTCTGAGCAACAGATCGAAATGTCTAGGGTGGTTCGAGCCGTACTCCTTTACCACCTCCTGTAGCTCCCGATACAGATCCTCTTCCGACAGATCAGTTTCTAAACCCGCCTCGATCATAGCGCGGATGGCGTTCCTACGCGCTTCCTCCGCCAGCTTGGAAGACGGGTACAGCGTATCGTCCACATCGAACAGTACGGCTTTGATCATGGGGGGACTCCCCACGCTTCGCATCGAGCCGGTTCCGCTGGAGAGGAAGGTACGACCAGGAGACGACCTCGCGGAACTCATCGCGGAGTTCGCGGAGCTCGAGGAGGGAGACGTCCTCGCGGTCGCCCACACGGTGGTATCTAAGGCCGAGGGGGCCCTAGTTAGTCTCGAAGAGGTCGATCCCAGTCCCTTCGCTGAGACCCTAGCTGAGCGAACTGGTAAAGACCCGCGCGTGGTTGAAGTCATCCTCCGGGAAGCAGAGTCCATCGTGCGGGTCGGTCCGGACTTCATCATCACGGAAGTCCGAGGTGGGATGGTATGCGCCAACGCCGGTGTCGACGAATCGAACGCACCACCCGGATACGTGATCGTTCTGCCCGAGGATCCCGACCGCAGTGCCCGGGAGCTCCGCCAACGTCTCCTCGAACTCGTCGGAGTTGACGTGGGTGTCATCATCACCGACACTCAGGGTCGACCTTTCAGGGAAGGTGTTATCGGCGTAGCGATCGGGGCCTCCGGAGTACCCGTACTGGTCGATCGGCGTGGGGACCGCGATCTCTACGGTCGCGAGCTGAAAACTACGATTGTAGCGCTCGGTGATCTTCTGGCCTCCGCTGCTGAGCTCGTAATGGGACAGGCCGACGAAGGTACACCGGCGGTCATCTTCCGCGGGCTCAAACCAGAGCTCGAGCGATTCGAGGGTCCTCGGGAGGCCCGAGCCATCGTCAGGGATTCTGACCGCGACATATTCCGGTGAGCCTCATCCTTATCAGGGCCAAGGTCTCCTCGACCAGGCGGGGCAGTCTGAATGCACTATACCCTGGAGTGTGTCGAATGCCGTTCGGAGTTCGAGGACGATTCACTGGTACGGTGCCCCGAATGTGGAGGGCTCCTGGAGGTGGCACTGCACTACGACGAAATCGAAGTGAGCCGGTCGACGTTCGAGGGTCGTCGCCTCGGCGTATGGGCCTTCCGGGAGCTTCTACCCGTGAACACGGACGATCCCGTCACGATGTCCGAAGGTGGTACAGGCTTACACCCGTGTCCGAGACTGGGCGAGGAATTCGGTGTTAGGGGGTTGTTCGTGAAGAACGAGGGCGAGAACCCCACGGGCTCCTTTAAGGATCGTGGAATGACCGTGGGAGTCACCAAGGCCATGGAGCTCGGTGTGGAGGTCGTTGCATGTGCCTCAACGGGCAACACATCGGCCTCGTTGGCTGCCTACGCTGCCCGCGCGGGCCTTACCTGTGTCGTTCTCCTCCCGGCCGGTAAGGTGGCCCTAGGTAAGCTCGCCCAGGCTCTCTTCCACGGTGCTCGCGTGATCCCTGTGGATGGCAACTTCGACGACGCCTTGGACGTCGTGAAGAAAATGGCAGACGAGGGTATCGTGTACATACTCAACTCGGTGAATCCGTTCCGCCTCTTCGGTCAGCGTACCATCGCGTACGAAATATGCTTACAGTTGGGTTGGGAGGTTCCCGACGCGGTAGTCGTGCCGGTCGGCAATGCGGGCAATATCAGCGCGATCTGGCAGGGATTCCTCGATCTCTACAGGCTGGAAATTATTGACGAGCTCCCGAGGATGTACGGAGTACAAGCGGAAGGCGCTCGACCGATCGTCGAGGCGATTCGACGGGGCAAGGAGAACATCGAACCGGATCCCGAGCCCGAGACTGTCGCCACCGCAATCCGCATCGGCAACCCTGTGAACGCCATCAAGGCTCTCCGAGCTATCCGATGTTCGGGCGGTTGGGCCGTGGAGGTTTCCGATGGGGAAATACTCTGGGCGCAGCGTGAGCTTGCGACGCGGGAGGGAATCTTCGTGGAGCCCGCGAGTGCTGCTTCGATAGCGGGACTCAGGAAGTTCGTGGAGGAAGGTGAGATCGACGCCGACGAGCTGGTGGTTTGCGTGACCACAGGACACGGTTTGAAGGATCCGGAGGCGGTCATGGAAGTGTGCGAGCTACCCGAACCCGTGGAACCGGATCCCGAGATCATCCAGCGTTTAATAGCCGAGTGACCTCTACGGATGCCTCGAATGTCAGTCCTAATTTGCAGGACAAGGTCGCTCCGCGATCCTTCCAACGTAGGAAAACGTTATGAACACGATAACGAATCACCGAGGCGGCGGCGGGCACGCCGAGGGGTGGATCCGGCCCACGGGGCCCGGCACTCCCCAGACCGACCTGCCTCCGGCGACCCCCGAGCGGCCGCGGGTCCGGGGTGGGCTGCTCCCTCTCGGGCCTGACCCGGTGCCCCGGCAAAGGCGGTGGCACGCCGCCCTCCGGCGGCGGCCCCGCCACCCCGGGCCCCCGGGGGGCCGGAGGGTCACCGGTCGGATCCGGGGAGCCGGTACCCCGAGGGACCGGACCGCCCCCTCGGCTTCGGCCCCCGCATGAGGCGGATTTCGGGTTACAGCGGACCGCCAGCCCGCCGGCCTAGCCCGCCGCCACCTGGATCAACGTCAAGGATGGTACTTATAGTTTAGGTCATGCGATCAGTGTCACTCCCGCGCGATGTACACGTATGCCTCATAACAACCCAAAGGTGTTTTCACCTCTACCAGCTCGCGCTCGTAGAGTACTGGGTACCCCTCGTACCTGTCTATCGCTCGGACATCCTCATCACTCAGCCCTGCGAGCAGTGCTCCCTTTACCTTCGATCCTTCCCGTTCGCGGATCGTGTTGTACCGGCCCTCAACGTCCTCAAGCGCTAGCTCGTACCCCTCCAGTACCGCTGGGTAGATGATCATAGGCAACCTGTTGAGGACACCGACGACCATCTCGGGGTCAGTAAGGGTTCCGTACGCGAAGACCCGCTCCGGGGGAAGGTCTTTTGACGGTCCCTCCTCGGTCGGAGTGACTACCAGTGCTCCGCAGGATTCCGTGACCTTATACGAGAACACGGCCTCTTCTTCCTCCTTCGGGTCCCTCTCCGGCAGGAACATTTGACGACCACCTCTCCCAACGTACACGTACACTTCCACACGGGTCCCCGGGGGAACCCACCCGTTGGCCCGTCTTATGCGTTTGTCCTTCCGACTACCCTCTCTCCGAGATTGTGTCCTAGGATGGGTCCTCCTCCTAGGAACCTCCGCACTGTACTCGCCCTACTTGACGATCTACGTAACGTTAACCGCGCTCGCTTCATTCGCCACCCTACTATTGGACCGCCTCGCTAAGCGGGACGTGCCCCCGAATCGGTGGCCTTTCGTCGGTTTAGTCTATGCGGCACCGCTAGTCCTGAGCGTCCCACTAGGGACCGTTGCGGTATCCGTCGTAAAAGGCGTAATGTCGACGTTCTTGACCTTGGCTCTGCTTGGTACGGTTCGCTCCGGTGTACTTCGAGTGGTTCCCGTGCTCGCGTACCTCGTGATAGATTCGTTGGTCTTAGCCACCCTGACAGGAGTCCATCTCCTACCGCTCCTTCTGGCGTCGCTTACGGGGGGAACCGTAGGCGCCTCTGTAGTGGCAGTTGTCGACGCACTGACCTTGGCATCACTTGGCATCCGGACAACCGACGCTCTCGGGGAGTTCCTGTCCTTCAAATCGGGCCGAGATCATTCTCTGCACTCCCTTTTCAAGGGTATGGAGACCCGAACGCGGGTTCGGGTCCCAGTTCGGGTATTCGTGTTTGTGGCGAAGAACAACGACGTGAAAGGTTGTTTCGTGATTCCTTGGATTCACCCCGGCCCGTTAGGTGACGTTGGGGGAGGGGACCTCCCAGGCAGGATCGTGCGACGGTTGCTGAGAGAAGGTATCGTACCACTCGTTTTCCACTCCACGACAACACACGACTTCAACCCGGTGGATCGGCGGGAAGCTGGCAAGATCGTGGAAGAGACGGTCAAGCTGGTGCGCGAGGCCGTGGATCGAGAGGGCTGCAGTGTAGGTTCCGCTCCGGTCCGCGGGGAAGAGACGGATTCTGTCGGACAAATATTGGGTGGTAGACTCTTCCTTGTACTGTCGAAGTATCCCGAGCCCAGTGACGACATAGATGCTGCCACTGGGATAGCCCTCGAACGCGATACTGGTGGCTGGGTTGCGGATTGTCACAACAGCTTCGGAGATCCCGATCGTGGTAGGGTTTACGTGTTCTCCGAGGATTTCTGGCGGCTCATGCGGGACGCTCGCAGGATCTCTGAGAGAGTGAAACCGATCCCAGGACTCAGGGCGGGATTCGATCACGTCGATCCAGGTCTTGACCCTGAAACGGGCTTGGGCAGCGGTGGTGTCTCCGTGGCGGCAGTGGAGGCAGGTGGGGCGCGCACACTATACGTAGTGTTCGACTCGAACAGCATAGTACGCGAACTCAAGGAGGAGGTAGAGCGAACGCTACGGGATCTCGCCGAAGAGGTCGTGGTCTGCACCTCCGACTCCCACGAGGTTAACCCCAGGGGTTATAATCCGCTCGGGCAGATCATGGGACGTGACGATAAGAGGAGGTTACTGAAGGCAGTTAGACGTGCGGCCGAGGGGGCGATCGAGGACCTCGAAGAGTGCGAGGTCGTTCCCGTGGAGGGATGGGTGAAAGTAGAAGTCACGGGTCCGGGGAGCTTCCAGCGACTAGTTCACTCCGTGGAGACTACCAGGACTGTGATCAGAGTACTCCTCCCGACGGCGTTCCTGGGGGTGACCCTTCTTTCGCTCCTCTTCGGTATCCGCACGTGATGACACGAATGTGTACTGTACGGCCTTCGGCCTCGGGTTCGGTCACGCTTCGAGGATGGTGGGGCTCGGTAGGGAGCTATGTCGGATCGGGCTTGAACCCGTGTTCAGCTCCTTCGGTGAAGGACGCAAGATGCTCACCCGTGAGTTCCCAGACGCACCCGTGTACGGGCTTCCTAAGATGGAGTTGTTCTCAGAGGACGGTTCATTCGATCTGTTCTTACTTCTACGCCGTCATCCCGACTTGCCGCTGAGATTCTACGCTGGTGTAGAGGCCGATCGGCGCGTGATTCGGCGACACGGGTGCAAGGTCGTCGTTTCTGACTGTCAGTTCCACGCCCTCGTCGCCGCTCAGGTTATGGGTATACCGGCAATAGTAATCTCGAATATGCTTAGAATACCAGGCGAAGGTTCTCTTGTGCGACTGATTAACGGAACACTTCGACGCATGTTCGAACTCGCCGACATCGTCCTCATACCCGACACTTACGACGACACCTACGACGTTCCGGAGATAGACACGGAGGTCGTGTGGGTGGGACCCATCCTGAAGCGTCGACCCGATGAGTTGCCGCCCAGAGACGCGATACGTCGGAAGTACGGGATTCCGGACGATGCGACGGTGGTCTTAGTCACGGCCGGAGGGTCCAAATACAGCCGTCAGATAGTTCGGGTCGCAGTGGAAGGCCTTAATCTACTCTCCAAGTCGATCGACGTGTTTCCGGTCATCGTCTCGGAAGAGCGTGTCGGTGGCGGGCTCGGGCTTCAGTTACGGTACGTGAATAACCTCCTAGAACTCATCAAAGTCTCGAACGTGGTCGTTACTCACGGGGGCCACACGACCCTCTCCGAGTGTGCCTGCTTACGGACGCCTGTAGTTTCGGTACCTCTGCCCAATCATCCCGAACAGCACGTGAACGCCGAGCGAGTTCTCCAACGGGGATTAGGGGTCGCTGTGCCTCCTGAAGAACTCTCATCGGAGCGGATTGCGAAGGCCATAGAGCAAGCCATCGACTGGAAGGTACCTAAAATCAGGATGATGGATGGAAGGGGGGCCGAGCGCGCTGCGCGCATTGTCGCAGGAATGCTCGATTAACAGGGAGTTGGGCCGCCAGCTTATCCACGCTACGTTCGGTCTTCTGTTCCTCGTCCCCCTTCACGCGCTCGGAGTGTACGAGTTCGCCTTACTACTACTCTCAGGTCTCATCGCTGGTATATCCGTATCCTTAGCGTTAAGGCGCGGCTTTCACGTTCCAATAGCGAAAGAACTCGTAGACGCCTTCGAACGGCCCGACGAGATGCACATACCCGGTCAAGGTACGCTCCACTTCGTAATGGGTCTCTTCTTGGCGACAATCATCTGCCCCTACACAAAGGTCCTCGACGTCACGATCATCGTCCTATCCGTCGGGGACAGTGCCTCCACGATTGCGGGCAAGGCCATCGGGCGTACCCCTATACCTTACAGTCCCAGGAAGACCGTGGAGGGCAGCCTCGTGGGTTTCACCACCGCCGCCTTAGCCTCACTGGCTTGGACCGGGGATGTGGTGATCTCTATCCTAGCGGCAGGGGTCGGAATGCTCGTCGAAAGCTTGCCCACGCCGAATGACAACGTGACGATACCGGTGGCCGTCTCTGTGGCGCTAAGTTTCTGGTGGGGACTACTGTAGATTGCGCTGGAACATGGCAGTAGGGATCACTGCTCTAACTCTTATTCTCCTCGTCACCGCGCTAGCACCATCCTACGTCCCGGCCGCGTGCCTACTGCTAGAGGGTGGAAGCCGCTCTAAACTCATAGCTTTCCTGGGACTCCTCTCGATGCTCTCGGTAGGATCTGTGGTTGTAAGAAAGCGTCCCGATCCACTTGTCACGAGCCTCCTCCTCTTGGCACTCCCATTCATCTCGAACTTGCTCCATTGCGTCGCCGCTAAGTCGATCGGTGTGCCGCCAGGCTCGGAGTTTTTCGTGTTCAACGGCCGAGTACTCGAAGGAGACTCGCCCCTCCACACCCATCTGGGCAAAGCAGCGCTTACCTGGGCGCTCGAACGTGTCTGTAGGATCCCCATGTACATCCACTGTGGCATGTCACTGGTGGAGACGTACCCTACCTATGTCCTCGCCACTGAATTCGTGGTAGTGTCTCTCTCGATCCTGTTAGGTGTGTTTAACACCAGAGACCCTCTGTCTTGCTTGGCTTCCTCTCTGTTAGTCTTGAGTTCTATCGATGGCGGGGCATTTTCTCTTCCGTACGTCCATGGTAGCTGGATGTTGGCGTTGAGATACGTACGTGAACCTGAATTGATGATCGTGCTTCTATGGTTCGCTGTACTGTCCCCGTACTGCAAACTGGTCTTGGGAACTCTCCTGACCCACACGTATTACGGGGATCGGTGGGATTACGTTCGCCTCCAGGTACTCTCGGGCTCGCTCGACGGGCCGTTGAAGTCGTTAGGAGGTGTTCGATGCGACGGGTACTACATACTCCCGGTGAGGAGTTGTGCGGAGTGGAAAGAATTCCTCCGAGACCTCGAGGATTCACTTCTGAGGTCGAATGCCCGATGGGTCGCCTTCTGCACGTTTCCTAACATGGCTATATACGTTTAACTAGTTAACTAGTCTATCTCGTAGCATCTTCTCCAAAATCGACTTAGTGTTCAACCTTAGAGCTTTCTGTAGGAGCGACGAGGCCTCCTGAACGTAACTTTCGAGGAGTCTCTCGTGCCTCTCCTCCAGGTCATTCACTTTGCTCTCGAGCTCTTCGGTTTCAGAGCTTAGCTTCGAGCGTGCCTCTTTCAACCTACTGCGTAGCTGTTCGATCTCATCACGCAGTTCTCGGAGCTCTTCCCTGACGCCCTTCTCGCGGTCAAGCGTCTTTAGTACAAGTTCAACGTCGAAATCCGCCTGAACCAGTTTGGTGAGCACGCGGTCGTACTCGTCCTCTGGAAGTTCTTCCCTTAGTCGCTCGGTCAAATCCTCGAGGAGCTTCTCAAGGCGCCGTGCGGTCTCCGGATCTAGATCCCGAAGGATCTCGCCTAAAGGCGCTGTATACGCCTTCAACTCCCGTCCCCTTCGAGTTCGTCAATGCGGACCGGCAACGTAGCGTCTGGTGGAATCTTGCGGATGTACCTCCGCCTAACCTCCGGATCCTGCATCCTGCAATGAGGTCTCCACCTCCCCCATTCTGGGTGTGAAGTAATTCGCTTCCACGCCGCCTTTAGTCCATCCTCGCGGATGTTTCCGAAGGAAATCGGAGTGAAGTCACACGGTGTGACTTCTCCGTCGTTAGTCACGTGGCACTGCACGTACCCGGCGAAACACCCGGCTCCGTGCTCGCTGTTCACGTAAGACATCGTGGAGACCCGTGGTCCACTCCTCCTTTCGTGGTTCCACTTGAGGTGGAGGTTAATGAGATCTTCCCGGTGCTCGGCCGATAGCATCACACTCTCCTCGTGAAGCAGCCGGCCGGTCGGTACGGCATCGAAAATCGTAACCTCGTGCGCTCCCAGGTCGGCGGCGAGACGGACCACGTCCTCCACCTTGCCAGTCTCCACGGTTTCCTGTGTCGCATAAGTCGAAACTCCGACTAGTAGCCCCACATCGAGAGCGGCTTTGATGCCACTTATACACCGCTCGAAGAGTCCGGGGACACCCCTAAGTTCGTCGTGCTCCTCGGGATCCGGACTGTCGATACTGACGTGTATTGCGTACAACCCGGCTTCTTTTAGCTCTTCCACTCGGTCTTCCAGAGTGTACCCAGATGTGAACGCCGTGGCGACAGCTCGGTTGCCGTCCACGGCTCGAATGAGTTCGGGTAAATCCTCTCTGAAGAGCGGATCTCCCCCGGTGAAAGTCACGTTGTAGGTGCCGAGGTCGAGCGCATCCTGAATCGCTCGTTGCCAGTCCTCTGTTGAGAGTTCTGTAGGTTTCCGTCTATCGGCACTACAATGCACGCAGTTACATGGACATTTACAGGTCACGGCCATGGTGACGGCTTCTGGAACGCGACGGCCCAGGACTTCAGACTTCAGCCTCGCCCGGAGGACACGCGTGAACGCCCGACTGGGGAACGGCGGTAGATACAGTGAGAACACAATTCTGTCCTCGAGGACGGCCGCCGGCTTCTCCTCCTCTAGGTGTTTGAACAACTTCTTGAGTGGTCTTAGGAGTGAAGCGAGCTTACCTTCCATTTCGAATCTGACACTGCCTTGTTCCATCCTAGCTTTGATCCGGATCCCAGGCTTCTCGAGTACCGTAATGGCTGTCAAAGGCTGTTACGTCCCCAGTACTTGATAAGGTACTCTCAAGTTGAGTACGAGGAGGATCAGTGCAACTATGGAGACTGTGGTCGAAAGACGGGAAGCTAAAGGCGGATCCATCACCTCACGAAACACCTCGTGAACTATCCGTCCACCGTCTAATGGTTTGACGGGGAGCAGGTTAGCGACACCGACGCCCAGTGATAGCGTCCCTAACATGTTGAGGAACATCACGAGCGTCACCATTACCTCGGAGATGAAGTACCCTCCGAAGTTCGGTATGACGTAAACGCCGAGCACCGGCCGGCCTCGATGCTCGTGTACCTCCACCGACTTGGTTCCTGAATCCGTGACCACCTGAACTACGTTACCGGGCTTATGGTTCGCCAATGCCCGTCGGAGGTCGACGATGGTTTTAACCGGTTGTCCGTCGACTTCCTTGATTACCTCTCCTGCATGCAGTGGTACGTCCTTGAACATCTTACCGTGGACCACAACACCCGACGTCACGTATCCCGGTATCGTGCTTAAGCCGAGTACGGCCCCCATAGCGATGAACGACGTAAGCACGTTGAACGCCGGTCCGGCACTGAGGACCTCTATTCGCCGCCTCAGTGGAGCGCATCGGAACTCTTCCTCTTCGAGTTCTACGAAGGCACCCGGGAGAACGACCACCAGGAAGAAACCTATTCTCTTGATCCGGATCCCTGAGAGTCGCGCGGCAACTGCGTGACCGAGCTCGTGGACTGTCAGGATGACCGCCAACGATGCCAGGCCCGAGATGAATGGTAAGGTGATCCCCGGGAGGAGTACGGTGAATCCGCCAGAACCTTCCGAGGCCCCCTTTACGAGCGTATATATTGCGAACGTTAAGCCCGCGAAACCCAGGATCGGGGATGCGCGTACCGAAACTTTCAGAACGGGGTCCAAGAGCGTATGTTCCAGCCAACGATCCATGAAATCGACGCTCTGAGTCGCACGGTAGAGGATACCGTAGCGGAACTTCATTCCCGCTGCCCGTCCCAGGATCATTGAGGCTAGGATGATTGTGAGTGTGATCGCGACCGTTTCAGCTTCCAATGGAATCCCCCGGTGTGAGTGAACTTTGAGGGAAGTGAGGTATACGGAAGAGCATTGGGAGTTGCTACACGCGCTCAGGGATCGAGCCAGAAGGGTCGTGGAAACTCTATCACAGCTGGGGTTGGAAGGTTGGGTACATGGAAGTGTTGCCCGCGGCGACGTGAGACCTGGTAGCGATGTGGACGTGTTCGTACCAACTCCTGTCTCACCTCACGTAGTCGACGCGTTCATGGACACGGCACCGTTCGAGGTGGTTGGAGTTACCGCGGTACTACCAACACCCCGGGACTGTGTCCGTATCAAGGTCGCGATGGAGGAAGACATTGAAGTGACATTCCCCATCACGCCGCCGACGGACCGTGAACTAGAGTTTTTCGACTTTTCGGGAAAGCTCACCCCCGACTCGCTGAAGCTGGACGAACGGGTTCCAGGCGTGGATAAGCGACTGAGGATGATCGAGCCCGAACCCTGGGGTCATGTGGAGTACTCGATCCTAGGCCGCGAGGGAGAGGCTGCTACGAAACTCGGGGTGAGCACGCAGTTGGTTCACGAGAGGGTTCGCGCCTTGACGCGCAGGGATAAAGTAGGGGTACAGGGGGTGCACGCGAAGGTCGAAGGTCGACCGGGAGAGCCGGTCATCGAACTCCTTCGAGAGCTCGGAAGGCGTAACCCGAAGGCGGCTGAGAAGCTATCCGAACTCGGGGTGTAAGCCGTTGACGAAGCCCGTCGAGCCGGACGACCCTAGGATACGACTGCTCCTGGCGTACGTGAACCGAGTGAAGGAACGTGCCGCTTCCGGCGGCTACAGCGGTGTCAATCGACGACGGTTCACGGAAGTTCTGCGATCCATAGAGTCGACGCTCCAGGAGCTCAGGTACTCGTACTTGCCGCCGGAGGACGTCTCGGAGAGGCTGAAAGACTCACTGCCCGTCCTGAAGGACGTCGTCGATTCGAAGGAACCCGAGCTCAGATGGCTCGTTGAGTACTTGGAGCACGTCGATGAAGTCTTCGAACGCGAGATAAGGGACGAGTCCGACGCCGTACTGTGCGTGGTCGGTGAAGTCGGAAACGTCCGAGAACACCCGGACGCGGACAACCTCTACATCACGGTGGTAAACACGGGCCGGTTCGGCAAGCGTACCGTCGTTACGAACCTTACCGACGTGGAGGAGGGCGACTCTATGTCCATTGCTTTGCTCCCGCCTAGGGAGTTCTCCGGAGTTGTCAGTGAGGGGATGTTCTGCGGGGAAGCCGATGGAGAGCCGGGGGAAATCATAGAACCACCCAAGCGCGGTGAGGTGCGGAGTATCGTATTGGAATGGATAGAAGGGGTATGAGGACTATGGTTAGCACTGATGACCTCACGTACCGCGAGAAGCTGGTATTATTGGCGCTATACGAGGAATTCGACGGTGGTCCCGCTGGAGTGAAGAAACTGGCTCCGGTCGTACACATGGACAAGACAAAGGTCTCTAGAGCCCTGAACGCGCTCGAAGAGAAGGGACTCGTGGAGTTCGAGCACATGGAAGGACGTCGCCTTACCGAGGAGGGCGAGGAAATCGCCGAGAAGATCGCAAAAGATATGGAACTACCGGAGGATGAAGGTCCTTACCAGTGCTCCGACTGCGGCAGGAAATACAAGCATCTACGACTTAAGTGCGCAGTATGTGGCGGCGAAATCGAAGTGAACAAGGACCACCCGGATGCGGCTAAAGCCGAGTGGAACCTGGAGCGTGCGAGGATGGGCTACCTGTAGAGTTCTTGCGACGAAACGTCAAAACCCTTCTGTTCTTTCCCCATGACACGTGTACTTCTCCAGAGTCAGCGAACTGAATGACAACAATTTCTCGTCTCTTCACGTCACCCTGAGCGTTCACCGTAGTAACTTCGGCACGGACGTACGTCACGTTACCCGCCTCATCCTCGAACAACGGTCGAATTCCCA
Organism: Methanopyrus sp. KOL6; assembly: GCF_002201915.1. NCBI lineage: Archaea > Methanobacteriati > Methanobacteriota > Methanopyri > Methanopyrales > Methanopyraceae > Methanopyrus > Methanopyrus sp. KOL6. The sequence continues at coordinate 1,069,083 of NZ_CP019470.1, forward strand.
CGACAAGTTCCCCTTCCTCCCTCGCCAAGATGGAGTTGGCGCAGTATACTAGGGGACGATACTGCTCCCACCCCTTGTCATAAACCGTGATCTCCTCAGATCCCACGCCCATCGCCTGGAGAATCCTCGTCAGCACGAGATCGGCCCCCCGAAGTTACCGGCGGGAAAGGCGTCGACACACCCGCTCCGTTATTTATCGACCTCGAGTGAACAAGCCCACTGGGGAGCTGTCGCTTGACTAAGGAACACTGGTCGGAGATTAAGGCGCGGGAAGTTATCGAGCACTGTCAGGAGCACGCTGACGAACTCCAAGACGAGATAGTCGTGGCCAGCGGGGCCTCGACATCCGGACGTCTTCATGTAGGAAATGCCCGAGACGTTCTCACCGCAGACGCCGTGGCCCGAGTCCTGCGAGAGCGTTACCATGAAGATGTTCGGGTCGTATGGGTTTCCGACGATGTGGATCCTCTACGTCGCATCCCACGTGACCTCGACGGTAAACTCTCGGAGGATTATCTCGGTATGCCATACAAGGCAATTCCAGTCGGCGACGAACCCTATTCCGACCGCTGGGCTCGTAACTTCGTGGAGGAGCTTCGTGAGTTCGGTGTGGAGGTTGATTGGATATCGTCGGCTGAACTGTACACAGACAGCAGCTTCGCAAAGCTGGTCCGAGAGGTCGTGAACGATTACTATGGCGGCGGTAGGAGGCTCGCGAGCGTTCTCGAACGTTTCGGACTGGAGGATGCGCGGGTCTACATGCCAGTCTGCGAGGAGTGCGGTCGCATCGCTACCACTAGGGTGGTCGACGTAGACGGTTGGCGCGTCGAATACGTCTGCGAAGGGCAGCATGAGATAGGGGACGCCGTTCTGGAGGGATGTGGACACCGTGGAGAGCTCGACCTTAAGAAGCCGATCGAGGTCAACGGGTTTGAGATCCCACCGGGCAAGCTCGGATGGAGGATCGAGTGGCCGACCCGCTGGGTTTACCTGGGTGTCGCCTGTGAACCCTTTGGCAAGGATCACTACGTGGCCGGAGGTTCGTACGAGGTGGGATCGGCGATCGCCGAGGAGTTCTTCGGGTTCCCAGCCCCGGTACCGGTACCCTACGAGTGGATCACGCTCGACGGCAAGGCGATGTCCTCCTCCAAGGGGCATTACGTGACCCTGTCCGATTGGGGTGAAGTATGCCATCGCGAGGTACTCCGCTACCTCGTCCTGCGCGGCAAACCGCTGAAACATCTCGACCTGGACTTACGGTTCGGTCTTTTGCAGGCGGTGGACGACTACGATGAGTTAGAGAAGCGGTATTTCACCGGTGAATCCGACGAGAGGGAGCGGCGTATATACGAGCTCTCCCGAGTCGATAGGATCCCGGAGGAATGTCCACCCCACGTACCGTTCCGGTTCTGCGCCGTCGTGGCTCAGGTGGTGGGTATCGAGGACGACGTCTCGGAGGAAGAGTTCGAACGAGCGCTGGAGATATTCCGGAGGACCGGACACCTCGAATCTGAGCCAGAGGACTTCGGTCGGGAGTGGCTCCGTGAGAGACTCGAGAAGGCCTCGCGATGGGTGGATAAGTACGCCCCGGAAGAGGCCAGGTTCAGGGTTCGGGATGAACCGGAACCCGTGAAGCTGTCAGACCGGGAGCGGGAGTTCCTCGAGGACCTGGCCCGCCGGTTAGAATCGGAAACAACTAAAGAAGATCCGGAAACATTACAGCGGGCTGTGTTCGAGGCCGCCCGTACCGTCAGATTACGCCCCGCGGACGCCTTCAGAGTGTTCTACAATGTCGTGATCGGGAAGGACCGAGGTCCACGCGCTGGCACCCTCATCGCGGCCGTGGGGGTGGATCGGATTTCGAGGCTGATCCGAGGCTGCCTCGAGGCTTCCGAAGACTAGACACCGGAAACGTGGTCCTTGGTGCCTTCCCGAAGGGTTGTAGGCTCTGCGTGTGCGGAGCTAAGCTGGTGGTATTCGTGACCGGGGTGTGTGACCGTGGGTGTTGGTACTGCCCTGTATCGCCGAGGAAGAAAGGGAGCGACGTTTCCTTCGCCAACGAGCGTCCGATACGATCTGAACGTGATCTAATTGAAGAAGCGGAATTGATGAACGCTGAGGGAGCGAGTCTCACCGGCGGCGATCCGTTAATGCGTTTCGAGAGGACCGTCGACGTCATTCGCACGCTCAAAGACGAGTTCGGCGACGATTTCCACATCCACCTTTACGTACCTGCGGAGTCCGTCAGGGAAGGGGCAGTTGAAGAACTAGATGGAGCGGGACTGGACGAGCTGCGCGTGCATCCATCTTCAGACTCGATAGTCAACAGGCGTGCGGCCGAGGTCCTGGAGGACTCCGGGATGGATCTGGGGTTCGAGATGCCCGCCATCCCTGGGGAAGAAGACTGGATCCAGGAGGTGGCTAAACTAGCGGACGAGTACGGGTTCGAATTCCTCAACGTCAACGAGCTGGAATTCACCGAGTCCAATGCCGAAGAGCTCAGAAGACGTGGGTTCGAGCGCGTAGATGACGATATGTCCGACGCTGTCGCCGGGAGCGAGAGGACTGCCCTCACTGCGCTGTCGGAGGTTGCTAACAACGTCGGCATCACCCTCCATTACTGTCCTTCCGAGGTAAAGGACTCCATCCAGTTCCGGGAAAGGATCAAGAGAATGGCGAAGAACGTGGCACGTGACCACGAAGAGATCGATGAGGAGGGACTCATAGTGAAGGGGATTTTCGAGGTAGTATCAGGCGATCCGGAGGATCTCGCCAACGTACTGATCAACATCCTCGAGGTGCCCGAAGAATGGGTGCATGTGGATGGGAACCGAGTAGAGACGAAGCCGTTCGTCGTCGACGAGCTCGCCGACGTACTTTCGGATTTGGAGGAGGCCTCTCGATGTGAGATCAGGGCTTGGATCATCCGTGAGTACCCGACATGGGATAGAACTGTGATGGAACGATGGCCGGTGCGGGGGTGAGCGCATCGCGTGAAGATATTGCACTCCGGCTACGACGCGTGATCAGGGTCTGGGGGGCAGCGCTGTACGTAGGCTCCGTACTCCTCATCATTCTGATCGCCGCGCTAGGACTCGAAGCTCTAGGCCAATACAGCTACCAGGCTCAAGTGCTGCTTTTCGGTAACTACAGGGGACAACTGGCGGAGATCAATGAAAAGTATCAAGTGCTCAAGACGGAGTTCGATCAAGCTAATCAGAAGCTACAGGCACTACGTGACTTGTACCCGATCTCGAGTACCGACCTCCACCAAGTCGAGAAAATTCGCGCTAAAGCCTCCCTAGAGATTCAGTCATTGAAATGGAAGAAGGAAGACGCCGAATTCGCGGTCTACGTGCTGAAGGATCCGGCAACCTCCGATCTGAAGCTGAAGGAATGTATGGCGGAGCTACGACGCGCGGAAGCCGCGGTAAAGGCGTTCATGCGGGCGGTCAAGGGACTTGAAGACAAGTACGCCGGCAGGGTCCGCTGAAGTCGATCTGAACAACCTACATCCAGATCTAGAAGTCGATCGACACTCCGGCTACTTACGGTTCAGACTCTACAGGCTGATCGAGTTTGAGGTGGAACCCGAAGAATTTCACAGAATGGTAGCCTCCGTAATCTCCAAACGTGAGCGGCGCACGGTGCCGGTCACCCTGCACGACACTCGTGTAGCTGCTCCGGTACCCCGTGAGGTGTTGGTCGGCGTTTTAACCGATCTCATATCCGGACTCGCCGGCGAGTCCGGGAAGAACGCCTACACGGGTCGTAGGGTGTATTACATCACCGAGACCACGGGTATTCCGCTGATAGGTCACACGGCTTTCGGTATCATCGACCGTGGAACCAATGTAATACAGGTGCGCCCGCTCTCCGGGTGCAATCTATGCTGTATATACTGCAGCGTAGACGAAGGGCCGATCTCCCGCACGCGTTGGCGTGATTTCATGGTGGATCCCGACTACTTGATGGAGTGGTTCGACGTCGTAGCCGAGTTCAAAGGTCAGGGGCTCGAAGCACACCTCGACGGTCAAGGTGAACCCACGCTGTACCCTTTCCTACCCGATGTGGTCCAAGCTCTCAAAGAGCACCCGAATGTCGTCATCGTCTCCATACAGACTAACGCCGTACCTCTGAGCGAAGACCTGGTGGACGAGCTTGTCGAGGCTGGAATCGACAGGTTCAACGTGAGCGTTAACTCGCTCGATCCGAAAAAGGCTCGGGCCATGGCGGGTCGGAAGGACTACGACGTCGAGCATGTGAAGAAGGTGGTCGAGTACATAGCCCAAGAGACCGAGGCCGACGTACTGGTAGCGCCGCTGTGGTTGCCGGGCTATAACGACGACGACATCGTTGAAATCATCAAGTGGGCGACGAAAATAGGTGCGGGGAAGCGGTGGCCGCCACTCGGAATCCAGAACTACTTAGAGTATAGGTTCGGCCGACGACCTAAGTTCCTGCGTCGGATTGTACCGATGAAAGAGTTCCACAGGTGGCTCAGAGAACTTGAAAGCAGGACGGGAGTTCGCCCACTGGTGCTCAAACCAGAACACTTCGGGACCGAGCCCAGGAAATCACTACCGAAACCGTTCCGACGGGGAGACGTGATCAGAGCGGAAATAGTGTTGGAAGGACGGTTACGGGGTGAGATGATAGCCCGAGCGGCCGATCGCGTTATCGCCATCCCGGACTCCGCCAAGATATTAAATGTGGGAGACCGCGTCCGGGTGAGAGTGACGAGGGACAAGCACAACATCTTCGTAGGGACCTTGGTCTGAACAAGGGGGAGAATCACCGATGGCGGAGGAACGTTCGAAGGATGACATACCGGACTGGTGGGAGAAGGAGTGGGTTGAGTTCAGGTACCGTGGCTACACCCTGGATGAGCTGATGAAGATGCCCATCGAGGAGTTCATTGAGCTACTCCCCGCACGCCAGCGTCGCTCACTGAAACGCGGCTTGCCTTCCAGACACAAGAAGCTGCTACGCAAAGTCCGGCGAGCTAGGAGGCTCCTTAGGCTCGGTAAGAAGCCCCCGGTGATCCGGACCCACTGCCGGGATATGATCATCCTGCCCGAGATGGTAGGACTGACCATTGCGGTGTACAACGGAAAGGAGTTCAAAGAGGTGAAAATCGAGCCGGAGATGATCGGCCACTACCTTGGTGAGTTCGCCAAGACCAGGAAGACTGTCGAGCACGGAGATCCAGGAATTGGTGCTACACGGAGCTCGTTGTTCGTGCCGCTGAAGTAATCACCACCTAGCATCGGGCACCTCGACGTGTACGCCGTATAGGGACAGTTTCCTGTCCACCTCCAGCACCCTTCTCACTGCGGATAAAGCTATTGAACCCGATTTCAGCGCAACCCAGTACTCGAAAAGACCGTCATACTCCGTGCCCACCTTGCTATCCTCCATTTCCAGTATACCGGGCTCATCAGGTCCTGAAGAAGTGATCCTCCGGACTATCTCCCGGAACTTGTTCGTGACCTTTCGCACGTTCCAGTCCCGCTCTTCATCGTACTCCCTCAAGTGGCACAAGGCGATTTTTAGGACGTCAACCAGCGACCGTCCCCGTCGTTTCACGGGTTCATCGATCGAGGCTGATCCACGAACCTTAAGCTCGTCCAGCGGCCCTCGTGAGCGTGCCTCGTGCCTTTCGAGGATCACTTCTACGATCCGTGGGAGAGACGTGGAGTCCGCCTGGCGTACGGTAACTTCGAACGTGTACCTGGTATCGGATGTCACGTACTGCACTATGCGATTGGTGGGAAGCTTCTCCTCGGCACGTACCCACACCATCAGCGAGCATCTAGCTTCCGAATACTCCTTCAGAGGGACGTGTTCGGCCATTTCTTTTAAGGTTTTATAAATCTCCTTCACGCGTCCACTTTTGAGCTCGGGGGCACACTCCCTGGTCAATTCCATCCCGGTCCTGCGAGGCGAGGTCTGTACCCCCCGGATGGAGGTGATCTCAACATGATCGATGTCCTCTTGATCAACCCCCCCGATGTCACGACTAAGTACCAACGATTCTTGGGAATTACAGCGCCTCCGCTGGGACTAGCCTACATCGCCGCGGTGCTCGAGGAGGCGGGATACACGGTTAGAATCCTCGATTGTCCCCCACTGGACATGTCCTTCGAGGACCTGAGACGAGCCGTGCGGAAGCTCCGTCCTAGAATTGTGTCTATCATGGCCACGACACCGATCATTCACCAAGCTTACCAGGCAGCCAAGATAGTCAAGGAAGAACTAGAGGATGCCATCGTATGCCTTGGTGGTTATCATCCCACTTTCATGGATGTTAAGTGCCTTAAGGAGTGCCCCTACGTCGACGTTGTGGTACGGCGTGAGGGCGAATTCACGCTCCTGGATCTGGCGAAGGTGTTCATCGACGGCGTAAAAACGCTCTCGGAGGTACTTGGGATCACGTATCGTGAGGAGGAAGACATAATTAGAGCCCCTGACCGGCCCCTCATTCGCGATCTCGACGCACTACCGTTCCCCGCGCGCCACCTGCTTCCCATGGACAAGTACACTTTCTTCGGGGCTAAAACCACCGCCACCACGATGATATCGAGCAGAGGTTGTCCCGTAGGATGTGACTTCTGCGCTTCTTCAGCGATGCACGGCCACAAACTCCGGATGCACTCGGCCGAGCGTGTGGTCTCCGAGATGGCGCATGTCCATGAGAACTACGGATCGAACATCATAGCCTTCGTCGATGACACATTCACGTACGATCGGCGGCGTGTTGAGGAGATATGTCGGCTCATCGTGGAAAGCGGTTTGGACGTAACCTGGGGCTGTGCCGCGCGTGTCGACACCATCGACAGGGAGCTGCTTGAACTCATGCGCGAGGCGGGATGCTCGGTACTGTTCTTCGGAGTTGAGTCGGGCAGCCAGGAGGTTCTGGACAACGTAGGTAAGGGATTCACGGTCGAGCAGACGAAAAAGGCGTTCCAACTCTGTCGCGAGTTCGGTATAGTAACTGTGGCGTCGGCCGTGATCGGCTTACCAGGAGAGACCCACAGGAGCGCCCGGCAGACGATAAAGTTCCTGAAAGAAATAGACCCTGATTACGCCGTAGTGTCCGTCGCGACGCCATATCCCGGCACTAAGTTCTACAAAGAGGCTGTGGAGAAGGGGCTCATCGAGGAAGAGTCGTGGGACAAGTATACCCTCATGGATCCAGTGGTTAGGACGACCGAATTGTCTCTCGAGGATGTGAAAAAGTACCAAAAGCGCGCCATGATCGGGTTCTACCTCCGTCCCAGGTATCTCATCCGACGGCTGAAAGAGGACGGCATCGACGCCGTCCGCGTAACCGGGACGATGATCGCCGAGGTCGCGTTCAAGAAGATGAAAGCGTTGCTGGCTAAGATTCCGAGCCCTCGGTTTTCACACCGCAAGGGCTCGGACGAGTGACGAACGCCTCGTAACCTAAGGCGCTGAGCGTTTCGACGGCACGTTTCGCGTCCTCCTCCCTCTCGAATAACGCGACCGCGCATCCTCCTCCTCCGGCGCCGGTAACCTTCGCCCCCAAGGCACCCGCGTTCCTGAGCACGTTCACGATCTCCTCTAGGGCACGTGTAGAGACGTTCAGGGCCGCCAACAACCCATGATTGACGTTCATGAGTTCCCCTACAGTCCTTAGGTCTCCATCGTGTAGTGCTACTTCTAGATCCTCGACGAGTTTCCCTATCAGCTTCATGATTCCGTCGACGATATCCAACCTCTCGCGGAACTCAGCCACTCGACGCACCATCTCACCCGTACGGCTGGGTTCCTGGGAATGCGCCACGACCAACACGGGGTCACGCTCCGGTTCGATTGGTTTGAACTCCTGTCCTGAAACTCTCACGAACCCGCCGTACGTGACCACCGTAGCGTCGGTCCAACTCGCCTTCCCCTGCACTTCTAGCTCCACCTCACGGACTAGTTTCCGTATCTCTTCCCTGGAAACATCTACGTTCGACACCTCAGCTAGTGCGAGTAGAACTGCCGCTGTGATCGCGGCCGATGTTCCTAGACCACTCGCTGCAGGGGCCTCCGACATAATCCTCAGGTTGGATGGGTGGGCGTCGAATTCCTCCGATGCCTTTCGCACCGCCGTGGCCACGTACGTCAGTTCCTCGCGCAGGCTCTCGGATCGGAAGTCCTTTACATTTCCATCACGTGTGATATCGGCCATTACGCCCCCCTTGCAGCTAAGCTCGGTTTCCACCCTGAAACTATCATCCCCGGGTTCCGCTACGACCCTGACGTAGGTATCTAATGCCACCGCGACCGCCGGATACCCGTAAACTACGGCATGTTCACCCGCCAAGATAGCCTTCAGTGGAGCTTTGACGGAAATACGCAACCACAGTCCCCCGGGTGACTGATCTTGATGTTGCCGAAGACCCTCAGTCCTGTGGTGAAGGATAAGTACGTTGAGAGCCTCGAAGAACTGGCTGACTTGATCGCCAGCGCGGATCTAAGGACCGGAGTTGTCAGAATCACCTCACGGTCCGGTGACGCCCTGCTCGACGCGTTCATCGTGGTCCTCAACGGTAAGGTAGTCTACATTGAAGTTGAAGAGGTGCGGACCGGAGAACGATGGCGAGGAGAGGAAGCGCTAGAACGCCTGAAGGAGATCTTGAGTGTAGTTGAGAAAGGCCAATCTGCCGTCGTCGACGTGTTCGAAGCCTCGGAAGAGGACGTCGAGATGATCTTCGAATACCACGGTATACGTCCGAAGGAGATCGAACTGGATGAGGTGCTACCGGTCCCCGTACTCGAAACCGATATCGAGCTCGAGACCGAGAAGCTCGAGGGTGCCGAGAAAGAGGAAGCCCCGGAGGAAACCGAGATCGAGGTAGGAGAAGTCGAAGAAGCTTACGATGAGGAACCGGAAGCCGTAGAGTCCTACGATTTCACGGAAGAACTCGAGAGAGAATCGGAATCACTATCGCGGGAGGAGATACTGAAGAAATACGGGATCAAGGAGCCTGACGAATCCTTCGTCAAGAACATCCTGAAGGAGTTCACCGGAGTGGAAACGGACCTTCGAGAGCGGATCTCGAGAGTCCTTCGTAGCTGCGGCATAACGGTATTCAAGGCGGAAGGCATCGTCGAAGTCCTCCTGGGAGACGATACCGACGAGGAGGATGTCGTCGAGACAATTCGGGACTTCATGAAGGATGTCGGCGTTGACGAATTGGAGGTCCGCACGTACCGGCCCGAGTGGTTAGGGAGAAAGATTTAAGGTGACCCAGTCGGGCTAGGATTCGGGCTCGGGCCGGCAGCTCAGTCTGGACAGAGCGCGGGCCTTCGGAGCCCGTGGTCCCGGGTTCAAATCCCGGCCGGCCCACACGTGTTATCGTTACGGTATCCGTAACAATGGGGTTTTCGGGTTGGACGACGAACTCCGGAAGCTCGTAGAAGCAGGTCCCCTCGAGGTCGTGATCGCGAAGCTGGAGGAGATACTGATGCGCCTCGACCGTCTTGAAGCTAAGATCGACGAGACTCTCGCTCGTATCGAAAGGTTGGAACGGGAGCTGAGGAAGGATGAGCGTGAATGAGCTTCCCTTCGACAGCATCGCCATCATCGGGCTAGGAGTGGAGGGACGTACCTGCGCGATGAAGTTAGCGGAACTGGGACTCAAGATCTACGCCTCCGATATCAGGGAAGACGTCGACGTCTCATCGCTCGAGAGGCTTCCCAACGTCGAGGTAGAGCTCGGTCATCACGACCTCGACAGAATCTGCGAGTGTGACACCGTATACTTCTCGCCCAGTATACCGAACGACGCGGAGATAGTCCGAGAAGTCCGCAACGTCGGGGTTCCGCCACTCGAGGAGCTCCTCACATGGCCAGATTCCTCTGAATTCGTCGTGGTCAGCGGAACCAACGGCAAAACAACTACAGTTCATATGATCAACTACCTACTCGACAAACTCGGTATCGATCGGGAGGTCGGTGGAAACGCCGGAGGGGGATTCGACGGGTACGCTACTCTCTACGTGCGAGCCGAGTTGGCACGTCCAAAGGTCGTGGTCTGTGAAGTGTGTGACATGACGCTGGATTATTTCTCCGACCGAGCTCCACGGTACGATGTCGCAGTCTTCTTGAACCTGGGTTTGGACCACCTGGACTACCACGGTTCGATCGAGCGGTACGCGGCCCGTGCGGCCCGTTTCTGTGATCGGGCTCGAGAGACGGCGATCGTCAAGTGTGATGGAGAGGAACGGAAGGTAGTCGAAAGGATGGAGGGCACTCCCAGATGTTATGATAGGTTAGACGTGGAGGTCGACATACCGCTCCGAGGGGAGTTCTACAGGCTAGACGCCAAAGCCGCTCTGCTGGCCGTCGCCGAGATAACCGGTGAATCACCCGAGGAGCTGGCCCAATTACTCTCGGACTTCACCGGTGTTCCCGGGCGCATCATGGAGTACAGGCTTGGTGAAGGTCGGCTGGTCATCGGGAAGACCGACAACCTCTCCGCCCTGAGAGCAGTCTTGAAGGACTACGGACCCCTAGACGTCGTCTTCTGGGGGACTCCGAGGCCGGGCGAAGATTACCGGATCGAAGGAATCGGCCGAGCCCTCCGAGAGGCGGGAGTGGAACGCGTTTACGTGTTTCCCGGCCTGTCAGAGGAGACCGTAGACGACGTTATCGAGGAGCTCGCGAGCTCCGGAATTGAGGCGTCCCGGGTAGAGACTTCCGAGGTCGCCTCGAAGGCCTTGAAACTGGCGCGACGTGGTCGGGCTGTGGGAGTGCTCGGAAACGGACAGAGTGCTATAACCTCAATACAACACGATATCGAGCATGCGGTACGCTTTTTGACCGCGGGATCGGAGCGATCTCGGGGATGAGCTGGGATGGAAGTTGAATTCATACGGTTGGCGGATGAGATCCCGGAGTGCGAGTTCTTGATTGAGGGGTACCCGGGAATAGGGATGGTGGGCGTAATCGCCATCCGCCACGTGGTGACTGAGTGTGGGGCCGAACCTGTCTTCGTAATGAAAGCCAAGGACATGCCGACGGCGGCGATCGTGCACGAGGGCCGTGTGTACCCATCAGCCGGGGTTTTCGTGCTAGACGACCTATCTTTCTTCTACTCGGAGCAGGCCGACATGCGTCCCGGAGTCGTTCAGAAGATCTCGGAGTCAGTGGCCGACCTATCCAGGGAGATAGGCGTGGAGTGCATCGTGTGTTTGGCTGGTATCAGAGCGCCCGACCTCGAGGGTGAGCCCTCACTGTACTACGCCGCCACCTCGGATAAAGCCGCCGAGCTTTTCGATGGTATCGCGGAGCCACTCGAGGGAGGTACGATCACTGGGGTCAGTGGTCCGTTGCTCTTAGAGGGTAGCTTGCGCGGTCTGGACGCGGTCTGCCTTCTCGTCGAGACTCCGGGTACATATCCTGATCCCAAAGCAGCATCTCGGGTCGTAGAAGCCCTCAACGAGGCACTGGGACTCAGTGTAGACGTGTCGAAGCTCGAGGAGGAAGCGGAGCGCATCGCCAAGGCTGTTGAAGAGACTGTACACCGTCTCCGGGAACAGCAACGAATAGAGGAAGAAGAGGCAGAACCGACTGAGAGGATGTTCGTGTAGCAATCTGACACCTCCTCGCATCTTGACCTCGCACCTTAAAGGGCGCGCACCTTAAAGGGCGGTGGTTTCACTTAAGGGGTCGTGAATCGGGTTGAAAATGCTCGCAATTACTGGGGTGAGCTTCCGAGTCGTCGAGCAACTCCTCACACAAGGACACACTCAGATAATAGTACGTAGCGGTAACAACCTCGACGCAGTCGTCCGCCTTCAGCCTGGTGATTTAGTCTTCGTGACCACCGTCGGCAAGCGAGAGCTCAAGGAGGGTGTCAATGGTGTCGTAGCCACGGTGCGCTCCGTCAGCGTGGTCCACGAGCACGTCGTAGCCGGGGGCGACGAGCACTTCGAGCGGGAATTCGTGGCGGCCAGACTCATCCTGAGTCAAGTCGGGTCCGGTCGTGTTAGGGAGTACAAGGACCTCGGTGTAGGTCGTCGCGTTGAAGTCGACGTGGAAATGGAGTCGGCGGTTTCGGAGGCCTATTGAAGGGGTGGAGTGGGATTAGGGGGATCGCCACCGGGACCCTAGTACTCCTATCTCTGGCCCTCGTCTCTGCGTATGTGGTCTACCACGACTACGTCGAGGCCGAGAGATACGTGAATGCTGTCCGCGCCCGTATGGGTTGGTCTCCGTTACCACCCAAACTCCTTCCATACTGCGATCGGTTCGACTTGGTCACATATCAACAGGGAGGTTTCGTGGCCATCAAGATCTTCGTTTACCCGCCTCTAACTACGGTACCGCGGATCCTCCCTAGGGTGAAACCGGGCGAGGACGAGTTGAGTGTGGTCCGCACCCTGGCGTTGTTCGTGTCCGACACAATGCAATACGATGTAGGGGCGGAACCTCCGGAATACTTACCGCCCGTACTCCGACGAACCCTCACGGAGCTGGAACTGTGGGGCAGATGGCATGGAGCCTGTGGAACCGCCGCGTACATGTTCTCCTATTTATGCCGACTTTACGGGATCCCGACTCGCTTCGTACTGATAGAACCCGCTGATATGGGGACCGTGATTCCGGGAACGGGATCGGAGTGTGAGAGGTTCGTACTCCACGCGCAAGTTCAGGTCTGGGTTCACGGTCGTTGGATTACCGTGGACCCTTCGGTGGGATTGGTGGGAATCTCGGATCGACCTGTTCAGGGGCATCGAGTACGTCCCGACGGCACCGAGCTTTACACACCTAGGGTTAGGAGTTACACCGTCTGCACCCAAGGACCCCTGGTTTTCTGGGATACGCTCACCGGGCTGGTGGAGTCGATAGTCTAGTGCTTCCGCAGCACCTCCTCGTAGATCCTCCGGACTTTCTCGATGGTGTCTGCGTCTTCCGGACCCAGATCGTCGCGCACGCGCACCAGTCTCGGGAACCGAAGGGCGAATCCGGATGAGTACTTCGGGCTTTTCTGGATATCCTCGAACTCCACCTCGAAGACCACCTCAGGCTTGAACCTGACCTCGCGTCCCGATTCCTCTACTATCAAGTCCTCGAACATCTTAGTCAGTCGCTCGAGTGTCTCGTCGTCCACGCCTGTTCCGACCTTACCCACCTCCATTAGGTTCTCCTTGTTCTCGTCCCAGACGGCCAGCAGGTAGGAACCGATGAGCCCCTTCCGCTTGCCCTTACCCCAAATGCCGCCGATGACCACACAATCCAGTGTCTCGAGCACCGGCTTGACTTTCAACATCTTCTTGCCGCGGACGCCCGGGGTGTAGTTAGCATCCAGATCCTTCACCATGACTCCCTCGTGTCCTATCTCCAGGGCTCGATGGAACATCTCGGCCGCCTCGTTTGGGTCGTCCGTGATCACCTGTTCGACGAGCATTACCTCTCCCTCGCGCTCGCGTACTATTTCCTCGAGCCGACGTCGACGCTCTCGGAACGGAGTGTCGACCAACGATTCGCCGTCCACGTACAGGCAGTCGAAAAGGTGCAGCTCTACCGGAATCTCCTTGCGCACATCCTCGATGTCGTACTTCCGCTTGATCCTGTGTAGTAGCTCCTGGAATGGTCGCGGTTTGCCTGTCTCTGGGTTGATGGCCACGGCCTCGCCCTCCAGGATGAACTCGTCCGCGTCCACGCAGTCCTTCACGGCTTCCACGATGTCGGGAAGTGCGTGGGTCACGTCCTCGATCCTCCTGGTGTACACGCGTACTTCCTCTCCGTCCGAGTGCACTTGCACGCGGGCGCCATCCAGCTTGATCTCCACCGCGCCTTTTCCTCCAACCTCCGCGAGTGCTTCCCTCACATTCCTCGCCGCTTGCGCCAGCATCGGCTTTATCGGTCGCATGGGCCTCAAGTCGATTTCACGGAGACCCTCTTCACCACTCGTCATCGCCACTTTGGCTACCAGTCCCAGGTCGTTCGACAGCATGTGGGCCCTCTCGACTAATTTCCTGCTCACTCCGAAGGCCTGGGCAATGGCTTCCTCCACGGTGCTTTCTCGCACGCCCGTCCGCAGCTCACTCAGTGCCTGCCTAACCAGGTAGCGGGCCTCTTTCGGCTTCGCCTTGGCGAGCAACCCCATCATCAGCCTCATCTTCCGTTTGACAGCCCCCTCACCCTCGACCTCAGCTATCTTCTCGAAGGTCTCCCTCACCTCGCTCACCATGAGTGGTCTTGAATCGAGCAGCGTCGACGTCTTCCTACGCTTCAGCAGCTCCTCGGCGGCGAGTCCGAGATCACCGAGCCGCTTGAACAACTCCGTGACCTCGGAGTCGGTAGATCCCGTGGCGGTCGCGATCACCTTCCGCATCAGCTTAGATCCGATTCCGAGATCCCTCGAATCCCATCCGGGGAACACCTGATTAGCCAGGAACAGCGTAACAATGTCGATGACGTTCTCCGGACACTGCCGTAGGAACTGGGCGATCAGGCTTATTTTGGCCTTCCTGGAACTGATCCGCTCCAGTCTCTCGAAGGCCTCCGCCAGAGACGAATAGTAAACGTCATCGTCCGTCGCTTTGACTTTGAACTCAGCCCCGCTAGGACCGACCGCTTTGGTGGGCTCTTTCTTCCTCTCCTCCCTACGAGCACTCTTACGTTTCTCCGCTCCTTCCTTCTCCCTCTTCTCCTTCCTCCCACTCTTCTTCCTGGGAGGAGAGGATATGAAGAAGTCGAGTTTCCTGGATTTAGGGACGGGTCGAGTCACGTTCGTCACCCCCATTGACAGGTGATCGTCCTTTTAGGAATTACCCGTTTCCGCTGCGGAGGTAGTCGGGCATGGTGATGGTGGAGAGGGTGGTACAGGCTCTTCCGGGGATGGAACCCGAGGATTTCGAGGTCCTACGAGCCCTCGAGATGGAGATGCGCAGGCACGAGTGGGTCCCGTTCGATCGACTGCTCGAACGCACCGGCCTCGACGAAAAGGAGCTAGGCTACCGTCTGTCCAGACTCGATCGTTGGGATATGATCGTCCGGACGCGACGGCAAACGGTCGGGTACCTAGGTTACCAACTGCGTCCCGAAGGGTACGACGCTCTCGCCCTCCGGGCGCTCGTGGACCAAGGCGTGCTGGAAGGACTCGGCCCGGAGATCGGGGTGGGAAAAGAGGCTGACGTGTATTTGGGCATCTCTCCTAAGGGCGCGCAGCTGGCCGTTAAGTTCAATCGAATCGGTCGTACCAGTTACACCAAGGTCAAACGGTACCGTGAGTACGTGAAGGACAAACGCCATATCTCATGGCTTTACGTCAATAGGCTTACGGCCGAGCGCGAGTTCGAGGCGCTCTTACACTTGTACCCCGATGGTGTTTCCGTCCCTAGGCCCGTAGCTCAGAACAGGCACGTACTCGTGATGGAACGCTTTGAGGGACGGGAACTCGCGAAAACTCGGGTGGAGAACCCCGAGGCGGTCCTGAACCGGGTGCTCGAGGAGTACGAACACGCCCTCGAAGTCGGCGTGGTTCACGGGGACCTGAGTCAGTTCAACGTAGTCATCGAGGGCGACGAGGTGCTTCTCATCGACTGGGCGCACTGGGTCGAGGTATCCCACCCCTCGGCCCGTGAGCTTATCGAACGTGACGTACGGAACATATGTGACTACTTTCGCCGGAAATACGGCGTTCACAGGCATCCGCGGGAGTTTTTCTGGAATTCCGGATGAGGAGGCCTACGGGGATCGAGGCGTGCCGATGAGAGGGTGGCCTGTTACCGACGGGCCATTACACGTCACGATGGGGGATAACGCTCCCAGATGAATTCGACAGGGTACAACACCCGGGTCGCTCTCGCAACCGTAAAAAGAGCTGGCTTGGGAAGCTCCGCCGGGGGCTCGCGCTCATGCCGATCGAGATCGACATGAATTCGTGTTTGCTGTGCGAAGCGTGCGTTGCAGCGTGCCCCACGGGTGCTATCCGCCGCGAAGATGGGGACATGAACTACTGCATCGTCTGCGGCGCCTGCGTGAAGGCCTGTCCCGTCGATGCTCTGGAGCTTGAGGACCTAGAACGCGAAGTGGATGGAGAGGAGGTAGAACTCAAAAGGATCGCCTGGAAGCCCGAGGAGTGCCACAAGGAAGATCCACCTCAGTGCGGTGAGGTGTGCCCGCAAGAGATCCTGCGGATCGAAGATGGCTACCCGGAGCTCCGCGGATTCTGCGTCATGTGTCTCAAGTGCATGGAAACGTGTCCCATCGACGCAATCGGTGTGAAGGGTGTCGTTGAGCCCAAGTCCGAGCCTCCAGAGCATCCAGAGGATGAGGATGTCTACGTACACCCCGAACGGTGCGTCGGG
Organism: Methanopyrus sp. KOL6; assembly: GCF_002201915.1. Taxonomy (NCBI): domain Archaea; kingdom Methanobacteriati; phylum Methanobacteriota; class Methanopyri; order Methanopyrales; family Methanopyraceae; genus Methanopyrus; species Methanopyrus sp. KOL6. The sequence continues at coordinate 1,085,418 of NZ_CP019470.1, forward strand.
TGCACCTACTGCCTCCAGGTATGTCCGACCGACGCTATCGAGATGGTACCGACCGAAGTCGAGTTCTTCAAGGCCGAGGAGAACGAGTGGTCACCTGTCTACGTAGACCCGGACACGATGGAACTGAATCGGGGCCGGAAAGTGGCCAAAATCGACCCGGATAAGTGCACTGGTTGTACACTGTGCGTCCAGGTATGTCCGTGGGGAGCCATTACGGCAGCGCGTGACGTACCGGTCCAGTCCCGCGAAGTTGAGAACGAAATCGATGAGGACAAGTGCGTCGGATGCGGAGTATGTGCTGAAGTCTGCCCAGGTGACCTGATCGAGGTCGACGGCGTCGCTAAGGTACCGGAGAAGTGCCCAGCATGTAAGCTCTGTGAGCGTGCGTGTCCTGTCGACGCCATCTCAATTAACGTCTCCTACGAGCGCTCCGGTGAGATGGAGTGAGTTTTTTCACCCACCTCACCCGCTCCGCCCGGGGCGAACGTTGCGGGTAGGGACCTACCTGGTGGATGGTACTCCACGCCCCGCCGTATTCCTCGATAATGAAGTTCGTGTCTACGATCTTTCCGTGCTCGAATTCATCGAAGTAGCTCACAGTGACGGGCTGGACGGTCTTGACTATTCCGTGTACCCGCTATCGGAGCTCAGAATAGGTCCACCGGTCCCGCGGCCTCCTAAGATAATCTGCTTCGGACTCAATTACCGCGAGCACGTTAATGAGTTACGCGAGATAGGAATGGACGTCCCCGGTGAGCCCGTCATGACCATGAAGGCCCCCACCGCGGTGATCGGCCATCTGGATACTGTCAAGTTACCGAGGGAGGCGCGCAGGATCGATCATGAGCTCGAGCTGGCGGTGGTGATCGGAGAGCGATGTCGTAAAGTGTCTCCCGGGGAGGCTCGAGACGTCGTTTTCGGGTTCACTATCATCAACGACGTGACGGCCCGTGACATCGAGAAAAGAGAAGGCCAGTGGGTCCGGGCGAAGAGCTACGACACGTTCGCGCCTTTAGGACCGTGGATAGAAACCGAACTAGAGCCTGACGGACTCGAAATGAAGCTCCGTGTTAACGGTGAGGTGCGCCAGCGCGCTACCACGGACGACATGATCCGGGATCCGTACGAGCTGGTGTCGTTCACGTCCAGGGTGATGACGCTCGAGCCCGGAGATATCATCGCTACGGGAACGCCGCCCGGTGTTGGTCCGATGGAACCACATGATAAGGTCGAGTTGGAGATCGAGCGCATCGGTAGGCTCGTACATTACGTAGAGTAGTGAATGGGTGGATCGTGAAACGAGTGACGCCGCTTAGTGCTTCAGACACAGTTTCTTTACGAACAGATAAAGATCCGGGGGAGAACTCTCAAAGGCGTCGCGAGGATAGTTATGAGGGGGATATAACACTGCACGTAAGCCGGCAATCTTGTCATTCGTCATCGGGGTAACCTCTCGGTTGGGTCCGCTCATCATCCTGGGGGGTTGTAATCATGACCCGCGAGGACAGGGGAAAGCCTCCGGGCGTAGATGAGCTCGTGACGGACGTCCTCCGATCCAAGCACTGGCTGGCAGAGGTCCCGAAGGAGATAGCACCACCGAAGCGCAAGAAACGTGCTAAGGAATTGAGGATTTAGTGCACGACTCAGCGACTCATCGGTGAAGGCTCGAGCAGTCCTAACTTCACTAAATACTCAGGTTTCGACAGGTGTCTCCGTGCCACTGGAGGTGCCTCGTACGTCACTCCTTCGACCAGCTCTCGAGGTACCTCCACTTTGACCTTCGAGTCCTCCGGAGCCCGTTCCCCACAACCACACTTGAACCCTTTCCTCCGCCCTGCCGACTTCATCGACCTCCTACACCGTCCGCACACGGGATTACGGACCTCTTCCACGCGCTCCAGTCTCAGCACACGTAGCTTTTCCACGTTCACCGTGCGGGGGTGTTTCGGAGTCTCCGGTCTTAGTGCACCCGCCACACGGATCTCATCTCCGGGATGTAGTGCTGCCACGACTTCGGTGAGCGGCCGGGTCGGACGAAACGCCGCTATATCTACCATGGCGCCGTCCTCGTCCTCACACCCCACCACGACGTGACCTCCCGGTATTCGCCTGGGCTCCTCGACGACCGTGAGGTCCAGGACGATGTTAGAGTAGTCCTCGGCTTCGGCCAACCGATCTACGCGGACGAGGTGCGCATCCGTCGCTTGATTCGACTCGAAAATCTCGTACTTCACCACCGGCTCTCGCGTCTCGATCATCTTCGGGGCGATCTTCAGTACGTTCGGTTCCACGGATCTCACTCCGTAGAGGACTGGACACGGCGTGTTGGGCGTTATGAGTACGTCGCCGTTCCTACCGTCCAAGTTGTCGAACGTCACTGGGAACGTCCTACGGTCGAACTTCCTGACCGAGTTTTCCTCCACACGTCGTTCCGTTCCCCAGTACTTCTCGGCACGGTACGCGATCCCCTCGAACGTGACCTCGTGATTCTTCCGGATGCGGGCGAAGCCCAGGGCCGCGATGGCACCGACAACACCTCGACCTCCTAGAACCACGTTGACATCGTCGTCGACACTCTCCCTTACCCTCCTAGGGGTTAAAATGCGTCGTACCGCTTCCTTATAGACGGATTCGCATACCCTCGGCGGCTCACCCTCGCAGACTACCAAACCCGGCCGGGTCTCCGGGTAACTCTTCCGGACTACCTTCTTAAGTGCACGTAGCACTACCGCCTCAATGTCGACGCTCCACGGTGCTTCCACCGGCAGGGCGACCGCCGCGTTACCTCTAGTCTTGAACGGCACGTTCGGATTCAATCGAACTAATAGCGGGCGACCGACGGGTTCTGCACCGGCTTCCGCCAGCTCCGCGCGGAGCAAGACGGCCGCGTGAGTGGTACATCCTCCGGCGGGTGAGTCGGTGTCATCGAGTGCCACCCAATCCATCGAACGTTCCACCCGGGGGTGATCATGTGGTCGTCGGTCAGAAGATGTTGGCGTCGGTCGTCGCCCACCTCTTGCCTTTCTTGGTGGGAGCCGTCGGGATTTACTTCATTCTCACGGCTTCGATGAAGGACGATGAGCACCTGCGTAGGTTAGGCTTTCTGATCATAGTGATCGGGGGTCCGACGTCGGTACTGGTGTCCATAGCGATAGTCGGGGGGTGACTGGGTGCGGGCCGAGCTCTGTGCGGACCTCGAGGAGGCTTTGAGGGCCGGAGGCCATGAAGTCGTCCGCATCGAAAGGGCTTGCTTTGACATCTTCGTGCGTACCCGCGATGGTCGCGCTTACATAGTAAAAGTGTTGATCAACGCCGACGGGCTGCGCCGGGAGATAGCCGAGGAACTTAGACGCATCTCGCATTTCTTGGAGGCCGTGCCGATAGTCGTGGCGCTCAAACGCCACACCGGCCCGCTGGAGAAAGGCGTGATCTACCACCGGTACGAAGTCCCCGTGATCGATCCACTGACATTCGCCCGGCTCGTGGAAGGGGAGCCGCCGAAGGCCGTGGCGGACAGGGGAGGACAGTACGTCGTGATCAGTACCGACGAAGTGGATGAACTGGACGTATCTAGTGTGCGCCGTCGCCAGCTCCGGCGTGAGGGCGGTAGGATCACACTAGCACGAGCCGAGGAGGCCGACGTCGAGGTGATACCGGTGGAGCTCAAGATCCCCGAACACGTAGATACCGGACGCGATCGAATGACGCGGTTTGAGCGCCGCGTGGCGGAGCTTCTGGAACGAATGGGTGCCGAACGTACGGGGAAGGTTCGCAGAGCTCCCTTCAAGCTCCTGGCTAAGGACGGCGAGACCGTGCTAGCACGGGCGGAGGATGGTGGAGACCGGGAGTCCATAGCCCTCAGGGATGTGGCCAGTGCTACGGGGTCGATGTGTGTGATCGTGACTCGAGAGCGTCGCAAAGACACGTACGTACCTACGGTTGACATCGGGACCCTTGAGGAGATCAAGGACCTTGAGGACCTCAAGGAATACCTCCAAGAGCGTGATCCGGAGGAGCGTGTGAGACAGCTCGTTGAGGAGGCCGGCATAACATCCCCGAAGGAGATAGCGCAACGCACCGGGATCCGTAAGTCGGTGATACGGGAATTCCTGCGCAGGATGGGAGTAGCCGACGAGAGAAAAGTTTAAATATAAGTGCTTATTAGTACGCGAATGGGCGAAAAGGAGCCGGAAACGGGGGAGATCGCATATGGCGATGCTAGCAGGTGATGGGAGGCAGGTTCTGATCCTGCCGGAGGGTTACCAGCGGTTCGTCGGTCGAGATGCTCAGCGAATGAACATCATGGCCGCACGTGTAGTAGCCGAGACAGTTAGAACCACCCTAGGTCCGATGGGCATGGATAAGATGCTAGTCGACGAGATGGGCGACGTCGTAGTGACCAACGACGGAGTAACCATCCTGGAGGAGATGGACGTCGAGCACCCGGCCGCTAAGATGGTGGTGGAAGTCGCCAAGACGCAGGAGGATGAAGTTGGCGACGGTACGACCACTGCCGTCGTGCTCGCGGGTGAGCTGCTGCACAAGGCCGAGGACCTGCTACAGCAGGACATCCACCCGACCGTGATCGCACGCGGTTTCCGGATGGCCGTTGAGAAGGCCGAGGAGATCCTCGAGGAGATCGCCGAAGAGATCGACCCGGATGACGAGGAGACGCTCAAGAAGATCGCCAAGACCGCGATGACCGGTAAGGGCGTGGAGAAGGCCCGGGACTACCTGGCCGAGCTGGTCGTGAAGGCCGTCAAGCAGGTTGCAGAGGAGGAGGACGGAGAGATCGTCATCGACACGGACCACATCAAGCTGGAGAAGAAGGAAGGTGGCGGGCTCGAGGACACCGAGCTGGTTAAGGGCATGGTGATCGACAAGGAGCGAGTGCACCCAGGCATGCCGCGCCGTGTGGAGAACGCAAAGATCGCTCTGCTGAACTGCCCGATCGAGGTCAAGGAGACCGAGACCGACGCCGAGATCAGGATCACCGACCCGGAGCAGCTGCAAGCCTTCATCGAGGAAGAGGAGCGCATGCTGCAAGACATGGTAGACAAAATCGCAGAAACGGGCGCGAACGTTGTCTTCTGCCAGAAGGGTATCGATGATCTAGCCCAGCACTACCTGGCGAAGAAGGGCATCCTAGCGGTACGGCGTGTTAAGAAGTCCGACATGCAGAAGCTGGCCAGGGCGACCGGAGCCCGCATCGTGACGAACATCGACGACCTGAGCGAGGAGGACCTAGGTGAAGCTGAAGTCGTCGAGGAGAAGAAGGTTGCAGGCGATAAGATGATCTTCGTGGAGGGCTGCAAGGACCCGAAGGCCGTGACCATCCTGATCCGCGGTGGTACCGAGCACGTGGTCGACGAGGCCGAGAGAGCCATCGAAGACGCCGTCGGAGTTGTGGCGGCGGCCCTAGAGGACGGTAAGGTGGTAGCCGGCGGCGGTGCTCCGGAGGTCGAGGTGGCCAGGCAGCTGAGGGATTTCGCGGACGGTGTGGAGGGCCGCGAGCAGCTCGCTGTCGAGGCGTTCGCCGACGCACTGGAGATCATCCCGAGAACGCTGGCCGAAAACAGCGGACTCGACCCGATCGACGTGCTGGTGCAGCTGCGCGCCAGGCACGAGGAGGGTCAGGTGACCGCCGGTATCGACGTGTTCGAAGGTGAAGTCAAGGACATGCTCGAGGAGGGTGTCGTCGAGCCGTTGCGAGTGAAGACCCAGGCACTGGCGAGCGCCACCGAGGCCGCGGAGATGATTCTGCGAATCGATGACGTCATCGCCGCCAGGGAGCTGAGCACGGAGGAAGAGGAGGAGGAAGAGGAGAGCGGTGGTAGCAGCGAGTTCTAAACTCCCCCCTCCCCGAAACGCGCTTCCACACCGAATCGTTTTGAATTACATAACGTTCTCGGAGGTGCGCTCAGCGGAACCCCTTGGCCGCACTCCACATTAAGGATAACATAATCAGCATCATCGCCAATGCCAGTACTGCCACGATCAGCGCCATTTTCGGTGAGCTTCCCACGACGATCGGCACCGGACCGATCAAGATAACACCGCCCCACCCTCCCCTACCCGAAGCGTTCTTGATCGCTAACAGGAGGATAGCCAGTGCTGTCAGAACTATGCCCGCGAACGTTATCAGCACGCCGACTTTGAGGACGTCCTCGACACGCAGGGTTATCACCCCTCGGGGGGCGCGAGTGTGGGGTTGTCCGAGAAGTACGTCTCCAACTTGAACCGCCTTCTGATCCTCACAATGGTGTTCGCTACGATCTGCGTAGGATCTGTCCTTACCTTAGGGGTTAAAAAAGGCATTGACCTCAAAGGAGGTACCATGGTGATCCTGAGAACGGAGAAGGATCCCGATACCGTAACTGGCGAGGCTTCGAGAATCCTCGGAGTGTCCGACGTGGAAGCTATACGTTCCTCCCAGGGCGATGTGATCGTGCAGGTTCCTAAGTACCTGTCGGCAGATGACGTGAACAAACTCGCACGGGCCGTCGAAGGGGAGGTCGAGTCCGTCCAGACTATCGGGCCGGCGTTGGGCCGTGTGTTCTGGGAGAGCGTCAAAGTAGCCGTGCCACTGGCGTTGGTCGCTGTCTCCATCGTCGTGTTCGCCATGTTCCGAGAACCGATGCTGAGTGCTGCCGTGCTGGGAGCACTGGTTTTAGATCTCGTCGACGCGCTCGGATTGATGGCGTTCACAGGCGTACCACTAACCCTAGCGAGCTTCGCGGGCCTCCTTATGATCATAGGTTACGCGGTTGATAGCAACATACTCCTCTCCATGTACACCGTGAAGCGTCGCAGGGTCAGGAGGGTCGATCGGGCGATCGCGGACTCGTTTAAGACTGGTATCGTCATGGTAGCCACTACCGCAGCGGCCGCGTGCGCACTGTTCTTACTATCTATGTCCCAAGCCATGTTCGAAATCGCCGCCGTCGTGATCTTCGGGCTAATTGCGGACGTCCTCAACACTTGGATCTTCAACGCTTGGGTCATCCGCGAGAAGATCGTGGGGAGGTGATCTTTGTCCGGGCTGAGATGGATGAAGGAGAACTGGAGACTACTCGTGATAATCGCCGTATGGGTCGTAGCGGCGACGTCCCTCGCGGTGAAAGGTGTGAACCTGGGTCTGGAGCTTAAAGGTGGCACCATGGTCATAGCCAAGACGGACCATCCGCTTAGTAAGAGAGAGATCGACCAGACCGTAACGGTGCTCGAAAGTCGTCTCTCTACCTTTGGCTTCAAGGGCATCAAGATCCAACCGGTCGGACACGACCATATCATCGTGATGCTTCCGGGCACACCGCCCAAGGAGGCGGTCGAACTTATTACCAAGCCGGGACGTTTCGAGGCCAAATACAAGGGTAGAACGGTCATCACCGGCCAGGATATAGAGTCAGTGGAGTCTCCGAGGATAGAACGCGTCGAAGGCGGTTACCAATGGTCGGTCCCGTTCAGGCTGACAGCAGAGGGCGCCCGCAAGTTCGCGGAGGTGGTCAAGAACGCTCCGGGCCAGCCGATCGACATGTACCTAGACAACAAAAAGGTGTCAAGCCCGCGAATCTCCGAGGATCTAGCCATGGCTGCGGCATCCGGTCACATGGAGCGGGAGATCGAGATCGTAGGTGGTGCCAAGACTAAGGAGCATGCGGAACGTGAAGCCAAGGAGATAATGGCGGTTCTACGTTCCGGTCAGCTTCCGGCGAAGCTCGTTCCAGAGGGTGTTTACTCCGTGTCCGCCACGTTGGGTCAGAACTTCCTCAAGATGGCGATGATCGCCGGAGCGATCGCGTTCGCGGCAGTGTCGGTGATCATCGCGCTGAGGTACAGGGACATCAGGATCTCTGGTCCGATACTGTTTACTGGATTCTCCGAGGTAGTCTTCCTCATAGGTCTTGCCTCGCTAACGGGTTTTACGATCGACCTGCCCGCGTTAGCGGGAATCATCCTATCGATAGGTAGCGGCGTGGACGATCTCATAGTGATCACTGACGAGATCGTCCGCGGTGAGCGTAGGAAGGAAGAGGTCGCACTCCGTCAACGGATCAAGCGGGCTTTCAGCGTAGTACTGGCGTCGTTCGCGACGCTGGCGGCGGCGATGGCGGTATTGTTCGTCGCCGGTATGGGTCTCCTGAAGGGGTTCGCGATAATGACCATCGCCGGAGCGTTTTACGGTGTCGTCATCACCAGACCGGTGTACGCGGACCTACTGAAGAAGGTACTCGGAGTGGAGTAGGGGGGGATAGAAACGGATCCGATCGTGGATGTGAAGCTGGTAAGCAAGATCCTGGGAACCGTCGTGAAAGTCGCCGCCGTGCTCCCGCTACTACCTCTCCCGATTTCGCTACTTTACGGGGAATTAGATTGCATCGCTCCTCTCCTCTTGACTTCCACCCTCATGTTCGTCTTCGGGATCACCCTCGAGCGGATCGCGAGGGTTGAGCGTCACGTCCGTCCGAGACATGCGATCGTCGCCGTGCCCATAATTTGGCTCGTTATTCCACTCTTCACATCGCTTCCTTACCGGTTCTGCGAACACATGTCGTGGCTAGACGCTTACTTCGAAAGCATGTCCGGATGGACTACGACAGGTCTCACCGTACTCCCTGACATCGATCACGCGCATCGTACGATCCTGTTCTGGAGAAGCCTCGAGCAGTGGGTAGGAGGATTAGGCATCGTCGTGTCGATTATCAGTATCCTCAGGTTCGAAACACCGAGCCTTCTGTACGTCGCCGAGGCCCGTGAGGAGCGGATCAGACCGAACGTCGTTAACACAGCGAAAGAGATGTGGAAGATTTACATTACGATCACCGCGGTGGGTTTCCTAGCCCTGTGGGCCGCGGGAATGAATCCATTCGACGCGCTAAACCACTCCATGACCGCTGTTGCCACCGGAGGGTTCTCCACGCGGTCCGAGAGCGTCGCCGCGTGGCACTCACCGGCCGTTGAACTAATCACGGTTGTTCTCATGGTGCTCGGAGCCACCAGCTTCGTAACTCACTACAGGGTAGCCAAGACCTTCCGTACGTCCTCCATTGAACTTCCAGCGCGGATCATTAAGGCACTTCGACAGTACCTCCAAGATCGACAGTTCCTCACCATGATCGGTCTCGTCATCGCTGTCACCGCGTATGCGAGCTCGGTATCCGGCGACCGAGCGTGGGACATCGTCCGATACTACGGGTATCAGGCGGTGTCCGCCATCACCTGCTGCGGATTTTCCAATGCGGACGTTCAATCGTTTCCCGAATACGTCAAGCTGGCCATAACCGTACTCATGATAATCGGAGGATCCACGGCCTCTACGGCAGGAGCCATCAAGATTCTGCGCTTCCTGATCATGGCGGAAGCCGTGAAGGCGGCCATAGCACGCAGGACTCAACCTATCCGAGGCATCGTCGTTCCTCGCATCGGCAGTAGGGTGCTCTCTTATGATGAGATCTCCGACGCGTTCGCGATCGCCTCAGCGTACTTGCTCTTCCTGCTCATAGGCACGCTGCTGCTCACGGCGTACGGGTACCCTCTGGTCGACGCCCTGTTCGAGGTCGCGTCAGCACAGGGCGGCGTCGGGCTGTCCTCGGGGATCACGGCGCCTAATGCGCCGGCGTTCGTGAAAATCCTGCTTATCTTCCATATGTGGATAGGTAGATTGGAAGTCCTTCCGTGCCTAGCGGCCCTCTACTGGCTGGCTTTGATCCCGAAAAGGCTCGTCGTCAAGGGTAAGGACTGACCCTTCGCCCTCCAGGGTGAGGTTCTCCGGGGGCAGTGTCATGTACGTAGTTGTCGTGGGGGGCGGACGCGTCGGTAGGATACTGGCCGAGTTGCTGATAGCTCACGGTCATGACGTCGTCGTGATAGAAAAGGATAAAAGGAGAGCCAGGGAACTCGCGCAGTCCGAACTGGACATCCTGGTCATCCAGGGAGACGCCACCGATCTCGACGTGTTGCAGGACGCCGAGATCGAGACCGCGGACGTCGTCGCGGCCGTGACCGATAAGGATGAGGTCAATCTCGCCGTATCCCTAATAGCTAAGGAGGAATTCGGTGTCGAGCGGGTCGTATCCCGTGTGACTGATGACAGGTTCGTGGACGTATTCCGACGCCTAGGAGTAGACGCAGTCGTAAACCCCGATCGCAGTGCCGCGCAACTTATAGAGAAGGCGATTACGAGGCCTAATCTCGTAGATATGATTATGTTCGGGCGCGGCGAGGCCGAGCTCTTGGAGTTCGAGGTAACCGAAGACTCTCAAGTATCCGGGAAGAAAATCTCGGAGATTCCGGCCGACTGCGTGATAGTAGCTATATATCGGGATGATGAGCTGGAGCTGCCCCGCGGCGACACGGAAATAAACCCTGGTGATCGGGTCCTCGTGCTCGCGCTACGTGACAAACTCAAGAAGGTCGAGAAGCTCTTCAAAGGCCGCGACGAAGGGGAGTGACTCACATGGCGTCCGTCGCTCAGGTCCTAGACCGCATCCGATCCGCCGAAACTGAGGCGCAGCGTAAGGTCGAGGAAGCTCGTGAGAAGGCCGAGAAGATCGTCGAGGAGGCCGAGAAGGAAGTCGAGGAAATCGTCAGGAAGGCTCGCGTGGAGGCCGAAGAGGAGGCAGAGAAGATCCTCCAGCAGGCGTTGAAGGAAGCCCGTGAGGAGGCTCGTAAAGTCCGCGAGGAGGGTGAGCGGGAGATCGAGAAACTTCGAAGTCAGGCCGAGGAGAGACTGGATGAAGCCGCAGATGCCGTCGTCGGGCTAGTTCTGGGGGAGTGAGTAGTGGCCATCGAACCTATGCGTGAGGTCTTCGTGTTCTGCTTGGACGAGAAAGTGTCGGACCTACTCAAGCGGGTTCAGCTCGAGGGTTGCCTCCATGTCGAGGATTTCTGGGAGGCTCATGGAGTCGAGAAGTTCTACGGTGTGAAGCGCCCGGAGGTACCTCAGGAACTGATGAAGCTCACAGACGTACTCACACGGCTCGCTAGGATCGAGGAATCGCTCCGTCGCATCCATGAGGAGGTTCGGTCCACTGGGTTACTCGACGCATTGAGACCGATGTTCAGTGCGGAGCGGCCCGAAACCGTGGAGTTCGAGCTCAAGCCGACCGAAGAGATCGTAGAGGACGCGAACGAGTTCCTCGAGGAACTGGAGTCCAAGGCCATGGAGAAACTGAATCGGCTGAACGAGCTTAAGGACGAGCTCGAGCGACTCAAGGAGGCGCGTTCCTTCCTGGAATATGTCGAGGAGGATTTCGACGTCTCCAATTTGGGAGAAGGACCGCGTGTGGTCGCTCGACTCTACACCGTACGGGCCGACTCTTGGGACGATCTAGTCCAGGAGCTCGACGGCGGACCCGCGTACGTGGGTAAGGTAGGGGAAACCGAAGACGGTGACCCCATAGCAGTGATAGTGTTCCCGAAGGGTAGCAGGATAGAGTCCGAAATCCGCAGGTTCGGAGCCATGGAAGAGGAGGTAGTGAACGAGGTTCTAGAAGGTCGTGAAGGTTCCGTTCAGATAGTCCACGAGGAGTTGGCTGAGGAGATCGAAGAAGTCAAAGACGAGCTCGAGCGAACGAAGCATGAACTCGCGGAATTCTACGAGGAGCATGGTACGGAGATCCGGGCGTGGGTGGAGCTTCTGGAGAACGAGCGCGAGCTGTTCGACGTGTTGCCTAAGCTCGCCATGACTGACAGAACCTACTTGATCTACGGCTGGGTGCCGGAGAAGGAAATAGACAGGTTCAAGGAGGTCGTGAAGGAGGCTACCGAGGGACTATGCGAGATAGTAGTACGAAAGCCATCGGACCTCGAGAACATGCCCGTACGCCTACGAAACCCGAGGTTCATCCAGCCTTTCGAAACCCTCGTGGAGATGTTCTCCCTGCCGAAGCCTACTGAGATCGATCCAACACCGATAGTGGCGGTATTCTTCCCGATATACTTCGGTTTCATCCTGACGGATGCCGCCTACGGAGCCATTCTCACGGCGCTGGCCGCAGCGATCCGTATCGGAGCAGGACGGGTCGACGAGAGCATCCGGAAGTTCTCCGAGATACTGATGTACGCTGGTATCGTCACGATCATCCTAGGTGTACTCACCGGCGGTTACTTCGGGAACCTGTTAGGGATCAAGCCCCTATGGATAGACCCGATGAAGGACCCGATCACGATACTCATCGTGGCGTTGGGCTTCGGAGTTCTCCATGTCGGTATCGGGTTGATACTCGGAATGTACATCTCCCTCAGAAAGCAGCGTGACATGAGATCCTTTATGCTCGACTACCTGTGCTGGTTCCTGATCCTTCTCGGCGGTTTGCTGGTGGCGGTAGCGTACAAGACGGGTGGTATTTACACACCACTCGGATACACCGGAATCGCCATCGCGGTAATGGGCTTCGTCCTCGTACTGGCCGGTCACAATCTCCTGGGTGTTCTGGACACTATCGGGTTCATGGGCGACATACTGTCCTACTCACGACTGCTAGCCGGGTGTCTGTCAACCGCCGGTATTGCGCTGGTGGTTAACCTGCTGGCTAAAATGGTCGAAGGACTCGGCGTGGCAGGGTATGTGATCGCAAGTATCATCCTCATTGGTGGACACGTGTTCAACATGGCAATGAACGGGCTTGGAGCCTTCGTGCACAGTCTACGATTGCACTACGTCGAGTTCTTCAGCAAGTTCTACGAAGGAGGTGGAAAGCCGTTCGAGCCGCTAGAACTCAAGGGTGAGCACGTAAAAATACGCGCTTGAGGGGGAAATCCGGTATGGTGAGTACCGAACTCATGATCGCCGCCATCGGAGCGGGTCTGGCGGCCGGCGTCGCGGGTGTGGGTTCCGGTATAGGTCAGGGTATCGCCGCTGCCGCCGGTGCCGGGGCGGTAGCTGAAGACGAAGCGACGTTCGGTAAAGCGATCGTGTTCTCGGTGCTCCCGGAGACTCAAGCGATCTACGGACTACTCACCGCGATCCTGATCATGGTCGGAGTTGGATTGCTCGGAGCTGTGAAGGCCGTTACCGTGGGTGCCGCACTGGCGGCCCTGGGTGCTGGTCTCGCCGTGGGACTCGCCGGCATATCCGGTATCGGTCAGGGTATCGCCGCAGCCAGCGGAATAGGGGCAGTACTCAAGGATGAATCCCTCTTCGGTCGAGCCATCGTCTACGCCGTATTGCCTGAAACCCAAGCCATCTACGGACTGCTGGTGTCGATCATCATCATGGTCGGCTCCGGCCTGCTCGGCGGAGCCGGTGGCAAGGTCTCACTGGGAGCGGGACTGTCGGCGATCGGTGCTGGACTGGCTGTAGGGCTTGCCGGTACTTCTGGTATCGGTCAGGGTATCGCGGCTGCCAGTGGGATCGCGGGGGTCCTACGTAAGGAGGAGCTTTTCGGTAGGTTAATAGTCTTCTCGGTGCTCCCGGAGACTCAAGCGATCTACGGACTACTCACCGCGATCCTTATCGTCAACTTCGTCGGTCTGCTGGGAGGCTCCGCCAGCGTTTCAGTCGGTGCGGGTCTCGCGGCGATCGGTGCTGGACTGGCTGTAGGGCTTGCCGGTACTTCTGGTATTGGTCAAGGTATCGCCGCGGCCAGCGGGATCAAGTCCCTGATCGAGGAGGAAGGAGTGTTCGGCCGGGCGATCGTATTCTCGGTGTTGCCGGAGACTCAGGCCATTTACGGGCTGCTAGTAGCGATTTTAACGCTGTTCTCATTGCTCAAGCCGGATCTAAGTCTAGCGGCGGGACTCGCGGCTTTAGGAATGGGTCTCGCAGTCGGAATCGCTGGTACTTCTGGTATCGGTCAGGGTATCGCGGCTGCCAGTGGGATCGCGGGGGTCCTACGTAAGGAGGAGCTTTTCGGTAGGTTAATAGTCTTCTCGGTGCTCCCGGAGACTCAAGCGATCTACGGACTACTCACCGCGATCCTGGCGATGTTCTTCTTGGGCTCCGGAAAGCCGACACTGGCCGCGGGACTAGCTGCCGTCGGCGCGGGTCTCGCCGTGGGCTTCGGAGGAACGTCTGGTATCGGTCAGGGTATCGCCGCGGCCAGCGGGATCAGGGCGATGATAGAGCGTGCCGAACTTTTCGTACGGGGGATGGTCCTCTCTGTACTCCCGGAGACGCGAGCCATCTACGGGCTGTTAGTGGCGATACTGGCGCTCTTCATGATGAAGTCGGGCTCCGTCGGTGCCGGCTTGGCGCTCATCGGAGCTGGTATGGCGGTAGGTCTCGTGGGTGTTTCTGGAATCGGTCAGGGCTTCACCGCGGCGACGGGCGCCTCCACCCTAGTGAAGAACGAGGGCTTCTTCGGTCGAGCTATCATCTTCTCGGTGCTCCCGGAGACTCAAGCGATCTACGGACTACTCACCGCGATCCTGATCATGATGTTCGCCGGAATACTTGGTGGATCGGGAGCTAACATCGGACTGGGAGCGGGCCTCGCCGCGGTCGGTGCCGGTTTGGCGGTCGGACTGGCGGGTAGCTCCGCGATCGGTCAGGGTATCTCCGCGGCGGGCGGTATAGGAACGTCCGCGGAGATGGAGGAACTCTTCGGCAGATCGGTGGTGTTCTCGATCCTGCCGGAGACACAGTCCATATACGGACTACTTATCGGCATCCTATTAGCAGTGTTCGCGATGAAGGCCGGTTCCCCGGTAGGCGCGGGACTCGCGGCTCTTGGAGCGGGATTGGCTGTCGGAATCGCCGGCTTTTCCGGTATCGGTCAGGGTATCGCCGCGGCAGCTGGTATTGGAGCATTGAAACAGGATCCGGGCTCGTTCGGTCGCTCGCTGATCTTCTCGATCCTGCCGGAGACGCGATCCATTTACGGGTTGTTAGTGGCGATACTAGTAATGGTCGGACTCGGCCTGATGGGAGGAGCTTTCAGCGGTAATGAGGCCGTCGGCCTAGCGGCCCTCGGCGCCGGTCTGGCCATCGGTTTAGCGGGTCTATCGGGAGTCGGTCAGGGAGTTACGGCCGCCACGGGTATCAGCAGCGTGGTGAAGGACCCAGGGATGTTCGGCCGTTCATTGCTATTCTCGGTGTTCCCTGAGACTCAGGCGATCTACGGACTGCTGATCGCCATCCTGATCATGATGTTCGCCGGCATACTCGGAGGTCCCAAGAACCCGGCCTTGGGTGTGGGACTCGCTACCCTCGGTGCCGGCCTAGCCGTCGGAATGGCCGGTAGTTCGGGTATCGGTCAGGGTATCTCCGCGGCAGCGGGAGCTCGGGCGACCGCCGAAGATCCAGGTAACTTCGGCCGGTCCATCGTGTTCTCGATCCTGCCGGAGACACAGTCCATATACGGACTGTTAGCTGGGATCTTGGCTCTAACACCGGTGCTGACAGGGGCCGGAGCTCATCTGGCGGCCGCAGCCGGTCTGATCGGTATAGGCGCCGGCTTAGCCGTCGGAATCGCTGGTACTTCGGGTATCGGTCAGGGTATCGCGGCAGCAGGAGGTACCGGTGCACTCGCGGAACGTACGGAGATGTTCGCCAGGTCACTGATCCTGTCCATCTTACCGGAGACACGATCCATCTACGGACTGCTGATCGCCATCCTGAGCATGTCACTAGCTGGAGTGCTTGGAGGTGCTGGCAAGGTGAGCATAGCCGTAGGCTTCGCAGCCGTCGCCGCTGGAATTGCAGTAGGTTTCTCGGGACTATCCGGAGTCGGACAGGGTATCACGGCAGCCCGCGGTTCCGCCTCGATGGTGAGGCGGGAGCAGGTGTTCGGAAAATCCCTTGTGTTCTCGGTGCTCCCGGAGACTCAAGCGATCTACGGACTACTCACCGCGATCCTGATCGTGTTCGCCGCCCTCGCGGCTTCCTAATCACCATATATTATATTCTTCGCTAAGTTGGGGTGTCACACATGGGTGTAGAGGAGCTCGAGCGTAAGATCCTGGAAGATGCCGAGAAGGAGGCCGAAGAGATACTAGAGGAGGCGAGACGAGACGCGGAACGTATCCGTGAAAAGGCGGAGCGTGAAGCCGAGGAGGTGCGTCGAGAGATTTTGGACCGTGCTCGGCGTGAAGCCGAGACCAGACGGAGACGCGAGATAGCACAGGCAAGGCTGGAGATCCGTCAGGAGAGGCTTCGGGTTAAGGAGGAGTACATCGAGAAGGCGATCGAGCTGGCCGAGAAGAAGATCAGGGAGCTGGCGGAGGAGGGTCGGAAGGAGTACCTAGAGTTCCTCAAGCGTTCCGCCATCGAGGCCGTGAACGCGATTTCCTCCGATGAAGTCATGCTCCGAGCCAACGAGAACGATCTGATGCTGCTGGACGAGATGCTCTCGGAGATCCGTGACGAGACCGGTAAAGACGTCGAGCTGGGCGAGCCGGTGGAGGCCGTGGGTGGTGTGATCGCGGAGAGTAAGGACGGCTCCGAGGTGTACGACAACACCGTCGATGCTCGGCTCCGTCGCAGACGCTCCGAGATAGTTAGACGAGTCTCGGAGACGCTCTTCGGGGGATAATCCTTGCTAGGACTGACCGGCCTGCAAGATTATGTCCTTCTTGCCGTCGGGATCATCGCGCTGGTTACGGTGCTCTCGATAATCTTGTCCATACCGATCACCGACGTCGTTTGGCGGTACGCCCCCTACGCTTACCCGCTCCCCAGGGCCAAGGCCGTCGAGGCGGAGACACTATCAGATGAGGATTACGAGGAACTCAAGGACGCTTCGATGCGGGACCTGGTCACAAGGCTCGAGGAACTCGGAGTCGAGCCCGAAGCGGCTCGGTCAGTACTCGACGGGAACACGGCCCCCCTCGAGATAGAGCTCAAGCGCCGTGCTGTCGAGTCTGTGATGGGGAGGATCGTCGAGACCAGCCCGGAGGACGTTTCCGAGCTAGCACGGGCCCTGATGGCCAAGTACGAGCTAGAGGACATCAAGGCGGTACTGCGTGCGCGTCATGCGGGTGAGGAACCAAAATACCTCGTGGACGCGCCCGTACTGCTCGAGGAAGAAGCCTGGCGAGAGCTAAAGGAAGCGCGTTCAGTTCCGGAGGTCGTAGACCATTTACGCGGAACTCCGTACGACTGCGGATTAGAGGAAGCCCTGCGTGAGTACGAGGAGTCGGGTCTTCTACTACCGCTAGAGTTGGCCCTCGATAGGGCTTACTACGAGCATTTGTGGGATCTGGTGGTGAGCGAGAAGGTTGACGAGGAACTGGCCAGACTGGTCGGTCTTGAGATCGACCTATACAACGTGGAGGTTGCGCTTCGAGGTGCGATCCTGAACCTGGACCCGGAACGTGTGCTCGAGGCTATGGCGGAAGGCGGTTGGGAGCTAGCCGAGTGGAGGAAGCGGGAGCTGGCGGAAGCAGAAGATCCACTAGAGGTCGTTGAGAGACTCTCAGGGACCTCCCTCGGGTCGTACCTGGAGGAGGCCGCCGAGGAGTACTCAGAAGGACGTGGAGTCCAAGTTTTCGATGAAGCCCTCCGTAAAGCCCGCTATGAGCTAGCCCGAGAGGTGGCGGGATCCGATCTCATCGGAGCACCGGCCGTAGTACATGCGGTGTACGAAAAGCAGCGTGAGGTCGATAACGTGATCTCCCTCGTCAACTCCAAGGTGGCGGACGTCGAGACCATGTTAGTGTAGGGGGAACGACCCGTGTACGTAGTGGCCGCCGTGGTGAACGGGTCTGTCGCCCCTGGGTTCAGACTCGTTGGTGTGCGAACGATCGACGCGGACCGTGAGGATCCTAAGGAGGCCGTGAAAAAGCTAGCTTCAGACCCTGAAGTCGGGATAATCATTCTCACCGAAGATGTGGCCGAAAAGGTGAAGGAAGAAGTAGAGGAGATTCAACGGGAGAAGGTCTCTCGAGGTGAGGCTACTCCTATTTTCGTGACCGTTCCCGGACCGGAAGGCCCGGCCGAGGAGTTCGAGATCGAGGAGATAGTTAAAAAGGCCGTAGGGGTGGAGATCGACCTCGAACGCATCGAGCGTTAGGGGGATCTTCCGTGTCCAACGGCGTGAAAGGTGAGATAGTTAAAATCGCGGGACCCGTCGTGGAAGCGGTGGGTTGTGAGGGCGCGAAGATGTACGAGGTATTCCGGGTCGGCGACGAGGGTCTAATCGGTGAGGTCATCAACATCGAAGGTGACCGGGCTACCATACAGGTCTACGAGGAGACTACCGGTCTGCAGCCCGGTGAGCCCGTCAAGGGGACTGGAGAGCTCCTGTCCGTGGAGCTAGGCCCCGGACTGCTTACTCAGATCTTCGACGGAATCCAGCGTCCGCTGCCCGAGATCCGTAAGGAGGTTGGTGACTTCGTCGAGCGTGGTATCCTCGTGCCGGCCTTGGACCGGAAGAAAAAGTGGGAGTTCACTCCTAAGGTCAAGGAAGGAGAGAAAGTCGAAGGTGGCGACATCCTCGGAACCGTGCCGGAGACGGAGCTCATCGAGCACAAGATCATGGTTCCACCAGGAATATCCGGTGAAGTAATCGAGATCGCGGCCGACGGAGAGTACACTGTGGAGGATACCATCGCCGTCATCGAGGACGAGGAAGGTGAGGAGCACGAAGTCACAATGATGCAGGAGTGGCCCGTGCGGAAGCCGCGACCTTACAAGCGCAAGCTCGACCCAGAGGAGCCCATGATCACGGGTCAACGTGTCATTGATACATTCTTCCCCGTAGCCAAAGGTGGAACCGCCGCCATTCCGGGGCCGTTCGGGAGCGGTAAGACGGTTACTCAGCAGCAGCTGGCGAAGTGGGCGGACGCCCATGTAGTGGTGTACATCGGATGCGGAGAGCGTGGTAACGAGATGACCGAGGTGCTTGAGGACTTCCCGGAGCTCGAGGACCCACGAACGGGTAGACCCCTGATGGAGCGTACGGTCCTGGTAGCGAACACCTCCAACATGCCGGTGGCGGCCCGTGAGGCCTGTATCTACACCGGTATCACAATAGCGGAGTACTACCGGGACATGGGATACGACGTGGCGCTCATGGCTGACTCCACGTCGCGGTGGGCTGAGGCGCTGCGTGAGATTTCGGGTCGACTGGAGGAAATGCCGGGTGAGGAAGGTTATCCGGCGTACCTAGCCTCCAGATTGGCCGAGTTCTACGAGCGTGCGGGTCGAGTCGTCTGTCTGGGTTCCGACGACAGAGTAGGTTCGGTCACCGTGGTAGGAGCTGTATCCCCACCGGGTGGCGACTTCTCGGAGCCAGTGACGCAGAACACTCTCCGTATCGTGAAGGTCTTCTGGGCGCTCGACTCTAAGCTGGCGGACCGTCGGCACTTTCCGGCGATCAACTGGTTGCAGTCGTACTCGCTGTACTTGGACGACGTAGAAAACTGGTGGCACGAGGAAGTCGGCAACGATTGGAGGGAACTACGCGACGAAGCCATGGAGATACTTCAGCGCGAATCGGAGCTGGAGGAGATCGTGCAGTTGGTAGGGCCTGACGCGCTACCGGAGAGCGAGCGCTTGATCCTGGAGGTAGCGAGGATGATCCGTGAGGATTTCCTGCAGCAGAACGCGTTCCACGAGGTTGACACGTACTGCCCGCCCGAGAAGCAGTACGAGATGCTCAAGACCATCCTACACTTCAAGGAGAGGGCCGAGGAGGCCGTGGACAAGGGAGTACCGGTGGACGAGATCCTCAAGCTCGACGTCATCGACGACATCGCCAGGATGAAGGTGATATCCAACGAGGAAGCGGAGGATAAGATACAGGAGATCCGGAAGAAGATCGATGAGCAGTTCAAGGAGCTTATAGAGGAGGCCTCGTGAACCCCCCTCCCACCTAGATCGTTACGGGGGTCGTAACGTGAGAGAGTTCCTCGTACTGTTCAACCACGCACCTACGTCACCCGATCGTGTACGGCTCAAGGATCTTCCCGGCTCCGGACGCTTCGATCTGGTGTGTCGCGTTACGACCCAATCTCTACTGTATTCCCACGGGGTTCGTACGGATACGGTGGTACATCTCCTACTGCGCGGTCCTAACGATCCCCCGAAAACCATCACCGTGACGGGTCGTCGTGTGCGCCGTTTGTACCCTGACGAGCGTACCACTGCGATCCATCTTCGGCGCGCCCTCGCGGCAGACCCGGACACCGAACCTCATCCCGGGATCTTCGTCCGCCGCGCGGACCTCCAGGACTTGCTCGATGAGATGAAAGGTACCAAGCTCTACTATATGAGTGAGGACGGCCGGGATTTAGAGGAAGTGGAACCGGAGCCCGATGCCGTGTTCGTCCTCGGAGATCATGAAGGTCCTACGCCGGAGCAGGATCGACTGTTGAGACGGCGTGCCGATGCTGTGATATCGGTTGGGCCGATCCCCTATCACTCCGACCAATGCATCGTGATCTTGCACCGGTACCTGGACGTAAAACGGCCGCCTGAATACGCTCACAGCACCTCTAACGTTATGTAATCCGTGACGTACCTCAATGCGCTTTCGCAAAACTCTGTCGGGAAAATTGCTAACAATCGGTGACCGGCACGGTAGTTTAGATACGGGGGCGCAGATGCGACACCTTTACCTCACGGCTCTCCCTGATCGCACCCTCTTCGCGGCTCTAGACGAAGAGTCCTTGCCGGAACGTACCTACCTCAGCCACCGCGGTGACAAGCTCAAGTTCTCTACGGAGAAGACCGAACTCAGCCGCGAGATCGAAGACGAAATTCTGTTGGAGGCCCGCAAGACGCTGGAGCGTAGCGTGGGGAACATCTTGGGGGAGAAACCGAGGCTACTGCGCGTCGAAGAGAGAGAAGACTTACCCAAAGGACATGCGGTGGAGGTGTACGGTCGGGGAAGGACTAAGGAGGTCTTCGCTGGAAAGGTGAAGTTGGGAGAGAAGGTTCTACTGGCCTCGCACGGTACGGACTCCGAGGAGGCCAAAGAGGTCACGGAAGTCGCGGAACGTGTACTTAGTGATCTGCTCGGTCGCGTTATCGACCTCTACTACTCCTGAATCTTCTGTTCCACAGACCGCACTTTACCCTCCGCGGTTAGCTCCTTATCCCTGCGCTCGTCTATCTTGACAACGAACACGGCACGGTCCACCGCGCGCAATGCGGCCTTCCTAGCGATGCGGAGAGCCTCTAAAGTGTCCTCGAAGGTTTCCACCTCCACTACGGTGCTCATCGGGCCTACCTGCGGCTCGAATCCGGCTTCCTTCAGAGCTTTCACTACCTCGGCTATCTCATCGCTAACGCTCGGTGATCCGGTCCCGATCGGGTAGAACGAAATCTCCATTACTACCGCCACGGGTTCCGCCCCCTCAGCATCAGAATCGACGGGAGCAATATTGAAACTACCGGGCGGTCCCTAGCTATCATCACCATGAGTACATCCTGGAGGGCATGCCGAGCTCGCCGCGGAGTTGGATACGGTTCAGTCCCTAACACTTGACACTGGTTGACGATCCCGACCTAATAGTCATCGAGCTCACCATCGAGACCTTGGGAGAACTCGCCGATGAGGTCCGCTCGTTCGGTGCCGAGCCGCTCGTTGAGAACATGCCGGATCACTCGATACTGCTGGGCACCAGCGCGGATGAGATGGAGGAGATATTCCGGGCGTCGGGATATGGGTTCACGGACGTCGGTCACGCTCTAACCGCGGAGGGTAGCCTTCGTACGTACTTACAGCCCGATCTCCTCCGTTCACGACAACTCGGGCGATGGCGACAAGCACCTATAGTCCGGGACGAAATCTTAGATTTCGAGGAGTTACGGAGGGCACTGCACCAACGGGTGCTGTCCGTGGTGGGAATCCGGGAGAAGGAACGTGAGGTCGTGAAGACGATTCGCGAGATCATTGAACGTCCTGAGGATTGAAACTATACGTGCGGGTGGCAGAGAAAATTGCCCCGCTAGATTTCAACAATTCTGCCTATGGCGTACGTGTCACGTACTGACACTATCCTCACTAGCACCTTATCACCCTTCTCCGCTTCTGGCACGAATATTACGAACCCATTGACCTTCGCGACACCATCACCTCGCTTCCCTACGTCCTCGATTTTCACCTCGTAAACGTCCCCAACATCCACGGGCTTGTCCTTCCCTTCCAAGCTTTCACACCTCCTTCACCTAGAACATACATCTCCCGCGAACCCACATTACTTATAGTTTTCCCCAGTGTGTCTCCCGACGGCTCGGATGCGGACGCGGAACGTATTCCGACGTTAGCGCTCGCCATCCGCTACTTGGCAGCAATGGATGGGAAGACTCGATATGCCGATCCATCGTAGGGTGAGCGGTCAGTCGGCTTTCTTGGCCAGACCGTCTAACGCTATCGCTTCACCGTCGATCAGAAGGAGTGGGTTCACGTCGAGTTCGGACCATCCTTTCCCCTTGTACACCTCGTGGGCCGCGTTGACGACTTCGGCGAGTCGGTTAGGACATATCTCGGAGAGTAATCGTTCACCTCCGGGCACTCTGCAGAGACCTCTCTCGACGTCCTCGCCGTCAACCGGTGGTCGCCGAACGATGTAGGCTCGAAGTTCTTCGACGAGTTTCCCTCCGAGGCCGAGCAGTACGACGGTACCGAAGGTGTCGTCCTCCTTTATACCCAAGAAGGCCTCTATACCCTCGACGACGTTTAAATGCTCTTGAACGATGACACCGACTGCGTCGGGCCAGCGCTCTAACAGTTCGGCCACACGTCGTTCGAGTCGCTTCTTGGATGGTACGGCCGTGTATATGGCACCGACACGGGCCCGATGCGTGACTCCAGGATGAAGGAGCTTGACTGTGTAGGGTGGATCGAACGGTACGTCGGATGCCTCCTCGGGGCGTTTGAGGACAGTGAATCGTGGCGTTTCGAGACCGCCCTCACGAAGTGCAGTGAGTACATCGTGCTCCAGAACGATCTCAGAGCTCACGACTTGATCAACTCCCCCATAACCTCGTTGAAGGCTTCACAGAACTGCTCTATGTCCTCCCGTGGAGCCGAAAACGCCACTCGGATGAACCCCTTACCGCGGCGTGGGCTGGTGTAGTAGCCCGTTCTCACGAAGATACCGTACTCGGAGTACAGTTTACCCACGACGGTTTTCGAGTCGATGTGCCCGTACTCGGAGAAGTCGATCACGAGACAGTTAGCGTGCGATGGATACACTGGTATCTTTATTCCGTCCCCTTCACACTCACGCTTGATCAGACGCTGATTCCGCGTGACCTCCCTGAGCAGTCTCGGGATCCATCGATCACGAACTCTCAAGGCGGTGATGGCGGCCTCCTGAGCTATCATGTTTATCCCTAGCTTGCTCACCTTGTATTTAGATATCTGCTCCAGCAGTTTCCGCTCTCCGATCACAGCCCCGATCCGAAGACCGGCGAGTCCGTACGTCTTGGAGAAACTGTACAAGTCGACGCAGCGTTCCGGGTCCATTTCACAGGCTACTGGCTGTTCCGGAGCGAAGTCCCTGTACGTACAGTCGTGTACTAGGAACGCGTCCGAGTCTTGGGCGAGCTCCACGAGACTCCGGAGCTCTCGATCGGACATGGAGCTGCCGAGCGGGTTGGAAGGGTTTATTACGAAAATGAGATCGAGCTCCCGGAGGTTGCCATCGAACTCCTCCATCACGGCGTCTGCAGTCATCTGATAGTTGAATTCCTCGGAATATATATCGACCTCCTGGACGTGAACTCCCTCCGCCATCATCATACTGTCAATAGTCTTGTACCCTGGATCCGGAGTTACGGCCACACCGTTGCTAGCGAACGCCCTGATGACGGCGTGGACGCCTTCGATAGCGCCGTTGGTTATCACAGCGTCGAAATCGTCGTCGAGTTCGAAGTACTCCAGGAGTCCCTCTCGAAGTCGACGGTCGCCCTGCGGGTGTGCGTACACGTTGTACGGTGCCTCCAGTACGGCGCGCACCACCGCCCTGCGTACCTCCTCGGGCGGTCCCAGCCGGTTGGTGTTCTGGCCGAGCTCTATCACTTCGCCGGAATGTATCTTCCGAAATAGTTCGTCCGGTGAATCGGGAATCCAGTCGGCTGACACCGGCCTCACCCCGAGGACTTTAGACCGCCAGACTTTTGTGTAAATACCGAAAGGTATTGGGGGGTATCGGGATCGCGCCTTAGCGGCCGCGCCCGTGACATCTTGGAACTGGTGGTGAATAACTCCGGGATTACCGTCTCAGAGATCTCGAGACAGTTAGGACTCCATAGGAGTACGCTGGACCGATACATCAAGATCCTCAAAGATCTAGGACTCGTCGAGACTAAACCGGGGCGCGGGGGTGGTGTTTATCCGACCAAGGACGCCGTTCTTCTCGTGCGATCGGGTGGTAGAGTCACAATCGCCCGACGCGGCGGCGGTCATGCTAGGATATTGATCGAGGCAGAAGATCGGCCGGGATTACTCGCAGACGTCACCAACCGGTTGGCGAGCGCCGGCGTTAACATCTTAGAAACCGAGCTCAAGGTGGAGGATGGAATCGCCATCATGGAATTCGAAGCGGAGAACGTCGTTCATGAGGAAGTCCTTCAGGAACTCGATGGGCTGAAAGGTCTGATCCGCGTTGAAGTCGAACCGCGGGGGCGAAAGTAATCTGCCGCTCACTCCCTCCGAGGCGCTTCTGGAGATCTTAGGGGCGGCTAACGTCCTAGTTCCGAGATCGTACAAACCCGGGAGAGCTACAGGCCGCGCGGCGGTGAACAGGTTCGTACTGTACGCAGTCCGCAAGGGGCTAGGATTCGAGGCCGAAGAGAGACCCGTCAGAATCTACACCTCCTGGCGTGGGCTGTCGCTCGCGGTTCCCGGCGATGAGATTACCTCCGATTACCGGGCGACGCCGAGTGGTCAGGATGTACCTCCTGAAGAGCTCGCGGAAGCAGTACCGGACTACCCAGCCCGTCCACATTTCGTGGTAGACTACCGGTTCTGGGGTGAGCATTCCGACTTCGGCCGTACCAACCTGATACGTCAAACCGCCGTGACGGCTTCGACGCTCCGATTGTACCTTTCGGACCATCATATGAGCTTGGTCAACGTCACCCCCGAAGCCGAGGAGAGGTTCCTGAAGGCTTTTCCCTCCTTCGAGGGAGGGTTGTACAAGGACTGGGAGGACTTGATCGCCGAACTCAGTGTGGATAGAGTCATCCTCTTAGATCCCAACGCCGAGGAAGAACTCGACGAGAACGAAATACGGGAGGATACCGTCTTCGTACTGGGTGGGATCGTCGACGAGAATATGCGCGGATGGACTGCGAAGCTAGCTCCCGGCATCCCATGCGATGTCGAGCGACGTCGTATCACGCTCGGTGGTAGCATCGTCGGAGTTCCGGACAGGATCAACGCGCTCGTGGAGGCACTCTCTCGCGTAATCGTTGATGGTGAGTCACTGGAGCGGGCGATCCTACGGGTACAATCACCACGGTTTGCCAGACGACGTCTGAACATGGAACTGCGTAGGCTCGATGAGCTCACAGGGGAGGAGTTGCGCCGGCTGCGAGAAGTGGTTAACCTCCCGAAGCGTGAGATACTGCTCGAGGCGCGCCGCCGGGGGATCGAGCTGAAGGTTGACCTGCAGGATGACTGAGCTCGGGTACGGAAAGGCCGAGAGATGCGAGATCGGGGACAAACCCGCCTGTAAGGTCGGCTTACGCGATGGGAAGCGATTGATACACGACGCCCACCTGTCGCGACCCGAGCATTACTACTCCGTGTACCAGAGCTGCTGCAATTGGGAATGCTTGTTCTGTCATTCTTGGAAGTTCACGCAGCGTCCCGTAGGTACGTGGTGGAGCTCCGAGGACTTCGTCCGACACGCCCTGGAGTACCGCGAAACAGTCACAGTCTGGGAACCGCGGAGTCGCGCCACGTCGTTCCACGCTATAGATCTGTGCCTGGGATGTGGTCAATGTGTGACGCTAGATGAGAGGCCGGAGTGGTGTCCGGGCGAATTGGACCCGGATCAAGTAGTCCCCAGTCCCCAAGGGTGGGGGCCCGCGCGCAACATCGTGGCGTTCACGGGCGGTGACATCGTGTGTCGTCCCGAATTCTACGTTGAATCGATAAGGGGGCTCAAGTCCAAGACAGACGATCTCTGGGTTCTTCTCGAGACGAACGGGTTCGGATTGGTCCGAGAGAACGTGGAAGAGCTAGTCGCGGCTGGCTTAGACGCCGTCTGGCTCGATGTGAAGGCGTGGAAGGAAGACGTGCATCGAAAACTGACGGGGGCGACGAACCGCTATACCCTCGAGGCAATCGAGTTACTCGTCGAGCACGATGTGGTCCTCGAGGTGTGTACACTATACATTCCCGGCTACGTGGAGGCCGATCAGATCCTCAGAATCGCCGAGTACGTGGCGGACGTTGACCGGAACATTCCGTTCACGATCCTGGCATACTTCCCCGAGTACAAGCTCTCCGTGAGACCTCCAAAACGCTCTGAACTCGAGACAGCCGAGCGGTTGGCACGGGATGTGGCCGGACTGAAAAACGTGAAGATAGGCAACGAAGGCGTGGCCCTACCGGGTTAATTGGGAAACGCGTCCCAGGAAGGAATAAACGTAATCTGCTCCCCGACGAGTGTAGCCCCGACTAACGTGGGGGGTGTTCGAAGGGATTGTCCGAATCCGAGATCCGGTGTCCGTGCATCTGCAACGGGAAGTACCCGGCACCTGCGCTTACCGTGGACGGCATAGTAGCCTATCGTGAGGGCATCGTGCTAGTACGACGGGGAAAGAAACCCTTCAAGGGCAAGCTGGCGCTGCCCGGAGGATTCGTGGAGTGCGGTGAAACGGTAGAAGAAGCGGTGGCTCGTGAGGTTAGGGAGGAAACGGGGCTCAAGGTCCGGCCTGTCGAGTTGGTGGGAGTGTACTCGGACCCAGAGCGTGATCCGCGAGGTCACGTCGTATCGGTGTGCTTCAAATGTGAGGTGGTAGGGGGTGAGTTACGAGCGGGCTCGGACGCGGCGGATGTGAAGGTCGTAGACCCTTCGGACTTAACTCCCGACGACCTCGCGTTCGACCACTACGATATGCTTCGGGATGCGGGGATCGTGCGTTGAGGAGGGGGTTGAAGATAGTAGCTTACGTAGCCGGCGGTCTGCTTCTGTGTACGGTGTCCGCGAACGCACTATTCGGCATACGTGAGCCCCCTAGGTTCGCCGAGATCGACAACCCGAGCTTCGGAGACCGAGTATTTCTTGCGATTTCAGGCCTGGTGGTGGGCGTCATGGGGGTCAGTAGGGGCATCTGGGAACTGAGGAACGTCGAACGAGTTCGGGCGGCGCTCGGTCTCCTGAAGAAGGCCGAGCGTTACCTAGAGGAGGGTTCAGAGAGGATCCCGGCGAAGTACAACGCCGTGACTTACGCGCTGAGAGCTCTAAGATGTGTGAAAAACGCCGTCGGAATCCTGGAGGAGATTGAAGAGGAATTGGAGAGTCAGGAGAGAGAGCTGAAGGAAAAAAAGGAGAAAGAGGAAGAAAAGTCGGAAAAAGAGTGGAAGAAGGAGAAAGTCGAGAATCGGGGTAGTTCCGATGTACGAACCGCTGAAAGAGGGGACGGAATCGGGGACGAGGATAGTGACGGTGGGTGTAGTCGTGGGGACGGAACCGTTGACAGTGGACGACGGGAAGAGGATCGTGGAGTGTCCGACAGTGGGGAAAGTGAAGGTTCTGGACGAGCGAGGTGTGGAGATCGATGATCCGCCTGAGACAGGTGAGGTAGTGCGGGTCTTCGGTTCGATTACCGAGATCGGCGAGACCGTCAAGGTTGAGCCTCACGCGGTGCAGCGGCTGGGGATAGACCTGAAGTTGTGGAAGGACATCCGGGAGGTTTTGAGGTAAGAGTTTATCTCTTACATCGTTCGCGTCAGAATGCATTGGGGTGCTCAAGTTGGTGGAGTTCAGAGCCTACCAGGAGGAGGCTAGATACTTCAAGTACGCGTTCAACGCGGCGGGCAAGGTGGTCGAAGAGGCCCCCTTGATCGTGACGGAGAACGGGATCGTGTCTAGGGCGATGGACGCCTCTCACATCGCTATGGCCGTGCTAGAGATGCCCTGGGAGATGTTCGACGAGTACGAACCTCCGAGCGACGAGCTGATGTACGGTCTCGACATGGAGGAGGTGACACGGATAGTGCGGCGTGCGCGAGTTACGGACGAGATCACCTTGGAGGGTGAGGACGAAGATGAGGTGATAATAAAACTCGGATCCAGCGGCTACGAACGTGAGTTCAGGCTCCGGAGCATCGACGTCGATGACATTCCAGACGAGCCCGAGCTGGATTTCGCGGTCGAGGTTACCGTGGTGCCTGACTTCATCCAAGATGCCGTACGGGACGCAGATCTCGTCAGTGACACGGTCAAGGTCGGGGCGAAGGGTAACACGTTCTACTTCAAGGCAGAAGGAGAGCGTGGTCGCGTAATCCCGAAGGTCCAGGAAGGTGCGGAAGCGTTACTGACGTTCGAAGTCGAAGAGAATGTCGAGACCGCTTACCCGTTGGACTACTTGAAGGATATGATCCAGGCCGCTCAAGGTGCGGAGAGTGTTAGGATCAGGCTAGGTCAGGACATGCCTTTGGAAATGACATTCAGGATCGGTCCCGCAGGTGAAGGTAAGTTGACGTTTTACCTCGCGCCGAGAGTGGAGGAGTGAACTCTTCTTCCTTCTCGTCAGAATTCCGCATTGTCCGGGACAGGACTCTGGGCGGGGGGTTAGCCCCCGTACAGGTACCTGTCGATGAGCGCTTTCGGGTACCCTACGTATGGTATTCTGAGAACTACCTTACCGCTGATCTCCTTGGGCCGGATTGGGCACCATGGGTCGGGCAACGGGTTGTTGTCTCCCTTGGTGATGACACCTTCCGGTGTTTTGGCTATCACCCTGTGGACAATGGGAATCGGTTTCCCCGGCAGTCGGTATACGATGACGTCTCCGACTTTGATGTCCCGGTACGGGACCCCAACGACCAGGAGCACGTCGCCGACGTTGTAGTACGGATACATACTCTCGGAGATCACTGTAACCACCGGATCGGGCGTATCCAGTACGAATCCGAGCCCGTACCTAAAGCCGTACCCCAGGGCCACTCCTAGGACCACGTAGAAGATCGCGGCTTTCCAGCCCCTGAGTTCTCTCACTTTCCTCCAAGCCCTCTTGACGTCCAACGCGGACCACCCCATGGACCACCGAGACGGGTCGAGAAATAGCCACCGGACCGTGTGAAACCCTTACATACCGTTCCATTGCTGAAACTCTGCCACTTCAAACATATTTCATAGCTGATATCAATCGAAGATAAGCTTAATATCTCGCTCGAAGCTTACCGAGGTGTGAGGGGGTGATAACGTGGTCGAAGAGGACGTCGTCGAGATAACCTCGCGCTATCTGCGTAGGGATCCCGAAAAGATCGTCGAGATCTACGAGGCCCTCGGAATCGAGACGCTCTCGGATCTGGCCGCTGTCGATCCATCCACTATTTCGGACGCTTTCGGTGTGAAGGATAGTACAGCCAAGAAGATCGTCGCAGACGCCCGCGAGGAAGCCAGTAAGGGTATCATGGAAGCTAAGACCCTGGCGGATCTCCTGGAGGAAGAGAAGAAGCGTGACGTCATTCCCACGGGTATACAAGGTTTCGACGAGAGGATGGGTGGCGGACTGCCGACCGGCGTTATCGTCGGAATGTACGGACCGCCGGGTGCCGGTAAGTCACAGTTTGCCACTCAGGTGGCCGCGCACGCACTTAAGGAGGGAGAGTCGGTGCTCTACATCGACACCGAGAACGCCTTCCGACCGCAGCGTCTCTTAGAGATCGGAGGATTCAAAAAGGATGAACTGAAAGAAGTCTCCGATAGGTTCGTGCTGCGGCGCGTCATCGACGCTGCTGCGCTAAGACAGTACTTCGACGAGAAAGAGGGAGAGTTCATCAGCGAAGCTTACGAACTGACACCGAAGGTCGTAGTTATCGATTCCATATCACAGCCGTTCCGTCCGTACAGCGCCCGCGACAAGCTACCGGAGCGATCGCGGATGATCGCCCATATTTTGAACACACTGCTCAAGTACTGCACTGCTTACAACTCCCTCGGCATGGTCACCACCCACGTCCAGGCGAACCCGGATGCTTGGGGTAAGCGCTGGCAAGACGTGGCTCCAACGGTGCTCAAGCACATCGCCACGTATCGGTTCAGCATCGATTACAAGGGTAGGACTGAGCGGGTTATCACGCTCGAAGACGCCCCAGACAAGCCACCATTCGAGGTCGAAGTGGAGCTCACGGACCGTGGCTTAGTGGGTTAACCGCGCGATCCCCGGATGAGGATACAGCCGGGACCCCGAGGACCGATGCGGAGTGTGGCCGTAGCTGACGGGCCTTCACCTCCGCACACGCACTCTGAGCCCGTCGTGCGCTACGACTACCACTGGAAACACCTCTCGAGCCTCCTCCCTCATTCTTTCCGGATCTGCCTTAGTGGACAGGTGCGTCAACACCAGTAGGTCGACTCCCGCCTTTCGAGCGACCTCGGCAGCCTCTAAGTGGGTCGAGTGCGAGTATCTTACAGCTTCCTCCTTGTTTTCGAAGCATGCCTCGTGCACCAACACCTGACAACCGCGGACGTTCTCGGGGTTGGCCGGACGACCGTCTCCCTTCACGTATACGGATATCTTACCGGGTTTCGTCAGTGAGTAAGGGCGCTCACCACGTAAAAGTACTTCACGCCGCTTCCATGTGGGTACCTTCCGTATATACTTCGGATCCGCCTTCCCGGGTATCTTCGGTGTTTCGATCCGATAGTCAACCGTGGGAACCTCATGTTCCGACTCGTACACCAGCACCCGGAGGTCACCGATCTCCACCTCATCTCCCGGATTCACCTCCCGGTACTCAATCATCTCAAAGTCGGAAATGTCCAAAGTGGACTCAGAATCCGCGGCGGGACCGTAGACCCTCAACCTACGCCCGTGAAGAAGGTCCACGGTAGTCGCTAGGGGTAAGAGGCCCGCGACGTGATCGATGTGACAGTGGGTGAGCAGCACAGCGTCCACGTCGTAAATCGAGACACCTTGCTCCATAGCCTGACGCTGGGCGCCCTCCCCGCAGTCAATCAGGAGTTTAGTTCCGGAGAACTTCACCAACAGTCCCGGATGGTTCCGGTCCTTCGACGGGACAGCGCCGCCCGTTCCCAGAAAGTGCATCACCAGCTCACGGTCCACGACACATCCCCCGAACCTGTAGGGAAGACAAATCGATGTCCTCCTCCAGAAGCAGCGATTGATAAATCGTCTCAAAGTTCACTCCCTACATGGCCTTACCGTCGCTTTCATTACCCGCTCGGTCCTTCCTCGAAACGCCTCGCCCTCCGTTAGTTCTCGTAAAATGAATTGGCCGCGTAATCTGCGTAGAGCCGTTTAGCCTCCTCGTGTTGAAGAACTCTGAATCCCGAGCCTTGAGATACGCTGGCTCCATCCCGTAGACGCGGAAGACCGTCAACTACCCGGCGACTACAACCCGGTGCTCGGACCCTAGGATGCCGGCCTGTACAGAATCCAGGCTTCTTGGGGGTAAGTTTCCACCATCGACGATCGATCGAACCCCGAAGTCTCGCTGGAAATAGCGTTGCGGTTTCTGCATGACGTCTACCGAAGGCAACATGAGTCCGCCGTTCGGCTGGTATTGAGGGTTGCCGTACCGATTCGGTCGGGGTCAACGGCTATGACCGAAGGGTTCGAGGCGCTACCGGACGACGTACAGAGAGTGGTGTACTCGAGGTTTAAGGAGCCCACTCCACCCCAACGCGTAGCGATACCCGAGATTATTGACGGGAAGAACGTCTTGGTAATAGCCCCTACCAGCTCCGGCAAGACCGAGACCGCAGTGCTACCTGTATTCTCCATGGTACGTGAACTCGACGAGCCTGGAATCAAGGCGCTCTACATCACTCCGTTGCGGGCCCTTAACAGGGACATACTACGAAGGATTCGATGGTGGGGGGAAAAGCTGGGTCTCGAGGTCGCGGTGCGCCACGGCGACACCCCGCAGAGCGAGCGGAGGCGTCAGGCGGAGGACCCACCGGACGTACTGCTCACGACTCCCGAGACCCTCCAAGCTATACTACCGGGTAAGCGCATGCGTGAGCACCTCTCCCACGTACGTCACGTTATCGTGGATGAAGTTAACGAGCTCGCCATGGACAAGCGCGGTGTACAACTGACGCTCGGACTGGAACGACTCGCCGAAGTGGCGGGTGATTTCCAACGTATCGGCCTCTCCGCCGCAGTAGGCTCGCCCGACCGCGTGGGTAAGTTCCTCGTAGGTGATCGCGATGTCGAGGTGTTGGAGATCGAGGCCGAGCGTTACCTGGACGTTTCCGTAGCTCACCCGACCGGACCGCACGAGGTTAAGGAACGGCTGGAACTGATCCACGAACTGGCGAAGGAACGTGACTCCGTTCTCGTGTTCACCAATACCAGACAGATGGCCGAGCTACTCGCAACTCGTCTAAAAACTGAGTATGATGACGTTGAGGTGGAGATACATCACAGCTCAATATCGAGAGAGAAGCGCATGGAGGTCGAAAAAAGGTTCAAAAAAGGTGAGATCGACATCCTCGTATGCACCAGCTCACTGGAGCTCGGTATCGACATAGGTCACGTGGACTTGGTGATCCAGTACGGCTCGCCGCGTCAAGTAACACGACTCACGCAGCGAGTGGGGCGCGCGGGCCGTCGGCGTAAACGGGCTGAAGGTCTCGTGATAACGTCGAACCCCGACGATCTTGCGGAAGCTGCAGTGATATGTCGTCGGGCTCTGAAGGGATCTTTGGAGCCCACTGATATCCCTGAAGGTTGCTTGGACGTCCTCGCCCACCAGCTCGTGGGGTTGTGCCTGGACGGGCACCAAGTCACCATAGATTACACGCTGGAGGTGTTCAGACGCGCTTACCCATACCGCCACCTCGACGCTGAGACGCTCCGAGAGGTGGCCGAGTTCCTGGATGATATCGAGGTGCTCCGGGTGCGCGGTGACCGAGTGTACCGGACGAAGGACGCCTGGAAGTACTACTACTCGAACTTGAGCATGATCCCCGACGAGCGACACTACAGAGTGGTTACGGAGAACGGTGGACACGTTAGCGTCCTCGACGAGCCGTTCGTCCTCGAGTATTTAAAACCCGGTATCAAATTCATCTGCGCCGGTAGACCGTGGATCGTGCAGGACGTGGATCACGACCGCTACGAGGTGTTGGTGACGCCGGCCGAGGCTGTGGAGGGCGCCATACCCTCATGGGTTGGCGAGGAGATCCCCGTCCCGTACGAGGTGGCGCGCGAGGTGGGGGAAGGAATCGGGCGGGTCGAGGCGGCGCTGGAGGAGGGGTTCACCGAGGCCGTCGAGGTTGCGGCCGAAACCTTCGGTCTAGGACGTCGCGAGGCCAAGGTACTAGCCGACCTAGTCCGTAGACAGCGGGATCACTCATCGGTGCCGCTTCCAGGGAGGCCCGTCATCGAGGATCTGGGTGGGACCCTGGTTATCCACGTGTACGGTGGCACGAACCCCAACCGCACCCTGGAGAAGGTCCTCGGGACTCTGATCTCGGGACGTCTGGGGACGACGGTCAGAACGTACTCGACTCCGTACAAGATCGTGATCTCGGCGGAGAAGCGGGCGGGACTCGACGCGGACCTCCTAGTGGAGTGTTTGGAGACGCTGCCTTCCGACGAACGCGGGTTCCACACCCTCACGCTCAGAATCGTCGAGAAATCCGAGGTCTTCAAGCGTCGACTGGTGCATGTCCTGAAGCGCTTCGGCGCGATAGAGCCGGACGCCGACTACAGGGACGTCTCACCACGACGTCTACTGAAGGCGTTCAGGGGAACTCCCCCGTACTACGAGACAGTCTCGGAAGTTGAGCGGGATCTCGACACCTCCGTGGCGTTCCGACTGGTGAAGGAGTTGGAGGAGAAGGCGGAGATCGTTCGAGTGCGTGACCCTTCCCCATTCGCTGAGCACGTGTTGGAGGGACTCGGAGAGGTGGGGCGCGTGACCTCAGGACTCCTAGCCGCGCAGGTTGAGACACTCAAGCGGGATCTGGAACGACGCAAGCTGTGGCTCGGCTGCCCGAACTGCGGCTGGCGTGGTCGACGCTCCGTCAGGACCGTCAAGGAGGAGGGTCTTAAATGTCCCGACTGCGGCGCCACGTACCTGATCGCCGCCAAGACAGAGGAGGGCTTAGAAAAGCTGCTGAAGAACCCCGAGCGCGCCCAGCGGGTGGCCGATCTACTTGAGTCATACGGTGTCAAGGCTCTGGAAGCCCTCGCGGTGCCTGGTGTCGGGCCCGAGGCCGCGGCCAAGGTGCTCCGATCGACCGGCGGACGTGAGCCGCACTTCTATCGTGAGCTGCTGCAGGAGCGTCTCCGTTACCTCCGCACCCGTCGGTTCTGGAACTAGATCGGTAGGTAAGAGAGCCCGAGAAACGTCAGCAGAAGGAAGAACAATCCCGCAATCCCGACGGTCCCGATGAAAGGTACCGGTATCCCTATAGGAGGTGATGGGCCTTCCCCGCTCTCCACACCGTTCAGCGGTGTCCGTGTCTCAACGTCTCCCGTTACCGGTTCGTCGTAGCTGATTCGGGTTACACCGCCGAGATCCATGAACGGTTTGGAAACCGTGACGGCGACGGGATACCCTTCCAGAACGGCCTTCCACAGCTCTTCCGTGAACGCCACCAGGGAGTCGTCGGGTAGGCCGGTCAACAAGACGACCGTTAGGGTACGACCCAGCTTAGAGGACACGACAACCGTCAATGGGGAGATAGCGCCGGAGATTGCCGAGTACAACCTGTTCACGACCTCCACGGGCCCGAAGAACTCCAAGATTCCGGGGTGAAGGTTGGAAAGGAAGAGGTCGTAAGGGACTAGCAAAAGCCTCCCTACACTGCTCGTGGACTCGTCGTCCACGACGAAGTATCGACTAGATCCCTGTTGAACGACCCCTAGGACGAGTACCGCGTGGTACGCCGGAGGACGACTCAACAGCGAGACCACAGTTACCTCGAACACCTTCGAGATGGCATCCGGGCTCGCGATCGCCTGAAAGGCGTTGATGATGTCGAGGTTATCGTCGTCGTGTTCCCCCGTGGCCGAATTCTCGTACTGTAGTGGGGTCACGGGGTCTCCGTTCCACCATCCCATGGCGACGCCTAGGTTATACAAGTCCACAGCACACGCCTCCGCACACCAGATCCTGTCGACGCGCCCATCCCCGTCGATATCGGACCCAAAAGAGGTGTTCGGAGCGTCGAACTCCGGGTCCAAGTAGTAATGACCGGAGATGAATCCTCCCACTCGAGCGTGAGCGGGCGTCATCGCGATGGATACTGCGACTATTAGCACTAGGGTGGGCAACATTCGTGTTCACCTCTCGGGTTCGAAGAGCGCCAGATAGGACGTTCTCATCCTCGAGAACAGCGTCCCTCGTCGGAGGACCTTTCCTTCCCCCCACACCATGCATATGCAGGATCGTCGCCAGCCGTCGAGCGCCTTGACAGCCACGGAGAAGGTCTCGGGCGTGACAGCGTTTAGCAGTATCGCGCGTCGCACGCGCTCGGCGAGGGCGAGGAGAACTTCTTCTAGCCGCTCGGAACCGGATACGACGGCGGCATCCACCTTGCTCACATCCTCCAGGACCTCTGGGGCCCACCCGCGTACTATCTCTATACGATCCTTCAGGCAGAAGTCTCGAACGTTCCGCTCCAACGATCGGATCGCTTCCTCGTCTCCTTCCACCGCGTACACGCGGCCCAGAGGCCCTACCGCCCGGGCCAGCTCGAGGGTTAGCGAGCCCGACCCCGCGCCGATCTCGAGGATTCTCTCGCCCGGCCGCGGTCGAAGTACGGCTAGCACCGTCGCTTTCATCACCGGCTTGGTGGGGCCTGGGACACCCTCTATGATCAAGTCGGAGGGGTCTACGATATTGAACACTGGAGCACCCACCCTATACGGAGTGGGATTGGGCCCTGGGGATCCCGACCTGCTGACTCGTAAGGCGATTAAGATTATAAAGAAGGTACCTGTCGTGATGGTGCCCTTCGTAGGCTCGGAGAGTCGAGCCGCCAGGATAGTGCGTGCCGTCGACCCGGAAGCTACAGTGGTCGGTTACTACGCACCGATGACCAGAGACCCGGAGGAACATGACCGAGCGTACTCGAAGGCCGCTAAAACCCTGGCGAAACTGCTCGAGCGGTTTCACGAGGTGGCGGTCTGTAATCTCGGAGATCCTACCCTATACGCCACATTCTGGCACATCGTGGAGCGGATCCCGCTAAAGAACTTCGAGATAGAGCTGATCCCTGGGATTCCCGCGGGACTCCTTTGTGCGGCCCGCATTGGCCGTCCCTTAGCGATGGAGAGTGATAAGGTACTCATCTGTACTCGGGAACCGCCGGAAGACCTTGAAAGCACGGACACGGTGATACTCTATAAACCGACCCGGCGAGGCATCGAGAGGCTCCTCCGGAAGGGGTTCGAGGTCTACGCGTGCCGGGATCTGGGGTTCAAGGGAGAGCGAGTGGAGCGTGTAAGCGCGGCCGAGTTCGAGCCCAATTACCTGTGCACGATAGTCGCCCTCCGACCTTGAGGTGGCGGGGGCCGGATTTTTACACGGTGACTACCCGAGAAGTTCGGGGGCGAGTGTTGCTCCGTACGGTGTGGGTAGATTACGCCAGGAAGGGCGAACCCGATGTCATCTTAGTAGGTCGTCGGGAGGACGGGAACCCGGCTGCCCTCGTCGTTAAGGGGTTTCGTCCTTACTTCTACGCGGAGGTGGAGGATGGGCTCGATCCGTACGAGGTGGAGCGTCTGAGTGGGGTAGTGGAGGTCGAAGAAGCCCTGTTGAAGCACCCCTACGGCGTCGACCAGGTGGAGCTCCTACGGATCGTCGCCACGCACCCTAAGGTCGTTCCCAAACTGCGCGAGCAGGTCAAGAAGCTGGACGGTGTGAAGGAAATCTACGAAGCGGATATCCCCTTCGTACGCCGTGCCGCCGTCGACCTCAATCTGCCGCCCGCGTCCGAGGTCGACGTCTCTGACCTGGACAAGGGATCCTGGTCCGGACTTCCATCGTACTTCGCGGACGTCGAGGACGCCCGTGAGTTGGACCACCGCCCCTATCCGATTGAAAACCTCGTCGTCGCCAGCTTCGACCTCGAGGTGTTGGCGGAACCTGGAACGACGATTAAGGGAGCTTCGGGCCCTATCATCGCCATCAGCTTCGCGTACAGGACGCCTGATGGGGAGCGCCATAACTACGTGATTACCTGGAAGGGAGAAGACGAGTCGTTCGAAGTGGACGGAGTGGAAACCGAGGTCATCGTGTGCAGGTCGGAAGCCGCCGCACTGCGGAGGTTCTTCGACGAGTTCCGCCGTGTCGATCCCGACGTAGTGTTCACCTACAACGGGGACGAGTTCGACCTGCCGTACCTGCAACATCGGGCCAGGAAGCTGGGTATCGACGTCTCTCCCCTGGCGCGGCCGGCGGGCAAGCGTGGGATCATACTGAAACACGGGGGTGGCCGTTACGCCTCCGATATTTTCGGACGGGCTCACGTCGATCTTTACCACACGGCGAGGAAGAACCTCAAGCTGGAACGCTTCACGCTTGAGGAGGCCGTCAAGGACGTGCTCGGTGTGGAGAAGGGGGAGATGGAGCTAGCCGACATCAACGAGGCCTGGAAGCGCGGTGATCTGGACGAACTGATGAGGTATTCGGCCGAGGACGCTCACTACACCCTCGAGCTGGGACTCGAGCTGGCACAGGTCGAGCTGGAGCTCTCCTACCTGACACGACTGCCGCTGCCGGATGCGACTCGCTTCAGCTTCGGGCAGCTTGCGGAATGGAGGGCCATTTATAAAGCGCGCAAGGAGGATATCCTGGTACCGAACAAGCCGACTCGAGACGAGTACAAGCGGCGGCGTCGCAAGGCGTACAAGGGAGCGATAGTGTTCGAGCCCGAGATAGGGCTCCACGAGAACGTGGTCTGCGTGGACTTTGCCAGTCTGTATCCCAACGTGATGGTCGCACACAACATCTCGCCCGACACGTTCGACTGCGACTGTTGTCCGCGCGTGACCGTCGAGGATGTGGACAACCCTACGGACGCGACTGTGGCGCCGGACGT
The DNA here is from genome assembly GCF_002201915.1 of Methanopyrus sp. KOL6. Lineage (NCBI taxonomy): Archaea > Methanobacteriati > Methanobacteriota > Methanopyri > Methanopyrales > Methanopyraceae > Methanopyrus > Methanopyrus sp. KOL6. The sequence continues at coordinate 1,123,521 of NZ_CP019470.1, forward strand.
GGGTCATAAGTTCTGTAGTCGGTGTAAGGGTTTCTTCCCCCGGCTCGTGGAAAGACTCATCGAACGCCGGCGTGAACTCAAACGCCGTCTCCGGAAGCTCGACACTGAGCCGCATCCTCACGAGGCTAAGATCCTCGACGTACGACAGCAGGCGTACAAGGTCCTGGCCAACAGCTACTACGGCTACATGGGCTGGGCTAACGCGCGCTGGTACTGCCGTGAGTGCGCCGAGAGCGTCACTGCTTGGGGTCGCTACTACATCAGCGAGGTTCGAAGGATCGCGGAGGAGAAGTACGGGTTGAAGGTCGTGTACGGGGACACGGACTCGCTGTTCGTGAAGTTGCCTGATGCGGACTTGGAGGAAACCATCGATCGGGTAAAGGAGTTCCTGAAAGACGTCAACGGCCGCCTCTCCGTGGAACTGGAGCTGGAGGACGCCTACAAAAGGATCCTGTTCGTGACTAAGAAGAAGTACGCTGGGTACACCAAGGACGGGAAGATCGTTACGAAAGGTCTGGAAATGGTACGACGGGACTGGGCGCCCGTCGCCAGGGAGACGCAGCATCGAGTCTTGAAGCGGATCTTAGCCGACAACGACCCTGAGGCGGCACTGAAGGAGATTCACGAAGTACTCGAGAGGCTGAAGTCAGGCGACGTCGACATCGAGGAGCTCGCGGTTACGTCCCAGCTCACGAAGAAGCCCTCGGAGTACGTTCAGAAGGGTCCCCATGTTAGGGCCGCGTTACGGCTCGCTCGGCATCTCGGAGTGGAGCCCGAACCGGGCACCATCGTGAGGTACGTCATCGTCCGCGGTCCAGGTAGTGTCAGCGACAAGGCGTATCCTGTGGAGCTGGTGCGGGAGGGGGAGAAGGAACCCGACGTCGATTACTACATCGAGCACCAGATACTACCGGCCGTGGAGCGTATCATGCAGGCGATAGGTTATTCCCGCGGACAGATCGTCGGTGAGACGGCCTCGCAGAAGACGCTGGATCAGTTCTTCGGCTGACGGGATGACGAGAGCGCCCCTAAGTGATCCGTGATCGGCTTCACCCTGGCCGACCGTGGGTGTTCTCCTTGCGAGTGGCCATTCTAGACGGATACACGGACGAGCCGGCGGGTTTAGGTGTACCACCCTACCTCGGTACTCACCCCAGGTACGCTTACGGCGCGGCTCGGGCCGCGGGAGCCACTGAGGTGCGGTACGTACCCATCGAGCGGGTGAGGTCAGGTGACGTCGATCCGAACAGATTCGACGTCGTGGTAGGTATCTGCGGAGTGCACACGCCTGGGAAGTACCTCGGCGCCCGACCGGCGGACCTCTCCGAGATGCTTCGTATCCTCATCGAGGTCGATGCCGTCACAGTTCTAGGCGGACCCGCGGCTCAGTCCGGGCACGGTCGAGTCGGCGGTAAGCTACCCGAGACCGAGGTCGAGGGCGTGGATATAATCGCCAGAGGTGACGTCGAGGCCGTGGTGTACGATCTGGTTTCCGAGGGCTCGCCTGAAGCCGTCGATCCCGATCGGAGGAGATCGATCGAGGAACTTCGGGAATACTCCGTGAAGGGGGCACTCGCAGCCCGCGAGCACTTGGACTATCCGGACGCGGTGATCGCTGAGCTAGAAACGTACCGTGGTTGCCCACGTTTCATATCTGGTGGGTGCTCGTTCTGCACCGAGGTTCCTAGGTACGGTAAGCCCGATTTCAGACCGCCGGAGGACGTTGTCAAGGAGGTGAAGGCACTGTACAGAGTGGGTGTCCGCAGGTTCCGAGTCGGACGACAACCTTGCGTGTTCTCTTATATGGCAGAAGGGATCGGAGAGACCGAGCGACCTCGACCGAACCCCGAGGCATTGAGGAAGCTCTTCAGAGGAATCTGCACCGTCGCCCCCGACCTCGTGACACTTCACGTGGACAATGCGAACCCGGCAGTGATAGCGGAGCACCCCGTCGAATCCCGTGAGATCGCGAAGGTGCTCGTCCGCTATGGCACTCCCGGCAACGTCGTGGCATTCGGCGTCGAAACATTCGACGAGCGGGTGGCGAGGAAGAACAACTTGAACGTGGAGTCCAAAGAGGAGGTGTTCCGGGCCATCGAGGTAATAACATCCGTAGGCGGGCACCGCGGCTGGAACGGGATGCCGTACCTCCTGCCGGGGCTCAACTTCGTGTGCGGTCTCATCGGTGAAGACAGGGAGCGTTACCGTCGCGACGAAGATGTCCTCCGAGAGATAGTGAAACGTGGTCTCCGGGTGCGCCGGATCAACGTCAGGAACGTTGTACCCTTCCCGGGTACGAAGATGGAAGAGCACGGTACGAAGTGGCTCGAGCGCAACAGAGAGCGAGTGACCGCGTTCAAGCGCTTCGTCCGGGAGGAGGTGGATCCCGTCCTGCTCCGCCGAGTGCTACCGAAGGGCACCGTCTTGAGGCGCCTCCGAGTGGAACCCAGAGAACCAGAGTTCGCGCGGCAGGTGGGCTCTTACCCCGTGGCTTGCAGGTTGCTCGCAGAGCGGAAACCCGGTGAATGGATAGACGGCTTGGTGGTAGATCACGGGGCCCGTTCCGTCGAGGTGATCCCGATACCGATACGTCGAGAGGACGGTCCGGACGTCCTAGCGAAGTTACCAGGAGTTGGTGATAGGGAGGCCCTGAATGCGTTCCTAAAGGGTCGGAGACCGCGAGTTCCCTACGCCTTGCGATCCTGGTTCACGTTCTGAATCACGAATCACCAATTCCACCCACGGAATCTCCACCTAAACCAGATGGCCACAATCAAGGAAGTAGCGAGTAATCCGATCACCCACTCCCATATCACCTTATGTGATGGCGCCTGGGAGCTTTCCCTTACCATGGTCACAGGGTTCGACCTCCTGACGGCGTTCGACCCGGGAGTGGACTCTCCGCCCGCGTGTCTAGTCTTCACTAGTTCGTGAGTGAGCTCGGTCGTGACCCTTCCTCCGGAAGGTATCCGACCGTAAAAGACCTCACCAACCGTCGACACCACTGTCTTGCACATCGACTTAAAGTTCGACCCGACCACTGTAGGACCGATCCCTAGTAGTGGGGATTTAGTGAACATCGACCGTTGTGATTTGGACAGGTTACGTCGTCCTACCGGGGTTCGGGATGCCCAACTTTCTGTCGCTTTGGCCACATTTGTCGTCGTAATCTTCACCGAGGTGATCCACACACTTCTGGTAGACTGCTCTGGCACATTATTATTGGAGTTCCTAGACGTAACTAACCTCGACGATGCCATCTCCCTAACAATCTCAGAAGCTATCCGTGAATTGTCCAGTGTGCGGTATGTCTTGATTATCTTCGGAATCATGTTCAAGACATCATTGAGACCCAAGTACTCCGCCAAGTTTCGGACGAACGGCACTGTAGACGGGTTAGGACTCGTGTGGTGGCATGTGGATGGACCGTATCGGGCCGTAACCCCAGCCCAAGTCCTGATCAGGGCTCCAAGGGTGTTTCGGTCAGGTCTCCATAGACCTACACGTATTGCCTCCACTAGCCACGATAGTGTCGACTGTACCGCGGCCCATCCATTCGGAGTGGTTGGCCTGTATCGTTCTAGAGCCGAAAGTACTGTCGATGCCACTTCTGTTAACAGCGTTTGAACCATCGGTCTGGCCTGAGCCATCGTCACCGCGGTGCCGACGATATTCTGGACGCGCTTCATCACTTCGTGCCATCCCACATCCGGTCCGTGTGACATCAACGCCTTCCACCAGCTAGGACTCAACAGTTCCGTTCTTACTTCGATCGCCAGTCGCTCCGCCAGTGTCTGGACGTGCGCGGTGGTCGGGTCGCGTGCGACTGTGAGAAACACCGTCGGCTCCTTCCCTCGGATTGACCTCACGTACGTAGCTATCCCGCCGATCCACGAGTAGTAGTCGTTCACGTCTATCACGTTGAACGCGTTTACTACTTGATCGATAACGGCGTCAATAGTGCCGGCCAGGTACCTGAAGACCTTCACTGCCCTAACAGCTGCCTCATAACCTTCCAGATCCTCCATACGCAGCCCAGGTCCGCTCGAATTACCTAGAACTGAGAAGGCGTACGCCACTCTGGACTCGAACGTCCTCACGATACGCTCTGAGAACCTTTCGTCTACCGACTCCGCTTTCGATACTCCCAGCCCCTCAGTGAGTTCGGACCAGCCCATTTCCACTAACCTGTTAACACCAGTCCCCTGGACGTCACCTGGGGGCTCCCCGAACACCCCAGTGACCGCCAACGGCTCTGGTACCCCGGATCTCAGGAGTTCTAGGTAGTGCTTCCTCCGGTAATTGTACTCGATTGGTTCTTCGGCTCTGGAGACCAGCCGGAACGCGGCCGCCAGTAGCTGGACTACCGGTTCGATAGAATCCAATACAGCGGTACACAGCGCCACCACATCTATCCTCGGCCTGTTGATCCACCTACCGTCGACTTTCACCTTCAACTCGCTAATCGGTATCAACCTGATTCCCAAAACCTTTCCACCGTCCGGGTCCCACACGGGTTCGACACCAAGTAGGTACAGGACTTCAGCTATACCGAGTCCGCCGGATGTCAGCTCGTGTGAGGCGAAGAGGATCACTGAAACCGTCTCGGGCCATCTGCCGTGTTCTCTGTAGTATCTGGCTAGCATGTCGTCTACCAGGCGCTTCGCGATCTCCCACGCCTCCGGCGTTGGGAGGGTATACGGGTTGAACGTTACACCGTTCCTACCGGTCGGGTAAGCTTTGGGGTTCCACAGAGGTTCTCCGAAACCTCCCGTCGGGACATGGCCGCCCCTCAAGAAGTTGATCAGGCTGTCGAGCTCATATTCACCGGATTTGTACACATGAACGAACTCTCTGAATGCCTCGGCTATGAGTTTAATGATATTCTGATCGTACTGATCCGTAGTCTTTAGTAGCCCTATTTCAGATAGAACTGATCGATACAATGCCAGTAAACTAGGTTTAAGCTGCTGCAGTATACTATCGGCTTTCGACAGTAATGACGCGTCATCTTTCAACTCTCCCTCGTCCTTGAGTTCAACCCACTGCAACAGAACGGATCGCATGAATGGGTCCGTCCATATCCTGAGGACGATCGATCGAAGAAGCTCGTACGTCCTCATCTTGACCTCATGATAAAAGTCCGGATCCTCGTCCGCCAACCTCCGAAACAGCTCGAGATCGGCCTTTGGGATCAACCCCGAGGTGACCGCTAAGTAGGGAGCGAATTTCGGAGCGAAAAGCAGCGCGGCTTGATCTACTGCTACTCCTGTCGGGAGATTCCCCCCTATCACGTGTAGACCGTAGAACACTTTCTCGTCCCGAAGTGCTAGCAGGTAATCGTGCAGGCCGTCGAGGAACTCCTCCAAGTGTCTTTTTGCCCAAGATTCAGGGTCCTTCGGGGTACTCTCCCCGCGCTCCGCGAAGATAGACTTCACAACGTCCTCGAGGATCCCCAGGTCCCTCGTCTTTTTCAGGATCTTCTCCGCAATGAGTTCTCGCACGGTTTCGTCGTACACCGAGGAACTCACGTACTGCGACCACAACCTCTCCAGCTCCGCGTATCTGTGGAAGTCCCTGAAATATCCTGACGGTGGTGACGGATAAGTGATGATAACGGACCCGCCTCGGTACTTAGCCAACGTCCCCTCGCCAGGGTTACTTACGATGTAGAAGTACGCCTGGGGAACGTCCGGGAGCAGTAGGTACGTCCAGTCGGTGATCGTGAGCCCGCGGTCGTGACCCGGAAGGAACTCGAAAGTGCCGTGGGTCCCCACGTAAACTACGGCGTCCGCGTGGAAGACCTTACGTAGCCATTCGTACGTGGCGATGTACTGCCAGTGCGGAGGCAGTTCCCGGGAATGGTACACTAGCTCGGGACTCCCCGACCAACCACGGACTGGCTGCAGTACTACCGCTACATTGCCGAACCTGAGGGCGGGGACGAGGTACCGGTGGCCGTCCGTCATGATTCCAAGATTGTCGGTCACACTCTTCCATGTTCTCAGGAATCCCTCGATCATTTCCTCCACGGTAGCTCTGGCCGCTTCGTACCGATCGGGATCCAACCTGCGGACGATGTCTAGGTATGCGTTCAGCCGCTTTACGACGTCTTCCTCGAACCATTCTCGGACGTTTTCGGCCGGAATCAGTTGGTCACGGGAGACGGAGCATAGCACGAACGAGCGACCGTCGAACCTTATCACCACATTTCCATCACGCACCTCGATTTCTACATCACGTCCGTCGACGTTTAGAGACCACTCACCGTACCCTCCCTCGTACAGATCGAACATCCGTCGAAGCTCTCCCCTGGCCCACGGCCCTACGTTAGCGAGCAGCAGCACCGACCGACGTGGATCGTTAGGATCTATCGCTGAGGATAGCGCGTTGAACACCGCGACGAACACGTCCTCGAGGAACCGTGCCGTCTGCGAACTCTCTCTGTACTCCACGTAGAGTTCCCGAAAGAACCCAGTTCCTGGACCCAGGTCAAAACCTTCGCCGGCCAGCCTGGCCAGGATCCGCGCGAGACTTCTCGGGACATCTAAATACGCCGCTCCCAGCTCCGAGCGTCCAGGGGGGTAGCAATAAACGACGAGCGCTACCCTCTTCTCACGATCCGGCAGCAGCCTGAGTCGGAGCAGGTGTTCGATCAGCCTCCCGAGATCGTCCAGTGTCCCTGGTAACAGCACTGGCTCATCGTCCTTCCCGTTCAACCACAACACACGGTACCAGAAGGACCCCTCCATCTCGGAACCTAGCTGCACCTGGTAGGTCCACTCGAGTGAGGGTCCCGATTTATTGGTCACGTACTCCCCCAGCCCCATGCTGGCGTCCCCGGTGAACGGGAACACCACCTGAATCATCGGTACGTTCAACCTGATGACGGCGTACTCTGCCGGTTTCGGGAAGTTCAGTGTGAACGCACGAACACTGATCACAGCCTCCACGCGCTTGCCCTGCTTTTCCAGCTCGGAAAGTATCTCGAAGGGTTTCACGAACGACGACTCGCAGAAGACGGCGACGGTCCTGACTCCGTACCTCCTCGTGATGCCGTCTAACGCCTCCGTGAGCCGTAGGATCGCTTTCCTCCTAGGACTAACGGCGTCGATCCCGTGGGCGAGCACCAAAACTAGGTCGTTTGGAAGATGAGACGCGAACGCACTCAGATTCATCCCATGAAGGGTATCTATTACCCAACTCGGTAACTTCCGCCTGTATCCGAAGAGTACTACGGTCCCCTTGACTTCCCCGCGAGTCAGACGTTGTAACCAACTCCGGAAGGTCGCGATGTCGGGGCGTGGAATCCCATCTATCCATCCGGTCCCAGGGACGTAAGCTGAGAGGACAGTCCTGGAGATCGTCCTAGGCGGTTCCACGGCGTCCGTCGGGAAGGATGGATTCGCTAGCCATAGTAGGAACGTCACAAGGGCGCGCGTATCTCCCGCCGCTAAACACAGCCAGATGTGCGCCGCGACGGCAACTTTGGACTTTACGGGCCGACCGCGGATGACGACCAACGCGCGCTCCGGATCGGACGTCGCAACCACGACCACGCGCTTCGTTGAGGCCAGGGTTTCTGCCAGCACGTCGAGGTTGTCTAGGGCAGCCCCCAGTGTCCTCTTAGACAACTCTCGGACGAAGGACGCTGGAACCGTACCCATACGCTGGATCACCAGTACATCTGCTGATATAACATCCTTCGAGATCTCCTCCCAGTTTAAGTTTCCAATGCTTACCGGATTCTTCGGAATCCGATGAACGTGGACTTGGACTCCCAGCTCCTTACCTACTTCATCGGCGTTCGGTATCGGTGTGATACTCAGCACCGTTATCTCGAAGGCGGAAGCGGGGCCGGAATATAAAATTTGAATTAATACGATTGACATGAAGAATAACACAGCTAACGTGGTTCGTAAATGTTTTAACATTCCCTTGAGTACCCCTGAGCCGAAGTGAGGACTATCTAAATAGATAACCGTTTCGGTGGGGGGTGGGAGGGTCTGCGCACGATATCGATGACGGCCCTTATCGTTGCCCTGATGGTGCCGACGTCCGCGTATGCGGTTAGTTGGGGAGAGATCATCGACAAATCGGTTAGGTTCTACTTCGCGATCGATAAGGCAAGGGAACTTGATGTACCCGTTAAGGAGTTAAAAATGGTTCAGGAAGGCGATTCACTGTACTGGAAAGGTAAGTTCGGAAGATCTAAGTGGGAGACGTCAGGAGAGGTAATTTACGGTAACATGTCGGCCTTATCTGGGATATATCTTGGATTACTTAGCGGAGAAGTAACACCGAAGACGTGGCCCGAACCAGAACGATCTAGGTTTGAGAAAGGCATCACCACCGGGCTAGCTAAGATTCTATCACTTCAACAAGAAGATGGTGGTTGGGGATGGAAAGTAGTTTTAACTGAAGGTAAAACTAGATTTCCATCTGGTAAGGGTCACGTCCTGCGTACTTCTCAGGTGTTAGTTCGAGTGTTAATACCGGCACTGAGGTTGAACATTAAGAACGTAAATTACGATGGTACTACCTACGACGTAGTTGAACACGCGCGTTCAGCTGTGAGGTTTCTGATCGACCAGCAGTTGGAAGACGGCGGATATAGCGCCAACAAAGAGTGGTCCACGACCGGAGATCCACTGTACACTGGATGGGCATTGCGTGCGCTGTGCGAGGCATACCGGTACAGGGACCTTCTTAAACTCGACGACGCGACCGTCCAACAGGTAAAAGAGGCGATCCGTAGGGCGGTTGACTGGTTACTCTCTCACCAGGAGAGAGAAGGTGAGCACGTCGGGCTGTGGAAGATGGAGTCTTCAGCCATCATGGGGTCCTCGTACGCACCACCTTCGGAAGCCCAGGTAGTGCTCGCGTTGATCGACGCTTACTCGATATCGGAGGAACTGGGGCTGAATAGGGCCGAGCTTAAGGAGTCGATAGACAGGGCGTTGGAGGCTATCGTGGACTGGGCGCTCAAATACAAGGACATTTCAGTAGTGGAGTTCGACGGGAAGAAGGTCTTAGGGTGGGCCTACTCGTCGACGCGACTGGAGAGTTGCGGTCCGTACCTCGGGTACACGGCTCTCATAGCGGCCACTCTGAAGTTGGCGCGGGAGTTAGGCCTTGGATCAAGAGCCGTAGATAAGATGAAATCAGTCGGAGTAACATTGGAGAACGAGGCGGAGTGGGTAGCTCACGAGTGGAGGGAGACTGACGGGATCGGATACTTCCCGTACCCGAACTCGGAAGTGTTCAAGTACGTGACACCGTCGAGCCAGCTTTTCGGACTGATCGGCGCGGTGGCGTTCTCGCACCCCGAAGTGCTGTTGAAGCGTACGACGGCGGACGTCTGGAAGTTGGTGCCTAAAACGAAAACGTCGAAGGTTCCTGTGTGGCCGGTGTTGGCTTTGCTATTCGCACGACGACGCCGCTGATTCCTTCCTTTTATCCGCACTTCTCCCTAACAAGCGGCCGCTGGTAAAATAGGTCCGACAATTTCTCCAGTCACCGTGTTCACAAATTTGAATTACTATTTCTCACATACAGTGTAGAAGTTTAGTTGACGAAAATTCATATTATTTTAATTTAAAAAAATCTGTATGGGCTCCCGAGTCGGGGGTCAGGCATTGAGAACCCACGCGCTCATAGTCGGACTGCTGGTGGCACTGAGTCCAGTTACGGCAAGCGAAAGTCCTAAAATCGCCGTAGTGATGCCGTATCACGGTAGTTACGATCCGCACTGGGTCTACATGGCTCACGAACTTCCAAGTAAAGTCCAGGAGATCTTGAGTTTGACCTACGACGAATACAAAATCCAAGTGTACCCAGGCAGTTTCGAAACCTTCGACACGACCATGGTACAGCTTCAGGGCGGTAAGGAGTACGTCATTCATCAGGAGGAAGTGAACACGGGTGAGGAGGTTTTGAAGACAGAGTTCGGCTACGCTCTCAAGCAGGCTGAGGAGTTCACGAACTCCGGTAAGGATGGTCTGATCGTTGTGCTACCGGCTTTCGTGAATGAGGGAGGACAGCACCAATGCGTGGAAATCCCGGAAGTTATCGATATCGTGCTCAGAGATAAGGTACCTAAATGCGCGATCCACTACGAGCCATTCGGTATCACGGATTGGGATCGCAAAAACGACATCGGTATCGTACCGGAACTGTTCTTCATGAACATCCAAGAAGAGGCCGATAAGGACCTGGTAGGACCGAACGGACAGGGTGACCCCGAAGACGTGTTCTCGACGTACAAGGGCAAGAAACTCCTGGATTTCCTGAGAGACCACAAGGATGAGGTCGGTCTCCTCGAGTTAATGTTCGGTACTCTACGGATAGGTTACTGGGACGATTTCAAGGCGAACGCAATGTACGTGCTGCGTGGCGTCGCCGAGAGGCTCGGTGACTTCCTGGGGACGACAATTCCGGTAGGTGAGGTCGATTGGGCGTTGAGGAACCCGTTCGTAAAGGAGGGTAAGGCTTACTTCTTCGCGTTCCAAAACCCGGAGATCGGTCCGGAGAAGTGGGAAAAGTCGCGCTGGGAGATCCGGTACGAGCAGTTCCAGAAGTTGATGCAGAGTCTCTGCAAGCATGGCGTTAGGTACGTGATCGCGTTCCCGTACACCACAGTGACTGGTATCACAGATCGCAAGCTGTTCGAGGGTAACCCTGAGCACGGCCCCGAGGGTGACGAACCCGAGGCTTACGACTACTCGGAGGCTATTCTACGGCACTTCGGTGCGGAGTTAGTGGCGGAGACTGTGGCCGATGTGAAGAAGTACACGTACGTACAAGGCGGTCGGAAGAAGACTCGAACGGTGTACATCAACACGAGAATTTACAGGATTCCAAAGGATAAGCTGGGCACTGACGCTGACATGTACGTGATTTACGTGAGGCGCGGTTTGTTGGATGCTCCGAATGCTGTGGAGAAAGTGGCCCGTGTGTACGCCAACTACATCGCCGTTCACCTGCCGACGTGGATGATGGAGTACGAGGCGGCGAAGCAAGGAGCTGGGAAGTACAATCAAGAAACTGGCGCTCAAAGGGAGAGGAAGAAACTTTCAGTGTATCCCTTGATGCTCGCTCTGGCGTTAGCGGTATGCCGACGGCTCGGGTGCCGCTAATGTTTCTCTCCCACGCCCACATCTAGGTAAATGTTACGAACACATTAACGATTTGACTGAGGGCGTCAAGGAGCTTCCGCGAGCTCGTAAGGATCATGATTCACCCTGACTTCCCGTCCCGGACCCGTCAACTCCACCTCGGGTGCGTACCCTAGGGACTCCAAATCTTCGTACAGGGCTAGATGTCCTGAGAGGTCGCAGTATTCGGCCTCCAGTGCGCCCGCCACGTGAGCCGCCGCCTTTACGGAGATAGCACTTTCCACTTCCGTTAACACGATGATCTTGAACCCGAGCTCTCTAGCCTTGCGTCCAAGCAGCACCACGTCCAAGAAACCCACCTCTTGAACGCTCAAGGCTACCCCCTCGGCTGAGCTCAGCCCGTGGATGTCTCCTTCCGACGTCACGCGGACGTAAGTGGGAACATCCGCGTCGAACTCCTCCGGCGAGATCACGACTATCTCCGCATCGGACACGGACCGCACTTCCTCGAGGATCCGCTCGGAAGGTTTGTCCGTGAACTCTAGGAGTACGGTTTCGAAGTCCAGAGCGGACACCGAGGACAACCCCGCCGAGTCGGCGCGTACACGGACCACGGTGTACCCGACGGAGAGGTTGTCACGCGCCTCCCGAAGTGCCCCGTGCTTCCCGATCTCGTGAACGGAACACGCGGACTCGATGGTTCTCGGTTCTCCTCCCAGTAGTTCCGCGAGCGGGAGGCCTTGGGACCGGGCCTCGGCGTCCATCACGGCTATCTCGTGGGCCACGGTCGGGTCGAACCCGAAACCGGTCCCATAATGACCCTCCGATGAATAAACTCGGCACACGTAGCCGTCGACGCGACCGGCGGCACCGTTTAAGGTGACACGACGAGTCTCGATAGGTCTCAAGGTAAATCCTGCCCCGCTGGGAGGGTGAGAGAGTTGAGCCGGGTTATAGTTGTCGGAGCCGGCAGTGCTGGACGGTCGGTGGCGCGGCTGCTGAACCACGCGGGGTACGACGTCGTAATCAACGATGTCCGCGATTGGGAAGACTTCACCACGGAGGAGCGCGAGTATCTTGAGATTCTAGAGCGCGAGGGCGTCGAAGTGGTTCTCGGGGGACACTATCGAGATCTCTTCGAGTCGGCCGATGCGGCTTTCGTATCTCCTGCGATACCCGAAGATGCCGAAGGTAGGAAGCTCGCGGAGCTGGTTCCTGAGGAGATCACCGTCGAAGATGTTGCCGGACTGTTGAGGGACCTGTTCCCCGTGCCCGCTATCGGGATCACCGGGACGAACGGGAAGACCACCACGACATGGGCGGTGGCACATCTCCTGGAAGCCTCCGGGTACGAGGTTTGGCGGTGCTCGTCTCTCGATAGACACCTCGTCATCGAGGCGATAGTGGAGGGCGTGGTAACGGGCGAGATCGAGGATTACGATGTGGCCGTCGTGGAGCTCCCGCATGGAACGATCAGACTGGCTGCCGGCATCGAGCTGGACGTCGGCGTGTTGACGAACGTCTCACCGGAGCACCTGGACGAGTTCGGAGGTTCCTTCGAGAGGTACGTCCGTCGGAAGCTCACGATAACCGAGATGAGCGAAGTACTGGTGGCCTGCTACGACTGCGAGGAGCTGCGGAAGCGCCTGAACGACGCAGTCTGGTACTCCGTGCGGGATCCCGACGCCGATTATTACGGGAGTAGGGAGAACGGACGCCTTGTGGTAAGAGGTCCTGATGTCTCGGTGGAGGCCGACTTCCATCTGATCGGTTACTACGTCGAGAACTGCACTGGGGCCGTCGCCGCCTGCCTAGAGTTCGGTGTCGATCCTGAGTGCCTCGTCGATGGTCTCGCCACGTTCGAGGGTGTTCCCGGACGCATGGAACTGCTTGGAGAACTCTCGGGCCGTGTCGCCTATATCGACGCGGCGCACAACCCAGACGGTCTGAAGGCGTCGCTTCCATCGTTCCGGGAGCTCGCGGACGAACGGGACAGAAGACTGCTCGTCAGCGTAGATAATCCAGACACTGTGACTGAGCGCGATAAGTTCGAATTCGGGCGGATAGTGGGGAAATACGCGGACTTTGTGGCGGCCAGCGGGTACAACGAGACCCTGGAACGGCTCGACCGGTCGGCCGCCGAGGAGGTAGTGAAGGGTGCCGAGTCGGCAGGTTGCGAGGGGGTGGCTGTGGACTCGGTCCGAGAGGCCGCTGAGGAGGTGGCCACACGGTCCGAGGAGGGAGATGTACTGCTCCACGTAGGACCAGGAGTGGTGAACGCGTACGACCGGGTCAAGCGCGCCTTCTTGCGTGGTCTGACTTCGGTGCTGGGGGGACCTTCGGATGAAGCATGAGATCGTACGGCAAGCTCTCATATACGCCTGCGAGGAGATGGGGGCCCTGCTCCGTCGTAGCTCCTTCTCCCCGAACATTCGCGAGCGGGAGGACTTCTCCTGCGCGATCTACGATGCGGACGGTGAGCTAATAGCCCAAGCGGAACACATTCCGGTGCATCTCGGATCGATGAGGTGGGCCGTACGAGCCGTCTTAGATGAATTCAAGCCCTCAGAGATGGAACCGGGAGACGCCTTCTTGCTCAACGACCCGTACTCCGGAGGTACCCATCTTCCCGACCTCACCATCGTAGCTCCCGCGTTCCACGACGACGAGCTCATGGCGTTCGCCGTGGTTCGTGCGCACCACGCCGACGTAGGTGGAAAGGTCCCAGGGAGCATGCCTCACGACGCCGAGGACGTATACTCGGAAGGGCTCCGAATCCCTCCGATCAAGGTCGCAGAGGACGGTGAGACCCGAGATGACGTGCTACGTCTCCTCGAGGCGAACTCCCGTGGCGGTGAGGAGCGACGATACGATCTCACCGCTCAGATCGCCGCGGCGTTTCGAGGATGTCGTCAGGTAAGGAGGATCATCGACGAGCACGGATGTGAGGCCTGGGAGAGGGCTTGCGAGTGGTGTAAGGACTACGCCGAGCGTCGAATGCGCGTCGTTATCGAGCGGGTTCCCGACGGAGAGTACACCGGGGAAGATTACCTGGAGGGCGATGGAATCTCGGAGGACCCTGTGCGTATATCCGTGACCGTGCTTGTGGAAGGGGATGAGGTGACCGTCGACTTCACTGGGACTGACGAGCAGACCCGGGGTCCCGTGAACGCGCCTCTGCCTGTCACATACTCCGCGGTCTTTTTCGCTCTCAAGGCGGCTTTAGACCCGGAGACACCCGTTTCAGAGGGTACGTATAGACCGATCGAGGTGATAGCACCGCGCGGGACGGTAGTTAATCCCGAGCCGCCGGCTCCGGTATGTGCGGGCAACGTTGAGACTTCTCAGCGAATAGTGGATGCCATCTTAGACGCACTACGCGAAGCAATCTCGAACTTACCGGCCCACTCGCACGGTTCCATGAACAACGTAGTTATCGGTGGGGTAGGGTTCGCGTACTACGAGACGGTAGGCGGTGGAGCCGGCGCGTCCCCGGACGGTGACGGGGAGAGCGCCGTGCACGTGTATATGACTAACACCGCGAGCACTCCGGTCGAGCACGTGGAGCGCGAGTACCCGATTCGGATCCTCGAGCATACGGTCCGGCGTGGGAGTGGAGGCGAAGGTAAGTACCGCGGTGGTGACGGTATCGTCAAGCGATACCTCGCCTTGGAGCGCTGTCGCGTGACCGTGATAGGTGACCGGACCATGCACCCGCCGCGCGGCGTCGACGGTGGGAAGCCTGGGAAGACCTCTGAGTACGAGGTCGAGCGATCGAACGGGGAGGTGGAGAGGCTCGGCCCGAAAGATTCGACCGTGCTCGAGCCCGGTGACATGTTGGTCGTGCGCACAGCTGGCGGTGGAGGTTACGGGAGCGGGGAGTGACATTGAGAATGGAGATCTCGGAGTTTCAGCGTCTGATGGATGAGTTGTACGGGGAGAAGGATCGGAAGCGCGGTCCCGAGCGGACGTTGCTCTGGCTCGTGGAGGAGATCGGTGAGCTGGCGGAGGCCGTGCGCAAGAACGATCGACGGGCGGTGCGTGAGGAGTTGGCGGACGTGGTGGCGTGGACGTTCTCGCTGGCCAACGTTCTCGGGATTGACGTGGAGGAGATATTGAAGGAGAAGTACCCAGGTCGGTGTCCCAAGTGTGGTGAGAAACCGTGTCGTTGCGGCGAGTGAAGGACGGTGTGCTGACCGCGGATGCGGGACTCGTCGGTGAGGATCTGGAGTTACTGTCCCCGATAACGATCGAAGTCGAGGATGGTAAGGTACGACGGATCGAGGAGGGACGCGAACACGGTGCGGACGACTTCGACGTCGTTCTGCCCGCACCGTTCAACGCACACGTCCACGCCGCTGACTGGGCGTTCCGACACGCTGGCCTCGGGATGCCGCTCGAGAAAGTCGTTGCTCCGCCCGACGGCCTGAAACATCGGCTACTCGAAAAGGTCGGGGAGAGGGAGCTCGAAGCCTCGATCCGGGACTTCCTCCGGACCTCGTTGAGGTTCGGGTGTCCTGGAGTCGCCGATTTTCGGGAGGGTGGTGTCGAGGGCCTGAAGCTGGGCCTTAAGGCGGCCAAGGGCTTCCCGACCTACGTTCCAATGGGCCGGCCGAAAGCCCTCGACGATCCTGAGAGGGTCGAGAAGGAACTTCGAGCCTTGTCAGAGCTGACGGAGTTCGTCGGGGTTCCAGATGTGCACTTGCCGGACGACGTGTTGGAGGCCGTGAGGGACTCCGGTCTCCGGGTGTACGTGCATGCGAACGAGAACTGGCGATCCGTCCGAAAGTGCATCCGTGAACACGGCGTCACCGAGATCGAGCGGGCCGTAGAGCTGCTCGAACCGGAGGGTATCGTCCACTGTGTGATCCTCACGGACCGCGACCGTGAGCTACTGGAGGGCTTGGATCCCGTCGTGGTACTCTGTCCAAGATCCAACGACTACTACAGGCTCGGGAACCCGGATCCCAAGCGATTTCGGGATCTTCGAGTGCTCCTAGGGACCGACAACGGGATGTCCGTGGAACCTGACCCGTGGGCGGAGGCTTACCACGCGTGGATTCGTACTGGCCTCTCACCGCTCAGGGCGCTTCGGGCGCTGACCGTTGAAGCCGCATCCGTCTTCGACCTGCCGATCTTGGAGGAAGGACGGCAACTCTCGGCGGTTGGGTTAAAGGGTCTCCCGCTCCCGGAAACAGTGCTCGAGTCCAGACAGCGTCTAGCCGCTCACGTCCTCCAGTTGATCAAAACGTCGAGGGTCCACGTGCTGTTGGGGGTCGAGAGTTGACCAGATATGTCGTGCTCCTCGACGGATCCGAGGCGTCTTTCGAGGCGCTGGAGCACGCGCTGGAGGAGGCGGATGAGGTGATAGGAGTCTACTTAATCGACTGTCGGGCGTTCAAGGGACTGAACGAGGACATGGCGAGAGCGCTGGAGGAATTCATGCGGCAGGAGGCGGAGCTGATCCGGGAGACTGTCGAGAGGCGCGGTGGGGAGTTCGAGATAGTGCGAGGTGAGGGTCCCGAGGCCGTGATGGAGTACGCCAGGGAAGTGGGTGCGGATGCCGTGGTGGTAGGCGTGGGTCACATCCCAGGGTTTGAGGATATAACGTTCCGACGGGGGATCGAAGGGCACGTGAAGGACGTCCCCGTGATCCTGGTACCTTCACGTTAACTCCTTACCCATGTAAGGGCCGACGCGCTCGTACCCGAGCTTCCGGTAGTACTCGCGCGTTCCGATGGCGCTGATCACGATGATCTTGTCCGCATCCAGCTCGCTGGCGGCGAGCTCCTCCGCCTTCCTCATCAGTCGCTCGCCGAGACCACGATGTTGAACTGCGTCCGTGTCCCGCTCGCCGATAGGCACCGTCGGTCCGACTACCTTAAGCTCGCGTACGACGGCTGTCTCGGGGTCGATCTCCGGTCTGTGTGCTAGTTCCGTTGGCCTCCTGAGCCTCAGATAACCGAGTATAGCATCTGCCTCCGGGTCCTCGTACATTAGGAAGTAATCCACACCTCCCTTCCACGCACGTTCTCTGATGATCCTGAGCTCGGCTCGCCTTGGATCCACCTCAACGCCTTGACGCATCTTGTGGCCCGCCTCTCGGCAACGGATACACCGGCACTCCCAGCCCTTCTCCTCTAGGTAATCTTGAACTAGTTGGCGTAAGTTCGTCTTCCGGATGCCGGCGGCGGCCAGATGGGCTGGAATATCACGCTGAACCCGCATGATGCGGCAATACTCCGGTACGTAGCGGTTTTTCGCCTCGGCGATGACTTTCACCGCGGTTTCCTCATCGTACGGCTCGTACTCGCCACGTTTCCACGCGTCGTACAGGGGCGTATCCTCGAAGACCATACACGGGTAAATCTTCAGCATGTCCGGCTTGAACCGGGGGTCTTTGAACAGCCGCTTGAACATCCTGAGGTCGCGTTCGGGGTTCGAGCCCGGAAGACCTGGCATAATGTGGTAACATACCTTCAGACCGGCGTCCTTGAGGATACGTGTCGCCTCGACGGTGTCTTTCACGGTGTGACCGCGGTCCACGCGCTTCAATATGAAGTCGTAGATAGTCTGGACTCCCACCTCAACCCTGGTAGCACCCAGCTTGAGCATGCGGTCTACATGTTCCTCCTTACAATAGTCGGGCCTCGTTTCGAAGGTGATCCCCACGGGTCGGCGTTCTGAAGTCTCCGCGTACTTCTGCGCTTCCTCGATCGTGAGAGCGTCCTTCCCGGTCATCGCGTTTAGACACTCCCGCACGAACCACTCCTGGTAACACAATGGTGTCGCGGGGAACGTACCTCCCATCACGATCAGCTCGATCTTGTCGGTTGGGTGGCCTGAGATCTCCAACTGCCGTATACGCGCCTCGACTTGCCTTCTCGGGTGGAACTCGTGCTCCTTAGCCCGACGGCCGGCCGGCTCCTTACCCGTGTAGCTCTGTGGCACGCCCTTCTCGGGTCCACCCGGACAGTACGCACAGCGGCCATGTGGACACGGATAAGGCTTCGCCATCACCGCGACGACGGCCACGCCCGAGATAGATCGGACTGGTTTCTTCACGACGATCTCTCGGAGCTCTTCGCGCTCCTCGGGAGTTGCGCGTTCCAGGATGTCCGCATCTGTAGGGAACTTCGAAAGACCGTATTCCCTGCAGACTTCGCGTTTGGCCTCCTGTAGCTCACCTTTCGTCCGGATCTCACCTGACAGCATCTTCTCCACGAGTTCGCGGCACGCTCTGTCAAAGGCGTCGTCCTCGGACATGTCTCTCACCCCCCGCGCGGTTCTACGGTACCGTAGTGGGCGCAACACATTTAATCGATCGTCGGGTGGAGTACGGCTGGCTCGGGTGGAACTAGTGAAATCCACCAGTGAAATCCGGCGTTTGTGGGGATCGCCGCGGCAGCTCAGCCTGGTTAGAGCGCCGCCTTGGTAAGGCGGTGGTCCCGGGTTCAAATCCCGGCCGCGGCTCCAGCTCGGTTCGTTATGAATTTTATAACGTTCACCGGAGCGGTGGGGCGCGGTTCCGTTAAGGTTGTGTGGAATCCCACGTGCTGTTTCCCGAGATGATGGTGCCTACCTCACCCGACCATAGGTGTGCGCCTTGATGCGCCCGCTGTCTATATCGTGATTTCGACGATGACCTTGGATCCCCATCGGGGGTCGCTGTCCATGGTCCCTATCGGCTTAGGGTACAAGCTGGCGTATAAGGGCGCTAAACTGGGATTCTGGAAGTGGGGAACCACGGTGAAGACTGGGTTCTTCTCATTGGTACTCCACTCCTTGATCTTCGGACCTCTGGGTGTGGCGATTGTCATCGCCACACTCTTCCATGAATTAGGCCACTACCTGGCGTGCAAACTGCTCGACGTTCCCGCATATCCTCCGGTGTTCCTTCCTTTCGGAGGTGCGTTCGTTCAGCACGGGTGGACGGATCCGGATAAGGAAGTGTTCATCGCGGCGGCCGGGCCCTTCGGTGGGGCTCTGGCCGGAATCCCGCTTCTGGTAATCTATCCGAAGGCGGCCGTGTGGAATGGAATGATACAGCTGTTTAACTTGCTTCCCATACCACCCCTGGATGGGAGCAAGGTGCTGCGTGGGCTTTGGACGCCCAGTCCGACAGCGTGGATCGGCGTGTTGACGGCGGTACTCGCCGCAGCCATCTCGATGGTATGCATCCTCATGGGTTTGCACGCGTAGTATCCGCCCGAGGTAACCGATCCGTTCGAGGATACGTCCCCGGTACGGTTCGGATCTCCACTGTTTCCCCGATCGCACAAACCCGACATCCAGCCCTGATGAACTGACGCTCGTCACGGTACCGTCCCTCGTCCAGAACTTCCGCCCGTATTTCCTCAAGGAGGTATCACGAGGTAGGTATCTTGAGCCTCTCACGCCCACAGAGGACGTCTGCGAGCGTCATCCTAGCCAGACCACGGGCCAAGTTCTCGACGGCCAGCTCGTCACGAACCTTGGCCATTTCACGTAGTCTCTTTACCAGCTCCGAAGCCGTACGCCTGGGTGAGTCCGAGCTCCGGTACCGCTTCGCGTAAGGGCATTCGGGCTCAACCTTTGGGAGACCAAGTCTGGAAGTCACATCATGATACACTCGGACAGTCCGAAGCTCGCTCACAACGTACAACGGTCGCAGTAGTAGGGCGTCGTCCTCCTCCAGCAGGTCCGCCGGCGGGAAGGTGCCGGCGTCCTGCTTTCGGTTCACGCTCATCATCAGGGTCTCGATCGCGTCTTCGGCAGTGTGACCGTAGACTACCACGTCATGTCGCTCCGCGAGGATTCTACGCCTAATCGCCGAGCAGATTTTGCACGGTGGCTTGTTCAGCTCCTCCGACAGCTCAGCCACATTCTCTTCGGCATGGACCAGCTCGAACTCGTATCCAAGAGCCTTCGCCATTCGATTGATCTCCTCTCCTTCTGATAAGGTCGCCAAACGCCCACTCCTCAGACTCTCACGTCCACCGTGACGAGCTTTGGGGGTTCACGTCCCACTCCCGGAGGAACGGCTCGAGTGCAAGGGCGCAGGTGAAGCTATCCTTCCCGCCGCTGAACCCTATCGCCAAGTCACCCTTTGGCTCGTCGAACGCCTTCTGAACGATCTTCAGCAGGCTAGCCACGTTCCAGTATTTTCTCATATAATCCTCACCGTAAATCGAGTCGGGAGCGAGAGGGCGTGCATCCCACGATATCGTCAGCCCTTCCAGCTCGGTCACCTCCATTGTCCCGCCCCCCTCGAACCGCACGACCGCCCCGGAGCCGACCTCCATACGCTCGAGAACGGGGCTCAACCTAACCACATTACCTCCTGTCGTGACGAATGGTTCCGACGCTTACAAGGCAGCCGGCGGGAAGAAAACGATGTGTCGACCGAGGGCCGTTGGTGGAAGTGCACCTCCTCCCGCGGCCGGTAGTCGGTATCGAGCGGGGCTTCCTCATCGAGTCGGTCGCCACCACCATCCCCATCATCGTTTCCACAGCGCTCGGCAGCGGTCTCCTCGATCATCCTACCAGCCGGTCTCTCCCGCCTGCTCCTCATAGCCCCCGGGATTACCTGACGTTGGGTGGTGATACACCTTGTGGGAGGCTGAGAGGACGCTGGCCTTAGTATACCATGAGGATTACCTACGGCACGAACAGTATCCCACGCACCCGGAGCGTCGTGAACGTCTCTCCTACACGGTGGACAGGTTCTGGGAGGAGGGATTGTTCGAGATCGAGGGGGTCGATCTCGTCGAGCCCGAGCCCGTCGATCGCGAAGTGATCGAACTCGTCCACGATCCCGAGCACGTGGAGTTAATCAGACGGATGAGCGAATCCGGTGGTGGTACGATCGATCCGGATACCGCCGTCGCTCCGGAGACTTACGATCAGGCTCTGCTAGCGGCCGGAGGCTCCGTTCTCGCCGTCGAGCTAGTTATGCGGAAGGAGTACGACACGGCTTTCGCGATGGTCCGACCGCCGGGTCATCATGCCGGCCGCGCCAAGGCCGCAGGTTTCTGCTACTTCAACAACGCGGCGATCGCTGCAGAGTACGCGATACGCGAACTGGGCGCGGATTCTGTCGCCATCCTGGATTGGGACGCCCACCACGGTGACGGGACTCAGGAGATCTTCTACGACCGTGATGACGTGCTCTACGTCTCGATACACCAGGACGGGCGTACCCTATATCCCGGCACGGGCTTCCCGTACGAGGCGGGTGATGGGCCAGGTGAGGGGTACACCGTGAATATCCCAGTGCTCCCACGTTCCGGTGATCGGACGTACTGTGAAGCCTTCCAACGGATTGTGGAGCCCGTGGTGTGGGAGTTCGACCCCGATCTGATCCTGATCTCTGCGGGTCAGGACTGCCACTTCACGGACCCGATCACGGACCTCGCGGTCACGGCCGAGGGATATCGGTGGATGATGGAACGGGCGACCGAGCTCGCGGAAGACCTTGGGGCTTTGGGACCAGTCGCCGTACTGGAAGGGGGTTACTCCGTCGAGGACGGGCTCCCGTACACTAACTTGGGCGTCGTGTGTGGTATGTCGGGTGTCCCAGCCGATCTGCGGGAGCCTATTGATCCACCGGAGGAGAACCCGAGGGGGCTAGAGAGGATTCGAAAGGTAGCCCGTGAGTACTCCAGGTACTGGACTTCCGTGAAGGCGTGAAACCTTCGGGTGGTTTCTAGGACTTATGTCAGGCGATATAACTCGAGCGTAGCTCAGCTACAACCGGTGATGTCCGGCAGTTCGTAGTCGATCTCACGCGGTAACTCGCGCCGGCGCCGACGCTTACTCCGACGCTTCTTCGCCACATTTATTACCCCCCTCAGGCGATGAGGACCGGTAGATAGGGTGAGTGGATGACCGGGACCGCCGTTGCCGAGCCAGGTCCTGGAAGTTAAGGTTGATACTCGTAAGTCCTTTAACCACCCTTCTTCGAAAATCCAAGCGAACCGAATCGATCGGAGCTAGGATTTCGGATCGTTCCTAGGACGACGGCTAGATACGGCACATCGACGCTCGTTCCGGACGTTTACTTGCCCGGCTTGATCTTGAGGTCCCTATTCATCCCTGCGGTTCTGGGTAGGGCGTAGCTTGAGTGGGGTGGAGGGTCGAGCGCCGGGGATGCTGACGGTCAATGGACTTCACCGCTCCGACTGAACATGCGGCTGATTACCACGTACATCGCCGGGAAACCTATAATCACCAGGGTCAGCGTCGAAAGTACTCCTATCCCTTGATAGAGGCCCATGTTCCTCATGATGCCCGTGTGGGATAGTAGCAACGAGAGGAAACCGATCGCCGAGGTCAGTCCGCTGAACAGTACACCGGGTCCTGCTCGCTCCATCGTACGGGTCCAAGCTTCCTCGACTCCGTGCTTCTTTCGCTCTTCCCTGTAACGTGAGGCCATGAACACACAGTAATCCATCCCGATACCAAGGAGTATACACATCGTGGTTTGCATGGCCAGGAACGACGGCACTATCCGCAGTATGCCACCCAGGAGTCCGATGGCCCACAGGATGCCCGAGCCGATGGCGACGAGTCCGAAAACCGGCGGTATCGGGCTTCGAAGAGCGATCGTCGGTATCGCCAATACGCCGATCGCCGACGCGATGGTGGACCGACGCATATCCTCGTTCACCTGTGCGTACATCTCAGCGAACGCCACCGGGAGACCCGTGGCCCCTACCTTCACGCCCTCGGGTGGGTGTTCGTGCCGAACCACGTCCATAATCTTCCGGCCTTGTACCTTCGGGTCCCCTGGTTTCAGTTGTACCTGAATCACCGCGACTTTTCCGTCCCCAGAAATAACCCCTTCCTCCATGTCCTTAACTTTCGGTTCGAGGGATGATCGGACCGGCGCCGGCAGACGCTCTACGGTCTTCTCCATCCAGATCACGTCGGGGGCCCCGAACACGCGGGCGACCACGCCGGTGCTCTTCGCGTCTCGCTCCAACTTCTCCATGAAGCGGACCACCTTAGGGTTCCGGATGTCCCGCGCTTCCACGACGATCGTGGCGAAGTGATGGCTCACGTCCATGTGCTTCTCGAGCATATCCCGAGCTTTCAGGGACGGTAAATCGTGTCCTAGGAACTTCTCGATGTTGACTTCCGGCTTCACTCCGGCTGCTCCGTACCCGAGCAGGCCCGTGATGGCGAGCAGCGCGGCGATCGCCGGGAGCGGATACTTAACTGGCACCGAGAGTGCCTTCCATCCCTCCTCCTTCTCGGAGTTCCTCCCCCCGATCGGTACCGACTGAAGTAAGCTCGGTAGGACGAGCAGTGTCAGCGCGACGGCCGTGAGAATACCGGCTACGATACCGAACCCTATCTCCGATACCATCCTGAACTCCGACAGGGTCAAGGCGGCGAAACCCGCGGACGCCGTGAGACCTGTGATCAGCACAGCTCGACCCGCGCGTCGAACCGCCGTAAGAATGGCTTCACTCTTAGCGCGTCCCTTGATATCGTACTCCTCATGGAAGCGTGTCAGCGTAAATATCACGTAGTCTATACCGACACCGAGCATCAGTACCACGGTCAGCAGAACCGTCGCGTAGAACGGGGAGAACCCCATCCAGTACATGATCCCTAGAACCCATGCCACGGCGGATAGGATGATCGTGAGTCCAAGGATCGGAGCCCACCATCGTCGGAAGTCAACGTACAGAACTGCGGCAACGGCGGCGGATACGAGGGCGGTCACCTCGACTACATCCTTTAGGAAACTTCGATAGAAGTCGTAGTTGATGGCAGGAGAACCCGTGACGTCGGCGAACTTGACGGACTTCGGTTTGCCGCGCCCGAGTGATCGTCGAACGTCTGGCACGACCTTACGGTAGTCCGCGTCCGACTTCAGTCCCACTCTGATAATAGCGATCTTGCGGTCTTTGCTGACGAACATCTCCTTCGACCGTTCCATCTCCGATATCAGAGGTCGAAGACCCTGAATGTTGACGGTGGTCGTGAAGTTCGTCGAGCTCTCCCGGAGAACGTCCGGAGCTCCTCTGACGTACTCGACGTAAGGCTTGGAGCGCAACCTGTTCTCTACACAGCGCATGTAATCGAGGACTGGTTTTCGGGTGACGTCGTCTGCTTCGACGACGATCAGCAGTGTCTTCGTTGAAGTACCAAGCTCACGCTCCACAACGTGCTGCCATTTCATGGACTCGAACCGATCCGGTAAGTACTTCGTTTGATCTACCTCCACGTTCAGGTGGAGCGCTCCGTACGCCATGACGGCAGTCAGAGCCAGGAAGGACAGTATTATCGTTGTCCTGAATCTCAAGTTGACGACCCTCGAGCCGGGAGACCATACCGTGCTTTCATCCCTTCACCCAGTCACCTCGGATGCATCGAGGTTAGTTACGGGTTCCGTGACGATTCGACTGAGGGGGGACGACCGTTACGCGTCGTAACGTACCTCGGTACCTATCCCACGGAGCCACAGTCTCGAGTCCATCTTCAATGTGGTAGTCCCCTTTCCCTACGCAGTCACTCGGATTGCGGTTGGTGTGCGCGTCCCGCGTCTCTCAAGATGATCTCAGACTAAGCCTTCTTAGGGGAGGATCGGTTGTCTCTCGTAGCGGCCAGAAATCCCAAAGATCCACAGAAATTGGGATCCTTCAAGGTGCGTCGGTGCGCAGCCTGCGGGCGGTTGATGCGGATAGAGCTGTCGGAGTGCAACTGCGTCCGCTGCAACGACCTCCGCGGTGAATCCCTGGAGGAAGGTCCTTACGTCGAGAACTCGGGTCCGTACTGCGATCGGTGCCGAGGCAAGGTCGAACCCACGAGCCGGTTGTCGGAGGTAGCCGTCGCGGTGTGTTTCCTCACGGATCGCAGGAACCACGATGTCCTGTACCGGGTGGCGAGTGCACTGACCGAGGTGGTCCAGAGACTCCGGGAAGAACGTCGGTTCGTGGCGGTGGGGACACCAGTCGACGATCTGTACTTCAACCTCCGTTGCGGGATGGAAGCCGGGATCGACTTCGGAATCCGTGCGCAGATGTCCTCGATTTTCACGCATATGGAGCCCGAGTACCTCGTGATCGCCCACAATCCCGTGCGTAAGCTGCGAGGTCGGCCACGGGAGCGCTTCAGGTACACACTCGAGAGTAACATCGAGGAGCTACGTCGCGTGATCGTCCTCGAAGACGTCGTCCGTAATACCGACTTTAAGTCCGTATACCGGGACCTGGGTCGGGAGTACCCGGGCGTGTTCGTTTTCGTGAGCTCCGAGTGGGTGGAAAAGCTCGTGAACGAACTCCGGAAGTAGGGGGTGATCCCGACGCTTACCGGTCGCACGGACAACCCGGACCGGTTGATACGCGGTCTGGTGGAACTGGGTTGGACCGTCCGCGAGGAGGGTGACCGACTGATCGCGATCTCACCCGCGGGTCAGCAGGTGGAGGCGAATCGGGAGACCGGTGAACTCAGGATCACAGGACGGGGAGAGGGAACGGCGGCCCGGGCCCTCGTCAAGTTAGCGGTCAAGCTCGGAGCCGAGGTCGAGCTCGAGGGACTAACCTTCGAAGACCGGCGCCCCTTAGTGTACGGCCCGGTACCCTCGCGCAGGCTCGGCACATCTCTGGGCATCGACCTACCGCGTGGAGTGTGCACGCATGACTGTGAATACTGCAGTGTTGGGGTCTCGAGGCGCGTTTCACCTCACAAGCGGTTTACGGTAGACCCGATCACGGTCAGGGAGGAGTTGTCCGAGACACTGCGGCGCTGCGACCCTGATGCTGTTACCTTCGCCGGAGTGGGTGAGCCGACGCTCTGCGCGAACCTTCGGGAGATAGCCGAGGAGATCCGCCCGCTCGTGGAAGGTGTCGGGGCGGAGATGGTGCTTTTGACCAACTCAACTTGGGTTTCGGAGTGCGCGGACGTAGTGGACGTGGCCGTGGCTAGCCTCGATTGCGCCCGTGAGGACCTGTACCGGACGATCAACCGACCGCATCCGAACATGTCGTTGGAAGACCTAGTGGAGGAGCTGGGCCGGTGCGACCCCGGAGACGTGGTGGTCGAAGTGTTGCTATGTCGAGTAGGAAGGGTGACGAACGCTGACCCGGACCACCTGAAGGAGCTGGCGGGTCTACTCGGTTCCATCGGTCTCGAAAGGGTACAGCTCAACACCGTGGCGAGACCTCCGGCGCGGGGTAGGGCGGAGCCGGTGAGTCGTGAAGAGTTGCTCTCGGCTCGTCGGACCTTGGAGTTGTGCGGACTCGACGTCTCGGTCTACGAATAACTCAGGACGCACCACACGACGGCGGTCGTGGGTAACGACGCGATCAGCGATGATACGAACACCGTTTTAGCCATGCTTTCGGAGCGCCCCAGCGCGTAGGAGAGGAACAGCATTACGGGAGGGGTGAAGACGAGCGCGAGCCCGGTCCACGCGGCGAGCTCCGGGCGTCGGGGCAGGGTGGATCCCACGGGTAGCGTGTACGCGGCCGCTACGCCGGTACACGGTGAGGCGAGCCCCAGGTAGAGACTCGCCCGCCTGGCGACAGCACGCGCCTCGCCCTCGGAGGTCACTCGGGATCGGAGGATGATCCTCAACCCGGGTAGACCGAGAAGCGCCAACGCCGGCACTAGCACTGGTAACCACTCCAGCACGCGTTCGGTTAACACCTGCATTCCGGGAACCCCCGTGATTTAATCCACCTTAATCGGTTACGTTAGTCCGGGGATGGTCCGATTGAAGGTGGCGATCACGGGAACACCGGGTGTCGGGAAAACGACGGTGTGTAGGGCACTCCGTGAACTCGAGTTCGACGTGGTTCACTTGAACAGGGTCGCGCGGGAAATGGGCGCGATACTGGAGGAGGACGAGCAACGCCAGGTTAAGGTGGTGGACGTTCATGCGCTTAGACGGTACGTGGAGGAGTGGGAACCCGAGTCCGATCCGGCGTTTGTGGAGTCCCATTACGCTCATTTAATGCCGACGGACCTCGTAGTCGTCCTCCGACTTCATCCCTCTGAGTTGGAGCGACGATTGAAGGACAGGGGTTATCCTCCCGAAAAGATAGCGGAGAATCTGGAGGCGGAGTTCGTCGGTGTATGCTACGGGGAGGCCGTGGAGGTGAGGTCCGAAGGGTGCCTCATCCGACCGCCAGAAGACGTAGTTCAAGTGGACGTCACGGGCTTGAGCCTCGCCGAGGCGGCCGATCGAATCCTCGAAGCAGTGAACTACCGTCGAGGTGACGACGTGGACTGGCTTTCAGACGAAGAGGCGCAACGGACCGTCGAGCGTTACCTCAAGTACCGTTAAGGGGGTAGGGACTTGCGCCGACGAGAGGTGTTGCGTCCGCTGAGAGAGGACGACAAATACCGCCATCCGGCGGTGTTGGACGAAGAGGTCAGAGTGATCGGGGACAACTTGGCCGACGTGACGGCTGAGATCGGTGCGTACGCCGAGATAGGTCCGTCGGTGGTAATCCGGAGGAAAGCCGCAATCTACGGGTTCTGTCGGGTGTTCGACTCGGACGTGG
The DNA here is from genome assembly GCF_002201915.1 of Methanopyrus sp. KOL6. Taxonomy (NCBI): domain Archaea; kingdom Methanobacteriati; phylum Methanobacteriota; class Methanopyri; order Methanopyrales; family Methanopyraceae; genus Methanopyrus; species Methanopyrus sp. KOL6. Next base: position 1,151,140 of record NZ_CP019470.1, read on the forward strand.
GTGAGCGAGTGAGCGTATCCCCATTCTCCGTTGTGCGCGCGGACGTTGGTAACGACGCGTTCATAGGCGACGGGTCCATGATAGGGGTGATCGGCGGGGATAGGGCTAGGTTGGGTTACGATTGTTTCGTCGGTATGAGGTGTGTTGTGTACGGCGGCGTGAAGGTGGGTGACGGAGCGATCGTAGGGGCGGGATCGGTCGTTGAAGAAGATGTTGAACCTTATACGGTCGTGATGGGGCGACCGGCCGAGTACGCTGGTGATACAGTCAGGATAAGCGCCAACACGTTCGTGGGCGGCGAGGAGACGTTGGCGGAGGTTCGAATGGTCACGAGAGGTTACGACACGGGTTGGGAGACGTTGGGGTGTACGGAGAGTCGCGGTGTGAACCTGACGGTCGTAACCTTCGACCGTGAAGTGTGGGAGAGGCTGATGGGACTGCTCGGGAGGTTCCGTGGCGAGGTGGACCACGGAACGTTTCGGTTCGAAAGTGCGGAGTACTTCGGGATCGCGGCGTCGTCTGAACGACCACCTCGTCGAGTGGTGGATAAAATCCGTGAACTGCTACTAGAGCGGGCCGAGCGGTTGGTGGCATGCATCCTGGATTGCCCTAAGGGGTACGGTAGAGACGTGGTAGTTCGGAGCGGCCGAATCAGCGATGAACGGGTGGCCGGTCCGTTACGCGCCCGCGGATCTAGGTACTACCGGCGCACCGAGGTGGGCTTACGTACCGTTTGAACCCGTGGCCGGTGCGTATTATATCTCCTCGATGTCGGACACCTGGGGGTCGTCTGATTTGAAGATAGCCGTCGTTGCCGTTCAGGGAGGCGTAGAAGAGCACGAATCGATCCTGAAGGCGGCCGGTGAGCGAGTCGGCGAAGACGTCGATGTGGTGTGGGCGAGGTACCCTGAAGATCTCGAGGACGTGGATGCCGTCGTGATTCCAGGAGGAGAGAGCACTACGATAGGACGTCTGATGGAGCGGCACGACCTGGTTAAGCCGCTGCTGGAGCTGTCGGAGTCGGATACTCCCATCTTAGGGACCTGCTCGGGGATGGTCCTCCTCGCGCGTGAGGTCGTTCCGCAAGCTCATCCAGGGGCTGAGGTGGAGATCGAGCAGCCTTTACTAGGTTTGATGGACGTTCGGGTGATCCGGAACGCGTTCGGCCGTCAGCGTGAATCGTTCGAAGCGGATGTCGAGATCGAGGGGTTCGAGGACAGGTTCCGTGCTGTCTTCATCCGGGCCCCCGCCGTGGACGAAGTTCTGTCCGACGACGTGAAAGTACTCGCGGAGTACGGGGATCACATCGTGGCAGTGGAGCAGGATCACCTGCTCGCCACAGCTTTCCACCCGGAGCTCACCGACGATCCGCGTCTTCACGCTTACTTCCTGGAGAAGGTGTGAGGGGAACTGACCTTGGCGTGCGGCATCGCCGGTATCGTGCTGCCCGAGCCGGGGCCCGTCGGCGCTATCCTTACGGAGATGCTGGACGCGCTGCAGCACCGGGGTCCCGACTCGGCAGGTTACGGTCTGTATTTAGACGTCGACACGGCGGTTTTCGTCCTCGAGCTGCCGGCCGAAGACGGGGAAATGGAGATACTAGGTGAGGTCGAGCGAGCGCTGGAAGGGCGTCAACTGAAACGAGTAGAGCGGATCGCCGAAGACACGAGTACACGGGTGTACCGACTGTTCGTGGAGGGATTCTCGACGGGACGACAGGGTCAGCGAGAGCTGGCGGAGGTAGTGGAGAGGATCGAGAACTCGGATATCACCGTATTGAGCGCGGGTCACGGCTTCGAGATCCTGAAGGACGTGGGTACGGCAGCAGAAGTCTCGGAGCAGTACGGGGTCGAGGCGATCGAAGGTACCCATGGGATCGGACATGTGAGGTTCTCGACGGAATCGGAGGTCGATAGATATCACGCTCACCCGTTTCAAAGTCACATGGTACCTAACATGGCAGTGGTTCATAATGGTCAAATCACCAACTACTACACGATCAGAGAGCAACTCGAAATTAAAGGATACCAGTTTAAGACCAACAACGACTCGGAATGCATAGTGGTGTACGTAGCGGACAAGTTGCGGGATGGGTACTCGCTGGAGGAGGCGATGGAGGAGGCCATTCGTGACCTCGACGGGCCGTTCTGCTTTATTATCAGCACTCCGAACGCGATCGCGGTTGCGAGGGATCCGCTGGGGCTCCGTCCCGGTGTGATCGGATTCGGTAAGGACGGGGCCGTCGCCGTCGCCTCGGAGGAGGTCGCGCTGCGTCGGATCTTCGGCGACGAGCTCGAAGGTATCGAGCAGATCGAACCGGGCGAGTACGAGGTGTTCGAGGTGGGTGGCCGGAGTTGAAGGAGAAAATTATCGACTGTCGCGACAAGGAACCCCGAGACATCAACAGTGCGCTGAAAACCTACGCTCGAGAGTACGACCGGATCGTGCTCGAGAACCCCGGCGCCAAGCACTACATCGCGGCCGGACTGACCGAGGAGGTCGAGGTGATCATCAAAGGAAGTGTCGGCTATTACGTGGGCACGATGATCCACGGGCCGCGGATCCTCGTCGAGGGGAACGCGGGTTGGTACCCGGGCGATAACGTCACGAAGGGAGAGATCGTGATCGAGGGTCACGCGGGTGACGGAGTAGGTCAAGGAATGTACGGTGGTACCGTCGTCGTCCGTGGCGACGCAGGTTCACGAGTTGGTCAGATAATGAAGAACGGGACGGTGATCGTGGGCGGCGATGTGGAGATCATGATAGGCATGTACATGATGGGCGGAACGATCATCGTACTGGGCGACGCCGGTACGTACACCGGAGAGAGCATGCTCCGCGGCGAGATCTACGTGTTGGGCGAGGTCGAGGGTCTGGGTAAGAACGCCGAAGCCGTCGATCCCGACGGCGAGGATATCGATCGCGTCTGGGAGCTCGTCCGCGCGTACGACTTCGACGTGACCCGTGACGACTTAAAAGCGTTGACGAAGATAGTACCCAGGTCGAAGCGCCCGTTCTACGGCCCCGAAGAGATGGAGGAGGGGTAAGAACCCGTGGCCACGACCGTTGTGTTGTGTAGCGGCGGGCTGGACTCCTCGGTTATCGCCAAGTGGGCGGCAGAGGAGCTTGGAGGGCGCGTGATATGTCTTTTCGTTGACTACGGGCAGCGGAACGCACCCTTCGAGCGGAAGGCTGCGGAACGTATAGCCAAGGCGGTGGGGGCTGAGTTCGAAACTGTCGGCACGTTCTGGCTGAGGCGCCTCTGCCCGGATAACCCAATGTTCGCCGGTGGACTGCCGCGTGAGGCCGGGACCGAAGACCTCTCGGCGAACTGGCTTCCGGCGAGGAACTGGAACCTCCTGGGGATCGCGGCAGCGCTCTGTGACCATCTGTACCTCAAGGGGGAAGACGACGAGTTCCACATCGTTTGGGGTATCAACGCTGAGGAGGCTGAACGATTTCCGGACAACACCAAGGAGTTCGCCGATGCTGTAGCCGAGGCGCTGAAGCGTGGACTGCCATCGCGGCCGCGGCTCCACAGTCCGTTGGCCGAGTTGTACAAGCCAGGTATAGTGCGTCTGGGCTCGGAGCTCGGTGCCCCTATGGACCTCTCCGTAAGTTGCTACAACCCGATCTGGGAGGACGACACGCCGGTGCACTGCGGAGAGTGTGAGGCGTGTTACCACCGTAAGCGGGCTTTCGAGAGGGCTGGGATCGAAGATCCCACAGAGTATTCTGGAGTGACCTCGCCTCCCTCGAGACCATCGCCCTGATCGTGGCGATCCACATCGGCTACTGGACCGCCATCGCCTATGGGCTCGCTCACGGCCTTCCCGACCCTGTTTATCGTGGTACCTGGCACGGTGCCGGTTGGACTGTGCCGATTCGTGCGCAACCCCCGGCTGAATACGTCCGGTAAGCGCGCCGAGCAGCTAGTACGACGATACGACCCGTACCTGGGCGTGCTGGTTTTCGGATCTTACATCACAACAACACTAGACACGATGGCGGTCGCGGGACTCGGTGGTGACCGGCGAGCCCACTCTCGGTCTTGATTCCATGCTCTGATGGGATACAGGTTAGACCAACATGACGTTAAGGGCGCTACAGCCGTGGTTAAAGTGGGGAAGAACTCCTCCGACGGTTCGATACACGTCGAGGTGCTACGAAGGGGGGAGTAACCGTCAGACGAGACGTACCCTCCATAGTAGTCGACAAGCACGCTCGGGACGCGATTCGGTCGGGAGCCCTCTCGGTTTTCGCGCCGGCCGTTCGGAGAGTCAGGGGACGGTTCCGACCCGGTGATGTGGTGAAGATCGAAACCGCGACCGGCGACTTCCTGGGCTACGCCTTCGCCCAGACTTCGGACCGCGACGTGCGTAGGGGTCGGGCCCCGGGCATCGTGGCTAGGATCTTCGATCGGAAGGGAGAGTATCCAGAACGCTCACCGGACGAGATCGTGCTGGAGCGTATCGAGAGTAGATATCGGTTCAGGAAGCAGTGGAAGATCGACGTGCATAGGAACCACATGAGAGTGGTGTTCTCGGAAGCCGACGATGTTCCCGGCCTCATCCTGGACAAGTTCAACGACATCGCAGTGTTTCAAACCACGTGCCCGGCCATCGAGAGGATTATCCTGAGGAACGCAGCCGAACTGCTGGAGGTATTGGATGTGGACACGCTCTACGAGAAGAACGATTCGAGAAAGCGGCGACAATTGGGTATGGGGGTGCGAAAGAGAGTGGTGTCCGGAGAGGAGCGGGTCGAGACCGTCGTGGAAGAGTACGGGGTGCGCTTCGCGGTCAACGTCGAGGAGGGTCAGAAGACGGGGTTCTACATCGACCAGGTGGAGAACCGCGCGAAGGTGCAGGAGCTGGTGGATGGAGGCAGGGTCCTCGACACCTTCACGTACGTGGGTGGGTTCGCGATTCACGCTGCGGTAGGTGGCGCTGAGGAGGTAATAGGTATCGACAAGTTTGACAGGGTAGTCCAGGCCGCGTACCGTAACGCCGATATCAACGATGTCCGGGACCGCGTGAAGTTCCTCGTAGGGGACGCGTTCGCCCTGCTCGAGAAATTCGAGCGGCGTGGGGAGAAGTTCGACGTCGTGGTCTTGGATCCGCCAGCGTTCGTCACGTCCAAGGAGCACCTGAACAAAGGACGTAGGGCGTACTTCGACGTGAATTATAAGGCCTTGGGGTTGGTCCGGGACGGTGGCCTCTTCGTGACCTGCTCGTGCAGCCACTTCTTGGAACCCTCCGACTTCGTGAGACTGGTTAACGAGGCGGCGGCCCGGCGAGGTGTGAAGCTCAGGATGCTCGGTCCGCTGCGAGGCCAACCCCCATGCCATCCGATAGTGCCAGGGAACCCCGACACCAGGTACCTTAAGGCAATGTTCTGTGTAGTAGAGCACTAGCCGATCGGTAGTGCGATGTAGAGCGCGAAGATGTATGCGGGCAAAGTGAACACGAGGAGCATCGGGTGGATAGCCCAATCGTGGGGACGCTCGTCGGCTGGTTTCGGATCTTTCATCCACCTCAGTAGATCTAATAGCGTCTTCGTAACCACGAGTGTATATGCAATGACTAATACTAGTTCCACTTGATGCATATGATAGTACCATAATCGCATGAAATTGGGTGCGACTAGATACAGCTGGCGAGCCTTCTCTACAGCTAATGGTGTGGAAAAGTTCAGTAATTGAAGCGCATGGTACCATCGCACATCTTCAGGTACGAATACGGGAGCGTTACATACAGCGGCAGGAAGTCTGCTAAGTGCGAGGAGGAACGGGGCGACGTTGAGGAACCCGACACGCCATGATGGCAGTAACCAGACGGCGAATGGGAACACCCATAAGTAGATCCAGGAGATGTAGTAAGGGTTTCCTACTTTGGTAGTTAGGGCAAACCATAACATGAATAGAGCCGCAGAACCCCAAATAGAGTATTTTAAGTTAGATATCCTAATGGATTCTCGTAGGATTTCATGACGTTTCCAAAGCCACAAAGCTAGGGTTATAAACCCGAGAATTATAAGTGGCCCTGATAGCTTCCCTATGGTGAAGTGGTAGGGGTACACGTGCCATCTAGTTAGGAGTAATGGAATGTTTAGAGGAGTGAGGTCTTGAGGAAGTCTAAGCATATGAAACAGAAATGCCTGTTTCCAAAAGGCTTCCGGATCGTATAATATAAAGGGTGACCAAAGTAATGCAGTGGTGATTGAGGAAGTTAATAAAAATATCCTTGCTGGGTGTGAACCGTACTTTTCTTTGAGAATTAGAGTGAATGGAATCACGAGTATTCCAGGTACATACTTGAAACTAGAAGCTAAAGCTAATGATACTCCAGCGGCGATGGGTCGACCACGGTGTATGCATATAGCAGTAAGTGCTAGGAAAAACGCGATAATAGTATCGAACTGGTAGCCCCACACGACCACGCCCATAGGTACTGATATGATTCCCCACTGAGCTATCGGCCACTCGAACTCCCGAATTATTACCAGACATATAAGCAAGTAGAATATGACTAAAAATACCTTAAGAGAAAATTGGAACGTCCATGGGTTAGAGTCTAAACCTAAGTTATGGATAAGATCGCGCGTGATTACGTAGAAGACTACGGCCATCGGTGGGTAGTGTACTTTCTCGCACTCCGGGTATACGTGTAGGAGGCCTTTAGACGTCGCGACGCGGTACCACTCCTCGAAATAGTGGACGTCGTACCAGTTCATCATCACTGGGGAGGATATCAGGAGGAAGACCGTCACAAGGAGTGAAACCGCTACCGCTAGGTACCGCTCGTGCCGCTCGTCACGGATTCGAAACAACTTCCGCCCTCCTTTATCCTTCCGAAATCGTTTCCATCGCTTCTTTCGTGGCCTCCTTGACGACTTTAACCGACCGTCTGAACGCTTCCATCTCGTCCTCTTCGAGCTCTATCGGTACTATCTCTAGGACACCCTCCCGGCCTAGTCTGGCTGGGACCCCGATGCAGACGTCGCGAATGCCGTCGATCTCCCCATCCAGGTACGCGGAGACCGTCAGCACGCGGCGTTCGTCTTGCAGTATCGTCCGGACGAGGTTGGTGATCGCCTGTGCCGGCCCGAACTGTGATCCTCCCCAGGTCTCGATGATGCGCTGACCAGACTCCTTCACCTCTCTCACGGCCTCTTCCACATCGAAATCCTCCCACTCCGGCATCCTAGTGACCGGAATACCCCCGACACTCGTAGAACTGATTACCGGTACCATGGTGTCGCCGTGCTCACCGATTATGCGGGTGTGCACCTCACTCATATGCACGTTGAAGTGCTTGGCGATGAGGACTTTGAACCGCATAGAGTCAAGGTGAGTACCGAGGCCTATCACGCGATTCTTGGGTAGCCCGGAAACCTTCAGAGCTACATAAGTGAGCACGTCGACGGGGTTCGTAACCACGAGCACTATCGCTTCTGGATTCTCCTCTGCGACATTTTCCAGGTACTTCTTGATGATCGCGACGTTGTCCTTGGTGAGGTCGAGACGGGTCTGGCCGGGCTTCCTCGGGATTCCTGCCGTCATCACGATGACGTCCGCATCGACGTAGTCGTCGCGCTCGCACCCGATGATGATTTCGGCGTCTTTTTGTGCGGCCGCTAGCGAGTCCAGGATATCTCGCCGGAGTCCGCGCAGCTTATCTACGCTTTTAGGTCTAGCGATGAGGGCGACCTCGTTTACGCAGTCCAGTAACGCGAGGCGGGCGGCCGCGGTCGAACCGACACGTCCGGTCGCACCGATCACTGCCACTTTAGACACTGTTCAGTCACCCCATGAGGAGAGCCAGGATAGCCTTCTGCACGTGCAATCGGTTTTCGGCCTGGTCGTAGATAACGCTCCGCTCCGAGTCCGCCACGTCGTCCGTGAGCTCGTACCCACGTTGTATGGGCATACAGTGCATTACGATCGCGTGTTCGGGGGCGTATGACATCAGTTTCTCGTTGACCTGGTACGATCGGAATACAGACAATCGTTTCTCCCGTTCGTCTTCGTCGCCCATGCTCACCCAAACGTCGGTGTACACGACATCGGCCTCGCGTACGGCTTCCTTAGGATCTCTAACTACCCGAATCTCCGACCCCGACTCCTCGGCGCGACGCTCCGCTTCCCGCCAGACTCTGTCCGGACACTCATACCCTTCGGGCACTGCGTGCACGAAATCCCAACCCAAAGTGGCACACACGAGGGCCAAGGACGAACAGACGTTGTTCCCGTCTCCGACGAAGACCACCGTGTGGGGACCCCGACCGAGCTTCTCCCGGATCGTGAATGCGTCCGTAAGAGCTTGACATGGGTGTTCGAGATCACTCAGGCCGTTGATGACGGGTACTTCCGAGTACCTGGCGAACTCCTCGATATCTTCGTGGCGGTGCGCTCGGATCATGACTCCGTCTAAGTATCTGCTCAACACGGCCGCCGTGTCCTTGATAGCCTCGCCTCGACCCAACTGCAGCTCTTGTTTCGTGTACGTGAAGGACTGCCCGCCCAACTGATGCATGGCCACCTCGAAGGAGACACGGGTGCGGGTGGAAGGCTTCTCGAAGATTAGGCCGAGCGTCTTGCCTTTCAGTACCGGTATTACCCTCTCGCCCGCTAGGTAGCGCTCCTTGAACTGTTCGGCTACGCGGAGGACGGTCTCGACTTCCTCCTGATTTAAATCCATAATGGAGAGTAAGTGGTCGATGTTGAGGCGCTTCAACCTCACTACTCCCCACGGATTCGCTCCATACGGCGCACCCGCTTCTCGACGGTCTCACGCCTCCCGATGTCCGACCGGTGCCGAATCCTTTCCCCGCTCACGCACTCACGGATCGCACTCTCCGCGGCTTCTTCCGCCCGCTCGAGCTCATCACCTATACCCACGATCGCCAGGGCGCGGGAGGAGGTCATTCGGATCTTTCCGTCCTCGTCAAGGTTCACGGAGGCGTAGTATGGGATAGCGTCGTACCTATGGATGCACTCCTCGTCCACCTCGATGACGTCTCCCTCCCCTTCCGACGACTCCGGGTACCCCTCGGGTACGACGTACTTGCACACGGTGGCCTTCTCGAGGAACTCGACCTCTCCCTCCATCGATCCTTCTGCGATCGACGCGTGAAGTGTTACGATGTCGCCTTCGGCGATCGGGAGGATGTTCATGGCCTCGGGATCTCCGTACCGGCAGTTGAACTCGATGACGACGGGACCTTCTGAGGTCAGCATGAACTGCCCGTACAGGACCCCCCGGTACGGCTCACCGGTTTCCTCCTTGATCGCTTCGACAGCACGTTCCAGGATCTCGACGGAACGTTCGTAATCCTCCTTGGTCATGAACGGCAACAGACCGTCGGGACACGAGTACGAGCCCATTCCACCGGTGATAGGTCCCTTATCACCCTCGTACGCGTGTGGGTGATCCTGTACGGCCGGTGTGGGAATCACCTTTTCCCCGTCCGTGTAGGCCTGGATTGTGTACTCTTCACCCACGCACTTCTCCTCGATAATCACCTTGGGGATCCCGCCGATATCTTCCTCGAAGATCTCCCTCACGTATTCCTTCGCCTCGTCGAGGTTCTTCAGCTGGTCGCCGACTACCTTCACTCCCTTACCACCGGTTAGACCCGCCGGCTTGACGGCCACGGGTTTACCGAGCTCGTCGATGAAGTCGCAAGCTTCATCTGGATCCTCGAATATCCCGAACTCCGGACAGCCCGGGATGTCGTACTTCTCCATCAGCTCGCGCGCGAAGCCCTTATCCCACTCGATCCGAGCCGGACCCCGCTTCGGGCCGAACGTAGGGACACCTTCCTCCTCTAGGCGGTCTGCCACTCCCTCGGCCAGCGGGTCCTCCGGTCCCACCACTGCGAAGTCCACGTTCCAGTCCGCGGCGGCTCGAGCCACCGCTTCTACGTCGGTCGGATTTCCTACGATGTAGTCCTCGGCTAATCGGATGATGCCCGGGTTCCGGTTTCCCATGAACGCGTAAAGCTGTACGTCCTCGTCCGGAGCTCCGCAAAGCGCCTCTGCGATCGCATGTTCTCGGGCGCCACTACCCACGAGCAGTACTTTCAGCATCCCGCAGCCCCCGCAGGTCGTCGGCCGTCAGCACGCTCGAGAGCCTCACACCCCGCTCTTTAAGCGCTTCTTCCGCACCCTCCTGTCGATCAACCACGACGACGGCGTCCCGCACCTCTCCCCCCTCCTCCTCGATGGTTTCCAGAGCGTTCAATAGTGACCCCCCGGTCGTTGCGACGTCGTCGACGAGTACGACCTCCTGTCCCCTCACGTCCCCTATAATCTGCTCTCCGATTCCGTACTCCTTCTTCCGCTTCCGAACTATCGCCATGGGTAGTCCGGCCTTCACTGAGAGCACCGAAACCAGCGGAACCGCTCCGAGTTCCGGTCCAGCTAGTACATCTCCATCCGGTAGGACCTCGAGGAGGGCGTCCGTGAGCACGTCGAGAACTTTCGGGTGTGTGCAGGCCTCCTTGATATCCACGTAATAGTCGCTTCGCTTACCGGAGGAGAGCACGAAATCCCCGAACTTCAATGCCCCTACCTCCAACAACATCTCGGCGAGTTCCTCCCGATCCATCACCACGGCACCTCCTTCAGCTTCAGGAGGTATCCGATGACGTTGGTCAGCCAGTGGAGTGCCAGGGTCAGGATAGCCAGACTGACCAGTACCCAACCCGGTGGGTGCCACCCGTACAGCAGGTAGTACAGTAGCACCGCCCCAGCGAAGAAGTCGAGCTGATCGAGAACTGGAGCCGGTGCCCCGCGTTCGAGCCCGATCCTGCGCTTCACGAAGCTGCCTACCGCGTCGCCGACCATTGCACCGAGTCCTAGGATAAACCCATCACCGGCCTTCCAAGGATCCCCAACCACGAACCCCTCTCCGAGTCCCACTACAGCTCCCGCCAAGACACCCACGATAAAGCCACGGATCGTTACACCACCACCCAGCAGTCGGCGCCCGTCGGAAAGCTTTTTACCGAAATCGAGCGGTCTTCCGCCGCCGAAAAGACACGCGCTCAAGTTCGCGATGTACGCCGGTAGGATGAACCAGAGACCCTTTCCGAGTTCCAACCATGCCCCGCTTCCCATTTCAACCATCCCCTCGGGGGTCCGGTAGTGAGCGACACCCTGTACGAGACCGAGAGCCTCTGCCCAGAATGTCTCCGAGCTGTACCGGCGAGACTCGTTCGGACTGCTGAAGGTTCCGTGGAAATAGTTAAGAAATGCCCGGAACACGGTGAGTTCCGCGAAGTCGTATGGTCCGATGCCGAGTTCTTCAAACGCGCCCTCGAGTACGAGTTCAATGGTCTCGGAGTGGAGAATCCACAAACGGACAACGAGAATGGCTGTCCGTTCGACTGCGGTCTCTGCCCGTACCACGAGAGTACTACCGCTCTCGGTATCATCGACGTCACGAACCGGTGTAACCTGAACTGTCCCGTATGTTTCGCCAACGCAGAGGCTAAAGGTTACGTGTACGAGCCGCCCCTCGAGCAGATCGAGGAGATGCTCGACTTACTACGCTCGGAGCGCCCCGTGCCGGCTCCAGCGGTGCAGTTCGCAGGCGGTGAGCCGCTAGTTCGCGAGGATATCGTCGAGATCGTCGCCGCCGCGGACGAGCGCGGCTTCCACGTACAGATCGCGACGAACGGTGTGGAGTTTGCTCGGAACCCGGAGCTCGCGGAGGATCTCCACGCCGCCGGACTGAACGTCGTGTACCTGCAGTTCGACGGGCTGAGCCCCGATATCTACGAGGAGATACGAGGTTCCAGAAAGATCCTCGAGTTGAAGAAGGAGGCGATTAAGGTCCTCGAACGCGAAGGTATCTCCACGGTCCTCGTACCCACACTGGCCCGCGGGGTTAACGACGATCAGATTCGGCCCATGCTGGACTTCGCCCGAGAGTTCGAGGTCATCCGCGGGATCAACGTGCAGCCTATCTCGTTCACGGGTCGAACGCCGCGCGAGGAGCGGGAGCGCATGCGCATCACCATACCTGACTTCGTTAAGCTCGTCGAGGAACAGACGGACGGCCGTATACCAGCCGAAAGCTTCTATCCGGTCCCGATCGCGGCGAAGATATCCCGGTTGATAGGACAACTCCACGGGGAGCGGAAGCCGGAGTTCTCCGCGCACCCCATCTGCGGAGTCGCCACTTATCTACTTGACGAAGGGGATTGGTACCACCCCATCACCGACTACGTCGACCCGGACGCGTTCATCGATGCGCTGGAAGAGGTCGCGGAGAAGGTGGGCGCGTTGGGTCGAAAGCGGGATCGAGCGAAGGCCGCTTGGATCGTGACCAAGCATCTACGTCGCGTCTTCAAGGGCCTCACCGGCAAACGCAAGCTGGCCCGACTGGTCCTCGACGTCGTGACTAAGGGAACCTACGACGCCCTCGCGGACTTCCACTGGAACGCGCTGCTATTGGGTTGCATGCATTTCATGGACCCGTACAACTTCCAGACGGACCGTGTGCGACGGTGCGTGATCCACTACGCGACACCTGACGGACGGATCATACCGTTCTGCGCCTATAACTCCATACACCGTGAAGAGATCGAGCAGAAGTTCGGCGTGCCGCTAAAGGAGTGGAAGGAACGCAGGAACGGGTGACACGGTTGTCCCTCCGCGAGACAGCCGAAAGGTTGGTAGAGGCCGAGACAGTCGTCGCGCTCACCGGGGCCGGCGCATCGGCGGACTCCGATATCCCAACGTTCCGAGGGAAGGATGGACTCTGGAACAAGTACGACCCTCGGGAACTGGCCACACCCGAGGCCTTCGCACGTGATCCGGAGAGGGTTTGGGAGTGGTATCTTTGGCGTCGTCGTAAGATCGCTGAGGCCGAACCTAACCCTACTCACACGGTCCTAGCGCTCATGGAGCGAGACGGCCTCCTCGAAGCCGTCATCACGCAGAACGTGGACGGACTCCACCAACGTGCCGGATCCCGTCGCGTGATAGAGCTCCACGGCAACATCTGGCGGGATGAGTGCGTATCTTGCGAATATCAGAGGGTGAACGATCCAGAGCGCGGCGAGGGACTCGAGTACGACAAACTGCCACCTAAGTGCCCCGATTGCGGAGACCCGCTGCGCCCCGGCGTCGTCTGGTTCGGTGAGCCACTGCCCTATGACGCGCTCGTGGAGGCGGAGAACCTCGCACGATCCTGTGACGTGATGCTCGTGATCGGAACCTCGGGCGAAGTCCGGCCCGCCGCCGATCTTCCGCTCGTGGCTAAATCCTGCGGAGCCACCTTGATAGAGATCAACCCGAGTGAGACCGCGCTCAGCTCCCACATGGACGTTATCATCCGAGAACGAGCATCCTCTGCCATGGAAGCCCTATGGGGCGAGATCAAACGACTCTCGTGATTGTACGTGGATTTTCTTCCGGATATAGACCCTACCGGCAGGTTTCCATGTTCCTGCGCGATGATTTGTGCGACAACCGCTTCGCAACTTCTGCTCTCAGATCGCCCGAAGACGTCGAGGTCTGCCAGATGTGGGTACTTCTTGCCGGCAATCCGCTAGGACATGATTTCTTCGTGCTATCACGATCTACGAGAAGGAACCGCACGGAGTTCCGAGTTCTCCGTTGAACATCCGTAGTAGAGCGCGTGGGGAGACTCAATCTCCCCGACGAGTCCGCCTACCTCGAGTACCGGCACGGTGATACGGTCCGAGGAGCGTCCTAGGCGTCGCACAGATCCGTGGGAAGGGCTCGTTCCTCCCCGAGAGTTCGCAGCGGTCATCCTCGCCTCTACGGTGCTCCAGCACTCACTCGTGATCGCACTGAGTAAAGTTGCACCATGTAATATGACAAGCAGGGGACCCAAAGCGCTCACCCACCTCCGGCATCCGCTCATCACTCCGATCATCGCCGGGCCGTGTGGGACTCCACCTCGACACCTAACTCCCGCGCCACGAGCTTTAGCACGCGTTCGCCCCAGGCCAGCTTCTTCCTCTTCACGGGGTCTGCCCGGAAAACCCCCTCACCTTCACCGGGTCGGGAGTATTCAGTCGTTAGATCCCCGAAGTCCATCCCCACGGTGAGTACGCGCTCCGCACCCAATCTCGCCGCCATGACCACCGCCCGATCTCCGTCCGTGAAACCACCGAAGTTGTGCAGAAGATCACACGGTGGCTCGACTTGACACGTTCCCAGAACCCTGCCAAGAGTGGGTACAAGTTCCGCCATCTGGGTCACGTTATCCCCGTGGGCGTGTACGACCGTGATGGAACCGCACTCGCTGGACATCAGTAGGTACTCCTTCGGCCCGTCGAGATCCGTCACTACGACATCCGGTACGATTCCGAGCTCGAGGAGGGCTTTACAGGCGCCGTCGGCGGCGTAGACGACACTGTCCTCCAGCTCTTCGACTATCCCAGGCAACTCGACTATCGAAGGACCTGCTCCCACCACGACCACTTCTTCTTCGACTGGCAGGTCCTCCGGGCGTAAGACGTGAGGATGATCGTGGAGAAGCTCGCACAAGAACGAGGCGGCCAACATATCCTCGGACTCCTTATAACCTAAATCCGCCCGGATTTCCTCGATTATCCCCTTCAGCGGGTCCAACAGGGGGGACCCCACGTGGTTGTGGTAGGTGTCGTGGGTGCATCGGGTTACACCGGCGGTGAACTCCTTAGATTCCTCGCCCGACACCCGGAGGTGGAGGAGGTCCGCTACGCGACCTCCAGGAGGCTCGAGGGAGAACCCGTCTGGAAGGCACATCCGAACCTGCGGCGTGACTACCCCGATCTCGAGTTCTCGGATCCCGATCCAGTTGAAATCGGAGAAGACTGTGACGTCGTGTTCACAGCCGTCCCACACACCGCCGCCATGGAGATAGTCCCTGATCTACTGGAAGGAGGAGCCGTGGTGATCGATCTCAGCGCCGATTTCCGGTTCGATGATGTGGAGGTCTACGAGGAATGGTACGGTGTCGAACACGCGGCCCCGGAGCTGAACGCCAAGGCCGTTTACGGGCTGCCCGAGCTACACCGCGACGAAATACGGAGCACGGATCTCATCGCCAACCCGGGATGCTACCCGACCGGTGCGATTCTGGCCGCCGCGCCGCTCGTCGAGAAAGGGCTTGTCGACGTCGTGATCTTCGACTCCAAGAGCGGTACCTCCGGGGCCGGTGCGAAACCTTCGGAGATCACTCACCATCCGGAGTGCGCCGAGGACTTGACACCCTACAACCCGACGGATCACCGTCACTTGCCCGAAATACGACAGGAACTGGGGAAGTTAGGCGACGTCGAGGTTCACTTCACCCCACACCTAGCACCGCTCGTCCGGGGTATTGAGACCACGGCCCACGGTCTAGGGGACGTAGAAATCGAGTCGGAGGAACTCCGGGAGCTCTACGTGGAATACTACGACGGTGAACCTTTCGTCCGCATCTGCGAGGTCGGTGAAACCCCGAGGCTCTGGGCCGTCCGTGGGACCAACTACTGCGACGTGGGTATCTTCGCGGTCGGTGATGGCAGGATCGTCGTAGCGTCGGCGATCGATAACCTCGCCAAGGGCGCGTCCGGCCAGGCAGTTCAGAACATGAACGTGAGGTTCGGGTTCGAGGAAACCTCTGGATTAGAGGAACCCGGGTATCACCCATGAACCCGCTCCCTTACGAGCTCATGGACCCTTCGACACCCTCCATCGTCTTCCTTCGGTACTAAGGCGAAGGCACAGCGCCCGTCCCCGAGCCCCCAACACGCGTACTCGATCGCGTAGTACTCCCGGCCTTCAACGGCGGCGACCATCCCCTGAATCAGGCCACCTTCCAGCGCACACAGAGTCTTACCAGTCTCCGGTGCTCCACAACACGAGATGCAGTCGTACACGACGACGTTATCGTAACCCATGTCCGCGACGAGCTCGTCCTCTTCGTCCTCCTGGACGTCAACTTGAACCTCACCGCACCCTATCCCTTGCAGCCACTCACACACGTCCTCCACGTCCGAGAACCCCATCCGCCCGACGATCTCGTGTCCGAGTTGTTCCGCTCGCTTCCTGACCTCACCGTCCGCTTCGAGGTCCCAGATCGCCGACCTCACGATCAAAAACGCCGTACGATCGATCCTCCGGCTACACGTTTCCGCCATCTGTAGAATTGTCTTCAGCCTCACGCTAGCCCCGCGGAGTCCGAGGTGATCATGGTGATATCATTTACCTACGGGACGTTGCGCTCACACGCGTATCACCGGCCCGGGATCGAGCTAATTTTTCCTTACCCTGAGGGAAAGAAAGATGTCTTCCCGGTAAGAGACGCCGGGGGACAGTGAGGTGAGAGGAGATGGGCGGATGGAGAAGTTGCGTGAGGATATCGCCGAAGAGCTCAAGTCCCAGCCGAAAGATAGGAAACTGGCGTTCGTGTTACTCAGCGCGTTCAGGACTGCTGTGCTGAGACACTTGGGCGAATCGTGGGAACCGATCATCATGGAGGCCGGTAGACAGTTCCTTAAGATCGTCGAGATCGCGGAGGGTAGGGAAATAGAAAGTATTGAGGACGCTTTGAACGTCGCCACGAAGTACGGACTAATCAGCGGTTTCGAGATGGACGAGGATAGCGTCACACTGGAGGGCGTGTTAGAGAGCCTCGGCTGGGACGAGCGAACGCATCGCGGCGAGGCAGCCTGCGTAGTGACCAAAGGGATCGTCTTGGAGGGACTCCGCCGAGAAGGCTTGGACGTGGTAGAGCTGGAGGAGGACTCGGACGGAGACAGTGTCACGTTCCGGTGGAAGTCTCGCCCCCCTTAACTTTTCACCGTTCCGATTTCCATCTCACAGTTCGGGGGATTCACGCTGCGTGTGCTTCAAGTCGTAGGACCAAAGGACTCCGGTAAAACGTCGTTCTGTGAAGAGGCAGTGGAAGGATTACGTGTTAGTGGTTACAGGGTCGGGTACGTGAAGTCCGTGGGCGAACATCACTTGGACCTCCGGGATCGAGACACGGGTCGCGTTCCAGCGGACGTGCGGGTCGGTATGGCTAAAAAGGAAACAGTTCTGCTTCTCGATTTGGATATAGATTCCGTCCTCGGACTCCTCGCACTGTTGGGGTTCGACTACGTACTGATCGAGGGATTCAAGTCCCGTGAGCTCGGTGTCAGGGTGGGGTTCGGCGGCTACACGGAGGGTCCCACCGTACCCGCGGAGGAACTCGATACTCCACCTGCGGACGTGGTCGAACGTTACGCGGTGAAGTACACAGCCGATATCAACTGCGGGAAGTGCAGTCCGGGGTCCTGTAGTGATTTCAGGCGGGCGGTGGCACGAGGGAAAGAAGACCCGGACGGATGCGCCGTCCCGGAGGACGTCACTGTGCTCGTCGACGGGAAACCCCTAGGCCTCAATCCGTTCGTGGGTGACTTGGTTAAGAGCGTGGTGGAGGCACTGGTTGGGAATCTGAAGGGCGGAGATGGGAACGAAGTTATCGTATCGATCCGTCGTTGAAATAGGGCTCCCGTCGGAACCGCTCCTATTTAATGAGCGCCGCCCGGACGCCAACCGACACGGATCGACTACGTGTCGGAATCGGATGACGATCGGTTGCGAACGGAGCGTTCGCGATGAAGAGGGCTGTACTCGCCGACCTCATACCTCTGCCACGAGTCGCGCGTGAGACGCACCCACGATACGACACTCCAACCGCTCGCCTGGTTCCGGAACTTCACCCCGAAACACCGTCTTCTTCGCGTGCTCGTCTCGTCCCCATCTCTCCATTACCATCGTCACCTCTACGGTCTCTCCGATCAGCTCGCGGTTCGCCTCTTCAGCCCACTCGAGGCGCTTACTGTGAAGGATCCGGCTCCTCCGTAGCTTTACATCTTCCGGTACCTGATCTTCAAACCGCGCCGCCTGGGTCCCTGGACGTCGGCAGAACCTGGAAGCGTGCAGGATATGTGGTCTGGTTCTCTCCAGGAACTCGAGGGTGTTACGGAAGGCCTCCTCAGTCTCCCCCGGGAACCCCACAATAACGTCCGTGATGAAGGAGAAGTACCCGAGTCGGCGCTCGAAGGCACGGTACACCTCCAAGGCCTCTTCGACCGTATAGTTCCTGTTCATGCGACGCAACACTTCGTTGTCACCGCTCTGCACGGGCATGTGGATGGAGCGGTACAGCACGTCGTCTCGGCTCGCGAAGAGATCGGCGAGGTCGTCCGCGATAGGGTAAGCGTGACCGGGGTTGAACATACCCAGGCGAACCCGGGCTCCGTAGCGCGAGCAGAGATCGACCACGTCCTCCAGTAGATCGACGACGTTTGTCCCCCTGTCCAGTCCGTACGTCGCGGTGTCCTGTGCGGTGAGGTGAATCTCAACGGCCCCACGCTCTAGCTCCCGCCTCACACGCCTCAGAATGCGTTCCGGTGGAAAACTGCGGAGGTTCCCACGTGCGAGCTTCACGGCGCAGTACGCGCATTTATTCGGACAGCCCTCCGCAATCGGCACGATGGCGGCGAGGTTAGGTAGCTCACGTGGAGCGTCGGCCTTCCAATCGAGGTCATCGCGTTCGCCCAGGAATTCCACTCGATCGCCGCGCAGCACGGCTCGAACGGCTTCCGGTACTCGGTCGAGGTGTCGAGGACCTACGAGGGCGGCGTCTGGGCGAAGCTTGCGGGCGCGCTCTGGGTAGGCTTCCGGGAAGCATCCGGCTACGACGGTCGGCACACGCTCCAGCTCACACATCTTATTCACCATTCTGGCGTCTACGCTGTCCCGAACGATGCAGGTCAGGAGGACGACAACGTCCGCGTTCTCAGCGTCTTCGACAATCTCGAAACCTTCTCGGCGTAACAGCTCCCTCACCAATCTACCGTCGTCATGGTTGGCAGCACATCCGTACACTTCGACGGTGACTCTAATCACCGTTATCACCCCCAGCGTCTAGGTATTTCCGTGACGTACGAAACGAATGCGTTGTAAGCCAGTACCCGGTAAGCCTCCCTGCTGATCCTCCGGTACATCCTAATCGAGAAGATCATGGAAAGCCCGGCTGCCAAAGTGGCTCCCGTCAGGTAGCTCATCGGGAGAAAACCTTCCCCGAAGTACTTCCATACTAGCAGTTCCGTAGCCGGTACTGCAGATGTTACGAGCAGTGCCTCGAAGTCCTTACGGAAGGTGAGGAGCTGCGGGTAAGTGTAGACGATGATAGCTCCCGGCAAACTCCCGATTAAATACGTCGTCAGGACACTCACGCTTGGGACATTGACTTTTAAGAACAACGCGCCGGTGGCCGTGAGCAGTAACGGTATCGCGTACTTCTTAGGCAACTTCACCGCCCCGAGTCCCATGAAGAACGACAGGGCGCCGAGAACGGCCATCGAGATGTACCCTAGAGTCCGATGCGCGGAGATGCCGATCGCGAGCATGATCGAAGCCGTGATCAGGCCGGCGAGCACGAGCGTCCAGGCGAGGCCTCGCCAGTACGCCTTCATGACGAACTCGCGGAGTGCGTACATCCCGTCCCAGTCCACGCGGTACAGGAGGTCTAGTTTCCCCTCCACGGAGTCCCAGAACCTGATCGCTGCCAGGGTACCGGCGAACAGTGGCATCATGCCGATGAACGACGGGGAGTCTAGCGGGAAGTACGGGAACCCGTACTTGGACCAAATCAAGAACTTGTCGAGGAACATCACCGAGTAATACGCGATTGCGGACATCATCATGAGCGAGTAGTCCACGACCGCTGCGATGGCTATTTTTAGGCTTTTAGTCAGTAAGTTACTACGTGTGAATATGGAGATCCTAGAGACTCTACTCACGCCTTGTATGACATCTATAAAAGACAGTAACATTGTGAATACTAGTATAGCGGAGGCTATTAAATACGCCTGGTTCGCCTCTGTTATCATCAAAGAGACTATGAATGAAATCACGAAAAGTGTCCATGGTATTGCTACTCGACGAGCAATTAATTCCGGACGAGTCCAAGAAACGGCGGAATGGGCGGCCGTAAATATGTACGCTAATGCGGCCATAGGGGTCGCTATAGTGGCTGCTAGTGATATTTTTATGCTGAACAGCCGAGCTAGTTCGTCGTAAAGAACAATTGAACATACGGTACAAAGAATGGTCGATAATATTATGATTCCAGGTATGGGTATGAACGTTTCTAGAAACAGAGCGTCTAAAATCACGCGTGAAACAAGCACTTGAAAGGGGGCAGAAGTGAGAACAGCTGCGATTAGTGAAAGGCTTACTGGAGCTAGTTTCATCGATCCTAAAGCTGTGAGTGTAGACAGCACGAAAATAACTCCGAGTACAGGGGAAGTTCCCAGGACGATTTTTATGAGCACAACTGAGTTACTGGTAGCTCCACCTATTGAGCGAATTATCGTTACTAGTGTGTCAGATATTGCACCCAATTCAGTCACCACCGGTGTATTTATAGTACTCCTGGAAGTAGTTATGACACATGCGCATTACATCGTACTGTTTGGCACGTTCGACTGCATGATGAGCCATATCGAGCATCAACTCGGGATCGTAGAGTAGGCGTACTAGGTGCTTAGCGGCTTCGTCTGTGTCCTCGGACCGGAAGGTGCGACCGAAGTTCCTGTCAACTATGTACGGCACTGCGCCGACCTCGGAGGCTACTACCGGGCACCCACAGCTCATCGCCTCGAGGAGTGCCATCGGTAGTCCTTCCGAGCGGCTCGGTAAGAGGAAGACGTGGAATCTACGAAGCCATTTGACTACTTCATCTGGGTTGCAGGGACCGTGGAACCTCACGATGTCTTCCAGGCCGTATTCCTTCACGAGTTTCCTACACTTCTCATAGTACGCTTTGTCTTCCACTGGACCTACCACGTGGAACACTACGTTACCTATGTGCTCGACTGTGCGGGCCGCGATCTCGATGAGTACGTCGATGCCTTTAACACGTTCGATCCTCGTGATCGTGCCGACTTCGAGAATCTCCGGTTCGCTGTATTTCCTCTCCAGGTCGCCTGGGGAATACTTCCAGGTCTCTATCCCCGAGTAAATGACTTTAATTTTATCTTCGGGGGCTCCCTGCTTCAGTGCCAACTCCGCGTGGTAATCCGAGATTTCTATTATCTCTTCGCACTGCTCATACGACGTGAACATCATCGAACGGAAGCATTCCTTGAATAACTCGCGTGCCGTCTTCCCGAACCCCTGCAGTCGCATGTCGAGCTCTCTAAGCAATATCCCGTGCTCGGTGATGATGAAGGGGACGCCTCGCGCGGCCTTCGCCACCGAACACAGGAATCCGCATACTCCCGAGTTCTGTGCGTGTGCAACGTCACAGTTCGGTAGTCGTCTAGCGCCGGCAGCCGCTCCCAGCACGAAGGAAACTACGTTCATGGCTACCCAGAACACGTCGCTGAACGGGTTATTCTCGCACTCGTCCTCGTACTGGGAAGTTAGGTAGTGAACGTATCGTGCGAGCTCGTACATTGTGGAGCTGGCGAGTATATTCGTGGGTGACTTGGAGGCTTTCCATAGCTCCTTCAACATCGGCTCCGAAAGCGGTTCACCCTCCACCATCCTTTCGAAGACAATCCGGAGCGTTTTCGATACTGTAGACCACCTGAGGCGGTGTGCTGGCGTCATCCTATCGAGCCACCGGCGCAGTTTGTTCACCTTAGGGGTGATCTCCTGAATTACAACGTCCCGGACATTCGCCGGAATTTCCACGACTGGTTCGGTCCTTCCCTGCCCCGTCATGCATAACACGTTGAACACAACGTCCGGTGAGTACTTGATGAGGCGATGGACCCAGGTAGTGACCCCGCCTAAAGCTACGGGATATGTAGCTTCAGTTACCACGGTGACGGTGGGCCGTCTGTACGCCTCGATTCTCCGAAATCCCGTCATAGTGGTTAGCCCTGAAACTAGATACGCGCCTCTTCCGTTTCTTACTGTCACCTCATAGCCCCGGCAATATGAGTTACTCCATTCCGGCGCACTTATCGCCAGGTGAGGAAACGACACCGAGTACTCTATTCTTTGACTGGTGGAAGTATGGGACTACCTGGTCTCGACTACCGTTGTGTCGGGTGGAACGTCTTCGGGCCGGGCGATCACTCGACACGGTCGGATCTCGTCACCGAGGTCGACCGGCCAGTGGAACCCAGGGAGCACGTCTTCGGGAACATCCACCACCTCGGCTTTCGTTCCCTCCTCGGCGTGGACCGGCGGTACCCGGGAGCTCACACACAGTTCGGCGCCTAACTGAGATAAGGTCAGGAGACCAGAAGTGGGGGGGACCGAAAAGGCCCTCTCCCCGTCGATGAGTACGCGCTGTCCGTCGAATCGGTAGTCCACGTCCTCCAACACGTCGACACCGAATTGAAACTTCGAAACGGCTCGGGGTACGTGCTCACGGAGATCCCCGGGTTCACCTTCCGTGAGATCCTTTAGGGTCCGTCGGAGCTCCTCGAGCGCCCCTCTGGAGGCAGGGTTCCCCTCGGGACGGCACGTGTAAACGACGTCGTATCCTCTTTCTTCCAACTCTTCTCCAACTTTCCGGTAACCGTACGAAGCGTGGCATACTATCGGGAGATCTTCCACTATCTTCTCAATAAGCACCGCCGAGCGCTCGATCTCTTCCCGACTCCACTCCCCGGTGACTCGGACGTCATAGTGGGCAGCTGGAAACGTCCTCTCCAGCGTCCTCGGCACGGCACCTAGTGGGCTGGTGATAATTATCTCGTCCACGGGGAAATTCCACGTTATCCGAGTGATACGTCGGTGCGTGGGCGATCGTGAGTAGGGTTTCCGGGCGGAGCACGGGAGCAGAACGACTGCCTCCGCCCAATCCGGTGGTTCGTACCGACGGACGCGATGGAGCCACTCGGTGACCTCCGGACGATCGAACGATAGGTCGGTAGCGCAGGCGATCTTGGTGTTCCGGTTCAGGTTCACGTATCGGGCAATGACACGTTTCCGATCACAGAATCGCAGGACTTCGGCGATCCTGGGGTGTCTCGCGGCCACGGACTCGACCAGTTCCCTCAAAGTGCCCTCACGGATCGCTTCGCGGAGCCTCAGCAGGCAGAACTGTAGCTGTGTCCAGTTTTCCCTGAGCAACTCTTCGCGGTCCTCCGTCTCTACGGTCTCGGTCGAGAAATCATCCAATAGCAACCGGTCCTCCAGCGTCAGACGTAGACACAGTGCGGCGTCGAAGAGGTCGAACCCGAGGTAGAATAGTACGGGTATCCATTCAGGATCCCGCACCGTCACGGCACGAACCGAGCCGCTCCGACGTATCTTGCTCACTACCTCCGCGAACTCCCGGGCATCTGGGATCGACTCGAGCCTGTACACCGTGATCGATCCGCCCGAGGGGGCTTCGGCAGGGTTCGTCCACGGGGACGGTAGATCGACCGGCGTGAGTCGTACGGAGTACGGCCGTGCCAGTTCCTCGAGCTCCTTCACGAGTTCTCGCACTTCTGGGACATTCTCCACAGCGATGGACAGTCGTTCGGGGATGAAGAAGAGGGCCGGGGTTTCTACGCCCTTTACCTCGAGGACGCGCGCGCAATCACACCGAATTGCCCTGACTTTATCCGGCACCGACACTCAACACCTCCTTCATCTCGCGATCGATCTCTTCCAGGTCGCGTCGGGTCTTCTCAGCGGCCCCACGCGCCAGGTCGGGAGCCACTCCCAAGTACTTCTCGGGGTTCAACACCTCTTCCAACTCCTCTCCCTTGAACAGCTCACGGATGCGCTCTTCCTCCTTAACTACTTCCGCGAAGTCGCGTCCTTCTTCCCAAGCCCTCATCGCGAGCCGTCTCACGAGCTCGTGCGCCTCCTGTCGCCCCATTCCTCGCTTAACCAGTTCGACCATCAGCGCCTCCGCCATGTTAAGCCCATTCGTCAGCCGAAGGTTCTCCCGTATGTTTTCCTCGTAAACGCGTAATCCCTCCAAGTTGTGGATCGTCAGCCGTAGCATTTCGTCCAACAGCAGGAACTGTTCTGGGAGGATCACTCGCTCACTCGCGGAGTTCGTGAGGTCCCGCTCGTGTTCGAGCGGCACGTTCTCGAGCGCTACCTGCACGTTCGACCGTAGTACCCTCGCCAGACTACACACCCGCTCGGAACGGATTGGATTCCGCTTGTGTGGCATCGTCGAGGATCCGACCTGCTTCTTGGGATCGAACGGTTCCTCGACTTCCCGGATCTCCGTCCGCTGGAGATTTCTGATCTCGCGGCCGATCTTATCCAGCGTCGAACCGATCAGCGCGAGTAATGCGATCAACTCCGCGTAGCGATCACGCTGAATGACCTGGTTGGATACTGTCACCGGCCTGAGGTTCAGCAATTCCATCACCCTACGCTGCACCTCGGGACCCTTCTCGCCCAGCGCCGCCATCGTTCCGACGGCGCCGGACAGCTGCCCCACCAGTACCCGGTCCGCGCACTCCCGGAGTCGCTTCAGGTGTCTCACGATCTCCCGTGCCCAGATCGCGAACTTCATACCGAGCGTCGTGGGGACCGCGTGCTGACCGTGCGTACGACCCACCATTGGGAGGTCGGCGTACTCTTCAGCCCGCTCCGCTAGCACTTCCGCCAGACGATGCAGCCTGCGGTAGATTATCGATAGTGCCTCCCTCAGTACCAACGCGTGCGCGGTGTCTATCACGTCGTTACTGGTAGCGCCCAGGTGCACGTAGTCCCCTCCCACCTCGCACCGCTCCGAGAGCGCCTTCACTAGGGCCATCACGTCGTGTTTGATCTCCGCTTCGATCTCCTTGACGCGTTCCACGAACCGTCGTAGCTCTCCCTCGTCGCCGGTGATCTCCTCGACGACGCGTTCCACCTCATCCGCTGCCTCCTTCGGTACGAAGTCGAACACCTCGGAGAGCGCCCGTACCAGGGCCGCCTCCACCTCGAGCATCTTCGCTACTTTGTTCTCCTCCGAGAACACCCGGCGGAGCTCGTCCGACCCGTACCGTGACTCGATCGGATGAACAGGCAACTCAGAGCCCCCCTCCGGTCGGGACGGCTCTCCGCATCCATTCTCGTAGTCGACGGCAACCTACCCTTTCGTCATCGGGGGTAAGTTATCCCTTCACCGGCGCACCGAGACCTTCTGGGCGTGCACCCTACGGAAACCCAAAGATCTGGCGTACTCTTCCAGCTCGACCATGTCCTCGTACTTGGGAAGTGGCAGATCTCTACGCCGAAACTCCGGTCGATAGTCCAGGTAACACACCTGGACGTCCTCTCCCAGGCGCTCGTATAACCAATCCGTCAGCGCGAAGACCTCCTCCTTGTCGACCAGTTCGGGGTTGTACGGTATCCCGACACCTACGAAGACTCCCTCCAGGTATTCGTCCGCCAGGTACTTCAGGATCCGTAGCACCCTATCTACGTACTCGTCCGCCTCCTTCACGTCTATCCCGGCCACCTCTGCGAACGTCTCGGGACGGAACCCCTTCACGTCTATCCCTATATCCGTCATGCCCGCCTCGACAAGCTCGTCAACGTAGTCTGGGGAGAGGACCGTACCGTTCGTGTCGACGTGCACGCGGAGATCGGGCCCGCCGTACTCACGGCACTTCCTGACGAATTCCACGAGGAACTCTCGGTTCAGCGTCGGCTCCCCACCGGAGATCGCGACGCGGTTCACGCCGTACTCTCGGGCCGTCCCGAGCAGCAGTCGGGCCGCTTCCTCCGGCCGCATCCGCGCGCCCATTGCTGCTCCGAAGGCGATCGAGTGGTTCTGACATTGGGGGCATCTAAGGTTACAACCGTGCGCGAAGCACGCCGCCTCGACATAGCCCGGCTTGTCTTTCAGTTCGACCGGTGTTCCTACACCTCCTACTGGATGCGGCTGGAAACCGCTGACGACCCGGATCCTCCGGTCGACGTCCTCCGACTCGACTTCGTCACCCTCGGTGAGCTTGGAGTTACAGGCCGGAACCACCTCGCCGTTGATCCGGACAGCGCACGCGTAACAACCTCCCACACCGCACGGGGCATCTACTTCATGTCCTATCTCCTGGAGGGCCCCCTCCACCCACTGGGATTCAACATCCACTTCTTCTCCGTCCATCCGCACCGTGATCGGCTCTTCCTCGACTTCGACTAATCTGCGGGCGCCGTACGGGCAGGCCGGAACGCACGCGCCACATCCGACACAGTCCTCACGGTTCCACACAGGATCACCGGCGGGGCAGTCTACAACCTGGGAGCAATAGCCGCAGTGTTTGCACCCGACCAGTCGGACCTTCCGGGCCAATCCATACCCTTGAATTATGAGGGGTGTAAGGGAAGAAGTTCGTTACGACAGTGCGTCCTCACCGCGCTCTCCGGTGCGCACGCGGACGGCGTCCTCGATTGGGATGACGAAAATCTTACCGTCACCTGGCCTACCCGTTCTCGCGTGCTCGCAGATGATGTCGATGACCTTCTCGACGTCCTCGTCGTCCACTACGATCTCGATCATCACCTTATCCAACAGATCGATCCGGTACTCCTCGTCACGGTACCGGTGTACGATTCCCCGCTGTCGACCACGACCCTTCACGTCGATCACGGTCATACCCGGGTAGCCGGCCTCATCCAACGCCTCCTTCACCTCGTCCAACTTCTCCGGCCTGATAACGGCCTGTATCATCTTCAACCCCATTCGCCTCCCCCGGTCCCTGGACCCGCAGGGGACGGTATATAAGGGAAGACAAGGCGCGGTTTACCGGACTTCGAATTCCGGATAAGGTGACGTGGAGAAGAGCGCGTCGTCCAAGCCCTCCCTCTCCGCCTTCTCTGACACTCTCAGACCCACAATCGCGTCGATTGCCTTGTAGACTATCAACGCCGTTACCGCTGAGTACGCCATACACACCAGTACGCCGGCGATCTGCGCCGTGAGGCTCACGCTACCGACACCTTCGAGCACCTTGGCACCAAAGATTCCGGCTGCGATACCTCCCCAGGCACCGCACACTCCGTGTACCGGGAACGCTGCGACCACGTCGTCGATCTCCAGCTTCTCCAGCATCCGGAACGCCGGCTTAATGATCAATCCCGCCACGATGCCGGTGATCAGGGCTCCGATGGGGCTCATGACGTCGGCTCCCGCACAAATGGCCACGGCTCCCGCCAGGATACCGTTTGCAGTCCATAGCGGGTCGAACCGCGAAACCAGACCCGCCGACAGCAGGGCACCACACATCGCCAGCGTGGTGTTCGCGGCTACCAGCGAGCTGATCCACGACTCGTTCGTTGGGTCGTAGAGCACCGCCGAGCTACCCACGTTGAAACCGTACCAACCTACTACCAGCATCAGCGTACCAAGGAACACGTGTGGGATGTTGTGTCCCGGGATCGGTACCGGCTTACCGTCCTTGAACCTCCCGATCCTCGGACCAAGCAGCCATGCCGCGATCAGGGCGACGGTGCCTCCGAAGGCGTGAACCACGGTCGAACCGGCGAAGTCGTGGTACGGTTGGCCGAAGACCTTGGCGAACAAGCCGGTGTCGCCGCCCATCCAGCCGCCGCCCCAAGTCCACAGCACGAAAATCGGGTACACCACCGCCGAGAGGACCAGTGATCCCAGCATGTAGGCCTTGAAGTCCATCCTTTCGGCGACGGATCCCGAGATGATTGTCACTGCCTTGTTGCAGAACGACCATTGAAACAGTGCGAACGCCAAAGCGTAAGGTAATATCGACTTCATCGGGTCGGCAGCCCATGCTTTGGCCGAGAATAGGTTCGACAGCCACCACCCGAATCCCTTTGAGTACTCGGGGAACGCGATCACGAAACCCAGTAGCATGAACGCGATGGCTGTGATCCCCACATCTACCAGACACTTCATGAAAATCGAGGTTATGTTCTTGCTACGGATCTGACCTGATTCTAAGAACATGAAACCTACTTGCATCATTACGACGAGTACCATTGCCCAGATCAGGGAAAAAGATCGCACCCGGTCCCTGAGCTCCCCACGTCGCGAGTACTCGGTATAAATCGCCCATGTCTGCCGGCAACGATCTCCCCCCAAGAATTTCCGGCTCTTCCCTCCGGATGGGCTTGACTATTGGATTTATCCTACGATCATTTACCGGAAAAATTGACCGGAAAGAGGGTGCCGGTAATGGACGTCATAGGGCTCGTCGTACACTACCTACTGGTGATCGCGAAGGTGGCACCTCTCGTATTCTTGGGGTTCTTTTTGGCTTCAATGATGATAATCCTCCGAGTACACGAAAGGTTAGGAAAACTGATGGGTAGGAGGCTAGCGAGGCTGGGATTGACCCCCGAAGCCGCTTCCGCGATGGCGGCCTCGCTCGTGAGTCCCAGCGCGGGATATCCCGTATTAGCCGAGTTCCGGCGTGAAGGTCGCCTGGACGATCGTGACGTGGTGTTGCTAGTCGTCGCTACCACGTTCCCTACTACGGTGGGCGAAATGTTCCTGAAGGGGCCGTTCTTCGCGGCCCTGGCAATACTCGGCCCGAAGCTAGGAACGGAGTACATGGGTGCGCTCTTCGTCACCGCGCTGCTCCAGACGCTCCCCGCCCTGATACTGTACGGAGTGCGCTCCGGCGACGGTCCCGATATCCGTCTGCCGTCGACGTCTCGTGACGACATCCCACCCTTCCGCGAGGCCGTGATCGAGGGGCTACGGCGTGCGGCCCGGAGGATGAAATACGTCCTACCCAGGATGATCGGGATCGGGTGATCCTGGCGGAAGTCCTTCGGTCGTGGGTCCACGGAGGCCTCGGTCCGGTGGTGGCGATCATCCTCGCCAACGTCGGTCACTACACGGTCGGATACGCCACGGCGGCGGAGCTGGTCCACAGAGGAGTGCTCTCGGATAGCGAAGCGGTGGCGGCCCTGCTCATCGCGGGATGCGCCAACGTCCTGATGATATTCTTGAAGGCGTCGTTAGCGACGTACATATCGATCTTCGGCTCCAAGCTTGGTCTTCGGGCGTGGGCCGCGAACTTAGGATCCAGTATCGGGGCCCGGCTCCTAATGGCGTACGCGATACTGAGGTGGTCGTAGCTGGGGAGTCAACTTTATAGGACCGAACGCGGCGGCTCGGTCCGCCTGCGAAAGACACCGCCTGCGGTGATAGGGAAGAGATGCAAGCGGGGTGTTCTCGTGGCTGAGGAGAACGTAATCTACGTCGGCAACAAGCCCGTAACCAACTACGTCCTGGCGGTGATGACGCAGTTCAGTGAAGGCGCCGACGAAGTGAAACTCGTCGCTCGTGGTCGTGCGATCAGCCGTGCAGTCGACGTCGCTGAGTTCATCAGGAACAACGTCATGCCGGAGGTCGAAGTCAAGGACATCGAGATCGGCACCGAAGAGATCGAAACGGAAGAAGGTGATACCATCAGTGTGTCCACGATCGCCATCACCCTGGCTAAGCCGCCCGAATAACGCCCCTCCTTCCCCTCCCATGAGAGTACCCGATTCACCTGATCTCCCATCCGTAAAGGACCTGATAACGCGAAGTCAGGTCACAATGGACGCCGATCAGCCCCTCAAGTTCACCCGAAGACCATACACGGACGCAAGGTGAACAGGTTGCCCGTCGCCGAGCGTGTCTCGACTCGGTCTTGGACGTCGCAAATGCTACGTTCGTGGACCTTCATCCTGGGGAATTGAGGTCTCGTAGGCCATGTCATCGTCCGTGATCATCTCATCCAGAATCATCTCATCAAGAGCCACTGTCTTCGACGCCACCCAGACCATGCTAACCCACGATATCTCCGGGCTTCTTGATGGCGACCGCCTCGTCGGGACAATCAATGAGACCGACTTACCGGAGCTCGTGCGGTCCGAGGACACGGCACTTCACATGGTCAATGGTCCGATCACGGTGTAGGACGGTACCAGCCTGCTTCAAGCACGTCGACTCATGTTCGACGTGATGAGAACGCCGATCTCCGCACGGACCGACTATGGTCTGATCGACGCCGCCGAGCTCATCGCCCGGAAACGGGTCCTCGGGTCCGGTGATCAACTACCAGGACTGATCTCCTGCACCTATTTGGAGGTGGCCGGCTAATTCTTAACCTCCACCAACCGCTCGTCGGACGGGCTCACCCGGGATGGTCGAGCGCGCCGTCGGCATCGATGTAGGAGGAACTTTTACCGACTTGGTGGAGTACGACGGACAGGAGCTCCGTGTCCGGAAGGTCCTGTCGTCCCCCCGGCGGCCCGAACGGGGCTTCACGGAAGCTCTTAAAACCATCGAAGCTAGTCCAAGTATCGTCCTCCACGCTACGACTATCGGAACCAACGCGTTTCTGGGTCAGAAGGGAATTGAGTTGCCAGAAGTTGCTCTTGTGACGACACTCGGGTTTCGCGACGCGATCGAGATAGGACGGCAGGTTCGTCCCCAGACCTACTCGTTGTCACCTCAAAAACCAGAACCGCTCGTACCTCGACGACTCAGGTTCGAGGTCAAGGAGCGTACCTCACCCGACGGCGAGATTATAGTACCTGTCGACGAGGACGAGCTCCGCCGCATCGCCCGCCGCATCTCGGTCGAGGGCGTCGATGTGGTAGTTATCGCCTTCCTCCACGCCTACGCTAATCCGGCCAACGAGTGCAAGGCGAAAGAGATCTTGGAGGAGGAGCTCGATGATGTCGAGGTAGTATGTTCACACGAGGTATGTAACGAATACCGCGAGTACGAGCGGACTTCGACGACCCTCGTCAACGCGGTCTTACGGCCGATCGTCACGGAGTACGTCGAAAGGACTTGGGACGTCGTCCGCGACGCCGGTGCCTCTGAGTACTTCCTGATGCAGTCGGACGGGTACGCCGTGCCGGCCGAGCTCACCCTCCATACTCCGGCCAAGCTCATCGAGTCGGGTCCCGCCGCCGGAGTCGTCGCAGCCCGATACCTGGGTGAAACACTGGGCAGGGATCGCTTGGTCTCGTTCGACATGGGAGGAACGACGGCCAAGGCCGGTACGGTTGTTGAAGGTCGTTACGAGGTGACTAAGGAGTACGAGGTGGGTGGTGAGGTACACAGGGGTCGTAGGATTCGTGGTTCGGGGTATCCCGTTCTTCATCGCTTCATAGACCTGACGGAGTGTAGCGCCGGCGGCGGTACGATACTTTGGATCGACGAGGCCGGCGCGCTCCGGGTGGGACCGCTGAGCGCCGGAGCCGACCCGGGTCCGGTTTGCTACGGGAAGGGAGGTACGGACCCTACGATAACCGACGCCAACGTCGTCCTGGGACGCCTCAACCGACGTGCCCTTCTCGGCGGCGAGATGCCCATCGACGCCGAAGCCGCCGATCGTGCGCTCTCGGAGCTCGCGGACGAGCTCGGGCTCGAGCCGGAGGAAGCCGCGTATCAGGCCCTGCGCCTCGCCGTCGAGGAGATGGCTCGGATCGTGCGTATAGTCACGGTGGAGCGCGGCCACGATCCCCGCGAGTTCTCGATG
Source organism: Methanopyrus sp. KOL6 (assembly GCF_002201915.1). Lineage (NCBI taxonomy): Archaea > Methanobacteriati > Methanobacteriota > Methanopyri > Methanopyrales > Methanopyraceae > Methanopyrus > Methanopyrus sp. KOL6. Next base: position 1,182,577 of record NZ_CP019470.1, read on the forward strand.
GTCGCTTTCGGTGGTGCGGGACCATTACACGCGGCGGAGCTGGCCGAGATCTTGGAGGTCGAGGAAGTAATAGTGCCCTTGCACCCTGGCGTGTTCTCGGCGTACGGACTCCTCGCGGCTGAGGTCGCCTGGGAACACGTTACCCCTATCATGAGGACGCTCGAGGAGCTCGACGATGAGGAGTTGCGCGCGGTCGTGAGGAGCACAGCGGAGAATGCGGCTAAGCGCCTACCGAAGGAGCCGGACGACGTTCGGATCGTGGTGGAAGCGAGGTACCGCGGGCAGGCGCATGAGCTCGAGGTTCAGACGGGGCCGGACGTGACGACAGACGAGCTCGATGAAGCTTTCCACGAGCGGCATCGCAACGTTCACGGGTTCCAACTCGATGCTCCAGTAGAGATCGTCAACGTCCGCGCCATCGCAGTGATTGAACGGAAACCACCCGAACCGAGTCCGCTCAAGAAAGGTGGGGAAGGGAACCCCGAGCGTGCACTCTCCGGAACCCGGGAGGTGTACTTCAAAGAGGAAGGTTACCTGGAAACTCCTGTGTTCGACAGAAACACCCTGAGAGCTGGTGATATCATCGAAGGACCGGCGGTAATCGAGCAGTACGATTCGACCACTCTCATACCGCCCGGCTGGAAGGCGCGTGTTCACGAGTCAGGTGCTATTCTGCTCCGCCGGATCGAGTGATACGAGAACACCCTGAACGTGCTCTCACACCCTCTCATCCATAACCATCGGATGCGTCGGAGTCCTGGTGGACCCTTGAGGTCATCCCCGCACCGCCGATCGTTTCAGTGATGATGATCCTAGGTGAGGTAGCACTGTGCGTGATCTACGGCCACAGGGTGGCCGATGCTGTATCGGAAGTAAGTCAGTCTCTATCCTCGCACTGGCATGGACACGTGCGATCCATGGAGGACCTAGCTGTGAGGATCGTAGAGGAACTCGGGAGATCGCTCGGCTGGGAATCGGAAGAAGTGCGACGATGGCAGGCGATCGTGCGGACCATTGGTGATCTCGCAAGGAGGGGGACTTATCTGATTCCTGGATATTGTTACGCCTTCCATAACGATTCCGGATGGAGCCGCGGCCGGGATTTGAACCCGGGTAACGGGATATCCGCCGGGACTGTGCCTGGCTGCAGTCCCGCGCCCAGCCAGGCTAGGCTGCCGCGGCGACCATCCGAACCGTGGAACCTGTCCACCCACCAGTTTTTAAGCCTTACCCTGGTGAGGGTGGCTCAACGCCGGGTGTTCTGTACAAGTATACCTCGGCCCACTGGCCCACGCGAACGCCCCCTCGTACGATCTCGAAGGCACGGACCCTGATCTCGTCGGGCTCGAAGCCGGCAGCTTCGGTGGCGAGCTCAACCAATTCTTCGCGACTGTACACGCGACCCCGATCGACTTTGAACTTCTCCCCCGCGGGAGCGACGTGTCCGTACCCTCGCTCGGTATGTACGTAGACGACGGCTTCGCGGGCGCGGCGGGCGACGGCGCAGCCGACGGCGTTGCAGACATCGTGGTAGGGAACCACTTCGCCGACTCCGGTTAGCTCGCGGAGGGCGGGCGCGAGGGCACCGGCCCAGAGGACGGGACCGTCGTACGTCTCGAACCTCCGAAGCAACTCCCGACGTAGAGTTTCGAGAGTATCCTCGGCTACCTCGTGGGGATCGCCAAGCTCGCGAAGAACGCGACGAGACTTACATGGATCGCCGTCTGGCTCTGGATCGTGGTACCCGGCGACGACCAGGGTGTCGGTCAAGGTGGGTTCGGAACCGCCGTAGCAGGCCGGGGTGGCAGTGTCGTCTGTGATTCTCTCACCGGTGAGGACGACGTTGCCGCCGTACGGGAGAGAGCGGACGTTGGCGGCTCGGACGGCGGTCGGGTACCCGAAGAGCTCGGCACCTTCCTCGATGGCCGGGCGCCCGTCACGGGCCTTTGTAATGTCGATGGTAGCACCACCTACGTCGGCGAGTAGGAAGTCATCGAGACCTGTGAGGTAAGCAGCACCTAGGACGCCGGCAGCTGGTCCTGAGTGAAGGACGTTGACAGGAACGCGGAGAGCCTCTTCGGGGGTCTGGAGTCCACCGTCACCACGAAGCACGCCGTCGACGCGACCAAGGGCTTCGAGAAATCGGCGGGTGATCCGTTTGACGCGGGCGCTGAGTACCGCTGTGGCGACGCGGCGTGGGAAGTTACCGTAAGGTATGTGGTAGCCGGGGATCGTCTCGACGTAGGCATTTCGGTGAGCTTCGATAATCTTCCGCTCCAGATCCGCGTTACGATGGGAGTACTTCGCGACGACGGCTAGGGCGTAGCCCCTTTCTGGAGGCTCCACAGCGTCTAGGTCTGGTTCCTCGACGACTTCACCTCGATGGTCGACGTAACCGGGAAGAACGTCGGTACGGTCGGCTAAGTCGAGGAGGGGGTCGGGGTCTAGGCCAGGACCGGGGATAAGGACGAGGTGAACGGGGTCGGTACGACCGCGTGTAAGGGCGTTGATCGGAAGGGTGGTACTAACACGTCGCTCGTCGGCGTCAAGCGTACGGAGAGCGTGGCGGGTCGGTTCGAGGAGCTTACCGTCTCGCGGTACCTTGACGCGATCCTCGACTTCTCCGTCCTCGAGGACGACGGCGTCGACGTGAGTGCTGCCAGTGTCGAGACCGAGGATGCGCATGCTCAGTCCCCCGGTGACGGGGAGTCTCGGTGCGTGACTGTGAGCGTAGTGTGCGTCTGGGCCGGTAGACTAATCATCGATCTGGAGCTGGAACTCCTCCTTGACTGTGCCGTAAGGACCCTCGTAGCGAACTACGAGCCGGTACTTGCCAGGTTCTTCCGGTGTGTGGAACTCAAACTCCACCCAATCGTCGGCCCAAACCTCGGGCTCGCTCAGGTCGATACGACCTAGTCCGGAGTTTTCGGCACCGTTAAGACTGAATTCTAGAGTACCCTCCCACAGAGGACCGCCGCCGCGAAGAGTGAGTAAATAAGGTCGAATGAACACTATTGCTGACGAACCGGCCGGGGCCGAGACTGGTGCGAAGATCTCGAGCATCAGCGCTACTCCTCGGACGCGTGAGATGACGACGGTCGGAACGTACTTAAAACCCAGTCGAGCCATCACTCTTTCCCACTCCAGCCACGCGTCCTCCTCTGGATCGATTGGAGTCAATCTCCGGCCCCCTTCGACCCCGTTTGGGCGACGGCGCTGGCCCTTGGGCTCCGCCCTGTTTCTCCAAGAAAAAGCCTTGCGGACAGTCAAAGCGATCACAAAGCGATCACAATCCGCGTTTAGTGTACAAATGGCCGCATGATGTTCGCACGGCAGTTCGCCCCACGGTAACTGGTCGTGCCCGCATGACGCTGCGAGAGTTATGGGGAACCCGTTCGGTCGACGGTGGATCTTGATCCGCAGTTGTTCGTCCCTATTCTCAGCGACACCGATGCAATGTACCGACGGAACACCCACGTCCGCGCAGCTTCCGAGGCCGATGAGAGACACTGCGAGCGACGCACGTGCGATATGATCCAGTTCATACCGTGGATGTAGTCCATCACAACCCATCGACTAGGACGGCGAGCTGGACTGGAAGCATCGAACTTTCGGCACCGGGGCTTCCGTCATCCGCGCGGACTTCCTCATGACCTCTGTGGTACCACGGTCTATACCCCGCCGTTCGAAGCCAGCCGTGTTCTGACCTCGAGTATCGAGATCAAGAAGGCCGCCACGAGCTCCGATGGTCCGTTGCGCAGCGCGCTATGTACCCGAAGCTGCTCCCAGCTCGGATGCGTGCCTCTCGAACTCCTGTGGGCCGTGACGCGCGTCCCACGTGGCGACGAACATCAGCCCACGATTCAGAGGGCCCCCGAATCGGCTCAAGATGCGATGGTCGGCCTCGGATCCTCGTCGTGGACGTGCGGATCGGCACCACGAGTTCCGGATCATCCACGTCCACTAGACCGGCAGGTCGGTCGGAGAATAGGAGTAAGTGCCTATGTTCCCCTTCCACGGTAGTCCTCACAAGGTAAATACTTCGACTGCTAGGACGCGGGATTGAGAGTGTGACGGGATGTCGGAGGTCGAAGCGAGGTTGGCTCGCAGTCCCGGCTATGAGTAACTGGGTACGCACGCCACTCGACGCCTCAGCAATAAGGGACGTCCTCACCTGTCGGTAAGCCGACCTGTCATCGGAATGTGCTTCCGCGGAAGTTACGGCTTCGGAAATTCGGGCATGCGGGTGGGTGGTTGTCACTCCACGATCCTGGTCGGCGCCTAGTGACCTTTCGATGCGGGGTGCGGCGCACGAGATCGGACCGGCGCTTGGACTGAAGGTTAAAGTTCAAGTGAGTTTTAAGTAGCATAAGCTGTCGCGGCCGCACTGTCGGTGAGGCGGTCATGTCAGCCGATCATCCTCCGAAGTGTCTCGACCGATGACCTTACCTCCTCCCCTCCACCGGCCGGGAGTTCCACACCACCCAAACCTAGCGCCGAGGCACGCTCGATAACCTCGTCCGCATGTTCCACTCCGATGAGGTTCTGAATCCTCTTGATCCTCGAGTACAGACTCTTCTGAGCACCTTTCTCTTCCCACAGGGGGTCGTACTCCTTTGGCTCTATCTCGATCCATCCCACCCTTACCGTCGCTCCCGAGTTCAGGATGTTCCCAGCAAGCTCCGTCGGCCGTGACAGAACCTGTACAAATTCCGCGGCCCTCTCCACGGTGTCTACGAGTATGTCCGATATCCATTTCTCCACCTGCTTGTCCTCGATTTCTAGGGCTGCGATGACTTCCTCCAGGTGTCCGTTGAGGAGCTCCAGTTCCTCTACGGGGCCGAGCTCGAGGTCCTCCAGAGGCTCGACCAGCTCTTCGAGTGAGAGAATCCTGTTCGCGCACGTGTGGCAGAGGAGTGCGAAGATAGCCCAAACCCGAGCCGGTGATGCGAACCTCGGGACGATGTCCCCGTATTGAATCTCCAGCGACGAGAGCGCCTCGACGATGCATGGATCCGTATCTACCGCCTTGGCTACGAGCTCTGCGGCTTTCCCGAGGTCCTCGTCCTCCAGTAACCCCTCCGTACACGCTATGAGCGCGGCTTCTACCATCAATGGACCCGCTACGGTTTCTAAGCAGGGTTTTTCGAGGTACCTAGGTACTGCCGACAGGAAGGTACGGCGTAGCTCCAGTAGGTATCCGAGTGCGACGTCCGGTGTTTCTGTAACTTCCTTGAGGGCTACGTGAAGCTCGAACACACCGCTCAACGACCATCGGGTGACTCGCTCCACGGCATCGACTAGCGTATCGGGGTTATCCAGGACCTCTTCTAAAAGGAACCGAATCGGATGAACGTGATGGATTTCTTCCCCCCGAAGTACGCGGACGAGCGGTTCGTCCGAGCCGAGCGTCGAAATCATCACGCACCGAAAGAGCTCGAAGTCCTCGAGCACCTCACAGGGTTCCGATACCGCGGCGTGTAACTTCTCCAGCACCGACGGTTTCGGACGGATCGGAACCTCCCACCACTTCAACCGACATTCCCCGGTACTCCGGTCGACGTATTAGGGTATAAGATATTACAACAAAAATTACAACAATTAAGTTTACAGGAACGTTCGGTCGGGTGGTCGTGGTCTTAAGAGAGATATCATGTGCGGGTAGGAAGCTGGTACGATCCCTCGACTGGTGAAGTCAGCCTCTGGAGGCAGGCGCCTCCTCATCCCTTCAGCGTCTGGGACGTTCTTCATCCGTGGAGAATTACCTTGAACCGAGCGACCTCTCGAGTAGGTTCAGTAAATTGGACCACTTCTTGTAACCCGAGCTCTCGGACGAGCTCCCAGAAGGCGGGTTGGATCTGAGCCTTACCACTTCGGACCCACCCCACAAGCGCCTCACGGACCGGTGGAACGAGATTTGGCCCCCTTATAACCTGTGAGATGAGATAATCCGTCGAAAATCTTTCGGGCTTCACACTACAGTGCTCATATACATGGTCTCATATGCGAGTTCGGGATGGTTGGCTATCCCATAGCAGTACTCGCGCACACCGAACGGTGGTTAGGCTCGGAAAGCTTTCAGGGCCCCGGAACGTTAGGGTAATCTCCCGGTCGTCGACGCGCTCCCTGAACTCGGCGATCAAACCCACTGAGAGCGTCTGCATGGCCGATCTCAAGGCGACGAGTTCCCAGAACTCCGCGAGTGTCCCATCGTCCTTGAATAGATCGGCGGCTAGCCAGGGACACGATATCCCCACCAGAAACCTAGATCTTCCGAGTCCTTCCACAACTTCCGTGCCACTGAAGCAGCGTCCGAGATGAGGCTACGTCTCGAGGGTAGTCTCTCACACGGTCGTCGAAATCGGATGCACCGTATACGGTCGTGGGAATGGTGACCTCGGAGAGCACCTGTAAACCGTGCTCCGGACCTACTAGGTCTTCACTCAGACGTTCCCAGCGGCCGGAGATGAGCTCCCACGTGGCGGCTCCGAACGCGGTCAGGTTCATTACCACCGTACCGGGAGCCCGCGGTCCCCATAGCGGCCGGGGCAGGACTATATGACATAAACCACCAATAGCCCCACTTAGGATGGTACGGAGGCACACTGAGTGGCTTCCATTACATCCAACGCTACCGCGCCTATATCGACGCTGCGTCGCGTGGTGTAAGGTACGCGGCCGTACTCCCACCCTCATGGCGCGATATCGGTTAAGACCTTCCCTCGGTGATCCGGGATCCTCGTTTGCAGTCCTCTAAGTGGAGCGTGGTTCACTTCATCCTCCTCTTCCTGAGCTCCTCGATAGAGTCGTTGAGGAGGTCGTCAAGTGCGTCGTCACCCACTAACTCAACCGCTTCCACAGTATCCAAATCGTACAACCGCTTGACCGCTTCGCTCGCTTCCTCCTCCATGAACTCACGAACACGCTCCACGACCGACTCGTGTACGTCCTCCTGTGGACCCGGTTCCCAGAGTGGGTCGTACTCGCTCGGTTGTATCTCTACTTCGTCCAAACGGATCACGGCACCCGCTCCTAGCATCTTCACCGCCAGCTCCTCCCATCGGGAAAGGGTGTTCGCGAGCTCCAACGCATGTTCCACGCTGTCCACTAGAATCGAGCTCACCCATCGCAGAACCTCCTCGTCGTCGACCCTCAACCCGCCTACCACTTCGTGAAGTACTTCCCGCACCGAGTACTCTATTTCATCTATCGGCCCTGATTTGAGCTTTTTCAGCGGTTCCACCAGTTCCTCCGGTGGGATGGCACGGTTCACGCATGTGTGACATAGCAGTGCGAAGATAGCCCAAACCCGAGCCGGTGATGCAAACCTCGGGACCAAGCTCTCGTACCGTACCCCCAACTCCGGAAGGAGCTCTAAAACACGCTCGTCCACACCCACTCCGTCGGCCACGTACTCGGATGCTTCCTTCAGATCTTCACGTTCCAAGAGTCCTCCCGCGCACGCCATGAGCGCGACTTCTACCGATAGTGGTTCCAGCACGCCCTTCAGACCCGGGTCCTCCAGGTATTTCGGGGTCTTCCGCGCGAAGAACCGCCGTAGCTGAAGTAAATGTAGGAAGACTATTTCCGCAGGATCGACGGTGCTCCTCAGTACCTCCCAGAGCCTAGATACGTCGCTTATCGCATAGTGTATCAGCCGCTTTGCGGTTTCCGCCATCGTACTCGGGGTATCCAATACCTTTAGGAGAAACCGGACAGGATGTGTCTCCTCGATCCCACCACCATTCAGCAGTCTTGCGAGACCCTCACGGGACCCGAGCGTCGAGAGCACTACCCGTCGGAAAATCTCGAAGTCCCCAAGGGCCTCGCATGGCTTCGGCATCGCCACGTGTAGCTTCTCCAATGCGGATTCTTCCGGTTGGAACGGGTCGTTCCGATCCAACACGATCCCCCGTAGACCTATGGTAGCACGTTCAGCTTACAAAGCTTCGAAAGCCCCGCCTCCCGAGGCTGAACTCGATCGCCGGAGATGGAATCGGAAGAGTGGGAGTACCGGCTTCCAATCGCTGATTATCGGTTATAGCATTGAAGTCTCGGGACAACTCGGACTTAAGATTGTTGAAACCGATTGAAAGACTTTGGATGCGATCTCGGTTCCCGGGACCCGGTTCAGGAGAGGGTCGGAGACCGACTCGGAGCTAAACTCGGGAACTTTTCCGTCACCTTACGGGTTCCTAATCTAGGGTGATGGGATTAACCTCCGGAAAGTACCGTCACGCCGTGAGAGAGTCACATCGTGGAGTCCAGGACCGCCGGATCATCGAAGGGTTTAACCTTCCGTGGGAGCGGCGTGTATAGGGGTCTCCGAAGTGCTCGGTACCGTACTCCTGGCTACTATCGCTTGGACGATCCAGGACCACGATCAACCCTTCGCCACGTACTGGCAGGAGGTGAATTTTCGGGAGATCCTGGAGCGACACCCGCGCACGCTTGTCGTCGATCCTTACTGCGGTCCCGAGGATAGACCTTGGACCGAGGATGAGCTCCGTGTCCTTCGAGAGCATGGCGTGAAGCCCGTCGCGTACTTGTCGCTCGCCATGGTCGGTGAGCACCAGACGGACTTGTACCATCTCGCGGAGGAAAAGGGGCTTCTCGGTCCGTGGGACCCGTACTGGGAAGGTGACCGTGCGGTTCGGTTCTGGGAGCGTACTTGGCTCGACGCCCTCTGCACTAAGCTCGAAGAACTGCGACATCTAGGTTATGAAGGGGTGTTCATCGACATTGTGGATCCGTGGACTCTGGACTGGTACGTTAAGTGGTTCTGTCGTGAGACCGGTGAGGACGCGGAGAAACTGCGTGAGCTAACTTACGATGCACTCGAAGAACTCGTTCAGGTGGCACTACACCTCGGCCTCGAAGTCTACGTGAACGCCGGGGGCGCGATCTTCGACCTTGAACTCGCCGAGCTCAAGGAACGTTACGGGTTCAAGGTCGTCGTTGAGGACGTGATCACCGACGACGAAGGTAATTTCGTCCCGGACGACGTATTCCGTGATTACCTGCGCGCCCTCGCACACTTAGGCTCGGGTGCGTACGTGATCGAGTACGACCTGATGGTGACGCCCGAGGTGAACGAGCGGCTCGAAGAACTCTTCACGGAGACGGAAGTGGAGGCGGTGTACGTGACCTCTCTCGACCACGATCGACTCGGGATCGATATAGTCCCAGTCAAGGTCCCGGTGAACTCGTCGGACACCTCGAGGGAGGAGAAAGTGTCGTACACGCGGGAGAGCGAGGAAGGCGTGGAGAAAACCACCATAGAGGAGCTCGTGGAAGAGGGTAAGGAGAGACTGCCGGTGATCCCGATAGTTCTATCGGCGCGTCGACGATGCCTATCGCATGAGTAACACCATGGCTCCTTCCACTTCACGAAAAATCCCCCTCCGAAGCGCGGTGCGTCTCGGAACTCGACGGCACCAATGTGCCTCGAGGAGACGCGAGATGGGTCGCACTGTGACACGGTCCTGGGGTTCGGGCATGTGGTCGCCGGGGGCTCCGGTCCGTCGGCTCACCGGCTCGTTGTGTTTGGTGCTCGTAGAAGAGGCTACTACCGTGCCCACGTTCCCAGGCGCGCTGTACGTTCTGGACCCACCCAGTGAACCGGGACGACTCCGTGAGGGTCCCGAGCTCACCGACGAAGAGGGAAGATCCGTCGTCCCGTTCGTGGCCCTCATCGAGCCGCCGCTACGAGAAGTCATCCGGGTCGAAGGGATAACTCTCCAAGTACACCCGGACGCCGCCGTTCACGTGGACCCTGATCAACCGGTCGTACTAACAGGATACGCGTGCGACAATCGCTACACCGTCACCGCCTCCCTTCCGTTTCGCTCCTTCCTCGTAGCACTGGATCACGCCCGCCACGGACCACCTGATCCCTACGAACTTTTCGAGGCTTTTGCGATCCTGTACGATCCGATTCAGGCAGCTGCCTTCACTCTGAACGCCCGTGGTCATGCACTCTTGATCGACGAGCACGGGGTGAACGAACATAGTGTACTCTACACGACCCCGCCGGGTCACCCCGGACCCGACTGCGTCTCATCCCGGTACGCGCGGCCGAGTGACTTGCAGGGGACTCCGAAGCACGTCACCGGCAACGAGCCACCCATCCTCCCACGCGACAGTTACCTCGATCTACTCGCCAGGACTCAGTTGATCACCGGTGTTCCGGAACTCGGACGCGTCGACTTCCGTATGCTCGAGAGCGTGCACGAGTACGTTAGGCCACTCCTTACCACGATCCACCTAGCACACCATTGGGAAACGAGACAGGTTCACGAAGAAATCGGACGCCTCGTCGCCGATGTTCTCAGGGAACATCTTCACAGAGAAGTCGCCGATGCTCACAAGCGGGCGGTACGCGCCCTCGGGTCCAGATATCCAACTCCGGCTTACACTCCCGACGCCCGTGTCCGCTGGGCTCGTCAGCTTGCCGGGCTAGCCTCTGACCGCGTCCTCACGAAGGTGCAGGATTTCGCCCGTCTCGTCGCCCACCATCGACTCGTTAACCGTCTTTGGACGTTAGCCGATACCGTAACGCTTCTCGGATACGAGAAGTGCGTGGATCTCGTCGAGATGGCATACAGCTACACTGAACACGACCTCCCAGGACACGAGATCGAGAGGCTTCTCCGGCCCTGGATCGACGTACTTCGAGACCCCCACTATCGACGTTTGGAGCGAGGAACCTCACCGCCACCCAAGTTGCGGCTCGTCGAACCCGAGAGGCCCGAGGACTTGCTCGTGTGTTACGATCGTCTGCTGTGATCCGGCTACCGGAGGCTCGGGCCGGATCGTGGGAAGGGGGATCTAGAAAACCTTTACCGATAGAGTTCCGATAGAGCTGGTGTGCTCCCGACACCGTCAGGGCCGTCGACGCTCGTGAGCGGTCCCTTGCGACACGTCCGTCCGCTAAACCTGGCTTCCTTAATACCCCCCTCATACGGTGCAATGCGAACCATCGTAAGATAGTTTGCATTAGACCGAAATCTCCAGTATTAAACTTCTTCTAAGGCTTTCAGTAAATTCTCCGCCTCAACTGACTTCGTCTTCCCTAACACCCTCTCAATGGCTTCATCCTCGTCTTTGATAGTATAGATGGCACGTCCAGAGACCCGGTTCGACTCTATTAATCCTTCTTTTTTGAGTCTACTTGCTAAGGAATAGATCTTGTGTTTGGTCACGTTATCGTAACCTAACTCACGGAGAACTTTTACGATTTCATCACATGTCATTCCCATATTAAATTCCATACATGCCACACATATAGTCGCTAAGACAGCATCAGTTAATGATAACTTACCGCTTTTTAACGCTTCTTTGACCTTTATTAGTCTCTCATCTTCTGACAAGTGGGTGGCCCCCCCATAACTCCAGATTCCGACGCGGAGCCACCTATCCTCGTAATGTTGCTGTGGGATGTTCCATATATAAATCCCGCGGAATGTCTGTTGGCTATTTGTAATGGGTTGGAAAATAGCAGGATAAAGTGTGTGATTGTGTGGTCGAACGTTTTCTCGACGGAGTGTAACATCTGCTTACTATTCCATCAAACCTTCATGATGGGGTAGGTTACCGTCAATGTTGTAGGATCGAGGGAAGCTCGGCCCTGCCCAGTCCTGTCATCCCCTAGTGGGTCGACGTTACAACCCTTCCCCATCGCCGGCGGATACGTATACTCGCGTAGATAGAGTTTAACCGATTCCGCCCATCGTTTCGTCCGTCGTAACGGCGGGGGAGGGGGAGGGTTCGGTGCGTTGTACGCGTTGCGGCGAGCGGAGCGCCGAGTACAAGCGTCCGTACGCGGGTGACGCGGTCTGCGGTCGGTGTTTGGTTGGACTGGTTCGGGATAGGGTGTTCCGCGAGATCAGACGGTGGAGGTGGTTCCGACCGGGACAGCGGATCGTAGTGGCCCTTTCTGGTGGTAAGGACAGTTCCCTAGCCCTGCGGCTCGTGACTGAGTACGTGGAACCGTTACCGGACATCGAGGTGATCGCGTTAACGGTGGATGAGGGAATCCCGGAGTTCCGGGAAGCGTGTATATGGGCGGCGGAGCGGGTCGCAGACGAGCTCGAGGTGGAGCACGAGGTTGTCTCGTTCGAGGAGGAGTACGGGTTCGCGCTGGAGGAGGTCGTGGAAGATGTGGACGTACCCGCGTGCACGTTGTGTGGCGTCCTGCGGCGACGATTGCTGAACAGGCGGGCTCGGGAATTAGGGGCGGATGTCGTGGTGACAGGTCACAACCTGGACGACGAGGCGCAGGCAGCCCTGATGAACTTCGTGAAGGCCGACCTGGCGCAGCTGGCGCGGTTACACCCGGAGGTGAGGCCGGAGGACGGCCTGATCGTGCCTCGGGTGAAGCCGCTGCGAAGAGTGCTGGAGCGTGAGGTGCGATGGGTGGCGGAGGAACTCGGTCTACCGTTCCACGCCGACCCGTGCCCGTACGCGCACTCCTCGGTGCGATCGTTTTTCAGGGAAATACTCGACGAGATGGAAGAGAGAATACCGGACGTGAAGTTCGGGTTGGTGCGGGCGTTGGACAGGGCTGGTCCGGTATTGGCTGAGGAGTTTCTGGAGGATAGACTCGGACGTTGCGAGCGATGTGGCGAGCCGGCAGCTGGAGATATCTGCAAGGCGTGTGAACTGCTAGAACGAGTTGGGTTAGTCTGATAACGCTAGCTCGATGCTCTCGATCAGGTCGCGCTCGAGACGGCGGTGGGTTCGGAAATGACGGTTGGGATCCTGAACGACGGTGTACCACCAGTAGAGGCCGAAAATGCCGGCTGTTAGTATGGTGAGCACGGAGTACAGGAAGGTATTGCGGCGGGGTACAACGTAGAACGTCTCGAGCTCAAACGGTGGCTCGTACGGGTTCATGTCGAGTAGACGTGCGATACTCTCGAGGAAATCCCGCTCTCGGACCGAGTGTTCGTGGAAGTCTCTGTTCAGGAAGTGGTAGATGTAGAGAGCCACGAGCCACCCTATGGGCGGGACTAGGGTGAGGAGTGCGTAGATCACGGGGTTCCGGTGCTCGGTGCGGAGACGCATCTCCTCGAGTTCTGATCTCAGGATATCGACGTCGTACCCCACTCCGGCGAGGAGCTCCGTGAGGTATCGTAGGAACCCCATGGACCTCATCAAGTGCTCGTTCCTACGCTTGATCATGAGGTACACCATGTATACGGCAATCGGGTACCCGACGAGCATCTCAAAGAAGCCCAAGACGGCCAGGAACGCCCCGACAGCGTATCCTTGGAACGTTTTAGCTACTACGATAGTGGACAATCCCAGAAACGTGAGTACCTGCGGGAAGAAAGCGAACCACACCGGTACTATCCTGTCTTCTTCGCCGTAAACCGTGCTGTGTCCTCGGAGACCCTGGAGCGCTATCTCTGGGTCCACGGTTCATTCCCCGACCCCGTTCTCGTCATTACCATCATAACGCTTCCGAAGACCCCAGACTAAGCGGGCTCGGGTCAGCGGAGCGGATTCCCGATCGACCTCCCGGCGTACGTCCTCCCACTCGGGTTTCGCGTGATGCACGTCCTCGAACCGCGAGACCTTGACGCGGATCCCGTCGACGTCCACGACCCTCCGGTCGGCCGTGACGCGCGTGCACCGGTACACGCGGGCTCCTAACGTACCCGTCCAACGGAAGAGCTCCCGGAAGACTTCTCGTTCGATCCCTGGCCGATCCTCCGTCACGACTCGGATCACGAACCTCGGACGCCCTTTCTTCCCGAACCCGTGGAGGATCTCCACGTCACGCACACCTTCGAGCTGTAGCACGGCCTCGATCAGCTCACCGACCGCTTCCCCATCGACGTCGTCCACGGAAGTTTCGACGATCCGAACGTGCTCGTCGGATCCCCCGGGCTCGCAGATGAGCGCCCGGAGGACGTTCGGACGGTCTGGTAAGTCCCTGGCACCGGCCCCGAACCCCTGTCGCTTCACCATGTAAGGAGGTGACGGATCCGGGAGGAGCTCGTCGATCGTTCTGAGTAGAGCGGCGCCCGTGGGTGTGAGGAGCTCCCCCTCCCCCTCCCAGACTATCCCCACGTCCCATCCGGACAGTACTTCGACAACCGCCGGAGCTGGGACGGGAAGACGGCCGTGCTCCGCTTCCACAGTTCCGGAACCCACGTTCGGGGGGAGGACCTCGGAGGCTTTGGGATTAAGATCCTCGAGGAGCGCGGCCGTCCCGACGAGGTCCACGACGGTGTCAGACGAGCCGAGCTCATGAAGATGGTAGAGGTCACCGTGAACGCGTTCTTCGGCCCTCAGCAGGTACTTCAGGGCGAGTTCAGGAAGCTCGCGCCAGCGATCCTCGAGTACGTTCTCGGCGACCGTTTTCACGGATTCTCGGAGCTCGTCCGGATCGCGGAGATCTCCCTCAGCATCGACCTCCACCCTGACGGCGCGGACTCCGCGCTTCCGGATCTCGTGGACGTGCACGTCGACCTCGTGACCTAGAGAGGAGACCTCGTGCACGACCTCCTCGAGACGGTTCGGGTCCGCGCCTACGGCGATCAGAGCCCCCAGGACCATGTCCCCTGAGGCACCGGCCACCTGCGGGTCGAGTGTGAGGATCATCGGGAACACCCCGCGCCGCAGATCATAACGTTGTAAACCGATCGGTAACCTATCACGGTGGGGGTATCCGGAGTGAAGGAGGTGCGCCTCTTTGTGGATCCTGAAAACGTAGGACGCGTCATGAACGCGATGGCGGACGTCGGTGTGACGGGTTTCTACGCGATCGAATACCGGGGTGTGGCCCCGGATCGATGGGCCGGTTTCGAGATCCGTGAGGATCCCGAGAGTGCGATCAAAGCGCTAAACGACCTGTCGGAGCGGGCGGTGATGATCGTGACGGTGGTCCCGGAGGAGTGCGTCGAGAAGTTGAAGGACGCCGTCGCGGAGCGCCTGGCGGGTGAGCGATACACGACGATAGTAACCGACGTGGAGGAGATCCACGTGGAGTACGGGCGTTAGTGGAACGCACGCTTCACGGCATCGACGACACGTTTCGCCTTCCAAATGGCTCCTTTCGCCTTGACCACGCAAGTCCCCACGACCTCGCCTTCCTCGGCCGCACATCTCGCCTCCACAAGGCCCTTGAATGGTACTTCCCAGTGCTCTAGGATCTCGGCGAGTGCACCGCGGACCGCGTGACAAATCGGTCCCTTGAACGGCATTCCCGCGCACTCCAGGCACTTTTCGACGATGAACCTGTCACCTTCGAGGGAGTACGAAGATCCGCTTATCCCTTCGACGTACCCGATGAGCTCGTCTGGGTCTTCTGGATCTAACGCGTTGATGAACGCGCGGGCGTACAACCGACCCGCACGGAAGAACATGGGTCGGGCTACATCGCCGAGGGCGCACCGCAGGAGACCCTCAGAGACTATCTTGAACGCCGCAACCTCGACGGCGTCACGACCGTCGGCGCTCATGACGATCTCGATGTCCTCCGCCGTCATCTGGTCGACTTCGGTGCAGAAACCACCGACCTCACCCCGCTCGCCTAGGATGAACTCGCATCGCCTATCCCCTGTCGCCTCGCACGCCACTTGCGCTACGGACACTACTTCACCCAATTCGTGTTCCGCCGCCCGTGAGATGAAGCCCCGTAGGAAGTTGCAGACCGCTCCCTCGGCGTTCACGTATCCGAGGCATTCTGGACAGCTTTCGATGGCCACGTAATCTCGGTCCAAGTCGTAGTCCGCTCCGGTAAGCTCACAGAAGATGTGGAGGGCGTTCTCGAGTGTTTCAGCACCGAAGGAGCCTGCGAGCATCCTACCAGCTCTGAACACAGAGGCGCAGCTCCGTTCGCCCCCGAGCGAGTAGAGGGCCATCATCACCATCTTATTCGTCGCCAGAAGCTCCTCCGCGGTGAACACCGAGCCGACCTCCTCCGCACGTTCCCGCAAACTCTCTGGACTGAATCCGTCGTCTATCATGCTGCGAGTATCCCCCCTGTGTGCCGCGGCGCGATCACTCTGAAACGGTGAAATTTCCACCGAGCCGGACCGACCGCGCGACAGCTGTGAGCTTTCCAGGAAAAGACTTACCTCTTCCGGGATGGGGAGAACCCTTGGGGTGGAGGCACGCCAGTGACGTGAGGCCGGCTTTCTTACCTACCTCCGACCGACCACCACGGTCTTCTCCTCCGTGAACCTCCGGATCGCCTGCGGTACACCTTCCCTGCCCACGCCGCTCGCCTTCACTCCACCGAACGGCATGTAGTCGGCCCGGTAGATGGTGGACTCGTTGACGATCACACCACCCGTCTCGAGCTCCCTCGCGGCCTTCACGGCCCTGTCCAGACGTTCCGTAAACACGGCGGCGTGCAACCCGTAGTCGGTCGAGTTCGCGATCCGGATCGCCTCCTCGAAGTCCTCCGCCCGGATGACCGGGAGGACGGGTCCGAACGTTTCCTCCCGGGCCACGAGTGCGTCCTCCGGCACATCGGCCAGCACTGTCGGCGGGAAGAGCCTACCCTCCGGCTCGCCACCTGTCAGGATCCTCGCTCCCCGCCCCACGGCGTCCTCGACGTGTTGTCGGACCTTCTCCACCGCACCGTCGTCGATGAGCGGTCCCACATCCGTGTCCTCGTCGAGCGGGTCTCCTACCTTCAGCGACTCCGCCACTTCGACGGCGGCCTCCAGAAACTCCTCGTACACGTCTTCCACCACTATCGCCCTCTCGACCGCGATGCAGACTTGGCCCGCGTGGTAGCAAGCCCCGCGGACCGCCGCCTCGGCGGCCACCTCCACGTCCGCAGTCTCGTCCACGATCACCGGGTCGTTGCCGCCCAGCTCCAGTGTGATCCTGGGAATCGAGGAGATCTCACGCAGGCGCTTTCCAACCGACCGGCTCCCCGTGAACGAGAGCGCGTCGAAATCCGCCCGAGCGAGTTCCTCACCGAGCTCGGACCCAGGGCCGACCACGACCTGCAGCGCCAGCGGTTCCACGCCCGCATCGAGCAGAATCTCGGCCAGTCTGAGCGAGGAGAGCGGGGTCACGGTCGCGGGCTTGTGTACCACTGAACACCGGGCGGCGAGGGCCGGTCCGAGCTTATGTGTCGGCAGTAGGAGCGGGAAGTTGTACGGAGTGATCGACAGTACCACGCCGACCGGCTCACGGACTGTGAGAATCAGCTCGGCCGTCCGACCGCGCTGCGCGTCGCCCGGTAGCGTCTCACCGTACAACCGCTCCGCTTCGGCCGCGCTCAGTCGTAGGACCTCCCGCGTCCGGTAGACCTCGTACCGCGCGTCCCGGATCGGTTTGCCGCCCTCGAGTGAGATCAGCTCCGCCAGCTCGTCCTCGTACTTCTTCAGAAGGTGTGCGGCCTCCGCCAATGCCTCGCGTACTTCGTACGTGGGTCGATCTCTCCACCGCCGTTGGCCTTCTTTGGCGTCCTTCAATAGCGCCTCGACGTCCACTTCCGGAGCGAGGATGCGGCCTACTTCCGAACCGTCGTACGGGTTCTCCACTACGATCTCTCGGTCACCTTCGACCCACTCTCCCCCGATCAGGCACCCGTACTCCAACGAGGACCCCGCCGCTCAGGCCGGACCCACACCTTAGAAGCGGATCGGTCTCGATCGACGGCTCGACTCCGCCGCTAAATCGAGCAACTTCGGGAGTGTCTCCCAGCCTACGTCCGAAAACGTTACCGCGGCCCGTTGCAGTTCGACTCGTTCCCGTGCGTGACGCGCGAACATCACGGCAACTGGGAAATGGAGCCCGTCACGCGTCCGCTTCACCTGGAGTATCAGTCGGAACCGGGCCCGTGCGAGCCTGTTGTAAACGTCTTCCACACGACTCAGTACCTCGTATAGGTCCCCCGTGGGACCGACCGCGATGAGGAAGTAACCGTCCCGGAACGCCGAGAACTTCGGTGGTCGGTTCGACACGTCCCCGAACCTCGCTTCCACCCACCTCAACGCAGCGTCCGTTCGCGAGAGTACGTCCCCGGGACGACGTGGTTCCCGACCCTCCCATAAGAGCGAACCCGCGCAGAGGTCCGATTGTGCGCCGACTCCTCCAATCAGTGATAGGAGCTCTAGCGCCCAACCCAGACACTCAGACGCGAATTCCACGGGATCGTCCGAGTAACGACCCAGAATTGACCATGGTAATTCTCGATTCTCGATCCTTACCTCCAACTCGAACACCGAGCCGGGCGAGTATCTAGGGAGCTCGTCCCCGATCAGCCGAAACTCCACCGCAGGGAAGATCGTTTCACCCTTTACCGTCCCACCGAACAGTGCGGTCTCCACCAGGCGTACTTCTTCTCGCCCCAAACACCGCCCCAGAAGCGCTCGAAGGTACCGACGCAGGTCTTCCCGGAGATCGACCACGACTGACTCGCCAGTACGGGATATGACGGGGCTGACGGCCCGCAACCGTACAGTCCCTGACAACCCCGCCACCCTATGTCACGTTTGTTACGTTCCTGAAAGTAAAGGACCCTAGACGCGAGTCTGACGCCGTCCCGGTAATGCGTTCTGACGGTGCTTAGAACTCCCACTTATCTCTTATCATCCACGTGTCCCTCGGTGGGCGCAGTGGCTAAGTGTGCCGACCTATCTAACTAAGCTTTAGGAAAAGTTTCCGGTACCTGGAGGCGTTTCGTTAGTGATTAGGGACTAAATTCGGTATTCATTGGGTAATGGTGTGGGACGCCGAGCTGAGTACGGCCTCGTGCCGTTGGGTAATAAATTTCGGCTAGTTCTGGTTACTGATACCTTTCACTGAACCGTCTAAGTCTCAGACTACGTCTCAACCGGAGTGGGGAGGGCAGCACCGGCAGTCCGCGTTTCGACTCCTCTTTTTCAGCCCCCTGAAGCTCCCGTTCTAACGACCCGATCCGACGTTCCAGGTCTTGTTGTTTCTCGTTCAGCCGACCCACCATCTCGGCGTGAAGTGTTAGTATCTCCCGATAAGCGGTGTCAAGAGATTTCCGCTCTTTGAGGAGGATCCAACGGGACGAGCTCGGGTCACTGTACTTCAGATAGTCCTCGAGGAGTGCTTCGTCCCAAACCCACTTCACGGCACGGTATAGATCCTCCAGGATGGAATCATTGATGACACTGTTCACGGTGAGGTCCCAGAGAGCGGGGTCTAAAAACCACCACCGTGATACCGTGTCCAGCCACTCCCACACGATCTCCGACCTATCCGGGTACAGATCGATGAGTTCCCACCAATGATGGTGGCTGGTCGCGTGCAAGATGCTGGAGTAATCGGGCTCCGGAAGTGCGACGAGTTCAATGTTGGTGCCCTTCTGAATAGCGTCGACCACCTCACGAGGGTCGCTGAGTTCGAACGTTACCGCGATACCTTGGTATTCGAAGTTGAATGATCCACTTCCGACTTCCGAGAGGAAGTTCTCGAACTCACTGCGGATGTTGGCGTCCGCGAGCTCCCAGGGATGTACGAGTATCCATAGGACCAGATGCACGTCGCCGGCCGTGCTTATGGCACCGCCGTCGATGAGATTTCTAACTGCGTTCTGGAGGAGCTCTCGAACCGTCGTCCCGCGATCTTCCGCCCCTTGCACCAGGTCTGATACGTAGCTCAAGGCGGGTACGTAGTATATCTTACCCCCACAAACGTTGAAGTACCCTACCAGCATGTGTCTGGCTATAGGATCCAGTCGATCCCATGTTGGATCGTGATCCACAAACGTTGAAGTACCCTACCAGCATGTGTCTGGCTATAGGATCCAGTCGATCCCATGTTGGATCGTGATCGGGATTGATCGCCGTGATATCAACGCCACAAACCATCACCCGTATCCCGAGCTTATGGCAGGCGTATAGGGTGTTGGCGTCGAATGTCCACGAAGGGACCGATAGAACTTTAGAGACGTTGCTTCCCACTCGGTTCCTGAGGAACCGTAGGTTGAACTCTAGTTCCCAGTATTGAAGGCTGAGTGGGAGACCTCCTAGGGCGTGAGATGTTGAGTGCAATCCGACCAGGCTGATTGTACCCCGCCCGGCGTACTCCCGGATCAAATCCGTGATACCCGGCGCCGCATCCTCACAGACGTTGTAGTGGAACACCGCGACTTTGATGCCCCGCCCCTCGCACCACGAGAGGAACTCTTTCAGTGCGGTGACATGGTCTTTGGACCACGCATCACTGTCGATGTAGGGAACTACGTGCACGTATACCGTAGCGGTGGAGGGCGACAGCATACCGCCTATGATGAACACCAACGATGGGAGCATCGCCGAGCCCCGGTACATATCCGAAGGACCCAGGGTTAACACGTGTTGTCTGAATTCATGCAAATCTTCTTCGTGGAATCAAGCTTCGTAGATGTTCCCGCAGATATCGTAACTCACTGAGTTCGAAAAGTACGGAGAGGGAGGAGTTGAGAAGTTGCTGCGACTCATCGTGTGACGGAGGAACCATGCGAGGCCTCATCTGTACCTGTGTACCTTACGATCCCAATCGTGCGCCGCCCAATAGGTGTATTCGTAATAAGTCCCTCCCTCGGTCCAACGTACGCTCACGATGGACTTCCGAGCTGTCTCGAAGGAGATTTCTAGGACGAACGGGCCACTGTATCGGTGGATCCGAATGCGTTCACCCAGGAGCGCGTGCGCACCTTCGGGTAGGGGACCGCCCTCCAAGAACGTGGAGTCCTCGGTCACGGGAACT
This sequence comes from Methanopyrus sp. KOL6, assembly GCF_002201915.1. Classification (NCBI taxonomy): domain Archaea; kingdom Methanobacteriati; phylum Methanobacteriota; class Methanopyri; order Methanopyrales; family Methanopyraceae; genus Methanopyrus; species Methanopyrus sp. KOL6. The sequence goes on from NZ_CP019470.1 coordinate 1,203,274, forward strand.
CCGTCTTCACTGGGTACTAGTAGAAGTACTTCCGCGAACTTAGGGCACTGAACGTGGAGGTACCCATCGTTCCACCGGATCCGAACACCTGTGAACCATCGAGAAAGTCCGGATTGGACACCGATTTCTCCCATCGTCTCCCTCCAACTGTCACCCTTCCGCACGAACACTGCTCCCTCATCCAGTTCAGGTGTAGTTAAGAATGCCCTAATGACGTTCCACTGGACAACGACTCCCGTGTGGCCTGACGTCAGACACATTAGGCCGTCGTCGACGAATCCTGCTACGATGATTGTGGAAAGTACAATCAGGAGGAGTCCGAGTAATTCGTTCAATTCGATTCCCTCCTTTTGCCGGATAGTGCCGTCATTGTCATCACACGTCCCAGCAAGTCATGATAAATCTCATGATAAATCCAATAGTACAATTCGGGGCTCGTCCGTCAGCCAACATTTGATTACGTTCCACAAAGCGAACCGTGTCGACAACTTCGAGTGTGTTGGGTGACAACGAACATCGACCCTCGGCACGTGTTGACTGGCTAGAACATAACTTATCACACTCATGCCTGCGATTTAGGATATCCTGCATAGGAGCCACCGTATCGATTCCAAAGTTCGCAGCGTTCTAAAGGATTAAAGTGAAAGAAGGGTTAGCCGTATCGGCGTCGTATAATTGGGACTATCGATAAGATCGGAGAATCTTAGTGATCTCGTCGGTAGGGATCCACCCATTGTACATTACCCTGTGCTCGTCACCCTCCATACACAGATTAGGCAATTGGGTGAAGTCTACGTCAATGAATTTCTTGATGTTCGAAGCGATCTCATTATGCTCCCTCTCGTTAGCCATCCAGTTGTCCACCATAACGAACAGTGAATATCTGGCATTATTAGCGCTTATCAACCATTTGAATTGGTCGTGCACTAGTCTACTCTCATCCTCCTTGAGAGAGGGAACTATACAATGGTTAATAGTCGCGATTTTATCCATAAGTATCCTAGCTGTTGCAGTCCCAACCGCTCCATCTAACCCGAATACTACATGTATTGGCTTTTTAGTCTCGCTGACGTACGAACATCCTGCTTTAACAATTTTCTTAACTCTTATATCATTCTTTATTTGTCTATAAGCACGCTTGTAATCGCGATGAGCGCCAGTCGAGCTGCCCGCATCTACCACAATCTTCGCCACACCCTTCCTCTTACACCTCTTGACGTCCAACTTTGATCCAATAACTATCTCCTTTTACCTTACAGGTACGTCTACGTAGTTTGACTCAGCACATCCATGCTTTCCAGCATATATTACCATTACTTCTTTCATATTCCCTCCCCCATGAATTTACAACACGATCAAACATATAAACTCTTCCCCCCTCACAAAGTACGGACGCATAAAAGGATATTTAATTCAAGCAATTTAATTATTGATAATTGGCGCTATACTTACGATGTTAGTTATCCTTCCTACGGATTCAAATCGCACATCTACACTTATCTTAGATGTAGTTATAATTTAGTTAGTTTACCACTAATACTCACTTTAAGTGTCGGAATAAGAATATCTAAGATTATCTCTTCTTAACCTTACACTTTTGCCTTTAATATGAATCGTACAAAGCTAGTCTATTTATCACTCTTAAGTCTAATTGTAATACTACTTTTGAGATTATCCAATTTAGAATGAACTTTTGTAATAGTATCTTCGTTTTCGTCATCAACAGTAATATCAACTTTATCGGTTATTACATTTAACCCTACTAGGACTATTTCACCTTTAACTACAAGATTACTTACCTTACCGCATGAGTATCTAAACATTACTATAGTTTTGTATTGCTCATTCTGTTTGACAAGGATAGGGTGAGCTTGTCCATATAGGTAATCGTATAATAACTCTATTTTAATCCCTATAGGCTGTCAAAATGATTCAACTACATTCTTATTATTACTCATTATTTTCATAATCTGTAACTTATTAAGCGAGCCAAGTAACGTATCTCTAACCAGTAGTTTCACGTTTTCATCCGCAACTTTTTGCAACCTCGAGCTTACCAAGCTTAAAAGATTTAGGCACTTTTTCCATAGTTTTTTCAACGTTACTGTCGTTAATTCTAACATCCTCATATGTCGAAATTTTTCCATGCTCGTAGGTATGAGTCTTGTCTATGTTACTTACTTCCTCAACAAGCTGTCACTGGTGGACTAGTATGAATATAACCAGTGTCCCGCACCCATAAATGAACCCGTCATCAAGTAGTTCTTTAATTGCTTTTTCTTCGAACACCCCGATGTACTATTTTTTATTAGTTTTTTCCCTTTCCGAGGTGTTAGATCCCCGACTAAGTAGTATTAACTGGTACCACTTCAGCAGTACGATCGCGACTAACCGTGCTGCATTGGCTCTCTCCGGCTAGCTTAGCTCTTGTGGTCATCGATTCACTCCAGGCAATGTTGTGCCTGCGTGTTTGAATTACTTTGGACTTCTGAGTATCAAAGGGACGCTCGCCAGTGGTATTATACCGGAGACGTAGAACACGTAATCCAACGAGACGTCCGCCATCAGTCCTGGTAGTGAGCCTATCATTCTACCTAGGGACATGATCGATCCCCACCATCCCATTCCAAGTCCTCGTCTTTCTCCCGAGATCATAGCCACCAGTTTGAGTGACGACGGTTGGGCTAGCGAGTACCCGAGCCCTCCAACGCACAGTAGGGTTACCGCGACGGGAACGCTCTTCACGGTAGGCAACGCCAACACTCCGGTGGCGGCGAGCACGCACCCGGACGCGGCCAGGACGACCGGACTGTACCTGTCGGCCAACCACCCGCAAGGTGTCTGCATGATCACAGCCACGGCGTTACGGACCGCCAGTACCAGTCCGATCTGTGCCGGGTCCGCGCCGAGCTTCTTCAGGAATAGTGGGACGAACGATTCGATCGTGGGCTGTACGGCCGCGGTCGCGAACGCCGGTAGCGAGGTTCGGAAGAGCTCCCGGTCGACTTCTAGTGACCCCTTCAACGCCTCCGTGAGTGGGACTTTCTCCCGGAACGCTTGAACGTCGGGAAGACGTACAGCTATCGGAACGACGAACAGTGCCGGTAGTGCCAGGATGGCGAAGGCCAAGGGTCCGACGCTCCGGTAGAGGTAACCACCTAAAGGAGGTGCCAGGATCATCGGGAGCTGGGTGACCGTGTTAAAGATTCCCAAGGAGCGTCCGCTGTCCGCAACGATGTACAGGAGCGGAGGCCAGAGCGCGCCCATACCGAGACCCAGCGAAATCCGGCTAACCAACAGTGTCCCCGGATGCGGAAGTAGGATCAGGAGGTCGGACAGTGCGTATCCAAGTGCACCGATCGGTGCGAGCCTCCTGGGACCGTACGCGTCCGTCAGGGACCCTCCGACGGGTCTGGCTAGGAGTTGCGTGACGTTGTGTACTAGATTCATGACGCCGACGAACGAGCCGGGGTAACCGGAGTCCACCACGTAAAGAGGTAGGATCGGTAGGACGGAGGCCAAGGACACCGCGCACGCGACTCCCACGACGTGTGCGATCAATCGACACACCCCGTGTTACGGGCGAAGCCGATCTGGGCACTCTGCTACCGTGTCCATACGTGGTCCGTCAGTCTGTGTTTCTTTCGCACGCAGTGCCAGGTTGGGGTGCTATGCATACATAAAAGTGTAATTCCGAACGGGTGGCGACGGTGCGGTAATCCCGATGTTACCGTTCATCGTCACGGTCGTCCGGAGGTACCGACGCGACTACGGTCGTTTCGACACCTAAAGTGGTAGGTCCGCCGCAGATAACATCGAAACTATAACGATTCCACTTTTTCTGCAGGGAGCTCGAACTTGATTTTCGGCAAGTGAATACAGGTTTTCTGGCCTTCTGGGCCTTGACGATACCAGAAACTTTTAAGTACTATGAGCTCGCCATGTGTTCGTGAGAGATCCGGTAGTAGAGGTGAAGATGACTCCACCCGCACGGCACAATCGTTACAATCATCGTAACGTTCCTGCCGGAACTAGTTGAGAAGCACCGATTGGTGTCCATCCGCGGGTGTCGGCAATGGACGGTTCGATCATCGGGGATATCACCGCTCACCCGTCTCCTCATCCCGTACGCGCACGTTGGGTATCTCATGGGGACCTTCCACACCGGTTTCGTGCCAACCTCCAGTTTTCGGCGGGTAGCACCGTCCTCCGATAGGTACTTCGGTCGTCCACTTCCGGTACTAAGCCAGATGGAGGCCCGGTGGTTCCAGCATCTCGAAACGCACAAGTGCTTCGTCGTCCTTCGACCGACTCGGGGGGCCTTTGAGGCTTGCTGCGGTCGCATCCGGACTGCTGGTACTCCTCTCCCAGCCGGCAAGCTGCTTGAAGGTGGCTGTGTTCGCGGTCGATGACGTGGAACCCACGTGCCTCAAAGCCATCGAGAAGGTGCTTAAGGACGCTGGCGTATCATTCGACGAGGTCAATGAGAAGGACATAGTCGACGGGACCATCGTCGGGAAGTACGACGTCTTGATCTTACCAGGTGGCGCGTATTCCGAGCGCGTCGTACATCATCCCGGATTCATCGAGGGACTCAAGGAGTTCGCGAGGGCGGGAGGCAAGATCGTAGGTATCTGCGCGGACGCGATCACACTGGTGAAGGGAGGACTGGTCAGAGCTAGGGTAGAAGAGGCGGGTCTCGGAGTCGGCAGGGTGACGTTGAAATTGAAGCGCTGTTCGCTCACGGAGGAGTTGCCCGACCACCTCGACGTTACGTACATCAACGGACCTGTGATGTGGTCCCAAGGGGCCGAGGTAGTGGCCCGGTACGCTGGAGGTATCGTGGGTCGTGGGGACGCGATCCTCGTGGACCGTTACGGTAAGGGAGAGGTGATCGCGATCGGACCGCACCAATGTCACGACGAGAGTGGACCCGGGGCGCCAAGCTACTGCTCAACGCTTTAGGAGTGAAGAAGCGGATCGAGAGTCGAGGGTGGGGGTGGCTCCCGACACCGGTTCCGGTAGCGGCGGTGATCTTGGGATCGGTAGCGGCCTTGGTGGTCCGCGGGCTGATCTGTGGATCCTAACGCTAACGGTTACCTCACCAGATGTCGACCTGAATCAAGAACTATAGAATTTGGTTGATGTCAATACGACCGTTGGCGGGAGTTCAAGTTAGTAACGATATTCCTCGGCGCACACACCGGAATTTCATTCTTTGGAGATTACGATCTTGCATCCACTATCACCTAACCTACGGTACCCCGTAACATCGCCATCGAAGACGTACTCCAGGAGACCCACCACCACGCACATAACGTCTCTCACTTCACCCTCGAGCAGCTCCCGTACGGAGCAGAACGGGCACGTCGGGATACGCACGGTCACCCTATCTCCCTCCTCCTCGATCTCCACATCCTCTCCGAAGATCAAGCGTAGCTGCTCCTCGGGAGTTTCGTAACCCATATCCTGGAGCTTCCGCGCCAGTGTCCTGGAGAAGCACCGAATAAAGGCGTCACGACCCTTGCCGAGAACGACCCACGAGGACTCCTCTAGGGAAGCTATGGCGGCAGTCAGGAGATCTATGGGTTCTTCTTTCAACCCCCCAAGTTGGGGCCGGTGCGGCACTAAAAAAGCCTAAGGTCTTGCTAGCAAGTGTCCACGTGCACTCTACGTGTGCCCACTTAAGCTCGGTCAGTTATCGGGTGGTGGGTACCTAGATACACTCACATATACCTGAGTCGTCCCGTGGATGTGTTAATGTGTTCTCACGGAGGACGACAGGACCGAAAGAGATGATAAAGAGACGACACGCGAGAGACATCTAAGGACCGACGTCGTCTTATGTTCAATGTTTTTTCCAACAGTTGCCGCCATTTTATAATAGTGTTGACATCCCTAGTCTAATCTCCGATCCGTGTGTAATCCTACGCAGAACGAGAGCTAGCACTCCTAGTGTGAACCCTACGACCCCCACCGAGTACAGCTATGTCGGGAATGAGAAATACAGAATTACCCGTGACAGAGATGAATTTACTAAGATAACCATCGTTCCGCCAGGTCCAATGAATGCCCTTCCATTCCGTCATGCCATGCCGGAAAATGCTTTACTTTAATTAAGACCCATCTATAACCGCGTGTATCCACATCAATCGTACACCAGTTAACTTTCGCAGGTAGTGGTGATAGATTAGTTCTAAACTTCTCAAGTATTTTAGAGTATAAACAGCGCTCACGCTTACCAGGAAGTGGTGGAATACAACTACACGGGATTATTGTTACTGAGTGTGGTCGTACCGCTACCATTGGTAAGTCTATTCCGACCACTCTAATTATCCCAGCACCTGCTTTAATGTCCTTGAACCATCTTCCGTTTACCATATACACTTTCGGCAACTTCCTCGACTGTCGCACAGGTAAATTCCATTGATTACCGGCGTTAGAATACCTAAGATGTAGCCTAATATTTACCTTTATTAATTTTATTTTGAGTACTTTAGACAATTTTTTGGTAGTCCTACTATCCAGTTGTAATGGTAGTATTAAAATAACTTACCTGCTTTCGCTCGCTAGCTTCACCGCCAGTTTGACATCTTTGTAAGATTTCGGTCTAACTATTATCTTGTGGAACATACTGAGATCTTTTGGTTTCTGTACTGTGGCAAAAATGTACTCGTATCCATACTTAGGTACAATGTTAAGGGCAGTAGTGTAGTCTCGTGCTAATGATCGTACGTCGTTATAGTTCGGGTCGCACACTCCGATAGGATCTACAGCTTCCGCATCAGACACTTTACTGTTCTCTAACACCAGCACATGTCCTACTCGATATACTAGTGCCATTCCGGCGCGACGACTGACCTCAGAAACTTGAGACGTTGCGGTCACTAAGTATTGAATGTTGGCTAATCGACATATTGTTCTTACGAATTCCTTGTCATACCACTAGAATACCTCCCATTCTGATCTTTCAGTCAGTGCGTGGAAGTATGGATCCCTTGTGCGAAGTATCCAGTGAACCTAGGTCCAATTCGTATGGAACTATGTGGGGATAGATTGGCCTCGTTATACATCCTAAGCAGCGGTCCCACTCCTATCCTTACCATGGGGCCCTTCATACGATGCTTAGAAATCCAAACAGATACCATTTTGGTCTCAGGTATTTCCATAACATGAATAGTTAAAATGTGGTTCCATGATATCAAGATCGTAGTTACCACAGATAATATGGCTGAAAGATACGCTCCCTTATAGCCGTGCTCCAGTAAATAACATGCAGGTAATGCCGTCAGAGGCGTTAGAAGTGCACACGTGAATCTATCTAGAAGTATATTTACCCAGTGGCAGCCTGGTTATTATTCCGGTTATACAAGTGACTGCCAGTCCATACGCAATCACCCAGCATATAAAAACTATTCGCATCCACGACTCTCGACGTGCTTTCCATAAACCTAACACTCCTAACGTGAGTAGAAATATTACAGGAGACATAATCACCAGATCTTCTTTTGAATCCAAAGCTCATGGTAAGCTTATATATACTGTAAGAAAATAATATAGAGGCTGCTAGTAATCCCAAAGCGAATGCGTGTGGTCCATCGGTCAGCCTAGCTAATGGAGCTATTAAATAATAAGGTAAAAAACAGTAGAAGATGGGGTATGGAAACCATGCGTACCAATAATAACATAGGTTTGGCGGAGTGCGCCCTATCAGGATCTCCCATGCGTACTCTGCCCCGAACGCGTGTGCTGGTGCGTCTCTCGGGGCCAGTGGTTTCAACAGCACCGGTCCTGACGCCATCATCGCGGCTACTAGTGGTATCAACCACCTGGTCCGGACAGACATCAACTATCTCTTCTGGTCAATTAGGACTCCCGTATGGGGACTCCGGATGTAGCGCCGGTACGTTAATTTCCTTTACCCTCCGTGTGGCGTGATCGTCCGGTAAGATATAGGTCCGGATGGCCACTCCACACTGAACGAACCGGCCGGTGGGCGCGTCTTTGACATAGGTCAGTTCGGAGTCACGCGGGTTAGAGGAGCCAATCCCTAACGTAATGAAACAGCGCTGAAACGGTCGACCTGAGGACGTTCTTACCGATCCTGAAGCCCGAGTCCTTAGCTATCTTCAGGAACCGGAGATCGTCGAGGTAGAACCTCACGTACGCCTTCCTGAGTAATTTCTTCAGTTCTTTCCTCGAGAGGTACAGCGTCCTCATCACAGGGTGTAGCGTGGTGTATTTAGACCAGTCCTTGGTTTCTATCAGGCCTTTCCTCTCAGCCAGGTCGTAGAGTGGTGTCCCTGGGTACGGAGTGCACACCGTGAACTGGGCGTAGTCCGGCTTCAAGTCGATGGCGAACCGGATGGTCCTCTTGATGTCATCCCGATCCTCCCACGGGAACCCGAGTATGAACGAGAACAAAACCCCGAGCCCGTACCTGGCTGCTACTTTCCTACACGCGTACACGTCGCCCGTGGTGATCTGTTTATTGATCTTCCTTAGCGTCTCGTCACTCGCGGATTCGGCGCCCACGTACACGTACCGACATCCGTACTCCTGGAGCGCTTTCGCCATTTCCGGTGTCATAAGGTTGGCCCGGGTCCCGCAGTCCCAAGGTACGTCGATTCCTTCCTTCCGTAATTTCTCCCCTATCTCCTCTACCCTGGAGACCGTGATCGCGAACACGTCATCCACGAACTCTATACGCTCCACGCCTTTTTCCTCCACAAGGTACTCTATTTCACGGACCACGTGGTCCGCGCTCCTGGCCCTCCATTCCCTCCCTAATAACCTAGAAGAAGCGCAGAACGCGCACTGGAACGGGCAACCTCGACTCGTGATCACCGGGGCGTACGGCTCGTCGGGATCAGGAGCGTACAACGAGATATCGATCTTGTCGTACGCCGGTAGGGGGAGCGAGTCTAGGTCCTCGATGGGTCTCCGGTCGTCGTTTCGTATCAATTTACCGCGCTCGTCTAGGTACGAAATGCCCGGCACATCCGACATGTCAGGATCCTCCCAGCCGTCCACGTGGTCCAACAGGTCGGCGGTCGTGAGCTCACCTTCTCCCCTCACCACGGCGTCCGCGTGACTCTCCCGAAGGGCCTCTCCGTCCATGAACGTCGGATGCGGACCGCCTAGAAACACGAACACACCCTTTTCCTTGACGCGCCTGGCGATCTCGTACGCGTACGGGGCGGCGGGCGTCGTGACGGTGATCCCTACGGCGTCGTACCCTGAGGCCATCTTCACCACTTCCTCGACGTCCAACCCCTCGGCTGGGCAATCCACGATATCGACCGAGAACCCCTCTCGCTCCAGGTAAGCTGATAAGTACAGTAGCCCGACGGGAAACGCCGTAGCACCTAGGACTTTCCTGATATCGTCGTTATACGGGGGTTGAACCAGTAAGACCTTCAACGCTTAGGACTCCCCTGGAGGGTTCGGGCAGGGGTCAGTGAATCCTAGACGATCCCTTGAACGTTTCGCGTTCGCATAAACGCGACTCGTAACCCCAGATCATGGTTTACGAATAAATACGATGCACGACTGCGGTCACCCCGTCCATCATGCGGTACCCTACTCGACTGAATTAGTCGAGCGTACGGAAAGTTGAATGTCGTTAGCGGGACATTGGGTTAGACCCCGCACGACCGGTTACAGGTACGTACGCGTCAAGGGATCTCTTCTCTCTCGGTGGATCCGGGGACGGTAATGTGCCACGTCGGGCGTCACCCGAGGGAACCAGTACGTACCTACCTATCGACGATCCTACAGGTTGATGTTTTCGAAACATTAGCTCAGTTTAGCCCAGGTGAGTTAACGTTAGTTTAGTAGAACTTGCACGAGAAATGCATATTATCGGGTTGTACGCTCGGCAACAGACACCGGGGACCATGTTGGGCAAGCCTGAGGTCACCATTGTAACGGAGGGAACGTATCCCATCACTCTCGGCGGGGTCACCACCTGGGTACAGCGTCTCATCGAGCACTCCTCAAACGTCAGGTTCAACGTGCTCTGTCTGGCGCCCTCAGGGAAAGCGGAACCTGTCGTTGATATCCCGGAGAACGTCCGGGACGTGGTCGTTCGAGAGCTGGTACCGAGACGAGTTGGGAAGCGCCGCTGGGTGGCCCGCGTGTTCCCCGTCCACAGGATACGGTGGCTACTTGGGCGACGGGGTGAGCGGGCTCCTGAGGGCTTCCACGTCCTGGAGCGAGCCTTCGAGTACATATTGGAGGGCGAGCCACTGGAGGGGGAGATGCTAGAACGGTTGTACGAGGTCTCGGAGAACCCAGTGAGAGTGTTAGAAGGGCCCACGGTTTACACGCTGGCTCAGTACGTGGAGGACCAGTTGGGTTCGGATGAGCGGTTCAGCGACTTGTACTGGGCGGTGGCGAACGTCTGCTCATTCGTCATGGGGGCGGCCTCTGGCGCCCGCCACATGCCAGAGTGTGACGTGGCTCACCCTCAGAACTGCGGCGTGTGCGGCTTCCTGTGCGCCGTCAGGAAGGTTGTCAAGGGAACTCCGTACATCATCACGGAGCACGGCGTCCTGGTCCGAGAGCTGGACACTCGCCTCGAGGGGCTCGGGGATACAGTCCGGGAGCTGTACCGGAGATGCTTCGAGTCAATGATCAAAACCTCTTACCAGTACTGCGATGAAGTTCTTGCGATCTCCGATTACCACCGGGAACACGCCGTGGAGCAGGGTGCGCCGGAGGACCGTGTCGACGTGATCTACTCTGGGATCGAGACCTGGAAGTTCCCACCACCCTCGGACGTAGAGAAGAAATTCTGCGAGGCGGACAAGTTCCACGTGGGGACGGTCGCCCGGGTCGAACCCATCAAAGGGATCGACGTGTTCGTCCGGATGGCGGCGAAGGTGGTTGAGGAGGTAGGGAAGAACCGGGTCCGATTCCACGTGGTGGGGCCCATCGACGACCGGGAGCACTACGAGAGGTGTCAGGAGATCATCGAGCGGCAAGGGCTAGAGCAGGTCGTGAGGTTCCACGGGTCTCGACCTCCGGAGGAAATCCTGAGGTTCTACCACAAGTTCCACGTGTTCGTGCTCTCGAGCAGGTCCGAAGGGCTCCCCATGGCCCTTCTCGAAGCGATGAGCGCCGGATGTCCCGTGGTGGCGTCTGAGGTAGGTGCGGTCCCCTACATCGTCGAGGAGGAGATAGGGCGGACGTTCCCTTCGGAGGATCACGAGGCCGGCGCGCGGGTCCTCCTGGAACTGCTTCAGGACCCGGAGGCCCTCCTCCAAATGTCTTACACGGCGACTAGGAAGGCTCGGAAGTTCGACATCACCCGGATGTGTGATGAGTACGTGCGACGATACGTGAAGTACGCGATCCCCGGTCCTGGGTGAGGTCGAATGGGGTTCCTGTCGGATGCTATCGACAAGACCATTCGGGACGTGAAGAAGGGGAGGGCGGACCTCAAATCTGTCGTTAGATCGGCGCTACTCTTCACCCCCGTCTGGAGCGTCATCACGCTGTTGACGCTGTTAGAGTCGATGTCCATGAACGATCTACCCGAGCTCGGCTTCAGCCTAATCGTGGGTTTGCTCTCGTCATCACCTTTCCAGGTCCTGGGTTCGCGAATGGTGGCGGACGCTAGGTACCTACGGGTGCTGTCCCCCGTCATCGGCGTTCTCGCGTTGGTGGCGGTTGTCTACCCGCCCGTGCCGTGCCTTCTGAGCTGGTTGCTCTCGGCATCTTTCGGCGTGAAGCTCTCGCACGACGTCGTCCTGGCTGCCGAGTTGACGGGTATCGTTTACACCCTGACCTGTATGGTAGAGGCCAGCTGTGGGGAGTGCCGGTGGAGGTCCGTCCTGCAGATCGTGATCTCGTGGATGGCGTTCTCGGTGTCGTTCGCGGTCCTCTCGGCGCTAACTTCCGACGTCCTGAGGTCGTTCGTGCTCTCGTCGTCCCTCCTGGCGGTCGCCCTGACGGTGAGCCTCGTCGCGAACGCGCGGAAGCACCTCGAGAACAATCCCGAAATCACCAAGGAGTACCTGGTAGGGTGCTTGGTCGTGGCCGTCGCTGCGGCGCTGGACTACTTCGTAATCATGCTATCCTCGATCGCGTACTACGCCATGATGTTCCTCGACAAGATCGTCATCTGGTGCTGTCGGGGATTCCCGTACCCACCACTTGACGTCCCGGCGTTCGTGGGGATGGTCCCCTTACTGGCCGGTACGTTCGCGGCCGGGGTCTTCTGGACCGACGTCGGGAACGATCTGGATATGATCTACAGAGTCGAGTCGAGGGAGCTCGAGGGGATAGGGCGTCGGATGTTCTTCCGGTTCCTCAAAGGTACCTGGATAGCCCTCGCACTCTCAGGCGTCCTGGCACTGGTGCCCGCCTCGTTCGTGAAACCATGGTTCCATCACTGGATGTCGGAGGGCGCCATGTACCTCCTCGGACCGGCCCTGAAGGCGTCGTCCACCCTGATCCACACACTGAGCCACGCCCCAGTCCCGACGTTCGGGATCCTGGCAACGTTGATGAAGTGGATCGAATGGAAACTTGCCGGTGCGAACCCGGACCTCCTGATCCTATACCTGTTGGGGAGCGTCCCGGGGGCGCTGGTGGTCTACACGTACCCGCAATTGATCATGTTCCGCCGAGAGATCGAGGCGACGGTGGCGCTATCCCTCGTCTCCGTCGCGGAGATCCTGGCGTGGCATCGATGGGGTGTGGAGTGGCTCGCCCTCGGCTACCTGATTGGGACTTGCATCTCTGCGACCGTATGCGCGCTGACCGCGGTCCGCATGTGGCTCAACCTGCACACGGAGGCGTACCGGGTGCTCTCCTACAACAACTTCGTTTCCTACGTGATCGAAATCCGGCGACGCGGGATCGAAGAGGTCCGCCCACGGGGTCTGTAAACGGTCCGGGGAGCAGGACAACGGTCCGCCCGGCAGGTCGCGTTCGTGTCCTGGGTACTCCCACGGTCGTAGTTGTTCGGCTCCCATCCGAGTGGTCGGTTTCCCGATTCACCTGAACATTGCGAAAAGAGTCTCCATCACCGCACCTCGGCCGTGGTCTTCCCGCATGGAGGGGGTTGAAGATCCTCTTACCGGTTCTGCCGGGCTGGCCCTGCAGGCCTCGGCGTGAGACGGACTACTCATACCCAATCACTCCCGGTTCAGGACCCTTCGAACTCTCACTAACTCCCCTTCGCATCCGATCTTTCTCGGTGGACGCCGTCACTACGGGGCACGAGCTTGCCGTTCCACGTTCCAGAGGTGATTGACTTCGAAGCTGTTCTCCCAGATCCCGGTACCGCCGGTGGTTCTGCAGAGGCGCCGGGTCCGCGCCTAAAGACCCCCCTCGCCGCTCCCGCTTCCGTTGCTACCTTCCTTGTTTCCTTATCCTCATCCTCTTTTCCACTACCGCTAAGCGTCCCTTCCCATGATGCGACGTTGCGCCGGCCCGTCTCCGTCCCAGTCTAGTCAGTAGTCTGATGAGTTTCGCATAAATCATCCATGAAGGCCTTGGTGAGAGCCGCGAACTTCCGTATCAACTCCGCCTCCGGATCACTGTGATGGCGCGCCGCCCGGGCCACCGCCAGGGGCAGCGCGACCGGCGATTTGGAATCCTAGTAGGATCTCGACCGGCGATCCGGCCACGCGTTCGCACTCTTCCGAGACGTTTTTCCCAGAATCAGGTAAGGTTCCGGGACTCTCACCCGACGCCCGTCTCCGTCGGACGCGACACCGATCGGTGAGAATATTTACGTACGATCATCGACTGGCACTCGTATTGACATCGCATTATTCGTGTATGATCTACGCATCATCGTCGGATGGTAGCAACACGATTTCAGCTCGCGGGCCCGCTCCGTGATGACGAGCACGTCCACGTCGGAACCGCCCGTAACCATTCCCTTGATCACGCTGTCGAGAGCGATCACCTCGGACCGCGGGTCCACCCGCTCCCGGATCACCCCTTGCGATCCGGCTGATCCAGTACTTCCATCTCCGAACGTACTCCAGGAAGAGCCGGTACTACCTCCGGAGGTGTCCCACGTACCACTCCGGGACGTCCTCCTGGGTCACGGGGCGATCCCACGTGGGATCTTACGAGGAGGCGTGATAGCTGCGTGATCATGCCGGTGAAGCGCTCGAGCTTGCGAGGTTCATCCTGGAGTAGGGTATGTGCAGGTAGACCGCGTTCCACGCCGAGTAGGCTGTGCAATTGGGTATCAAGGCAACACTGGCGTTCTTCTGTCCGACGCGTACACGGACGCTCGTTACCTGGTAGAGTTCCCCTACGACACCGACAGAGAACGCGAAACGGTTCGTTGAAGTTGCCGATCGGATACTCTCCGCGCTCGAGGAGGTCCTTCGGGGGCACGGGTTCGAGGTGCGATGTTGAACACATTTGTTTCATTTTACTTTACGCGATCATCCGTCATGGGGTACCGTGCGTTGATGACACCAGTACTGTAGCCGTCACCGTGGCCTTCGACCTCCGAGTGGGTAATATCCTCGTCGACCGTTGAGAAAACGGACATGACGCCGATCGAAAGGCTGAGGAACAAAGCCGCTCGAAGGAGGTGTCTTGCGTACGGGCTTAGGAGTCAGGGAGCTCCAGAAGGTGATGAGGTAGTACCCGGAACGTCGAGTCCCTGTTCCCGGAGAGGATATCGTGGGGCCGGTCACGGCGGAACACCGATCGGTGGGCTGTGCCCGGCACTACAACAGCTCCGTATGATCACGGACACCTACATGGCACGCGGAGAGGCATCCGTCTACCCTCCTGAGAGGGGAAACCGGTTGCGTCTTCCGATTCCTTACGACCGACCCACCCGGTTCGTTACGGCGTCCGTCCTGTCCTTCTCCTGCGCGGCTACGGCTTTTACGGCACTATGGAACGTCACCGTCGGCCTCTCGGTAGCGTCCTAGTATCATCCCTAACCGCGGCCTGGCTCCTGGCCCCGACGCACGTGGTGGTATGCGAACGCCGTATCACGATCGTCTCCACGGGACGACGCGTCACCCTGGCCGTGAAAGGAACGGTGGGCACGATCGATCTCCAGGTGTCCGACTTCTGGGTTTCGGGGGCGTCTTCGGCTACGTCGGCCTCTACTGGGTGAGGGGCGTGGGCCGATGTTATGTGTACTCGCGCCGACGATCGCGCCTGGCCGTCTGGAGACGGACCGGGGGACCGTCTTGGTGGGTGCCGAACCGACAGAGGAGCTGCTGGATGCCTTGACCCGATGACGTCCGAAACGGGACGCTACGTCACGTCCAGCGATCGATCGACACGTGTACGATAGCGCCCAGTGGAGCCGGGGACGGTCGCATCACGCCTCTTAACTCCGGTCTCTGAGGGGGGTGGGGATGACGACTCCTTTAGTCTACTGAACGGTGATGATCGGTGCAGCTGTTCGACCGGGAACATCGGTGAGGAACCCTTCGGGCGCTGACGGGTGATGAGGGGCAGGCGTTCCCGAGCCACCCATTACCACATCCGAGAGAGGAGTTCGGATCACCACTCGGCGAGCCGGTGCCGGTCCAAAAGAGATCGCCGTCGGTATGTGCTACCCTCATCATCGATAGGCGTCCCTCGACCTCCTCATCCGCGTTCCCCCCGCCGGGTCTCGGCCCGTTACCCGGAGGTCATCGGAGCCTCCCCGCAGAGCCACTCCGCATCGGCCCGATCTACCGTGTCCCGATCACATCGACCGAGTTCTGACCTACGGTCCGGCCCGCGCCGTTTCACGACCGAGGAACCGACAGCACCGGGACACGGTGACACCGCGTGTGTGATGGAAAGTCCCACTATCCTTAATTACCTCATGTTCGAACGGCTTAGTACGTGGGAACTGAGGTTTGCTGGCTGCCATTCTTGGTCTGCTGGCGATCCTGTCACCCGCCGCGGCGGCAGGCACGTTGGACGTGAAAGACGTCGACTACCCTAGTCAGGTAGACGTGTGTTCGAGGTTGTCGGTCAAGTTCAAGATCGTCGACGCGTCGACGGGCCAGCCGGTACCTGATGCTTCAGTTGTGATCAGGATAGCGGGTGATGAACACAAGGATTCTCCGCCCGAGGAGTGGACCAAGGGTCACTATGTGAAGACCACTTCTGGTTCTGATGGTAACGTGACTGCCCAGCTCACCGCGCCGGGTAAGGAGGGCACGTTCTACATCTGGGTCAAGGTCGAGAAGGAGGGCTACGAGCCTCTGGTGAAGTGCCTAGGAGAGCTGAAGGTCACGGGTACGTCGACGTGCGAGCACGAGGGCGAGCAACACCAACATCGGGGTGAGTACGGTGGGAACCCAGCCGACGTACCGGTCTCGCCACTAGTGGTCGTCGGAGCGCTCTGCGCGCTGGTACTGGTCGGTGCGACGAGGCGGTGAACGCCCTCCCGCCGCCTCGAACCACCTCAGCCCCGCGACTTTCGGTCGTTACTTCCGAAGTGAAACGGTCTTCATCGGTTCCCGGGGTCCGTGGGTGGAACCTCGGAATTACGAATTCTCAAACGACGACCGTCGACCGTTCCGGGTGGGCCGTGGTGGTTGTTAACGTTGGGGAACCAAACGTTGGGAAACCATCGGTCGGTACGAGGCCGGTCGCGCCTTATCACTTTCCTCGTTACCGGATATCGAAGTTTATAATAGCCTCGCACGCGCCGGTACGCCCGGGTAATACCAATGTCCGGGCTGGAGGAACATCTCGAGAGGTGGTTCAAGAACGAGAGCGAGGCCGTGACCGTGTATCGTACGATAGCCGGACTGGCGGAGGAAGCGGGCATGTCCGAGGTCGCCGAGACGTTCAGGAAGATCGCGGACGAGGAGCTGAGACACGCCGCGATCGTAGCCCGGATCGCCGGGAAGTTGAGCGAGGACATCAAGTCGGAGGTCGAGCGACTGGCGGAGAGGGAGGCGCAGGCCGCCGAGCTCAGGAGGAACGTGATCAAGGAGTACGGGGACGAGATGGGTGAGGACGTACGGGCGTACCTGATAAGCACCGCGCACGACGAGGAGCGACACGCGAAGATGCTGAGGAACCTGTTAGAACGTCTGGAGCGAGGGTCGGTAACACCGACCCTCGTCACCGGTCGGCGTTCCTCGGCCTCCTCATTCCTCTTCCTCTTTTACTGATCCCGACCGTCGGCTCAGCCAGGCGAGATAAGGTTAGTGAGGATATTTAAGCAACGCCGCCCCCTCCCTCGCGATACCCGGAACCTCAGAATCTTAACGGACGCCGACGGATCGAAGTGAACGTGGAAACAATTTGGTTTCAAAATCGAATGATATGTACCGAAGCGTGGGCTCGCCGTCGTGAAGGTCGATCTCGTCGTGACGGCTCGAATCCGAGATTGAGCTAAGGAGCGTCGAAGATGTTCAAGTGTCGATGTGGGAGAGATTGAGGTGTTAAATCCGCCCTTGAGACGGTGTCGCCCTAGATCGCCGATGAATGCAGCCGTGAACACAAACCGTGAGCTCATAAGCCGACCTCCGGACTTGGAGTAGGCTGACTTACCACATCGTGGGCCTCAGCTCCCGTTACCCCAGGTCATCGGGAGGTCCTCGTCCCGGCGCCATTCCTCATCGGCCGGGCTCCCTCCTGGGTGAGAAGGAGTGACAGTCGGGACACCATTCACGGGAAAACAACGTAACTGCGAGTTCAGCCGCTGAGCGCTACGAGCGCATGGTGCGCTGCCGCGCCGACCAGGGTCGCGAGGGATAGGTTCGCCGCGACGGAGAGCGCGGTGTATCTCAAGGAACCGGTTTCCGAGTAGACCGCACCTATCGTGGCGGCACACGGGATATACAGCACGCTCACCAGGGTGAGCACGTAGGCGTTCTCGGGTGTGGGGTGCGCGTGCAGCATGGCGAGGGTGGAGATGACGGTCTCTTTCGCAACAATCCCGTTGAGGAGTGCCACGGCTTCCTTCCAGTCCAGCCCTAGGAGGGCTACCGTCACCGGCTCTAGGGACTTACCGACTAGCTCGATCGCGCTTCCACCGGTCCCTAACGGTTTCGGGTACCGTGTGGCGGTCCAGAGCAGGACCGAGGCCGCCAAGATGATCGTACCGGCCTTCTGGAGGAACTCGTTCGAGCGTAGCCAAGTAACGGTGAGCACCGTGCGTAGGTGTGGCTTACGGAGGCGTGGGAGCTCGATCACGTGCCCGTGGTGGGGCTCCGGCTTACCGAAGAGGAGGCGGTGTAGGACGTAGGACGTGACTGCGAACAGAGAGAGGGCGACGACGTAGATGGAGACGGCGGCCGGCACGCGCCAGGGGTCCGGTAGCTTCGCCGTTAGGTACGTAATCACCTCAAGGCGAGCACCGCATGGGATCATCGGTACGACGATTGCGGTCAGTAGACGGGCCCGTTCATCCTCGATGATCCGGCTCGCCGTGATCCCTGGCACATTGCAGGAAAGGGACAGGACTGCGGGGAACACGGTCTTGCCGTGGAGACCGAGGCGGGCGAGCAGACCGGACGCTAAAGCGGCGAGGCGGGCCGTGTAGCCGATGTCCTCGAGCACGGTGAGGAGCAGTAACATGACGAACACGTACGGATACATGGCGAGAACTGTTCCCACGCCTGGGATCACGCCCTCGGCGAAGACGTCGGACCACGGTGCGGGCAGACCCCGAGCGAACCAGACGAGGTGGTCGAACGCCCCCTCCACGAGCTCGGAGATGGGGTCACCCAGGAAGAACGACAACGCGAACACCGTCCCGAGCACGCCCAGGGCGAAGGGGGTGCCCCACACAGGGTGTGTGAGGACGCGATCGATCCGGTCCTGACGGGAGAGCGAAGGCCGACCCGTCACGCAGCTCCGGGCGATCCGCGTGGCGAGCTCGTCTCGGGCCTGTGAGATCAGGACGGCCGGGTCGTGGGAGGTCCGCTCGGCGATACGTTTCTTGACTTCTTTAACCCGTTTTAGAAGTTCGGGATCGCGTTTTTCGAGTTCCTGGAGGAGTTCGGGGTCCCCCTCGAGAAGCTTGAGGATGGCCCAGCGCGGTGGGTACTCACGGAGCTTCCCGCCGACCTCCGGGGCGAGTTTCTTCACGGCCCTCTCGACCTCGCGAGGGTATCGGAGGGATATGGGATTCGGCTCGACCCTTCCCTGCACGACGTCCGCGATCGTGCGCTTGAGGCGCTCGATCCCGTACCCTCGCTTCGCGGAGAGGCCAACCACAGGAGCTCCTAGTTCGCGCTCCAGTCGCTTCAGGTCGATGCCGATGCCCGTACGCTCCGCTTCGTCGAGCATGTTCACGGCCAGGATGACGTGGTGGTACCCGAGCTCTGCGATCTCGAGGAACACGCGAACGGCTCCGGCCACGTTGAGCGCGTCCCCGACGACGACCACGGCATCCGGCTTACCGTCGGTCCGGCCGAGCAGGTAGTCGCGGGCGACGCGCTGGTCCTCGGAGAAAGCCGTGAGGCTGTACGTGCCCGGTAGGTCGATGAGACGGTACCGCTTCCCTCGGAACTCGTACGTGCACGTCTTCCTCTCGACAGTTACTCCTGGCCAGTTCCCGACCTCCAGGTTCGCGCGGCAGACACGGGACATTATGGTGGTCTTACCCACGTTCGGTGGTCCCGCCAGCGCTACCGTCCTCATCGCCTCACCCCTGTTCCTCCTCGACGATCACTTTGGCCGCAAGGCCGCGACCCAGGGAGTACTTCGCACCGCCGACGCGCACGATCACGGGACCCGGACCGGACTTCACGACCTCGACGCGTGCTCCGGGCCGGATCCCGAGCTCGTACAGCATAGCGGCCGCTCCCTTACCGGCGGCCACGTCTACGACGCGGACCGTCCTCCCCTCTGGCACCTCCAACAGCGTCCTCACGGCACCACCCACCGTTGATATTTAATTGTTAGGCGTGCCTAACATTATAATACTTCCGCCCACCTGGCCGCATGGTACAGTGCCCTCGCAGCGCGCTCGGGTGAGGGGAACGTAGGCACTCCACCCTCCTCTAGAACCCTGATCCCAAGCGCCACGGAGTGTCGTCCCATCCAGACACCGATTACCGGTCCTCGGAACTCCTCGGCGAACTCTACGACCGCCCGTGCGGTTTTCACGGGCTCCGTCACGCTCTGCGGCGTGAGGATAACCATCACGGCCCCGTACCGGTCGGAATCAGCGAACTCCTCCAGCGCGACCCGGTAGCGCTCCGCGTTCGCGTCACCCAACACGTCGACGGGGTTACCCGTGGCCGCCTCCGGTGGCAATACCGAAGGGTCTCCCGCGGGCTCCGGGAGCTCGAAGCCCAGTTCGTGCAGGGCGTCCGTCGCCAGGATCCCGCCGCCCCCGGCGTTCGTCACGATCAGCACACGGTCCGAAGTCGGGGGACCTGCCTTTGCCAGTAGCTTCGCCGCATCGAACGCCTCCTCGAACCCTCTCACGAAGATACCACCCTCCCCCTCGATGAGTCCCTCGTAGACCTCTCCCGATCCCGCCAGTGAACCGGTGTGGGTGCCGACCGCCTCGGCCCCAGCCTCCGTTCTGCCACCCTTGAGCACGATCACTGGCTTACGCCCGGAGCACTCGGACAGCGCGTCCAGGAACCGCGACCCGTCCTTGACGCCCTCCAGGTACAGCACGACCACGTCGGTATCGTCGTCCTCCGCCAGGTACTCGAGGAAGTCGGGGAAGTCCAGGTCGGCCGCGTTACCCAGGCTCACGAACTTGCTGAATCCCACGCCTACGGCCCCGACGTCCCCGGAGGAGATCCAGTCGATTACCGAGGTCGCGAGGGCCCCGCTCTGCGTCACGAACGCGATGTTGCCCGGAGGAGGGGACTCCGCCGAGAAGGACGCGTTCAACCCGATCTTCGCGTTGATGATCCCGAGGCAGTTGGGGCCTACCAGCCGGACGCCGACCTTCCGGGCGGTCCTGACCAGCTCCCGCTCGAGGTCTTCGTTGCCAGCCTCGGAGAAGCCCGCGGAGATCACCACGCAGTACGGTACTCCTGCTTCCCCGGCCTCGCGTACCACTTCCGGGACGACTGGAGCGGGGACCGCGATCACCGCGAGGTCAACCCGTTTGGGGAGCTCGAGGAGCGACGGATAGCAGCGTCGACCTAGGAGCTCGTCGGCGTGGGGGTTCACCGGGTACACCGGCCCGTCGAAGTCGCGTAGCAAGTTCCGGAAGACACCGTGACCTACTTTCGAGGGATCTCGGGAAGCGCCGACCACGGCGACTGCCTCCGGGTGGAAGAGCCGGTTCAACGGTTCACTCCCCTAACAGCACGCGGATAGCGTCCAGTACGGTGAGTACTCCGACGACCTCCCCGTCCTCGACCACTACCGCACGGTCCTCACCGACGGCCGCCATCAGGTCTAATGCGGTCTCGAGATCCTCGTCGGGGTTCACGGTCACGGCCTTCCGGGTGACCTCGCCCGCGGTCAGCTCCCTCCACTCGCCCGAGGCCAGGGCGCGGACAACGTCGACCGACGTCACGATCCCGATCAATCGACTACCCTCTTCGACGACGGGCACCCCGTGGATCGACTCGGACGCGAACGTTCGGAGCACGCGCTCCAGGGGCTCGTCCGGCCTCACGACCACTACGTCCTCGGTCATCGCGTCCCGGACCGTGGGCACGGCCTCTCCATCCCCAAAGTTTTATTACCGCGTTAGGTCACCCTAATCGCGGCGTTAGGAGAGCCTAAGGGGGGAGAGGCATGGCGAGCCGACGATATAGGTACATCGGCCCGTGCAGGTGCGGATTAGGTCCACACGCGTTCTACGAGGACACGGAAACGGGAGAGATAAAGCACGCCTGGCAGGTATTGGGTGAAGGAAGTACGCCGGCACCTGCGTGGCCCGGTGGTTGGTGGAGAGGAGGCTGGCGCGGTGGTCCCGGTTGGGGAGGTGGTTGGTGGTGGCTAGCAACGGCGGACGAGGAGACCAGGAAGGAGGTACTAGAGGCGATACGCGAGGCTTTCGGGGAAGACTTCGCCAAGGCCGTAGAGAAGCTCGCGGAAAGCGTGCCGAAGGGCTCGGAAAGCGGGAAGACGGTGGAGGAGCTGCGGAAGAAGCTCGAGGAACTCGAGAAGCGGCTGCGAGAGATGGAAGGGGAGAAGTAACCAGGGAGAGAAGTAACCCGGGCGAAGACACCTCAGGCGGTGTTCGTGCACGACGCTTCGGAGTGCGAGGGATGTGGTGAGTGCATGCGAGCCTGTCCTACCGGTGTTCTCCTCGTCTCCGTCGGGTACGTCGAGGCGGACGCCTCCAAGTGCCGTGCCTGCGGAGCGTGCGACCGGGCCTGTCCGGCGAGTGCGCTCCGGATGGAACCCAAGAGGGGGTGATCGGGCTTGATCCGACGCGACGTGAAGGTCTTCCGGTGTTCCAGGTGCGGTGAGATCATCGAGGTGCCGTACGGTGCTCCCAAGCCCTCGAGCTGTCCGAACTGCGGAGCCCCAGCCGTGTTCATCCACCGGCTGAACCCCGGACCTGGTACTTGGGGAGGCTACGCCGGTCTCGGACGCGGTATGGGCCGTGGCGGTCCCGGCCGCGGAGGTCGCGGTGGTCCGGGGCGAGGGGGTCCCAGGTAAGTGCGTGTGGCTGTAATGGTGGAGGGTGATGGGGTGTCCACTCGGTTCGCCCGAGCTCCGGAGATCCGCGTGTACGAGGTGAAGGATGACGACGTCGAGCTCGTAGAGTCCAAGGGTAATCCGGTCGCGAACGTCCCGCGCGGAGCCGGTAGGCAGATCCTCACGGTCCTCACGGAAATGAACGTCGAAGCCACGGTCGCCGCGCGTTATGGTCCCAACGCACTCCAAGGTCTCAAGGCCCAAGGGATAAAGGCTTACGTAGCGGAACCCGGGACCGATCCGGAAGAGGCGGCCCTGAAGGCCGCCCGCGGCGAGTTACCCGAGGAGTGATCCTGGAATGTGGCTGGCTATCACGGGCGGTAAGGGAGGTGTCGGCAAGACCACGGTCGCTGCCCACGTCCACAGGATCCTGGGTTGGGACGCCCTAGACCTGGACGTCACCACCCCCAACCTCCATCTCTACCTCGACTGCGAGGAGATCGATCGGTCCGACGTGTACATTCCGTGCCCGAAGCTTGAGGACGAAGACGAGTGCGATCTCTGCGGGACGTGCGCGCGGGCCTGTGCGCCTGGTGCCCTCGTGGTCGGGCGTTCGTGGGATCTGGACCCCGATCTGTGTCATGGCTGTGGACTATGCGTCGAGAGCTGTCCCAACGGCGCCCTAGCGTACGACTGCGTCCGGATCGGTGAGGTGAGGAGATACCAGGTGTCCGTAACCGGGGCGATTCTAACCTCCGGAACGCTCGACGTGGGTGATCGACGGTCCCGACACCTGGTTCGAATCCTTCTGGAGGGTGCGGACGACGGAAAGGACCTTATCCTCGATACGCCGGCCGGTGCAGGTAAGGACGTGTACGACGCGCTCAAGGCCGCTGACGCCGCGATCGCCGTGACGCAGCCGACCCCGGCGGCCTACCGCGACCTGAGACGTCTGATGCGCATCGCCGACCGCGCCGGGACCGATGTAGTCATCCTGATCAACAGGTCCGACCTGTCGGATCTCTGGAGATGTAGGATCGAGGAGGAAGTCCGAACCCATGTCGTCGAGGCCCCTACCGTGGACGATCCGCTCCGATCGGGGGTTTTCAGGGAGGCGGTGGAGCTTTGCCTGGATGAGGTCGTGTAACCGGGGGGTGCCGCGTTGGATCCTGAGTTCAGGGTCGTCGTCTTGGGAGGAAAGGGCGGCGTGGGGAAGACGGTTTTCTCGATCGCCCTGGCGGCGGAGCTAGGGGTACCGCTGGTGGATGCCGACGTGACCGAACCCGACGTACCCGCGTACCTGGAACTGGAAGTCGAGAAAGCATTGGGGGAGATCAGGGCCCGTTACGCGGTCAGAACCGACGATTGCGTCGGATGCGGGAGGTGCTCGGAAGTCTGCCCTTGGAACGCCGTCGAGGATCCCACGGCCTGCGACGGGTGCGGGATTTGCGCGATCGCCTGTCCCGAGGACGCGATCGAGTTCGAGTCGGAGGTTCTCGGTGAGATAGTCAGGTCGCGCAACCCGGACTTGGACCTCGAGGTGATCCATCCGGAGTCCGATCCCTGGGTACCCGAGCTGGCGCACTTGATCCACAGGATGGTTCCTCGACGCCCGTGCGTGATCGACTGTCCGGCTGGGCTGGGATGTCCCGTGGTCGCGGCCCTCTCCCACGCCGACGTCGCGGTACTGGTAACAGCTCCGGACCCCGCGGCCCGTCACGACTTCGAGCGCGCCAGGATCCTGGTCGAGAGGTTCCGAATACCCGCCGTTACCGTCCTGAACCGGTCGGACGGATCGGACGGTGACTTCGACGTGGTCGTCCCGGAGTCGGAGGACGTGCTGGACGCAGCGCTGCGAAGAGACGCGCGGGCGCTGTACCGTGCGCTCCGACCCTACGCGCGGGAGGTCGTCGAGGAGATCCGGTCCGAGGCATCGTTTCAGGACGCGTAACGTCGACCCTGAGGCCTTAAACCCTGGAACCCCGCGTGACCACCAATGGGGACGACCACCCTGCCGGTGAGGGAACCTTCCCGCGGGGAGTTGGAGGAGTACCGGGAGGTGCTCGAGGAGCTGACCGGCTCGGACCTCGGGATCGCAGACCGGGAGGTGACCGTGGAGCGTATCCGGGGACCGGTCCGGGCCGACCGCGTCTTCGTTGATGGTCGTCCGGTGCTCACGGTCACGTTCGACCCGTGGACAGCCTCATGTGTATACACGCTGACCCCCCACGGCGCGAGGGAGGCGGAGGAGATAACCGGGGAGCGCCCGGAACGCCGCCGCCTGGCCCGTCGCGACCCGTACGGCCTCCTGGATTTCGAGTCGACCGGAACGAAACGGGACCTGAGGAAGGCGGTGATCCGCGCCTTGGAGGAATGCGACGTGGACGTCCTGGAGATGGAAACCGCCACGGAACGCGTGAACGGCGTCGAGCTGACGGGTCTGGCCGTGTACACGGCTCGGGAGTTCCTCTACGTGGACGTCGTCCCACCTGATCCCGCAGGACGTCCGAACCCAGTGAACGCCGTCGCCCGGATACTACATGCGTTCGGTGGCGAAGAGACGCGCCCATGGACGCACCCTGAGTACAGGTTCCTCGGCGTTCGCAGGGTTCGCGACGGTAAGGTCGCGCGGTGCCGCCTGGGCCGCGAGTTGATCGAGTTCGAAGCCAGGATCACGCGGACGGGTCTGGTATTCCTGTCCGCTCGGGGTGACTGACGCGTGTACAAACAACGGTTCGTGCTAGACACTACGGCGTTCACCGACCGGGGCGTGGTGGATGAGCTCGGAGAAGGTGACCTATGCGAGGCGGTGACTCGGATACTGGACTTGATCGGTAGGGCTCGGATGGAACTGGCCATCAGCTGCTACATCCCGTACCCCACGGTGTACAGGGAGCTGAAGGGGTTCCTGGAGCGGAACGGGTGTCCGGAGTTGTTGTCCAGGATCGACACGTGGATCGTGAAGAAGACCCCGAACCGGTACGAGGTCAAGGTCCCGGCTCGGTTGTTCATGGCCTATGTGAAGGATATGAGGGAGCGGCTGGACCGTGGGAGGAAACGGGCCGAGAAGGCCATCTGGAAGGCGGCCCTGGAGGCGTACGAGATCATGCTACGTGAGGAGGCGGACGTGCCTAAGGAGCGGATCATCCGGGAGGTGATTGGGGAAACGGTGCGACGCTTCCGGCGGAAGTATCGTCAGACGGTGCGCCACGGGACGCTGGACAGCACGCCGGATCTGGACGTGCTCCTGCTCGCGAAGGAATTGGACGCGGCCGTGGTGGCGAGCGACGAGGGTATCGAGCGGTGGGCCCGGGAGCTCGGGCTGCGTTTCATGCCCGCGGGTTCGTTCCCAGATATGATCGAGGAATACCTGGAAATGTCGAAGGAGGTGGAAGGATGATCTCGTTCCGGCTACGTCCGGTGTTCGGAGTGCCAGGGGACGACGTGGCCCGACCGTACCTGAGACTCGCGGAGAGTGACGAGCTGGTCCGGACCACGCGGGAGGACGCGGCCGTGTACGCGGCGATCGGGGCCGCCGAGGTTTCGGGCGAGCCTGCGGCTGCCCTGGCGACTCGAGGCCCTGGGGTGGCGGTCGCGCTGGCGGGGCTGGCGTGCGCGCTGGCCGATCGCGTGCCCGTGCTCTGCGCAACCGGGGAGATCACCGAACGCGGATTCCAGTCGCTTGTACCCTCGATGGCGTCGGACGGCGCGGAACTCACGGTGACGGACGACCCGGGGGAAGCCGCGCGGACCCTAGCCCGCTCGGAGCCTGTACTGTACGTCGATCCGGGATTCGACCCGGACGAAGTCTCCTCGGAGCTTGAGGGGATCGAACCCGCCGAGCCGGATCCCGAGGACGTGGAGCGCGTCCGTGAGCTCCTGGAGGGCGAGCGCGTGGCGATCCTGGTGGGAAGGGGTTGTTACCGCGCGCAGTGCGGGGAGCTAGTAGAGCGGTTATGTGGGATCCTGGAGGCGCCGGTCGTGGAGACTATGCGCGGCCGAGGCGTGGTACCTGAGTACCATCCTCGCAATGTCGGGGTCGTAGGTCTCAGGGGCTGGGCGAACGACGTGATAGAGGAAGCCGACGTCGTGCTCGCACTGGGGGCCCGACTGTCGGAGCGGACGCGTGCGAACCTCGACTGGCCCACCACGGTCGCGATAGGTTTCGAGGTGAAGGACGCGGACGAGGTCGTGGAGTGTGACGTGCGGGCCTTCGTGGAAGCGCTGCTCGAGGATCCTCCGAGGACGGAACCATGGGACCCGAAGCCGAGTGAGCCGCCGGGCTTCGACCTCGAGCTGTACCGGGTCGTGAAAGCCGCCCTGAAGGGCTGGATCGGACCGGCTACGGTGGACTCGGGTCAGATTACCCCCACCGCGCTATTGGCCGCTCGGGTTTCCTCCCCGTCCGAGGTGATCTACTCCGGGTCGTTCTGTCCTATGGGGTTCGCGATCCCGGCTGCGCTAGGGGCTTCGGCCCGAGTCCCCGAGATGGTGCTCGCCCTGACCGGAGACGGAGGGTTCATGACCTCCTGCCAGGAGCTAGAGACGGCGGCCAGGGAGGACCTCCAGATCGCGGTGCTCGTCACCCGCAATGGGGAGCTCGGGTTCACCCGGCAGGTGATGGAAGAAAAGGAAGGTAGGGCGGCCAAGATGGGGCTGGACGCCGACGTTCCGAGTATAGCCGAGTCCTTGGGCGTCGAGGTCGAAGTGATCGGGAAACCGGACCCCGATGAGGTGAAAAGAACCCTCAGGGACGTGGAGATGAGCGGAGAAACCACCGTGGTGGTCGTCGAGCTCCCGCACGAGGACGTCCCGATGCCAGGGTCGGGATGAGGAGAACCCCGGTCACCGAGTAGATGAGGAGGGACAGGTGCCCCGACCGGTCGGGACGACGCCCGGATCCGATCTCGGTCCTGATGATGAGTACGGGGCCCGTAAGGTGATCGATGATCGGACATCCGCCTGCCGAGTCGGGCGGTGGTCCGTTGCTCCGCCGCGGTAAGAGCGCCGAGGAGATCGCGACCTCGATCCTGCGGAAGGAAGGCTTCGAGGTCGTGGCTAGGAACTACCGGGTGGAGCTGGAGAACGAGCTGGTCGCTGAGATCGACATCGTGGCGGAGAAGGATGGGGAGCGGTACGCCGTCGAGGTGAAGGCCGGAACGGTGGGCGTGGACGCGGTGAGGCAAGCATACGTGGCGGCGGAGCTCACGGGTTATCGGCCGCTCGTGATGGGGAGGCGGGTACACCCGTCAGCGGAGGCGCTCGCGGACCACCTCGGGGTTGAGGTACGGGAGTTCTCCGAGTTCGTGGAGGTCGAGCCGGTGGACGAGCTGGGAGCGGTAGTGTCGGACTTACTTCAGGATAAGATGTTGGAACTACTCTCCGCCGCCTCGAACGTGTCGTGGGAGGGTCTCTACGTAGCCTTCCAGGGCGACCTAAGGCGGGTTACGGAGCTGATCCGGGTTCGGGACCGCTCCCAGGCCGAAGATCTGGTTGAGGCGCTGGCCTTCCTGAAGCTCATGGCCTCGGACACCGTGGGGGCCGTCAAAGAGGTCGAAGGGGACGAATTCCTGCTGAAGCTGGACCCCAGGGTGAGGGTCCCGGACGGTACGACGCTCGTCGTGTTGAACCGGTGGGGATCCCCGGCGTTCGTCGTCGCCGAGCCGGTGAGCGTAGGGACGCACCGGGTGAGGATGCGCTCGTGGGAGGGGGAAGTCGAGACGGGTGAGCGCGTGGTCTACCTGGGCGAGGTGGAGGGCTGAACCGTGCCGAGTTGTCGGGCCCGCTTGAGGATGCTCTCGAGGGGCGGATCGTCCACCTCCTGAACCTCCTCCGGGTTCCCCAACTCCCACCTATCGGCGAGCTCGTCGAAGGCCGCCTCCGCGGCCCGCTGAGCGTCGCGGTTCCATCCCCAAGGCAGCGGGATCAGCACGGGGTACACACGCCCCCCGTCGTACAACACGACGGCCGTGTCGTAGTGGTGACCGCACCAGGCTCCCTCCTCGAGTAGGACCCGGTGGAACGTGTCGTTGGCTTCGGCCGCCTCCAGCACCCCTTCGGGATCGGGATCCCGTAGGTAATCCCGCACTCCGCACCCGCTCTCGTTCTTCCACCACTCGAACCTGGGAAAATGGAGATCCACCTCACGTAGGGCCGCCACCACATGACCTTTGTCGAAGCCCAGATCGAGGAGGGGTCGGTACTCGACGACCTGTCCGTGGTGCGTGATCGCGTCGAGTCGGGCCCTGTGCGGGGCTTCGCCGAAGTTCGCGCCTCCGAGTATTACGGAATCCGGAAACGCCTGGGCCGCGACTTCGAACCGGAGCCGGCCGCAGAGCTGGCAGAGTTCGCGCTTGGACCCGACCGGAGGTGGCACGTCGAGGTGGTACAGGTAGACAGGGGTCTCATAGCGGCTGTCGAGTTCGGAGGCGACTAGATACGCCCGCGCGTGGACGAGCTCGCGTGGCATCCCGGGATAGAATCCGACGGTGTAACAGACGAGCTCCACCCCGTACTCCTCGCAGGCTCGGGCGGCTGCCGCCGCACACAGGGTACTGTCCATACCCTCGAGTCCCACGCACACCCGGGCGGCTTCGGTCTCATAGAGTATTTCCCGGACCGCGTGGACTACCTCTCGGAACAGTCCTTCTTCGTGCCGTTGGTAGGGATACACAGCGTCCCACGCAGGGGCCTCCGTGACGGACGGGACATCTCGGAGCAGCTTCAGGAGCTTCCGCTCCGGTTCGATCTCGTAAACCTCGATCTCGGGCATCGGAAAAGCCCCGGTGGATACCCTTTATTGTTCTACAATTTTCGACTGAGGAAGCGTAACTGTAAAGGTGCGAGGCTCCCCTGTGCCCGGGTGTCGGCAGATGGCATCATCCCACCTGGCCGGTCGGTCCGGCGGTGTCCCGGGCCGTTGGGCCGGGCCCTCATCGGCGGCGCGAAGCGCTTCCTAGGGGCCCGGGTCGCGGGCGTACGGGGGCCTGAGACGTTGGCTCTGCTCGAGGTTAAAGACCTGCGGGTGGAATCCGAGGACGGGACGGAGATCGTTCGAGGTGCCTCCCTGACTGTTGACGAGGGCGAGATCGTCGACCTGATCGGTCCCAACGGGTCGGGGAAGAGCACGCTGGCGAAGACCATCGTGGGATGCTCCGGGTACGAGGTAGTCGAAGGTGAGGTCCGGTTCAAGGGCCGGGATATCACCGACCTCCCAATGTACGAGCGGGCGAGGATGGGGCTGACGATGTCCTGGCAGGAGCCCGCGAGGTTCGAGGGCCTGACCGTGGGTGAATACCTGTCCGTCTGTACCGACGACGAGGACTGGGCGCGACGGTGTCTCCGGATCGTCGGCCTCGACCCTGAAAAATACTGGGACCGCGAGTGTGGTGAAAACTTGAGCGGGGGCGAGCGGAAGCGCGTCGAGCTGGCGGCGGTGATGGCGATGAGGCCGAACCTGGTGATCCTGGACGAGCCGGACGCGGGACTGGATATGTCGTCGATGGAGGATTTGGCGAAGGTCATCGAGACTATGAGGGAAGAAGGTTCCGCAGTGCTGTTGATCACGCACAATCGCGACTTGGCGGAGCAGGTCGGCGACAGGGCCTACCTGATGATGGACGGTAAAATCGTCGATGAAGGAGACCCAAGGGACGTGGTGCTCAAGTGCCTGATGTGCGGGGGTGGCTTGGTGTGCGGGGCGGAGTGAGCCCCAAGGAGGTGTTCAAGCCCACAGGTTACCACGCGGGCCCGGACACGCCACGGATCGTGATCATCGAGAACAAGGTCGTGAACGTTCAGGGTGCGGAAGGCCTCGAGCTCAACGCCGAGGAGGAAGACGACACCGTCGTCGCCGAGCTCGTGGTGAAAGAGGGATACGAGTTCGACGAGCCCATCCACATGTGCGTGGGGGTCCCGTGGCCGGAGGGAGTCCAGCGAATCGTGACGAGGCTGATCGTGGAGCCCGAAGCGAAGATACGGCTGATGTCCCACTGTTCGTTCCCGAGGGCACGCGACGTCGTACATGAGATGGAAGCTGAGTTCGAGATCGGTGAGTGCGCGGACGTGAAGGTCACTGACGTACACTATCACGGGGAAGGAGGCGTACGGCTGAAGGCCGAGTACGACGTGTCCGTGGGGCCCGAGGCGTCCTTCACGACCGAATTCAAGCTCACGGAAGGACGGGTCGGCGAGCTGGAGTGGGGGATGGACGCTCACGTCGAGGAGCGGGCTACTGTGGAGGGGGTTGCGAGACTAAGGGCCGTCGAGGAGGATCACGTCCGGGCGGTGGAGAGCGTCCGGTTGATCGGGGAGGATGCGCGGACACTCCTGGACTTCAAGGCGGCCGCGATCGACGGCGCATTCATCGAGCTGGTCGGTGAGATCTCAGGGGAGGCGGACGGCGCCCGCGGCCACGTCGAGTGCTCGGAGATCATTAAAGGGGGCGGAAAGGTCGTCAGCGTTCCCAAGCTGCGGGTAGTCCACCCCGGCGCCAGGTTGACGCACGAGGCCGCCCTCGGTACCGTGGAGAAGAAGGAAGTTGAGACCCTGATGTCCCGAGGTCTCTCGGAGGAAGAAGCCGTCGAACTACTCGTGAATGCGATGTTAAGGGGTTGATCGTCGTGGCCGTCGAGAAAGGTGACTTCGTGAAGATCCACTACACTGGACGCATGAGTGAGTCCGACGAGGTGATCGACACCACGCGGAAGGAGGTCGCGGAGGAGTACGGTCTGAACGTCAAGCCCGGTCCGGTGGTGATCGTGGTCGGGGCCGGGATGGTGTGGGAACCAGTCGAGGAGGCGCTGATGGGCTCGGAACCGGGGGACGAGCTGGAGGTCGAGGTACCTCCGGAGAAGGCCTTCGGAGAGCGTGACCCTTCGCTGGTCCGGACGTACCGTAAGTCCGAGTTCGAAGGGAGCGTGAAGCCCGGGGACACCGTCGTGAGTCCTGACGGTCGGCGCGGTCGCGTGCTCAGCGTCGACGGTGGACGGGTAAGGGTCGACTTCAATCACCCGCTGGCGGGCAAAACGCTGACCTACGAGGTGGAGGTCGTAGAAGTACTGAAGGACACGATGGAGCGGGCTGAGGGCCTGCTGGAGACGATGGTACCGTCCGTCGACGCGGAGCTGGAGCTGGACGGTAACACACTGCGAGTCAGGGTAGAGGGCGACGACACCGCCAGCCCGGCGTGGGCACGGGCGAAGCAGAGGTTCGCGAAGTTGATGATAGAATACGACGACGCCGTGGAAGAGGTTGTGTTCGAGGAACGTTTCACTGAATGACGCCCGTATCCTCGGCCGCCCTCTCCGCGGCCTTTCGCGTTAGCCCTTTATCCCCTAAGATGGTGTACCGGTTCGGACGTATCTCGTGCGCCATGCAGAGTGCCTCGATGATCTCCTCGTCGCTCACCCCTAGGTCCTCGGCCGTGGTGGGCGCGCCCGCCGTTTCGAGCGTCTCACGGATTTCCCGCCAGTTGCCCCCGTGGAGGTACTCCATGATGATGGTGCCGACACCGCACTGCTCGCCGTGAAGTGCCGGACGTTCCGCTATCACATCCAGGGCATGGCTGAAGAGGTGCTCCGACCCACTGCACGGTCTAGAGGAGCCCGCGATACTCATAGCCACCCCGCCACTGATGAGCGCCTGAACCAGCTTCTTGATGCCTTCCGGTAGGAGATTGCCGATAGGCTTCGCGTTCTTCATCACGATCCGGGCCGCCATCAGCGATAGGGAAGACGCGTACTCGCTGTAGGGCTCGTTCCTGAGCCGGTGCGCCAGTCGCCAGTCCTTTACAGCCGTCACGTTGGAGACGACATCCCCGACCCCGGCGCGGATGAGGCGCTCCGGGGCCTTTCGGATGACTTCTATGTCCGCCAGGATGGCCAGGGGTGCCTGGGCGGGCTCGGAGTACGGTCGTCCCTTCCGTCGGATGGAGGCGAACGGTGACGCGATACCATCGTGGGAAGCGGAAGTGGGAACGCTGATGAACGGGATATCCCGACGGTACGATGCTACCTTCGCCACGTCGATGACCTTACCGCCGCCCACAGCGGCCACCACGTCCGCGTCGATCTCGTCCAGCGCCTCCAAAGCTTTTTTCACGTCGTCCCCGGTCGACCCCTCGACGATCACCGGTGATGTCTGGTACCCGGCTTCCTCGAGGTAGTCGACGACCTCGTTCCCCGCGATCTTCATGGTAGTTCGTCCGGAGAACACCGCGACGACTCCGTTCGGTATTCCGACGCTACGTAGGACCTTCGGAACTTCGGGGAGTACGTTCGAACCCACGACGACCTCTCTTGGGAGCTGCATGCGTTTCTTGGGAACGCTCAACTTCCGTCGACCCCCAGAGGGGTGATCGATTGGAGTTCTCGGAGTGGTACGCGGAGGTCCTGCGCAGCGCGGAGATAATGGACGTGAGGTACCCCGTTAAGGGTGTGTACGTGTGGCTACCATACGGGTTCGAGATCCGACAACGGGTAGTCGAGAAGCTGAGGCGAAAGCTGAGGGAGACCGGGCACGAGGAGGTGCTGTTCCCGACGCTGATTCCGGAGACCCAGCTGAAGAAGGAATCCGAGCACATAGCAGGGTTCGAGGACGAGGTGTACTGGGTGACTCACGGGGGACTCAAAGAACTCGACGAGAAGCTGGCGCTGCGACCGACCAGCGAGACCGCGATCTACCCGATGTTCGCGCTGTGGATCAGGTCGCACGCCGACCTACCGCTTAAGATATTCCAGGTCGTGAACACCTTCCGGTATGAGACAAAGCACACCCGACCGCTGATCCGGATGCGGGAGATCACCACGTTCAAGGAGGCTCACACTGCCCACGCGACCGAGGAAGAGGCGGAGGAGCAGGTCAAGGAAGCGGTGGATATATACTCGTCGTTCTTCGATGAGCTCGGGATCCCGTACATCGCGTCGGTGCGGCCGGAGTGGGACAAGTTCCCGGGCGCCGAGTACACGGTGGCCTTCGACACGCTGATGCCGGACGGTCGGACGCTGCAGATCGGTACCGTCCACATGCTCGGTCAAAACTTCGCGAAGACATTCGAGGTCACCTACGAGACGGAGGAAGGCGACCAAGAGTACGTGTACATGACCTGCTACGGTATATCGGACCGAGTGGTGGCCTCGATGATAGCCATACACGGGGATGAGCGTGGCCTGGTGCTGCCGCCGGACGTGGCACCGTATCAGGTAGTAGTGGTCCCTATCCTGAAGAAGGGAGTTCGGCGGAAGATCCTGGAACGTGCTGTGGAGGTCGAGGAGATGTTGCGGGAGGAGGAAGTCCGGGTCAAGGTAGACGACCGCGACATGAGCCCGGGACGTAAGTTCCACTACTGGGAGCTGAAGGGTGTCCCGTTGCGTATCGAGCTCGGAGCCCGGGAACTCAAGGATGGGACCGCGGTAGTCTTCCGTAGGGACGAGCTCGATCGTGAGACGTACGCGTTCGAAGAACTGCCCGAGGTCGTTCCCGATCTGATGGAGGAGATCGCGATGAGGCTGCGGAAGCGGGCCCGCGAGAAGTTCGAAAATGGTATATTCCGAACGGACTCCTCTGAGGAGGCACGAAGACTGGTTGGTGAGGGGATCGTCGAGACCGGTTGGTGTGGTTCCAAGCGCTGCGGTATGCGTATGGAGGAGGAATTCGGTGGAGACGTTCTCGGTACTCCGTACCCCGAAGAAGACACCGAATTCGAAAGGTGTCCGATCTGTGGTGAAACAGCCGAGTACACCGTCCGTATCGCGAAAACGTACTGAAACTGGGATCAGGGGTTGTCCGGTTTTGCAGTTGAGCGACGTGATGAAGGAGCTGGACCAGCTCACTAAGGGAACCACGACAGTCGGCGTATTGGCCGATAAAGGAGTCGTGTTGGCCGCCGACCGGCGAGCCGTAATGGGCAACCTGATCGCGGGCAAGCAGGTGAAGAAGATCTTCCGCATCCACGACTACATCGGCGTGACCACGGCCGGCTCGGTAGCCGACGCCCAGAAAATAGTCGACCTCATGCGGGCGGAGGCCAGACTATACGAGCTGAGGCATAACCGGACGATCAGCGCAAGAGCACTGGCTAACATGACCTCGCACGTACTGCACTCAAGCCTCAAGGCGTTTCGCCCGTACCTCGTGCAGCTGATCGTCGGCGGGTTCAACGACGACGACCCGACGCTGTACAACCTGGATCCCAGCGGATCTATCATCGAGGAGGACTATACGGCCACGGGTTCCGGCTCTCCGACGGCCTACGGTGTGCTCGAGGCCGAGTACGAGGAAAGGATGTCTTTGGACGACGCGATCGAGGTAGCAGTCCGTGCCGTGAAATCCGCGCTCGAACGCGATACCGGTACCGGTGAGGGGGTGACTGTGGTAACTATCACCCGGGAAGAGGGGTATCGAGAGCTACCAGAAGAGGAGGTGGAGAAGCTCCTCTCGTAATCCTCATCCCCTTCCTCGGGCAATCGAGCCCGGTGATCACCGGTGAAGCCAGGGGCGGATGCATTGAGCGAGCGAAGAAGCGGCGAAAAGACGTTGGAAGAAGTCAAAAAGAAGGTCATGGAGAGAGTCGAGGAAGTGCTGCCATCGGACATCGTCGTGACCGACATAGACTTCGAAGGTCCCGAGGTCGTCCTATACACTAACTCGCCGCACTCTTTCGTCAAGGACGATTCGGACTTGGTCACGAAATTGGCTAAAGCCCTGAGGAAACGCGTCAAGATCAGGCCAAATCCCGCCGCGCTCTCCCCGGCTAAGGAGGCCAAGAAGGTCATCCTGAAGATCATCCCCGAGGAGGCCGGGGTCAGCGAACGGGATCTGCTGTTCCTGGACACCGGGGAGGTAGTGATCTTCTCTAAGAAACCCGGACTGGTGATAGGCAAGCGCGGGAAGAACGTGCACAGGATCTCCCGGGATACAGGTTGGGTACCTCGGATCTACAGGCAGCCACCAATTCCGTCGAAGACAGTGAACACGACGCGACGATTGATACTCTCGGACGACTCGCGCCGTAAGTTCCTGAGGAACGTCAGCGCCCGGATCTTCTGCGGTCGAACGCGGAGCCGCGGCATCGAATCACGCTGGGCCCGGGTCAGCGCTCTGGGAGGCTTCCAGGAAGTCGGACGATCCTCGCTGTTCCTGCATACCGAGGAGAGTCGCGTGCTTCTGGACTGCGGCGTGAACGTGGCCGCTAACGGTACGGACGCTTACCCGCACTTCAACGTCCCGGAGTTCCGTATGGACGACCTCGACGCGATCGTGATCACGCACGCGCACCTTGACCACTGCGGCTTCCTTCCGTACTTCTACCGACACAAGGTCATCGAGACCCGGGTCCCGGTCTACTGCACGCCACCGACCCGCGACCTCATGTACCTACTGTTGACGGACTATATTAAGGTCCTTGAGAAGCGTGGCCAGGAGCCGCCGTATACCGAGAAGGACGTCAAAAAGGTCATCAAGCGCACGATCACGATAGACTATAGGGAACCCACAGACATCACACCCGACATGAGTATCACATTCTACAACGCCGGTCACATCCTGGGATCGGCCTCCGTGCACGTGTTTCTTCAGGATAAAGGTCACAACTTCGTGTACACGGGCGACATCAACCCGAGCACGTCCAGGTTGCTCGAAGGCGCGGATAACAGGTTCAAGCGAGTCGACTCGATGGTCGTCGAAGCCACCTATGGAGACTCGCGGCACGGGAGCCGTCGCAAGGAGGAGAACCGGTTCAGGAAGATCGTGCGGAACACGCTGAAGAAGGGTGGTAAAGTGCTCATACCGTCCTTCGCCGTCGGACGCGCTCAGGAGGTCATGCTCGTTCTGGAGGACATGTACCGTAAGGACGAGCTCGAGTGTCCGGTGTACCTGGACGGTATGATCTACGAGGCGACTGCCATCCACACGGCGTACCCGGAGTACCTCAACCGCCGCCTGCAGCACAGAATACTACACGAGGACGACGACCCGTTCACCTCTGAAATCTTCGAGCCCGTGGAGGGGTCGGACCACCGTCAGGCGATCATAGAGGACGGCGAACCTGCGGTAATCCTCTCTACCTCTGGTATGCTTGAAGGGGGACCGATCTTGGAGTACCTGCGCGAGCTCTCCGACGATTCCAAGAACACGCTAATCTTCGTGGGTTACCAGGCCGAGGGCACGCTCGGAAGGCAGATCCAAGAGGGTGCTAAGGAGGTTCCGCTACCCGCTCCTACGGGCAAGACGGAGACCTTACGGATCGAGCTCCGCGTCGAGACCGTGAGCGGGTTCAGTGGACACGGCGACAAGATCGAGATCACCAAATACGTACAATCTATACACCCGTCACCGCCGTCGAAGGTCTTCACGAACCACGGCGAGCCGCGCGCGTGTAAGTACTTCTCCAACCACCTACGCCGCAAGATCAGGAAGGTCTTTTCCATGGCGCCCGAGAACCTGGAGTGCTTCCGTCTCACTTAGGGGGTACGGCGAGTTGTCCGAGATGATGACCTACAAGGACGCAGGAGTGGACATCGACAAGGAGGCGCTAGCTGTCCGGGCGATCCGAGACGTGCTGGAGAAATACAAAGTGGAACCGGAGGGCTGCCGGGAAGTCGAGGGAATCGGACACTACGCCGCCGTGCTCGAGGTGCACGGGGAGCTGCTGACGCTCAACGTTGATGGCGTGGGATCCAAGGTCCTCGTCGCTCAGCTGGTCGGACAGTATGACACCGTCGGCATCGACGCGATCGCCATGAACGCAAACGACGCGGTGTGCCTTGGGGCGCGACCGCTGGCCTTCCTCGACTATCTGGCTATGGAGGACCCCGACCCTGACATCTGCGCGGAGATCGCGGAAGGACTCGGTAAAGGGGCTCGGGAGGCAGGCGCTCCGATTGTCGGAGGAGAGCTGGCGACGCTCCCGGAGGTGATCCGCGGGGAGGAGGAAGGGCGTGGGTTCGACCTCGTGGTCGCCTGTCTGGGTAGGGTCGAAGGTGACCCGATCACGGGGGAGGACGTGGAACCCGGAGACGCGATCGTGGGATTGCGGAGCTCCGGGATCCACAGCAACGGCTTAACGTTGGCTAGGAAGGTTCTCCTCTCGGAGTACGACGTGCACGACGAACTCCCGCACGGTAAGACCGTGGCCGAAGAGCTTCTCGAGCCGACGCGCATCTACGTCCGGCCCATTATGGAGGTACTCCGGGACTACGAGGTGCGTGGGATCGCCCACATCACCGGAGGTGGAGTAGAGAACCTGAAGCGGCTCCGAGATGACGTGCGCTACGTGCTAGACGATCCGTTCGAGCCTCATCCTGTGTTCGAGATAATCAGGGAGCTTGGGAACGTACCGGTCGACGAGATGTACCGTACGTTCAACATGGGGATGGGGATGGCGTTGATCGTCCCGGATGAGGAGGCCGAAGACGTCGTCGACGAGGTGTCGAAGCACGTGGAGTCGAAGATCGTGGGACGCGTGGAGGAGGGGCGTGGGGTGGTCGTTTACGC
Organism: Methanopyrus sp. KOL6; assembly: GCF_002201915.1. Taxonomy (NCBI): domain Archaea; kingdom Methanobacteriati; phylum Methanobacteriota; class Methanopyri; order Methanopyrales; family Methanopyraceae; genus Methanopyrus; species Methanopyrus sp. KOL6. The sequence continues at coordinate 1,241,293 of NZ_CP019470.1, forward strand.
GGACGGGCACGAGGTGAAACTCTGACAAAACCAGATTACGCGTTCAGTACGACGATCCCAAGTTCTTCGGCCTTATCGAGGATCTCCTGGCGCTTCCTCTTCCCCACCCGGCTGGCGATGCGCGCGGCCTGACGCTTCGGGTCGATCTTCTCCAAGTCCTTCGGGTTGTACACCAGCACCTCCTCGTACCCGGACGGGTGCAGGCCGCGGACCTTCTTCGGGGAGCCGTACCCCGGATTCGGCATCTTCGGCCTGTTCTTAAGCTTCCTACGCATCTTGCTGTGACGGCCCTTCGGTCGGCGCCACTTCTCACCCAGCCGCTTGTACCGGTGCCACTCCTGTCGACGGAACTTCGGCTTCTTCCGCTTGAGTTCCTCCCGGAGCTTGAGCAGACGCTTCTCCTCCTTGGAGAGGTTCGGGTTCCGTACCAATGCATCTCACCCTTACACGATCTTCTTGCCGTCCTTCTCGACGATGTAAATACCGTCCTGGAACACACGCGGGTCCCGATCCTTGATGTATGTGGCCTGCTCCAGGTTCGCGGCGGTCTGTCCGACGGCCTCCTTATCAATACCGCGTACGATGATGTCCTGGCCCTGCACGATGACCTCGGTGTTCTTCGGGTCGACGATCTCGGCGACGCGCGGCACGTTCTCACCCATGAAGTTCTCGATGTAGACCTTACCCTCCTTCTGGTCCACCTTGACCTCCGGCGGGAAGTGCGAGTACACCAGCTTTAGCTTGTATTCGTGGCCCTCGGTGACGCCCTTCTGCATGTTCTTGATGTAGGCCTTGATCATGCCCAGGATGGCCTTCTGACGCCGGTTAGACTTCGTGGCGGCGATCACGACCTCGTCGTCCTCGACCCAGAGGTACACGTCTGGGTAGTAAAACTCCTTCGTGACTTCTCCTTTCGGACCCTTGACGGTGACCTCGTACCTCCGGTCCTCGCGCTGGGAGATCTCGATCTCGACGTCGTCCTTGATTTTGACGCGTTCCTCCATTACGACGACGCCGGGAATGGCGTCTTTCGCAGGTTCTAGCTTAGCCTCCGACACAGTCCAGTCCCCCTCAATACACGTACGCGAGCAACCGTCCCCCGATGCCTCTCTCTTTCGCCTCGTAGTGGCTCATGACGCCCTCGGGGGTGGTCACGATCAGGAGGCCGAAGTCTCGGGCCGGCAGGTAGCGCTGCTCCCAGTACTCCCACTCGTCCTTCTTGACCGGGTGTCTGGGCTTGATTACACCGCAGTCGTTGATCCTGCCGACCAGCTTGACTAGGAACTTCCCGGAGCGACCGTCGTCGATGAACTCGAAGCTACCGATGTAACCGTACTCCTGCATCACTTTCAGCACACGACCGATGAGCTTGGACGCTGGCTCGATCACGCACTCCTTGTTACCTACCATCTCGTTGTTCTTGATCGTGGCCATCGCGTCCGCGAGTGGGTCCATCATGGTCAAGCGATACCAACCCCCTCAGTTGTACTTCTTAAACCCCATCTTTTCAGCTACTTCTCGGAAACACTGCCTGCACAGCATGATACCGTACTTTTGTATGACTCCGTGCGTATCACCGCAGCGCCGGCACCGGCGTGCGCCCTTGCCGAACTCCCTCCTCGCCATTCTGGGTCACCCCCTCAGGGTAGGACCTCCACGTCGAACTCCTCCTCCATGAAGACTATGCCCTCCTCCTTAGTCAGCCGGTGCCGGCGCGGGACGGGGCGACGACAGCGACGCCTCCTCATCACTCGGAAGCCCGGGCGCTCCAGGGTCACGGCGATGTCCATACCGAAGATGCCTATCTCCGGATCGTACTCGACGCCCTCAAGGGCGATGTGTTCCTCCAGACCGAAGCACACGTTACCGAACTCGTCGAACTGCGACTCGTGGAGCTCCCTGTCGACGGCGTCCAGTGTCCAGTCGAGGAACTCGATCGCCCGCTCTCGTCGCAGGTCCACCTTCACTCCGATAGGCTGGCCGCGTCGGATCCCGAAGCTCGGGTTCGTCTGCTTAGCCCTGGTATAGACGGGCTTCCGTCCGGTGAGCTCCTGGAGGAGCTCGTAGGCCTTCTGCAGCCGATCCCCGGACTCGCCGACGCCTATGTTCACGGTGACCTTGCCCACGTGCGGCTTCCGCATCGGGTTGCTCTCCCAGTCCTCCAGGATCTTACGCCGGATCTCCTCGTCGACGACGGCCAACTGGGGACCCCCTATTCCTCCTTCCTCACGGTGACCATCGGCTCGTCCTTACCGATCGCAATGAGCCGGCCCTTCGTGGTCTGGAATCTGTCTCCCTCCAGGTTCTCGACGGTGACGAGGTCTTCTTGCGGACCCTCGAAGGTTTGGATCTCGACGACATGACCTACCTCGCCCGAGTGTCGGCCGGTCATCGCGTACACCCAGACGTCCTCCTCGAACGGGATGTGGTCCACGACCTCCCATCTCTCACCGCTGTCCGGTTCCGGGAGCTCGAGCACGAGGCTGTCTCCCACGCTGTAGACGTCCTCCTTCGGATCCGTCGGGTCCTCGATCTCGACGAGCCAGTTCTTGCCGTCGTGCATCGTGATCTGGAGGTTACCTCCCTTCACGTAGGTCTTGTTCTTGATTCGGCAGACTTTCACCCTGGCCTCTTCCTCTGAGATCGGGACGACGTCCAGGCGGTGGTGCTCGTTCATGATCACGCGATACCTATCTCCGGTACGCGGGATTTCTACCACGTCCATGATGCCCACCGGAAACTTCGGCTCCTTCCTCACCACGCCGTCAACGTAGATTTCACCGCGCGTGATGATCTTCCGGGCTTCCCGCGCGTAGTCGGCGTATCCCAGCATGTCGCGTACCAGGATCAGCAGCGGTACGCTCGTATCCATGGTGTGCGGTCCAGGGTACGGCCTCGGTGCGAACTTACCACCTTCCTTCCTAGGGATCGGCCAGGCGTACGGGGCTGCGAGGCGCTTCACGTGACGCTTCGGACCGCTACGCGCGCGACCCAAGCGGGTTCACCCCCTCACTCCTCGGACTCTTCCTCCTCCGCTTCTTCCTCTTTCTCCTCCTTCTCCTCTTCGGGTACGGACTCGACCTCAGGAGTACCGCCGGAGCGCTCTATGATCTTACGCCGCATCGGGTCGTCCAAGTTTGGCTCGATTATCATCACGTTAGAGGGGTGAATCGGGTAGTACACCTCCTCTCCGTTCGCCCGCTCGATCGTGGCGCCCTCCACGTAGATACGTAGGCGTTTCAAGTCCACCTCGACGACCTCGCCCTCGTGATCCTTGAAGTCACCTCGCATGATCCTGACCACGTCTCCCTTTCGGACCGGCAGGCTCCGTCGGTTGAACTTCTTCCTGAGCTCCGGGTGGAGCGTAGCGCTCATGAGCTTCTGGCGCTTGTGCAGCGGGGCGTTGAAGAAGGCTTTACGCTGTTTCCTCGGCTGACTGGACTTCGTCCAGCGCAAATGTGACGTCCCCCTAAACTATGATGCTCGCGATGCTACCGATCCTGGGCCAGCGCTCCGCGGCCTCCTTGGCCACGGGGCCCCTGATCTCGGAGCCTCGCGGGGCGCCGTCCGGCGTCACGATGACGGCCGCGTTATCCTCGAACTTCACTCGAGTTCCGTCGGGACGACGGTACTCCTTGCGCTGACGTACGATGACGGCGTTCACGACCTCCTTCCGCATGTCCGGAGTACCTTCCTTCACCGAGCACACTACCATGTCGCCGATCCCGGCGTTCGGTAGCCTCCTACGGACACCCTTGTAACCCTTCACGGCGATGATCTGGAGCTCCCTGGCGCCAGTGTTGTCCGCGCAGGTCAGTCGTGCGCCCACGGGTAGCGCGGCACGCGAGGATTTCGCCTTGATCGCCTTCACGGCGGCTCACCCCTAAACTCTACTGTGTACGTTCGAGGACCTCGATCACGACGAAACTCTTAGTCTTGCTCAAGGGACGGCACTCCGCGATCCGGACCTTGTCACCTTCCCGGGCGTCTATGCAGGGAGGGTTGTGGGCCGGGATCCTGGAGCGTCTACGCTCCCAACGCTCGTACTTCCGATCGTACCGGTAGTACTCGCGCTCCACGATCACCGTCTTGTCCATTCGGTCGCTCACTACGACACCCTCGAGGACCATCCCACGGACCCTCAGGTTACCGTGGAACGGGCAGTTCGGATCATCACACTCCCTCCGCGGTGGCTTGACACCGAGCCCGATGTCTTTCGCCATTCGATACTCCCCCGTCAATCCAGGTAGTCCTCAGGATCGAACCTACCGCGCACGATCTCCGCGTATTTGATCCGCTTAGAAAGCCTTTCCTCCGGACGACCTACGAGCAGGGCACCGTCAACGCGTACCCTCTCGCCCGACGGAAGCTTGAACTCGAGCAGCACCCGATCTTTCACTATAACCTTTTCACCGGACTCCGTCTTCAATACCAGGGTGTTCTTCGTTTCGTCCACGATCTTGCCTTCCAAGCCCTCGTACGGAGGTCCTAGCGACTTCACCACTCGGCACTTCAGGCCGATGAGCTCGTGTCGGACGATGTTGCGTGGGGTGATCGGCAATGTCCGGAATCCCCGAGGTTAAGGTCTTCCGGTCCGCGACATGTCGGGACCTCCTGAGGCTCGCGATGGAGAGCGCGAGGAAGCTGGAGCCGGTTTCCGGGGACAGCGTCAGGTACGACGCGGACTCCCGGGTGTTGAAGCTCACGGAGGACCCGACGTACCTGGATGTACGATCCGGAGAGGCCGGCAGGAAGCTCGGTGGGGAAGAACCCGTGATGATCACATTCAACGACCCGGCCGTGGCCGAGACCGAGAGGTGCTGCTTCCGGGACAAAATCGAGCTCGCCTCGGAGCTGGCCGAGCTGCTGATCGAGGGGCGCAGCAGGGAGTTCGCACGCAGGGTTAAGGGACTACCCGAGGCGGCCCTCGTGGAGCTCGGAGGCGATCCTAGGTACGAGCCGGTTTCCCTACGCTCTCCACTCACTCGGTAGCCACGCGCTTCGCGATCGCCTCGGCCATCCCCTCCGTGGTCTCGGAACCTCCGAGATCTGGGGTCCTCACGCCCTCACGCAGTACTTCCTCAACAGCACGCTCGATGGCACGGGCTTCCTCCCCATAACCGAGGTAATCCAGCATCATGGCGGCCGAGAGGATCGCAGCTACCGGGTTCGCGATCCCCTTGCCTGCGATGTCGGGTGCCGATCCGTGTACGGGCTCGAAGAGGGCCGCGTCGTTCCCTAGGTTCGCGCTGGGCGCTAGGCCGAGGCTCCCCATCAGGCCCGCAGCCAGGTCGGAGAGGATATCCCCGAACAGGTTGGAGGTGAGGATCACGTCGAAGCGGTTCGGCTCACGCACCAACTTATAAGCCGCCGCGTCCACGTACTCGTCGTCCCACTCCAGACCGCGGCGCTCCACGGTTTCCGCCGCGACGCGCTTGAACGTCCCGCACGTGAGCTTCAGCACGTTGGCTTTGTGAACTATGGTCACGCGACCGGAGCGTTCCTCGGCTAAGTCGCAGGCGATCTCGGCGACCCTACATGTACCTTCCTCGGAGATCTTACGTAGGGCTACGGTGACACCGTCGTGTACCTCGCACTCACACCCGGTGTAGAGGCCCTCGGTGTTCTCCCTGACGATCACTAGATCGAACTCCGTGTCGACCGGTCTCGGTACGGGCCAGGAACGGGCCGGGCGGACGTTGGCGTATAGCTCGAGCTCCTTCCGCAGCGTCACGATGGGGCTCTCGGCTTCCGGATCCTCCGGTGTCGTGCACGCGCCGAAGAGAACGGCGTCCGCCTCGCGGCAGCGTTCGACCGTCTCGTCCTCGATCGTGATCCCTCGTTTCTTCCACAGCGAGTACCCGGCCTGTTCCTCCACGATCTCCAATTCGTCGCCCAGGACCGCCCTAACGACTTTCAGGGCCGCGTCGATGACCTCCGGTCCGATCCCGTCCCCTGGAATGACCACGACGGTCGGCGACGCGTTCACCCCCCGTCGGGCCTCGGAAAGGCCAACCCTCGTCACCGATCTCGCAGAGCCGGCCTCGTCATCGGCCATCATCGCGGGAACTTGGGCGGTATCCGACCGTCCCTGCGGAACATGGTCGGTCGGTAGTCCGATACGTCCATGACCGGGGCCCTGCCGAGTAGTCCGCCCATCTCGAACTCGTCCCCGGGCTCCTTGCCCGGCGCTGGGATGATCCTGACCGCCGTCGGCTTGCCCGTAGCCACGCCGATCGCCGCCTCGTCAGCGATGATACCCGCGATGGTCTCGACCGGGGTGTCTCCGGGCACGACAACCATGTCGATTCCAACGGAGCACACCGCGGTCATGGCCTCGAGCTTCTCGAGGGTGAGGACTTCCTCCGCCGCTCGGGCCATCCCCGCGTCCTCGCTCACCGGGATGAACGCCTCGCTGTAACCGCCGTGTCTCGAGGTCGCGGCCGCTCCACCCTTCTTGATCGCGTCCATCAGCAGGTACAGCGCGGCCGTGCTTCCGGGACAACCGCACGATTCTAGGCCAATCCTCTCCAGGATCTCCGCGACACTGTCGCCGTCCTCTGGAGTCGGGGCCAGCGACAGGTCCACGGCCCCGAACTCCACCCCTAATCGCTCCGCCACCCGATGGCCCACCAACTCGCCCACTCGGGTGATCTTGAACGCTGTCCGCTTGATCTCGTCGTGTAGCGTCCGGAAGTCGGCGTCCTTCAACTCCTCGACGACTGCTCGGACGACGCCCGGTCCCGAGATCCCCACGTTGACGCACGCCTCGGGTTGTCCGACCCCGTGGAATGCTCCGGCCATGAACGGCGTGTTCTCAGGAGCGTTGGTCAGCGCCACGAGTCTGGCACAACCGTGCCCCTCGGTGCGTTCCGCGGTCTCCTTGACGGCCTCCGCGGTCCTGTACACCGCGTCCATGTTAATCCCGTAGCGCTCGTCCGCGACCACGACCGACGCGCAGAGCCGCTCCGTCTCCTCGATGGCTTCCGGGATAGTGTCCAGTACGGCCTCGTCAGCCTCCGTGAACCCGTCGTAAACGAGCGCCGTGTACCCACCGAGGTAGTCGACACCAACCTCCTCCGCCGCCTCGTCCAACGCCTCCGCGATGGTCAGGACGGCCTCACGCCCCTCTTTCCGGATGGCAGACGCGGCCACGAGTGAGCATGGTGTGACGGCGATTCGCTTGTTCACCACAGGCACTCCAAGCTCGTCCTCCACCTCCTCTACGACCTCCACGAGGTCACCGGCGACCTCGGCGATCTTCTCGCGAACACCCCGCGCCAGCTCTTCCGGATCCGGGTGGGCGCAGTCCAGGAGGTTGATCCCAAGTGTCACCGCTCGGACATCGAGGTTCCTCATCCGGATCATCTCGATAGTCTCGATGACCTCCTCCACGTCCAGACTGGACATGAGGCCTACACCCGGTGCATCGCGCGGTACACGTCCTCATGCTGAACGATCACGTCGACACCGAGCTCTTCGCCGGCCTTTTGAAGCTCCTTCCTCAGCTCACCCACACTCACGTCGGCCTCTGAGAGGTCGACGAGCATGACCATCGCGAACAGGTCACGTAGTACCGTCTGGGAGATGTCCTCGATGTTCGCGTTGTGTTCGGCAAGAACGCTCGAGATCCCGGCTACGATACCTGGTCGGTCCGCACCGATCACGGTCACCACCGCGCGGGTCAACTCGATGCCCCCAGGAGCGTGATCGCGACCGTCAGAAAGGTTTTCCTCGAAGGGCCCGAGGACCGGGACGGAGTGCGGACGCCGCTTCGACGTCGAACTACGGAGCCGGGTCTTCCGACAGCTCGTGGAGGCACCCGACCCGCGACGTCAGATACCGGTAATTGCCTTCCGACTCCGAATTCCGAACAGAGATTTAACTTCGGGCAGTCTTGGTGGTGGAGGGGGTGCGGGAGATCGAGTTATTGACCGCCGTCCTGGCCGGCGTGGTGCAGGGTATCACGGAATGGTTACCGATCAGCAGCGAAGGTCAGGCGACAATGACGATGATGAAAGTACTAGGTATCCCACCCTCGACCGCGATGGACCTGGCGCTCTGGCTCCACGCCGGCACATTGCTCGCCGTGCTGTTACGGTTCGGAGTCCCGTACTGGATGACGGTGAAGGACCTACTGACGGGCGGACCGTGGCGGCGACCGGGACTGTTCTTGATCGTCGCCACGGTTTGTACGGCCGTCGTCGGGCTTCCCGTCTACAAGGCGTTGAAGGGTATCTTCTCGGCCGCCACGGGAGACGCGGTCCAGATGGCTATCGGAGGGGCCCTGATCGTCACGGGACTCCTCCTTCGGATATCGCCAGAAGGACTGAGGGACCGCAGAGATGTCAACGTCGTGGACGCCATCACCGTAGGCTTGGGGCAGGGGTTTTCGGTGATCCCCGGGATCAGCCGATCAGGTACGACGATGGCGCTCCTGCTCTGGCGTAAGTTCGACGGTAGAGAGGCAGTATGGTTGTCGTTCTACCTTGCCGGTCCGGCGATGTTAGGCGCGACGGCTCTGGAGTTTAAGGAGGGGCTGAGCGCGGCCACGAAGATGGGCACGACGTGGATGGTGACGGCGATAATGGTGTCCTTCGTCGTGAGCTTGATCTGTATGGAGGCGCTGCTGCGGGTGGCGAGGCGTCTCGACTTCTCGAAGGTGTGCCTGCTATTGGGTGGAATCGCGCTCCTAGTGCCGCTAGCGGCCAAGATGATCTGAGAGGGGTGATGAAAATCTGGGTCCGGGAGTTGGCCGCCGTGGCGGTCGGAGGCGCGTTGGGAGCTGTCTGTCGCTACTTGCTGTCAGGTCTTGTGCCGCAGGTGCGTGGGTTCCCTGTGGGGACGGTCCTCGTGAATACCCTCGGGTCGTTCATCTTCGGATTCCTAGCCTGGTTGATGATGTTCGGCTCGCTCTCCCCCAAAATCCGAGCGCTCGCGATGGTGGGGTTTTGCGGGAGCCTCACCACGCTGAGCACGATGGCGTACGAGACCGTGGAGCTGCTAAAAGCCTCGCCGGTACTCTCCATTCTCTACTTAACAGCTAACATCGTGTTCGGGATCGCAGCCATGATCGGTGGTATGGCGGCGGCACACGTGGTATGGTCGGGGAGGGCGTGAGGTTGGTCAGGGAGATCGAGGAGCCGGTGAGACTGAAGGTGTACCTGCTCGAGGGGGACAGAGTCGATGGAGTGCCTGCGGTAGACTGGATCCTCGAACGCGTACGCGAGCTCGGACTGAGAGGAGCCACCGCATACCGCTGCTTCGCGGGCTGCGGCCGTCGCGGGCGCTCAGAGGCGCGTATCCTCAGGACGTCGATGAACCTGCCCGTGGTCGTCGAGGTGGTGGACAGTCTGGAGAAAGTCGAGCGCCTTCTGGAGCTCCTCAAAGAGCGTCTCGACGTGGGCGTCGTAACCCTGGAGCGGTTAGAGGTCGCGTACGACCTGGAGGGGTGAGCACGTGCAGAGTCCGTACGTACGCGAGGCCGTGAGGGAGATGAACCTGCCGGACGAGGTTATAATCTACGACACGACGCTGAGGGATGGTGAGCAGACTCCGGGTGTCAGCTTCACGCCCGAGCAGAAGCTGGAGATCGCACACCTACTGGACGAACTGGGTGTGCAGCAGATCGAGGCCGGGTTCCCGGTGGTGTCCGAGGGTGAGTGGGGCGCCGTGCGCATGGTAGCTTCCGAGGGATTGGACGCAGACGTACTGTGCCTGGCTAGGACGCTACGGGGTGACGTGGACGCGGCGCTGGATTGCGATGTGGATGGTGTCATCACCTTCATCGCGACCTCCGAGCTGCACCTGAAGTACAAGCTCCGGATGTCGAGGGAGGAGGTGCTCGAGCGGATCGCCGACACGGTCGAGTACGCGAAGGACCACGGACTGTGGGTGGCGTTCTCCGCGGAGGACGGGACAAGGACGGAGTTCGAGTTCCTGAAGAGAGTGTACCGGACTGCGGAAGAGTGCGGGGCGGACCGCGTCCACGCGACGGACACCGTCGGCGTCATGATCCCGGCGGCGATGCGCCTTTTCGTGACGAAGATCCGCGAGATCGTGAACCTACCCATCGGCGTGCACTGCCACGACGACTTCGGTATGGCCGTGGCCAACTCGTTGGCCGCCGTCGAGGTGGGGGCACAGGCGATCTCCACCACCGTGAACGGGATCGGTGAGCGCGCGGGCAACGCGGCCCTCGAAGAGGTGATCATGGCACTCAAGAAGCTGTACGGGATCGACCCGGGGTTCAACACCGAGGTACTTGCGGAACTCTCGAGGAAGGTCTCGGAGTACTCCGGTATCGACGTGCCCCCGAACAAAGCCGTCGTGGGCGAGAACGCCTTCAGGCACGAGTCCGGGATCCACGTGGCTGCGGTCCTGGAGGAGCCGCGCACTTACGAACCTATGGATCCCAACGAGGTTGGTATGGACCGGAAGATCGTCCTCGGTAAGCACACCGGACGTAAGGCGGTGGTCGCGAAGTTGGAGGAGCTGGGTGTGGAACCGGAGGAGGAGATCGTCGAGGAGGTCCTCAGGAGGATCAAAGCTCTCGGGGACCGGCGGGTCAGGGTCACCGACTCCAAGCTCGAGGAGGTCGTCCGGAACGTGCTGGGATCGAGAGGTGACCGAGACGATCCAGGTAATCGATGAGTCCCCGGGCCTCCTCCGCGTACTCCAGGAACGCGTCCGCCTTATCGGGCCAGGACCCCTCGATCGACGCCGAAGGGTTCGCGGCGAGCCATCTCAGGGCAAGTTTCACCAGCCCGTCCTGTCTGTCGTCTCCGGTGGGCGCTATCCGTAACCCCGAGACGCGCCGTCCCGACCTCTCCAACGGTTCCATCGGCAGCGCGCACCTACCCACCGGTCCGAGGAGGTGGCACACTAGACATGTCACGTAAAGGTCTTCTTCGTACAGATAACGGCGACCCGACTCAAGGATCCTGCCAGCCGCCTCTAGGTCCCACATCGAGAGGTAGCCCCGCGGCCGGTACTTACCGACGTCTCGCGGATGACAGTAAGGAGGTCCCCCGATAGGACATGCGAAGGCCGGGCGACCGACTTCCCGCAGTACCACCTCGCACAACGCCCGACGGAGGAGCTTCCTGCAATCCTCCTGCCGAGATCGTATCACTATCAACCCAGCCTACCCCCGAAGGGGGGGCGGACGTGGCGTCCGTCGCGGAGAGGATCCTCTCGGAGAGGGTCGGAGAACACGTCGAAGCCGGCGAGACCGTATACGTGGAACCCGACGTGATCATGTTGCACGACGGGTCCGGTGCGACCGCCCTCAGGACGCTGCGAGAGCTCGGTGTGGAACGCGTCGAGAGTCCGGAGAAAGTCGTTCTAATCTTCGATCACTCAGTACCTCCCAGCTCGGTGGAGGCGGCGAACCGCCAGAACGAGCTCCTCGAGTTCGCCCGACGCCATGGGATCGAGCACGTCCACGTGGACGAGGGTGTATGCCATCAGGTGCTCGTCGAGGAGGGGTACGCTGGGCCCGGTAGGGTGATTTTCGGCGGTGACTCTCATACCCCGACCGCGGGAGCCGTTTCCGCTCTCGCGTTCGGGTTCGGAGGCACGGACATGGCCTTCGCCCTCCTCTACGGCGAGCTCTGGATTAGGGTCCCAAGGACCGTGCGAGTGCACGTCGAGGGCGAATTGAGGGAACCCACCACCGCCAAGGACCTGGCCCTGACAGTGGTCGGCGAGTTGGGTGCAGGGTACGCGGACTACGCGGTCCTCGAGTACACGGGGTTCCCAGAGCGCATGCCGCTCAGCGACCGTATGTGCCTGTGTAACCTGGCCACGGAGGCCGGGGCGAAGTCCGCGTACGTACCACCGGAAATGGGTCCCGAGGAACTCCGACCTGGGGACGCGGACGAGGTGATCGAGCTGGACGCCTCCGAGGTCGAGCCAGTGGTCTCGGTCCCATACCGAGTCGATGACGTGCGACCCGTGGGCGACGTTCAAGGTGTGGAGGTGACCAGGGTGTTCGTGGGATCCTGCACCAACGGTCGCTACAGAGACGTGAAGATCTTCACCGAGATCCTGGAGGAACTCGACGGTCCCCACCCCAATGTGCGGATTGTAGTCGTACCGGCGTCTCGCCGAGTGTTCGAGCGCATGACGGAGACTGGGATAACCCTGAAACTGATCCGTATGGGCGTCACGATCGCCCCACCCGGCTGCGGGCCCTGCTTAGGTGAACACCTCGGAGTGCTCGGAGACGACGACATTTGCGTCTCCACGGCGAACCGGAACTTCCCTGGTAGGATGGGATCCCGGGGGGCCGAGATATACCTAGCGAGTCCCGTGACGGCCGCAGTCGCAGCGGCAGAGGGCGAGCTGGTAGACCCCAAAGACATCCTGAGATGAGCGTCTTGAGCGAACGGCTGAACCGGCTAGCGTACAGATTCCTCGACGCTACGGTACATATCGTAATGATTCTGATCCTCGTCATCACTCTCTTCATCTTCAGTATAGGTGTATACGACATCGTAAGGACGTTCCTCACCAACCCTTATCAAGTCCGTTTCCGTATGACCTTCGGCCTTATCGTGGAGTGTGTGTTCGATGTGCTTCTACTCCTTGAAGTCTATCAGAGCGTACTCGAAACTCTCAGCCACCGACGCGTGCCGCTGCGGTACGTCGTGGATATCACCATCATCATGATACTTCGGGAGACGTTCCTGAAATACTACCAAGGAGTCATACAGCCTGTTGAGCTGCTCTCGGTGACCGTTATGTTGACAGTACTCGTCGTGTCACGCGTCGTCGTACTCAAGTACTCACCAGACTACTTCGAAGCTCATTTCAAGGAAATACGGGGGCAAGAGCGTGAAGTGGAGCGGTAGGGGACACGTGTTCGGAGACGACGTCGACACCGATCAGATTATCCCCGGACGTTACCTGAGGAGGGTCTCTTACGATGAGCTCGGCCGCTACGCCATGACCGGTGTTGACCCGGAGTTTCCTGAGAAGGTCCGTGAGGGCGACGTGATCGTGGCCGGGAAGAACTTCGGCTGCGGTTCCTCCCGCGAACAGGCCGTCATGGCCCTCCAGCAGGCTGGGGTCGCCTGTGTGGTAGCTAGGTCCTTCGCCCGTATCTTCTACCGGAACGCGATCAACCGCGGGCTACCCACAGTCGAGGCCGAGAAGGATCCTACCGAGGTGGTGGAGGATGGCGACCGAGTCACCGTAGACTTGGACGAGCTGGTTCTCCGGGTCGGGTCGGAGGAGGTACCGCTGCGCGAGCCCCCCAAGTTCGCGCTACGAGCCTGGGAACAGGGGGGTTTATTGGAGATGGCCAGAAGGAATCCGGATAAGCCGCCCTGGAGGGACTGACTCGTACTAGCGTACGGATCGGAAATCGTCGGCGTTCCTTAGCCCGTCGCCCACGGGAATGTTACGATGACCGGAACGTTCGGGGCTTGGGAATGAGGAGTCTTCTGAAAATCGTAGGTTGGTTGCGCGCACGACGCGTGGTGGAGGTGGGTCACGGGAGGAACCTCCGATACCTCAAGGAACTGATGAAGCTCGGAATTGACGCGTGTGGGGTAGAGATCGATATACAGCACGTCCGACGGGCGTTGAATGAAGGAATACCTTCGGTCAACGTGGACGCTATCAAGGAGTCAAGATGGATACTGCGGACACTACGTCCTGATCTGGTGTACGCCGTGCGACCGCCGGTGGAACTGGCGGTGGGACTGATCGAGCGGTACCCGACGGTCGCACTGAAGATGAGGGAGGAGGAACGGTACGAGTTGCCGGAACCGTTAGTACGGGTCGGAGGTTGGCTTCTACACTGTGTTCGATTTTCACACTTTCGAGAAAAACCGAAAAAGCCTTGAACGGCCCGGTGGAGGGGCGGCGCGGAGGCGAGTTCCGCCATTTTCTGGGAGTGCTCAGTGAGTTTCGATGATCTCCTGGAAACTCCCGTCGACAGGAGGACGTTCTTGAAGCTTGCGTTCACAGGCGTGTTGTCCGTCCTGGTGTCGGAAGAACCTGTTCGGGCGCTGATTAAATCCGTCCCGAGGTCCGTGGCCATGGTTTTCGGAGGGTCGTGTGGAGGTTGTACTACGACGTTGATCGAGATCGGTATTGATCTCAAGGCGCTCGCCAACGCAGATCCTGTGTTCGGAACTCTCAGGCGCTCATTGATCTACTATCCCAGTTTCACAGATCGGTCATTGGATGATTTTCTCCGACTGAGCAGTGTAGACGTTACGCTGATCACGGGAAGTATAGGGCCCACAATCCACGATTTCGAGACAGTTGTGGAACACGCACGTGAAATCTCCAATACGGTGATAGCGGTGGGTAACTGCGCGTGGACGGCCGGAGTGAACCGTCTGAGTCCGTACGGGTTGAGACCTGTATCCGACGCGGTTGTGGTGGGCGAGTATGTGCCGGGGTGCCCTCCCAGGCCTGAGCACATCTGGTACGCCATGACCGGCGGAGCCATCGGTGAGTCACCATCTTCGACGGAGCTGGGAGGTAGTCGCTCCGAACCGGGGTTCAAGACCGTATGTAGGACGTGTGTGGCGTAGGACGAGGAAGATTGCGAACACCTTAGCCGAACCCGGATGTAGGGGAGCTATCGGCTGCAAAGGGGCTGAAACCCCAAACTGCGCGGCCTCGAAAAGCACCGCCGGTGTTTCACCGTGCACGGCGACGGGCGACCTGTGCATCGGGTGTTACTCGGATCAGTTCCCTAAGCTGCCGTTCTACGAGTACCTGGCCCGAGTGCCGTCGAAGCCCGTGACCACAACGGAGAAGGGTCCCTCTACCATCCCCGTACCGTTCGTCGGTATCCCGGCTTACCATAGTATTGCCGAGTTCTTCAGGAACTTGCTCCAATGATTGGGGGAATAACGGGTGGGTAAAGTGGAAGTGCGCCCACTGACACGGGTCGAGCATCACTGTGAACTCCTACTGCTGGAGGAGAACGGTGTGGTAGTCGGGAGGAACATCGAGCGGGACGGGAAGCTGAATCACTTCGATCCTGAAGGCAGGTACCCGAAGTACGTGGTCACCGACCTCCGTGGGATCCAGGAAATCGCGAAAGGGAAGGAGCCGGAGGACGTTCCGAAGCTCGTCTCCCGCGTCTGTGGTCCATGTTCCTTAGCCCATTGTTTAGCCTCCGTTCAGGCTGTCGAGGACGCATACGACACGGTCCTCCCTACCGCCGCCTGGAAGGTTAGGAGGTTCCTATGCGCAATTCACACAATTCAAGACCATCTACTGTGGTCGCTACTGATCTCGAGGGACTTCCTACCCGACACCGTGGTCGACGACTTCTACGACCAATTCGTGAAGTATCACGGCGACGCGCAGGCGTTGGTGGCGGTCTTACGGGTAAGCCGGTGCATCCCGCCTCCGTGTGCGTGGGTGGCTACACGGGAGACGTAGAGAAGCTGTCGAGCCTATACTCGACCGTGAGGAGCAGGTTGGAGTCGATGCAGTCCTTCCTCGAGTCGGTAATACCGACCTTCTGGAAGTACCTGAGCGCGTATCTGCCGGACGACGTCGGCGATCGTCCCGCTCACATGATCAGCTCGGGTACTCCGTTCTATTCCGGTCTAACCTCAGGATACGTCCACCCGTACCTTGCGACGTCCGGAGGTGTACTGATAGCCGACACCAAGGACCAGGGGAGCGTGGAGCGTGCCCGACTGGTGCCGTTCTACCACGATAGGGTGGGTAAAATAAAGCTGGCTCGTGGGTCGAACCTGAACGAGCGATGCTACTCCTACTCCGAAGTCGGGTATTACGAGTGGAACGGTACCAAGTACGCGTGCGAGGCGGGACCGTTAGCCAGGTTAGCGGTAGCTTACAAAGCTGGGGATGAAAACGTCAGGTGGTTCCTGGACTCTTGGAGTGAGAAGCTTGACGTGGAAGTGTGGGGACTCTTGAAACCGTGTGCCCGTAACAGGAATATGGCGAGAATACTGGAGGCGTTGCTCCTGACGCGTCTGGCCTTGCACTGGATAGACGACCTCCCAACCACGGGCTCCACGTACAAGGATCCCTCGCGCCGCTCCGGGTGCTTTGGCACCGGTGTCATCGAGGCTCCGAGGGGAACCCTGATCCACAAGGTGTCCATCGGGTCGGACGGCAAGGTGGTAGGTTACGAGATAATCACGCCGACAAACCTCAACCACGCGCCGATCGAGGAGTCCATGGTCGGGGAAAGAGTGTACATCGACGAGAAACTGGCGGCCGTGAAGCGTCAGGTGTCCGAATCCGAGCGCCTGCTGCTCGGGGATGCGTGTAGGGCGGCTCGGAGCTTCAACCCGTGCAACTCCTGTGCGTCCCACACAATCGTGAAGGTGGTGAAGAGGGGGTGGACGAACTCCCGGAGCCCCCCGTTGAGGTACCACGTGGAGGAACTAAGGAAGAGAGTTCTGAGGTCGTTGGTGGCCGTGGCGCTCGCATCGAGCGTGGCTTTCCCGTACTCCGACGAGATGCTGCGCCGGGCCGTCCATGAGCTCGTACCCAACACGGTTAGGGTCATAGTTACGGGACCTATAGAGCCACTGTGGGCTCGGCTGGAGTTATCGCTCCTCGTAGGGTTATTAGTTACCCTACCATACCTTATCTACGAAGGGTACCGGTACATCAGGCCGGCACTCTACAAAGAGGAAGCCTGTGTGGTACGGTATATGTTGCCCTGTTCGTACCTACTCTTTCTCATCGGGGCAACTTTTTCATACATAGTGTTGAAGGTCTCTATAAGGGTGTTGTACTCGTTTGCTCCCGGAGTAGGTGCCGAACCCTTCACATCGCTTGAAGAGTTCGTATCCTTCGTGGTAACCGTGATCTTCATCATGGGAATCGTGTTTCAGCTTCCATTGATAACTTACTTAGCCGCACGCTCCGGGCTGATAGATCCCGAGACGCTCAAGAGGCGCAGGAAAGAGGTGTGTGGCGGTACTGACGATAGCAGGCGTAGTCACCCCAGACCCTACCCCGTGTACGCAAGTGCTGGTATCGGTCCCAGTACTGCTCCTCTACGAGGTAGGGGTGCTAACCGCGAAAAATGGGGTGAAAAGAGGATGATAGGAGGGCTGGGTACCTCGGAACTGCCGTTGATCCTGGCGGTGATATTGCTCCTGGTTCGGCCCGAAGAAGCTTCCAGAACTGGCACGTGCGATAGGGGAGGCGGTAGGGGAGTACAGGCGAGCGCAGCGGCGCGTCGAGTGGGAGTTGGAGGCTGAGGAGCGTCGAAAGGAGAAGCGGGATGACTAATCGGACCTAAGAAGTACGCGTTCCACCTCGGGGAGCTCGTCCGGGGTGTTGACGTTCAGGAGTTCGGCGTCGTCCCGGGGTGGTACGACCCGGAAGGTCAGACCGCACTCCCGGAGAACCGGGTTCAGGTTGAGGGTGTTGGGACCGCGGACGTCGGCGGCGAGTTCTTCAATCGTTTCTAGGAACTCGAGGACGGCGTCCTTCCGGAGGGCGAGCGGCGGCCCGTGACCTAGGAGATCGTCGCCGGAGATCTCCTCGTCCGGGGCGCCACGATCGAGTACAGAGGCCCCGTGTTCGGCGGCGGTCTCGGCGAGACGACGCATGGTCTCGGCCGTGACGGTGGGCTGATCGCCGGCCAGGATAAGACTTACGTCAGCGTCGGAGCGTCGGAGGAGGTTGGCTGTAGTACAGGCCATGGGGACGTCGACGGGGTCGTTGAGGACGGGGCGTGCGGGTACGGTCGCGTGCCGCCGGACGACGTCCCAGACGAGTCCTGCGTCGTAACCGAGACCGACGAGGAGCTCGTCGACGACGCTGGAGGCCCGCTCGACGACCCAGGCGACCATGGGCTTACCGGCGACTGGGTACACGAGCTTACTCACGGGCTCCTCACCGCGCTCCTCGAGGGCCTCGCGGAAGCGGGTGGAACGTCCGGCCGCGAGCACACACGCGGCGACCCTCAAGGTCCTCACCCGTGGAGTTCGACGACGTCACCGTCCTCCAGGACGTGATCACGCCCGACCATCATACCGTCTTTTTTGACGGACTTACCCCAGACGCGGGCGTACTTGAGGTTCTTAGCTAGGTCGGAGTGTATCTCTCGGGCGACGTCCTCGACCGTAGCGCCTTTAGTTAGGACTATTGGCGGCTTCTGCGGTTTCCCACCGGGTTTCTTCGTGTAGACCCGAATGATGCCGAGCGTATCGTAGAGGCGACGCTTGAACTCGTCCAGGTTGATGCCCTTCTCGGCGGAGACGGGGACGACGGGGAGATCGAACTCCAGGTCATCGACGCGTTCCACGAGCCGCTCGTACGATTCCTTCGAGCCCGGCGCGTCGCCCTTATTGGCGACCAGGAGGGCCGGCTTGTATTCGATACGCTTGTCGAGGGCGTCCGCAACATCTTCGAGGGTGATACCGTCCTCCTCGATGATGACGACGGCGCTGTGGATCCCGGCATCGTGGAGGAGCTCCTTGACGTCGTTCGGGTCGCAGTCGAGGCGATCCTCGCCGCGTATCTCGATACCGCCGGTGACGCGTTCCTCGATGGTGACGGCGGGCGGGTCCTGGTTGAGCTTGATGGCCGCCGACTCGAGCTCGCGGAGTACCGTCTCGAGTTGTTCCACGGGGTCTTCGGTGAGGTCTATAATCAGACAGAGCGCGTCGGCGTTGCGGATGACACCGACGAACTTGGAGCCGTCACCGCGGGTGAACCCCTCATAGATCGGCGGGATCTCAACCAGTTGTATCTGAACATCCTTGTATTCCATCATACCGGGCACGGGCTCCTTGGTCGTGTAAGGATAAGGGGCGGTGTCGGGGTCGGCGTTGGTGAGCTCGCGGAGGAGTGTAGACTTACCGGCGTTGGGGGGTCCGACGAGGACGACTTGGGCCGCACCCTCCTTCTTCACGTTGTAATCGGGCCCACCACCCGACTTCTGCTGACGGCGCTTCTCGACCTCCTCGCGGAGCTTGGCTAGTCTACGCTTAAGTAGGGCACGAAGGTTCTCGGTTCCCTTGTGCTTGGGGACGACTGCGAGCATTTCCTCGGTGATCCTAAGCTTCTCCTCAGGGGAGCTGGCCTTCCGGTACTTCTCCTCGAGCTCGTGGTACTCGGGGGGTAGGTTGGCGGGCACACAGTCACCCCCGCACGAAGGCGCTGACACCGTCGAGGACCATCTGAACGCCGATCGCCGCGAGCAGGACTCCCATGACGCGCGTAAGGACTCGGATGCCGGAGCGACCGAGGAACCGGGCGAGACGCTCCGCGGCTCGGAAGATCACCAAGGTGAAGAGCATGACGATAAGGCAGGCCAGCATCGTCTCGAGGCGACCATGACGGTGGAGCATGATGATCACAGTGACGATTGCGCCGGGACCCGCGAGGAGGGGCGTTCCAAGGGGGACGTAAGCCACGTCGATGCGTGACTCCGGTTCTATGCGGAAGCCTGTGGGATCTCCCTCGACCATACCGAAGGATGCACGGAGTAAGAGGATACCGCCGGCTATCATGAGTGCCTCGACGGAGATCCCGAGGTAATCGAGCGTTGCTTTACCGGCGACCGCGAAGCCGAGGATGAGCACGGCGGCGAATGCGACGGCTCTATGGACGACGCGTACGCGATCCCGTGGTCGGAGTTCCGAAGTGACCGCGAGGAGCGCTGGCACGTTCCCGATGGGGTCGACGACCACGAAGAGCTCGATTACACCCTTGAGCACGCTGTACGGGTCCAAGACCTTCAACCCCAGCCATAAGCGTTTAACTTGCGCGCCTCTGGGTTGGCCGGGGGTCTCCGGTTGCGCAGTGGTGATATCAAGGAGGGCGTAGAACGGACGCCGCACCGGGCGCTGCTTCGTGCGTGCGGACTCACTGACGAGGAGATTGACCGACCGTTCGTCGCAGTAGTGAACACGTACTCGGAGGTCGTCCCGGGACACATGCACTTGGACAAGGTGGCGGAGGCCGTCAAAGCCGGGATCCGCATGGCCGGCGGGGTACCGTTCGAGGTCGAGACGATCGCCCTGTGCGACGGTATCGCGATGAACACTCCAGGTATGAAATATTCCCTCCCGAGCCGTGAGCTCGTGGCCGATACTATCGAGACCGTGATCGAGGCGCACCGGTTCGACGGGTTCGTGGCGATCGTCTCGTGCGATAAGATGGTGCCTGGAGCGTTGATGGTGGCGGCGCGGCTGGACCTACCCGCGGCGGTCGTGACCGGAGGCCCGATGGAACCCGGGCGCGTGAACGGCGAGCGGGTCGACCTGATCGATGCGTTCGAGGCAGTGGGAGCGTACGAGAAGGGGAAGATCTCGGAGGAAGAACTCGAGGAGCTGGAGCGGCGCGCGTGTCCTGGACCCGGATCCTGTGCTGGGATGTTCACGGCGAACACGATGGCGTGCATGACCGAGGTGCTGGGAATGTCTGAGTTCAACTGCGCTGCGACCCCGGCGACGGAGGCGGAGAAGCTGCGGGTCGCGAAGCTTACGGGCATGCGGATCGTGGAGGCGATCAGGGAAGGGATCACAGCACGGGACGTGCTCACGCGGGAGGCCTTCCTGGACGCGATCCGTGTCGATATGGCGCTGGGTGGGAGTACTAACACCGTGCTGCATCTGCTCGCGATCGCGCGTGAGGCCGACGTCGAGCTCTCACTCGACGACTTCGACGAGCTGAGTAGGGAGACGCCGCATTTATGCGCAATGCGTCCGGGTGGCCCCTACACGATGCGGGATTTGTACGAAGCGGGTGGCGTCCCCGCGGTCATGAAGGAACTGGCGGACGACCTGCACCTGGACAGGATCGACTTCGCGGGCCGATCTATGCGGGAACGGGTCGAACTGGCCGAGGTGAAGGATCGTGAGGTGATCAGGCCGAAGGAGGATCCCGTGCATGAGGAAGGTGGTATCGTCGTCCTGTACGGGAACCTCGCTCCGAAGGGAGCGGTTATCAAGACGGCGGCGCTCTCGGAGGAAATGTACGAGCACGAGGGTCCGGCGGTGGTGTTCGACTCGGAGGAGGAAGCGACGGAGGCTATATTGAACGGCGATATCGACTCGGGTGACGTGGTCGTGATCAGGTACGAAGGTCCCGCCGGCGGTCCCGGGATGCGTGAGATGCTCACACCTACGGCGGCACTGTGCGGGATGGGACTGGACGACTCCGTGGCGCTCGTGACGGATGGGAGGTTCTCCGGCGGTACGCGAGGTCCGTGCGTGGGGCACGTGTCACCGGAGGCGTACCGGGGCGGACCGATCGCGGTCGTGGAGGATGGGGACACAGTCCGACTCGACGTGCGGGAGCGACGGCTCGAGGTGGACGTCGAGGACGAGGAACTGGAGGCCAGGTTGGAGGAGTGGGAGCCCCCGGAGGACGAAGTCACGGGGTACTTGAGGAGGTATAGGGAGCTCGTCCGCGGAGCCGATGAAGGGGCCGTACTGCGGTGACTCTCGGAGAGCGGACAAGTCGGGGCCGTTCGATCGCCGAGCGCAGCCTCGAGCGGTGGATCGAGAAGCTCGGTGAGCCCGAGAACTTGGAGGACCTTCTCTCCCTCCGCATATCTCATGCCACGTGGGATCCGTTCGTGTCGGAGACCCTGAGGATCGAGCCCTCGGAAGAAGCCGTCGTGGAGGGTTTGGAGTCCGCTGAAGTAGTGGCGGTGGACGTGGGCATGGTGGCGGCCGGAATCCGTCGATCGGTAGATCGCATCGGGTTGGAAACCGTCATCGCCTCGGAGGTCGGCGAGCGGGTCCACGAGGACACCGTAACCGGGGATGGCATGCGTCGGATCCTGGAGGACCACCGGAACGTGGCGGTCGTCGTCGGGAACGCCCCGACGGCCGCGGAAAAGGTCGCCGAGTACCCGGAGTCGATCGCTGTATCGGTACTGTTCCCGGTGGGGATCGGTGCGATAGAGACGAAGCGAGCCGCAGCGGACACCGGGGTTCCGGTAGTAACGAACGTCTCAGTCCGCGGTGGAACACCGCTCGCGGTAGCGGCGTTCAACGCCCTGGTGGACTACGTCACCGGAAACGCTCTTTGATCGTGTCGTCGTCCCTGGTCACTTGCTTCTTCATCTCCTCCCTGTATTCCTCCAAGAAGGACCGGGTGTCCTCGTTCTCCAGCGCCAGGATCTGCAAGGCTAATAGAGCCGCGTTCTCCCCACGATCCACGCCGACGACCGCCACCGGTACTCCCGGAGGCATCTGCACGGTCGAGAGGAGCGCGTCCAGGCCACCCAGTTTCGCCTCCACCGGCACAGCGATCACGGGCTTCAGGGTCTTGGCGGCGATCACACCAGGTAGATGAGCTGCCAGACCCGCGATCGCGATGTACACCTTCACGTCGGGCTCGTACTCCTCAATCAGATCGTCGATACGCTCCGGAGTCCGGTGAGCGGAGGCCACCCGCACGTCGTAATCGATGCCGGCTCGGTCGAGAACCTTAGCGGCCTTCTCAGCAACGTCCCGATCGCTCCTACTTCCCAGGACGATCAGAACGTCGACCATTTCCGGTCACCCCGTACTCATGAGCATCTTCAGGACCTTTGGCCCCAGATAGTAGGAAATCCAGTTGCGGACTGTCTCGGACTGGGCTACGTATCCCAGGAATAAGAACCGTAGGAAACGACCCATCACGACTGCGGTTATAAACAGTCGCAGGTCCATCTCCACCAGGCCGGCGCCGATCGTGAACGGCTTGAACGGGACGAACTGCAGGAGACCGGCCAGGAAGACGGCGGCCCAGGCGGAGAACCTGTGCTCGGTCAGTTTGGACTCGGCCCTCGTCAGGTTGGCCTCGCCCACCATCCTGACGGCGATCGGTCGTCCTCCGAAGTAACCGATCGCGTACCCGAGCAGGCTACCTGCGATCGAGGAGAGAGTCACGAGAGTCGCCAGAACCCACGGGTTCATCCGCATCGCGAACGGGAAGACGAACGGTTCTGGCGGGACAGGGAGCACGCTGCACTCCAGAGCGGTAATCACGAGCATCCCTGGTAAGCCCATGGCCCGCTCGAAGTCCATGAAGTAAGCCACGAGCGTCTCCGTGATCGACATCCGACTACGCCCCGAACTTCTCGATGCGGTCGGCCAGGTCACGGAGCACGTTCAGCAGGTGGAGCCCCGAGAAGCGCCCGAGGCACCCTCGTGCCGCCGAAATCTCGTCGTACCTTTCCACGGGGTCGCGCCGCGCGTCTGCGGTCCAGACAACCACTGGTACGGGATCCGCCGTGTGATCACCGACGACCACCGGCGTCGAGTGGTCGGCGGTCAGGCACACCACAGTCTCCTTCGGGTCTACCCCCTCCAGGAGCGTTCCTACCAGCTCCCGGTCCATCCGTTCGATCATCTCGACCTTGCCGCGGGCGTCACCGTCGTGCCCGGCCTCGTCCACAGCGTTGAAGTTGACGAGCACGAAGTCGTGGTCGTCCAGGGCCTCCAATGCTAGCTCGGCCTTCCTCTTCAGGTCGGTGTCCCTACGACCCGTGATCGCGTCGTCCTCGGGCACGTCCATCCCCAGCATCCGGCCGATCCCCTTGATCAGGGACGCACCCGCGACCACGGCCCCGCTCATATTGTAGCGGTCCGAGAACGGCTTGACTTCCTCGAGTTGACCGGCTCCGCGAGGGAGGATCACGTTCGCTGGCGGCTTACCGCGTCGCTCCCTCTCTCGGTTGATCGGGTGGTCCTTCAGCACCTCGTACGCCTTGCGGACGAACTCGTTGACTATATCCGCCGTCCGAGCCGCCGCTGGATCGTCCGAGGTCGGCTTCACGTCCTTCACGGGCTCGCCGGCGCGCTTAGGGTCCGCGTCCGTGATTTCGGCGGAGAGATCGTCGCCTCGCAGCACCAGGACGGCCCTATGACCGACAGCCTCCTTGAACTCGAACTCTACCGGCAGGTCGACTTCTTCGTTGATCGTCTCGGCCAGCTCCCGCGTGCCCTCGTCCTCGTTTATCCTGCCGGCTCTGCGGTCCACGACGACCAGCTCGTCGTCCCGTTCCTCGGCCGTCGCGAAGTTGCAGCGGAAGGCCACGTCTTTCGGTCTCACCTCGACACCGGCACCCAGGGCTTCCAGTGGGCCGCGTCCTGGGTAGACCTCGAACGGGTCGTAACCGAGTAGGGCGAGGTGTGCGGTGTCGCTACCCGGACGTACTCCGGGCCGGATCGGGTCGAGCAGACCCACTGACCCCTCTCTCGCGAGCCGGTCCATGTTCGGAGTGTCAGCGGCCTGAAGCGTGGTCTTTCCGTCGAGCTCAGATACAGCTCGATCCGCCATTCCGTCTCCTACGATCACCAGGATCTTCTTCTCCAATCCGGTCACCCTCAGCCGCTCCCGTGGTCGTCACGGAACGCTCGGCGTGCTGTAGGTACATCATCGGATCATCGTGAAGTTCGAGGAGTGCGGACCTCCGACCGCCGACTCTCGGACTTACCTTTTACGCGGTTGGATCCAGGTGCGGGGCCGGAGCCTCGGATCACGACCCTCGAACACCGACGACGGCGTCGACGGGGAACGCACGCAGTTCAACCGTGGCGACACGGTCACCGGATGATCGTGAGATCGGGTGGCGGCGCCACCTCCACGTTCAGACCACGGAACTCCTCCCGCACGCGGCGCGCCAGCTCCTGGACACCGGGCAATTCGCTGTACTCGTGGCCCAGCTCGACCACGGTGATCCCCTCCTTGATGAGCTCGGCCCGCGCGTGGTACTTGATCTCACCCGTGATCACCGCGTCGACCCCGCACCGCAGGCACTCCGTCACGAGTCCGTCCGGCGCGGCCCCTGGCACCACGAGCACCCGACCGACACCCTCCCATTCCCCGTGGACCGTGGTCAACGGTGAGAGGTTCCGGAGCGCGTTGAGCAATTCCTCCTCCGATCCGGGCACCCTGCACAGACGCCCAAACCCGTCGCACGCCTCGCATTCGACGCGCAGGTTCAGACGACGGGCGAGCGTGTCTGCCACGCCGCCTTCGGCCCGGTCCAGATTGGTGTGGGCCGCGTAGAACACGGCATCAGTCTCCAGGACCGCCCGGAGCACCCGGTACCAGCGACCGCTGATCCTCCTAGGGAGTCGGAACAGGAGCGGGTGGTGGGTTAGCACCAGGTCCGCGTCTCCGGCTCGCTCGAGCGCGTGGGTGGCGTCCAGGGCGACCATGACTCGCTCCGCCTCACTGTCCAGACCGCCGGGAGGACAGACCTGAATCCCGGGATTATCCCAATCCTCAGCCAGGTCCGGCGGGGCCAGCTCCTCCACGAAATCGATCACCTCCTGGACCGTCGTCAAGACCGAACGCCCCGGGTGAGCGGGTCGATGGTCGATAGGAACCTAACCCATAACCAGGCGGTCCTGTGCGTGGCGACAGCGATCATGATACCGATTAGGGCCCCTCCGATCACATCGTGCGGCCAGTGCACGCCGAGGACCACTCGAGAGCATCCCACGAGTGCTGCCCAGGTCCAGAGGATCGCGGTGAGCGCGTCCCGACGCTCCAGGTGGTAAGCGGCCGCGAGGGCGAAGGAACGGGAGGTATGCCCGCTGGGGAAACTCCCGTAGGGCTCGCCAGGGTTCGTGAGTGGTGAGACCACGTGAAGGACGAAGGGTCTCGGCTCACCGATCAGCCCTTTAAGAACGACCGTGATTAGGATCGTACCGACGACGGCTGTGGCCAGCACGTAAGAGGTACGGCGGTCCCGAAGGTACGTCCAGCCGAGGATGATGAGGATGACCATGAACGAGGTCTCGGAGAGGAAACGCATCCAAGGGTAGAGCAGCCCGTGGCTTTCCCTCAGGATTCCGGCATCGATCCCGAGAAGGTCCGGTACCAACCCGATCCCTCGGCGCACGGTCGGGGGTCGTATGCATAAGTTTTGCCGCAGTACTTTAATAGTTAAGCATCACATGTGATGCAGGGCGTTTTGCGAGTCACGGTTCGGCTGCCGGGTCCCGTACACCGGCGGATCCGGAGGGAACACGGGAGCGTGGCAGGTTACGTCCGTAAGTGTCTGGAAGACGAGCTTACGCGGGTAACGCTACGGGAGCTGGCCGATATGGGTAACGGTCGTCGCCTATCGACATCGTTGGAGCTCCCCGAAGACCTCGTGAGGGAGCTGGATGAAGTCGCGGACCGGCTCGGGATCTCCAGGAACGAGCTCGTGATGTGCCTCGTGTTGCGGGAGTTCTTGAACGAGATGACCGCACGTAGGATCGTACGATCGGACGTGGTAGGCGCCCTGCGCGAGCTCCTCGACGCGCTGAAGGAGGGGTAGGAACTTGACCTCGTCGGTCGTTGTGGAGGGGTTGACGAAGATTTACGAGACCGAGACACGCGGTGAGATCGTTGCGCTCGACGGCTTCGATATGGAGGTGGAGGAGGGCGAGATTCACGGCATCCTGGGTCGGAGCGGGGCCGGCAAGAGCACGCTTATCAGGATACTACGCGGGGTCGAGCGGTTCGACGAGGGTCGAGTCGAGGTGTGCGGGATCGAGCTCACTCACGACTCCCCCAAGTCGCGGTTCACCGAGGTGAAGCGGATTACGGCGATCCACCCGCAGCGCGAATTCGGCCTGTGGCCCGAGACCGCTGCCGAGAACGTGATGCGTAAGCTCTACTGGAAGCGCCGCGGTGCCGAAGAACTCCCCCCGAAGGACTCCTCCGAGTACGAGGAGCTCTACGAGGAGGCCCTCGAGTACCTGAGGATCGTCGGGCTTGAGCACAAGGCCGACCATTACGCGCCCGTGTTGTCCGGAGGTGAGAAGCAGCGCCTGCTCCTTGCGCGTCAGCTCGCGAAGGACCCCGAGGTGCTCCTCCTCGACGAGCCTGCGGCCATGGCGTGTCCCGGCACCAAGCAGCAGCTGCTCGACGCGGTGAGGAACGCGAACGAGGAGAAGGGGATCACCGTGATAGTTGTATCCCATTTGACCGAGATCATCGAGTACTTGTGCGACTCCGCGACTCTCCTCGAGGACGGGCGAGACGTCCTACACGGGAGTCCGCGTGAGGCCGTCGACAGGCTCACCCGAGGTATGCCCGAGCCCGAGCGGGCGCCGGAGCCACGGGATGAGGTCGCCGTCCGCGTGCGGGACCTCGAGAAGCGGTACGCTCTAGTCCGCTGCGGTGAGACCCTCCACATGCGCGGGATCGAGCTCGAGGTGAGACGTGGCGAGATCCTCGCGGTCGTCGGACCGAGCGGTGCGGGTAAGACGGTGCTCCTCCGCATGATAGCCGGGCTCGAGTTTCCCGACTCGGGCGACATTGAGGTCCGCGTCAACGGCGACTGGGTCAGCATGACCGACCTCGGCTACGGCAGGATGGAGGTCCGCCGCCGCGTCGGAATCGTCCATCAGGAGTTCGGTTACGTCCACCACGCCACCGTCCGGGACCTGTTCGCCGGTCGCTTGGGAGTTAAGAGTTCCACCGTCCTCGAGCAAGCCAGGCGCCGCGCGGAGGAGCTCGGGCTCGGAGAGGAGGCTCTCGACGTGCTCTACGCGCTGACCGACCTACCCCGAAAGGAGGCCGAAGCGAAGCTCAAGGAGCTCGACCTCAGTCCCGACATCCTCGACGAGCTTTTCCCCAAGTTCCCTTCCGACGAGGTCGAGAGGTTCGCCCGTCCGGTGTTCGAGGAATTCGATCTCCCCATGGAGGTCTTAGACATGAAGTTCGGCGAGCTATCAGGTGGACAGCAAGTACGTGTCGCCATCGCTCTCGAGCTCGCCACCGAACCAGAGGTGCTCCTCCTCGACGAGCCCTTCGGAGATCTAGATCCCGTCACGCTCCGCAGCGTCGCTAACTCCATCAAGCGTATCGTCGACCGCGAGAAGATCGCTACGATCCTCGTCAGCCACGACGTCAGGTTCGTCGAGGAGACGGCCAATCGCGTCGTCCTCGTCGACGATGGTGAGATCGTCATGGAGGGCGACCCGAAGGAGGTCTGCCGAGAGTTCATTGAGCTCAGTGAGGCCCGGTTCCTGAAGGGATGATCCATCTCCATCCTCAACGACTGATGAACTATCCTCGTTAGACGACATACGACATCATGATCCCTGAGACGAATCTGGTAATGCTGTGATGGGGGTGAACCACCTGAACCGCTGGGTGGCACCTGTGGTAGTAGGCCTCTTGGGACTGGCTATCCTCGGGCTTGTGACGACTGGACACCACGCCGGAAACCCCACGAGAATCCGCGCCTGGTACGCAGGTAACGACCGCGTGTACGTGGCCGTGGTGGACGCCAGGACCGGCGACGCCCTGCCGGGTACCACGGTACGGATGTACGCCCGAGAGGGAGGACGTTGGCGGGTCATCACCGAGGAGGTCTGAGGGTGAACCGGGACGGCGGAATTCGACGTGTCCAACGTACACTCAGACCTGAGGTTCGTGTTCCAGGGCGGAGGTGGATACGCCCCGTCCGAGAAGATAGTAACCGCCCAGGCGCTGGAGAGGGCCAGAAGGGAATACGGGGGTCAGCCCATACCCCTGTGACCCGCGGGGCAAACCCGGGCGGGGAACCCCGTCGGGGAGGGGGCGGGGACGCCCCGCCCTCTGGACGATGAATCGTGCCCCGGGTGAAGTGGTAGCTCACTGACCGCTCTTGGTCCAGGAGAGTGATTCCCCGAGCAGCGGTCCTAGCGTCACGTCCCAGAGCCACTTCCGGAAGGGGACGAGTGCGACTCCTATGCCGTCGTGCTTGACGGAAGTTATGTACACGCACGTGGCTCGTGTTCCATCGAACAGTCTCTCGGCGGCCTTACGGACGTTGGGGTTGTCGGGATCGAGCCCGTACTCGATTACGTATACCGGTCCTTGGAACCGGGACAGTGCCCGTAGGTTGCTCTCAAGCTTGCTCCGTGAGTACAGCCTCCCGGAACCGTCCGAGATCACACTCTCGACGACTAACGCGAACCCAAGCTCTGACTGCAACCTGGCCATATCATCTCCCTCGAATGCCCACGCACCCGCGTTGACCATAACGTGAAGACCGAGACCGTGGGCCGTTCGTGTGATCCATTTCACGGCGTTCAGCTCGTCCTTCCTGAGATCACCGTGCGGATTGACTCGATCGTACCACCGCACGTACCAGCTATGTGAGTGTGCATCCACGACGTCCAGGAACACGCCTTCGAAGCCCAACTCCTTGAACCTGACCAACTCGGAGCGGAGGACATTCCTCCACGCCGGTTCCCAGAACTTGACGGCGTAGTCCCCTGGCCACTCGGGATCGTCGACACCAAGCAGACTCCGCCTTTCGGCCTCGCGGTACATGGTCGGATGGTACTCTGCGACAACACACACTGGGAGATAGGCGATAGGTTTCACCCCTGTGTTTTCGACCTTCTGGAGCTCTTCCTTCGTCCACGGGCGTCCATTAAGGCCGCACCACGGGTCGAGGACGAGGACTCTCGGCCGCTTCTGCAGTACCTCGTTCATCTTCACGTCCTGGTAGTACGTGGCGAAGGGTATGCCGGTGCTTTCTACCATTACCTCCCCCACGATCCACTTGGATAAGACGGGCACCCACGCTAGGAGTACCATCAATAAGACAAGGTACGTCCTCAAGGTGTAACCCCCATATCACACCGCCACGGTCGGTCGGGCCCCTCTCCTCATCCTTGGGTCGGCTCTGCGGGACTTCTTCATCCCGGATCCCGCGATGCGAATGGATTGCGGAACTCGCCCTGGCCGCACCACCAGTACACGTCGGCCCGTTTATAGCGACTTCTCGAGGGGAACGCCGTGAGCGGTTACCGCGCTATCCCTACAGGCTACGCTACCTGTCAGTATGTCATCGGTGAGAGGGCCTAGTCCCGGACCGTTCGTGCTTCGCGCGAACGTTTCACCGCGAGCTGACTGTTGGTGGTGTCGTCCCTAGACGCTCGGCGCCCCACCGGATCGTTCTGAGGTTGTGTAATGGTGTCATTTGGTAAAAACTGAGTACGAAATCGAATTAGCTCTGGTCGACGGGGTGGCTCAGGACGCGATCATAAGAGGGACCACCTACTATCCCTCTCATCGGACTCTAGCTCCAGGTCGATATCTTCAACCGCTATCTCAGCCGCTCGTTCTGCCCGCTGGAGCAAGTCCGAGATGTCGTCCTCGGGTTCCACCTTTTCGACTTCGCCGCGTAGCCTTTCGAGCTCCATCCTTAGCATGTATATCTCGTGTCGGAGGGCCCGGAGCTCCTCGATCAACTCCCGGACGAGTTCGACCTCACTCACGGAAGCCTCGCCCCTTTAGGGCGGAAGAGGGAGCTATTCCTAGTTTTTTGTTTCCTATAGGAGCCGTCGGTTGGTGATGATCCACGGGGATCCTTGGGTATGTTCACCGCCGGACTCCTCCGATGTGGGGATCGCTTCGACCGGTCCGACAGCCGATGAAAGGGTTGGATCGAACGGGACCGAGCTACCGCCTCCACGGCTCTTTTTCCAGTATGGGTATCCGGGTTGTCCCGCGGTTAACGATCTCGTGTGTTCATCGTCTGGCTGCGAATCTCGCGAGTGTGTCGCGCGCTTTCCGGGAGCATCGGGACCTCGTCGGGAGACGCTGCCTGTCCGTGAAGGGTATGGATATGGGCTCCAGTCTCGTAGGAACGGTTTTAACCCCAGGTTGACGGTGCCGGGGACGGCCGCGCGGAGGATGACGGCCTTGTGTGTCAACGGGACCTTGGAGCTCCCCGATCGGCAGCGTGAAAGAGTGTGGTTTGGGGCTGAGTCTCGGGGAGCGGTTAAAAGAGTTGGGGTTGCGGATCGGTAGGCTACCGAAGTACGGGTTCGGGAGCGTAGCCGGTCGGGGGTCGTCGACCGAAGGGTGTGCGCTACGCGGAGGATGGGGAATTGCGATTGGAAACCGTGGACTGTCGGGAAGGTAAGTTGGCCGACGCGACCGAGGTGTTCCTGGTCTGAACTCCTCGACGAGCTCGCCAGCTATACGGTCCGACCCACGTCCAGTGCGGAGCTAGAGCGAGCTTAGGGGAAGCTCGAAGGGGAGATCGTTCCCAAGGACTACCTCGAGGTGCTCCGTGCGTTGTCGGGCGGACACCCCGGGGCGATGATCGGGAGAGCCGTGAAGAACGTGGGTCCCGGGACCGCGGTTGCTCGAGCTGCTCGTCTTGAGGCTCCGGGAGACGTGGACGGGAAGGGAAACGGAAGCACGTTAACTTGAGGCTCCTACGTGAGGTCCCTGGGTAAAGCCACATCGGAGGGGGATGAGATGAGAGAGTCTCGCCCGGATGCGCCTTCGTGTTCGAACGATGATGGTGACGTATCGTGTCGTGCTACTGTCGTTTCCGGATTCTATCGAGATGTCGATCGCGGCTCGCGTTGAGAGCTTTGAGAGCCCATCGGAGCCCTTAGATCTCACCCGCAACGCGCCGTTCGTTCGGGAGTGGAATCCGACGGACGGTATGGGGCCCTGTGTTCATGTGGGAAGAGTCCGGTTCTTCTACTTCCGAGCGGTATACGGGCGCTTTCGGGTGGTGTGCGGTTCAATCGTAGCATTCTATCGGCGTACCAAAGGGCACTATCGTACGTCGAGTTGGGCGGTGCACGGACTTCGGACAAACCTTAAAGCGTAGGGACACATGTTCGAAAGTGATTGAAAGACGAACATTGGGGGATAATCATGCGTACCATCGCCTTGCTTATCGCAGCGCTGGCGATCCTAGGTGCCGCGTCCGCGACGACGTACTATTGTCCGGTCACCGGTCGGTACTTCGACGACTCCACAGCCCCAGGGAAGCACTGTGGCAACTTCGTGGATGAAAGCAACTTCGTGGATGAAAGCGGTGATGGATACTGCGACAACCTACGGGTTCTGAGCGGAGAAACGAGTGCAGAGACGAGTGAGTCTGGAGAAGTCTCGACGAGTAGCACGTCGGAACAGCAATCTTCCGCCACGAATACGACCTCATCAACAGCTCCTGTGGGCCTTGTCGCCGTGATCGCAGGTCTTGTAATCGCGGCGGTGCTGCTGCGGCGCCTCTAGCCCCACACGCCCTTTCAGTTTATCTCCTGACAAGGGATCTCAAGACATGCTGGACATTCGGGTCCAGGGCGGCGATCGTGATGGTCATTCTGGCCTATATCCTGATGGTTCCCTCACACTTGACGTGGGCCGGGAAGCCCGCCGAAGACGCCAAAGAGGCGATGGCGGAGAAGAAGAACGATTAGAACGATCAAGGGATTCAACAGGAACAGCGATCGGTGGGAGGGAGCAAGGGCCCGGAGGGAGAGTCTCCCGGCTCGACAGGTGGAGGGTCGTCCGGCAGCGGCTCGTCCGGTAGTTTCGTTTGCACGGGTAACTGCGCGGCGTGTCCGAACCCGTGTCACTGAGCTCCGCTCTTCTTCCGACCGTAAATTGTCCGTTATCCGCCTATTTATCCGACCCGTGAACGTCCGTCTAACGGTACCGGACGTGTAGGGTAGGATATCGGGTATGGAGATCCGAAAGCTGAGAGTGGCAGCCCAGCTCATCTCCGCCGGTGTGGCTGCCGTCGGTGTAGCGTTCGGGCTCAAGGTTGTGGTACCCGGAATCGCGGCGGGCTGCGCCGGTATCATCGACACGGGCACCGTGCTCTTGATCCTGCCGGTCGTGGCGGCCGGGCTCGTGACCCTGACGCAGCTAGCGGCGATCGCACTGGTGGGTTGGATCGTACCGGCGATCCTCGTCGGAGGCTCCATTTGCGGTTGGATCTGTCCACTGGGGTTCGTCCAAGACGCGCTCGCGGGTCTCGGTAGTAGACTAGGCCTGATCGTGCACCGCCCGCCCGGTCATGAGGTGCTCCTATACCTGAGGTACGTAATCCTGGTTGCCACTCTGGTGCTCGGACTATTTGCCACGTACAAGCTCTGGTACAAGGTCTGCCCGATGCACTACCTATCCTACATCCTGCTGGGACGGCAAGAGATCGGCCTTTACTCGGCGCTCAAGATGTCAGCAGCGTTCGGTATACTGGGAGCGTCCGTGTTCGTTCCACGGTTCGTATGCCGTTACATCTGTCCGGTCGGTGTCCTCCTGCGCCTGGCGAACGGCTGGAGTCTACTCGATCCGCTCCTTAAGGGCAAAACGGAACTCGTTCGAAAGGGTTGCAAAGGCTGCAAGGTCTGCACGGTATGTCCCAAAGCCCTCGACCCGGCTGAAGCGTTCCCAAACGATTTCGACTGCATGAGGTGTGGGAGATGCCTGAACTGCCCTATCCATCTGAGGATGGTCGGTGAAGGCTGACGCTCGGCCGAGGGAACCCCCTCGTCACCTCCGACCTCGTCTTCTGTCCGATGGGGTCGCGGTCGAACTTCACCTGGTCTGAGGAAGGGTCAGAGACAGAGGTCCGCTCCGGATCGTTTTGTAACTCGTAACGACCCACTGGTTGAATTGGAGATCGGCGGCGTCGGAGCGGGTCATAGTCTTCTGGATAGATTTCACGCCTCCGATCGGACCGTCGGGTCCACCTTGAGACAGGATCGAAGCCGAGTCGGACGACCAGGTCCGGATTTACGGGAGAAGGTCGTAGGATGGGCGAGAGGAGCGCCGAGCCCGAGCTCACCACATCCGACGTTCGGTGTAAACCGACTGAAGATCGAGGAATCCGACGCCGAAGAGTTAAAGTGGAACGACCGTAGGTTGCTGTTAGATTCCGGAAAAACACAACCCCTAACGGGGGATACCCTTCGCGTGTAAACCTGAACGGGCTGGAGATCGAGGTCACCGAAGGGAGCTTCGTGAACGAGGTATATCACTGGTTTCGGAAGGAAGGATTAGCCGCAGTCGCTCAGGTGAGGATCCCTGGGGTTAGAGGTCGTGTAGACCTACTGGTCGTGGATCGCAGGCCCGTAGTCGTGAATGTGGGGTTCCCAGGCGTCGAAATCACGGACGAGGACCTGCGTAGGGCGCTCCGGTACGTCCGAGCGATCATCGAACGGAACTCGGACTTGGAGCCGGCGGCTGTCGTAACGAACATGAGGGAAGCGTGGTACCGGGACGACCCGATAGGTGAGTGGAAGAAGGAGGAACTGGAAGACCCGATGTCTGACCTAGTCATGCTGGTTCGGAAGCTCGTGCGTACCGGGATCGAGACGGAGGAGCGTAGATCGGAAAAAACCGTGGACACCGAGAGGATGTTGCCGTGATCACGTCGTTCACAGCCCTCGGTGTGAGTCATCGACGGCGGTCTAGATTGCACTCGATCGTCCCGAGGCATCTCGGTCAGATAGCCACCTCACTATGGGTTACGTCAGGCAGTACTTGAATTAGAGTGGCGGCACGGTCTGGGGTGGACCGCGCCAGGAGGTTATACGCGTGGAAACTCCCCTCCGATCCCTCAACCGCCGTCGGGCAACTACCTTTCAACACTATTGTCCTTTCCACGAGTTCCCAGACGACGGTAGCTCAACGGGCTCGAACCGACCTTCCTCCACGCTAATGGACTGGGGTCCACGAGTCACAGTAGGTTTCCCGTGTCACCGACGCGGTGTCTACATCTACATACGCACCAGGGACGTCCACGTCGATGATAGTCGATACTTCACTTATCTCACCCGTTTCGGGTCAGTAGTACCGGTCCGTGGGTCCGGTGACAGGCGGTTACTCGGATAATGGAGTGAACCCGCGTCGTGGCAGGATCGAAGCCTTGGGCCGGAACACTCGACCAAAGTTCGTGGTGTATGGGCCCCGTGCACAGAAGAGGCTTAAAGTCGAACCGTCGACGCCCGGGAGGGAGTTCGATGGCTGTCGAATGGGAGTTCGTGAGGGCTATGGAGTGTGCGATAACCTTGGCCACGGTTAGGCTGTTCGGAGAGCGTGGGAACGCGACTCGTCGAGTCATGGCAAGGATAATGGTGGAGTTGCTCCACGAAGATCTACCCGACGATCCACGGGAGGCGCTGATCGAGCTACTGGAACCGTTTGCGGAGGTGGAGTTGGAGGAAGACGAACTTCGGGTGGAGGGCTGTCGTCTGTGCTACTCGAGCTTGATCCGAGACGTGGCGGATCCAGAGGAACTCGAAATTATACGCCAGGTCCCGCCATGTCCGTTCGTATTACTGTTCAATGAGCTCGCGAAACGGAAGGGATGGGACGTACGGATGAAACCCGAGGTTACTCCGTTGTCCGGTGAGACGGAGCCAGGGTCTTGCGTCCAACGGTTGATCTCCGATCGGTCAGGGACGGAGTGACGACAGTCGTCCCCTGCCGGTTCCACGGTTTCCCGATCCCAATTATTGCAGTGGTACAAGCACTTCGAAGTGAATCGGCCCCCATCGTGCCGTACATGTACATGAAAACACATGTGATACACGTTCCGGCGTACGTTCCCGTCCGTCAAAGGACGGCAATGTCGGGTGGTAACGCCTAAGCTTCCTGGCGCCGTCTCAAGGACCTATAGTACTGCAAGGAAAACGGGTGAATCAGCCGGGCCCGTATCTCGGTGGTTCGTGGTGGATGTGAACACGCACCGGGCGGTGGCCACCCTGAGCTTGCAAGTCTCGCGGTGGAGAGTTGTGGTAGTCACGCCATGGAATCGTGAACATCTTCCGAGTCACTCTCCCGCCGACCCGTCATGCGCTCGACGATGTCCGGGAGCTCCCGACGTAGGGTGTGGTAAACCCGCGTCAACGGGATCTCGGCCGGGCATGCCGTCTCGCACGCCCCGCACTCCACGCAGTACAAGGCGACGCATTGGGCCACGTGAGCGTGCCAGAACCGGTTAGGAGGTATTCTACCCCGACCCGAGAACTCCCAACAACCCTCCTCGCACGCCGAGCATACCGGACACACCTCTCGGCAGCTCCGGCACTTGACGCACCGGTCGAGAGCTTCCAAAGCCTCCGTCAAGGAACCTTCGTCCAGTGTCTCGCTCCTCCAGCACTCGGCCATCTTCCGCATTATCCCGTCGATCTTCTCCCTGGTCCGTATCGACTCGTCCGGTGCCTCCCTGATCTCCACCCTACCGTCCTCCCGAGCCCCCGCTAACAGCCCGGCACCCACTTCCGTCTTAACCTCGACGAAAGTCCACTCGCCGCGGAGATTCTGTGGGACTCCCCAGTTACCGCAGGCCAGGTCGACGCTCTTAGGCACGTTTTCGTCGCACCTTCGGCAGTTCTCCCTGCGTCCGGAACCACTTCTCTCCAACACGTCGATCGGGACGGAGACCTCGGTACCGTCCTCCGTTTCCAGGATGAGGCGCCCCTTGACGATCTCCTCTCGTTCGACGTTCGAGGGATCGACACCGTGCTCTTCCAAGATCTCCAGCACGACCCACGGTTCAAAGGTTCCACCGCAGTTGAGGCCTATCCGGTACACCCTGTTCAGGTCCACGAGGTCCCTCTCGGCGAGCCTCTCGAGAGCTCTGGCGTCGCAAGGTCTACAGGTGACCGTGACACGCAGCGTTGGGTCCTCCCGGTGCAGTTCCGCCACGATCCTGGCCAACTGGACCGGCGCGCAGTGGTACGAACCCGAAGGGACCTCGGACGGATCGTCCACGACCACTGGCCGTCCGTCCAGTACGTCGGCACCGCGCTCCACGCAGACTGCGACGTCCGACAAGCCTTCTTCCAGAGCGTACCTCAGGAGCTCCGTGACGGCGCCACCACACGCGGCTACCTCTACGGTCTCAGGGTCCGAAGACCTGACGAGGTAGCATCCGCCGACTTCAACGTCGAGACGGGACATCGAGAACCCCCTTCAGGAGTCCGTGGAGGCTGGTCTGATGCGAGCTGGGACGTGCTTGTACTCCGGGATACCGGACTCTGGGTCGCGGACGTTATGGGGTGTTAGGACGTTCTCTCCGAAGTGGAACGGCGTGAAGACCACGCCCTTCCTGACCCGATCGGTGACTTCGGCGCGGCACTTCCACTCCCCGTACGGTGTCTCGACGACCACTGGATCGCCGTTTCGCACGCCGAACTCATCCGCATCCTCCGGATGAACCTCGACGAACGGTTCCGGGACTTCCCTACACAGGAGCAGCGACCGCCGGGTGACCGTCCTGGTGTGGAAGTGCGCGAACACGCGGCCCGTGGTGAGAATCAGCGGGTACTCATCGTCGACGTCGCGGTCCGGTTCCTCGTACTCCAGGTCCTCGGGTGCTGGGAACTTGGCTTTCCCGTCTTCGGTAGCGAACTTCTCGGTGTGGAGGACTGGTGTGCCTGGATGATCCTCGCTAGGGCAGGGCCAGTGGATCCCACCCGGCCGCTTTCGCAGTCGATCGTACGTGATCCCGCGGTACTGGGGGACGACACGGCGGATCTCCTCGAAGACCTCCCGGGGAGACGAGTGGTCGAAACCCTCAAGACCTAGCCGGCATGCCACCTCCTCGAGTATCCACCAGTCGGGCCGGGCCTCACCCGGTGGCTCCACGGCCTTCTCCGCGAGCTGGACGCGGCGATCGGTCGCCGTGAACGTACCCGTACGCTCCGCCCAGCCAGCCGCCGGCATCACGATGTCCGCCAACTCCGCAGTCTCCGTCAGGAACAGATCCTGAACTACCAGGAACTCGAGGCTCTCGAGCTTCTCGATCGCGTGGTGGATGTTCGGCTCCGAGACAGCGGGGTTCTCGCCGACGACGTACATGACGGTGACTTCATTCGTGTCGAAGGCCTCCGTGAGCTTGAGGCCGGGTTCGTCCGGTACCTCAAAACCCCAAATTTTCGATATTTCATTCGCTGTTTCCGTGTTGATCGGCCGGTACCCGGGGAACAGGGTCGCCAGGGCGCCCACGTCGCACGCTCCTTGGACGTTGTTCTGTCCTCGGAGAGGGTTGACGCCCGTGCCCTGCCTTCCCACGTTGCCCGTCAAGAGGGCGAGCGCGCACAACGCGCGGACGGTTCGGGTGGCGATATCGTGGTGCGTGATCCCCATGCAGTAGAGGATGCATCCGCGGTCCGCCTCGGCGTAGCGCACGGCGGCCTCACGTACGTCTCCGGGATCCACGCCGGCGATCCCACGAACGTCCTCTTCCGAGACTGCCTCGAGGACGTATTCTCTGAACGTCTCGAACCCGGTGGTCCTCTCCTCGATGAACGTCCCGTCGTACATGCCTTCCTCGACGATCACTTTGGCCATGTAGAGGAACACGATCAGGTCGGTCCGCGGCTTTACCTGCAGGTGTATATCGGCCAGTTCCGCGATCTGCGTACGCCTCGGGTCCAGGACGATGAGGTCCGCGTCGTTCTCCTCGATGCTCTGAAGGATCCGTCGGTACACGATCGGGTGTTGCTCCGACGTGTTCGAACCAGCGACCAGGTAGCAGTCGGCCTCGGTCAGGTCCGGGATCGAGTTAGTCATCGCTCCGGAACCCATGAGCTCGGACAGTGCGACCACCGTAGGAGCGTGTCATAGGCGCGCGCAGTGATCCACGTTGTTCGTTCCAATGGCTCGTGCGAGCTTCTGCGCCACGTAGTTGTCCTCATTCGTGGCCTTCGCTGAGGTGACGAAGTACACCTCCTCTGGTTCGTGTGTCGAGAGGACTTCGGCTACCTCCTCGAGCGCCCTGTTCCAGGAGATCCTGCGTGGCTCGCCCGACTCGCTCATCTTGACCGGTCGTTCCAATCGATCCCTCCGCACGGCCTCGGGCAGCTCCCAGAGCTTAACACACTGTCTACCTTCGTTCACGGGGTGTCGCCTCCAAGGTTCGAGGAACTTGACCTCCTCGCCGTCGGTGCCCACGAGGACGCCGCACCCGCACCCGCAGAAGGGGCACACCTGTGGGACGAACCGCATCCGGACCACGGGTTCTCACCCCCTTCGGTAGCGGAAAACCGGGAGTGGGACCGGGGTTTCGGCCGCGGTCCCCCGGGCCCGAACCCCCGCGTAGGGGCCCTTCGGGTCGACGGTCCCCTCGTTCGGGGTTCCCGCCGACCTACATCGGGACGGGCCCGGATTTCCCCGCGGCTTACTCCCCCGGCCCCCGACCGGTAGCCGACGGCGAGCTGATATAAAACCTAAGAGTCCGCGACGCCCTATTCGGAGGGTCAGGAGGCGACACCCGGATTAACGTACTGCTTTCTAACTTACCGACCAGTGTCTGTGTTCGTAAGTTCTCAGTCTCCGCATTACCTGAGTACGAGTACCGGAACGATCCCGACACGACGACGGGGCATGATCGTCGTCGAACTTTCATGAGCACTCATATAGTCCAGAATTTATGTTACTTTTGACGTAATTTGCACCATGTTACAGTCGCGTAGCTCATCAAGGTCTCGACGCGACTTCATACCGTTCGACGCGCGTACCACGATGGGGATGGGATCCCGCCGAAGCTCGTCGTCGTTCTCGCTATCGTCGTGCTCGTCGCAATGACAAGCATCGTCGCGGAGAGATACCCGGCCGTGGAAGTGCGGGAAGCGAGCCCTGACCCTCGAATGAGGGTAAGCGTCAGCCCGAAAGCTGGTACGTGGTCCGAGACGGCGAGGTTCGACATGAGGTGGAACTTCCAGAGAGTCACTGACGAGCTTTACGTGTACGTGATCTCCGAAGAATCTGTGCACGATTCACCGTGGTCGCTGAGAGTCGACTGTGAGGTGCTTTACAGTACGTATTGCGTCGGTAAGGGAATTATGGACCGGTTCGGACACGTGGAAATGTCATCTGGATCTCATGATGTCGGAGTTTACCTCTATCTGGACGGTGAGGGGGGTGAGGCGATTCGGGTCTGTTGTGAGGACGGTGATCGAGTGGGGGCATGTCCCGTCGGGAGATCACGGCGAGCAAGAACATCACTTGGAAGAACACGGCAACTGGAGAAAAGACGAGGAAGAGCCCGTACATCAACCTTCGAAAGAGTGACTTTCCACAGCCCGGGAATCGCTTGAGGGCAAGTATGAACCTTCAACTCCCGGTAACTCAGGTTCAAGCGTCTGAGACGTTTACCGGGACTTCCACCTAGCTCACGAAAGCGGGCTCACCTCGGAAGGAGGTGCTCTCAACGCACGACACTCCGAGCGAGTCACGACCAGTGAAACCATCTCCGAGCGCCCCCGTCGGCGCCAAGGGCGAAGTACGAAGAGCGCGATATTGACTATCGAGATGAGATATGGCTTCGGGATCATAGCCACTCCTCACCGGGTTCAGTCCGGACAGGTATCCATCGTCGACACCCGCCGTAGTTCCCGGGGTTCTTGGGACTTTAAGTGTTTCCGAATCTAGAAGTATGTATCATAAAATTAGAGTTTGGTTTCTAAATTGTTCAACGCGAGCGTGGTCCGCACGTGAGTGTGGGGTTCGCACACCCAAGATAAGATGGGTTTAAACCTGTAGTGCAGTACATGGACTGGATCACATCATTCACAAACTACTGTCAACTGTCGTCGAACTGCCGTGCGAGATCTCGTACTGTCTCTCCGACGACGGTGCCCGAGCCGTGCACAGGCGTACGGATCCACGACTCCGAGTCGCATGGGGTCGCTCCTGATTTTCGTTGGGTCGTAGCGTTTCGTAGCGTTCAATCCGAGTGTAAGGAGCATAAGAGCTTTCGAAGGAGGCGCGTCTCGGGAGGCCGGGCACGCTTACTCACCCTCCTTGAGGCGGCGGGCGAGCTCCACTTCCGGATGATCAAAGGATAGCTCGGCAACGTCACACACAATCCGCCACGCGTTCGGCCCGACGTAGCCACCTTCCCACGACCCTTCCTCGAACTCCAGTAGGAGCTTATGGAATTTGTCTATGGGGTCCCATCCACCCGGATTATTCCGCTCGTTGTAGGCTGCGAGGTACGCAGTTCCATCCAGCAGCTTGAGGGCCGGTGGAAGCACGTCAAGGTGACACTCCTGGGCGAGCTTCAGGACCTCGTGCTTGGGAGCCTCGTCGTATCCCCAGCGTCTTCGGTACTCGACGTAGAAGCGATCGTACTGCGGGATGAAGGTGCCGAAAATGTAAAAGAGCACGGTCGAGACCAGTAGTGTGATCGCCGCGACCGTGACCGTCGGCACGGAGAGGTAGAATACCGTTAAAGCCGCGAGGGACGTCAGGATGGAGGACATTCGGACGGTGTTCCCGGCGCGCCACGCCCACTTGAGAGCCAATATCCCCCGGCCCACCGCCGCGAGGTAGAACGGTATCGCGACGAACGCCGGGATCGGCACCCCGTACAAGGGCCATCGGCCCCGTCGATTCGGTGGCGTTCGTGAAACCACGAACTCCACGGGAAGTTCGACCGGTGTGGACTTTCCGTCTTTCGGTCGCTTCAGAGGGTTGCAGTTCCGGTGTAAGAACGATGTGGCCCGAGCTCCTCGGTGGGGCTTCGGTCCGTGCCCACGGTCCCGTCGCGCACCGTTCGACATCAGATCGGCAAGGATACGGACTCATCGCACTCGTCCGGGCTCGGGCCAGGAGCGACCGAACCCACCGGAGGTATTTTCGGACGGCGCGATCCGGCCCGAGTTGGTGGCGGGATGAGGATTCAACCTGGCGCTCGCGGACTCGTGACGACGGTGGGGGTCACCGACCGCTAACGAATCACCTCTACTGGTCTTCCTCGCATACGATCGGCTACGTGCCCGTCGACTTCACCCACCTCGGAACCACACGAGCCCCATGATATAGTCCCGTCGAGGAGGGTCCTGACGTCCATGTCGGGATGACAAGTCGAGACGAGCGTCCAACCCACGGACCACCGACCCATCCTCATCCCAGAGGATCCATCCGACCTGTTATGGGCTCGACGTACCTCGTGAAAGAGCTCTGCGGCGACCGAGGAGAGAATCCAGAGTAGAGGATCGTGCGATCGAACCGGTGGACGTCCGAAACGACGGCGAGACCTGACCTTTCGACAAGGACCGGGATGACCCGATCGGATCTCGACCCGCGATTTCGTCCGAATCTGAGTCGAGAACGGTCCATGGAACGTCTCGACACACCTTCCACTTCTGGTGGCGCCAAGTGATTCCTGACGTGTCAACGCGGTGTGGGGGACGCTACTTTGCCGATCTCCTCATGGGACATGGTCGGATCATCGCGAGAACGGGGGACCGGGACGACGGGCCTCGGACACCCCGTCCCTCGTCACGGTTCAGCCTCGGGGTAGGTTCCTCATCGGTATCGGTCCGACTGGAGACGTCCCGACGTGCGGAGTCTGATCTTATCACAGCTACCGAGGCCGGCGGCAGGAACCGGTAGCGGCTTTCACGTCGTGCTAACCTCCGGGTGTCTTAACGCACGAAGTCATCCGGGCGAGGGTGGGTCCTGACGGTCACGTGATGCCCTATTGGGTGTGCGTTTGGCCGGGGACGGTGTCCCCGGGATTATCAGCGGGACCCTCACGGTGGCGGGGGGACACCCCGCCCTCGGGCCCGCCGGGACGACCCGGGTTCCGTCCCCCTTCGGTTCCCGAACGGTTGAGCTTAATACCTACGCGGGCATCGGAGCCGATACGTTCAAGATTCCGCCCGCCTGGACTCACCTCCGTCCTCATCTATGTATAACCTTCCTGCGCTGGTCCCGGTATTGACCGCGTTGGCGGTCATCGCGATAGTATATGACCTGGAAACGCGTTTCTACGTCCTTCGATTCCGACAGGCTCAGATACGGCCTGCGCATCCCCCATCTGGAGTGCGAGAAAGGAGTTCCGAGGACGTCGTCGCGGACGGTACGCAAGCTCGGCGAGCTCCCAGTCATAGTGGTCGTAGGCTCGATTGGTGGCGTCCCGCTGAATGAGCTCCGAGTAGAACCGCCATCTTCCGAGGTAACCTCACGATGTGGTCCTCGTTTTAGAGGAAGAAGTGTAAGACGTCGCCGTCCGGGCGCGAATCGGGACCGTAGCTACGTTCCCCCTTTCACCCGGTGATTGTGCTTCAGAGGGTTGAACAGGCGGCTCTAGCGATGTACTTAGAAGCCACTGGTGAGCCGCGACGGAACGGGTAAGAACGTTCTGCACACGGGAGGATCGTGAGATGTCTCACACGGTGCCCGACGGATGGAAACTCGCAACGGGTCGGCGTTTCGGGATAACCTTATTAACGCCTCCGAACACTATCGAACGTTAGAACGGACTGGTGTGAGCTCGGATGCCACCCTTCGGCCACATGTTCTGCCCCATGGGATGCCCTATGTGTGGTTACGGAGGATCGATGATGGGGTTCGAATGGATGCTGTGGCCGGTGTTCGCGGCCCTGAAGCTGACCGTCGGTTTGGCTGTGCTGGGACTGATAGAGTACGTGGTGCTGCGCCTGCTGGGTCTGCGACCGGCCGACGTGGTGCGAGAGCTAAAGCGGGATTATAGGGACCTCAAGACTGAGCTGAAGCGAGGGTAAGCACACCCTCTTCACCTCCCATTTTCGAAACTACGTGAACAGCAACGGATGCGATCCTACAGTTACCTCTTCCGAGTTTAGGGAGCTGTTTCCCGGGATCCTCACGGTGTTCCCGTCCGACCGAGCCGGTATCGGAAAACTCTCTCAGCCGTGTAGTATCAGGGTTTTCGTTTTAACTCCTTATAATTTGACTTTATTCGGTACCTTCACGTGGACGCCCGCATCTCCACGGGAGTACAAGAGTGTGACCGGCACCGGAGATTCCGAGGTCGTGCCGAGCGTACGGGCGGAGGCAGGCGTTACACATTCCAACGTGTGGGAGCTAAAACTCGATGTCGGTTCGTGAGGTGACTACGTCGCTGGCTGATGTTCTCGTCGCCTTCGCAGGAGTTTCAGGATCAGGTATAGACCAAAGGCCATCAGCAGTAGGACTAGCAGTCCTACGGCGATGATCGCCAGAAGCCCTAGTTTCAGCAGGCTTCCCAGCAGGCCGGTCTTGTGTCCGTAGAGGTGGTATCCGTGGTAGTAGTGGTGTCCGTACCCAGGGTAACCGTAGTAGTGGTAGATAATCACTTTTTTCCTACCGAACAGTGCGGTCAGGTCGAGGTCCAAGTATGCACCCCCTACGCGCCCGAGCGCGTACAATCATGGCGCAAAGTTATAGATGTCGGCTTCGACCGAGTGGCGCAGGAACCAGTATGCGGAAGGATGCTGTTCCCGACGGTCCTGGTGACGCGTAATCACTGGGGAGAGTCAGAACTTCGGGGGGCAAGAGTGCCACTCATGACCTCATTAGAAAGCGAACTTCGCGAAGCCCTCAGGGAGCGCAGACTTCGCAAGAAGTGGGCTGTGGCGGCGGTCGTGTACTTGGCCTGGAAAATGTATGGGAAGCA
The DNA here is from genome assembly GCF_002201915.1 of Methanopyrus sp. KOL6. Lineage (NCBI taxonomy): Archaea > Methanobacteriati > Methanobacteriota > Methanopyri > Methanopyrales > Methanopyraceae > Methanopyrus > Methanopyrus sp. KOL6. Next base: position 1,285,403 of record NZ_CP019470.1, read on the forward strand.
CATGTCCGCGGGTGACATCCGTGACGTGCTCGAGTCAGTGGGTTACGAGATCAGCGAGCACGCCGTCCACGCGTACATGTCCGGTCTCAGGGAGCTCATCGGGAGGCGGAGATCCGGTCGTAGGACTTTGTACATCGTGAAGAACGAGGAGGAGATACGACGCAAGCTTTGGGAGGCGCTCAGGAGCAGCATGGGACGGATATCGAATGAAGAAAAGGAGGCGCTGATAGAGTCCATACTTGGGAGAGATCGCAAGAGAAGGGATCCCGAAGTCGAGAACCTCGTCCTCATTTGGAGAAAACCAACGGCTGAGTATAGGAGGAGAATAACCAACAGCGTGTACCCCGGGAACCGGCTCCGGAAGATCCCTAGTACCTTCGGGACGTTCAGGGGTGTGTGGGGATTCGACCCCGGCGAGAAGGTGTGGGAAAGTCTCGGTGAGGGAGACGTGCTTCTCTTCAGGGACGATGGGGGTGAGGACCGCTACCGGTACTGTGGCGTGATTGCAAGCAAGTGCAATGATCCTAAAGTCTCCACAATCCTGTGGGGAGACGATAGATGGGAGAGGCTGGTCATGCTGGCGGAGGTCCGGCTTGTGTCGCTGCCGGCGAGTGAGCTGAACGAGTTGCTAGGATACCGAGCAGGGTTCCGGCCCAGGGGCGCGATGAGAGTGGATCCGGATCGCGTGAGTAGGCTCGTGGAAAGACACAGCAGTGTGCTCGAATTTCTGAAAGAGTACGAGAGCGAGTGACCGTGAAGTTAACCTAAGTTTACTTAACCTAAGGTTGTCAGAGAAAGGGTAATTAGGGTCCGGATCTCGTTTACATTAGTGGACGTTCGTTTGAGTTCGTAGTGGGGACCCCCACCGGTCGGGGGTGAACACGAGTTGCCGGCCAAGGTCGTGAAAGACCACGTCGTACCACTGGAACTTGAGGAGATGGACGAGAAGGATGAGGTCGATAAGGACCTCCCGAGAGGACGTAATATACTGGAGAGGATCGTCAGGGTGGTCGCGATGGCGATCCTCCGGGGGTACTCCGTGGAAGATGTAGCTAAGATAGTCCGGAAAGCCTTGAGTTTGAGGCCCGTGGATGAGGCCTTGGATCTCCTTGAGATTGTCTTCTCGTTGAAACCCTGTATGGGAGTGCAGGGAACTCGCACGTTCGTAGAGAGGAGACGCAAGGTGGCCGACGTGGAAGTGTAAGGTATAACGCGTACGCAACGACCCGCGCCCCGCCCCTCGGACCGCCTCTTCACCAAAGATATTCGTTTTTTAACACCTAGCGGGCTTGGGAGACTTGCCGCCTTAGCGCGCGTGATATACGAGATTTCGACGCGAGATTCGATGACGAGAAAAATGTCGGTTCGGTTAAGTCCGCCTTCATCATCCTAGAGTCAGGACCGAGGGCGTTCCACATCACTGGATCACTACTCTCATGGGGGATCGAAGTTCGAGTCTCTCCCGCCTGCCCAGAAGTGTTGACCTCAGGTTAACGTTCCAGAGTCAGTCGAGCTCACGAAAGCGTCGTCGGTATTGTTTCGATTTCCATGACGATACCGCGTGGGAGGGGCACCCTGACTCATGGACGGCGCCCGGAAATCGCCAGCACAACCAGCGCCATCACCGTCACTATCGGCGGAACTGGAACTTTCCCTAAAACGCCCTTCGCCGTTTCGTACACTTCTTTCGCCGTCTGCGCAGCCGTAACCACGTCACTCAGGTGCCGCTCGACGAAGTTAAGCGCGTCCCGCGCGGTATCGATCATCCGCTCCAGTTCCTCTTTACTGCTGAAGAACTCGAGCAGCTGTCGCGCCATCTCGTCACCTGCTTCCGCGAGCTCCTTCAGCTCGCTCCTGTTTATATCGAAGAAAGCCTGCGCGTTCACCTGTACCGTCGCGTTCACGTCGATCCTCACTCTGGTATCGACGTTCACACGCTCTGGGATGGCGGCCTCCGTCATCCATACTATCGTTTGGGAATCCCTCTTCCACTCCTTCGGGTCGACTACCCCATCCACGCGGTAACAGACGGCTTTAACCCACTCCGGGGTGAGATGCCGCTCCTCGATATGCGTACCTTCCGTGGTTACTACCTTGATCCCAACGCACCTCGCTTCGATCTCGCTCCATCTCGGCACTACCATCTCGCCTCTCGGATGACGCCCCATCGGGTTCAGACAGTACGCCGCGAACTCCTCATCTAGGCCGTTCTGGAACTTGACCAGTGACCCGCACACTTCTACTTTCTTAATCGGTACGGGCACCAGGAATGGTTGCGTCCTGAACTCTCCAGAACTTGCTAGATCGTCCTTTTCCACCATGACTAGGTAGAGATATTCCTTCCCGGGTATTACCGCATATTCTCCCGCATCCACCTGCGTACCGGGGCTCACTTCGACTCGTACTTCGAACGTCCCCGACACCTCACCCTTGATAGGGTACTCCGCCGCCGCGGTACTCAACACCGCGAGGAACGCGGTCAGGACGGCGACTGTGGCCATCAATGTCGGTGGGCCCCAGTCCGTTCTTTGCATTCGTAGGGATAACAGTTTTGGGTCCACATTGCCACGCATGCGAGTACGACACGTCGGTGATCGGAATCCGATCCGACGGGACTTCCTGGTTCATCACCGGGACAGGATTTCACCCTCCGACCGACAGGGTCTACGCCCACGCGTTGGAACGGGGCCCGCCCCTCTCGTCGATTCAACTGCCCTGCTCACGCCGACCTAACTCCGTCGACTATAAGGGCAGAAGACGAGTCCATCAAAGGTTGAGTACTATTCTGACTGTTCGCAGGCGGGATGAGGCGACGCTAACGATAGGACCGGTTACCGACCATGCTCGTCGACACTCCTATCACGGTAAGACTGATAATATAGAACGCCCCCCCGGACGGGGTCGGTTGGTTCATCGTGACGTCTATTTGGCGTTCATGGTAGGCCTTCAGGAAGCTCTCTTCGAAACGCACGGTAAGATGGCTCTAGCGTTGAACCGGATTGCCGGTCTACGGATGCTCGAGTTGCTCGAAAAAGACGGACTTCTAGAGGTATCCGGGGAGAACAAGAACTCCCTCTCCGAAGATATCGAAGAGGCCTTAAGGCACGCGGACGACGCTGAAGTGCGCGTTGAAGGGTCCGAAGACGAGCTCGAAGTTGTGATCGAGTTGTGCCCGTTCGAGAAGGTACGCCGTGAGCTCCTGGATCGGGATAAGATGCCTGTAGTGTGTCCTTACGTCACGACCATCCTGGAGCTCGCAGAGATGACTTTCGGCGCCAAGTATCGACTCGTTGAGATGAACGTCGATGAGGATCTGTGCGCGTTCACGTTGAAGCGTGTATAGGTCTACAAATCTGGATCACCCTGTAGGTGACTAGAGTGCGGTAGTTGCCAGACTCGCCATCTTCGCGTGCCCACCCACATGTTCCCGTTTTTGATACCGCTGCGGCCGTATCGGAATCAGTACGTCTTTAGTTCCCGTAAAGAATATGTCATCCATCGCGTTAACCGACGCGTTCCGGCCGCCTTACGGGGGAAGGAACGCATGTCCACCCCGTTTAAAGCTGGGGCCGGAATGTCGAAATCCAGCCCGGAAGAAGCGCTAGAAGAAGCCGCCGAGGATCTCGACAGGATCGACGTCGTTCTCTGCGCCTTCTCGCCCAGACACGACCCTCACGAAGTCCGTGAGGCGCTCGTAGAGTACCTGAACTATGACTGCCTGATCCTAGGTCTCTCGTCCGCCGGTAATATCACCACGGACGGGTTCAGCGACGGATCTGTGGCTATACTAGCGATGGAGCTGTCCAAGCTCATGGCCTTCGGAATGGCGATCGGCACGGGCCTCTCGAAGGACCCGTACCGAGTCGCGAGGGAGACCGTGGCTAGAGCGGTTAGGAGCGTGAAAGTAGACGTCTCCGCATCGCTCGCCCCGGTGGCAACGGGACTCGTAACCGGTAACATGGACGTGGTCCGACACTCCCTGGTCGACGTCTTACTCTTCGCCGATGGTTTATGCTGCTTTAACAGTCCGGAGGCGTCAATGGGTGTGCTCAATGGTGTGATGGACTGTCTTGGTACGGTACCAAGAATCGTCGGCGGAATGACCGCGGACGAGTACGAGTTCGAACACACGTACGTTTTCGATAATTCTGGCGTGTACGAGGACGCGTTGGCGGTACTGGTCTTGTACTCATCAGTGAAGCGCGGGCACGCGGTCGATCACGGTTTCGTCCCGTTATCTGATCCGATGATCGTCGAGATCGAGGGTGTAGATGTGATCGAGATGAACGGCGAGCCAGCCTTAGATGTCTACGTCGATATCGTGGGAGAGAAGCCCGAGATGGAAACCCTCCTGAAGCACCCGTTGGGGATCATGGACCCAGGACCGCGTCCTTACTACCTAGTCAGAACGCCGATCGACGCGGACGTGGAGAGAAGGGCCATGAGACTGGTGTCGCCACTCCCGAACAGCGTCGCCGCCCGGATCATGGAGCCAGGTGACGTTGAGGGATCGTTCAAGATAGCGGTACAGAGGGCGCTGGAGGACGCCGGCTCGCCAAAGGAGCTAGGGGTCGTGTTCGTGTTCAACTGCGCGGCTCGACATCTGATCGTCGACACTGACGACGCTGTGCGCCTTCTCCGGGACTTGGTAGGCGAGGACGTGACTATATTCGGATTCAACTGTTTCGGCGAGTACGGGCTGACACCATCCGGTAAGTTAGTCCAGCACAACCAGACAGTCGCTACGTACGTGCTCGGGAGTGAGGTCGTGAGTCGGTCCAAGAGCGCGTGAGCTGTCGACGTGTAAGCCTTCGGTGACTCGGGTTCTCTGATGATGAGATAGTGATCAATGGGGAGGAGTATAAGGTCTCAGATCCTAAGACCGCGCTCGATGATAAGCCGATATAACGAAGGTACCGAACCGTTAGTCTCTACGGTAACGGCCCGTACGACGTGATGGTAGTGATCGTGCTGACACCGAAGGACGACTCAGTCCGTCGTGTGGATTATAGGATAAAGGGATCGTCCGGGGTATGAGGGACGAGCGGGTTAGGTGACCGTCGATGGTATCTCCACATCGAACTAGGTACCTGTCAGGATACACCGTGAACGTGAAGGTCACGAACCATGATGGAGCGCACACGTAGCCCTAGGTGACGGTGAGTGTCCCACCGACAGAGAGAATACCGCACGAACCGGTGCCTGTTTCTGGCTGTACCTGAGTTTTAGGTAGTGACTCATCGACGGCAAGACGAGTCCTTCGGGACGAAGTCGACCGTCTGGGATGAGGTGAGAATAATTCGAAAACCCGTGTCGGCGGGTCCGGAAGATCCGCGATTGACTACGAACGAAGTAACCTTATGAACCGACGACGCGCCGACGACTAGGGGGAGCGCCTTGCGAAAGGTCGTCGGAGCCCTGCTCGTGGCCCTGGCGACCCTACTGGCGCTCTCCGGGACGACGACGCTGGGAGCTCCGCCATGGGTCAACCCAGAGGAGCCGGAACCCGCACCCGGTAACGGTGTTCCATGGCTGAATCTCACGGACAACCAACTCAGGCAGCTGGAGGCTCTTGGTGTGCCAGTGAGGTACTTCGACGGGAAACCCGCCGTAAGGGTCCGGTTCGCACGGATCAACGCGCCGGAGATATTCCACCCGTCGAGCGAGGAGGAGTACCGGCTCGGGCTGAAGGCTAGAGAGTTCGTGGAAAAGAAAATCCGTGATTCCGGCGGCTACGTGAAGTGCCGGGCGTACGGTCTAGGGAAGTACCACCGTATCATCGCGGACGTCTACCCAGATGACGAGGAGATAACCCTCTCAGAGATGCTCGTCGAAAAGGGGCTCGCCGAGTACCGCAGGTACCCGAAGCCAGACCCGCTCCCAAGATGGTTCCCCAGGGAGTTTAAGGCCCACGTGGCGAAGGTGGTAGACGGGGACACAATCTACGTCTATGCGAGGAACGAGGAAGAGGGGCCGACCCAGTTCGAAGAGAGTAAGATCACGAAGGGAACCGTCGTGGGAGAGTACAAGACCGGGACTCCGACTGTGCCGGCAGTACTCGCCGCGATCTCCGCGGTGATCGGAGTCAGGCTGCTGATCTCGGCACGGCGGTAAGACGCTCATTCTCGTCCTACACCCATCTCCCGGTAAGTGGTAATAAAGTAGTATAATTGTAGAAAGGTTCGGGTACTCCACAAGGCCGTGAACGGCATTTATGGAAGAGTCGCCACGGACGGTTTCTGAGTACTCATAGGTACTATGGACGTCTTCACGTTGGTATCGGTATCTAGTTAGCATCTTCTAGTGAGCATCCCATGAGAGTGTGAAGGAAGTTAGGCTGTGGTGGGTTGTCATCGCCTATTTCAACCCGGTTACTATACTTATTATAACTCCTCCTACCGTAGACAGTATTGGTCTCAGTAGGCTTGTCCAATTATCTAATGATATCCCTGAGTCGTAAAGTGAGTGAAGTAATGTTCCTATTAATAACGGTAGAGCCCTTGATTTACTTAGAGCTTTCTCTTTGTAAGTTAGTTTATAAATTGATTCCATTAATATATAACACTGGTCAATTAACAACTTAGGTAGCCTAGTAATTTTAACAACCAAGCGTTTTAATGGTTCCCAGATCACTGGAACACCGACTCCTACACTCACATCATCCCAAACCTTAGAAGCTAGCTTATCATCACCCAACCAAACCTTAGCTAATAACTTCGAAGTCCAATCCGCTATATAGTGGCTTATTGACGGTAGTTCAAACAGTACAATTAATGGTATTTTAGGCTTCCACAAGCGTTCTAGTAGTATTGAACAAGCGAGTGATGTCATTAGGTACGGTATGCTAGTGATAACGTACGCGCTCGGTAGTAACCATGGGTGTAATAATAATCTAACCGGTTTCGACTCGATCAACCCGAGTTCTTCTAACAAGTCCTTGAACTCGAACGCTTTAGCACAAAGCTCGAAGTAATTCCACGAGGAGTAAGAATCATACAGTGAACCGACCGAGTTCAAGAACTCAACAAACTCGTATAATCTAGGATTACACTCCTTGATAACCCCAGTAATATCAATACTGCCCGTATCGATATCTCTAACACGCGCATTCCAAACTACCATGATTACTTTATCGTCATCCATATCATACAGTATGTTCATTCCAACTCTTTCAGGCCTCCAGAACTCCTCCTCATCGACTCTATTGGCTAAGTTCTTCAACTTCTCCAACTCCTCACTCGACGGTGAACCCCTCCAAACCCTACCACTCGACAAGTCACAGTATAACTTGAAGAACTCCTTACTAGAACTCCTATAAACGTAGAATACTATAATATCACCCTGATGATCAACGCCTAAGATGAAGTCGGGTTGATACACGCCCCCCTTCAGATATTCTCCAAAGTCAATTCCCACTACTTGGGTAGTAATAATATTTTCTGGAATTGGGATTGTAGTATCTGTACTAAATAGATGGTAAAATACATAAACCTTACTGTTCTTTATTATGAGTAAATTAGCGGGAACGTAACAATTGTGTTCTATATCAGGCACAATTGGGATGCCACCAGATTCTCCTATCATATACATATAAGCATAAACGTGGTTCGGGTCTAGTCTTATGGTGTCGATTGTCTCACCATCTACTATAACCGATAATTTATCATTCTCGAGCTTGAGTTCAGCAGTTGGCTCATTGGATATTATAATCTCCTTCTTGTTTTTAGAATAGTATGGTATCACGCAATGTGAACTCGTAATCCTCTCGATCGCCTTTTTCGTCGCCGTGATTCTCGCGTGTTTTAGGACTTCCTTCTCGAGTGATAAGGCTTGATCGTACACGTCCTGACAGTAAAAACCAGAGGATGGTGTCATCATAACGAGCACCGAGATCAAAACCATCACACAACCTAACATTAACCACCATCCCCCACACCAGTTCTTATTGATGATTTAATGGAGTTAGAACCCGCCCACGCGTCGTAAACTTCTCGGCACGCCTCCTTGTACTCATCGTAATTACTCCTCTTTGGGTGCTTCTTTGGGAATACGTACAGCACGTACTTTGCAGCCCTTACCCAGTTAATGTAATGCGGTGCCCAATTGATTTCAATACTGTTCAACGTTGCATATTTCCTATCCGTCTTGTCATTCTTGACCCAATCAAACCATGGTGGTACTGCCAAGTTACTAGCTTGATCACTCGCATAACCCGGGTTGCAACCATCGAGTACTATCACGGGCATGGTGAGGACGAGTGACGCCCTCACCCCGCATTACCCCCCAGAAAGACAACCACCTACGTTATAAGAATAAAAACCACGAATCGATAGGAGCGTACACCCTAAAGTCAACACTACTAGTACTATTAGGCACACTACACAACGTATATGTTTCCGGAGTGATTGTTCGGAAGGTCGCACTATCTGTCTTGGTGAACCGGTATCGAAACGATTGTCGCTCATGGTCACCTGAGGTCTCTCGGACCTTAGGTATTAGAAGTCGGCACGTTCCGAACGAGACCCAAAAACGGCGTTAGAATACGTCCTCCGCTGTGGCCAGTACGTTCGCTTACAACACGCCGGTTCGGATGCTCCTCGGACAAAGTTCATCGTTCCGAGACCGTGACCACCAAGGAGGTCGCGGTAAGAAAACATCGGGACGTGTGAATCTGTCCTGAATTCATTCCATATCCTGAAGATGTGCTCGAGATAACGATACCTCACTCGGCACGTTCTGGCCCACCGAATTGCTGTCGACGTGTAGTGTACGGCTCGACCGTGGTGACGTATTCCGAGGCGTGCTATCGGATGTGGTAAAACTTAATTGACAGGATCAACGCCTTGGGTTTATGATGATGGAGTGATCGAACTCGGCGAGGTCGTAGAACTTTGATGAACGCGCGCGTTGAGAACCTGAACGTAATAGTACTGGTACTTCAGCACGGTCTCGAGCTTGGGGTAAGCCATTCAGCAGCCGGTAGTACCTCGTCCCGAATGTCCTCGGGTTCACTACCGGAAATACACTCTATAATAGTGGGAGTGTGTTCGGCTTGAATAGCGGCCGGTTTGACGCGTGATGCCGGTGAGCCAGCTCGGAGGGTGGAGTCACGACCGTGGTCCGTACTGAGTCTGGAATGGGAGGGCAGAGGCTCAGAGACGACGGTTGAGGTGGCGTCCGGACTGACACTCGTGCCCTATCCGGAAGGGTTCGATAACCGGGGATCCGACATTCCTAGGGAGTGGATCGTTACCCGAAGGCGCGCGTGTTCATCGGCGAGACTTCTAGGATGCACATGCAGGAACGATTCCCCTTCGAAGTCGTCGGGAGTTAGTGAGTGTACGCTGGATCGAGGGTACTACGTACTACGAGCACACCGACTGGAGAGCCCACGACCGATGAAGTGACAGTATCGCACCTGGCGGGGCCGAATCGACGTCGTCAAGGTTCTCGCGTGCAGTACGAGATCACTCGCGTCGCGTCCGGTCGCCACCGGTACGACCGTAGCCAGTCCTTACTGCCTGAGAGCCGCTGAGGAAACGTTCAGTATTGTGATAAATGGATCCGAGGAGTCCCAGGTACGACCTAGTCACCCGACTCGCTTCCGAAACTCCTCAACGGCGTAATCCAGCTCGGTTGTTACCCACCGCCGTCCGAGCCTACTCCCGGTACAGGTTGCCACGTAGCCTCCCCTCGACACTCTAGGAGCTCCCTTTACCAGCCAGCCCATCAAAGAACCCTGATTCTGCTTATCGTGTTCCGACTCGAGATACGGATGGTAACTACTGTATCTTCTACGAGAGCTCGACCTTCACGGGTCATCCGATCGGGTCACATTTCGCCACCAAGTGATGAGTACTCGGGAGGTGCTTCTCGATGGGGTACGAGAAGTCCTGATTAGGGTCACGACGTGGAAAACGATACCGTTTAGATCAGGGTAAAGGTCACCGATAGCCAAACTGATAAGACACTAGTCTTAATCTAAAACAATTGTATTACTACCATTCCATGATACAGCATAGACCGTACATAGACAGTGCGATATCAGTATGAGTATCAATCGACAACAGTACGTGAACGATCTTATCAGCGCCGACCTCACTATAGTCCTTATCGTCCTAGTCGATCTCCACGTCCGGGATCTTGCGTCTACGTTCGGTGGATCACGGTGACGGATTACTTCGAACGGTGTACGGGTCGGTCACCGGCCTGGGGGGTCAACCCGGTCCTAGGATTCCTCGTAGAGGTCTCGTAGCCTGGTAGTCGATCCAGTGTCGAGGATCGGGCTAGACCCGAGGCTATACCTCTCCTTAGTATGCCATACCAAAGAGGCAGCACTAGATGACTCACGGGAACGGATTCGAAACTCCCGAATCATCACACCCCCGAAAATGTGTGTAGCTCGGACACCGTTCGGAGCCTTGCAAGTCCAGGGAACCGATCGGTCCGTGCTCCTCCTAGAACACCACGGGACACGAAGACCACTCACTGCTCACTGGCACTGGACCTACCCCAGATCAGGACCGGAACCAGCGCCGCCGCAACCCCTATCACACACGCCGAGTACCCGAAGGTCGCCCACGGCGAGACCGACTCCCATAACCACCCCACGACCAGTCCGCAGACCAGGGAACCGACGCCGACGAGCGCGTGATAGACGCCGTACGAGGTCGCTGTCCCCGAGAGCTCGGCCACGACAGCCCGCTCGACAGTGTCGACGACTCCGTAGGCCATCCCGTACAAACAGGAACGCGGCTACCGCACAACCACAGCCGGCCAGCGCTGCCGCGACCGCAGTCACCACGTAACCCAAGCACAGCGCGATCCCTGATCCAAACCTATCCGAGATTCTCCCAGCCGGCACCGATGTCAACGCGTGTATGGTGGAAAACCCCGCGTATGCGAACGCGGCCGCAGCCGGCCCCTGCGCACCTAGGACCGTAATATAAATGGAAGTACTGCGAACACACCTTCCGAACTCACGTCGTTCAGAAAACTGACTACCCCGAACAACCACACGTCCCTAGGTACCCGACCCGACAAATATACCACCCGTAGTCCCGAACCGTACCCGAACTTAAACGATAGTCAGAGGACGACCGGTCCAACGACCGACCGTCTCACGAACTACTCATTCGTGTGAGAAACCGCGGGGCGTACCCACGCTTACACGTCATCAGTTCAATTTGAAATACAACAAGATCATACACAAGATCGGTTCCCACCGACGTCGAGCTTCCGACGGGGGACCAGTTCGGCCGACCATCGAAGCGAAACTTGAAAAATTTCTGGTGTTACACTACGAAGTGAACTATGACCACCACCGACCGCAGGATGATCGAAATCACCACTGTGCCGTTTTACCATCGTTCATTTCCACACAGTCATACGCGGGGGGTTACGTGGGGACTCATGAGCCATTTGCTCCCTGAAAACAACGGACGCGTGCTGGTATCCGAGAGGTTCTTCGTCCTGATCTTGACAGTGGTAGCCCTCGCGGCGATGGTAGGGTCGATCCACTTTAAACACATCCACCACAGGAAGTGCAACAGGATCAGCCGTCTATCCCACGCCAGGTGCATCGTCGTCGTGACGGAGGACCTCTGCGGCGGGTCTAAGTATTCAGTCCGGCTCGCAGAGATACTCAAGAGGAAGGGTGTACCGATGACGTTCGCTGTCCCGGCCTGGGAAGCTTACGTTTACCCGGACAGGATGAAGGAGCTACACGAACTCGGAGGAGACATTATCAACCACGCCAACGACGGGGGTGCCTCGTACGCGTTCCTAGGTCATCCAGGTAAGATAGCCGGATTGCCGAAGGAGGAACAGCGCAAGATCATCCACACGGCTCAGGAGTGGATCAGCAAGGCCACCGGAGTACGCCCGGACGCGTTCAGGGCACCCGGTCTGGCGATCGACGAGAACACGTACCGTGTCCTCGTGGAGGAGGGTATATGGGTCGACTCTAGCAAGATCTACACAAAACCGGGGACCAGGGGCGCACCGAAATGGATAGAAGGTGGTAAGATCCTGGAGATACCCATAGCGTGTTACACGGAGTGGGAATACCAGAATCGTCAACCCGTGAGGCCGAAGTTCCTGTGCTCCTTCGCAGACGACCTGTTCGTGCGTCCCAAGATCGCTACGGGCCATCCAGAAGAGGCCTTGGAGAACCTGAAGCGAGGGTTCGACCAGTACTACAGGCACGGTCGACCCGGTAGACCCACAGTGTTCGTAGTACTCTTCCATGAGAACATCACGGCGAACCCGAAACACTGGTGGATAATCCTGGAATTCGTCGACTACGCACGATCCCATCCGGGCGTCGCGTTCGCCACAATCGACGACGTCGCGGAGTTGGCGCGTCACGGGCAACGGTTCACGTCCTTCTAACCGGACAGTACAGTGAACGACACGGGGTGGTCCGAGATGTCTAATCCCCAAGTCCTAGCCATACCTGTGATAACGATATTAATAGCATTGGGGTTATTCCATTCGTTCACTCCAGCACTAGCCCAGGTATACTCAGACGAATACGACCTTGAAGAAGAGTACCAACCTAAATATTATGATGATGAATACGACGAAGATTACGATGAAAATTACGGACATCAGAATGATAGCGAAATTGAATATACGAACTACGATCAATCATCTGACGAATCTGATTTCGTAGATGTTGGAACGGCACCAGTTTCAAGTAACAGTAGTAAGCATGGACGAGGACATAAATGCAAAAGTTTTAAGCCGAAAAAATGGACACTTATTGTAGGTTTGATACTGCTCCCGATCCTGATTTTATACTACATCATTTCGGCGTAGCTCATAAGAACCACTCCTACTGTCGAGCGCGAGGCAATATCACGAGGCGTCGGACGAGATCACGAAGGTAACCTTACACCACGACGGTCCGGGAAGCCTTCGTAGTGTCCTGGCCTCCACATCGAACCCCTCCAGGATAACGACCCCAGAGACACTGTCCTCGTGTCTGACCCTGAGCCCTAGGATCACAGCCTTCCTGATCAACGTCTCGAGTGCAGCCCGGTCCAGTCCATCGTACGCCAGGACCGCCCGGAGCACGAACGCGCCCTTAGGTACTTTCCAGCACCGAACCGTCTTCACCACGTACGACACTCGCTCGTATGACATTGACCTTACGGAGTACCCGTACTCAGGCGGCGAATACCAACGCCCGTCATCCCCCCTCACCCATCCCGGCGGCGTCCAAAACCCTGAGATGTCCCTAATACCGCCATAGTACTGGAGTACGACCCTAACGTGCGGGAGACGACCGTACCTCGAAACCCTATACGCCTCACGATTCATCCCTTCTACCGTGTGCAAGAACGGTTTCAAGACGATCGATCTCGAGGTCCAGTACACGCGTTCCAGGTACTGATTATCGTCCATATGGGTCGCGTGGAACTCCGAAGGGTCCAAGAGGAACAGAGCCCAAGTGACGGCTAGGGAGAGCGGCGGTAGAATCGCGTCCCAAGTATCGGACGACAACCCAGTCAACGAGAGCCTTATCGAGCGCCACGAGCTACCCTCACGCCTCCACAGGACCGGTACACCCATGGTCGTAAAGGCATCCTCAAAGCAGTGAAAGAACCCACCCAAAAACGGTAGAGAGAGGTCCTGATGCCCAGTCGCCCACAGGACGTAGGAGAGCGAACCCCACAACCAAGGACAATGGAGCACGCCACGATGCTTCAACCTCCTAGAAACGGCCAACCTGATATTACGACCAGTTAAGACCTCGATAGGGTACATGGAAGAGGAGACCAGTGAATTCGGATGATCTAGATCAGGCAATATCGACGAAAACGCCACAGTAATCGCGCGCTCCACACCGAAGAACGGGGCCGCCAACATGTAGGTGAGAAGGATATGAGTCCTCGCTCTCACTCAGATCACCCCAACTTCGAGACCGCTAGACCGAAGAGCCCCAGTGCAGTCAGAACCCAGAAATCAACGCTCTCGTCGACCATAGTTCTCAGGATCAAAAGCCCGATACCCGCGACCGCGACAGCTTTCAGCAACCGTGAAGGATCTTCAACTAGCGTGACCGTACTACCGTCATCGAACACCGCACCCACCTCCACCGACTCACCCTCCACGAACTCCCCGGTGATGTCCTCGCACTCGACGGCCGGTAAATATCCCCTATTGAACACTAGAACCGGAACGCCGTCGGCTAGCCTCTCAATCGCACGCCTAGCGTAGCGGTTCAACTGAAAGTGATCCGAAGCCTGGAAGACCAGCGGCGCTCCAACCTCATCCAAGTACCTGTCGACTAACACTCGGTAGGTGGAAGCGGAAGAAAGACCGAGCGCATCCCGAAGAACATCACTGAGCAGATCGTACTCAGGTACTCCATCGATCCGAGCATTAGCCACGTAAACACCCGGCTTTAACTTCAAGACGATCTCCTCTACCTCAGGCGGCAAAGGCCAGGGCATACTCACCACCACCAAGACTAGAAGTGATTATCGAGGGCGCGAAGAGCGCCCAGGAACACGCCAAAACCCACGCGGAAGCACGAACGGCAACGCGGGCACGACGTGGGACCCATCGCCTCCAGAACCACCACGACCCCCGGATGCGTGTTGTTCCAACACCTCCTCCAGATACTCACGATCCTCCTCCGGAACACCGTCCGACCAATCACACAGACCGACCGACGCCGACAACAGTGCGAGGAACACCGAGCACAACATTCACCGATCACCCCCGACCACCTTGGCCAGAACGTCGAGAACTCGAACACCCGAGACTACACGCACAACACGCTCACTGTCCACTTCTCCCACATCCACCACGACGAACACACGACCACTGGGCAGAACACCTTTCTCAACCACCTCACCGCCGTCCACGCTCACATCAACGCCCTCGTCCGTCGAGTCCAGTATCAACCCTAGAAACACTCCGCCGGCATGCCCCCTCAACCGGACGTCGGTAGCGATACCTCCAGATACTTCAGAACTCGACCACTTCAACCACAACCCTCCAGCACCGGACGAAGGACGTAGCGATACCCCGACACGATCCCTGACTTCGAACGACACCTTTGCGGGCTGCCTCAAGTACACGCTCACGAACTCCGGGTCACCACCGAGATCCACCGACACCACCCCACGACGATCGCACTCACCGTTCAACACCTTAGGAACCATACGACCATTCTCATGCACTAGACATCGTACCACGTACCCTACGCCCGGAGCGGGAGCCCAGAACGAGACTCGACTCCCCTGAACACCGAACCCGACAGGCCTCAGCACGCTCACGTCCAGACGTGCGGGCACTGGTGACTCCGACGACAGAACCCTCCTGATCACCGTCACCTTGCCTGGAGAACGTCCGTAACCGACCTCCAAGTGTAGAACTACATTCTGCCCAGGAAGCACCCTCACGTACGGGTAGCTGAAACCGTTCGAATCCGTCCGGACCAAATCAGCACGAACGAACTCCGAACCACGGACCGAGAACCGCTTCAACTCCACTTTCCTACCATCGAGTCTCAGTGAGACATCTTGATCCAAGGACCTGTCGCCGAAATCGAGATGCGCCCAGTTCGAGTAGACGACCCTAATCATGACCGGACGCTCGGTACCGTTCGACACACTGACGACTGCTCGGCACGAGCTGTCACCACGATCCACACTCGCTTTCACCCTAACACCATCCAACAACCCGGAGAGCTCCGGGGCGTACTCGTCCACGCTCACAACTCCTACACGCACCGGACCACCGACGAGCTTATCCTGAAGACTCAAACTGTAGCCCACTACAGAACCGGTAGCACTCACGACAACCTGCTTGCCCCTAGGGGGATAGTAACGGATCTGAGCAATCCAACCACTGGAGGACGGAACGAACCTGACCACAGCCTTCCCAGCACCCAAAGTCGGATCGGGCACGTCGACAGCCTGAGCACAACCCGACGAAGACAGGACCCAGAGACCGATCAGAACACTTGTCAGCAATTTACTCAATGACGACCACCCAACCAATACGCGACGACACGCGTTAAATTAACTCGACGTTCTACACCACGAGAACGATCATTTGGACACTTCGGAAACGCATGCGTGTGGTACTCCTAATAGTGTTGACTCCGAGTACACGCTCCCGGAGACCCATGACCATTTATTTTTTCCGAAGTGTACACCGAAGGGCAGGGGATCCCTCTAGTGCCACAATGATCGTGATTCGAGCTGCGATCGGACTCTCATAGTGAAACGCGAGGGGTAGTGGTTAATGTTAGGTTGTGTGATGGTTTTGATCTCGGTGCTCGTTATGATGACACCATCCTCTGGTTTTTACTATCAGAACGTGTACGATCAAGCCTTGTCACTCGAGAAGGAAGTCCTAAAACACGCGAGAATCACGGCGACGAAAAAGGCTATCGAGGCTATCGAAGAAGGTCCACTTCACGCGACACTGTACTACTCTAAGGACAAGAAAGAGGTTATAATATCCAATGAGCCAATCGTCGAACTCAAGCTCGAAGGTGATAAAATATCAGTTACAGTAGACGGTGAGACAATTGATACCGTAAGACTAAACCCGAATCACGCTTATGTATACACAGTAATGAGAATAAGCAGTGGTATACCAGTCATAACGGTACCTACGCCACTATTGGCATTGTTCTCTGAACATACTGTAATCGAACTGAATATAATAAATAATAAGAGATGGTAAAGTGTACTCATTCGGTGATGATTACGTAAGTCCATTATATGTCCACATCATCGATGATACAGATAATGTTGTAACGATTAATATAAAGAGATACTTAGGATTAGGTGATTTCATCCTAGGTATTGATTATCAAGGTGACATTGTAGTATTCTACGTTTATAGGAGTTCTAGTAAGGAGTTCTTCAAGTTATACTGTGACTTGTCGAGTGGTAGGGTTTGGAGGGGTTCACCGTCGAGTGAGGAGTTGGAGAAGTTGAAGAACTTAGCCAATAGAGTCGATGAGGAGGAGTTCTGGAGGCCTGAAAGAGTTGGAATGAACATACTGTATGATATGGATGACGATAAAGTAATCATGGTAGTTTGGAATGCGCGTGTTAGAGATATCGATACGGGCAGTATTGATATTACTGGGGTTATCAAGGAGTGTAATCCTAGATTATACGAGTTTGTTGAGTTCTTGAACTCGGTCGGTTCACTGTATGATTCTTACTCCTCGTGGAATTACTTCGAGCTTTGTGCTAAAGCGTTCGAGTTCAAGGACTTGTTAGAAGAACTCGGGTTGATCGAGTCGAAACCGGTTAGATTATTATTACACCCATGGTTACTACCGAGCGCGTACGTTATCACTAGCATACCGTACCTAATGACATCACTCGCTTGTTCAATACTACTAGAACGCTTGCCAAAGCTTGGAGAACCGCCCGAGTTCAAACTCGATCCTGGGGTGATTATAGATTATGCTAAGCGAGCAGCTTACGCTATCGTGATATTCGAATTACCGACGATAGAGTACTATGTAGCGGATCATGTTTCGAAGTTATTGGCCGGGGTTTGGTTGGGTGATGATAAGATGGCCTCTAAGGTTTGGGATGATGTAGGATTTGGGGTTGGTGCTCCGGTGATTGAGGAGCCTTTGAAACGCTTGGCTAGCGAGCTCACGGGGTTGTCTAGATTATTGACTGGAGTATTGTACGGGTTTTCCGAATGGGTTTACCATGAGGAGGCTCCGAATAACTTACAAGCTTTATCATATAGGTTGTCGTGTCACATATCTTACACTGTGGTTCCACTACTAGTAGGAGTGTTACTCCACTCACTCTACAATTCGGAAACATCACTAGATTACTGGACTAGACTACTAATGCCAGTACTATCCATAATAGAAGGACTTGTAATAAACGCGATAACCGGGGTGTGGTAAGCGATGGACTAGTCTCATAGTACTAACAGTCACACTCTCCATACTCTCACTCTCGACGTCGGTCAGTGCTGATGAGATTGATGTTAAGTACTGCATTAACTTATGCCACACCGTGCAGGAGGATGTTAAGAGGTGTAGCGATATGTGTTCCAATGTGATCAGCTTACTCAATAAGATAAGTGCTAGTAAAGGAGTTAATGTTAGTCATGAGATCCACGATATTAAATTGTGTAAAAGGTACTTGTCGGAGTCTTACAAAGTGTTAGGCTGGAGTCATTCTAGGTTAGAGGAATTGGATGGTATCATAGATAAGTACGATAGTATTCGTGAGAGGTTGCTGGTAGAGGCTATGGATGGGGAGAACGGCCTTTTGTCGGGTCTATCCTTATTGGAAGATATGAGGTGGAACGTTCAGGAGCTATCTGACAGGTTGAGTAGACTGAGGCTATATGTCGTGATTTCCTGGAAGGAAAATTGGGTGAAGACGAGTTCATGAGGGAGATGGACGAATATGTACCCGACGCCGTTGGATACGCTATGAGTGTCAGGGATTCCTCTTACCACTTCGGATCCGTTGTGAACGCCAGCCTGTGCAGGGTGAAAGAGATAGTAGAGACTTGGGAAGAGAAGCGTTCGAAGGAGGAGGAAATGAAACGCGTTGAGACGTCGAGATTCAGGAAAACTCTCACAGCGTTGGTGGCGGCGCTGATCTTGTCGATGCTCCCTGGGTGGGTCCAGCAGTACGTCTCCTCGATCATAGGTTTAGTGGCGGCGCTGATACAGTTTCTGTAAGCGCCGCACTGCTAATAACACGCCTAATACCGCGACAGCCGCATCCATCTTCTTCTTGGATCCCTCCTTCTTGGTATCCATCTTCTTCGTCTTAGTTTAGTCAACGTGACGTTCTCGCTATTCCTATTACCTTCACCGGCAGGCACAGTCTTGCTCGTTTCAGACAGTACTTTCAGCGGGCTTAGTACACTTTTCAGATAATTGATCTCCTCCTTAATCTTTCCTATAAAGTCTTTTCACCTCATTATTTTCATTACTACTACTGATCTTACTGCTAAACTCTTCAATCCTATTTTCAATCTCCTTGATTTTTCTCTCTAAGCTCGTAATTGCATCACCGTAGCTCTTCTCTATGTCGCTAGTCTTACCTTCTAGTGATTTCACCCTCTCCTTAATGCTGTTAACGTCTTAGGTTACCTTATCTACAGTACTCAGTAATCCGCTAAGTTTACTCTCTATCTGACTAACTCTATGATCAATATTTAACATATTCTCATCAAGTTTCGATACGTAATCGTAAACTTCTTTAATCTTCTTGTTCACTTCTTCACTCATATTGTTAATTCTATTATATATCCCAGATACGTCTTTTTCGATCTTTAATATCCGATTCTCGATACTCTCAATATTTCTGTCTGTTTCATCAAACATTGGGTTAACCCTACTCACCCAGTCTTTAACTTCTGACCTCAGATCGCACACTTGAACCTTAATATCTGACACCTCGCCTTTAACTGCTAATATCTCATCCTTCACTGTCAATACTTCGCTACTGAGCTTACTTATACTGTAGGTAATATTCAACAGTTTATGTATAGATCCAATTACTTCGTCCACTGGATTACCCACTTTAGGGACTTCAATATGCAACCTATTGTCACCATCTAAAAGAGCCAATACTACCCTAGCACTTGTGGGATTAGCCACTATCGCGATTATCTTAACATCAGTATTAACACCACATTCAAGGTCGCTGCTGTCGTATATCGACAACACTTCGATCTTCTTGTACTTAGCTCTAAACAACACGCCGTAGATTTTACCATCGACAACGAACGTCGTGAGATAGTACTTCCCACCATTCTCATCCTCGTAGACCGGTACCATACATAGGCTTGATACTCGTCCGCTGTGACGGTAGAGAACCACGTTCTGAACCAGCTAACAGTTATTATTTGTCAATTCTATCAGAGCGGCTCTCACTGCATTCATTGACGTATCCTCGTACACCATGACATTGTCTACTACGTACGGATTGATACTCCTACTCAGCTTCAGATCTTTTACGATCTCACAATTATTACTTATATTCAGTGCTACAACTCTCACCATTGGTTTATCACCTCAATAATCAGTGAATACCAAAATCAAATAATTATTGCCGTAAGTGGAGATCACTAGCTTCGGGTACCGGTAAGAGTCTCCAACGGCTTCGCTCACATTGTCGATAGTAGTTATAGACTCGATCATTCCTCTATTTATTGCCACTGTAACCGCCGAGCAGGAATCTCCTAGCCACTTCTCGTACGCGATGTATAAGCGCTCTCTACCCTCATCTTCTACAGCCCATGGATAAGCGGCGTTTTCGTCGATGGATTTTCTTCCATAGGGATTAATAATCACTAGCTTCTCGCACCAGTTAGTATCACTGCCACTTACGTCCACCGCAACTATATCTGTATCATTCACTAAAGTGGGCGATACCAATCTCCCTTTCACATTGTGTATTCATACGATATACTCCCATCATTGGTGAAAATTCTGAGTGTTTTTAGCCCGTCTGTGGCCTCGAACACAATCTTAGCAGAGTCATTGTTGCTGAACAACGACATGGGCCTATAGGTTACTGGAGTTACTTCGTAATCTGAGTTGATCGAACCGATAACCGAGATGGAGGATGCCGTCCCGCACGCTGCTAGGATCGCTGACAACACGGTAATGGTAGTTACCTTCCAATTCAACTGTCGGACCTCCAGCCGGTGTCGGAACCGAAACACCCTATAATAATTTCCCTATGAAAATCTATCGCTTATAACCGATGCCACGAGGTGTGAAAGGAGTCCCACGACAACGTCTCCCCGGGCTTGATGTTCCACATGTCCGGGATCACGTACCCTGACAGTAACGCCGTACCCGCACCCACGACGCACCACATGTCTCCAAGCACGTCCAGGCTCCTAGACACCACCGCTCCATCTGGAACGACCGTCTCTAGGTAATCCACGACATCACCAGTATCCTCACCCCGAACCCCCTCCACGCGATCCGATCCGAGAACCCTCGACACCGACTCGATCACGGACTCCGGGTCCGTCTCCGTCAACAGTACCACTCCCACGTCACCGGTTATCGACTCGAGCACTACGCTCGACGACGAGAACTCTACACCCAACAACTCGTCCACCCGATCCTCCAAGGACTGGAGTACCAAATCCGCCAAGTACATCGCGTCCGAAGGCACCACACCGTAAGTACAGGACACGAACCCTTCCTCCGGAACCGATCTAATCAAGAACACACTGGCTTCCCCGCGTTGTTCTTTAGGACTATCTAACTATCCGGAATGTATAAATACTGTCCAGTCATTGGTAGTGATGGCGAGACGGCGCGGTGGGTCCAGGATCTGGATGGGGTCAATGGTTCGATGGTCGACGTGGCCAAGGAAGTGGACGAATTGGTAAGCGATGTTTATGACCATGTGCTGAGATACGTAAGGAGCAGACCACTAATGATCGAGAGTGAAAATAAATAATAGGAAGAATGAGTATGATAACGAGGGTGAGAGTGGAAGAGAAGAACTTGAAGAACTGAAGGACGAGTTGATGGATTACTAAAGTTATAGGATTATGGCGCATAATATTGAACACTCATCCCTAGCGTGTTGTATATATTGACTTTCCCTATACTATCGTCATAGCATCAGTAAGGAAGAAGTTAAGAAGAGAGAAAATTAGAAAAGGGGTGAGATTTAATGACAAAAGATTATATAAAGACGCCAATTAACTTACCAGATGATTTGGTAAAGAGAGCGAATAAGAGTATAAGTAGCACTTTAAAGGGGGCGGTAGGAGGAGAAATAGGAGAGCTTTTCGAGTTCAGAGAGGGCAATATATTTATTCACAGCTTAGTACTATGCTCGACCTCTATCACGTGCGTCTATTACTCAATATACCCATCACTAAGACATAAATATAAGATACGTGAGCTCCTCATCGACCTGGGAAAGGAAAAAGAAGTCAAGATGCCGACCTCATACTTTAAGTACGCGTATGGTGAATATTCATTTACGGAATCATTAAGAGAAGGATTTAGATCTATGGAGGATTATCCTTATTTGATAAAGCTCCTTAAAGCTAGAAAGAATTTAGTGTCGTCGGTAATAAAATTCTTTAAAAATCCGAATTATAAGGAGTACAATAGATTGATACTAGGAAGCGCTGGCGATGCTTTGCGTAAAATCTGAGGTGAATATATAGAAATAGAAATAATGGATTGCATAAATAGCGTAGGTGTAACCGAACTGTTTTCTATACAGTGCCACTTCTTATCGTATAGGACTGGGAGTTCCATCGAAGGTATGGTCTATGATATAGAAACGACTGTTAATAAACTTATGTCTATGATCGACATGGAAGATTTGTCCGAAATAATTATTGAAGAGTCGTCTAGATTATACAAGAGTATAGTCGAAAGCTTTTTTAATAAGGTAGTGGCTGAGGACCTTGAGGTGCCGTCAGACTTTGTTGATGAGGTTACTTCGGGCACGTTGGCGAAGCTGATAGCGGATAACGTCGCCGCCCCGATGGAAGTTTTGACTTATTTAGTCGAATCTGACCATCACGATGTTGCGGAGAAGTGGATGCCCGATGACTATACCTTCGAGATCGTTGGTGTAAAGATAAACCATGAGGAGCACGATGTTTCATGGAACATTATAGGAGGTAAAGGAGACGCGGAGAGTTTGATCTCTGAAGTTGTAGAGAATGTTATCGGAGATTTCACGTCAGGATCTAGCTCCGGAGGTTTCAGGGATTCCACCGGTGAGGGTGGGCGAGAGAGTAAGACTGGGAGGGTGCGTGACACCGGGAATGAACTGGATCAGTTGCTTGATGATGCTCTCGACATGGCTAAGGATATGATACTAAGGATGGCGTCAGATATACTGTTTGGGAGTGATAGCAGAAGCAGGAAGAAATCGTAATGCTTCAACTATCGCGATTCCCTCGACATTTCTTCGATCTTATTTATGTTTTCCTCGTCTGCGTCCCAGTATCCTCGTTCGTGCGCTTCTAGTAGTCTCGAGGCTATCTCGCGTACGGCCGCTGGGTTCAGTTCTTCCATCCGTTCTCTCGTCTCGTCATCTAGCAGGTACTCTCTCGCTACTCCTTCCCATATCCAGTCTTCTACGGAGTCGGTTGTGGCGGCGAGTCCTATCAGGTTCTCCACGCGTTTTGCTATCTCTCTGCACCCGTCGTACCCGTGTTTCAGCATGTGTTCTTTCCACTTCCTATTGAGTAGTCTGGACGCGGCTCCCGATCTGATCACTGTCTTGAGGTCATGGACTTCCGGTTCTTCGTTCGAGCATGAGTCGATCACGTACGTTTTCGCGTCTTCGGCTGTGGCCGTCAGTCCTCCTAGGAACTCGTAGTAGTGGTCCAGGTCGATGATGTCGTAGGATCTGTGCGATCTGATCTGTACCGTGGCGTCCTGTCGGCTTGTCACCGTCTCGAACAGTTCTCTGTGTTCTTCACCGTGGACTCCCTCACCGTACGCGTAACCTATGTCGTTGAGGTACGCGTCGATGAGTTCCGATTCGTCGTCCCATCGTGACGATTCTACCTTCGACCGCATGTTGTCCGCCGCGTACAGGTCGGGTCTCGGGCCGAATATTCGGGTTTCAGGTCGTTCGTGCCCTTCTTCCTTGAGTTCTCTCACGTTCTTCTTCACCGGGTTGACTTCTTCCGGCTCGTCGAGCTCCGCTACCTTGCGTACGGCCCGGTCGATGAGTTCGACGATGTTCGGGAAGGTATCCCTGAATATCCCGCACATCGTCACGACGACGTCCACTCGCGGTCGTCCCAGTTCCTCAGCCGGTACTGGTTCGACGTCGATCACGTTGCCCGCATCGTCCCTCACCGGCCTGACCCCGAGTAGCTCGAGGATCATGGCGACGGTCTCTCCACCGGTCTGCATCGTCTCGAAGGCCCATAGGACGATACCAACGGTCTTCGGGTATTCACCGTGCTCTTCGAAGTGGCGTTCCAGGAGTTCTTCGACGGCTTTCCTGGCCCGTTTCTCGGCCTCCGGCGTGGGTATCCTCCTAGGGTTCAGTGACGTCAGGTTGCGACCCGTCGGCACGACCTCTGGGTTCCGTTCTATCTCGCCTCCTGGTGACGGTTCTAGGTACTCGCCTCGGAGCGCCTTTAGGAGCGATTCCTGTTCGCGGCGGTACGATTCCACTAGTCCGTCCACGAGTTCCCGGGCGGAGTCCGGGTTGTTGAAGGCGTTCGATAGCTCGTCCTCGCCTTCTTCGAGGTATTTCAGTACGGTATCGACGGCTCTCTCGCGGTCCGTCTTCAGAGCGTCTCTCGATTCCGCGTAACTTACTACGGTTTCCGCGATCAGTTCTGGGTCGGGGTTCGCTCCGATTACGTGTAATCCGCACGGGATACGGTCTCTGATGGCCCTCCGGATCATCGATTCTACCGCGCCGACGTACGCGTCGTTGTCCTCGATTTCGATGTCGATTCCAGCCGCTTCGACGATTTCTCGGAGTTCTTCGACGTCCTCTCGACCTTCGCGGACAGCCTCGCACAGCCGCAGTAGTTCTCGGTATCCATCGAGCTCCGGGTCGGCGAGCGGTGGGTGCAGATGGGAGACAGTGTACGTGTACGTCCTGTGTTTGGCGATCGCGGCCTCCGACGGGTTGTTTACGTTGTACAGGTAGACGTGTGGGATCGGTGTTATGAGGAGGTCTGGGAAGCACGAGCGTGATAATGCCTTCTCTTTGCCGGGTAGGAACTCCAGGGTCCCGTGCGTGCCGAAGTGCAGTATTACGTCGGCGCCCCACTCTCGACTTAGCCACTCGTAGAAGCAGACGTAGTAGTGTGTCGGGGGAGTGTCGTCGTGGTACGATTCTTCGGATTCGTGCAGGCCCCTGGTGGGTTGGAACCCGACGAACACGTCCCCGAGATCGAGACCGAAGATTCGGAACGACCCGTCGACGAGTAGCGGGTCGTCTTCCGGGTCGCCCCACGCTTCGAATACGCGTTCTCTGGACTCATTTGGTAATTCCTCTAACCACTCCAGATACCGGTCTACCGAGACCTCGTCGGCCGCCGGTACGTCTTCCGGTCGTTTGTGCTTCAGGTCTGGGTTACCGAGTCGTCGGAGCGTGTCGTCGGTGACTTTGTCCAGGTCGACTTTCAGACTCATTTCGTCCTCCAAGAGCTCTAACACGTTACGTAGGCTCGAGAACGTGTCAAGGTACGCCGCTTCACCTACGTTCTCTTCGCCAGGTGGGTAGTTGAACAGGATGATCGCGATTTTTCTCGGGCCGTGACGTCGCAGCTCGATCCATCTGTACACGAGCTCCGCCGCGCGTTCGACGTTCTCCGGTATCGGCTCCATGGCGTGTAACGGGACGTTCCCGAATCGACCTACTTCCGACTGGCAGGCTACGGGTGGTAGGAAGATCGCGGAGTCGAGTTCCGGGAGTGACACGTTGATGATCAGGCTCAACGGGTCCATCCCGAACTCGCTCTCTTCCCACTCTTCTCGATCCATGTACCAGAGTTGAGGAGCCACGAAGTACAGGGTGTTCCAGTCCCTGAATAACTCCACGCCGCGCTCGACCTCGCCACCCATCGGACCGCCGACGATCCTGAAGCAGGTTAGTGCCACCACCGAGTCAGGGCGCTCGTCGGCGAAGAATCGGGTCAGGGATCCGTACGCGTCTACCGAGCAATAGCAACCCACCGCGCCAATGCCCTCTTCCCGTAATGCCTCTATGACCGCGTCTACGTGCTCCGTGTTCCCGTTCGTGTAGAAGAACTTGTAGAACGTGACCGGTACGAGGGTCCCGTATTCTTCGCGGAGTTCCTTCAGGTAATCCGCGTCGACGATACCGTCCTTCGGATCGTACAGGGCGCGACTAGGTACCTCCTTCGGTGGGTCGGGTTCACGGACGTCAGCGTCCGCGAGCTCCCTCGCGAGATACAGGAGCATGTTCTCAACGTTATCGGGCCCGCCGTAATCCCAGTATCGGAACGCCCTCATCGCGATCTTCAACCTCCTGAGCGGTCCGAACCATCCCATTTTTTCCGCGAACTTGGCCCCACGTTCCAACGCCTCGTCCATTCGGACTCCGGACAGGTTGTCCTTACGACGCTCCATCATTCGACGGAATAGTCGGAAGAATCGGCTCTTCTCGATCCCGAGGCTCTTGAACGACTCTCGCATAACCTCAAAACAGGAGTTAACGGCGACGAACGGGGTCTCCTGTCCTATCCCGTCCAGGTCGACGGCCTTAGCCGTGGCAGAGTCCATGACGTTCAGGACGGCAAAGTCGGCCTTTCTCGCAGCCCTCTCGAACTCGCCAGGTCGCTCGCGTAGATCCCACATGTAAAACATCTCGACGTCAATTTCACCCTTGAGCCGTTCCGCCGCCTTCGCGACGCTGAGTGAGTACGGCTGGTGACCCACTACTACGACCGCCTTGACCACAGGACGGCCCCCTCAGTGGCGCGAGTTCCCAGAGTATTTAGTACTACCTCATACCAGCTATCGAAGATGTACGATGAAGGGAGACGTCACGGTAGTCCTGGAGCGGCTCTTATCGTTCCGTGATGTATTTGAGGCTCAACCAGCTATCAGGAAACGCTCCGAGGGCGTTCCGAACCCCGTCGTGGGGTGGTGTATGTGCTCATCCCGGTAGGAGGTGAAGTCGCGTTGGTCGCGATATCCTTGTTCATAGTGGCGATCGTGCCGACGATCGTGGCCGCCTTGGTCGGTGGTTCGTTCGGTAAGATAATGGGATACTTAACCATGTTCTTCCTCATAATGATAGTCGTACCGATCACTTACCTCAAAGTGAAGAGCTTCGGATTCTGGGAGCTGCTAACGCTAGATCTTACGGCATCGAGTTGCTCCCTCGCGATCCTAAGGATATCGACCTCCGGGCTCGGGTTCGACGTCGGGTCCATCGTGGCGATCTCGAACTTATCGTTCGGTGTCGCGCTCCTGGTCGCCACGACCATGGGTGGGTGGAAATCGTTCAAAGCCGCACTCCACTCGAAGATATGGTTCCGTTTGATGATGCTCTCTGGAATCGGGTTAGTTATGGCGTACTGGTCATATCTTGCTATTCTAGACTTCATAGATTGGTTATACGGTAGAAAGGCTGATCCGAGGGACTTAGAGGCGGCAGAAGCCCTCCTTCGGGGTGTCCGCGATTGCGAGAGACGATTGAAAGAGGTTTCTGGGTAGGAGGTGGGTTCCTTTACCTAGCCTCTAAAATATCGTCCGACCGCAACGGTAAGTCAAAGGCTTACGCGTTGGCCACCTTCGGTTCATCATTACAGACCATTTCCGTAGGGATTGCGTCCGCGCTATGTAAAAGGATTGAAGAAGAATATGTAGGGGTTACAGGACGTGCCGTCCAGTCCTTCGATATCGACCCACCATTCGATCGAAAAACGTACTTGTTAGGTCTGAAAATGGTTCACGATAACGTTCATAGTGCTTATAATACTATGTACCGAGCTCTCTCTGATGACTCTAGGAACGCATTTGCTATGCTTCAAAAAGTGCTTGAGGAAGATCCTAACATGTTTTCGGGTGTAGTCAACTACCTACACAACGAGGTCAGGAGACAGGCGGAGAAGTCCCCGGCTCTATCGGAGTTCGTTCGCGAGACCATTGGGACCGTAACACTCGAACGACCCGCATCCGACACGACCGTTATGGACGTTTTTCAACGGACGTTGAGTTGGCTGCAAGGGGAGTCCGACGAAGAAGGAGAAACGAGGTCACCCACGAACACCTCGGGTCCGCGACCCTACTCAGATAGACCCTCAACGCGTGGTCGAAAGATGGTACCTCGAGCACAGGGTCGGACCACAACTTCCCACCGTAAGCTCGAGTACCCACGTCAGCGTCAAACGTCGTTGAGGACCCCCGAAACCTTCAATGATTCGGATAGTTCGGAACGGTCCTTCGACCTCATGGCCGCCTTCTGGGAGATGATAAGGGGATTGTACGAAGGGTTGTCCTCCTGGAGCTCCGAGAATGGGTACCAAAGGTACAAGTGTGGTGGCGATAGGTCCTCTCGATAGCTTCGTTTGGGGATACAGTGTTGCTAGAGCTACTGATTCTAACCTCTCTAACCCCATTGTGCGAAGACATCAACCACTAATTGTCGGACTTTCATTGGTCCACTCCGGCACGTTGGACGCTAAGATCTGTGGACTGAAGGGTGGGATGAAGTGAAGGTCGAAGTCGACAAAATCGAGGCTGGCCAGATCGATCATAGAAGCCTATGATAAGTTGTCTAAGGTGGGTAAGATGTTAAGATCGCGGAAAATCTGCAAGCGCCCTGGGCATGAGAAATTTACATCTATATATCGGAGAGTCCTACGGTATCATCGTACGAACTTCAACCTGGGTGCGCTACTGAGCCTATCGTTCTTGGTATTAGCCTCAGCAACACTAATCTCCTCACTGCTTTACGGTAAGGAAAGCACCGTGACACGCACCCTAGCGGCAGCGATGTTATGTACAGCGTTATCGGTGCTATTCTGTACTATCGCAGACGTCGCAGTGGTGGAATTCGCGGACGCGATCCTGCGTGGAGAAGGAACCCACAAAGCTGTTGAGGCTTTTCGACGGTTGATGCTCGAGCTTTCGATCGTTGTAACAGCTTACATAGGGTTCGTGGTTGGCGTAATGATATACTCGGCGTACCTTGTGAAAGTGGAAGGACGTGACGTAGTAACGATGGCGCCAGCACTTACTTCGATACTCCCAATGATGATAGGATTGTACTTGGTATTTCTAGGATTCCAATTAACTGGGTGAGACTTAGAGCCGTTTCCGACTGACATCCCTCCTAGGTGCCGTTGCCCTTAAGATGTGGCTCTGCCGAGTAGTGGGTGATTCCGTTGAATTCCATAGACTTGATGGCTGTAGGGGTAGCGTCGGGTGTCGGTGGTGGACTAGCACCCGGCCCCCTGCAGGCGTTGATAGTCGCTGAAACGCTTGAAAACGGCCTCAAAGCCGGGCTTTCCGTCGCCGTGGTCCCGGTAATCACTGACATTCCACTCATAGTGATTGCTAGTATGATAGCGACTCGTCTTCCGGATCTAGTGCTCAAGCTCCTAGGAATGGTTGGATCTGCCGTCCTGGCTTATATGGGCTTGTCTATGATCGTAGGTGCAGGTTCCGTGGAAAGTGTCGAATCCGGGAACACCGTTCACACTCACACTCTCCGACGTGCTGTCGTTGTCAACCTGCTGAACCCTCACCCCTACGTGTTCTGGTTTACTGTTGGAAGTTCCGTAATGGGATCGGCACGTTCGACCTGGAGTTCGATGATGTTCCCGCTGGGTTTCTTCCTAGGGATAGTGAGCGTACAGACCATCATATCACTGGCCGTCCACTGGACGTCATCCATCTCTCCAATGGAACGGTCCGTCGCCCGGAGGTTGTCCGGTATCTTATTAATAGGGGTCGCAGCCTACTTTGCCTGTACTTCCGTTAAGTGAAGTAGTCCCGACTCCCACATTTTCTCCAACGGCGCGATGTGTCCCTTCACCCGTACGGATTTCGACTTAGAGTGGTCCGTACTCTCCGAAGCGTCGGGCTGTCGGTACTCTCGAAGTAGAGAGATAGTAGCGGCGGTGGTGGTAACTAGGGACCTCACCCGACCGTCGAGAAGTTCACGTGATCTGGATCAGTACCGGGGTTAATCCTCATCCAGCTCGGACGTCCGCCACCTTCATCACTTCCCGGATGCGGTCAACTCAAAGATGGGCGAGCCCGCCTCTCCGTTCTGGGTCGGTGATACAAATGGCGTAATATAACTAACCTACCATGAGATCCTCGACTTGGCGTACAGTGATGGTACTCTCGTGAACACTGTCGGGGGATGAGGAAGCGGGAGATCGCCGAGTCGATGATGTCACCCAGGGGCACCGACCTACTGGCGTTTCACGCGGTTACTCCTCTCTCAGTCTAATTAACTTTACGAAAATCAATGTCGAGAGTTTCCAACAGTTTGACCCGATACCGCCGGAGGTCTCCGCGAGTACACTTTAAACGGGATGGCCTGTCCCAGCCGGGGGCAGTGAAGTTGGCCGAGCGTCCCGAGAAGCTCCAGTGGAAGGAGTGGGAAGAAGCGGGCCTCTTCGAGGCGGACCCGGACGACCGTGAGTCGGTTTACATCACGGTCGCGTACCCGTACCCGTCCGGTTCGATGCACGTGGGTCACGCGCGGACGTATCTGGTCCCGGACATCTACGCCAGGTTCAAGCGGATGCAGGGCTATAACGTCCTGTTCCCGATGGCCTTCCACGTGACGGGTACTCCCGTGGTCGGCATCGCGGAACGGGTCAAGGAGGGAGACGAGGACACGATAAGGCTTTACCGCGACCTTTACGGGGTCCCTGAGGAAGAGCTCGAGGAGTTCACGAAACCTGAAGCGATCGTGGAGTACTTCGCGCGCGAGTACGAGGAGAACATGAAACGCATGGGTTACTCGATCGACTGGCGTCGGAAGTTCACGACGGTTGATCCGGAGTACCGATCGTTCATCACATGGCAGTACCTGAGACTCAAGGAGAAGGGACTCGTCGACAAAGGCGAGCACCCGGTCCGGTACTGCCCGTACTGCGAGAATCCGGTAGGTGACCATGACCTCCTGGAAGGTGAGGACGCGACGATCGAGGAACTCACCCTCGTGAAGTTCCCGGTAGACGGTGACGACATGATACTCGTGGCAGCCACGTTCCGCCCGGAGACGCTGTACGGAGCGACGAACGTGTGGGTGAAACCGGACGAGGAGTATCTGATCGTGGAGGTAGACGACGAGCGGTGGGTGGTTTCGGAGGAAGCTTACCGGAACCTCAAGCACCAGAAGGTCGGTGTCGAGAAGGTGGGTAAGGTGCGGGGCGAGGAGCTGATCGGTGAGAGGGTCGTGAACCCGATCACGGGGGAGGCGCTGCCGGTCCTACCGGCGGAGTTCATCGACCCGAAGTTCGGAACCGGTGTTGTTTACTCGGTGCCCGCGCATGCTCCGGCGGACGCTGCCGCGCTCGAAGACCTGAGGGGGGACCCGTCGGTACTCGAGGAGTACGGCGTGGACCCGTCGGTCGTGGAGGAGCTCGAACCGGTACAAGTCATCGAAGTGGAAGGGTACGGGGAGTTCCCGGCGTACGAAGCGTTGGAAGAGTATGGGATCGAGTCGCAAACGGACCCGGAGCTCGAGAAAGCGACCCAAGAAGTCTACCGGACGGAGTTGCATAAGGGTGTGATGGTCGTCGACGAGTTCGAGGGTACGTCGGTGCGAGAAGCGCGGGAGCGGATTAAATCGCGCCTCATCGATGCGGGCGAAGCGGACGTCATGTACGACTTCTCGGAAAAGCCGGTGATCTGTCGATGCGGTACCGAGTGCGTGGTCAAGATCCTGGAGGACCAGTGGTTCCTGAAGTACTCAGACGGAGAGTGGAAAGAGAAGGCTGAAGAGTTACTCGAACGCATGGAGATAATCCCGGAGGAGGTGCGCACGAACTTCGAGGATACGATAGAATGGCTAGACGACTGGGCGTGCGCGCGTAGGGTCGGTTTGGGTACCCCGTTACCGTGGGACCAGGACTGGATCGTCGAGCCGCTGAGCGACTCGACGGTGTACATGGCGTACTACACGATCGCGCACCGACTGAAGGGCAAGGGCGAGCTACCACCTGAGGTGTTCGACTACGTCTTCCTTGGCGAAGGCGACCCGGAGAGGATCGCCGAGGAGACCGGGCTGGACCCGGAGGAGCTCGAGGCGATGCGCGAGGAGTTCGAGTATTGGTACCCGCTGGACTGGCGGCTGTCGGCGAAGGATCTGGTTACGAACCATCTGACGTTCTTCATCTTCCACCACGCGGCGCTGTTCCCGGAGGACAAGTGGCCGAAGGGTATTGTCGTGTTCGGCATGGGACTTCTCGAAGGTCAGAAGATGAGCTCATCCAAGGGTAACGTGGTCCTACTGTCCGAGGCACTCGACGAGTACGGTCCGGACGTGGTGCGACTGTTCCTCGCGACCTCGGCGGAGCCCTGGCAGGACTTCGACTGGAGGGACGAGCACGTCCGTGGCGTCCAGCGGCATCTGGAGCGGTTCGAGACCCTGATTCGAGACCACGCCGACGAGTCGTTGGACGGTAAGGACGCGGTAGACAGGTGGCTCCTGCACGAGTTCCGTGAGATCATCGAGGAGACTACGGAGGCCCTCGAGGGGTTCCAGATCCGGCGGGCGTACAACCGGGCTTTTTACGGGGTCATGAAGCTACTCCGTGAGTACGAGACCATGAAGGGACACGTGAAGATACTGGGTGAGATCGCCGAGGATTGGTTGAAGCTCCTCCATCCGGTAATCCCATTCGCGACCGACCGTTTATGGCGTGAGGTACTGGGTGAGGACTCGTTCCTGATGGAAGAGAGGTGGCCCGACCCGTCGAAGTACCCGGAGGAACCCGAGCTCTCCGTCGCTAAGGAAGTCCTCGACCGGCTGATCGAGGACGTCCGAGACGTGGAGAAGGTAATCGGTGCGGAACCCGGGTACACGCTGCACGTGTACCTGGCGCCGGAGTGGCAGTGGCGGGCGCTGGAGTTGGTCGCGGAGGGTAAGGAGTTCGGGGAGGTCATGTCGGAGTTGATGAAAGACGAGGGGCTGAGGGATAAAGGGGACGAAGTTGCTAAGGTCGTGCGGGAGTTGGTGAAAGAGGATCTACCTGAAGGTGTCGACGCGGGCGCGCTCAGGGAGTCCCTCGCCGAGTTTCTGGAGGACGCGGTACGGGTCCTCACGAACAAGACGGGCGCTTCGGAGGTGGTAGTCCACACGGACCCGGAGGAGGCACCGGGACCGACGGATAGGAAAGCAGGGGCTCGGCCGCTCAGGCCGGGCATCTGGCTGGAAGAATAATTCTGGTTCTACCTATCCTATTCTACTTATTATAGTCCTTCCTATATCCTACTCTACTTATTATAGTTCTTCCTATACAAATCCATCCACGCCCTCATCCTCACCGTCTTCCAGCCTCGCTCTCCAACCAGCTCGATAACGGCTTCCCGCGTCGCCTCGCCCGGCAGCACGACGAACCTCTCGACCGGTTCTCCCTCGAGTTCTGGTTCCTCCACGCCGTCGAGGAACGGCTCCATGTTCGAGTACGATACCTCTACTGCTTCCTCATCGAGTGTCTTCAGCAACCCGCCAATTCCGCCTTCCTCGATAAGAGCCGCGAGTGTCGCGAGGACCATCATAGCCTGTCGGTCGATCATTTTCTGCGGTGCTCCGAGTTCCCTCACCGCACAGAACTCTTTTAGCGCCTCGATCACGCGCCTCAACAGGACGACGCTGAGGTCACCGATCACCG
Organism: Methanopyrus sp. KOL6; assembly: GCF_002201915.1. Classification (NCBI taxonomy): domain Archaea; kingdom Methanobacteriati; phylum Methanobacteriota; class Methanopyri; order Methanopyrales; family Methanopyraceae; genus Methanopyrus; species Methanopyrus sp. KOL6. Next base: position 1,318,742 of record NZ_CP019470.1, read on the forward strand.
ATACCAGCTCCACGTGCGGTAACTCGAATACTTCCTTGCCCGTGGAGGACAACACCTCTTTGACTAACTCCGCCTGCTCTTCCGTGGCGAGGACGGTCCCGTTGCCCGTACCCCGCGCGGTGATGTAAGCACGATGGTTCTCGGTGCCTGGGATACCCGCCGGGTGCGCGGGTGTCACGCCAACGGCCTCGGGTACTTCCATTCCTGCCTCGTATAGGCTCTCCTGAATTTCGAAAGCGGAAGACGTACAGGTAGGACAGACGACGGCCCCTTCCTCCAGATGTGGTGCCATCTCGCGGACGATGCCACCGGTAGCGCCGAACGGTGTGAACAGTACGACCATCTCTGCCCCTTCGACGGCCTGAGCGTCGTCCTCGGTCAACTCGACACCGGCGTCGACGACCCGGTCCACGTGCTCGGGGTCCTGTTCACTCAGGTTCGGATCAGCTAGTACGACGTCGTGACCCGCCTCCGCGAACTCAATCGCCATGGCCGCACCGCCGAAGGGTGGCTCCCCACCCAGCTTCTCGGCGGCGCCGATCCTCTCGTACAGGCGCTGGTTGCCGAAACCGAGGACGGCCACGGTGGCCAAGTGCTGCCCCCTAATCACGACCTCAGATAAGGTGATAAATGCTACGGTTTGGAAACGCCCTTCGTCAAAATTGGGGTCGGGGGTCACAGTCGGTCCCGAACGAGTTCGGAGAGCGGGTCGCCACGCATGAATTCGGCTAGGCCCTTACCCAGCTCCGGGTCCCGATCAGCCAGCTCGGCCAGCTCTTCGGAAGAAAGCAACCTTACCTCACCTTCGGAAGACCGTGCTAGGTCCTTCCCGAAACCGTGGGACAGGAGCGTCTGGCGGTCGGCTCCCTCCAGGCGCCTCAAGAGGTCCTCGGGACGTACGAACTTGCGCTCGGCTCGAGTCGCTAACTTTCCGTCGTCTTCCACCCAGAACCTCCCGTGGGCGCGGACGAACCCGCGGACCCTGTCTTCCCGTACCCAACCAGCCGGACCCACGCGCCACTCGAGCACTGGCAATCTTCCGTGCTCGAACTCCAACAGGACGTATCCATGTTCCTCCTCGGAATCCCGCATGACGTACCATCGACGCACCTCGAACCCCTCGTTCTCCAGCACCTTACTAAGGCTCCTGGCCGTCTTCTCCAGCTGCGGCCAGTAAATATCTTCTACCTCGTCCGGCAGCCTAACCTCGATCGCGACGACGTGGGCGGGATTCTTCTCGAACCAACCTCTGATCTCCTCTCCACTCGCGGGCTCGAACTTCCTCCCTCGGAAGAATTCTGGTGACGGGTCCTTCAGGAACGCCCTGGCCGCCAGAATGAAGCGAGTGAGCTGGCGTTTCGAGAGGGCCGCTGCCACGTTGCGTTGGGGATCTACGGGGTCTAGGACGATCAGTGCCGGGTCCTGATCCTCGAACTTCTCTCTAACCTCTCCGTAGTCTTCGTAAACTTCACCTACGAACCCCTCGAGGTCGATGACGAAACCTGGCCTCCAGGTCATCACGGCCTCCCGGAGTACCTCCTTGAAGGACCCGTAGTGGATCACGAGAAGCTCGCAGAGGTAGCCGGAAAATCCCTTCACGCGGGCCTCCGCACCGTACGCGTCGATCGCCTTGACGAAAGCCTTGAGCAATCTCACCTCTGCCGTGTTCTCTAAGCGCTCCTTGACGTATCGGTTGTGGTGAGGCGTGCGATCGACTGGGGTGATCACCTCGCCCGGTTCGGTATCGTAGCACGGTACGACGTCGACTTCGAAGGTCCGACCTCGGTACTCGACCTCTCCTCCGATGTAAGGGTGATTCGCGTACTCCTCCAGTGCTTCTCCACCAAGTTCCTCGATGGCTTCGCGTCCCACCTCCAGTGTGATTTCAACGATCTCGTCCAGGTCGCGGTCCTTCGGAAACACGCAGAACACGTCGATATCCGAGGCGCCCGGTAGCCAGGTATCTCTAGCTACCGAGCCGATTAGCTCGACCTCGGCGTCGGGGTCGCGCCCTTTCAGCCTGTCCCTAACCTCGCTCAGGACCCTGCGTGCGAAGCCTTCCACCACCTCTCGCTCCTCTGGGTCCGGCGTGACCTCCCGTCTGACCTCGTCGAGGACCTCCTCGAGGATCACCTAACCCGGCCCCACTGTGCTACTGTAGCGATCATCGGATCATCCTCTCGTGACGACGGCGTCGCGCTCGGTATATCGGCTCAGATCTTGACCTCCTCGACCGTGTGGTACTCGGGACCCTGAGGCCTGAGGATACTCTTCTTGAGCCGAATACGGTCGACCTTCACCTCACCTATTTCCACGTTCGAGAGCTCTCGGATGGCCTCTACCAATCGGTCCTTGTTGCGTCCGCTTCTGACCCTGGCCACGGTCACGTGGGGCACGAAATCCTTACGCTCCCGTCGGAACCCCATTCGGCCTAGCTCCTGCTCGAGCACCGCGGCCATGGCTTTGGTCTCGTCGGATCCCTCCTCCACGCCGATCCACACCACACGCACGTAGTTGGGGTTCGGGAACACCCCGATGCCCTTCAGTCGCATGGTGAAGGGCTCGACGGTCTCGACGGCTTTCTTCATCGCGTTGACGACGTCGGTGACGCGCGACTCCGGGATGTCACCCAGGAACTTGAGTGTGAGGTGCACGTTCTCCGGCTCCACCAGCTTCAGGTCGGCTCCCGAGGCCTTCAACCGCTCCTGCACCTCGACGATCCGGTTCACTAACTCCTCTTCCTCTATATCGATCGAGATGAACGCCCTGAACCGCGACATACGTTCCATCCCCCGGCGAAGTTAATTACGGGTCCGTGGTGGTCTTCACCGAGGAGGCGACCGGGGGGCTTAGTATCCCCGCCGAATCCTGTGATCCGGTCCCGGACGCCAAGCTCGTCGAGTTAAAACCGTTGGGTTATCCCGTACGGGAGCCGGGGATGAGTAACGAGGTAATCGTGGATTCGCTCGAAGCTTTCAACGCGTACGCTCGTGAGCAGTGGTTAGGAGAGGTCGTGCGGGAAGGTACGATACTCTTCGACACCGGCGTCGTTCACAGTTACGCCTTCAAGGTCGTGCGCGTCGTGCCCTCCGGGGTGGGTCGGATAACATCTTCCACTAAGTTCGTTCTTCGTACTCGATTCGATGAAGACCGCATGGAGATACCGAACGTGACGCTCGACGACGTGGTGGGGCACGAGGAAGCCAAGCGTGCGTGCTCGCTCCTCGTCGAGTACCTCAAGAACTCGGAGGAGTTCCGGGACTGGGCCCCGAAGACCGTCCTCTTCTACGGGCCAACGGGTACCGGTAAGACCCGTACGGCGAGAGCCGTGGCCGGGGAGGCGAAAGTCCCGCTCCTCCACATGAACGCTGCCGAGATCCTCGGCAAGTACGTAGGTGAGGCTAGCGAGAAGATCCGGAGGGCCTTCACGCGGGCCCGTAGGGCGGCACCCTGCGTGTTCTTCCTCGACGAGATCGACGCGTTGGCGCTCGACCGACGGTACCAGGAGCTCCGGGGCGATGTGGTGGAGAGTGTGAACGCGCTGCTCACGAACCTCGACCGGCTCAAGAGCGTGGACGAGGGTGTCGTGTTCATTGCGGCCACCAACCAGCCCGACATGTTGGACCCCGCGGTGAGGAACCGGTTCGAGTACGAGATCGAGTTCACACTACCGGACAAGCGCGAGCGAGAGGAGTTGGTCCGTTACTACGCGAAGAAGCTACCTATGCCGCTCGAAGTCGATCCCGCGTACATCGCGGCCCGTACAGGAGGGATGTCGCACAGGGAGATCAAGGAGAAGGTGCTCAAACGCGCGCTCCTCGAGGCGTTACGTGAAGGAGCAGAGAGAATAGAACGGAAGCACGTCCAGAAGGTCTTGGATCAGGAACGGGAGCGCAGGGCTGTCCGCATATACCACAGGTAGTAGCCCGCCGCGTGGCGGGCCCTCCCCCGCCGGGTCCCCATACCTACGGGGTTCCCCGGCGGGGTCACGGGTAATCCTCCACTTCTTCCACGTTCCTACGGATTTTCACGCCCGAACCCTCCTCGACGCGGCCGATCCGTCGGTACCAGACATCGCGTCGCTCGAACGCATCTTCCAGGTCCTCGGCGCGTTCCTCCGGAACCGCGACCATTAGCCCCCCGGCCGTCTCCGCTGACTCACCTCGCTCCAGACCGTACCCGAGCGCCCGTGAGAGTTCCGTCGTCCCTGGGATCACCGGTAGTCGCTCGATGACCACACGGACGCCGCTGGCCTCCGCCATCTCACCTGCGTGTCCCCTAAGCCCGAATCCTGTGACGTCCGTCATCGCGTGAACCCCGACCTCGAGCGCTGCCTCCGCCGCGTCCCTAAGGGGCTCCGTCATTACCTCAACGGCCAAGTCTACGACTTCCTCCAGCTCGGAGTCCGTCAGGAACTGCCTTCGGACGTCCTCGGGCATCCTCAATGCGGCCATCGCCGGCTGCGTACCGAGCGGTTTCGTGAGGTACAGAACGTCTCCGGGCTCGGCTCCACCGACCGTTACGTACTGCTCGGCGAACCCGGTGACGCAGCCGCCGAGGATGGGCCACGGGTTCATGATCGTATGACCGCCGACGACCGGAGCGTCCACTTCACGACACTGATCCGCGAATCCCTGCAACATCTCGCGCGCGTCTTCCTCCGTGAGCTCCCTGTTGAACCCCGAGACCACCAGTACCGAGAGCACCTCGGTGGCTCCCATCGCGAAGACGTCGTTGATGGAGTTGTTCGCGGCGATTCGTCCTTGGGTGTACGGGTCCGGGTGTATCGGGGTGAAGAAGTCCACAGACTGAATCAAGTAGCCTCCGTCTACGCGGATCACCGCGGCGTCGTCGCCGACACCGACCTCCACGCGCTCGCCTTTCTCCGGTAGCTCGACGCCCTCTATCAGGTCTTCTAGGTCTCCTTGTGGAAGTTTACAGGCTCATCCGTGAAGGTCCACCATCTCAACGAGGCTCTTCTTCCTGCCCATGTTTCGGATATCCCCCGCCTTACCTGATAGGCGGCGCGACTTAAGACGTGCCCGGGGTCGCACCGATGGCTATGAAGTGCGTCGATACCGTACCGAATGGGAAACGACAGTAGGACCGAGTGCCGATGAGGAGGATGGGTTGAAGCCAGGCAGAACTAGCCGCTGAAGATTCCAGTCGGAATTCTTCAGGGTAAGACCGAGAGGTCCTCCTCGTAAACGTGCGCGTTGGCGGCGTACACCGTCAACGTCGTCGGCTTCAGTCCAGCCCGCTCCGCCACGTGCTCCTGGAACCTCCTCAAGGCGATCATGTTAGCAACCAGAGCTTTCCCTACGTCCCACGAGCGGTAGAACGCGTGGAGCTCGAGACCATGATCACCGTCGGACTGCAGCTGAAGTGCGGTGAGGCAAGGTACCTCCTCCTCGTCGAGATCCCGGCGTGGATCCCAAGTTACGGCGACGGCGCGTCTGGTGTTTCGGGACGTGCTCAATCGTTCCGAGATCTTTTCGACCTGATCTAGGCCGAAATACCGTCTGAGCCGATTACCGTAAGTGTATTCGAAACCCCGCGGTTCGGGGTCGAGCAGCTGATCCTCGTACGCCCGCACGGAGTGCTCGTCGAGCGGATAGTCGTCCGGAATATCGAAGGATTCCGGTCCGGAAGGCTCGAGGTGTGCTATTAAGCCGCGTACTTCCTTGACAGGACCCCGCTCCCTCTTCACCTTCTCACCGTGGATCTTGATACCGGTGACGGCCTGCCGCCACACCTGCTCCAGAGTACGCCCGCGTACGACCAACGGTCTGTCTTTGCTTAGCACGTCGGTACCCCGGTCGGACGCTGGGGCGGTCAGTTAAATGAACGGTCAGCGCCTCGTCATACCAGGACTGGAACTCGCGCTTCAGAGGGAGAGAGGCTACTCACCGCGCAGCTGCATCTTTTCCTCCTCCGGAATTTCCGAGATCTCCAGACCCCGCATTGCAACCTCGTCGCCCAGGTTCTTCGACACTTCCGCTACGACCTCCGGATCATCGTAGTATGCCGTCGCTTCGACGATGGCTTCTGCCATCTCCCGCGGTCTGTCCGACTTGAAGATGCCCGATCCCACGAAGATCCCGTCAGCACCGAGCTGCATCATCAGGGCGGCGTCGGCCGGCGTCGCGATACCACCAGCGGCGAAGTTCACCACCGGCAGCCTGCCCAAGCTCGCGACCTCCGCGACGAGATCGAACGGTACCCCGTACTCTTTCGCCTTTCCGTAGAGTTCTTCCTTGTCCAGTCGGGTTAGCTCCGAGATCTCGCGCCTGATGATCCTCATATGCCTGACGGCTTCGGCCACGTTACCCGTACCCGCCTCGCCTTTCGTTCGGATCATCGCGGCGCCCTCGGCGATCCTACGTAACGCCTCACCCAGGTTCCTCGCACCGCAGACGAATGGCACCTCGAACTCCCACTTGTTAATATGGTGCTCCTCGTCCGCCGGCGTGAGGACTTCCGACTCGTCGATCATGTCAACGCCGATCGCTTCCAGAACCTGCGCCTCGGCGACGTGTCCGATCCTGCACTTAGCCATCACGGGGATGGTCACGTGGTCCATTATTTCCTCGATCTTGGCGGGGTCGCACATGCGGGCGACGCCACCCGCAGCTCGGATGTCCGCGGGAACTTTCTCCAACACCATCACAGCGACCGCGCCGGCATCTTCCGCGATCTGAGCCTGTTCGACGTTAGTCACATCCATTACGACGCCTCCCTTCAGCATGCGTGCAAACCCGGTTTTCACACGCCACGTACCGGTCTTCATCCGAGATCCCCCGATTAACCTGCTGTGAGCATTTATATAGCACTGTTACGGGTGCTAGAGGGGGTCCTGATGATTTCGGAAGGTAACGACGATGACAGTCGGAAGGTCAAGATAGCCGTGATCGGACCGGAGGACGCCGGCAAGACTACCGTGGTCCGGCAGTTATCCGACAAGTTCACTACGGTATCGCCCCGTGGAAAGACCGTAGGGATCGACTTCGGGAAGTGCAAGTACTACGAGGACGTATACATGTTTGGCGTCCCAGGGCACCTTAGATTCAAGTTCGTGATGCGTCTCGGGGCGCGGAACGCCGACGGCATGATCTTGGTGATAGACTCGGCCGACCCGCACATAGACACGGCGGTCAAAATATACAACGTTGTGAAGGGCGTCGTGAAAAACCCACACCGCGTCGTGGTATTCGCGAACAAGCAGGACCTCCACGACGCCCTGTCGCCGGAGCAAGTCGAAGAACTCGTCGAGAGGGCACTTGGTATCTCTCCACCCGTGATCGGAACCGTTGCGATTAAAGGGAAGGGGTTACGGGAAGGTCTTGACATCCTGCTATCCCAGTCTAACACCTACGATGAAACTATCGAGATCAACGGGATTCGCTAGCCACTTGCAGGGGTTCCGACGTTGCCCGTCTCCGTCAAGAACAGAGCCACCATCGCCCAACTGATGTTATCTTATGGGATCACGATATGTGTAGACGAGGATGTCCTTCGGGCCATCAACGAGATGACGTTCGGGCAACTGCCTATGGTACTGGATGAGTCTGTCGACGTTCCCTTAGAGTATGAGGAGAACATCATGGACGCAGAAGTGGCGTCACTGTTGAAGTTCGGTGAGGATATTGTATCCTCACTCCTCGACATGATCGTGGTCGTGAGGGTGAACGCTGTTAACGGTGTTGAAGGTACCAGCACACCGTGGGAGCTGTTAAACACCATCCTGCTAGCCGACAACCCGGGAAAGGTAAAGTTGAGCAGTTCTCACTTTTCCATTTTCGCTATCGACGAGAGACGGATCGTATACACATCGAGCAGCGGGAGACGTCGGATACCGTACACTGACCTCACCTACATGAGAGACATATCGGAATGGGTGAATGCGCGCGACATCACATCCCCTAATTACGCGTATATATATGACGAGAGTGCGCTCAACATTACGAGAGACGTGCTAAAGAAAAGACACAGAGCAAGTATCAAAGGATTATCAGAACTACTTAATAGACCTAAACACTGGGTACGAATCGACACTACTATCACGGAAAAGAAGGACGGTATACTGATTAGAGATAGACTTCTTGATTGGATGGAACCGTTAGAATTTACTAAGATAACAGTAAGACGTGATGTTGATGAGCCTGCTATCGAGGCGATTACTGGCGAGTCAAAAGTGAACAAAGTGTATGCACTCAGGGTATTTAGAGAGATCAAACCTGGATTTAAAACGTATCGTGAACTTGTGGAGCGGGTTCAGTTACCGGATTCTATAGTGAAGTCAACTTTAGCACTGTTCACAAGGTTCAGCTTCCTTATGTATTCATTCAAGTACACTCCTCCGATAATTTAGCTCCGAGGGGGAACGTGAAATGACTTCTGAGGTATTCACTGGGAAGTGTACTCAAGTAATACTCAAAGTACCTGTGTATAGGAGTGCGGGTGTGGAATACAAACCGTCATTGTACGTGATTCCGATGTGTTTTCAGGGCGATCTGATAGCGGGAGAGCTGGCCGTCGCCACCCTACTTTTCGTAATAATCGTAGGCTCTCTCTCATTGATCTCCCTCCGGAACGCCATTCACGCCAGGGATAAGGGACGGGTCGTACTCCACATCGGGATGCTGACGTTCCTGGCGTCGTTCACGTACGCCGCGTTCCGAATGGTCCAGTCGTCCCTTTTCGTGCCAGCGGGACCACCGTCACCAAAGGCGGTCGCAGTACCCCCGACGATCGTGGGCGGTAGCGAGATCAACATGGTTTTCGTGGCGTCGTTGATCGGCCTCGGTTTGGTCGTGGTTGGGGCTATCGCGTCGATGACACGGCGCATCCGTGTGTAGTTCCCTCCTCCTCGCCCATCGTTAAGACTAATGTAACGTTAGGAGGGATGCCAATGACGAAGGTTTACTTCGTCGGCGCCGGTCCGGGCGACCCCGAGCTGATGACGTTGAAGGGTTTACGGGTGCTCCGACGTGCTGACCTCGTGATATACCCCGGTTCGCTAATTCCCCGTGAGTCCGTGGAAGAGTGGTGTCCGAACGCCGAGCTCGTTGATAGCCACGGCAAGACACTGGAGGAGCTGGTGGAGACTATGGTCGAAGCCGTGGAGGACGACCGTACCGTGGTACGGCTGGTTTCTGGGGACCCGTTCATCTACAGCTCACTGTATGAACAAGTCCTCGAACTCAGACGACGGGGAGTGAATTACGAGGTGATCCCCGGCGTGAGCTCCGTCAACGCCGCCGCGGCGGCGCTAGGCGAGGAGTTGACGAAACCTGGGATCAGCCAGACGGTGATACTCACCCGCCCGGCTGGGAGGACCGGGAAACCCGAAGGTGAGTCACTCTCAGAGCTCGCGAAGCACGGTTGCACGATGGTGATCTTCCTAGGAGCCGCTTACCTGGAGCGCATCGTGAAGTCGCTGCTCGAAGGCGAGTACGACGAAGATACTCCAGCCGCCGTCGTGTATAAGGTGTCCACACCCGAGGAGAAGGTGATCCGGGGTACGCTGGGGGACATCGCTGAGAAGGCGCGTGAAGAGGGTATCGACAGGACCGCCTTGATCATCGTGGGTGACGTCTTGAAGGAGGAAGGTGGGAGATCCCATCTGTACTCGGAAGAATACGCGAGGAGGGTGCGGGGATGACTGGGCTGGGATTCTCGCCGAAACGTCGTCTAGACCGAGTCGTGGTCTACGAGTTTCGAGATCTCCCGATACTCGACGACGTTCTGGAGTTCTTCGAGATCTTGGATGTCGAGGTTGACGTCGAGAACAGGTTGGGGTTCGATTCCGACGCGGACGCGCTGGTGTACGTGTGTTCACCCGGGATCGCAGCCAGGGCGTTGAGACTGCGGGAGAAGGGTGAAGACCCAGTGGTAATGGTCGTGACGCCCACCAAAGAGGTGATGTGCCTCTCCGGCCACCACTGGGGCGGGGACGAGCTCTCCATAGCGCTGGCGGGATGGTTGGGCGGCCGTCGATCTGGTCTCACCACCGCGGAGGCGGAGTCCCGACCGTCGGCCGAGGACGTGCTGGACGTTATTGGGGTGGACCCACGCCGACACCGGGACGAGATCGTGGAAATCGTAGATGCGTTAGAACGTGGAGTATGGATCGAGAAATCGCCTCATCCGGGACTCGTCCGGTACCTGAAACTACTGGGGGTCAAGGCGTGGAGCAGAGAAAAAGCGGGGCTCGTGGTGGACCCCGAGCGCGGTGAAATCGTGGAGTTACGGGGTGGTGATAGTGGGCAAGCTGTACGTGGTCGGTACGGGACCCGGAGATCCGGACCTGATGACGGTTAAGGCACGGAAAGTACTACGGAACGTGGACGTGGTCGTGGGGTACCGGACGTACGTCGACCTCGTCGAGGAGATACTACCGGAAGACGTCGAGGTAAGGCGGTACGGCATGCGGGAGGAACTCGACCGGGCGCGGGAGGCCGTACGGCTGGCGGCCGATGGGTTCGAGGTGGCTCTCGTCAGCGGTGGGGACCCGGGCGTCTACGGGATGGCCGGCGTCGTCCTCCCGATCGCGGTCGAGGAAGGCGTCGAGGTCGAGGTCGTGCCCGGGGTCACGGCGGCCTGTGCGGCCTCCTCGCTACTCGGCGCGCCGCTCATGTTGGACTTCGCGGTCGTGAGCTTGAGCGACCACCTCGTACCGCTAGAGGAGATACTGGAGAGAGTCCGGGCGGCCCTCGAGGCCGACTTCGTTCTGATCGTGTATAACCCGAGCAGCTCCGAGCGTAGGCACGTCTTCGACGCGTTCGTCGACGTCCTAGAGGAGATAGTGGAGGGAGACAGGCCGGTGGGGGTAGTTCGAGACGCCTATCGCGAGGGACAGAGCGTCGATGTCGTACGAGTTCGCGAGCTGCGCGGTCTGGCCAACAGGATTGATATGCGGTCCATCCTGATCGTGGGGAGCTCTCGGACCCGGGTGATGGGAGATTGGTTGGTAACGGAGCGTGGTTATCCTTCGCGCACTGGTCGGAACTCCAGCGAGTAGTAGATCACACCGTCCTCACCGTCCTCACTAATACGGCGGAACACGGCTTCCACCGGCATGCCTACGTCGATTTCACCGGGCTCGCAGTCCACGATCATCGCCGTGACCAGCGGCCCCTCTTCTAGTTTCACGACAGCCACGACGTAGGGTGCCTTGTCCTCGAAACCCTCAGGAGGTACGCGCACCACCGAGTACGTGTATACCTCGCCACGACCCGAGAGTTGTACCTCTTCCATCTCACCGTCGCTGCGGCAGTTGGGACAGACCACACGCGGTGGGAAGAACACCTCGCCGCAGTTCTTGCACCTCGTCCCGATCAACCGGTACCTGTTGTCGATGCTCCGCCAGAAGCGAGGTACGCCACCCATGACGGATTCCCCCTAATCGGCCCGCTCGAAGATATGGACGACCACGGTACCACCAGATCCTCCGACGTTGTGGGTGAGCCCGATCTCGGCGCCGTCGACCTGGCGTTTCCCAGCTTCGCCTCTCAGCTGTTCCACGATCTCGACCACCTGGGCGACACCCGACGCACCCACCGGATGTCCCTTCGCCTTCAGCCCGCCGCTCGGGTTCACCGCGACGTAGTCGGAGTCGATCTCGAACATCCCATCGTGATACGCCTCACCGGCCTCCCCCTTCCCGACGAAGCCTAAGTCCTCGACGGCTACGAGCTCCGCGATCGAGAAGCAGTCGTGCACCTCGGCCACGTCCACGTCCTCTGGCTCCACGCCCGCCTGCTTATACGCGGTCTTCGCGGCCTCAACCGTGGCCTTCAGCGTGGTGATGTCATCTCGATCGTGCAGTGCTATGGAGTCCGAGGCCTGGGCCGTCGCGCGGACCACTATCGGCGTGTCCGTGAACTCCTTGGCCATCTCGAGCGGGCAAACTATCACGGCGGCGGCACCGTCCGACACCGGAGAACAATCGAGTAACCGGAGCGGGTCGGCGACGAGTGGGCTCTCGATCACCTGCTCGACCGTGATCTCGAACTGGAACTGGGCCTTCGGGTTCTTAGTGGCGTTACGATGGTTCTTCACCGGTGGAAGCGCCAGGTGTTCCCGAGTGGTTCCGTACTCGTACATGTGTCTCCTGGCTATCATCGCGTAAAGGGATGGGAACGTGATCCCGTGGAACGCCTCCCATTCCTGGTCAGACGCAGTGGCTAACGTCGCGGTCGCCTCCTCCGTGGTCACGTCTGTCATCTTCTCGACGCCACCGGCCAGCACGATGTCGTACATCCCGGAAGCTACTGCGAGGATCGCTTGACGCACGGCCAGACCGCCGGATGCGCACGCCGCCTCGACCCGTGTGCACGGGATAGGCGTCAGACCTGACCGATCCGCGATCAACGAGGCTACGTGCTCCTGGTCGATGAAGCGGCCTGCGCTCATGTTTCCGACGTACATCGCTTCGATCTCGTCTCCTCCCATACCCGCGTCCTCGAGAGCCTCCAACCCGGCCTCTACAAACAGGTCGTCGAAGGACCGCTCCCACAGTTCTCCGAATCTCGTCATACCCACGCCGACGATGGCTACGTCCCGACGGAGCACGTACACCATCCCCTCAGAACTTGAGCTTCCTTTTCATCTTCGCGTACTCTCCGTACGTCACGTACACGCGGTCCTCTAGGTACTCCTCCAGCAGCGGGGCTTTCTCCCGGACCTCTTCGATACGTTCAGTCACGACGAAGCTGAACGCGTCGCTACCCGCACCCGAACCGTACGACACGACCAGGATGCGATCATCCGGCTCGGCGCGGTCCAGTGCCGCCGTGAACCCGAGCAGCGACGATCCAGAGTACGTGTTACCCACTCGGTCTACGACGATGGTCGGTTCGACTTGCTCGGGATCAAATCCTAGACTACGTGCGACCTTCCTCGGGAACTTACCGTTTGGCTGATGGAACACAGCGTAGTCGAAGTCCTCTGGGCTCAGGTCGAGCTCCTCCATCAGTCCGCGGGCGGCTCCGATGATATGCTTGAAGTACGCCGGGGCACCGGTGAACCTCCCACCGTGACGTGGGTAGGGCTGTCCTTCGCGGCGCCAGAAGTCCGGGGTGTCCGTGGTGTACGAGTAGGTGCCTTCCATCTCGGCGATGAGCTTCTTCTTCCCGATCACGAACGCGGCTCCGCCGGCCGCCGCAGTGTACTCTAGCGGGTCTCCCGGAGCCCCCTGAGCAGTGTCCGCGCCGATGGCGAGCCCGTACTTGATCATACTCGAAGCCACGAGACCCGCACACGTCTGGATGGCCGCAGTTCCGGCCTTGCACGCGAACTCGTAGTCGGCCGCCGTGAGATCGGGTGTTGCCCCGATTGCAGCTGCGACGATAGTGGCGGTGGGCTTGACGGCGTAAGGTGGTGACTCCGACCCCACGTATATCGCACCGATGTCTTTAGGGTCTATCCCCGCCCGCGCTACTGCGTTCTTCGCTGCTTCAACGGCAATCGTGGCGGAATCTTCGGTCTCCGATGGGACGCTCTTCTCCTCGATCATTAGCCCTGACTTGATGGAATCTACGTCATCTCCCCAAACTGCCGCGATCTCCTCCACCTTAATCCGATACCTTGGAACGTAGGCACCGTACCCGACAATCCCGACGCGCTCCGAAGGTATCAACCATGGCCCCCCGACTGAACTTCGGTAAGTTCCTTAAGCCTTTTCGAGATCTTCGAAATGGACTCAGTAGTGGTGGCGAGGTTGATACCTTCTACCTCCGCGATCTTGATACCGATGTCATCCACCTCGCTTTTATCAATACCATGTAGTATCACCGCGCTCGGTTTCACCCCAGCAGCCTTTATGGCCACCATCGGGGAGCGCCCTCGGTCGATCCTCGTGAACACCAACACCCTGTTCGGGCACTCCCCGTACACCCGAATTAGGGACCGTGCTGGGACCTCCAGTATCGTCTTCACGCTGTCGATCACGGTATACCCGAACACATCCACGTTACCGTGGTGGACCACGGGCTCCGCCTCGATCGCTTCATAGACCTCTTCGAGTTTTCTCGGGTAGGGGAACTCACCGATGCCGATTAAGGTGACCAGTAACTCTTCGCTGAACAGAACGTTCTCGAGCGCGGAAACGATGTTACCGCCACGCTCCTCGTCGATCTCTATAAGTGATTCCACGAACTTTCGCACTGTATCGACCCGAGGGGATTTAGTCTTCCCAGTTTCGTACTCGCTGATAACCGAAGGCGACACACCCATCCGCCTGGCGACCTCGACCTGTGAAGCGTGGAACACCTTTCGCCACTTCCTCATCACCTTCCCCGGGTGTTCCGACGCGGCGATGTCGCCGACGATCCTTTTTAGCACGAGGCTCCTCGGCAACGGGGATCACTCCCCGTGGGTGATTTCAAGTGCTCGACGGAGGGATGACGCTGTTAGTACTCATCGCCATGGCACTGTTCAAGGGGAGGAAGAAGCGGCCGCAAAAGGTCTCTGTGGTGATCCCGGCGTACAACGAAGAGAAGACGGTAGCCCGAGTCGTTCGGGCTGCGAAGGAATGCGATCTGGTCAACGAGGTAATAGTTGTAGATGACGGTAGTGAGGATAGGACCGCGGAAGAAGCCGAAGCCGCCGGTGCCATCGTGATCTCACACTCGGTAAACCGTGGCAAGGGAGAAGCCATGAAAACCGGGTTAAAACATGCCTCCGGGGAGATCGTGGCCTTCGTGGACGCCGACATCAAGAACATTCGACCCGAGATGATCGAGAAAATGATCCGGCCAGTACTCGAGGGGGAGGCGGACCTCGTCAAGACCAAGTTCAAGCGCAAGGCAGGCAGGGTCACACTCCTGACCGCTAAACCCTTGCTGAGGTTCTTCTTCCCAGAGATCGCGCACTTAGAGCAACCGCTCAGCGGGCAGATCTGCGCCCGTAGGAAGCTACTCGAGCGCGTCGACTTCGAGCCGGATTACGGTGTGGATATCGGCATAATCCTCGACGCCGTAGCTCTCGGTGCTAGGATTGAGGAGGTGGACATAGGTGAGATCAAGCACGAGATGCAACCCTTAGAACGACTCCATCGGATGGCCTTACAGGTCGTCCGGACGATCCTGGATCGGGCCCACAAGTACGGTCGTGTGGTCCTCAGGTGGAACGTCGGCAAAGCGCTCAACCGCGTGAACTTGGGCGTGTCCTTACTCGCCCTGGCCCTCGCCACCCTGTTCTACACGGAGCTCCCGTTAGCGAGCGTACTAGCGCTGGGGATTCTAGGGATGGGAATCGCGCTATTCTCCCTGGCCCAACTCGTCTACGAGCTCCTCCGCGTCGAGGGTAAGAAGCGGCGTGTCCTCCGCCCGTTCCTCCACATGCACGCTTCCGTTATTATGTCGTTGTCGGTCGTCGCCGTGCTCGTCGGTGCGATGTTCTCGTCGATACAGATCGCCCACGACCGTGTCGAGGTAAACCCACTACCCAGGAAGGTCGTCTGGGGAGAACGAGAGGTTAAAGCCGAAGGTCCGTACGTGGTGCAGTACGGTCGTGAACTGAAGATGGGGAGAAACGTCCTCAAGGTGCTGGACCTGAAGCCCGACGATGTCCTCGTTTACCAACGCGGGGAGTACAGAGTCGAGAGCGCGGATCGTGATAACCTCCTCATGATCCCGACGGAACTGGCCCGACAGCTCGGAATCAAGCCGGGGAACGCCACGGATTCAGAGATACGGTTGGCGTTCCGGAACATCACGGTCAAGCGTAAGGTGGAGGGCCCTGACGTCAACATTCGAGTGACCGCGGTTCTGTCCGCGACCCCAGACCACGCCGAGGCCTTGGCGGTGTACGTGGACGGTAGGAAGGAGGCGTGGATTCCGGTGGCGACCAGGGGTGGATCCGTCTACGTGTACGTCTCTGGATACGGGCTGATAAAGTTGGAAAATCGGAGTATCGTCTATGTGAGCAACAGGGAAATCCTCCTGAAGCTCGAGGACACCGACACCGAGACGCTCCTTCTAGCCCCGGCTGAGCCGACACCCTTCGCGGTCATCGAGCTCAAGGTTCCGTCTGTTAGGGCAGTGGTCGAATGAAGGAGCTTCTCGCCGTCGAGCCGAGCCAGGACGCCGACCTCCGCGTGTGTCTCACGTACCCGAATGAGTACCGTGGTATGGCTTCCAACCTCGGATTTCACATCGTACACAAGATACTTGCCGGGATTCCCGGGGTTTCCGTGGAGCGTTCGTACGTGCCGACGGACGCTTACGAATCCTTCGGCCCGAACCGCACCTTGGTGAGCCTGGAGACGGGTTCCCCACTGTCCGAGTTCGACGTCGTCGGTTTCTCGTTACAGTTCGAGCTCGATTACCCCCACATGCTCGAAGCCCTGATCATGGGTGGGATTCCCCTCAGGCGCGAGGATCGAGATGAAAACGACCCATTGGTGCTCGCCGGCGGTCCTTGTACGGTGAACCCTAGACCGCTGGAACCGTACGTCGACGTGTTCTACGTTGGGGAGGCGGAAGCAGGCCTGAAAGAGGGTATTGAAGCCATCCTGACAGCCCGCGATCGTCGCGACGCCCTGGAAGATGTGGCCGACCTCCCTGGTTTCTACGTTCCGGAGTACCCAGGCACCGTCGATCGAATGACGGTGAACGATCTCGGCGAAACAGATCCTCCGAAGATCACCTTCGCCCCGGAAGACACCGACCACGCCGGTCTCCGCGCGTACCCAGTGGAGTTGGGGAGGGGTTGTCCCTACCGATGCACGTTTTGCCTTGGAGGTTTCACCGCGGGACACATGCGCTACCGCCCAGTCGAGCAGATCCTAGAAGTACTCGAGGACGTCGAGAAGTCCCCCTACGACCGTGTGGCTATGATCTCCACTTCCCCGACGCTACATCCCGAGTTCGAGGAAATACTGGAAGAGTGCCTAGAGCGAAGATTCGAGATTTCACTACCGTCCACCAGAATCAACGATCTGGATCCCGAGCTACTACCCGAACTTAGGGAAGCGGGGGTCAGAACACTCACGTTGGCTCCGGAATCGGGTTCTGAGAACGTCCTCAAGTTCCTGAACAAGCCTCTAGATATGGATCACCTCCTCGAACTCGTGGAGAACTCTGGAAGACTCGGCATACGGGTGAAGCTATACTTCATCGTTGGGATTCCTGGGTTCTCCCCCGAAGAGGACACCGTGGCATCGGCTCGGCTGGCCCGCGAGTGCGCGAGACTCGCCGACGTCCGTGTTAGCGTCAACCCATTGATCCCCAAAGCCTACACACCGCTTCAATACTCTGAGATGCTGCCCGCACGGGAGATCAACCGCCGATATCGACTGTTCGAGCGGGAATTCGGAGGACGCGTATCGTTCGAGGATCCCGAGTTAGCTCGCGCACAGTGCCTGTTGTCCAGAGGGGACGTGGACGTCTCCCGGATCTTGGAGGAGGTACTGTGGAACGCCAGGAGTTCCGGGACGTGGGCACGAGCGATGAAAGCTCATCGTGTCTCGATATCGCCCGACCGACCACCCGGCGGTCCCGAAGACGTCCCCTACGACTTCGTCCGAGCGGGACCTGACCATGAGGAGTTATATCGGATCTTCACGTCACTTCAGTGCGCTCCCATGAAATGAGTCACGAGACCTACCAGCCCTCCGATGGCAGCTGTCTCGCACCCGCGCAGGATGAGGTCCCTACCCCTCTCCTCACAGAGTCGACCTAGGTAAACCCCCAGTAGGAACAGGAAGGCTCCGGAAACGCATGTGCAGGCGATCACGCTCCACTTCTGGTCCTTGAGTATCAGCACCGGGAGAATCGGCACCATGGAGGCTACGAAGCTGGATCCTCCATGGGAGACCACGCTAGTGTAGATCCGGATCCTGGCCAGGTCGTGCACGCGGGTGTGCTCCAGACCACCTCGTCTCATTATCATTTGACGTTCGAGTTCCCTGATCTCGCGCAGTTCCTCAATCTTTTCACCTAAATAAGACCCGAACCCATTGGAGAGGGCGAGTGCCACCGCCACGCTGAGCCCGGCGCTAGCCGCATCTTGTGCTGAACCACCACGGGCCACTACGCTGAGCACGGCACCCATACTCGCTAGTACACCGTCCATGGATCCTAACGCCATGTAGCGCCCCGTCGCCAGGGCCTCCTTGAGTACCCTCTTCAACAACTCCTTCCTGTTCAACGGTGACTAGCCCTTAATCGTCTTGTGGGGTTTTTACCTCCTCGACTATCCGAGAGCCGGCCACTACCTCATCTATGCTGTGGATTGCGCCTCCCATGTCCTCAATCAGGTCCTTTATCCGCTCGAAGTCCAAATCCGGTCCCTCCACCGTAACCTTCACGTTCTCGACGTCGCGATCCACCTCGACCAGAACTATGTTAACGCCATCGACCCCCTCCAGTTTTGCCAGCGAGCGCGCCAGCTCCGTGGTATCGGGCTCCATCGGTTTCATAACGTCCAGTACCAACCTCCGGATCTTCGCCATGGGAGACCCCCTTCGGAAGGGTGATGGAGTTTTGAGCACGTGGCACCCACGACCCGGACCCATCCCGGCAGCCATGTACACGCTTCGGGATCTTCTCGCAGATGCCGTGGTGCTCCACGGACCTAAAGGATGTTGCTTCCGGACCGCGCGACTGCTCGAGAAGGACGGCGTCCGGGTGTTCGTGACTGGGATGGAGGAGGACGACTTCGTGTTCGGAGCCCTGGAGAAGCTCGTCGAGCTCCTCGAGTACGTGGAGAAGCGTCTCGAACCGGAGCTGATCGGAGTCGTCGGAACGTGCGTCTCGTCCATCATCGGAGAGGACCTCGAGGCCGCCGTCGATGAGGCGAACACCGATGCGACCGTCGTCACCGTCGAGGTACACAACGGCATGGGGCCTAACACCGAAGGGGTCATTAGGACATTAGAGCGGGCCGCGGAGGCGGGGGTAATCCCCAAAGGGGAAGTGGAACGCCAGAAGAGACTGATGAGGGCGGCGGCCGAGCTCGAGCGTAAGCGTGGGATGGCCAGCCGGAAGTACCTCAAACCGTGGTCCGGACACGATCCGTC
This sequence comes from Methanopyrus sp. KOL6, assembly GCF_002201915.1. Classification (NCBI taxonomy): domain Archaea; kingdom Methanobacteriati; phylum Methanobacteriota; class Methanopyri; order Methanopyrales; family Methanopyraceae; genus Methanopyrus; species Methanopyrus sp. KOL6. The sequence continues at coordinate 1,337,769 of NZ_CP019470.1, forward strand.
CGAGGTCGCCCGGGTGCTGCTATCCTACGAGGACGTACTCGCCATCCTCAACGCGAAGAAGGAGACCGCCTACATCTTCGCGGACCCTATCCTCGAACTCGGTAAACGTGGGGCTTGGGTCCTGGCCAACCTGTCCCCTGAAAGCGGTCTCCCTAAAGTACGGCGGGACGCGGAGGTTATCGGATCAATTTTTCGGGAGGAAGGGATCGAGTTCGAAGTCACCGGTTCCCTGGACGAATACGCGGTCACCGGCGAGCTTCTGGCCAAGAAGATCGAGGAGTTCGACCCCGATTCCGTGCTGATCACCGGGATACCCCACGCCGTCGCACCGGAGGAGCTCAACGTCGACGCCACGTTCGTCGCCGTCACCGACGGGCTTCGCGAAGCCTCCGCCCTACGAGAGCTGGGGTATGATTACGTAGTCGTCGAGGAGGAAGCCCACGCCCGGGTGCTGGGGCGGCGCGAGATTGTGCCGTCAGACCTCGGGGAGGCCATACGTCAGCTCAGCGCATAGTGTGACAGAGTCCCCAACACCAGGCATGAGCACTGTAGCACAGCGTAGTCGCGGAGAACACCGTGGCTCCCCACGGCCCTCAGCGCTATCAGGTTGGCCACAGAGGCTACCGGCGTCCCGTAGCCACCGACTGTCACACCGTGGAGTAGGTCCCTCCAGTCATACGTCATGGGTGTCACCAGCACGGTAGCCGGTACGTTGCTCACGACCTGAGACAGCAACACGGACCACACGAATGGATCGTCTATCCGCGGGTTCCAACTCAACGGCCCGATCACGCTCGGAACCAAGACCCCGACCGTCAGCATGCCGATCACGATCCAATCCACCTGCCGGACGGCATGCGGGCGGAGAACGGCGTAGCATCCGAAGACCGCGGGAAACCATAGGTACACCGGGACGTGGGCCAGTAGACAACCGGCCGCCGCGATCATCACCGTCACGTCCAGGACGTCCGGAGCCGGCCCGGAGCCCGACTCGATCCGCTCACCGTGGGCCCACGCGTACAGAAGAATGGCAGGACCACACGGTGAGGTCGGCTGGCACCCGGAGCCAGCAGCGACAGGACGATGATGAGCGCGGCATCGTTCGTGATCAACATGGACAACATCCCAGTAACTAGCATCACCCGCACGGTACCCGCTCTTTCCCCGAGTACCGCCCTCCTGACCCGATGGATCGCCCCCGTCCTGATCCACTCCGCGGTGACTGCCGACTGGACCGCTACGAACCCGACAGCGTTCAGATCCACCAACACCGACATGTCCTCGCCCCCGAAAATTTTAAGTAACGAGGGTTCGGGCGAGGCCGTGGATGAAGAGACGCCCCGGCGGTGTAGCCCGGTCAAGGGCCCGTGGGTGACCGCGGGCCCGCCGATATCATGCGGGACTTTCGAGGCCCACCCGGGCCGGAGACATCCCGCGACCCGGGTTCAAATCCCGGCCGGGGCACCAAACCCTAAATCGTTACGAGAAAACTAACGATTGGGGAGCGTTCCTTGGAAAGATCTCTTCACATCAAAACCGTCCTCGGAGCCGTCGCTGGGGCGATATCGCTTTACATCACCTTGTTCCACCTAGCGGACGTGAACAGAGTCCTCAGAACCCTCCAACGGGCCGACGTTGCTTGGATCCTGGCGGCGGGTGCATGCGAGGTACTGTGGTTCGCGGCGTGCGTGGGGGGATGGAAGAAAACCTTCGAGCCGTTGAGAAGCAGCCCGCCTAGAAGACAACTCTTTCTTATGTACTGCGTCAAACTGATGGTCAACAACCTGGTCTCCCTCGCCAGGGTACTCGGCGACGCCGTTCGGGTGTACTACGGAGTTCGGCTCGGATGGTCGGCCGCCACCGTCATCCCAACTATCGTGGCCGACATCGTGCTAGGCAACGCGGGCTACTTAGCGGTGATCCTGCTAGGGTGCGTCGTAATATGGTGTTGCACCGAGGTTTCCCCGTACCTGATCGCGGCGAACGGTGTCGGAGCCGCGGCCGTGGTGGGGCTCTGGGCGCTGTTCGCGTCCGAACGCACGTGCCGCGAAGCCTACGAGAGCGTACGCGACCTCGTCGAAGCGCTCGTACGCCGCGTAGGGTACTCCGTGGGAACGGTCGATGAGCTCGTGGATTCCACGGTGCGGCTGTTTCGGTCCAAGGAAGCGCGATCGGCCCTAGTTCAGTACACCGTGGGATGGGCCGCCAGGGTGCTCCGGTTGTACTGCGTCACCTGGGCGGTCTGGCCAACGGCGTCCCCGTTGATACCGTTGGTCATGTCCATCGCGATCCGAGGGTCTGCCGTCGTTTCGGTCTCTCCGGGAGGGCTCGGTATCGTGGAGGGATTGACTACCGGAGTCCTTACCGTGTTGGGGGCGGACCCGAACCGGGTGATGGCGGCTCTGCTCCTGGACCGGCTCTACTCGTTCGTGATACCCGTAACTTTGGGGGCTGTCAGCGTGCCCGTACTGGAAAGGTATGTCTGTCGGGGGTAAGATGGGTGGAACTCTACCACGAGGTGATCATGTTCAAGGATATCGCGGCGTTGGCTGACGTGCACGTGGGTGTGGAGATCGAGCTTCGTAAGCGTGGAATACGGGCCGTGAACCGTACAAAAGACCGCGTCGAGAAGCTTCGAAAGTACCTAGAGGTGTTGGACCCCTCGATCCTAGTGATAGTGGGTGACCTCAAGCACAACGTACCGTCCGCCAGTCGTATCGAGTTCCGGGGCGTCCCGAAAATCGTGGACGCCGCGCTCGAGATCGTGGACGAGGTAATCGTGGTCAAGGGGAACCACGACGGCCTGGTGGAAGAGCTCCTCCGAGATCAGCGTGGGGTTCGAGTGGTGGGCACCAGGGGGATACTTATCGACGGGTTCTACTTCCTCCACGGGCACGCGGAACCTGATCACGAGCTGCTCCCACGGTCCAACGTCCTGGTGTTCGGTCACGAACACCCGGTATCGGATGCTGTTCCCGGCGTATCTGTGAAAGTACTCGTCGAGCTGGAGCTCGACCTCGATGGACTCACTCGGGGTGAGGTCTCTGGACGGGTCCCGGGGTTCGTACTACCGGCGTTCGACGACCTGGTTGGTGGTACCGAGGTGACATCGAATGACCGGTTACTCCTCGCCCACCGGCGCGGTGCTGTGATCGACGAGTCGTACCTCCCCATTCTGGAAGCCGAACCGTTCTGAGGGCTCACCCCAGGAAGTTCTCCTCATCGGCGTAGCCCTCGGGAGAGGGCGCGGACGATCACGGCCCGGTCGGCCCGGCTGCGGTCCTTTTTTAACGGTGTTCACGGTCCGCGACGGGGGTCGCGAAGATTGGCGAGGGTCCGGGTCGGAGTCCTGGGCGCCACTGGCATTGTAGGCCAGCGGTTCATCAGCTTGCTGGCCGACCATCCGTGGTTCGAGCTCGAGGCCGTGACGGCGTCGCCACGTTCCGCCGGGAAGACTTACGCAGAAGCCGCTAAGTGGTACTTGGAAGAGCCGATGCCGGAGGACGTGGCGGAGCTCACCGTATTGGAGACCGACCCGGAGGAGGTGGAGCGCGAAGCGGACGTAGACCTGGTGTTCTCCGCGTTACCGTCGGACGTGGCGCGCAACGTCGAGCCGGCGTTCGCGGAGGTGGGCTTCGCCGTCGCCAGTAACGCCAGCGCGTACCGCATGGAAGAGGACGTCCCCCTGGTGGTACCCGAGGTCAACCCTGATCACTTGGGACTCATCGACGTGCAGCAGGATGAGCGTGGTTGGAACGGCTTCATCGTGACGAACCCTAACTGTTCGACTATTCAGATGGTCCTGACCCTCAAGCCACTGATGGACGAGTACGGGATTGAGAGCGTGGTAGTCTCAACGATGCAGGCGGTCTCCGGCGCCGGTTACGCGGGCGTACCGTCCATGGCCATCATCGACAACGTGATTCCGTATATCGAGGGCGAGGAGGAGAAAATGGAAACCGAGACCCTTAAGATTCTGGGCGAGCTGGACGGAGACCGCGTCGAATTCGCGGATATCAAGGTCTCCGCGTCGTGTCACCGAGTGCCCGTGTTGGACGGTCACACCGAGGCTATCTTCGTAGCGACCGAAGAAGAGTCTGACCCGGAAGAGGCGGCGGAGATTCTGGCAGGGTTCCTGGGAGTCCCGCAGAAGAAGGATCTACCTAGCGCACCGGAGCGTCCCGTCGTGGTCATGGAGGAAGAAGACAGACCGCAGCCGAGATTCGACCGTGACGTCTACGGCGGTATGGCCGTGGTCGTCGGTAGGATCCGTAAGGACCCGGTATTCGGCGGCCTGAAGTACGTGTGCGTTGGCCACAACGCGGTGAGGGGCGCTGCTGGCGCTTCCGTGCTGAACGCCGAGCTCCTCGTCGAAGAAGGTTATCTGTAACCGACCAGACGCTCCGCTTTCTTCACGGCTTCCTTGGGTGATCCCGCCCCCTCGATCTCACCTCGCCTCGCTAGCTCCTCGGCCCACCCTCCCGATAACGTCAGGCCCACAACCGGCTTCCCCATCTTCTTGGCCAGGGAGATCTCGGAGAGCGTCCCCCATCCGCCCGCGACGGCGATTACGGCGTCTCCCGCCCTGACCACCAGAGCGTTCCGTGCCTCTCCCAGACCCGTCGGGATGACCACGTCGACGTATGGGTTGGCCTCGTCCTTCATCTCACCCGGCAAGATACCTACGGTGACACCACCCTCCTCCCGCGCTCCTCTGCATACCGCCTCCATCACGCCCCCTCTTCCACCGCAGACCAGGACGTGGTTTCGTCGAGCGATCTCGCGGCCAAGTTCCTCAGCGAGATTCAGGACATCCTCCGAGGCCCTTCCGCTCCCGATCACCGAGATCTGCAACGAGGTCTTCCCCCCGCGAAGGAGTTTTTGCTATGATGACGACTTCAGCTGGCGTAACAATCCACATCGTAGGTATCCTCCGGACAACCGGGTGTTCATCATCAGTCGTGGAGTCCCGGGATCGGTCCCGGGACCCAAAGTCATCCGTACGATCCTCTATCATCCGTTTCATCATCTCCCTGGCTCGGTCGGGGCGCAGCCACCACATCTGGACGTCGTACCAAGCCGATATCGTCATCGCCGGGGGGTGTTCCGAGCTGCTTGACGAGATCCTGGAGCGCGTGAGGGAAAGGGTAGAGGAGATCCGTGACCGCACGTTCACGCCGAGGGCGGGAGGAAGATCGCTACGGAAGGCCCTTTCTGGCCCCGGTGTGGCAGTGATCGCTGAGGTGAAACCAGCTTCCCCCTCCCAGGGCAGGCTACGCGACGTGGACACGGAGGATGTCGTCGAGAGGGCCCGTGCGTACGAGCGAGGTGGTGCGGCGGGTATCTCCGTGTTAACCGAGCCCGAGTTCTTCGACGGTCGGCCTAAGTACGTCGAGGTCGTCCGGGAAGTCGTGGATGTTCCGGTGCTTCGCAAGGACTTCATAATCGACCCGGTGCAGGTAGAGGAGAGCGCGCACTACGGGGCCGATGCCGTACTGATCATCGCCGCGGCCGTAGGTGGAGAGGCCCCCGAACTGATCGACCTTTCACACGAGCACGGTATGGAGGTCCTACTGGAGATCGACCGTCGGGAGCACTTCGAACTGCTAAGCGAGTGCGATCCCGACGTCGTAGGGGTGAACAACCGGGACCTCCGCACGCTCGAGGTGGATCTTAGTCGGACCTTCGAGCTGAGTCCCGAGATTAAGGACCTCACGAACGCCCCCCTCGTCGCCGAATCCGGCGTTTCCGGACCTGAGGATGTCGTCCGGCTGGGCGAAGTAGTCGACGCAGTGTTGGTCGGTACGTACCTGATGCGGGCGTCCGACCCGAGTGAAGCGGTAAGAGAGCTCGTGGAAGCGGGGCGGTCGACGGAGTGATCGATCCGCACAAGCTGGCATGGTCGGTGGTTTTCGGTATCTCCAGAGGCCTCTACGTGTTCGCGGGGTCGTTCATCGCGGCGGCCCTGTACCGGTACGTTGCGGAGGAGCGGATAACGATGACAACGGCCATGTTCGTAGGACTCATCACCGCGGGATTCGCGTCGGGTCCGCAGAAGTTGGCCGCGCTGGCCATCAGCCAGCCTAACGTTGAGGTGCTCTCCTGGACGGTCGCGGCCCTGTTCGCGATACCCGCCAGGACCTACGGAGACGCACTGGGTAAGCGACTACTGGAGGCGCGGTTGTCCTCGATGAAACCCACGACCAAAGTGTACCGGCTTCCCGAGGATCCAGACAATATCGAAGACGTCCCTGGGGAACCTCCAGCGCCTCGAGAGGTGAAGAAGCGGATCGCGGGACGTGAGTACGAGTTTCCGCGGGGAACCTCCCGGGAGGACGTGGAGCGGGTGATCAAGCGGGACTTAGAGGAAGAGGGGGGCGTGGGACGAGCGGTGGTGCGTGTCGACGGTGACGAGGTCAAGGTGAGGCTCGCCGGCGCGAAGCCACCAGTCTCGCACACCCTCCCCCCGGATAAGGTCGCCGTCTCGGTAAAACCCAAGGGTGGGTCGGCTCACATCGGTGAGGGGGACAAAGTGATAGTGTACGCCGACGGTCAAATGATCTGCGAGGCGGAGGTCTGGAAGCGGTCCAAGAGTGGCGTCGTCTTGGTCGTGGATCGGGATCACGCGGACGAGCTCATGCGCCTAGTTACCAAGGGTAAGGACGTGTCCCTTGTGGTGGAACCGACTGAGGAATGACTGTGCCCCGCGGTTAGCCAGACCGGTCATCCGTCGCCTTCCGGTCGTCACCCGTCCCGGTCCCAGCCTCGGCCGCGGGGCTCATCGGCGGCCCCTACTCCCCCTCATCGGGTGTGCCACCCTCAGGTTTTCGGGGCCGTCCTCTGGCAGAGGCAATGGGCGTTCGAGAGTTAACCCTTTCGATCAGAAGGGTTCCAGATCGGGGTAGTAATCCCTGAACCTCCGGAGGGCCTCCTCGGTCGCCTCAGGGAAACGTCGACGTAGCTCCTTCACGAACTCTCCGCGTGTCCTTCCAGGGATCAGTCCCAATATCTCGGAGACGACACTCAACGCCCGATCCGATGGCTCCCTGGGTACCTCTAGGGTGAGCGTGAGCACGTCCCCGAGGACGCGCTTGTGTTTGCGTGGGACGGAACCTAGGAGTATCCCGGCGCCGAAGTCGACTAAGCCGGGAACCCCACTACTCCGTCGCTCCGCAGTCAGCTTCCCGTAAGACTCTGGTCGGTAGCAGTGGAACTCCACGTAAGCGTCGAACGGTCGAAGGTTCTCGACGACCCGTCGCCAACGCGCACCGACTTCGGAACGGTGGAACGACGGATCCACCGTACTCACGTAAGGTCCGTTCTTGAACACCCTAGAGGTCCGGAATCCATCGGGTAATACCCTGCGAACCACAGGCTCGAGGGCACGACCTTCATCCCCGTGGACCCCGTACACGGCTACGGGTCTGCGAATGGGGTGATCGTTTGCGCTCATGGTTTCCCCACGCCCCGACGGTATCCGTTCCGGAGGTAGGACCGGAGGAGGTTCTGTCGTACCGTGATGAAATCAGGACCAGGGTCAGGTCCTACGCGTTCGGGCTCGACGACTGGATGGCGAAGGTGAAGACGCGCCGTGCTTACCTGCGCAAGATCAGGGACGAGGATGAGTCGGAGGTTTTACGCGTGTACGGAGCTCTCCTAACCGTAGCGGCCGCCGGACCGCGCCCAGTCCGTCACCTGATAGCCGAAGGTGAGTCAGCGATGGCCGAGACAGCGCTCTACGACCTCCGTCGCGAGGACGGGTCCGCCATGTCCTACCCTGAGGAACGTGTCCTCAGTGATCTGTACCTGTGGGACGTACGGGTTCTCGAGCGTGACCTTGGCCTCTACGCGGTCCATTTCTCGTTTCCACTCATTCATCGATCCCCCGAGGGGCAGAAGTTGAAGGTGTTGGTGTGGGAACGCGCCCCGTTGGAGAAGGTTCTGAAGGAGGTTAGGTCGAACAGGGTCCTCGGGGTGAGAGTCCTCGATCCCGCAGGGTGGAACGACGTCTGGATATGCACGCGATGCGGGGCCACGAGGCGGGGAGGAACGGGGGACTTGGAGCAGGATCACGCCCGCAGGTGCTCCAACTGCCGTGGGCGAATGCGGAGACCTGACCCCAACTTGCTCGAGATGCTCAAGGAACCGGAAGGATACCTGATCATGCATTTCAAGACACTGGCACGGACATTCCGCGAGGATGTCCGCCGGTTAGTGATCTCCGACATCGAATCCTTGGGTGACGTAGAGGCCGAGGAGCTGCGGGAGTTCTGCCTCAAACTGTTCCCGAAGGTTCGGAAGCGCTTGGAGCGCGTTGAGAAGGGGGAGGGCGGCCGGTTTCCGCCGTGTATCCGGGAGCTCTTACGGAGGGCTCAAGAAGGGGAGAACTTGCCCCATGAGGCCCGCTTCGCACTGGCTGCCTTCCTAGTCAACGCGGGGTGGGACGTGGACCGCGTGGTGGAAGTGTTCTCGAACCTTCCGGACTTCGACGAAGAGCGTACCAGATATCAGGTTCGCCACATCGCGGGTGAAGTGGGTGGGGGCACACGGTATTTACCTCCGAATTGCGAGAAAATGAAGGCGTGGGGACTATGTCCCTGTGGGGATTGCGGTGTGAAGAACCCGCTCACGTATTATCGCCGACCTAAGGCCGACGATGGGTGAACTGTTATACGAACCGGGGGCACTCCAAGCTCGTCCGCCAACGTTTCGAGATTCTCTTCAACCTCCTTCACGCGGCTGCCATCCTTGCCGATCGCCCTGTGATGGTCGTCCACGTACACCGTGGCAGCTAAGTAACCAGTTCCCTTACCCCTGGGTCCTCTCACTATAACCTCGGCCACACCGCAATCATCGAATTCTTCCCGTAAGAACCGTCTAGTATACTCCTTCATCCACTTGAGCCTCGTGTCCCTCCTGGGTTTACTCCGGAGTTTTTTGAACCACTCACACTCCTCACACTCCAACTGATCGAGCGATGGACGAACGGGACCTCCGCACCGTGGACACCTCAGGGACACTTCAGCCCCCCTCCTTTAACCGCTTCCACAGTTTCCTAATCTTCTCTACTTCATCCTCTTCAGGCTCCGTCTTTCTGAGCTTACGCTCGACTTTTGGCGGCTCCTTCTGGGCCTTTTCGGCCTTCTGTGCTTTATCACCCATCGACTGCTGGGAGAGCCGTCGCTCGAATTTCACCAATCCGTATCCCATTATGACTGCTATGGTCGCCAGCCCGACCGCCGTCACCAGCGCGTAGTACCTCAGTTCACGCAGCGATCTAGTAAGTCCCTGCAGACCCGCCTTGTGGGTGTGTTTCCTTTCGGGTTTCTTTTTTCCTTCTTCTTGATTTCTTCGACTTTCTTTCCGGACTCGGCTTCCTGTACCTTACCGGTCGTGGATATGGATCGAGGCTGTGAGACGCCAGCGTAACCGCCGCCCTCGCCGGTTATCGTCGTCGGTCCATTGGGCGTCGTAGACGGCTGGACTGTAGTGGTAGCCTGTCCAGTTCCCGTCGTGGTGCTCCCCTCCTGAGCTGTGACCGGGGCTATCAAGAGGGACGATATCACCAACGCGACGATAACGGGGTGGATCACCCATCGCCCCCCTTCCACGCTTTCAAGATGTCCTCACCGGTCAGGAACGGAGCGCCACGCTCTCTCGCGACGTGCTCGGCTTTTTCACGCGGGAGGGCTCCTCCACCAGATTCCAACATCTCACATATGACCGCGACCTTAGGTTTTAACTCGACTAGTTCGAGTAATGCCGCGGTGAGCTCGGTATGTCCTCGACGCTCCTCTAAAAGCCCGTCGAAAGGGCGCAGCAGGTGCACATGTCCCGGAGACCTGAACTCCTCACCGAACTCACGTACTGGGTCTTCATGGTCGCGGGTGAAGAACTCCGCCAGCTTCCGTATAGTCAGAGCACGATCCTCGTCGGTAACCCCTGTAAATGTGTCTCGGTGGTTAACGGTAATCGAGAACGTGGAACGCTCATCGTACGGTATATCGTCGGGCCACGTGACACGCAGTAGTGGATGATCCGACCGCTCGTAAACGTCCACCAGGAAGGGTAAGCGTATTTTCCGGGCGTGTTCCGGGTGTATTACAACGCAGATCAATCCACCCGCGACCTCCCGGAGTTCCGCGACGTGATCCGGCGTAACCTCAGGAGCCCAAAACACCATATCGGTTTCTCCTTCACGGTCCTCTGAATCGAAAATGAACACGGGCTTTCCACGTCTCAACGCCCGCCGGACGGATTGCAAGTCAATTTCCTCACCAACTCCCAAATCGACGGTCCCCACACCTCGATCTTTACCGTATCACCGTGGGTCACGTTGATCTCACGTCGTAGTTCAGTCTCGGATATCAACTCCACTTGATCCCGATGCTCCGTTAGGTCCGGAAAGACCAGCCATGCGGGCCTTCCGTCCACTAAACAGGGGTAAAGCCAAGCTCCTCCGTACTCACCGTGCGGTTCTATTCTATACCCGTACGAAGAAGCGAGCTCACGGAGCGACTCGCGCTCCTCACGCTCCACCCGGACGTTGAATGTTCCCGGGAACGGTCGTGTCCCGATCACCCTCTCGATTTCTCTCCGGTAGTACGGGATGCTGACGTAGCGACGGCCTTCACCCAACCCCTTCACGTACTCACCTACGACCACAGTCGGTCCCGTAGACACCTCGCCTCACCCTCTCTACGACCTCGTCTACGTCCGCCGACACTCCGTATTTTCGCTCAAAGAACGATACGAGATTCTTCACGTCTCGCTGGAGTGTCTCAAACGCCCCCGGCTCCTTCACTTTCACGGCCTCGGATAAGTCGATGATGTACGGCGTACCGTCGTCACCGACTAGGATGTTGAACGCGCTTAGATCACCGTGGACCAACTCGGCGTCCACTGCCAACCGTACAACCTGGTTCAACAGATCTTCCAGTACCGACCTCGGATCATCCAGGTCCGGCGCCCGGTGTAGGGGTTCACCCGGGATGTACTTCATCACGATAAGACCAGGACGCGCGTCGTAAGGCTCCGGTACCTTTACACCGGCTTCGTACGCGCGCCGCAATCGGGAGAACTCCCTCAGAGCGGCGTCCCCACGTCTGATCCTCCGCACCTCGCCGCCCTCCACCCGGTAGATTCTCTCCTCGTACCGCTCCTCGTACCCGGTGTACGCACGGTACACCTTCAGGGCGACCTTCTCCCCGTCACGCTCCGCCAGCAGGACGTCCGCCTCCTTCCCCGTCATGATCGTTCCGAGGATACGATCCACTCCGGCGTACTCCGCCAGCGGATCGGGTTCCAGGATTCCACGTTCCTCGGGTTCTAACACCTCAGAAAGCGTGTCCTCGATGACCCTCAGGGTTTCCTCGGAGATTCTCCTCTTCTCCCTCTGTATCCGCAACGCCTCCAAGAATCGATTCGCGTCCTCTGGACTCACCTCCGCCCCCTCCAATGCCTCTAAGAACGGCTCGGGATCGTCTTTCTGCACCGTTTCTAACAGTGCGCGTCCCAACTGCTCCAACTCCGTGGACCCCCTGTGGACGCCGGAGCCACGGAGGGGGACCTCACTCCGTCAGATCGAGTCCTTCGAGCTCCCCGACGGTCTTTAGCACGTGCCTACGGGCCTCCTTGGGGGACTTCGGTTCTCGGATCACCTCACCCTCCTCCATGAACTTCCGCAGCAGCGGCTCACGTTCCGACCCGCACTCGGAACATGGGTTTGGTTCCTCATTCCTGGGGAGCACGACGTCGTCAAGGCAGTTCGGACACCTCCAGACTTGCTTGGCTCCGGAGAGCTTCCCCCTCTTCGACCTCGGTTCTCCTTCGACCTCCACCAAGTCCATCGCAAAGTCCACCGCCGGAGCGTCCGAGATAGCCGTACCCACGCCGAACGCGTCGGCCCCGGCCTCCGCGAGCCGCCGGATCTCTTCCTCGTCCAGCCCGCCGGACACTACGATCTTAACGTGCTCGTGCCCGCGGAGGTTCAGCTCCCACCTGACCTCTCGTACTATTTCCGCCATGTCACCACGGCGAGAGGATGGTGTGTCGAGCCTCACCCCGTAGAGCCTATCCCCCAGCTCTTCGACCGCCATCAGCGCCTCCTCTACCTCGTCGTACAGTGTGTCCACTAGGGCTATCCTGGGAACGTCCTCAGGTACGTGTTCGTCGAACGCACGCCACGCCTTTCGCTGATCCCCGAACACTAAGATGAAGGCGTGCGGCATAGTGCCCACGGGTCGCTCTCCGATCAACTCCGCCCCCTTAATCCCAGAAACACCATCGCATCCACCCACGAACGCTGCTCTGTCCACCATCGGGGCTATCGCAGGATGCTGCCGACGAATCCCGAAGCTGTACACGGGTTTGCCACCTGCCGCGACCTTGCACCTAGCTGCTTTCGTGGCGATCCCGGTGGCTTTCGCCAAACATCCGATCAGTGCAGTTTCAAGCTCACAGAATTCAACGTAAGGCCCTTCGATCCTCATCACCGGCTGCTCGGGTCGGAACAACTCCCCTTCGTCCATCGCGTACACCGTCACGTCCCGACCCTCAAGTAGCGCCAGCGCTTCCTCGACGCCACACAGGACACCCCACTCCCAACCCTCAGGCAGTGATCGTGTAGAAATCTCGGCGACGACCTCGGTATCATCTAGACCCTCTTCTTCCAGCACCTCCCTGATCCTCCTGAAGTACACGTCCGCGGTCTCGCCACGCCGTATCTCATCCTCTGCAGCTACGTGGAGACGCACCTTCTCAACCCCTTCGCGGACCGTTTCATAAGGATCGAAAATTTTATCCCTACACTGCAGCTGAAGGCCAGTTCCCGGACGTGCCTATGGTACAATATTGACGTGTATGGGGGCGCCCACTGTGTCCAGAAGAGCTCTGATGCCATGCACCGGTATGTCACCTAACGGATTTGTTTCCCGAGTAGCGGTCGCAGAGCTATCCGAGGAGGAAGGAGTTCCGTCGATCTGTCCGCCAGCTACCGCCGCAGGTAAGAAGAAGTTCCTAGACCTTCTAAAACGCGTCGAAGTTTTAGTGATCGCTGGCTGTGACCATAACTGTCCCGGGAAAATATTGAAGGAGAAAGTAGGGAAGAGTCCGTCCGAAACTGTGTCCGTTTCCGAAGTATCGGAAAAAATTGGGATGAACGCCGACAGTATGTACGAGCTCACGGAGTCGAACAGGAAACTGGTAGAAGAGGTCAAGAAAAAAGTTAAAGAACTCCTTTGAAGACCTGCCAGAGTAACCAGAACCTCACGACTTTACTCGCTGCCTACGGACGGTATAGTAAGTATGGTACAAACTAACTCCGACTTTAATTTCGACAATATCGACTTCTCTTTCAATTAAGGGCACTTCCCATGTGCGTTGATAATTTGAAGAAATAATTTGAAAATCCAAGTTAAGGTGATGATCATTTCTTTCACTACTTAGTAATGCGAGTGGCGTCTCCCCAACGTGTGATTATCTTCTCATTCATCCAGTAAATCAACCCTTTCCTCTCGTCTTCGCTCAGTTCTTCGAATCTCTTGACCTCAATGTCTTCGAGGTCTTCGAGATCCTCCAACGGCACCTCTGACCCAGAATCCAAATCGTAGACGCACACTTCTGGGTTCAAGTCTTCACCTTCAAAGGTTTCAACGAAATTCTCATAGATATCCATCGCTTGATCCGGGTGGTTTTGAACCACACGGACGATAGTTCCTGCACCTAGAAGGACAGTGAACGGGTACCCGTCCTTCTCAGATCTTACGGCGCGACCAGCCACGACCGTCAAGTCGTACAGGACGCTTTCCAGCGCCTCTAGTCTAAGGGCGTCGAGAGGGTTATCGTCGAAGACACCTTTCGGTTCCAGCCGGATTTTGTACAGCATTATGGGGACGATAATCGACCTTTGTGCTGCGTAGTTGGAGAGATACGTCCGACATATTATCACGGATTCTATTCCCTGGACGTCGGCTCCGACTAGTCCTTTGAGGATTTCTGCTACTCCTATTCCTCCCCCTGACCCGGCGAACTGCTGCAGATCCTCGATCTTCTGAATCCAATCTGCATCCCGTAACGCCTCGTGAAGCTTTTTAACGAACGACCTCGACCTGTCCAAGACGAGTACCCTATGGTTTCTAGTGTCCAGGCCACGTAGCAGCTTTCCGAGCCTCCACGCATCATTCGACTTTATGTACAGTGGGAGCATATAGAACGTTGCTTTCATCGTCCCATTCCCCTCCGGTTCAAATCACTTAGAGTGGGTCGGTTCTCAGCCACGAGGTATATCGCTGGAAGCTTGAAGTACTCAGGACCCATGAGTAGTTTTAATAGCTGTTCTAAGTTCTTCACGATAGGTGCGAACGTCAAAGTCGGCTTACCTGACTTGCGTGGACTTTTCACTAACACCCACTCTCTAATCCCAGCTTCATCAGATCTTTCTATCAGTTCGTTCAGAAGTGATAAATTCTTTTTAGCATTTAAGTAGTCGGCACGACATTCTTTCTCTACCAGCTCTCGTAGTTCCATTATCCAATCTTCGAGCTCGTACGTCAACCGTTCGTATAATTCTCGGAATTTTGTCTTCTCCTCCAATGCTTTCTTCACTTTTCGGATATCGCGGTCCCAATCAACGACACTCCACATGTGAGATTGATCTAAGGCTAGGTCGTCCAATTCCCTTTCCAGTGTGCGCGATCCGACGTATACGTACCCTGGGACCTCGACCACGAGCGTCCCGGGTAGCACGTGTGCGTCGTCCAATATCACCAGAGATCCTTCTAGCGCTTTTTTCCAGTCTTTTTCAGAAATGAAAGGTTCCTTATCCAACGCTTGGCGTGCACGACGGTGCGACGCGTACAGGAACGGAACCGACACCAGCTTCCTGAAAGAAATACAGATTATCCTTTTCGGGTCGCGTAGCTGGTCGATAATGGGGCAGTCCCTGCATGAATCCCATGGAGCGAACCCGTTGATGAACGGGTTCCCTTTGTACATGGCTTCACGGACTTTCTCCCGCAACTTCTCGTCGTTTTTAAGCGCCCCCAATAGTGGACCTTCCGTTCTGTAGAACCACGGATAACACTTAGGCTCATCCTGGGCGGAACCCGCGTGCATCATGACACTGATGAGCTCCTCCTGCTCCAGTTCATCACCCAGGAGCTCCGGCAGCTTGACCTTGCATTCGTCGTAGTCCTCCACCCTGCGCCAAAGGTCGACACTGAGGTCCCATTCCCTGAACTTCTTGTACTCCCGCTCAGCCAGGTCCGGTGACGGAACGGAATAGAACACCCTTCCCCTGTACTCCCTTGCCACCCTTCGCAGCAACCAGGTTTTACCCGACCCGGGTCGCGTTGTAAGCACGGCAACGTTATCATGTTCCAACTGGTCTCGGACGTCTTCCAACATCTCGTACTGCGGGCCTCTCAGATCGTACTCCTCCTCCACAGCGTCTAGAGCGTCGAACAGGACATCCTTACCACCCTCGCGGCTCAACGCGCCGCCCCCTCCACGACCCCAAGCACCGCCGGTTCGTCGCCCACGGTCACCAGGAACCGGTCGCCGGGTTCCACAACTACCTCACGGTCCAGCTCCAAGAAGACGTGTGCCACGTTGTGACCCTCGGCGTAGGGTCGTATCACTTCCGTTCCTGCGTGCGTCTCGACTTCCACGAACTCGACGTTCGCGGCCGCTGAGAGCACGTGTACCTTCCCCATCGTCCCGGGCCGAACCTTGGCGCCTATCGAGAGGACTTCCGCCCTTATCCCGTCGGAGGTCGATAATCCTTCCCCGAGGCACATCCCACGTGTGATCGATCCCTCCACCTTCAGCCTAGCCCTGAACGGTGCTCCCGGTCTGAATCCGCCCGCCGACTCCACCTCCAACACTTCCGCGTTCAGCCCACCCGGCTGAACTTCGACCCACCCTTCCTCCAGCATACCTCGATCCACTACTCCGAACACATCAACGGTCGTCTTACCCACCCTCCGCGTGGATTCCACCGGAGCCCGCAGTGAGTCCGACTCGGACGGTCGAGGTGGTTCTTCCAGCTCGGCCAGCGCGTCGAGCAGCTCTTCCGCCCCTTCCCCGGTCTTTGCGGACACCAGGACCGGTTCTCTGACAGTTTCCACCCCGAGCAGCTCCAGAAGATCCATCACCTCGTCCGCGACCTCGGATACCCGGTTACGGTCCACCAGGTCCACCTTGTTCACGACCGGTAGTACCCTCGCCCCGTAGAATGAGACCACGAGCGCGTGATCGATCGTCCCTGGACACGGTCCCTCGTCGGCCGCGACCACTAGAATCGCGTAGTCCGCGCTCCATGCGGACGCCAGCATGTTACGGATGTAGTCGCGGTGACCTGGCACGTCCACGAACGAGATCGTGGTGTCACGGAACTCCAGGAACGCGCGTGCGGGTTCTATTGTGACACCCATTTCCCGCTCGTGGGGCAGCCTATCCAGCCATTCACCGGTCAACGCTTTCACGAGCGTAGTCTTCCCGTGGTTGAAATGTCCACAGACGACTACATTGACTACATTCACATCGCCACCCTCCAGCCGCTCCGCGCTCGCTTCCGTGCGGTTTAGCTCCGGGGATACCTCCTATTTATTCACCATCCCCTAAGATCCGGCTCGTGACGCTTCGCCAACCATACGGCTAGGAAGAAGCTCACGAGTAACGTCAGTGCTAGCAACCACCTCGGGAAGTAGGATATCGGGGTCGCCTGATACTCCCGCGTCAGCACTCTCCCGCTCATTGCGACGGTCGACCCGACACCCTTCCCGGTACCTCCGGCGACCTTATCCGCAACACCTTCTAGGGACACTCCTACCCCGGTGTGCCCCAACGACTTCGGACTTACCCCAGTCCCAGTCGCCATCGCGACACGCGAGACTGTGGCCACAACCTGGGAAACCACAGGCGTCATATGAACCGCAGTTGTCACATGGACGGTTGGTCTGAGCACCGGACGCGTCATCGGCGCGGTCCCGGATACCGGGGTAGCAGTCTCTACCGCCATCCTCTCGACGATTCCGGACTGGAAGGCGCAGAGTTCTGGGCAACAGCAGGCTACTGAAGCGATCCAGGATAACGCCTCTCGCGGGCAGGGGATGCCCAGATCGGTCGAGATTCTGACGAGCGAGAACGCGGCCGAAGCCAGGGCCGTCGGCACCGACGCTAACCAGTCTGCGTTGGCTTTGACTGTGGACCAGACGGTCGGGAGGATAGTTGCGAAGTCGTGCCGCCCTACCGCGACGTACCCGAGGGTCGCG
Source organism: Methanopyrus sp. KOL6 (assembly GCF_002201915.1). Classification (NCBI taxonomy): domain Archaea; kingdom Methanobacteriati; phylum Methanobacteriota; class Methanopyri; order Methanopyrales; family Methanopyraceae; genus Methanopyrus; species Methanopyrus sp. KOL6. The sequence goes on from NZ_CP019470.1 coordinate 1,355,042, forward strand.
AACCGCTTGAGCGAGCGCAACAGGTATAGGGCGCCCGAGGCACCGAACCGGCGGAGTCCGGTGGTAAAGCTCCTGTTATACAACGTCCTAAGCAGACTCCGCATGAGATACGCCCGAGTTGTGACCAACGGACCCGAACCACGCTCGATCTTCCTCGCCGTCACTCTCAAGTCGTTCACAGTGCGGAGGAGGGCCTCACTCCACCCGACGAGCCTCGCGAGGCGGCCCGCACCCTTGGCAACGTTCCAGCCAGGTTTGAAGGCGCCGAGGTCGACCTTCGAGACGTCGAGCGTCCACCCTCTGACGGAATTCTCACGGAGCAGGTAATCTAGGAGCGCCCTCGCCGACGCCTCGAGGTTGACGGTGCAACCGCAGCAGAAGAGGTTCGAGTAATCGTCGTACGAGTCGAACACCTGCAGGACTGCGTCCGAGGTGACGACAGCCAAGGCTAGTGCGAGCGGGCAGTGTAGAAACGGCTGCCGCATTCCCACGAGCTCCGACCGCACATACGGTAGGACTGTGTAAGAGAACCCGACGAGCGCCCGGAGCCCTAGGGACTCTACACTGTCACTCGTGTACATACCGGCCTCGATCATCGGGAGTACCGGCGCGATGAACTCACCCGGACACTGCGTGAAGACCGCGGCGCCTGCCATCACCGGAACGTTATCCCACGTCAGCTCCCCGAGGAGCCAGTCGGGGAGCCTATCCTTCAACGCCTCCCGGAGGACCAAGTATGAGACGGCCCAGTGCAGGAACGGAACGTTTCGGGACGGTGGAATCCACAGGCCGGTACCGATAGCAACCGACCACAGGAGCTCCGCCAGGTTCCACCCGACCAAGTCTCGAAGACCGACGACGACGTAGTCGTTTAGCTCCTTAAGCCCTTCGTGTAGTTCGCGGAGCGTACCCAGCGGATCGCGCTCCAGCTTCGTCATGACGTCATCGAGGAGCTTCCTGAGGACTTCAGGGACACACCCCCGATCTCGAAGTCTCTCTTTCACCTCCTCCAACGATCTCTCGAGTGCCTCGAGCACGTCTCTTAGAACATCCCATCGCCCCGCACCGTGAGGCCTCACGGTCGGTGAGAGGTGCGAGCGTTTACCGATGGCCAGGGCGACCCACGGTTCCGCCGCGACCACGTCCAGCATGCGGCACATGTTGACCAGCGAGAGCGCGGACGGGCTGATCCCTTGGAACGTCGCCCCCGACACTAGCAATAGGACATCTTTCCTGACCCTGGGTGAATCGAGTACCTCGATTCCCACGATCCGGACCGTCCGGGGATCGAACGTCAACTCACCCACAACGACTACTCTCTCTCCGATGCGTAGGTTCACTGGATACCTGAACGTGACGGTGATGCTCGCGCTCGGATCGTACTCGGATCGTAGGACGATAGTGTGATCGTCTAGAATCTGCTTCACGATACCGCTCACGCACGCACTCGTACCTCCGCATACGGTGGGCATTGCAACGAGGTCGGCTACGTCTACTATATCCTCCTCACTGTACGATATCACGAGGTCCGAGCACAGCAGGCGCACGTTCTCGGCCTCGAAATCTGGGATACCGAGCACGACGAGCTCCTGGCCCACGCTCACCAGAGTTCCTTCCGGGATCACGATTTCAACGCGGGCCGTGCCATCGTCCACCACGGCCGTTAGTGACCTGCCTGAGTACCGGACTTCCGTGACCCGACCGCGAACCAGGAGGGTCTGGACGGGTACGTTCGGGTGTCGGACGTGCACGAGCGGTAGTTCCCAAGGGAGGACGCCGATCACCTCACCGGTTAGGTTCGTCCTGTATGAGGTCCGACCCGTCGTCGTGGGAGTATAGCTCCTGAAAGAAGTCTTCACAGGCACGTAACCGAGTAATTCCAGGGCGAGCGCGTACTGGAGGCCGCCAGTGGCTAAATCGGTCGGCCCCATCACCATGATCACACGATCCTCCGTACGCCGGTACAGTTCAGTCGCGACCACCGACGACACGGAGACGGCAGTTTCGTCAGGGAACCTCCGCGTATCGTAAGCGCAGGTATTCCTCCCGGTCGGGGCGACGTAGACGTATCGGAGCGGTGAGCCGCCGAATCCCGGGCGTATGTACTCCGCGTGCAGTGCTTTGAGGAGGTTCTTGATCTCGTACTTAGCACTGAGCAGAAACCTTCTGAGCACTTCGCGGGCCAAGTGTGAGGTCTCGTCGCAGTACCTCCCTGCCCACACTGCCTCCCAATTTACGTTTATCTTCCTCCACAACGCCCGTCGTAGGGTGAGCTCGACCATGCATTCGAGCGAGTGGAACGGGTCCTCAGGGTCGATCGATGGCAGGCCGTACACGTGTAACCCACACATTCCAGATTCTTCCTCGACCTCCCTTAGGAACCCGTACAATAGACTCGCACACCGGTCAAAGTCCCGCTCGAATTCCTCGAGATCGTTCGCGACTGCCGCGTACAGTCCCGTGGATCGAACTACTTCGAGAATCGCGTCTCGGAGCGCGGGTGACCGTGACTGCAAGTACTTCTCCAATATCTCGATCAATCGCTCTACCTCAGGATCGAATCGGACCTCGTTCCTAGGCGCTGGGAAATAACCGAGGACGATCGCGCCAAGCCGGCGCCTGGCCGTGACGCATCCGGTCGGATCACCCACGTGGTACAAGCAGACGATGGGAGTACCGTCGGGTAGGACTATTGGGAATTCCCAGCCGAGTGGAAGGATCGGTTTCAACGGAGTCCACTCGAGGTTACCGCGGCCTCCGATCCTAACTACCACGTCCGCGTCGAACTTCCGCGTGAGGTAGTACCAGAACGCCAGGTAGAGGTGAGTGGGCGGGAGCACGACCGTCCGGAGCTCCGCCTCCGACTTCATCCGCAACAGAGGTGGTTCTGGAAGTACGATAATATTTCCAAATCTCATTCCCGGTATCGGAAACGCGCGAACTCCGTCCACGATCCTCAGAAACGGGGATTTCTCAGGCGGACCCCATCCGAAGAGCCCGCCCAGCTCGTCCAACCGACCACTCCACTTCTCCCACAACTCGTCCAACTCGCGCAGTACGTCTTTCTTGTCCACTTGGCGACCTAACGCGATATCGACGAGCAGGCCTGTCACCTCCGCGAAGACGTCCCGTAACCTATCCACCAGAGCCTCTCGAGCCTCATCGTCGAGATCCAACAGGTTCAGACACGAAACCGCGGTATCCATCAGCGCTTTCATCCTTACCCTGAGGAACTCGAGGTAGCGTTTGTCTGGTGGTAACTCCCCGTAATCAGCTCTCTCGACGAGATACCTGAGGTATCCCAGTATCCCCCGCTCTACGTACAGTCGAGTGGGTTCGGGGAGGGAATGATACCATCCTAGGTACTCGTCGAGGGGAACCTTGTCGAGGAGTAGTAACTCGACCTCGCGCGACCTACCACCCACTCGCTCGACGAACCGGTTCAGACCGGTGTGGAGGGGCGGGGTCTTCACGTACGGACCCACGTGATAAGCTTTGGACAAGTGCTCACGATAGAATCGATCCGATAGTCCTAGCAGCAGCACATTCATTGCATCACGGAAGATCTCGACTGCCCGACGGAAATCACCTAGCTCGAGAAGTTCCCACGCCTCTCGGTCCAACTCGACAACCCGGTGTAGCACCTCGTCCCACGGTGTGCTGACCGAGTACCCATTCTCGCGCAGCCAAGCCAGGATGTGTAACACGCTCGCGGGCACGTCCAATTGATCAGCTACCGCTACGAAGTCCCGACCGAAGGTGTCGACGCCGTACACCAATGCCACTCTCTTCTCACGGTTGGGGGCCTCACGCAACCGGCGGAGCTTCTCGACTAGACGGACGACGGCGTCGATCGTTTCCTCGACCGCGCTACCGCTGATTCGGAGTACTCCACCTGGGACGTGTCGGGCGAGCCCCGGTGGTAACCTGATAACGCGCGATGTCCCGACGAGGAACGGACCTAGGAAGCCGAGGTTCTCCGGTACGATCACGTTGAACACCATGTAATGGTCGGCAGCGCGCTCGGGCATATACAGGCATTCCCACTGCAGCTTAGTCATGCCCATGTGGTTGCTATCCAAGCCGATCACAGGGACGTTCAGCCGCTCGAACAGTCTCACGAGCCGGCTGTCGGGACCGTGGTACCTCATCATACTGTGGTTGACAGCCCACATTATACATACAGGATGCTCTTCCTCGATTAGTGGCTCCAGTGCCTTGAGAAGTTCTTCGGGTAGCATGTACAGGATGTCGTAGTGCAGGGCGATGGGTACCACGTTGTACCCGCGTTCGTGGAGCTTCCCTGCGAGCACCTTCAACCAGTCAAGGTAGCCGAGGTGTCGGCCCAAGAGGTTGGCCGAGTCGAAGACGACAAACACTGTCGGGGCTCTCGGGGAGTAGAAACCTTTCGACTCACCCAGTTTCCGGTAGCGGTCGAAGATCTCGTGAAGCCTGGGAAGGACCTCGCCGCGGATCAGCTCCACGAACCACCGTGGGTACACGGTGATACCGTGGTAGCTGGATAGTACCTCGCCGTGTGGGAACTCGCGCTGGTACCTCCGGATCACGATCGGATCGACGGGATGGTCGTAGGAGACCACGGTATCAGTGAGCGGGTCGTACAGGGACAGCAAACCGTCGAGGTAGAACGCTCTGGGTGGTTCTCCACTTCCCACGTACCTGAAGAACTGAACCAGGTTACGCTCTGAGAGCGTAGTTAGGAACATGTAAAGTGGGATCTCGGCGCCCCCTACGTCCACTGTGCGGTCCACCAGCGGTACCATTTCGGCCTTGGCCGAACCGATCGGGATGTTGATGTCGTTCTGATACACATAGAATGGGACACCGCGCGACAGGGCCTCAGCTAGAGCCGCGTACTCCGGCGCCGAGTACGGGTCCAACACCGTCAGTCCTGACGATCGATATAGTATCACGGCCGAAGCGTTCCGGATGCGCTCGCAGGTTTCTTCCCTCACCTCCTCGAGGTTCGCACCTACGATGAGGGAGTCGTACGAACGCGGGTCGATGGCGAGGAAGTCCACTCCGGACTTCGATAACGGTTCTATGAACTGACCGGCGTAACGTGAGATAACTACCACCTCACCGCAAGAAACCGGTACGAACGAAGTAAAGGCTGTGATGAGTAATAGCGAGAGAATTAGGAGGGGACACGGCACCGGAAGAACCCCCTCAGCGGCGTCGGGTTAGGAGCGACGCTGCGAGGGCCAGTGCCAGGACCCCTGGAGCCACTGGGAAGCGTTTCCGCTCGGTGATACCCTTGACGCCCAGTTTCTCGGCCAACGCGAAGGCTGCCAGCGCGTACGAGGCCGCCAGCGTCTGGCTCCGGTAGCGCAGCTCCGGGCTCCAGACGCTCCGGATGAAGTACCAGTAGAACGGTAACCTCAGTCGCTTGGCCCTCAGGTACTGGTCGTGCAGCACCTCAAGTGCTTTCACGATAGCCTCGTGGTTCGGGTCGATGAGACCCAACTTCGCGCACCTGAGCAGCGCGACCAGCGCGGAGGCCGTGCTACCGTAGTCCGGCGGGTACTCGGTCAGCGGGCCGCGGCCCCACATGCCGGACTCCTGGTCCCGAAGAGATAGCAGGTAGTCGATAGCTTTCTTGAGCGCGTTCCTCACGCGCTCTACTAGTCCCTTCAGCTCGTCTTCCTTGCCCGCCCGCTGCACGGCTTCGAGCCAATCGCAGAGGGCGATCACAGCACGACAGTGTCCGGTCGTGTACAGCGGGTACGGGCAACCTGTATCCCTCGGGTCGGTGTAGAAGTTGCCCTTCTCGTCCTGGTTGTTCAGGAACCACTCGACGACCTTCAAGACCAGATCGTCGTCTGGAGGCGTTCCGGCCGCCAGCAGCGTCCGGAAGCAGTACGATGTCACGTCCGTGATACCGTGAGCACCACCCGGACGGTCCGGGTAGTCTATCCAACAACAGCCCTTATCCTCCTTCTGCAGGTTCGGACCCTCACGGAGCCATCTGATCACCTTCTCCAGGAACGGCTTGTACTCGTTCCACTTGTCGTCCGGAACGATGCCCGCCTGTCTGGCCCGGAAGAACGGCAGTGCGAACTTCGCTGTCAATCCCGCGCTAGGGATTTCCTTACCGTCTTTGATTCTGACCCAGTACGCCCACTTCCCGTTGGGATCTTCCTTGCGCTGGTACTTACCCTTCACGTTCCACATATACCGGAGGGCCTTCAGGATCATGTCCTTGTCGACGGGGTACCCGGCCTCGACGGCCGTCAGTAGGGTGTCCATGACCACGTACGTGTGCAGGTTCGGCAGGCAGTAGTACGTGACGTCCGACTTGTACGACATCGGGAACGCGCCGACGTCTTCCGGCTTGACCTGGTACGTGGCCTTCTGTCCGCTCCTATCCTTGTACTCGATGATTTTTCCCACGTCGTCCTCAGTGTACTGCTGCCCCTTCAACCAGTTGTGAGCGGCTCTGGCGCACTCCTGGATCTGCTCGGCCGTGATGGCGGATCCCGGAGCGGTCGATAGACCAGCAGCGACGAGGGCGAGTACTAACGGCCTAAGGATTCCCATCGCGGTATTACCCTCGCCCGCCCCCATGTTATTACAAAATAAATTTTGCTGGTCTATGTTCTACTTCGTGCTAACCTCCATATGGCTCCCACCACTATAAGTGATAGTAGTATCACCGCGGGAACGGCGTCCAGGCTCGGGTGACTGGACACCTCGAAGACATTAGCGGGAACTACCGGCACACGTATGGTATCCGCAGCATATCCGGCCGCGACCGCGCAGAGGGTGATTCCGACCAGGTAAGCCGCGACGATCCTCCATCCCAGGAACCGTAGGATAACGGACAGCGTGGCTACATTGGTCCCAGGGCCGACCACGGTGAACGTCAGCATCGAGCCTATGGAGGCTCCCTTCGCCACCAGCGAGGCTGCTATTGGGATCGCGGCGACCGAACACACGTAGAGCGGTAGACCTATCAGGGCGGCGAGGATAGACCCGAGGAGACCCTTGAGGTATCGTACCGTCGGACTCGGTACCAACAGTTCCAGCAGGACTGAAGCTACAAGTCCTATCAGAAGCCACGGCCCTACGGTGCCCGATAGCTCCAGAAGCTCACGTGGGAAATCCTTGAAGGAACGCCCTCGGCAGCATGGTCCGTGTTCTCCGCACAATGGGTGTTCTTCCGCCTCTTCGCTTCGGTCCTTCAGGGCGAGCTCGGCCATGTAACCGACCACTACGGCCGCAACTACCGCGGTCAGCACCTTAGCCGCCATGAAGTACGGCCCGAGCAGCGCGTAGGCCAACAACAGGGAGTTCACGTCGGTTTGCGGGGTAGCTACAATGAAGGCGATGACTGGGCCGACACCGGCCCCACGGTTCTTGGCCGCTATCGCGAGCGGGAGGACCGAACACGAGCAGAGGGGAAGCGGAACTCCGAGAAGCGTTGCAATTATGCAAGCCTTGAGGCCACCACGCAGATGACGGGCGAGGTAGTGTTCAGGAACCATAGATTGTAGTGCAGCTCCTAACACGAGACCGACGAGCAGGTACGGTGAAATCTCCGTTAAAAAGCCCACGAACGCGTTTAGGGGATCCAAGTGCCGTCCCCCGACAGCCAGTAGTTCTGGAGTGCACATATACTAAAAAGACTGATGTGGGTGAGGTGTGGGATTCGTTACGATAACTGTAACAATGGCGGGGGCGGGGAGGGGGTTACTCCTCCACTATGGTCTCTTCGACCTCCATCCCGAAGTGACGGCCCTTACCTTCTTCGGTCTCCACGTATGCGAGCACCTTGTCGCCTGGTTTGAGATCGACTACGGATACAGGCTCGCCGTCCTCACGTACCAGGTGAATGGTTTCGGCGTTCTGGACTATAGTTTGAATCTCCAAACCTTCGTACTCAGCGCGGATTAGCATTAGCGGTCTCCGTTCGATCTTCAGTCGGCCCACTACCGCGGTCCTTGTACGTCCCTCCGTGTCGACTATCAGCACCTCATCGCCGGGTCTCAGCTCGGCCAGGTACTTCGTCTTCCCGCCGGGCACACGGATGTAGGCGTGGACCGGACCGGCGTTCACCCGGAAAGGTCGCGGCTCGACGTACGGGTTCTCGAGGCTCTCGCTGTGGATGAGGAACATCCCGCGAGATGTCGACCCTACGAGCATCCCTTCACCCTCGGACATGAGCGAGCAGGTGTCCACGCAAACCCTGTCGCCCTTACCTATCGGTTTGACCTCCTTCACCTCGACCGCGACGAGCTCGAACCGCTCCGCCGCGGCCCGCTCCGCGATCTCCGCGGTTTTCTTGATCTCTGACGGATCGATCCGCTCCGCGTCGAGCAGGACACCATCCGAACCCACCTCGAGCGTCTCGAAAGCTATACGTGCCTCCTCGGTATCCCGAGCCCCGGCGATGAGCTGTGTCTTCTCACTCTGGAGTTCCGCGATGAGGTTCTCCAGCGGGATGATTTTCCAATCACGACCTATCGCGATCACGTAGTCGGGTCCCACGTTCTTCGCAATCTCCGCGGCGAAGCGCTCGTAAGGCTTGTCCATAATCTCTACGTACTCGGCGACCTCGAACCCGCGATCCCGCGCCTTCTCGATGAGCGCGGCGTCGATGGACTCGGATACGTCGTCCGGCAGGTCGATGGACCCGTCTCCCTCACCACCTTTGCCAACAATCACCACGTCGGCGTCGATGGCATCCAGCTCCTCGAGAGCTAGGTCGGGAGAACCTGGGTCCGGCATCAGCGGCACCGCGACCTTAACGTTTCCGAGCTCTTTCACGCGCTCTACGTCCTCGGGAAGGCAAACTATCACGTCAACACCGGCCTCGATCGATTCCGTGACGTAGGGCTTTTTCTCGCTCCACTCTCCTTCGAATGCGACCGAGACCCAAACCTGCTTGGTCTGCATCTCGACTTACACCCGCTCCAGCTCCTTCATCGCCTCTTCCACTTCCGCGTCTTCGTGTATGATCCTCGCGATAGCCCGGGTCATCGCCTCACGCATGCGTGGAGACTTGTGCGCGAAGATGTTACGACCGATGGCCGCACCGGCCGCTCCCGCCTCGATGGCGCCCTTAACCATCTCGAGGACTTCCTTCGGTGTCTCCGCCTTCGGACCTCCCGCGATCACCACCGGCACCGGACAACCTTTCACGACCTCACGGAAGGAGTCCGAGTCGCCCGTGTAGTTGGTTTTCACGATATCCGCACCGAGCTCGGCTCCCACCCTGGCGGCGTGCTTAACGTACTCTACGTCGAACTCGTCCTCGACCTTCGGACCTCGTGGGTACATCATCGCGACCAGGGGTATACCCCACTCCGAACATCGGGCGGCGATTTCACCCAGCTTCTTGAGCATTTGAGGTTCGTCCTCTGCACCCACGTTCACGTGCACACTGACGGCGTCCGCACCGAGCTTTATGGCCTCCTCCACCCGGGATACCAGGACCTTGTTGTTCGGGTCGGGTCCCAGCTCGGTGCTGGCGGACAGGTGAATGATCAGACCGACGTCTCGTCCGTAACCCCGATGACCCGCTTTGACCATACCCTTGTGGAGGAGGACGGCGTTAGCCCCACCGCGAGCCACAGCGTCGACGGTCTCTTCCAGATCCTCAAGACCCGTGATCGGACCTAGGGTCACCCCGTGGTCCATCGGTACGATTAGAGTGCGTCCGGTCTCGCGGTCCATTATTCGCTCCATCCGGATCTGTTTACCGATATGTACCAATCCGGATCACCCCTCCTCGAGCTTCCGGGCTAAGGACTGATAGCGTTTGGAAATGTCCTCGAACTCTCGATTGAGCTCGGACAAACGTCGGGATATCTCCGAGATGCGCGCGGGAGCGTCCTCGGTGAGCACGGCCCCCCTCTTCGAGGGGCGTATGATCCCTTCCTCCTCCAACACACGAAGCGAGTACCTAACCTTATGCCATTCCATTCCGGTCACATCCGCTATCCGACCGATCCCGATAGGTTGATGCTCGACCACGACCTCCAGGACCCGGACGTGCCGGCGCAGGGTTTCCATAGCTTCCCTGAGCGACCGCAGCACCCGCGGACCATCCCCTGCTCTGTGCTGTCAAGTGTCATGATCGTGACTACTTAAAATTTCCCGTCGACAATTCGAACGGCTTTATCTCCACCCCCACGCCGGCTTTCTCGGCACGTTCGTACGCCAACGCCCCGACAGCCACGTCGAGGATAGCGATCCCTGTGGAGTCAAACACGGTCAACTCCGAGGGATCTACCATTATCTCTCCTCTCACCACGTCCGAGAGTTCGACGAGTTCTTCCGGATTCAGTTCGTTCCGCTCCACGGGTTGGCTTACGTCCCCTGATTCTACGCACTGCTCGCGGTCATCGACCACGACCACTGCGCGCTTCAGCAGCTCGGTCTTCACCTCCTGCTTCTCCGGGGCGTCCGATCCTATGGCGTTCACGTGGACGTCTTCCGGAACGTTCTCAGGGCCTAGGTAAGGCTCGGTGGCTGGAGTGCATGTGCAGACGACGTCGACGTTCAGCTTCGAAAAGTCTGTATCGTCGAGTATCTCGGCGTCGACACCGAGGTCCCGCTCGGCCCATTCGGCGAGCCTCCGGGCCACCTTACACGCCTTGTCGTACACGAACACCGCCTCCAGGTCAAAGACCTCCGCGTGCGTGAGGAGCTGGTACCTCCCTTGTACTCCCGCACCGACTATCCCGATAGTCCGCACGTCCTCAGCCAAGTACTTCGATGCCACCGCTCCAGCAGCTCCAGTCCTCAGCGATGTGATCTCCGTCGCGCTGACCAGACAGAGCGGCCTCCCCGTTTCCGGTTCGATCAAGCACATGACAGCCATGACCGTCGGAAGACCGCGATCTGGATTGCCGGGATGTGAGTTTACGATTTTGACGCCGGCCACACCTAGCTCCGGTAAGTAGGCGGGCATCGCCCTGAAGTCGCCACCTTCCAGTGGTACGATAACCTTCGGTGGCATCTCGCACTCGGGCTTGATCCGAAACGTCTCTTCGACACGCTCGACGACTTCTCTCACGTCGAGGAGTGCTCTGACGTGATCTTCCGAAAGGAACAGCATGATGACCCCGGTAACGTAAAATTCGACCATATCCGGAAATCGTTTTCCGGAGCGCTTTGTTCGAAAGTTCGCGGTGGTTCGGGGGTAGCGCTTCATCAGGTCGTCCGACAGCGTTACTGGACTGCGGTGGCTGGTCCTGTACGTGCTCGGTGTGATCGCGACCAGTGCTCTCGTTTACCATCTGATAGAGGGGTGGTCACTACTAGACTCCCTGTACTTCACGATCACCTTAATGAGCTCTGGTTACGGTGCCCTCACTCCTCGCACAGAGGCAGGTAAACTGTGGACGATGACCGTCACACTGTTGGGCGCCGGCGCTATGGGATGGCTCGTACTCACCGCGGTCGAAATCGGTGTGAGGGGCGGACTCCGTGAGTTCGTACATGATATCAACCAAAGGAGGTGGTTACAGGACGTGAGGGATCACGTCGTCGTGTGCGGATTCGGACGTGTGGGGGCTCAGGCCGCCGGGCGGCTCCGCGCCCACGGGTTCGACGTGGTCGTGGTCGATACCAGCAAGGAGCGTGTGGAACGGGCGAGACGCGAGGGATTCCCCACGGTCGAGGGGAACCTTACAGACCGTCGGACGCTGGAGCGTGCGGGTGTGGATAGGGCCAGATTCGTGGTGATCTGTACGGACTCCGACGAGACCAACGTGTACGTGACGCTGTTAGTACGCAAGCTCAACCCCGACGCCCGGGTGATCGCCGTAGCCCGAGATCCGGAGAATGCCGATCTCCTCCCGCACGCGGGGGCCGACGAGGTGGTCGATGCCTACCGGGTCGCGGGCGAGGAGGCCGTGGAGCGTGTGCTGGCCGAACACTCGTTCACGGTGACCGTCAGGCACGATCTCAATGAAGTTGAGAAGGAGTGGCGCGCGATCGTCGAGAACGGCGGCACGATCTTGGACGTACGTTTCCACGTCCCCGAGTCACCAGAACCAATAGTGAAGGAGCTCCCGATAGAGTCGCCCGAGGACCTCCAGCGCCGGAAGGAGCTACTGGAGACCTCGAAGGAGTTCAGGTCGACAGTGGAGGCCCTTCACGAGCTGTGTCGAGGGGTACATTCACATAGGGTGTTCGTCGCGGACCCTGGCGATAAAGAGAGGATCGTCAAGGAACTCGAGAAACTAGGGTTCCTGATCGGTGTCGATATGTCTCACAGGGAAGTGCTGGACCGGGCTTTTCGGAACTAAATCGGCGGTGCCAGTGCCAGCTCCCGTCTCCTTTTGAACGTACCCAGGAGTTCGAAGACGACGACGCCGAGCGCCGTCGCCAAGCCCACACCGGACACCAAGAAACCCGTGGGTCCCACCTCCGAGGATCGTGCGATCGGTGCGAACGACCACGAGATTCCCTTCGGACCCAGAAGCACGTAGGCCTCCAGTCCGTACGATTTTAGCGAGAAAGGGAACATCGCGGGAACGCCGGTCCCTGCCCCTTTCATCCCAGCTAGAGCGTCAGTCACAAGGTGAAACACGTACATAGCCAGGACGAGTCCCGTCCTCAGTCCGGCCGCGTACGCAGTGGCTACCCCCGCTAGCAACGCGACGGGCGAGTGGAGTATCCAACGGTATCGAAGGAGGTGATCGAGGTCGATCGCCACGTTTATTCCGAAGGCGTACACCAGGGAAGTGCGGACGGTGTACCCAGCAGCCCGCGCCAGCGCATACGAAGCTGCCACATGGAACACCGGGTCCAATGGGACTCCCCCGAGGGGTTTGTGACTTGTCGGCGATCATGTTCGTCGGTACGGCCTCGAACTCCGGTAAGTCGTTCTTGGCGGCGGTTACGTGCGCCTACCTACGCCAGCATGGCGTGGACGTGGCTCCGTTCAAATCCCAGAACATGTCGCTGAACTCGTGTGTGGCAAAGGAAAACGGGGAGATCGCCGTCGCCCAGGCGTTCCAGGCCGCGATGGCAGGTCAGGAGCCCTCTATCCACCATAATCCCGTGCTCCTCAAACCCAAAGAGGAGCTCCGCTCGGAGGTCATCGTCCATGGAAAGTCTATCGGGACGATGTCGTATCGCGAGTACCGGGAAATCGTCTTCGAAGATCCCTGGCAAGCCGTCTTGGAATCCGCCGAGATCCTCTCGGAGGAGCACGAGGTCATCGTCGCCGAGGGTGCAGGGTCGCCCGCGGAGGTCAACGTCCTTGACACCGATATCGCGAACCTTCGGGTAGCCGAAGCCCTGGGTGCGGACGTGATCCTGGTCGCGGACATCAGTAGGGGCGGAGCCTTCGCGGCCGTCTACGGCACGATCGAGCTCTTACCGGAGCGATGGCGACGGTTGATAAAGGGTTTCCTGTTCAACAAGTTCCTCGGCGATGAGTCCCTCCTCGAGTCTGGGATCAAGGAGTTGGAGCGCCGCCTAGGCATACGTTACTTCGGAACCGTGCGTCACATCGGGAACTTCTGGATGCCTTGGGAAGACTCGGAGGCTCTCGACACCCATTCCCCCGGGCGCGGTTCCGTACGGATCGCGGTCATCAGGCTGCCCCGGATCTCCAACTTTACCGACTTCGAGCCTCTCGCGATGGAGCCGGACGTGAGAGTGGAGTTCGTGGACCCTAGGGACAGCCTCCCTGAGGACGCGGATGCAGTGATCCTACCCGGAACCCGTACCACTATCTCCGACCTCGAAGAACTTCGGAAACACGGGATGGACGAGGAGGTAGTTCAGGCGGCCGGCGAGGATACTGTGGTGCTCGGGGTGTGCGGAGGATACCAGATGCTCGGCAAAGAGCTCGTCGACGAGTCGGGGAGTGAGCTCGACCCGGGGGAGTCGGTCCCGGGGCTCGGACTTCTCGATGCCGTGACCGTGTTCCCCAGCGACACCGGTAAGGTGACGGTGCGATCGGAGGGGGTCGTGAACCATCCGCACCTCCGCGGCATCCGAGTTGAGGGGTTCGAGATCCATGAGGGACGTACCTATACCGGCGGCCCACACTTGATCCGTTTACGGTCGGGGTATGGAAACAGAGGATGTCTTCTAGACGGTGCGTATCGCATCGATCGGCCCGTTCTCGGTACCTACTTACACGGGATATTCTTCAACCGACGCTTCCGCCACGAGTTCCTCAGATGGGTATCCGGAGGCAGGTGGAATCCTCCCGAGCGGGACGTAGTTCGGGAGGCGGTGAAGCGGAACCTTCAGGTCGCCCAGGAGATCGTAGAATCGACGGATCTTCCAGAGCTCCTGGGGGAGTAAGGGTGGATTTAGATCGGTTGAAGGTAAGTTCCTTCGAGCGCGTAACTAGGCCTATCGAGCCGAAGGATTCGGGCCTAATCACGGAACGACTTGGGCTACTCCCAGGCCATCGCGTGTTCGAATCGGGTGTCGGATCCGGGTTCCTCACAGCTTCCATAGCCCGGATAGTCTACCCAGATGGTGAAGTAGTCGGGATCGAGATCGACGTCAGGAAGCTCAAGAAGGCTCGGGAGAACCTCGAACAGTTGGGAAAAGTCTACGAGAGGAGCGTGACGTTGAAGCACGGTGACGCTAGGGAGTACCTCGAGGGGTTGGAAGACGAGTTCGATGCGATGGTGTTGGACCTACCCGAGCCCGACCGCGTACTTGAGGTGGGATTAAACGCCATCAAATCGAACGGGAAGGTCGCTGTGTTCTGCCCGTTTTTCGAGCAGGTGAGAGCCGTCTGGCAGATCTTGGAGGATCGGTGCACCTGGTTGGAAGCCGTTGAACTGATCGAGCGAAAACTCCAGGTGGAAAAGCGTGGGATTCGACCCGGCCGTACTCTGGGTCACACGGGGTTCATAGTTTTCGGTAGGGTCTGACTCTCCATACCCACAGGACGGTCCACCGGTTCTCCAGGTCTTTGCGGAACGATCAGTCGAGGGACTTCACTTTATCTTCCTAGGGTTTGTGCAGGGCATCACACCTGCAAGTTCAAGTACTTCATCTTCTTCGAGCGGTTTAGGCATGACACCTTCCGTCTCGAGCATTCTGTGCGCGAGCTCGCGGAACGCCTCGGCCGCGTCCGAGTCCGGGAACTCTCTGATCACAGTACGATACCGAGACTCGGCCTTCCGTACCTCATTCATGTAGGGCAGATCGTAAATCAACTCGGCCCGGATTCGCCGGCAGAACTCCGTCACTACGCTAGAATTTGAGTCACGGGAGCGTCGGTTGTGGACAATTCCCCCGAGTTTCGCACCACCTCGATCGGCGTACTCGGCGATCCCGCGGCAGATGTTGTTAGCGGCGTATAGGGACATTGGTTCGCTGGACGTGACCACGAAAACGGTATCCGCGTAGCCGTGGCGGATCGGTAGGGCGAATCCACCACACACCACGTCGCCGAGGACGTCGAAGATCACCACGTCGACGTCCTCGAACGCCCCACTTCGAGTCAACATCTCGAGGGCCTTCAGCACACCGCGCCCCGCGCATCCGACCCCTGGCTTCGGCCCACCGGACTCGACGCACAAGACACCGAAATCACCTTCGACGATAACGTCCTCGAGCTCGAGGTCTTCCCCTTTCTTCCGGTACTCGTGCATCACCGTCGGAATTCTACGTCCCGCGAGCGTCAGGGTCGAGTCCGCCTTCGGGTCACACCCTACCAGCATGACCAGATAACCTTCTTCGGCCAAAGCCGCGGCCACGTTCGCCGCGATCGTGGACTTTCCTATCCCACCCTTCCCGTAGACAGCGATCCTTTTCAAGCGCTGTCGCCCCACGATCCGGGGTGAGATGCGTGAGGAAGGAAATCGCCGTAATCTTCGTGATCGCCGTTATAGTCCTCCCGGCGGCCGGATACTACGAGGTCAACTACGGACGTGGTTCGATCGAACGGCCCGCAGTGACTTACGGAGAAACCACATGGAGGACCGAGCGTCCTACCGTGGTGGAACTGTTTAAGGAGGTTGGGGTCGATCCGACTAGGTTCCACAGAACGATCGTGACGGCTGAAGAGACTAACCGAGTAGCGGCGGAGGTCACCGGACATAGATACACTCCATCTCAAATATACAGCTGTGCCGCAGTCACACCTTACGACGAACCACCGCGGCGCTATCAGGAGGTCGATGGGTACCGCATCTACGTGGGCCCCGAGATCATGGTATGTAAACCGGAGACATACGCCGAAGCCCTAGCGTCGATAGGCGCACCTCCTTGCTGCGTGACCATCCGTAGTCCCGTTCAGGCCACGGGCGAGGCGGCTCTCGCCGGAGTGTACAAAGCCATGAGGGAGGCCGGTGTAGAGATCACGGAACGTGACGCTAGATTCTCCCAGGCGGTGCTCGAAGCCGTGAAGGGGGCCGGGGACGATCCTCAAAGGCGAGCTGCGGCCGTAACCGTAGTCGCAGTGTGCGTGTTCCGAGGTGCCGACGATCCGCAGAAGGCGAGGGACGTTCAGAACGAAGTCGAGGACGTCTACGGGGTGAACTTACCGCCCGAAACCGCGGTTCACGCCGCGCAAGCGACGAAGTTGGCCGAGGAAGGGGCAGAGTATTCCTGGTGGTGGCTCTTCAAGAGACTCCTGACGTACTGGATCTGACCTCCCTGTCCCGAGTGACGACACCTTTAGAGTTTCGCGAGGACAATGTAGGCTCAACGGGAGGAAACAAAGAAAAAGTGTTTAGGGATAGTTTTATGGTGAGTCCCGAGGGGCAACCGATGGCAAAGTACGAGCCGATCATACCGGAGCTCGAGGTGAATCCTGAGGAGGAAGTGAGCAAGATAGCAGAATTCCTCCGGGAGAAGTTCGAGGAGGCTGGTCGGGAGATCGCGGTAGTGGGTTTGAGCGGCGGAGTCGATTCATCTACGACCCTCGGACTTGCGGTCGAGGCGCTGGGTCGCGAGAACGTGGTGACACTGATACTACCGGAGCGTGACACTCCGCGGGAGGACGTTGAAGACGCCGTGGAAGCTGCGGAACGGTTCGGTGTCGAGTACTACGTCCACGACATCACCGAGGTCCTGCGAGCCTTCGGCACCGGTTCATACGTCCCCTGTCACACGTTCAGCCGTAAGAGCGACGCTAACCTCAAACCGCGGGTCCGGATGTGCATACTGTATTATTTCGCGAACAAGCTCGGCGGTCTCGTCCTGGGTACCGGTAACCGTACGGAGTGGCTTACTGGGTACTTCACACTTCACGGAGACGGCGCCTGCGACGTGGCCCCTATCAGGCACCTTTACAAGACGCAGGTTTACGTAATAGCAGAGTATCTCGGCGTACCAGAGCGTATTGTGGAGGAGAAGGAACCCTCGGCACGACTCTGGCCTGGCCAGACGGATGAGGGTGAACTCGGGATCGATTACCCTACTCTCGATGCTCTCCTGTACGCGCTCGTCGACGAAGGTTTGAAGATTCGGGAGGCTGTCGACTGGCTCGGGGAGCGTGGGGTAGAGGTGACTGAGGAAGACGCTGAGAAAGTCCTGGACCTTGTGCGAAGTTCCTCGTTCAAGCGACGACCTGCTCCTGGTCTGGACTTGCCAGAGCCCGAGGATCCTGCGATGCCGAGGTGATAGGGAGTTCGATCTGTATGGAACCACGGAAGGTAGATGTGGTCCTAGAGTTCGGGTGTGAGTTCGGTGCGCGCCTATGGGTAATCCAGCAGGTGGTCTGCATCTTCGTTTCGTCACTAGTGATACTCATCCTCATCTACCACACGATCCGTGCCGTGCGACGCCACGACCTCGACTGTGCGCTGGCCAGCTTCGGGATGCTCCTACTGATACTGGCCGCCGGCGTGATCACTCCCCTGAATACCCTCCTCCACCTTTATTCCCATCCTCGCATCAAGTGGGGTATCATCCTCTGGACATACATCGGATCCCTCGGAGTGGGGATGGTGACGTTCGGCATTGGCATATTCAACGTTCTCACCAGACGGCCCGCCGCCCCGTTCGGGGGCGAGGAGAGTTGATCGGCGCACTTCTCGCATCTCACAGTTACCCAGCAGCCGTGACTTGGGATATCCTCGCGGAAATAGTAGAGATACTTCCATCTTCGATCAAAATTTCATGCGTGAACCGAGACATTTGGGAGTTCTGCGTCGAGCTTAGGGATCGCGTCGAATTCTCGGAAGTGGAGGAAGTAGATTCCCTCGATGATCCTACCATCGTCGTCGCACTCGCGGAGGAAGAGGCGCACATAGGTCCTAAGGTGCTGCGCACGCGAGTACGTGGGGTCGTGATAGTTACGGACGATCCCGAGCGGGCGGCGGAAGATTGGCGACTCCCTGCCGTCAGTGCTCGTGAAATTTACGTTCCAGTGGTACGCGTCGGTGGGAACGTGACCGTCCACGTTTACGAGCACGGGGAAGCGTTATGGCGCTTCGGGCTTAGGGAGGGGAGGACCATGCTACCACCCGATTACAAATCGCTCCGCGAACTACTCTGGAACGAGTTCCCCTACGTGAGGACCATAGGCTCGCTGGCCCAACGAACGAACTGGCACGAGGTTCTCGTCCGGCTGGCACTGATCGAGGAGTGGATTAAAGGAAACAAATTAGTGTCCGAATTTTTGGATTGGATTCCGAAGAGCACTAAGGTGATCCCCAGAGGCACGTATTCACCCACCGATAGATCATCGGGAGAGGACCTACTAGAAGGCCGGCTGATATTATTTCCGACGTTTTCCTCCGCCTTAAGCGCTCTAACGTGAGGGGGTCCCTCGTTGTTCAGGTCCAAACGTCTCCCCTCGTTTCTAATTGAAGGCAAAGTGGACGAGGAATTGGAAGATTTCACGGATGACTTCGGGCAACCTGATCTGGACGCGATCGTCCGAGCCTGCGTGGATAGACTTAACCCTCATCCTGACCTAGAGGAGAAGGTGTTGAAAACAGCCCGGAAGGCCTGCGAACGGATCGGATTTCCGATGGGAGAGCACGCGGAGTTCGACCTGTGCCCGTGGCTAGCCCCACAAATATTCCACGAGCGAGTGATCCGAGATGTCTACTCGGGTGAGAGTCGGGAACCCGACGAGGCGCGGGTGGCCTTCGTTTCGATCCATCACGACAAACGTGGCGTCGCCGAGTACGTGTACCGGACTCTTGAACGTCTGGAACCAGAGGCTGTGTGTTTGGAAACCAGCCCAGCTGGACTGGAAACCGCACTCCACTACACACTCTCACCGCTACCGCACGCCGGAATCGAGGTGATGGCACGGGTACCCACTAAGATGCTCATGGGGCCGTTCCGGGACCTCTACGGGGCTTTAGTGTACTGTTTAAGGGAAGGTGTCCCTGCGATCCCCGTCGACGTGCCATCGTCCTTGAAGCTCGAGAAGTCTAGGAAAAATCCCGAGTGTCTCCGAGATCCTATCGTGTTCGAGTACACTTCGGAAGTCGAGCGCGTCTTGGGACCCACCGGTGAGTTGTTCTTCCTCGAGTACGAGGAAGTCGAGCCCGTGCTCAGGAGGCTCGGCGAAGAAATTCGCACCAACGTCTCCCTCGTGGCCTCGGAGACCTTCGTCCGCTTTCACCTAGAGTTTCGAGAGTGGTACATGCTCAGCCGCATCGCCGACGTAACCGAAGATTTCGATCGTGTCGCGGTGGTGGTGGGAGCCGTACACACCTCAGCGATGGAAAAGGCTTGGAGCGAGGATGAATTCCGATACCTGAAACCATCACCTGAGGACTTCAAGGGTGTGGAGTGGGAGCTCTCACCCAGGTACAAACGCCACAAGCTCGTGGTTGGGGGCAGACGGAGGTGATCGGGATCGTCGTCCTCGGGGCCACTGGTAGGATGGGTCGCCGGATATGTCGGATGGTGATAGAAGATGAAGAGCTCGAGCTGGTAGGCGCTATCGCATCACCCACCTCCGAGCACCTTGGGAGGGACGTGGGACTGCTCATAGGAGTGGGCGAGACAGGTGTAGAAATCGCCCCTCCAACCGCTTTACCTAACATCGCTAAGGACGCGGACGTCGCGATCGATTTTACAGTCCGTGAAGCGACGTTGGAGAACGCGCCCAAAGCCGCCCATGCGGGGTTGGACCTCGTAATTGGTACCACTGGGTTCAGAGGTGAAGACCTCAGGATGCTCGAACACGAGATCGAGGAGGCAGGAGTTTCGGCAGTGATCTCCGCGAACATGTCCTTAGGAGTCAACCTGCTCTTCGAGCTCACAAGACAGCTCGCTAGGGTGCTCGGAAACAACGGGTTCGATTTCGAGATCGTGGAGATCCATCATCGGCACAAGGTGGATGCACCGAGCGGGACGGCCCTCGAATTGGCGGCAGTCATAGAGGAAGAGCTGGGTAAGGGAAAGAAGGTCTTCGGTCGTGAGGGGAACGTAGGACCACGTGATGACGACGAGATCGGTGTGTTGGCAGTTCGAGGAGGTGAGGTCGTAGGCGATCACACCGTCATGGCGTTGGGCGAGCACGAGAGGATCGAACTCACGCACAGGGCCCTCTCACGTGACGCCTTCGCCAAGGGAGCTTTGGTGGCCGCGAAGTTCGTCGTGGAGGCCCCTCCGGGGATTTACTCGATGAGGGACGTACTGTTCGGCGGGAAACGGGAGGAAGGGTTATAAACCCGGAACTCCGGCTCCGGCTTGGGGGTGAAGGTGTGAGGCGCGTGTTGGTAGTCCTCTCCATCGCCCTGGTGGCTCTGGCGGCTCCGGGACTGGCGGAAGACAAGGTCGCAGCGGTGACCGAGCAGCAGACACAGGCCAGCGAGCAGCAGTCACAGCAGGCGCAAACCACGGAGCAGCAGACCGAGCAGAAGGCTACCGCGTCGGCGCCCAAAACGGTGGCGCTGAAACTGACGCCGAGCCTCCAGGCGGACTTCACCGTGGACCTGAAGAACGGAGAAGCGGTCTTAACTCTGACCGGAGGCTACTCGCTGGTTGCCGAGGGACAGGACCTGTTGTCAGACGTCCTGACGGCTGCCCTAGCGGGTGCTATCAACGCTATCGTGGCGCCTATCGACGGTAAGGAGGTACTCCCAGGCGTGAAACTGGAGGCCGGAGTGGAGATTCCGACCGTGACCGCGGAGCTGGCAGAGGACTGTGGTGTCAAACTGACAGCGACGGTTCTCAATATCGAGGTACCAAAGCTGGACCTCGATCGTGAGTGGAGCGAAACCGTGGAGGACCCGGTGAAAGCCTGCATCAGCGTGGCTCTACGGCTGCTGCACACGGCCGAGGAACCGTTCATCAAGGCCACTCTAGACCTGCTGACCGGAGCGCTGAAAGTCGTCGTGCACCTGTTCGAGCTAGAGGTTGGCAGCCCGTCAGAGGACTACGAGGGGCCGTATTTGGAACTCACACCGGTGAACGTGTCGGAGGAACTGATCGACAACGCGACCGTAACCGCTTACCTGGGAGCGAGCCTATCAGCGTCGACACTGAAATTGTCGCCGACGATCACCTACGAGACGACTACACCACTGAAGCTGCCGGTGACACTGCCGGAGATTACACTGTGCACCTTCCAGCTTCCGGCCTAAAGGTGGCTCCCTTACTAATCTCTCATTTTTTAGGATAGGTTTCGTCTCAGGTTGCTCCATGCCACAACTCCAGACGAATCTTCCAATAGTAGAAAGAATTGTTTGCTTTTCGGGAACTACCTACCCGTCGCGATCTTCGTCGTGAAACCCGACGGGTCGGTGAAGTTGAGCTTTGGTGTTAATCGAATGTTTGTATAAGGAGGCGCTTAAACCTGTCACCGATTGCGTCGCCGGCTGTAGGGTCTCGTGTTCCGGATGGAGGTCCAATGGGACTACTCGACGGAACCGTCCCACGCTAACGAGCGGGGCGGGCGAAGGGTCCAGCGTCACGCTGGCACGGCAATGTGGACCCGTGTTTCAGCGTCAGCACGCCCGACGGCCTGCGAGTGTCACTGATCGGCACGTACACGCCACCGCCGCCGGAGGATTACGTCGGTCCACGAGAGGTCGAGTTATCGAGTTACTCCGGAAAGGAGTTACGTGGAGAGGCCTAGGATTTCCACGACCACGCCAGGCCTGATCTCCACGGCCTTTCCCTCTCCTCCCTTAACTTTCAGCTCCCACTCCACGTCGACGCACTCTTCGTCCAGCATGACTCCTTTCCCGTTGATTTTTAGCTCCACTTTACCGTCTTCCTTGATCGCTGACGCGACTTCTTCCGGGTTGTTCTCCACGTACTCGATGATATCCCGTGTGAGCTCCTTATACCTCGGACCAATGACATCCATCCGCGGTTCGACTTTCACCGGGACCATCTCCAATTCCGGCTCGCCGACTTCTACTTCGACTTCTTCCGCACGAGTGGCGCTCTTGAGGTCCGGGATCGCTTTCTCGAGGCTTTCAGCCAGCTCTTCGTCCTGAACGTGTACCGTCAGGCCCTCGAACTCCGCGCCCATCCTCAATCCGGCGTCCGTCTTCGCTTTCCTCACTTCGGTCACGATCTCGCGGAGGATCTCACCGACTTCCTCGACTCCTTCCTCGATCCATTTCTCGCTCGCCTTAGGCCACTCCTGGTCGTGTACGCTCTCATTGAACAGTCGGTGGTAGAGTTCTTCCGTCACAAACGGCATGAACGGTGCCAGCAACCTCAGGAGACCTTCCAATACGTGGCGTAGTACCGCTCTGGCGGCTTCCCGTGAACCCTCACCGAGTTCCTCGGGTCGGTACAACCTTAGCTTCGCCATCTCCAGGTAGTCGTCGGCAAGTTCCTCCCATGCGAACTCTTCGATGGCCTTAATCGCGTCGTTGAACCGATACCCCGACTCCAGATATCTCGTCACCTCGTCTATAAGTCGGTGGAACTTGGAGAGGATCCACCTGTCGGCCGGTGTCAAGTTCTCCTCGACATCGTTCACCGACGGTGCGTCATCGATGTGGTCTTTAGCCAGTCGGCACACGTTCCAAATCTTCTTCGCAAACCTATAACCGCGCTTGATGGTCTTCGTCATATACTGAACGTCCGATCCGGGCGCCCCGGACGACACGGCCCAGTACCTGAGCGCGTCCGCACCGTACTCCTCTATCACTTCGGTGGGCTCGACCACGTTACCCCGGGACTTACTCATTTTGTACCCATCTTCGCCGAACACCATGCCGTTGATTAGGATCTCCTTGAATGGTTCACTGTCAGCGTGAACTAACGCTCGTACGGTCGTGTAGTACAACCACGTACGGATTATGTCGTGACCCTGCGGGCGGAGGTCTACCGGCAGGTTCGGCTCCTCGTCCGGCCAGCCGGTGATCACCAAGGGAGTGATCGAGCTGTCCATCCAGGTGTCCATTACGTCCGTCTCCGGCTCGAATTCCGAGCACCCGCACTTCGGACACTCGTTCACGGGCGGATCGTCCCGTGTGGGATCCACCGGGAGCTGGTCCTTCTCCGCCGGGATCACCTCACCGCACTCCTTGCAGTACCAGACTGGGATCGGCGTCGCGAATATCCGCTGCCGAGAGATGCACCAGTCCCAGTCCATTGATTCCGTCCAGTCCTCGAGACGCTTGCGCATGTGCTCTGGTATCCAATCCATCTTCCGTGCCGCTTCCTTGACGTCCTCGGCCAGCTCCCTGACCTTCACGAACCACTGCTCCTTGACGAGGATCTCGATGGGAGTCTTACATCGCCAGCAGACGCCGACATTCTGCGTGATCTTCTCGCGCTTGATCAGGTACCCTTCCTCCTTCAGTGCCTCAACGATGGCGGCACGCGCATCCTCCACCTCCATCCCGGCGAACTCGCCCGCCACCTCCGTCATCTTACCCTGCTCGTCGATCGACCTCACGATCGGCAGGTCGTGCCGCTTGACCCAAGCCACGTCCTGCTTATCACCGAAGGTACAGATCATCACGATACCCGTTCCGAACTCGGGATCCACCTCCTCGTCCGCTATGACCGGAACCTCCCAGGGGATGTCCCGGTCTCCGAACCGCTCGTGGAGGGGCACCACGAGCCTCTTCCCTATGAGATCACTGTACCGGTCGTCGTCCGGGTGAACGGCGACCGCCACGCACGCCGGAAGCAGCTCGGGTCTCGTGGTGGCAATGGTCACCGAACCGTCGCCGTCGGCTACGGGGAATTCGATGTAGTTGAGGTACGTCTCTCGGGTTACGTACTCCACTTCGGCGAAGGCGATCGCCGTCTCGCACCTAGGACACCAGTTGACGGGGTGCTCCTCACGGTACGCGTACCCTTTCTCGAGCAGCTCGAGAAACCCGTACTGACTGCGTCGGATGTAATCGGGGTCCATGGTCACGTAGGAACCAAGTTCCTTCAGCTCCTCGTTCTCGTAGTTGATGCAGTCGGTCCACCAGTCGATCGAGCATCCGAGCTGTATCAGCTGCTCTCGCATCTTCCGGATGTTCTCTAAGGTCAGCTCCTCGCAGAGCTTCCGGAACTTCTGTCTAGGCACGTCGCGCTTCGTGATCCCGTGGATCTCTTCCACCTTAACCTCGGTGGGCAGACCATGACAGTCCCAGCCCTGTGGGAAAAACACGTCGTACCCACACATACGTTTGTACCGAGCCACCACGTCCATGTAGGTCCAGTTCAGCACGTGACCCATATGCAGCTCTCCGGTCGGGTACGGCGGTGGGGTATCGATTACGAACGCGGGTCGGTCCTCGCCGCCCTCGAACTTGTACTTCCGCTCCTCCAGCCACCGCTCCCTCCATTTCGGCTCGACATCTTTCGGGTCGTAGTCCTCCACCGGCGTCTCCCCCGGCACGACCCCGGGAGCCTAAATATCACGGTTCCGGCTGAGCCACCCGATGGGGTGACGGTGTTGAACGGTCATGTGATCCATTCACCCACCTCCAGGGCTTTCCTGCTCTTCCTATCGGCCTGGCTGTTCCTGTCATTTTTGATGACGTTCCTGTACTTCGTGAGCATCCCCGGGTTCTTCCACGCCCTAGGACTGGAACCCAAGACGGCACTGCTACTGTCCCTCCTATCCATCGTGGGGAGCGCGGTCAACGTCCCGGTCAAACGTATACGCAAGCTAGTCACGGTGCAGCACGAGACCTTCGGGTTCTGGGGTATCTCGTACCAGGTACCGGTCCGGCGCTCCGAGGAGATCGTGATCGCCGTGAACGTCGGGGGCTGTCTGATCCCTATCGCTGTCTCGGTGTACCTCATCGCCACCAACCTCGACCTGTGGCTCCAGTACCTGCTGGCTACCGCCGTCACCACCGTAGTGTCCTACGCTACCGCGCGAGTCATACCGGGGGTCGGTATTGCGGTCCCGTTCTTCCTCCCCGCGACCGTGGCCGGTACGGTGGCCCTGCTGACGGCTAAGGGCGGCGCCGCCAGCGTCGCGTACGTGGCCGGTACGCTCGGGACGCTCATCGGGGCCGACTTGCTCAACCTGAGGAAGGCTGTGAATTGGGGCGATGCGCCGGTCCTCAGTATCGGAGGGGCCGGCACGTTCGACGCCGTGTTCGTGACGGGTCTCACCGCCGTATGGATCGCGTACGTCCTCTCACCGGGGGCCGGAGCGTGAGGATTCGGGAAGCCGTGCTGAACATCGACCCGTACGTTCCCGGCAAGTCGAAGGAGGAGATCGCTCGGGAATACGGTATCGAACCGGATGAGATAGTGAAGCTGGGATCCAACGAGAACCCACTGGGTCCTTCACCCAAAGCCGTGAAGGCCGCGAAGCGTGAGCTGGAACATCTTCACGAGTACCCGGAGCCGTTAGCACCTCCGTCCCTGTACGAAGCCATCATCGATTACCTGGCGGACCCCCCTTATCCCGCCGGAAAACCAGTGGAGGTCACGCGGGGGCACCTAGTGGTCGGTGGGGACGGTGCCGACGAGATCATCGACGTGCTGACGCGCGTACTCGTCGACCCGGGCGACCCCGTGGTGATTCCCGTACCCACCTTCTCGCAGTACGGTATCTCCGCACGGGCGTGCGGTGCCGAGGTCAGGAAGCCCCGCTTCGACCCGGAGCGGGGGTTCGAGCTGGACGAGGACTCACTGTTCGAGGCCCTCGACCGGAAAGTGCGTCTAGTGTACCTCTGCACCCCGAACAACCCCACTGGCAACCGGATCCGGGAGCGGGTCGTGAGAGACGTCGTGGAGGAGTGCCGCGGAGTCGTCTTGATCGACCACGCCTACGTCGAGTTCGCCGACCACGACTACACACCGCTGGCGCTCGAGTACGACAACGTCCTCGTGCTGCGCACGTGTTCCAAAGCGCTGGGCCTGGCCGGGGCCCGGGTCGGTTACGGGATAGCCGATCCCGAGCTGATCGAGCACTTACACCGGATCAAACCCGTGTTCAGCCTGACTAGACCTAGTGCGGCCGCAGCCGAGGCCACGTTCCGCGATCGGGACTACGTCGAGAAGTCCGTACGGTTAATGATAGAGAGTCGAGAGTACCTGTACCGGGAACTCCGGAAGTTAGATCGGTTAACACCGTTCCCCTCGGAGGCCAACTACCTCCTGGTGGACGTTTCCGACACCGGGATGAACGCGTCGGAATTCACGGGAGAGCTCCTGAAGCATGGCGTAATAGTACGCGACTGTTCCAGCTTCGAGGGTATAGAGCCGTTTTACGTCCGGGTGTCTACCGGCACGCTCGAGGAGGATCGAAGGTTCATAGAAGTCGTGAAAGAAGTGCTGCTCGAGGAGTGACGCAACGCGCCGTAGTAAGCGACACTACGATCCGTGCACATAAGTCGCAGCTACGGCGCTCTGAGTTGCTTAGCGCACTAATTCATCGAGTAGCTCGTGTAGAGGTGTGAAACGTCGTTCAGGGGCTGGAGTGCCGGGATTCGGGGAGTACCGGACGTTCCGGAGGTCAACGAATCCCAGCTCGTCCTCCATTCTCTCCTCGAGCCTTCCGAGACTGTCGACCCAGCACGCTGGGAATCTGACGTCGAATCCGAGCTCTTCGAACTTTTCGGCCCAGTCCAGCAGGGATCCGACCACGTTGTAATGGTCCCGTAAGCCGATCCGTTTGAGTCTCTCTACGGATTTTTTCCCGAAGGGTATCAGGGGTTGTACGAAGACCTCAGCGGGCTCTATCTCGGTGTTGGCGAGCCCCTGGGGCAGGTCGTCGTTGATACCTGGTAGGTACAGTGAACGGACCACGGGACAGTCCGTGTTCTCGGCGAATCGCAGCGTCCTTTCGGGCCCTACACCGTGGAGGCGCTGATGAACGTCGGGACACGTGACGTCGATGCTCACCATCACCAGGTCACAGATCTCCGACAGCTCCGGGGCCAGATCGGGTCTGTATCCCCTGGTCTGGAGGTCTATCCTGTCGAAAAGTCCGGCCTCTCGGACAGTTTCCAGGATATCGATCAATTCTCTCCCGAGGACCGTGGGTTCCCCGTACTGAGAGACTGTAAGGCACCCACGGGGTTCCCCGTACAGTCCCGGTTTCACGACCACACCCACGTTCTCCGCGTAGCGTGCGTAGCAATGAGGGCACTTGTACGGACAGGATGTGGTCAACTCGAGCGTCGGATGGTGAGGACCTTTCCCTTCGGCCCCAGGGCACCCCTCGCAGTGACTTGATGTCGGCAGGCTTAAGCGCGTCACGGTCGAGATCCCCCAAGGGGCTTCCGGTGCAGATAGTCGGGGTCGGTCCGAATCCGGCGAGGTTTCTGACGGTCGAGGCGATAGAACGAATCTCGCAAGCGGATCTACTGATCAGTAGTGAGTCGATGCTCCGAGAGATCGACGGATTCAGGATCGAGGCGGAGATAGACCTCTCCGACAAGGAGATAGTTGTCTGGGACGGTTCCGTTCGGGAGACGCTGACGGAGTACGCGGACAACGATCCGGTGGTGATCGCCAGAGGCGATCCGACCTACATGGGTGTCGGGAGGCTGGCGTCGTTACTTTTTGACGACGTCAAAATCGTGCCGGGGGTATCCTCACTGCAGGCGTTGACGGCCCGGTTCGGTCTGGGCTTTCACGAGGTCGAAGCGCACGTCAACCTTCACAGCGGGAAGGACGTTAAAAAGGTCGTAGAGAACCTAGGAGCCGGTCGTACCACAGCGGTATTGTTCGGTAAGGTTCGACCGGCGAAAGTCGTCGAAGTCATTGAGTCGACGGGCCTAAACGTAAAAGTGATCGCTGGAGAGCGATTATGGTACCCGGACGAGCGTCTCGCAACCGAACTGCACTCGTTACGGGACTTTTCCGAGTTCACGGTGGCGATATTCGAGCCGGATCATGCTAGTTCGAAACCCACGTTAAGGTAACTATCTATCACGGTATGAGGGGGAAGAGATCTTGGCGGAAGTCGTGTTGACAATGGATCGTACGTTGGCCAGCAATTACCGCGGCGGCATGTTCATGGGGTTCAGTGCCTGCGTACCGAAGGGTATCATACCCGACTGGCTATACTTCTCGGTGTTCTGCCCAAGCGTCGAGTACGACGGGGAAACTGGGGAAGTTAAGGAAGCCCCCTTGGGTATACGGCGTATCGAGGCGCAGCTGCGTCGGGAAGGTTACGACGTGACCGTGGTCCACCCGGATGCCGTTCACAAAGCCATCGACGAGGACACCATCGCGGTCGGAATTTCCGAGATAGATCCCCAGGGGATGGGTCCGGCTACGACGACTTTCACGTCCTTCTCCGGTAAGCCGGCGTACATGAAGGTGTGCTTCGAGGACCTCATGGATAGAATCCGCGAACTAAAGAATCGCTACGAGTTCGGAGTGTTCATGGGAGGACCGGGCGCTTGGCAGGTGGCCGAGACGTTCCCACGCTTCGGAATCGACTTCCTGATAATGGGTGAAGGGGAGTACGTGGTCGGAGAGGTTGTACGCAGGATTGAGGAGGGGGACCGCGGTCCCGAGATCGTCCGCGGCGAGCCGGTAGCGGCGGAGGATATACCAACCATTGTCAACCCTACTACCAACGGAATCGTCGAGGTGGCCCGTGGCTGCGGTCGTGGATGCAAGTTCTGCAGTCCGGACATGCGCGAGCTCAGGAGTTTCCCGCTGAGTAAGATTCTGGAAGACGTCGACGTTAATGTACGCAGAGGCCATGAGGAGATATTACTCCACGCGGAGGACGTATTGCGATACAAGGCGGACGGGTGGCGGCCGAACGTCGAAGCGGTGCTGGAGCTGTTTTCGGCCGTAATGGATCAACCGGGAGTTAAGCGCGTCAGCGTTAGTCACGTAGCACTTTCGACTGTCTGTCAGTTCGACGAGAGGCTAGGGGAAATCTCGGAGGTGGCGGGTGTGGGTGAACTCATACCCTGGATGGGAGCACAAGTAGGTGTGGAAACAGGCAGTCCGAGGTTGATGGCTGAGCACATGCCTGGGAAGGTGTCCCCGTACAAGGTGGAGGAGTGGCCAGACATCGTCGAGCAAGCGTTCGGGATCATGAACGATCATGGTTGGGTGCCTTGCGGAACCCTCATCTTGGGACTACCGGGTGAGACTGAGGACGATGTAATGATGACAGTCGAACTCTTGGACCAATTGCGGGATTACAAGAGCTTCATCGTGCCGCTGTTTTTCGTGCCGATCGGCGAATCCAGACTGAGCGATCACGATTTCTTCACCCCGAAAAAACTCACCGAGGCGCACTGGGAGATCATCTTGAAGTGCGTCGACCACGATCTGAAGTGGTTGCCGGAGCTATACGAGGAATACGCTAGAGCCAACGGACACGGGCCACTAGTGAAGTTGGCGATCCGAGCGCTGACGTGGTACGGACGTCGGAAGATCTTCAAATCTGCCCTCAAGTGGTGCTCGAGAGAAATCGTGGAGGCGGTGTTAGGGTAGATGGAGTGTCGTGTGAAAGTGTTCATCTGCGCGGACGGACGACCCGTGATGGGTCCAGGCCGGTACGCACTGCTGAAGGCAATTTCCGAGGAGGGAACTGTCAAAAAAGCGGCGGAGCGGCTGGGCTGGTCGTACGGGTACGCCAGGAGGAGCATCGAGGCCCTCGAGAGAGCGTTCGGTCGCAAAATCGTCAGAACTGAGAGGGGAGGACCCGAGGGCGGTCGGGCTTCACTCACGGACTTCGGCCGTAAGTTGGTCGAGGAGTACGAGCGGGCCGTAAAGGAGGTCCGTGAGAAGGACCTCAAGCCGATTCTCTGAGGATGTCCGATATTCCCTTAACGCGCATTAGGCGGTACTCTCCTCCCTCGACCACCGGTTTGTATCGGGCTAGCTCCAGTTTGCGCTCCGTCGTTATTTCGTACAGGTTGACGCTGACGGCGTCCTCCGAGAACTCGATCACGTTGAAAGAGTTCCTGCTGTACCCACGGAGTTTGGTAGCCGAGAACGTGCCTGCGTTCACCACCACGGTATCCTCCACCTTCGCCGCGAACGGCACGTGTCGGTGACCACACAGGACTAGGTCAACACCGTACTTGATACAGAGGTTGATTATCTCGCCGGCATCCACGAGCACGTTCCTCTCCCTACCCGCACCCGGTACAGGGAGCAAGTGATGGTGCATCGCGACGCACTTGCAAGCGCTGTTCGGAATGCGTCCAAGGATCTTTTCCAACCATTCCTGTCGTTCTCTTCCGAGCTGGCCGTAATCGACGTCCGGCTCCGACGAGTCTAACCCTACCACGTAAAGATCTGCCGAGATACGCTCGACCCTGTATCGGTCTCCGAACACGTCTTCGAAGATCATCCATCCGAGGTTTCTCGCGTCGTGGTTGCCAGGGACGGGGACCACTGGTGCTTCTATCTTTTCAAGCAGCGAGGATGCCTCCTCGTACTCGCGGACTACCCCGTTGTCGGTGAGATCGCCGGTGACAATAACCACATCAGGTCCGATCTCGTTAACTTGATCGATACCATGATAGAAAACCTCGGGGTTCCAGCTCTTTCGGTACGGTGAAATGTGGAGGTCGGAAATGTGAACGATCTTGGCGTTCAATCACCCTTGCCCCATGACTTCAACAGCTTCACGGCCCTCACCGGGTCTCCGTCCGCCTCCTCCAACGCACGTCTCGCCTCTTCTTCCGATACTCCGGCAGCCTCTGCCACAGCCTCGACGGTCTTGTCATCCGGCTCGGATTCCTTGGTCTCCCGTAGGATTTCCTCCAGATCCTTCTTTCCGAGGAGGTACTCCGACAGCTTCTTCTTCCACCACATGTACTCCTCAGGACTCATTCCGATGCGCTGCAGCGTCGAGTCCCGCAACGGACACGGCTTGGTAATCTTACAACACCATACTAAACTACCGAAGCACGTGTTCTTCCCAGAACCCAGCGGGGTCTTCTTCGCGAATTCCTTTTTCCTCCGTACGTATTCCTCTGGATCTAGGTCCGCCTCGTCCAACGCGTGAAAGATCGGACAAGGTTTTACGGGTGGGCAGCAGAAGGCGAGCGCTTCCGGGGGTCCTCCACGACACACGTGCGACGGGGCGTCTGGCCAACCTTCCTTAACAGCGCTCATACCTATCACTCCTGTCGAATCATTTCCTCTCGCTCTTCGGGTGTCAGTTCGCGGATGATCTCCTCTGGATCTCCGGTTTTAACGAATTTTCCATCCCGCATCAGTGAAGCACGGTCGCAAACCATGAGAACGAAGTCCATATCGTGCGAGACTATCACGAACGTCTGGTCCATCTCCTTCCTGGCATTCAAAATCGATTTCGCGACCTTGCGCATAGTGATCGGGTCCATGGTACCCGTCGGCTCGTCGAGGATCAGTATACGTGGTTCCCTGATGAGTACCTGAGCTAGTGCCACTCGGTGCCTCTCGCCTTCTGAGAGCTGATCCGGGTACTTGTCCAAGATGTTACCAGCCTTCTTCTCGTCGAACCCGACCGCCTTCAGGACGTGAACGGCCTTCATCCTGGCGAGCTCGTCCGGCAGCTCGATACCGATGGCCTTAGTAAGGTTCTCCAGCACGGTGCGGTGTGGATAGAGCGTATACTGCTGGTGCAGCATCCCGATGTACCGTTTCGCTCGACCCCGTTCACGACGGTCGGTCATGTCAACCCAGTCGTCACCCACCCGAACGTACACCTCGCCGTCGGTCGGCTCCAGCACACCCGCGAGGATCTTCGCCAGCGTGGTCTTGCCTGCTCCGCTCCTTCCGACGATCCCGTAGATCTCGGCCTCCTTCACGTCCAGTGAGACTCCGTCCACGGCCTTCACGACGCCACGCTCGATCGAGTAATAGTACTTCTTGGCGTCCCTAACCCGGATGATGTCCTCTCCGACCTCCACCTCTTCCCGCTCAACCTCTTCCACAAGCTCCAAGTATTTGCTGACGACCTCGGAGGGTCTACCCACCTCTTTCACACACCCGTCCTCAAGCCACACGACCTTATCGGAAATGTCTTCGATAACCTCGGGCCAGTGGGACGTGATCACCATAGTGATGCCCTCTTCCTTCACACCTTCACGGAGAGCCTTGTGCACGATGTCCGCGGTTTCCGGGTCTAAGGTACCGGTAGGTTCATCGGCCAGGAACACGATCGGCTTCTTTGCCAACTGCCGAATCAACACCACACGCTGCTTCTCGCCACCGCTCAAATCTCGCGCTAGGTGTGTGATGCGGTGCTCGAGTTGTACCATCTCGATGAGATCCACCGCACGCTGTACGGCTTCCTCTCCAGAGTAGCCCGACTCTTCGAGCGCCTCCATGACGTTCTCGAGGACAGTTTGCTCCTCGTACAGGGCGAAGGTTCGCTGGAACATGATGGCGATTCTTTTACGGAATCTACGGCGCTCTGTGTCCGAGAGTCCCCACAGGTCGACAACTTCCTCCTCCAGTTCTCCCTTCTCACACTTAGGACATGGTTCACCGATGAACTCCGGACGCTCTACCCAGCCGCATTCTGGGCACATTCCCACCCTGTAGAGAATGCTTCCTTCGTCGGGCTCGTAGTCGTCCAATCCCTTTAGCGCGTGGATGAAGACGGACTTACCTGCGCCGCTTTCTCCGAGGACTCCGAGGACTTCGCCTTCCTCGATCTCGAGCTCCGGGATCTCTAATCGGAAATCCTCGAGCTCCTTGACTAAGTCCTCCACGTGGATTACCCACGACACCGTTGGTTCCCCCATCCCATCGCCGGGTCGCCGGAAGAGACACTTCAACATCTTATTAGGTTGTCCGAACGGGGTGAAGTCCTTGAAACCCGTCCGGGTGTGCCCGGAGTGTGGCAAGTACACGGAAAGATACACATGCGAGCGGTGTGGTCGGCGCACCGAGGAGTTTTTGGACGGACGGCGAAGGCTCGCGCTCAGCAAACTCCTATCGGGTATCCTCCGGCACTTTCCTGAGGAGGTGAAGGTGAAACTCGACGAGGAGGGTTTCACGGACTGCGACGTACACGAGCTGGCGGAGCGGATCAAGAAGTACTGGAAGAACCGCGAGTACTATCGCTGGCTCACTGGAGAGCACATCATCGCGGTCGTGGAGACCTGCCCCAAGGGCCGGTTCGAGATCGACGAACATGGCCGTATTCGAGCTAGGTACGGTCACTCGAAGCGTCTCAACGTCAGGCCGACACTCCCCGAAGCCGAGAACGTTAAGGGACTGTACCACGGCACGGCGCGTGAGAACCTAGAGTCCATACTTCAGCACGGGATCAAGCCGATGGGTAGACGTGCGGTGCACTTGACGGACGACGAGCGTGAGGCCCTGATCACGGCGCTCCGTCACACCCGAAACCCGGTGATACTCGTCATTGACACGGAGCGACTAAGACGGCATGGGTTGGTTCCCAGGAAAGCTGGTAAGAGCGTCTACGTGGTGGAAGGCACGATACCTCCGGACTGCATCACTCGCGTGATCCGGAACCCCAAGGAGGTCCGCCGAGAGTGAAAAGCACTGAATGGTTCGAGGCCGACACCGAGAAGGAGCGCGTAGAAATTCAGCGGAAAGTAGCCCGTGAAGTCCGACTGGAACCGCTCGACGACGTGGACACCGTCGCCGGGGTGGACGTCTCTTACCGTGGTGAAGAGTACAAGGCCGCCGCGGTGGTTTTGGACCCCGAAACCTACGAAGTGGTTGACCGTCGGGTGGTCCAAGGGACTACGAGCGTCCCATACGAGCCCGGGTTCCTCGCGTTCCGCGAGGGTCCGCCCGCCCTGAAGGCCCTCGAAGGCCTGGAGTTCGATCTGTTGTTCGTCCACGGTCACGGCATAGCCCATCCCAGGCGTGCCGGTCTCGCTTCCCACCTCGGGGTAGCCCTAAACGTCCCGACGATAGGGGTAGCGCGACGTCCGCTCGTGGGTAGGTCGAAGGAGGAACCGAGAAGGGTGGGAGACACCACACCTCTCGTACATAGAAGGGAGGTAGTCGGCTACCTCGTACGAACCGACGCCGAAGCCCGACCCGTAGTAGTGAGCCCTGGTCATCGGTGTAACCTCGAGGACGCCGTGAGATGGACGTTACGCCTCACCCGAGTAGGTAAGTGGCCAGAGCCGCTGCGTCTGGCTGATCTGCTCTCACGTGCGTAGAGGAGCATTACGGGTAGAGGGTGAAGGTCGTGGCTCTGGTGTACGACGCTGAGTTCGTGGGCTCGGAGCGAGAGTTCGAGGAAGAACGCGAGACGTTCCTCAAAGGTGTCAAGGCTTACGACGGCGTTCTGGCCACCCGTTACTTGATAGAGAGGTCTCCCAGCGCAAAGGACGACGAGGAGCTGTTAGAGCTTCACCAGAATTTCATCCTTCTCACGGGATCGTACGCCTGCTCGATAGATCCGACAGAAGATAGGTATCAAAACGTCATAGTTCGTGGTGTTAACTTCGATGAACGAGTTCAACGCCTGTCCACGGGCGGTTCGCCGGCTCGCTACGCGATCGTGTACAGGCGTGGCTGGAAGGCGATCGCCAAGGCCTTGAATATCGACGAGGAAGACGTTCCTGCCATAGAGGTGCGTGCTGTGAAACGCAACCCACTCCAGCCGGCATTGTACCGGATCCTGGTACGATACGGGCGAGTCGACCTAATGCCCATAACCGTGGACGAGGTGCCACCTGAGATGGCCGGCGAGTTCGAGCGACTGATCGAACGGTACGACGTCCCGATCAACGAGAAGGAGGAGCGCATACTCGAGATCCTCAGGGAGAACCCATGGACCCCACACGACGAAATCGCGAGACGGCTCGGGCTTTCGGTTTCGGAAGTCGAGGGTGAGAAGGACCCGGAGAGCAGCGGTATCTACAGCCTGTGGTCTCGAGTCGTCGTGAACATCGGGTACGACGAGCGTGCGGCCGAGCGACACGTCAAGCGCCGGGATCGAATTCTCGAAGAACTGTACGAGCGCTTGGAGGAGCTCTCGGAGAGGTACTTACGTCATCCGTTGACTAGACGGTGGATCGTCGAACATAAGCGCGACATCATGAGAAGGTACCTCGAGCAGCGGATCGTCGAGTGTGCGCTCAAGCTCCAGGACCGTTACGGGATCCGTGAGGATGCGGCACTGTGTCTCGCAAGGGCTTTCGACGGGTCCATCTCAATGATCTCTACCACTCCGTACCGGACGCTTAAGGACGTGTGTCCCGACCTGACACTCGAGGAGGCCAAGTCCATCAACCGCACCCTGACGACACTGATCGACGAGTACGGTCTCAGCCCTGACGCCGCGGACGAACTCATCGAGCACTTCGAATCGATCGCCGGTATTTTGGCTACCGACTTGAAGGAGATAGATCAAATGCACGAGGAAGGAAGGCTATCCGAGGAGGCTTACCGGGCCGCCGTCGAGATACAGCTGGCGGAGCTCACGAAGAAGGGAGGTGTGGGTAGAAAGACTGCGGAGCGTCTCTTACGCGCCTTCGGAAACCCCGAACGCGTCAAGCAGCTGGCCCGCGAGTTCGAGATCGAGAAGCTAGCCTCGGTGGAAGGGGTCGGCGAGCGCGTCCTACGCAGTCTCGTCCCGGGGTACGCTTCGCTGATCTCAATCCGTGGCATCGACCGGGAGCGGGCGGAGCGTCTGCTCAAGAAGTACGGCGGCTACTCCAAGGTCCGTGAGGCTGGCGTCGAAGAGTTGCGCGAGGACGGCCTCACCGACGCCCAAATCCGGGAGCTCAAGGGTCTAAAGACACTCGAGAGCATAGTAGGGGATCTAGAAAAGGCCGACGAACTAAAGCGGAAGTACGGATCCGCGTCCGCAGTTCGAAGTCTACCCGTAGAGGAGCTGCGCGAACTCGGGTTCTCCGACGACGAAATCGCCGAGATTAAAGGAGTACCTAAGAAGCTCCGGGAGGCCTTCGACCTCGAGACCGCTGCGGAACTCTACGATCAGTACGGTTCGCTGAAGGAGATTGGTCGTCGATTATCTTACGACGATCTACTCGAGCTCGGTGCGACTCCGAAGGCCGCAGCTGAGATCAAGGGACCGGAGTTCAAGTTCCTCTTGAACATCGAAGGGGTCGGACCGAAACTCGCCGAGCGGATACTCGAGGCCGTGGATTACGACCTCGAGCGATTGGCTTCCATGAATCCAGAGGAACTCGAGGAGAAAGTGAAAGGACTGGGTGAAGAACTCGCGGAACGCGTCGTGTACGCCGCTAGGGAGCGCGTAGAAAGTCGCAAAAAGTCCGTCCGCCAGGAGCGATCGGAGGAAGAATGGAAGGAGTGGCTCGAGCGTAAGGTCGGTGAGGGGAGATCTCGCCGGCTGATCGAGTATTTCGGATCCGCGGGTGAGGTAGGAAAACTGGCCGAGAACGCCGAAGTATCGAAGCTGCTGGAGGTCCCTGGTATAGGCGACGAAGCCGTCGCCAGGCTCGTACCGGGTTATAAGACCCTACGAGACGCCGGTCTCACACCGGTTGAAGCGGAGCGCGTGCTGAAACGGTACGGGTCGGTCTCCAAAGTCCAAGAAGAAGCCACTCCGGACGAGTTACGCGAACTCGGCCTCAGCGACGCCAAGATCGCGAGGATCCTGGGCCTGCGCAGCCTGGTGAATAAGGGCCTGGACGTGGACACCGCGTACGAGCTCAAGCGTAGATACGGTTCCGTCTCCGCCGTACGGAAGGCACCGGTGAAAGCACTGCGCGAGCTCGGCCTCTCCGATCGGAAGATCGCGCGTATCAAGAGTATCCCGGAAACTATGCTCCAGGTACGAGGGATGAGTGTAGAGAAAGCGGAGCGGCTACTGGAGCGTTTCGATACCTGGACTAAGGTGAAGGAAGCACCCGTATCGGAGTTGGTGAAAGTTCCGGGCGTCGGATTGAGTTTGGTCAAAGAGATCAAGGCTCAAGCGGACCCGGCCTGGAAGGCACTCCTAGATGTCAAAGGGGTCAGTCCGGAGCTGGCCGACCGACTCGTCGAGGAATTCGGCAGCCCCTACCGGGTGCTGACGGCGAAAAAATCCGACCTGATGAAAGTCGACGGAGTCGGGCCGAAGCTCGCCAAGCGAATCCGGACCGCGGGCAGACGATACGTGGAGGAGCGTAGGTCGAGGAGGGAGAGGATCAGAAGGAAGCTCCGAGGATAGGATGATCTCACGACCCGCGTGTTATATCCTCCATAGCCGACAGGAATATCTCCGCTTCCTCGATGTCGTTGTAGAACGCCACCGAAGCCCGAACACAACCGTCGAGCCCGAGCTTCTCGAACACCAAGCTCGCACAGTGCCTTCCCGTTCGCACACAGATTTTCCGCTCACCGAGCTTTTTACCTACCTCTGCGTGATCCACGCCGTCGATGAGGAACGGGACGATGGTCTTCCTCTCCGCCTCGGGTGCTAGAATCTCGACTCCTTCAATCTCTTCTAGTCCATTGAGGATCCGATCGGTAACCTTGCGGATACTCCGCTCTACGCGGTCCAACCCGACCTCCTCCAGGATCTTGACGCCTTCCGCCAGTCCTATCACACCCGGGAGGTTCGGCGTTCCGGACTCGAAGGAGAGTGGAGGTTCTCTGGTGACGACCTCGAGATCTCTGGTCACGTAGTCCGTCGACCCTCCACCTAGGAGCCGCAGCTCCAGCTCTTCCATCACGTCCTCTCGAATGTAAAGGATTCCAGTACCATGAGGTCCCAGGAGGCCCTTGTGGCCGGGTGCCGCTATGAAGTGATACTTCGACCAATCGTGATCCATGTGGCCTAACGACTGGGCCGCGTCGAGCAGCACGTACGCGCCGAACTCTTCGGCGAGTTCTAATATCTCGTCCACGGGCTGCAACGAACCCAGAGCGTTGCTCTCGTGAGTTATGGCGATCAGACGTGTGTCGTCGTCGACCACTGTCTCCAGCTCGGTCATGTCAATTTCACCGTTTTCCCGGTTGAACCCTACCACCTCGACTTCGAACCCAAACGTCTCGGAGAACTTCAGCCACGGCACCAGGTTCGAGTGGTGCTCGAGGGCCGTGGTAACGACGACATCGCCTTTCTCCCAGCGGATCGAAGCTAGCACGTAATGGATCGAGTGTGTAGTATTCAGCGTGAAGGCGAGACACTCCGGCTCAACTCCAAGGAACGAGGCGACAATATACCTAGCACGCTCGAACTCCTCGGTGGCACGCTCGCCCGGGGGATGCGCCCCGCGACCCACGTTCACGCCGAACTCCCGTAAGGCTCTTTCCATGGCTCTTATAACGCGTTCATGCTTCAACGACGTGGAGGCGTTGTCGAGGTACACCCATTCCTCCTTGAGTGGAAACCCGTTCACGATTTCATCCAGACCCAACGCTTTCCCCCTCGGCCGACCTTTAACCTTGGTTCAAAGTCGTTGCTCCACCGAAAACACATCGCTATCAGACGTCTTTGACACCCGAGTCGAGCACTCACTATCCTTTGAGGAAGCCCCTCAAGAATTCACGTACCCTGTTCGTGTTAGGGACCTCCCAGACGTGCCAACCACTTTCGTAAGGGGTGACGAGGGAGTACCGGTCGGCTTCCGGGTCGAGTTCCCCGCCTTCCCAGGTGACTAACACCTGGCCACCGGCCGCTGCGACGGCGCTCTCACGATCGTCATAGTAGTCCCGATGGTCCTCCGACCGGAGTACGAGCACCGCCGCCTTATGACGTCGTTTTACCCTGTCCAAGAGATATCCTCGCTCCGACATGTGGTTCACGATATCGTCGATGAACTCTGGCGGACACCTCGTCACAAGACGACCCGTCTTCGGACGCAAGACGTCCACACAGGTGTCCAGGAACGACAGCACGAACTCGAGATCGGGTGTTCGGGAGATGCCGCTACGGGGTCCCCACGGAGGATCCGTCAGCACCTCGTCGACGGGACGTCTAAAATCTTCGATGCCGCATTCCAGCTGGAGGACGTCACCCAGAAGGACGTCCCGATTCGCGGAGATGTTGGCCGACAAAGCTGCGGAGTGCTCCTGATCCGGTTCCACGGCGTACACGGTGTAAGGACCGAGGGCGGCCACCGTCAGGGCGAAAGATCCGCAACCCGCTCCGGCATCGAGGATCTCTCCTCTCCACGGAGCACGAAGGTCGCGAACTACTTCCATGATGTACCTGGTGCTGGGAATTATTACACGCGAAGGGGACATGGTGAGAGGATCTTCGAGGAAGGGTAGGAGCACCGGTATCGAGCGCTCTGACCTTCCCATTTGCGGTCACCCGGCGCCGAGAGATTAAAACGGACGGAATTTAAGGTACCTGGCAGCCACGGAGTAGCGGTCATACGAATTAATGCCTCAAGAAGCGTTGAAAGATCCGACGACCCGGGCGAACGGGATCTTTCAGAGCGGAGTCATTGGCAGTGTAGTACTCAGGTTCGGTATTCGGCTGTGATCGACGCGCTCGTCGGGATCACGGTAACCTGAATCCATCCAGGGAGATGGGGTCTGGTCTCCTGCTCAAACTGGAGAGAAGGTAAGAGTTCGGGTGTATGAAGGTTCGTCGATCGAGCGCGTCACACGAACGCTGTACTACCGGGGGTACCTACTACCTCCGAAGTAGGGATCATAGTTCGATAGACAGGGTTACGCGGCTCAGGGTTCATACGGTGGAAGAGGATGTTGTTGGGGAGCGCCCGCGGTCGGCTCGATAGGATCTTCACGGATGTACCTTAAAGGACCCTAAAGGTAGGAACGAGGGTCAGTGATCTCACCCTCGATAGCGCTAGCGGCGGCCGTCGCCGGGCTGGCCAGGTACACTTCCGACTCACGGTGTCCCATCCTGCCAGGGAAATTCCTGTTGGACGTCGCCACGCACCGCTCGCCTTCCGCGAGAACCCCCATATGACCACCCAGACACGGACCGCAGTTCGGCGGGCAGATCAGTGCTCCCGACTCGTGGAGTACTTCGAGTATGCCATCCTTGAGCGCCCGGTCGTAGACTTCCCTCGACGCCGGGATGACGATCAGCCGGACGTCGTCGTGGACTTCCTCGCCTTCAAGTACCTCCGCCGCGACCCTCAGGTCCTCGTACCGACCGTTGGTGCAGGAACCGATGAAGACTTGGTCGATCGCGATACCTTCGACTTCCCCCACGGGCACCACGTTGTCCGGAGAGAACGGCTTCGCGACCTGCGGCTCGAGGTCACTCACGTCCAAGGTCAACTCGGCCTCGTACCGGGCGTCTGGGTCTGGCTCAACCGGGCGCCCTTCCGTACCCGCACGCTTCTTGACGTACTCGAACGTCTTCTCGTCGGGCGGGATCATCCCCGTCTTCGCCCCCATTTCGATCGCCATGTTACACAGACACATACGGTCCGATACGGACATTTCTCGGACGACCTCGCCGTGGTACTCGATCGCCATGTACGTCGCGCCGTCGGCACCGATTTCTCCCGTCACCTTGAGCACGACGTCCTTAGCGTACACACCCTCCTGAAGTTCTCCCGTAATTTCTACGCGGTACGTTTCCGGGACACGGAACCACAACTTACCGGTCGCGAAGACCGCCGCCATGTCGGTGGAACCGATCCCGGTAGCGAAGGCTCCGAGAGCCCCGTGGGTGCAGGTGTGGGAGTCGGCCCCTACGATCACGTCCCCAGGACGCACGTGACCCTTCTCGGGGAGAACCTGGTGACAGACACCTTCCCGAACGTCGTAAAAGTGCTCGATACCCTGTTCTTCGACGAACTCCCGCATCATCCTGTGGTTCTCCGCGGCTTCCACGGAGTCCGCTGGCACCTGATGGTCGAACAACACGACGATCTTGGACGGATTCCACACGCGCTCGACTCCCATCTCCTTGAACCGCTGAACTGTGATCGGACCCGTGATATCATGGACCATCGCAACATCGATGTTGGCGACGACGATATCCCCCGCTTCGGCGTCCTCCCCGGACGCTCGGGACAGTATCTTCTCGGCCATCGTCTTCCCCACGGTACTCGACCCCCGGCCGCCCCCGGGCGGCAGTTGAAAAAGGATCGGGGACCCGAGCTCCGTATAACAGGTGGAAGTGCCAAAGTTTAGAGGGGCGATCCTGACCTCAGACATTGACCGGCTGGTAGAAAAGCTGGCTGAGAAGGTCGGAAAGCGCAAGGAGGAGGTGCGCCGGGAGATCGACAGAATCCGGAAACAGTGGGGAGTGTCGGAGCTTGGAGCGCTTCTCGCCTTCGCCGACCGAATGGGTGTGAAGCTGATGCGAACGGGAGAGGAAAAACCGGGGAAGGTGACTCTGGATGAAGCAATTTCTCAAGAACTGCAGTCTTTCGACACGGAATTCATCGTCGTACGCGTATCGGACCCCACGGAGACCAGGTCGGGCGGTAGAATGGTGACTTTAGTGGTAGGAGACGAGACGCGATCCGCCGCGTTGGTAGCGTTCGACGAGGTCGTCGAGAAACTCGAGGAACTTGATGAAGGCGACTTGGTACTGGCTAGGAACCTGACGGTGGGTTCGTTCCGCAACAGCCCGCAGCTGGTGGTCACCCGAGAAACCGAGCTTGAAGTAGTAGGCCACGAGGAGAATCCGGATCGGATCATCGAGCGAAACATCTCCGAAGTGAAACACGGAGAGTACGTACGCGTGCGAGGTGTCGTGGCGAGCGAGCCCGCCGACACGGGAGAACGCGTGTACTTTTGGCTCTCCGACGAGACAGGTTCGACGCGTGTCAACCTGTGGGGTGAGGAAGCCGATCGTGCGATGGACCTCGACTACGGCGACGGTGTGATCGTGGAAGGGTGGGTTTCTACCCGCAGTGATTACCCGGTGATCAACGTACTCAGGACCCAAGGTCGTGTGGAGCCCACCGAGGTTTCCATCAAGCCCGCTATCCGGAAGCGTGTCGAGGAGCTCGATAAGGGGGATATAGCAGAGGTATCAGGCGTCATCGTCACCGTGTACGCACGCCGTCGGTACTACGAGGCGTGCCCCACCTGCGGTCGGGCCATGAAAGAGGGGGAGTGCCCCGAGCACGGGGCCGTGGAACCCGAACGGAGACCCGTACTGAACGTGGTAGTAGACGACGGCTCCGGGACTGTAAGGACGGTGTTCTTCGGAGAACACGCGGTCGAGTTCGTGGGATACGAGACCACGAAGGAATACCTGGAAGCCGACGAATCCGACATCGAAGAGAGACTTTTAGGTGAAAGCGTTTCCGTGGTGCTCAGGGTTCGGGGAGAAGGGGTTGTAGAGGACTACGATGCCGTCGCACTGCGGGCTAGGATACTCACCGAGGAGGACTTCAAACGTGAGATCCAGATCTTGGCTCGGGAGCTAAAGGGGGAGGAGGGTGAAAGAGAGGAAGCTGAGTGATCTGGACTTACTACCAGATGAAACCGTCAAAAAGCTGGAAGAGAGGGGGATCGTAACTGTCGAGGACTTCATTTACGCCGACCCGAAGTACCTATCGGAGGTGACGGGGATGTCCGAGCGGGATATGGAGGACATACAAGAGGAATTGAGGAATATCGAAGTGGAGTTCGAAACGCTAGAGAAGCTGGAACGGGAACGCAGACGCATAACCACGAGCTCCAGCGCGCTAGACGAGATCTTGGGAGGGGGCGTCCCGTGCGGAGAGTTGACGGAGTTCGCGGGTCCCTTCGGCTCGGGTAAATCCCAGATCGCGTTCCAACTATGTGTGAACGTACAACTGCCTGAGGAGGAAGGCGGATTGGAGTCCAAGGCTATCTTCATCGACACAGAGGGTACTGTGTCACCCGGTCGTATCAAGGGAATGGCGGAGGCCTTAGGACTCGATCCCGGGGAAGCTCTACGCAACGTCTTCGTGACGCAGGTGAGATCCGTGGAAGAGCAAATGCGAGCCGCGGAGGAGGCGCACAAGCTGTGCGAGCGTGAGGATGTCGGACTCGTCGTTATAGATTCCCTCACGGCACACTTCCGCGCGGAATACTCGAAGCTGGGGGATGTCAGCGAGCGTCAGGCCAGACTGATGAAGCACGTGGATCAGCTCAGGAACCTGGCCATGGATCACGACGTGGCCGTAATCTTCACTAACCAAGTGCATGTCGACATTGAAGCAGCCACGAAGGGTAAGGGCAGGCGTTACGAACCCGTCGGAGGAACGATCGTAGCCCACCAAGCAACGCATAGGATCATGCTAAGGAGGGCTAAAGGTGAGGTCCGAATCGCACGGATCATCGACTCACCGTACCTCCCACAGCGTGAGGCGCCGTTCAGGATCACGGAAGAAGGCATTCGGGACGTGGAACTACCCGAGCGATGAAGACAGGCCCAATAGCCGAAAACCCGATGACGAGCTCCCGGTCCTATCCGAGCCCAGCGGGTGAAACTCGTGGAGTTCGATGTGGTTGTGGTTGGTGCTGGTCCGGCGGGTTCGGTCGCGGCGTGGGCTGCGGCGGAGGCAGGTTGTGATGTCTTGGTACTCGAGCGTAAGGCCGAGGTCGGTGTCCCAAAACAGTGTGCCGAGGGTATCAGCGCACGGGCTCTCGAAGAGGTCGGAATCGAGCCACAGGACGAATGGGTATCTGCGGAGATAGAGCGTGGCATCCTCTCGCTGCCGGGTGGCTTCAAGTTCGAGGTTGAGGTCGAGGGGTGTATGTTGGAGCGTCGTGTGTTTGATAAGTGGTTGGTTGTTCGGGCTGTTGAGGCTGGTGCGGAGGTTGAGTTGTTG
Source organism: Methanopyrus sp. KOL6 (assembly GCF_002201915.1). Taxonomy (NCBI): domain Archaea; kingdom Methanobacteriati; phylum Methanobacteriota; class Methanopyri; order Methanopyrales; family Methanopyraceae; genus Methanopyrus; species Methanopyrus sp. KOL6. The sequence goes on from NZ_CP019470.1 coordinate 1,398,973, forward strand.
GCGCGTGCTCGTCGGGCGTTGGTTGATGATGGTCGGGTGGTTGGGGTCGAGTACGAGGGAGTGGATGGTGTGCATGAGGTTCGAGCACGCGTCACCATCGCCGCGGACGGGATCGAGTCTCGCATAGGAAGAACCGCAGGACTAGTCCCACCACTCAAACCCACAGAGATGTGCACATGCGCACAGTACGAGATCGTCGGTGATCGGCACGATCCAAAGGCGTTCGTGATCCACTTCGACCCTGAGAGGATACCAGGTGGGTACGCGTGGGTGTTCCCGAAGGGTGAAAACAGGGCGAACGTAGGGGTGGGAATCCGGGGATCAGAGTCCCACCCCGGTCTAGCCTTAAGAACGCTCGACGAGCTCGTTAAGGGCTCATTATCCGAGCTCGTAGCGGGGACCCCAGTGGAGGTGAATGTGGGTGGTGTGCCGGTGTGTGGGCCTGTTGGGCGGACGTATGGTGATGGTATTCTCGTGGTGGGTGATGCGGCTCGTCAGGTTAACCCGGTGACCGGTGGTGGTCTTCACACTTCCCTGGTTTGTGGTCGGATCGCGGGCGAGGTCGCGGCCGAAGCGATCGAAGAAGACGACACGTCCGCCACCTTCCTAAAACAATACCAAGACCAATGGAAAGAAGAATTCGGTGACACGTTCGAATGTGCGCGTGAGGTGGCGGAGATACTCCCAGAACTTAACCTGGAAGAGGTCGTCGAGTTCTTGTCGTCGGTGGAAAACTTGGAAGAACTGCTTAGGACTTCGGGCATCTTGGAGGACATATGGTGGGGTTAGAGTTCTCCGCGCTGTCCAGCCATGAACTCCCGGTGCTTCTCCGTCCATCGAACCTTCTTCGGATCCCTTCCGAGCTTCAGCATGTTACGCTCACACTTGCTGGAGCAAAACCATAGGATAGTACCATCGTTCCCAACGAACATCTTTCCTGTCCCTGGTTCGATGATCCGACCGCAGAAGTCACAGCGCCGAACATCGGGCATTTTAAGTTCCCCCTTACTCGATCGGTCGCGCCTCCCTTTCAGTCTCCCTCAGCAGTAGGATATCTCCCTCTCGAACGGGTCCTTTGACGTTTCTAGTGATTATCCTACCCTTATCCGGTCCTTCCAAGATCCTGACCTTCACCTGTGTCACTTCGCCGGCCATTCCGGTGCGCCCTAAGATCTCCACGACTTCCGCTGGTGTCGCATCCTCCGTCGGGTCGTAATCGCACTCTACCATCCTACTCACCCCTAAACGAGACTTTCCCTGATCCCGGTTATGAAGTTTCGTCGGGGTTCGGACGCGGTACAAGACTTAAAGTGAAGGGTGGGTTCGGCGCGCTGGGGGTGGCCACTTGCCCGAGTTCAAGGTGGTAGTGGCGGATCCGGAAAAGGCCCGCTCCTACCAGGTGGACGTGAAAGGTGAGGACGCTGAGAAGCTGATCGGGAAGAGGATCGGCGATGTGATCGACGGCGAAATCGTCGGTCTACCTGGGTACAAGCTCAAGATCACTGGCGGAACGGACAAGGATGGGTTCCCGATGCGACCCGACATCCATGGACCGGTACGCGTTCGCCCACTCCTCAGTGGTCCGCCGGGTTTCCGCCCTGAGCGTAAGGGTGAGCGTAGGCGTAAAACCGTTCGAGGAAACACGATCAGCGAGGATATCGTTCAAGTGAACACCGTCATCGTCAAGTACGGAGACAAGCCCGTAGAGGAGTTACTCGGCGAGGGCGGCGAGGAGGAGTAACTGCGGGTGGGTACCGTGCCCGTCGACTTACGACGAGTGGACGACGAACGGTTCCAACAGGCCGAGATGAACATCGGAATGGTGGGGCACGTAGATCACGGTAAAACCACGCTGACGAAAGCCCTTTCCGGTGTGTGGACGGACACGCACAGCGAGGAGACTAGGCGCGGCATCTCCATCAGACTAGGTTACGCGGACACCGTTCTCACTCGGTGTCCCGAATGCGACACGTACTCGGTGGAAGAGAAGTGTCCAAAATGTGGAGCCGAAACCGAGTGGCTCCGGCGGGTCTCCTTCGTCGACTCCCCGGGCCACGAGACGTTAATGGCGACGATGCTCTCCGGTGCCGCGATCATGGACGCTGCCATCCTGGTAATCGCCGCGAACGAGCCCTGCCCGCAGCCTCAGACCCGAGAACACCTGATGGCACTGGAAATAATCGGAACCGAAGACGTGATCGTCGTTCAGAACAAGATAGACTTAGTCACTCCGGAGGAAGCTAGAGAGCATTACGAGCAGATCGTGCAATTCCTAGAGGAGGAGACGCACCTCGATCCAAATAAAACCCCCATCATACCAGTATCCGCCCAGCATAAGGCGAACTTAGACGTTTTAGTCGAAGCCATGTACGAGCACTTCGAGCCCCCCGAATACGACCCGAACGCACCATTTCGTATGCACATAGCCCGATCGTTCGACGTCAACAAGCCCGGCACTAGACCGAGCGAACTCAAGGGTGGCGTGATAGGAGGGGCTATTGTCCAGGGAGAAGTCGAGATCGGTGACGAAATCGAGATACGACCGGGAATCCGAGTGGAGCGATACGGTCGCACCGAGTGGGAGCCAGTATACACAGAGGTGGTGAGTCTCCACGCGAACGTGACGCCGGTGGAGCGTGCGAGACCTGGCGGTCTGGTCGGTATAGGCACGAAGCTAGACCCTACCATGACCAAAGCGGACCGGTTGTCGGGCCAAGTTGCCGGAGAACCCGACACGCTGCCACCCGTCCGCCACGAGTTGCTGCTGGAGGTGGAGCTGCTCGAGCGAGTGGTAGGGACAGAAGAGGAGCGTAAGGTGGAACCTATCCGGACGAACGAGGTACTGATGCTCACCGTGGGTACGGCAACCACAGTGGGCGTGGTGACCAGTGCACGGGACGACGAGATCGAGATTAAGCTGAAGCAACCGGTGTGCGCCGAAGAGGGCAACATGATCGCGATAAGCCGTAGGATCCAGCGGTGGCGTCTGATAGGTCATGGCGTCATCAAAGGGTGAAGGGGCGTGACCATCAGAGTCGTGTTGGACGCCAACTTCCTAATGATACCGCACCAGGAAAGGGTGGACGTGTTCTCCGAACTCGACCGCCTCTTAGGCTCCTACCGACCCATCGTTCCACGTCAGGTCCTCGAGGAACTGGAACACGTGAAACGTGCGGCTACCGGTCGGGACAAGATCGCAGCGAGGGTAGCCATCTCCCTCGTAGACGCTAAAGGAATCGAAGTAGTAGACGACGTTGAAGGGAAGGACGGAGACGAGGCCATCTTGAACCTCGTCCGACGGTGGGATCGAGTGTACGTGGCCACCCGAGATAAGGAGCTCAAAAAGCGCTTGTGGAAACTCGGTATTCCGGTGATAACGTTGCGTCAGCGCACACACTTGGTGATCGAGCGGGGTTGACACCTTGGAAGTACCGCCTTCTCCTGTCTTGAGCGATGCCCTAGGGAAGCGCTACGTACTCCGGGGAATCAATCACATCGTAGGCCCGGTACCGATCTGCGGACGAGCGGTGACTGTGCTTGTGGAAGGAACGGACTGGGGGACCGTGGTGGAAGCTATCGACGAGGCCGAGGAAGGTGACGTACTTGTAATCCAAGCCAGAGACAGGGCGAGGGCGTATTGGGGAGGTCTCTCCTCCCTATCAGCCAAGCGGAAAGGATTGGCCGGGACAGTCGTGGACGGGTTGGTGAGGGACGTAGACGATGTACGCGAGATAGGCTACACCGTTTTCGCCCGCGGCGTTACCCCTAGAGCGGGAACCCACCGTCGATCCGGAAAGATTAACGTCGACCTGTACGTCTCGGGTGTGCTCGTGCGTCCCGGTGATGTTATAGTGGGGGACGAGAGCGGCGTCGTGGTCGTTCCCGATGAGGAGTGGGAAGATGCGCTCAAGCGGGCCCGTGAGACACTCGAATTGGAGGATGACATTAGGGCCGACATCGCGGCTAACCGTGCATGGTGGGAGATAGTGCTGGATAAGTTAGGGGGATGGTGAGGAATGGTAATGAACTTATGGAAAGACCTGGAACCGGGCCCGAATCCACCCGACGTAGTGTACGCGGTGATAGAAATCCCACGTGGCTCGAGGAACAAGTACGAGTACGACGAAGAGCGTGGGTACTTCAAGCTGGATCGGGTACTATACTCACCGTTCCATTATCCGCTGGACTACGGGTTCATCCCCAGAACGCTGTACGACGACGGTGACCCACTCGACATCTTAGTGATCATGCAAGATCCCACGTTCCCCGGATGCGTCATAGAGGCACGACCGATCGGTCTGATGAAGATGTTGGACGACAGCGATCAGGACGACAAGGTTCTGGCGGTGCCCACTGAGGACCCCAGGTTCAAGGACGTTAAGGACCTGGATGACGTTCCAAAGCACCTGCTCGACGAAATCGCCCACATGTTTTCCGAGTACAAGCGACTGGAAGGCAAGGAGACCGAAGTACTCGGTTGGGAAGGTGCGGACGCGGCTAAGGAAGCCATAGTTCACGCGATGGAGTTGTACGAGGAGGAGCACGGGTGAATTCCGTTGTACGAGCTCGTGGAACTTGAGACCACGGTTAGAATTCCTCCCACTCAATTCACCTCCGACGTCGAGGATGCCGTGCTCAAGGCCTTAGAGAACGACGTCGAGGGGAAGCTCTTCCGGGAAGACGACACCGGTGAGCCCATCGGATTCGTGGTCTTCGTGGACGAAATTCTTGATGTGGAGAACGAGGGCATTTTCCCCGGCGATGGTTCTTCCTACCACCGCGTAAGGTTTAGGGCTCTAGTATTCCGCCCGGTGGAGCGCGAAGTGGTAATGGGCGAAGTAACTAAGGTAAAGGAGTACGGAGCCTTCGTGCGTCTGGGACCGCTAGACGGTCTTCTGCATGTTTCCCAGATCCTCGACGAGTATATGTACTACGACGGAGCCCGAGAGGCGCTAGTCGGTGAGGAGACAGGCCGAGAGCTCAAACGGGGTGACATAGTTAAAGTGATGATTATCGGCGTAAGCCTCAACGAGGAACGGCCCAGAGACTCGAAAATCGCATTGACAGTGAAGAGACCTGGTCTAGGAAAGCCGGAGTGGTGGGAATGACCCCCTGAGCGAGCAGGATGATCCATTCCGACTCTATTCAGGACATCTTTCATCTCAGCAAAAGATCCACAACATCCGAAAGTATCGGGCGTCAAGGACCAGGGCAAATCCTGCGGGTTCACGCTTCATCACCTCCCAACACGTCACGTCATCAGTATCAGTACCAAAAAAGAACTCGTATACACACTACACGCTTCCCATCACCTGAAGGGCGGGACTTTCCAAGGGGGTCGTGAAAGCCGTTGTCCAAGCTAAAAGCGTGCGTCAAGTGCGGGTATCTGGTGGAAGAAGATACCGAGATCTGTCCCGCCTGTCACGGGGACGAGTTCACGGAGAACTGGTGCGGTATCGCAGTGATCCTCGATACTGAGTCCCAGACTGCGGATAGGTTGAACGCGAAGATCCCAGGCAAATACGCCCTGAGGGTTGAGGAGTGACGGTCGTGCTGAGGCTACCTAGGGAGCTACGCCCCGAGCTACGTCGACCCTGGGGCACACTATACCCACGACCGTCCGTCAAGACCTACCGACGTCTCCATGAGGACTCAGAAGCGCTGATTACAGTCGGCGACATGACTACTCGAAGCTTCCTCCGATGTGGTATCCGGCCGGACGTCGCCGTCGTAGACCGGAAGATGCTCAGGACGGTCCCAGTGGATCCGGGGAATAAGTTCCCGATTACTCTCAACGTGAACAACCCGCCCGGAACTATCACCAAGGAAGCTTGGGAGACCGTACGGCAGGGTATCGAATACGCACTCGATGGCGACGCGACCCTCATCGACGTAACCGGAGAGGAAGATCTACTAGCCATCCCTGCTATCCTGGTCGCTCCCGAAAACTCGATAGTCTGCTACGGGTTGCCGGGCGAGGGAATGGTGGCGGCGCGGATAACCCGACACCTCAAGGATTCTGTCCTCCGACTGCTGACGAGGTTTCGGGGGTACGACGAATGGAAGTCGAGATCTTGGATCAGCGGGATAACCCACTACTGTACCGCAAAGAGGTGAAGTTCGTCGTACGTCACGAAGACGGGGGTACGCCCCGAAAGTCAGAGGTCCTTCGGAAGCTCGCGGCAATTCTCGATGTCGACAGGGAGGTAGTCTTGATCGACCGCATGGAATCGGAGTTCGGGAGTCGTAAAACCAAAGGGTACGCGAAGATCTACAAGAGCGTGGAGCACCTGGAGGACATCGAGCCCGAGTACATGGTCGAGCGACACAAGAAGGTGCTTGAAGAGCTAGAGTCCGAATCCGAGGAGTCCGAAGAGTCTGAGTCGGAGGAGTCTGAAGAAGGCGAGTAACCGGGGGGTAAAGGATGGGAGTGCCTAGAAGGGCTAAGCTGTACGAGGTTAAGGATGGTAAGGTGGAGCGCAAGAACCCGTTCTGTCCGAGATGTGGACCCGGCGTGTTCATGGCGGACCACGGGAACCGGTACGCGTGTGGTAGATGCGGATACACCGAGTTCAAGGACCAGCCGGAGCCCAAGAAAAAGAAGTAATAAACGAAGTAATATTCGCGAGCGAAGTGAGGCGTCTTGAACCTGAGAGTTCCCGACCGACTGCGCGACGTAGTGGAGGCCGGTGACGTCATAGCCCTCGGCGCTGAGTCGCTCCTGGTTCGGCACGACTGGCTCGGGCTCCCCGCCGTCTACAAGATCCGTCTCCCCAAACCCTACCGCCACCCGTCCTTGGACGAGCGCCTCCGTCGCCTCAGGACCCGACGAGAAGCCCGAGCGTTGATCAGATTACCCGAGATAGGTGTGCCTACTCCTACCCTATATGAGGTCGACTTAGACCTCAACCTGCTGATCATCGAGTACGTTCCCGGGAAAACTCTCAAGCAGGCAACCGAAAGTTCCTTCGATTCGGACCGTTATCGGGAGTTGGGCAAACTCGTCGGGCGGATGCACGAGCACGGATTCGTCCACTACGACCTGACCACATCGAACGTCCTCGTGTCCGGTGACAACCTCTACATCATCGACTTGGGACTGAGCGAGGACTCCGACGATCCAGAAGACCATGCCGTAGACCTGCGCGTGTTCGAACGGTGTCTCGAGAGCTCCCACCCCGAAGCTAAGGAGAAGGCGTGGAAGGCTTTCCTGCGAGGCTACAGGGAAGAGAGGGAAGAAGCCACCGACACTGTGCTCCGGGCCCTGAAGGGCCTCAAGTCCAGGGTCCGGTACATTTAAACCCTCGCCACCACGAGGCCACTTTTAACCTCGATCTCCCCACGTTCTTCGAGCTTTTTGAGGGCGATGTACGTGACGTCGTACGGGACGCCGAACTGTGCGAACAAGAACTCGTAGACCTCGTCTTCGGGTACCCTGCCCCGATTCTGCAACCACACCAGCAAAGCACCGAGTACCTCAGACAGGCGCTCCGGCACGTGCATTAGTTCACCATCCTCTGTCATTTCTACCTCATCGCTCATCAGCGCCGAATACAGGGCTTCGGAAAGTCTCTCACCGGAGTACCCTGACCATCGGAGTCTCATCACGAGGTCCCTCCAGTCTAGGCTCACCTCACGCTTGACTATCTGTACCACATCATTCGGAGTCACCGGGCGGTCTCCCACCAGAAGGTCCTCCAGTGGTTCGGTGTCCGGCCACTCCGGGATCATTCCGAGCTTCGCCTCGAGAAACACTTCAGTCGCCGAACCGTAGTCCAGTTTAAGCGGGTCCTCAATAACTTCTAGGGGTAGCGTCTCCCACTCGGTCACTGCTAACCCGAGACTGTAGTGCTCACAGAATGCCGATACGGACATCACTTCCTCCCTCGGCTCACGGGGAAAGACTACCAAAGCTCCCAAACCCAGTGCCTCCGCGTCACGTGCGATCTCGGCCAGTCCCTCTTCCCACTCCCCTAAGGCCGACATCGAAGCTAGATCACTGAGACCTCCGACGCATACCAGCGCGAAGCAGAAATCGTCCGAACGGACCACGAAGTCCAGCCGGTAGTCGCTGTCTACATCCTCCACGATGCAGCCCAGCTCCTCCAGTACGAACCTACAGTCCCGACGGAACAGGGACAAGTTAAGATCCGTCATCGCACCTTTCCCCGCAGGCGGGGTGCCGTGATGTCGACGATGATCTGTGTAGGTATAGAGTCTACGGCCGAGAAACTCGGCGTAGGTGTCGTGACGGACGATGGGGAGATACTGGCTAACGTGAAGGCCCAGTATGTCCCCCCTCCGGGTTCTGGAATATTACCCAGAGAGGCGGCTGAACATCACTCCAGAGAACTGCCGGAGCTCCTCGAACGCGCGTTGAAGAACGCGGGAGTAGAACCCGAAGACATCGACCTAGTAGCTTACTCGCAAGGGCCTGGGCTGGGACCTTGCTTACGTGTCGGCGCCACCGCGGCCAGGACCCTGGCACTAGCGCTCGAGGTTCCCCTGGCACCGGTCAACCACTGCGTGGCCCACGTGGAGATAGGGAAGTTAGCGGCACGCCAGGACGGGCTCGACTTCGACGATCCGGTAACACTCTACGTGTCCGGAGGGAACACCCAGGTGCTGGCCCTCAAAGCCGGACGGTACCGGGTGTTCGGGGAAACCTTGGACCTACCCGTTGGTAACATGCTGGACACCTTCTCCCGCAAGGTCGGACTCCCACATCCAGGTGGACCCGAGGTAGAACGCCTCGCCGAGAAGGGTGAGCCAGTAGAACTCCCTTACACTGTACGAGGCACCGACGTGTCGTTCTCAGGCCTTCTAACTGCGGCACTGAGGAGATATAAGCAGGGAGACAGGCTCGAGGACGTGTGTGCAGGGCTTCAGGAGACAGCCTTCGCAATGCTGGTGGAGATAACGGAGCGTGCCGCGGCCCAGCTAGGCCGGGATGAGATCCTGCTCACGGGTGGGGTGGCCGCAAACCGTCGTCTCTCCGAGATGATACACGAAATGGCGGAAAGCCGCGGTGCGGAGGCGTACACGGTGCCCCAGGAACTGGCCGGAGACAACGGAGCCATGATCGCTTGGACTGGGATCCTTGTCCACGAACACGGCCTCTCGATACCGCCAGATGAGATCCCGGAGAAGGCTATCGTCAAGCAACGATACCGTGTAGACGAGGCGTCCGTCCCGTGGGCTGCCCATCCTTCCAGATCTGCCGATTCCCAAAGGTAGAGGAGGTAGTTCATAGGACCCACGCCGTGGTGGTTGGAACGGTCCGTAAGACGACGGTGGATACCATCCTCCAGTGGAAATCAGTCTCACAAGCTCAGAGTTATGAGCTCGTAAAACGGATAAGACGGAGCACGACTGAGCCTGGTTTAAGCACTCTTGTCTGGTTTCAGGCAGAACGTCGAGGCCGGAGGAGGTTCTCGTCACTAGCAATGTGTGTGGACCCATGCCGACCCCGCCTGTATGCACTCGTCCATTCCAGGAACGTCGAAAGTACGGATATCGAGTACGTCGAGCCCCGGTGCCCTGCCTAAGTTCGAAGGGTGTTCACCGTCCTCACCCGATCCCGGGCCGTGAGCCAAGTCCCACCGCTAAACCGGCGAGATGTCAGTGCGGGGAGACATAGTGAACTTCCGCCCGAACCTCTTCGGAGACCCTGTTGACAGAGACTATGAGATAACCCTCGTGCTGGTGGACGGCGGGTTGTGTCTGGGATCGCAAGTTCGTGCTGCGACGCGTCGAACACGCCGAGACGAGAGATCCCGTATGGATCCGCGTACCGATGCGTGAAATCGGAGAAGCTCGACGCTCGCGAGTCGGTGGGGAGGAACTTGGTGACCACTTCTACGCCTACTCACGTCGCTCACGGCGGGAAACCTAAGTTTACGAGATGTGATAGCTCGGAACGAAGTCAGGAAGTCCACCGTGCTGCACTGAAAGTTCTGTCTCGAGGGAACCCGGCGCCAGGTCAGTAATATCATCGAGTGGATCGAACGGGCCGAAACAACCCGACATGGATTACGGGTTTCGAAATCCTCGAGCGTAGGTCGGCCCAACTGGGGAAGCACGTGTCCCACACGATCGTGGGAACCTTCGTATACGAGCTTCCCTCTTTCCCTCTAAAGCTCCCAGACAGCGTCGGTGAGGTGGTCCTTCTCCGACGTTTATAGTGATGGAGTGGGGAAATTCAACACGGCGGGACTCGGACATCTCATCGAAGAGGCCGGATGAACTAAAACTGGACCACCGAGGCCGACCGGGAGAGGGGGCAGCTTAAGTGGAGCTGAAGTTCTCGGCTGAGGTCGAGCTCACTCTCTCGCGTGAAGTCGACCCCGACGAGATCGAGCCTACGGTTGAGGAGTTCGTCAAAGAGGCTAACGAGGATCTCCTCCAGCGAGGTGTCCCAACTGGGGAGGAGGGGGCCAAGATTGAGGGTTATCGAGTACTCGAGGATATAATCGAGATGGAGATAACCGGAACGAGGTACCTACGTCCTCACGAAGCAGCTATGAGGGTCCGTAAGCGACTTGCCGAACGTCTCGGAAGGGAGCACCGGATCGGCGTTCGCGACCTGAAGATCCCTCGGTACGAGGTCGTGTTCCGGTTCGATCGTGAAGTTACGCGGGACGACGTCGGGTACGTACCAGTAGCCGACGACGTGGTAGTGGAGGACGGGACCGTACGGCTGACGTTCCAAGACGTCGACGAGGAAATGCTCCGCCGGCACGTCATCGACCGGGTGATACGGTTAGTAGCTTGGACAGTCGAGGAGAGATCGGAGCTAGTGGAGCGCGTCACCAAGGTCGAACCAGGTACCGTGGTGGATGAGAGCGGTCCGCGAGAGATTCGGTTCGATGGGGACGTCACCGAAGAGGCGCGTCGACGGGGCTGGGTGAAGGAGTTCCCCGGCCGCGGACAGTGGATTTACAACCCCCCGATGGCCGCCCTGTTCGAAGTTCTCCGTGACTTTCTTCTGGAGCGTGTGACGCGTAAGTTGGGCTTCGAGCCCGTCCTGTTCCCGAAGCTGGTCCCATTGGAAACTATGTTCCGGATGCGTTACCTTCACGGTCTACCCGACGGTATGTACTACGTGTGTCCCCCGAAGCGTGACCCGGAGTTGTTCGACGACTTCAAGCGGGAGCTTTACGTGTGGGGAGAGCTCAACGAGAGGATTCTCGGATCGTTGAGGGAGAAGCTCCGCGATCCCGGATACGTTCTAGCACCTGCCCAGTGTGAGCCGTTCTACGAGCTGCTGCGGGACGAGGTAGTGGACCCTGAGCGACTCCCGATCAAGCTTTACGACTGCAGCGGTTGGACGTACCGATGGGAGGGTGGTGCAGCAAAGGGTCTGGAACGCGTAAACGAGTTCCAACGGATCGAGCATGTATGGATCGCCGAGCCGGAGGAGGCGGAGAGGATCCGAGAGGAGTTACTGGAAGCTACCAAACGTGTCGCGGAGGAGCTGGAGCTCGAGTGGAAGGTAGTCGTATCAGACGATCCTTTCTACCTAGAAGGTCGGCTGCTGGAGGATCGAAACATCGAACTCCCAGACGTACCGTCGTACGAGTTTGAAGTCTACTTACCGTTCAAGGGAGAGCGATCGTCGAAAGAAGCCTGGATTTCTGTGGGTTCGTTCAACGTGCACGGTGAACACTTCGTCGATGGTTTCAACGTGAAGGAGAAGTCTGGAAGGACATTGTTCACGGGCTGTGCGGGTTTGGGTGTCACCCGATGGATGGTTGGGTTACTGGCCCAACACGGGTTCGAACCTGAGGAGTGGCCGGAGCCTATCCTTGAGAGGATCAATGAGAGGTTCGGTGGGTTACCCGAGGTACCGAAGACACTAACCTGGCCGAAGTAGTCCGATCCCGATCCTTTTTTCAACGGCGCCTTCCGGCGGGCCTGGGGGCTTGCGAACTTGGTCAGAGACAAGTGGAAGGACAAGGTGTGGTACACGATCCTCGCGCCGGATATGTTCGACAATGTAGAGGTAGGTGAGACGCCCGCCGATGATCCGGAGAAGGTAATCGGTCGAGTGCTCGAAACTACCCTAGGTGACGTCTTAGACGACATTACTAAGCATCACATCAAAGTGTTCTTCCGCATTTACGACGTCGAGGGGACGACCGCGTACTCCAAGTTCGAAGGACATAGACTTATGCGCGACTACGTTCGCAGCCTGGTGAGACGCGGAACGAGCAGGATCGACGGTGTCATCGACGTCGTCACCAAGGACGGGTATAAGGTACGCGTCGCGGGACTAGCGTTCACGACGCGACGCGCCAAAACCTCCCAGCAGCGGGCCATCAGGAAGGAGATGTTCAAGGTGGTCGAAGAGAACGCGAAGGAGTGCGACTTCGACGAGTTCATCCGCAGGTGCCTGTCGATCAGCGAAGAGGAGAGCATCCCGGAGCAGATTAAGGAGGCAGGTCGTAAGATCTACCCGATCCGGCAGGCCGAGATCAGGAAGACGGAGGTCCTGGAAGAGCCGAACGGCCTACCACCGTACGAGGCAGTGGGGGACAGGGCCACCCCGGAACTGGCCAGCTACTGAGCCTCCCTTCGCAACGGTTTTCGGGCGCGTGCGAGATGTTCCTAGTGAAAACGCAACGAAACCTGGAGAATGTGGCGGCAGCGAGAATCGAGGAAGAAACCGGGGCCGAGACCGAGCCAAGGCCCTTCGGTTACCTCGGACTGGTTATCGTTACGGGACATGTTACTAAGGAGGAACTCGAGAGGATCCAAGAGGTAGAGCGAGCTATACCGGTAGAAGCCGAGTGCCGCGCGGATCCGAAGGAGATTGCCGAAACCGCGGCCGAACTGGCGAAGACCAAAATTTCGGAGGACGAGACCTTCGCGGTTAGGACTATCCGTAGGGGTGAACACGACTTCACCAGCGTCGACGTTAACGTCGAGGCCGGTGACGCGGTCCGGGAGGTTACCGGCGCCTCCGTGGATCTAGATGATCCCGATAAGATAGTGTGGGTCGAGATAATCAGGGACCGGGCGTACCTGGCGGTCCTACACGGCGAGGAGGAGTGGAAGAAGCTACCTCCGGGGAAACCCGAGGCCGATCCGCTGCTGGCCAAGGTAGAGTTGGCGCAGATACCCTATCTCGGGGACCCACGAGCCGCCTATTCCATGGGTGAACGGATCGGACGAGCGGTTCAGGGGTTCGAATTGAAGTCGTACATCGTCACTCCATACGAACCTGTGAACGCCGTCGAATTACTACACTTTTTGCGGGGCCTACGGGACGGAGTGAAATCCAGGATGGAAGTACAGCGAGAATCGTACGGGCGGAAGTTCCGACGGACGGAACTGCTAGTCTACGACCTTTACCAGCTGGTACGGATGAAGCGGGACGCTCCGATCGTTGGAACGGATCCGAAGGGCAAGCCGTACACGAAGGTTCGGGAGGAACTGGGGGAAACACTCCGAGAAGCTGACGAGGTGGTCGTGCTGGCGGGATCGCGGGTAGGGCTACCGCGGGGAGTGTTGAGAACCTGTGACTTCGTCGTGGACCTATGCCCGGGGGTAACGTTCGCGACAGAACACGTCGTGCCTTCCGTCGTGACGGCGCTGGTTGACTCTTACCTGGAGGTCGAGGGGGAAGAGGATCGAGAGGAGTGAACGTTGAATGCAGTGAATATAGCGTCTTTTTGAACGACACCGAGCTCGATAGGAAGTAACCACACAGAACACGCAGGGATGAGTGGGATCCGATCCGAAGACATCGACCCGTTGTTGAATACGTAGCCGTAACGTCTTAACCTCGAGAGATGAAGCCATCGTGTCCGCCGCACTCACAGGGAAACGCCCGATGGTGTACTGGGGTGATAGTTCGAACAACCGATCCTCTCCACCCTCGAATCCCCTTGCCAGAGGCCCAGTTCGATACGAGAGAATTCTTTCGACGGTAGACCTTCGACGGACCGAGAAACCGCGGGGGTTCAGCGTGCCGTGTACCCGCTGTGACGCGCGTGAACTGCACAGGCGACTCACCGGGGGCGTTGCCGTTGGAAGTTGTAGGCGTGGTACACTTACCGCCTCTACCAGGGTCTCCGAGGGCTAAGTCCATCGAGGAGGTAGTTGAGCGAGCCCGCCGGGATGCAGCGCGTCTTGAAGACGGTGGTGTCGACGCGGTCCTCGTTGAGAACTTCGGAGACGCTCCATATTACCCAGATGACGTGCCTAAGATTACCGTCGCCTGTATGACCAGGGCGGTGGCCGAGGTCGTAGATACCGTGAGCGTCCCCGTCGGCGTGAACGTGCTACGCAATGACGGTGTAGCGGCTGTCGACGTGTGTGCTGCGACCGGCGCCTCCTTCATCCGTGTTAATGCGTACGTGGAGGCCGTCGCTACGGATCAGGGCGTCCTCCAACCAATCGCACATATGGTCTGGCGCGAGATCGACCGACTCGGAGTGAACGTCGAGGTATACGCTGATATCAGAGTGAAGCACGGACGACCCCTGGACGACAGGCCTGTCGAAGAGGTCGCACGGGACGCTGTGGAGCGAGGATTAGCCGACGCTGTGATAGTCACTGGTTCCGCCACCGGGTCCCCTCCACGGCCTGAAGAGGTGCGCAAGGTCTCCAGGGTCGTCGATCGAGTTCTGGTGGGTAGTGGCGTGACTCCGGAAAACGCTCACGTTTTCCTCCGAGCCGGGGCGACGGGTTTCATAGTGGGGACATACTTCAAGAAGAACGGGATCACCGAGAACCCCGTAGACGTGGACCGAGTGCGCGAGCTGGTGCGGTCCATCCGACGCTCAGGGGTAGAACGCTGGCCTTGATACAGAAGAGGCTAAACCGTAGGGAGCTCGAATGGGTGAGGAAGAGGGTGGCACGTGAGGCGGCTAGACTCCTCTACGAGGGTGCCGTCGACGAGTATATCGACGCAAAGAGACTGGCCGCTAGGCGCCTAGGTGTCGATGTGATGCCGTCCAACCGTGAAGTTGCGATAGAACTAGACCGAATCGGAGACGAGCTGGAAGGTGAGGAGAAGTTGCGCCGGTTGAAGAGGCTAAGGAAAGAGGCACTCGAAGTTATGGAGGCCATAGAGGACTTGGAGCCGCGGCTGATTGGAAGTGTGTGGCGTGGGAATATCAAACGGGAAAGTGACATCGATATCGCTGTTCTGGGGACGACGGACCCCGAAGAGGTCATCGAACGCTTGAAGGAAGCCGGGATCGAAGTGTTGGACGTGGATGAAGTGGTTATTACGGAGCGCGGTGGGAAACTTCTTGACATCCCGGAGCACTACGTCAACATCAAAGTCAGAACCCCGGGCGGCGAGAAAGCCGAAATCGGTGTCACCGTTAGCAGTCCGGAGCTGGAGCGTAAAGGTCGTGTAGACCTCGGGAGGTGTGACTTCTTCGGGGACAAAATCACGGGATTGAGCGTAGAAGAGCTACGGAAACTGCTTCAAGAGGATCCTTACCGGAAGTTCATACCTCAAGGTTGATACCGGACGAGATCGACCTCAACCCCTATCGCGTCCAGTACCTTCTGAATCACGTAGTCCACTAAGTCGTCGATGGTCGTCGGGCTGTGATAGAAAGCCGGACACGCCGGCAGTATCACGGCACCCTCCTCCCTCAACTTCAACGCAGCCTGCAGGGCGGACCTTGGCCACGGCGTTTCCCGGACGACGAAAACCAACGGACGATCCTCCTTCAGCGCAACTACCGCAGCGCGCTTGATCAGATCTCCGGTCACTCCAGCGGCCACACTCGAAAGGGTGTGTAACGTGCACGGGCACACGACGTACGCGTCGATCCGGTATGTGCCGCTAGCTGGCGGTGCCGTGAGGTCCTCGGGATCGTACTTCCGCACGTTCTCGGGGAGGTCGACCCCCTCCCGCTTCATAACGTACTCCGCGGGTCTAGTGACCGAGATCTCTACGTCCACCCCCTCCTCGTGCAGCACTTCGATGAGCCTTTTGGTGTAAATCTGCCCACTGGCTCCCGTAACTCCTATGAAGACTCGCAAACCTCCTCCCCCGAGGACCGAGATGACGAGTGATGGGCGGACCGAGTACACGATGCGATGACGATTCCTTTAAGTGCCGATCAACCCGTGCGCTACCTTGTACCTGGCGTACACTGTGGCGAAATTAAACGCCGCGTGAATCGAGATCGCCGTTGAATACCCTAACGTGAACCCAAGCCATCGTCGCCTTAAGAATCCGTACAATAGTCCGAAAGAAGACGTCGCGATCACGTGAATGGGTAACGACGTGAACGTTCGAAGGAACCCCACTATTATAGGGCCTAGAAGTCCGAACTTCAGCCCTACCAGCGCGTAGAACACGTTCTCTATGGACCCGAACCCCAAGGCGGTGGTGGCCGCGACCGTAACGATTCCCACCGGACGCCTACCACACTCCCGTACGACGTTCGCGGCCGCTTCAAGAGTCGGTCCGATCACGGGAAACCCCGATGCCAATCGAAGAGAGCCGGCCAACACTCGCGGGACTACGAGGAACCCGAGCCCTTTGGATAGTTCTTCAACTATCGGAGCTACAACTACGGCCGCTATAACTAGCCGATGGGGGCCAGCGTTTAGGCCCGACGTCAGGACTGTTTCTACCATGAACGCTATCACCACGGAAATCGGGGCGTAGAGGAGCCCTAACAGGACCCCGATCACCGCGATTACCGGAGTCAGGATCAAGCGTCTATCCCCCGGTGATGGGGAGAGGGCCTGGACACCGACTGAGGGATGACGACAACGGCCGTCGCCGACCGTTTCCCTCTTAAGTCTTCGTAGGAAGGTCTATCATGGGATACCCAGCGTGTTCGTGGCGAAGTACCTGGGCTCGGCCCGTTACTCGGAGCTCGACGAAGAACTGAAGAACTTCGCACGATTAAAGGCGCATTTGGCCGGCGTGGACTTGGACAAGGACCCCGAACTGATTGTATTCAACATCGAAGGTACAAGTAGTTACTACATAGTGTTTCTCGAGGAGGTAGAGTCCGAAGAGGACGTCGAACGACTGTTAAGGGAGGATATGGGGGCAGAGCTATCACGGGATTCGAAAGCGTCGGTGAAGAGAGCGCTGAACCGCTGAAGGCCCAATGGGTCGCCCTGAACGAGGTAGTAAGCGAGCTCCGAGCACGTGGAGAAGAGGTGCCGAGAGAAGTACTCGAGAACTTGCGGACGGCGCGAGTAGTCCTCCATCATTACGAGTTCGACCCTCACACATCCGCCAAGACCCTGGGAAAGGCCCACAAGTACCTAGACAGGGCTCAGCGGGCGCTCGCCAGGATCTGTGAATCCCATCCGGATCTACTGGATAAGTTGGTAAAGTGGCCGAAACGCGTGAAGGAGCTAGCTGCGAAGTTCCGGGAGGATACCGCCCGCTCTAAGTTCGAACCGATGCCTAATCGACCGGTTTTCAGGGCCGGTGACGGGTTCGCCCGTGTGAGGCTCCCGGAACCGATTGAAGTCGAGAGGCTTCAGGACGTGTGTGAGTTCGCTGGAGTGATAGTCGAAGTAAAAGAGGTGGACGTAGTGGAAATATCCGGGGACAGGGATCGCGTCGGGACGGCGCTCAAAGAGCTCAGAGAGCTGCCGGAATCCTGGAAGAAGATGCTCGAGAAACGCAAGAGCAATGAATAAGTAAAGATCGATGGACGGTTCCGCTGATCGCGAAATCGGGGTGATGCGCTCGTGATCGGTATCGCGACGGCTGACTTCCACGGAGACGTGGAGAAGGCAGAGCAGGTCGCGGAAAAGGCCGCCGACGAGGATGCCGACGTTATCTTCGTAGCGGGAGACGTATCCGACTTCAACTTGGAGGATCCCGTGCAGGTGGTTGAGGAGATCGTTGATGTACTGAAGGAGCACGGTCAGGAGATCATGGCCGTGCCAGGTAACTGCGACACTCCGGAGGTTGTCAGAGTCCTCGATACCAGCGGAGTCTCGGTGCACCTGAAGGTCAAACACATCGGTCGCTACGACGTGGTCGGAATGGGTGGGTCCAACCCGACACCGTTCGATACGCCGCTGGAGTTCGAAGAAAACGTCATTGAGTCGAGGCTCAGTGAACTTATGAACTCGGCCGGTGAGCCGGTGATACTCCTGACACACGCACCCCCGAAGAATACGGCGGTGGACAAGATCGAGGCCGGCGACCATGTGGGGAGTGAGGCGATCCGAAAGATCGTGGAGGAGTTCCAACCCGAGCTCCACATCTGCGCGCACATCCACGAGGCGGCTGGCGAGGACGAGCTCGGTAACACCCGGGTGATCAACCCAGGCCCGGGTGGTACGGTGGTAATCGAGCTGTGAAGGTCAACCCCAAATTCCCTTGGGAACGAGAGGTGATCGAGTTCGTTCGGACGGAGATGTCCGAGGTCTCGCCTTCCCACGACTTCGAACACGTGAAGCGCGTAGTGGAGCTCTGTGAGCTCATTAGGCGCAAGGAGGGAGGAGATCCGGAGATACTCCGCGCGGCTTCCTGGTTACACGATATTGGAAGGCGGGCGGAGGAACGATCGGGTGAGGACCATGCGGAAGTCAGTGCCGAAATAGCGGAAGACTTACTCCCACGCGTGGGATTCCCTTCGGACAAGTTAGAGGAGGTAACGCACGCGATCCGAGCTCACCGTTTCTCCAGTGGACCCGAGCCGCGGACTTTAGAGGCCAAGATACTTCAGGATGCAGACAACCTCGACGCACTGGGGGCCGTTGGGATAGCCCGATGTTTCTGCGTGGTCGGAGAGCGGAGGACATCACTAGAATCCGGTGTAGAACACTTCCACGAAAAACTACTTCGACTACCGAGGTTGATGCACACTGAAACGGCCCGCCGATTGGCGGAGAAGAGAAGGCGGAGGATGGTACTGTTTCTGGAATGGCTGGAAAAGGAGTGGCGGATGAGGAGTTAGGGGTCGGCCGATGGGAAGATGGGGATGACGGGGTTTACCCGACGCCTCCGCGACTTTTTTAAGACTATCGAATCCGGCGTCCGGGGGGTGTTCTCGTGGCGGACGACGAGGTGAAACCGATCGTCCGGATAGTTGATGTCGACCTTGACGGGCATAAAAAAGTCCCGTACGCGCTCACCGGAATCAAAGGTATCGGGATCCGAATGGCATACGCTATCTGCCGGGAGCTAGGCATCGACGAGGAGAAGAAGCTCGGAGAACTCTCAGACGAGGAAATCGAGCGCATTGAGGAGGAGATAAAGAAGTTATCAGAAGGAGAGTCCAATATCCCCTCCTGGATGTACAATCGTCAGAAGGACTATGAAACGGGCGAAGATATGCACTTGGTCGGCGCTGAACTGGAGATGACGGTGAAGCAAGATATCGATCGGTTGAAGAAGATCCGCGCCTACCGTGGTATACGCCACGAGCTGGGACTCCCAGTCCGTGGTCAGCGTACGAAGTCCTCGTTCCGCCGAGGTAAAACCGTAGGTGTGAAGAAGAAGCAGTAGGGGGCAAACCGGATGGGCGATCCCAAGAAACCACGTAAAAAGTACGAGACCCCCAGACATCCATGGGAAGCCGAGCGACTGGAGTACGAGCGAAAGCTGATGCGCAAGTACGGACTGCGGCGTAAGAAAGAGATATGGCGACACCAGACGCAACTCAAGCGATGGCGTGAGAGAGCCAAAGAGCTCATGGCTAGGACAGACCCCGAAGCACAGCGTGAGCGGGAAGCCCTCTTCCGCAAGCTGTACGATCTCGGTATTTTGGACAAGAAGCCAGAGGAGGCCACGCTGGACGACGTCCTCAGGCTGACCGTAGAGGATGTTTTGGAGCGTCGTCTTCAGACGATTGTGTACCGAAAGGGTCTCGCCAAGACTCCACTACAAGCCAGGCAGCTTATTGTGCACCGTCATATCGCGATAGGCGATCGAATCGTCACCGTCCCGAGCTACTTAGTGTCTCGCGAGGAGGAAGAGGAAGTAGACTACTCTCCGTACTCTCCGCTCAAGGATGAAGATCACCCGATCAGGTGCGAAGCACGAGGTGAGTCACCGGAAGAAACCGTGGCTGAAGAGTAAACTTCGGGGGTTGACGGATGACCGAGAAGGAGGGTAAGAAGGAGAAGAAAGAGCGGTGGGGAATCGCTCACATCTACGCCTCCTTCAACAACACGATCATCACGATCACTGACCTCACAGGTGCCGAGACGTTCGCCCGTTGGTCCGGAGGTATGGTCGTCGACGCGGACCGAGAAGAGAGCTCACCGTACGCCGCCATGAAGGCCGCCAGACGCGCCGCCGAGGAAGCCATGGAGAAGGGTATCACCGCAGTCCACGTGAAGGTGCGCGCTCCCGGTGGTCACGGTCCTAAGACACCCGGACCGGGCGCCCAGGCCGCCATCCGAGCTTTAGCCCGTGCAGGCCTGAAGATCGGACGGATCGAGGACGTCACGCCGATCCCGCACGACGGTACCAGGAGACCCGGAGGTAAGAGAGGACGTAGGGTATGAGTCCCTTGCGCGTCCGTCTCTACGACTACCGGAAAGCCGACGTCGAGCGCGCCACGTTTATCATCGAGGACACGTCCGCGGAGTTCGTCAACACCATCCGCCGCGCCCTCTACACACTCGTTCCCACCTTACGCATTGAAGAGGTCATTATCTACGAGAACGACACACCTATGTACGACGAAATGCTGGCCCACCGACTTGGGCTGATACCGCTGCGCGCCGACGACATCGACCAGTTCGAGTTACCCGACCTGTGCGACTGTGGTGGGAAAGGTTGCGAGAAGTGCCAGGTGCGGGCGGAGCTCGAAGTAGAAGGGCCAACCAAGGTTTACGCTCGAGATCTTGAATTCGATCATCCTGACGTAGAACCGGCCTTCCCCGACACGCTCATCACCGAGGTCGGAGAGGGCCAGCGGATCAGGCTCGAGGCGATCGCCGTACCGGGTCTGGGCCTCGAACACGCGAAGTGGAAGCCGGTGAGCGCAGTCGGGTACAAAGGCCTCCCCGAGCTCGAAATCGATGAAGACAAACTCAAGGAAAATAAGGTCACGTACGAGTGTCCTCAGGGTATTATCAGAATCGAGAACGGTGAAGTAGTTCATATCGATGAGGATCGTCTTCCCGAGTGTCGGATGTACAAGGAGTACGAGCGCGAGACTGACGGGGCCGTCCGCGTCCGTTTCCGTGATGACGCTTTCGTGTTCAACGTTGAGACCGACGGCTCGATGTCGCTCGACACCGCGATCTTGAAAGCTCTTGATGCGATCGAGCAAAAGCTCGAGTCTCTGAAGAAAAACCTGCAGAAGGAGGTGAGCGGAGAATGACTTGGGCGCCCACCGGACCCACCAATGTGGAACTAAGGAAACTGATCCGTGACCTGAAGAAGGCGGCACGTGAGTACAACGCGCCGGTCTGGCGAGATGTGGCGGAACGCCTATCCAGACCCAGAAGGCAGCGAGCTGAAGTTAACGTCGGAAAGCTCGACGGACTAGCCCGCCGCGGTGTCATCCAGGAGGAAGAGACGGTTCTCGTGCCTGGCAAGGTATTAGGTGACGGAGTGATCACCCAACCTCTACGAGTGGCCGCCTGGAAGTTCAGTAGGACCGCCAGGGCGAAGATCGAGGCCGTCGGCGGAGAATGTCTGACGATTCGTGAGCTACTCGAAGAGAACCCAGAAGGATCGTACGTTCGGATCATCGAGTGAGGGGGGATATGGAGCCTTGGTGGAGTACGCCCACTCGAAACCCGTCGACCCGGAAGAATGGACCGTTATCGACGCCGAAAACGCGGTGCTCGGCCGCCTAGCCAGCGTAGTGGCGAAGAGAATCCTCAAAGGTGAGAGGATCGCCGTCATCAACACCGAAAAAGCCATCATCACCGGCAAGAAGAACACTATTAAGGAAGAGTGGCTCCAGAAGATCCAGCGAGGTGACCCGAAGAAAGGTCCGTTCTACCCGAGGAGGCCTGATCTGATTTTCCGACGGGTAGTCCGAGGCATGCTTCCATGGAAGACCAAGCGCGGGCGTGAAGCCTTCAAGCGGCTCCGAGCGTATATCGGTACTCCGAGATGGGTCGAGGAGGCGAACATCGAGCCCGAGCGGGTTGCCGAGGCTGACATGAGTCGATTGGGACACCTTTGGTACATAACTCTCGGCGAGCTATCAGAGGAGCTCGGTTACCAAATACCTGGGGGCCAGTAAATGGTTAGGGTAGTTCAGACTACGGGCAAGAGGAAGACCGCCATCGCCCGGGCCATCGTCAAGGAGGGGGAGGGTAGGGTCCGCGTGAATAAGCGTCCGGTGAACATCATCGAGCCCGAAATGGCCCGAATGAAGATCATGGAGCCACTTATCATCGCAGGTGAGGACATCGTCAGTCAGGTCGACATCGACGTGAAGGTTCAGGGAGGAGGATGGATGAGCCAAGCCGAGGCCGCTCGTATCGCCATCGCTCGAGGCCTCGTCGAGTGGACCGGTGACCCGGACTTACGGGACGCTTACATGGCCTACGACCGCCATATGCTGAAAGGTGACCCACGCCGTAAGGAGCCGAAGAAGTTCGGTGGCCGCGGCGCCAGAGCGCGGAGACAGAAGAGCTACCGTTAAGGCGGGTGTCTACGGATGATCATACCGATCAGGTGCTTCACTTGTGGGCGTCCTATCGCCCACTTATGGGAGAAGTATGTGAAGTTAATCGAAGAGGAGGGAAAGGAACCCGGGGAGGCACTGGATGAGCTAGACATCGATCGGTACTGCTGCAGGAGGATGTTCCTATCCCACGTAGACCTGCTTGAGGAGTCCCTTCCCTACACGCCACCACGACTCGGAATGCCCCGCTAAATTCTTAAACATGATCTTTCGTGGGCCCTCTGGCCCACGCCAAGGGGGCCGTGGGGTAGCCTGGTCTATCCTCCGCGGCTGGGGAGCCGCGGCCCGGAGGCCGCGGGACCCCGGTTCAAATCCGGGCGGCCCCACCTACTAATTGTTACGTTAATTGTAACGATGCTAGTAGGCCGATCCGGCTTTAGGACTCCCGTGCATAACGGTACCGCACACTGGTTACGAACGGGATAATACACTCAAGCCCATGGTAGGATCAACGGTGGATGGGGGTGAGATCACGTGCGAGCCGTAGCTACGATCCTGGCCTGCATGCTGGCCCTAACCGGAGCAGCGTCGGCGGGTAAGTACTTCGAGGTAACCAAGACGCCGGTCGTCGTCAGCCTGCAGGGAGTTCCGCTTTCCGACGTCCGAGTGAAGTTCACCGACGAGGGTAAGCAGGTAGTAAAGGACATACTGTCAGAACTGAAAGTAAACGTCGACGGCAGGGAGGTTCAAGTGACCAACGTCGCTCGCAAGATCGCTGAGGCGCGCGAGGGTAACATCACCAACGAGGAATACGTAGTAGGGGCATTGGGATATGAAGTGCCCGAAGGCAAGTACTTCGTAGGTTACCTAGGTGTTAGGGGAGGCGAAGGTGAGACGAAGAAGTACGTTGTCCGCTACGAGGAAGAGCAGAAAGCCGTGACCAAGTACGCTCCTGGATTCGGCGGCTTCACAGCGACTGTCGTCCAGGTTCTGGGCCATTACGACGAAAAGGGTCTACCGCTGATGGCACCGTCGATCGATCCGACGGAGGCGAAGGACGAGGTCTTACTGTGCTTACCGGTGATCAAGGAAATCACCCTAAAGCCGGCAGTGCTCCAGATGGACTGGTACAGGATACTGGAGAAGGCGGAACCGGGTAAGGTGTTCGTGAGGCTGGCCCAGGTACATGCACACGGTGATGGCGACAAGATTGAAGTGATATACGCACCGACGAAAGTGGACGCACTACAGCTGCTTGTAAGTGGTGAGGAGCCGCTGGTACCGAGCCAGGAAGATATGATATCGATGATCGTGGATCCGTACATGGAAGAGATCGAGGCGGTAGTGAACACGAAAATCGACGAGTTCCTGAAGCCGATTCAGGATAAAGCACACGGTAATCCTGCCCTCGAAATCCTTACAGAGAAGTTCCTACCGACGTTCCTGAAGACGCTGGCCTCGAAGCAGATCCTCAGGATGAAGGACGCCATCATCAGCACCATGGTACCGTATGCCCAGCATATCAGGATGTTCCTAGTTGGCCTGTACCTGTCTCAGTACCCGAATGAGGTTGAGGTAAACACGTTGACGGTGCGCAAGGCCGCGTACGGCAGTCCTCTGTACGACTTCCTGGTATCGGCCGTTAAAGCGTCTTACGACATGGTAATCGAATCGCTGGAAAACACGCTATCGAGCATCGTCGATAGTATCATCGGCAAGTACGCGGACGACATCGCTAAAATAGTGAGCACGACCGCCGACGACGTCAAGCAGACCGTCAAAAGGCTCACGGTAGGCGTCCTGAAGGACCTACTAACGGGCGAATACATCGATTACCTCATTAAGCTGGTGGCACTGAACGTACTCTCGGGTATGAGTTCCGCGGGCATACTTTAACCCCCCACACGTTTTTCGCGCCCAATGTTAGCATTCTCGTAACAATTGGGCGGCAGCTTCATTTACCCAGTGCGATACCATCCGTGGCGGTGCGGCCGAGAGGGCCGGTGAGGTCACGGGTGTTCCGATGAGCCGGTGCTCCGGGCCTCCGGTACATTCGACGGCGGCGTCGGGAGGTAGGTGGTGAGAATCACCTCCGATGACCTCCCGCCCTCCAGCCGGAGGTACAATCATTACTTTTTCAACCGCGAGCCGTTTAAGGCCCAGTACACGTCGTGTTGGAGGGCCTTCGTGTCGTCCTTCGCGAACAGGGACGTGATTTCCGTCCGGGATTTCACCCGGAAAGAGTTAGAGGAGCTACTCAGCAACGCGGAAGAGATGGAAAGAGTGTACGAACGGGGAGGAGACGACAGACTCTCCGGCAAGATCCTAGCCACTCTCTTCTTCTCTCCTAGTACGAGGACCCGACTCTCGTTCGAAAGCGCCATGCACCGTCTCGGAGGTGACGTAATCTCGTTGGGTGGCAAGGAGGCGGCGTCTACGGCTAAGGGTGAAAATCTCGCGGATACCGTCCGTACAGTCGAACATTACTGCGACGTTATCGTATTGCGACACCCGAAGGAAGGTGCCGCCCGACTCGCCGCAGAACTCACCGACGTCCCAGTGATCAACGCGGGCGACGGCGCCAACCAACACCCGACGCAGACGTTCCTAGACCTCTACACGATAATGAAGGAGAAGGGACGTATCGGAGGACTCAGAATCGGGCTGTTGGGAGACCTCAAATACGGACGAACAGTTCACTCGCTGGCGTACGCCCTCGCACTGTTCGGGGCGAGGATCCACCTGATATCACCGGAGGAGCTTCGGATGCCCTCCCATATACTGGCAGAGCTCGAACGGATAGGAGCGAAGGTCGAGGAGCACCGGGATCTGGAGGAGATCCTGCCCGACTTGGACGTACTCTACGTAACCAGGATTCAGCGCGAGATGTTCCTGGACCCGGAGGAGTTCGAGCGTGTGAAAGGTAGTTACAAGGTGACGAGGGATCTCATCGAAGAACACGCGCAGAGCGACTTGGTAATCCTGCACCCTCTCCCCAGGGTAGACGAGATCGAGCCCGAGGTGGATGAACTGTCACAGGCCCGCTACTTCGATCAAGTTCGTAACGGCGTGATCGTACGGATGGCGCTCCTCGACCTCATCCTCGGGGGCGAGTGATCATGGCCCTCAAAGTGAAGAGAATTGAAATAGGCACCGTCCTTGACCATCTGCCGCCGGGCACCGCCCCCAAGATCATGCGCATCCTGGACATCGACCCGACCGAAACTACCCTGCTCGTCGCCATAAACGTGGAGAGTTCGAAGATGGGTCGCAAAGACATACTGAAGATCGAAGGGAAAATCCTGAGCGAGGAGGAGGCGAACAAGGTCGCGCTCGTGGCCCCCAATGCCACGGTCAACATCGTTCGGGACTATTCTGTCGCCGAGAAGTTCCAAGTCAAACCACCCGAACGGGTGGAAGGGTTTCTCCGCTGCCCCAACCCCAACTGCATTACGAACGACGAAAGGGAACCAGTGAACACGGTTTTCATTAGGGAGTCCAAAGAGCCGCTGGAGTATCGCTGTCTGTATTGCGAGCGTACCGTCCGGGAGGATCATATCCGTGAGCTGATACGCCCTAGTTAGCCTCTGGGACCAGTTAATGCAATAAAAACGAGGGGGTGAGTGAAAGTCAGAATACCCGCCATCATACAACCTGATGGGTAGGTGATACATTGTCCGACCCGAGGTTCAGCTATTTCCGGACCTTCCGGGAGGTCGTCAGACAGAAGAGTTTCTCGAAAGCTGCGGAATCGCTCGGAATAACTCAAGGAACCGTCAGCAATCAAATCGCCTCGCTAGAGCGGTTCTTCGACGCGCGTCTCTTCGTCCGGACACCGGAAGGTGTCGAACTGACCGAAGAGGGTGAAATAGCCCTAGAGGCTATTGAGACGGCCCTGGACGCCGTAGAACGAGCCAAGGACAAGATCGCCGCTGTGTCCAAGGAACCCTCGGGTAAGGTCCGCGTCTCGACCAGTACGGTACCGGGCGGATATCTACTTCCCGGTAGTGTCAAAGAGTTCCGCTCCGAGTACCCGAAGGTCGACGTGATAATCCGCGTGTGTGATTCACTCGAGGCGACCGAGCACGTGCTCAGCGGCGATGCCGACGTCGCGATAGTGGGAACCGACGCGTTCGTGACTAGGAAGAGTGTAGAGGTCGTACCGATAGCCTCCGAAGAACTCGTCGTAATCCTTCCGCCGGACCACGAGCTCGCCGATGCCATGGAGGTCAGCATCGACGATATCGTGGGCGAGCCCTACGTCAACCGTGAGCCCGGTTCCGGAACCAGGAAGGAGGTGGAGAAATACCTCAAGAGCCACGGGTTAGGGTTCGAGGATTTCAAGATCGTGGAGGAGACGGGAAGCACCGAGGCCGTGATTACCGCGGTATCTCAAGGCGTTGGGATCAGTATCATTTCTGAGCGAGCCGCCAAGCGTGCCGAATCCGCCGGCCTGATCCGAATCGCCCGGCTCGAGGATAGGCCCCGCAGGTTCTTCTACGCCCTAAAGTCGGACAGACCGCTCCACGCCAGCGCCACGGAGGCGTTCTGGGAGTTCCTCCTCAGCGAGTTTCGCGGAAAAAGTTAGCGAGGTACTTAGCTCGAGCCCTCAACGCCTCAAGAGGATCCTCGAACACGTGTGAAGGTAATCCCCCTCCCTCGTAGTCGGGTTTCACTGGCGTCCCTCGTTCCGAGACCTTCACCCCGAGGTCCCAACACAACTCTCTCAAGAACCGTTTCTCGGAACGCACTGTACCCTTCAGTGGAGCGAACTCCGACCACACCTTAAGAATCAAAGAGGTGAACCGCACGAGGTCCTCTACGTCGTACCCCGATAACACGCCGACCCTGAGTCCCGTCTTCAACGCTTCCGAGAAAGAAGCGACCGAACCGGGAACTACATGCTCGGCTCGGTACTCCGCCTTCGTATCGAGTAAGTCCCAGGGGACTACCAGGATGTCCGCCTCGGTCTTCTGTAGAACTTCCGGGTTCGGGTCGACCACGTCGACATCGGAGCTCAGACGCTCCAACAACCTGGCGTAGTACGGTGTCGCTACGATCTTCAACTTTCCTCGACCTCCTCCAAGATCTTTAAATCACGTAACAGACGGTCGTAGCGTTCTATCCCGTCATCTTGTATGTATTGGCCGCACGACTTCAGCCGCTCCTCCGCACGTGCCAGTTCATACCCCAAGTACACGGCATGATGGAGGTCAGATAATAATCCCAGAGATACCGCCGCCGCCCCCAGTTTCAAGCCGTCGTCGGATTCCAGGCGTAACGGTTCGTCGTCACCGTATCTGTGCTCTAAGATCAAGATACGACGGTCATGGTCAGTCAGTATCACGAAGTCCCCACGAACGTCCCGGTGCGGCTCCGAGGTGAAGTACTCGGCGTCGAGACCAGACGCGCTAACATTATCGATGCGCTTGTCTTTGAACACGACTAGATCCAACCCAACGTCCTTTGGGAAACCGCCGAACTTGTGTGCTACGTAACACATCCTGGACGCCACAGCGAGCTCGAGCGTGCTCATCTTGGTCTTCCCACTGGCTTCCGGTGTGAAGATTATAGAACATTCCAACTCGACCGCAAGCTGAGCGCAAAGAGCCGAGACTCCGGGAGAATCTGCGTCTATGAGCTCGAGTACGTTTCCAGCACCGAAGAAGAGTGGTGCTTCCGGAAACTCCTCGGCCACGACTCGGTACCTTACTATCGACTCCACGATATTTCCGGGTGGGTCCATCACCGGGTCGAGAATGTAGTCGACATCGCGACGTTCGCACAGGTGGATCAGCTCTCGGAGCTGCCGTACGACTGTCTCGGGTCTCCTGCCCCCGGGGACCAGAACTACCGGTACGTCGTACTCGGCCGCCAGGTCTACCGGCTCCTTCAGGTCCGGAGACGCGTTGAGGATGAGATCGGCACCCGCCTCAACGCCCGCCTCGAGAACCTCCGGATCACCCGAGTCGACACTCACAGCGACACGATCTCCTACGCGATCCAGTACCTCCAGTACGATCCTACGGACATCCCCAGGAGGCCGCTCGTGGAACCCTATGTCGACGATTTCGGCACCCAGCTCCGCCCTCTTCTCAGCCTCGGATGCGGCCTCCTCCGG
The DNA here is from genome assembly GCF_002201915.1 of Methanopyrus sp. KOL6. Taxonomy (NCBI): domain Archaea; kingdom Methanobacteriati; phylum Methanobacteriota; class Methanopyri; order Methanopyrales; family Methanopyraceae; genus Methanopyrus; species Methanopyrus sp. KOL6. Next base: position 1,427,650 of record NZ_CP019470.1, read on the forward strand.
GGACAGGTCGTCGGCGAACACTTCCGATAAAACCCGCGGTCTACAACCGCGTGCAATCTTCACGGGCCCCACGTCGATCCAATTCCGCTCGGGGATATCCCTCTCGGCATCACGAACTTTCTTCCCCAACTCCTGTAGTATCTCATCACGGAGCAGCACGCAGGCCGGCACGTCCTTAGAAGGGACAAACCCCTCCTCCATCTTGCGGAGAACCAGAGGCAGGTCACGTACCTCTCGAGAACTCAACCTGAAGTCCGCGCCTAAAGCTTCGTCCAGCTTCCTGACATCGCCGCGGAACCAACCGGGTAGCAGAACGTAATCGTACCCAGTGAGGTCCTCCCCACGCAACTGCCCGAGGACAAAGCTCGTAGTCATCAGAGCGGCCACGTCGATAGGTAGCACCTTGACTTCTGCCCACTCGAAATCCTCAGCCGCCTTCCTCACATCCTCGGCGGCTAGTCTACCGGTCAGAAGTAGTACCCTCACCGGCGAGTTCCCCAAGTCTCTCCAAGATCTCATCGGGTCGTCGTAGGACCTCGATACCCTCGATCCGATCCAGTTTCCTCACGTTCTCCGCGTCGACGGACCTAACCCTCATTTCGTACTCAATACCTCCGTGAATGGCGTTCTCGGGACAGGCTTCGGAACACCTGCCACACCCCACGCATCGCAGCAGCCTGATGAACGCCTTACCATCGACTATGTCGATAGCGCCCCTCGGACACGTGTCCACGCAGATCCCACATCCTTCACATCGCTCCCTGAGCACCATATACGGCGTGATCGTGCGGACTTTCCCTTCCTCATAATCGCACGGAACAACCCAAACAGGAACGTCTCCTTTACCGGCCTGCGCCACCGCGTTCGTCACCAGGGTATCCGCGATCCCGTATGCGATCTTAGCCACCGTGTTGGCGGTAGCCGGCGACACCACCAACAGGTCGTACTTCCCAAGCGCGAACCTACCGATGATAGGACAACTTGCACCCTCATCCGATTGCGTGAACACCTCACGGTAGAATCCGCCCGGACAGATCTCCCTCAAATCCTCCCATAGCCCGAACATTCGAACGACTTCTTCACCCGCTTCCGAGAGGAACGCGCTAACTCGGTGCTCCCGCGACACCTCTTTCATAACTTTAAAACTTTCCACCAAAAAATGCGCTGCACCTGTTATACACCAGCCTATACGGAGTCCCAACAACCAACACCCGTTAAGGCTTGTAAAAAAGATTTGGCCTAGAACGAGAGGAGCAACAACGGTATCAGCAGCACGCCCGCGAAGACCATGCCGCAGGCCAGACCTGCGAACCTATTCACGTTAAGACCGAAGTATAGCCTGGCGTCACGACCGAAGAACTGGCTGGAATCACGGACATCTTTCACGTAAGCGTCTGCTCGATCCGTGTCCGCCATCGCCGGTGCCCCTATGATGACCTCCTTCAACTCGGATTCTTCCTCCGCCAACTCGGTTCACCCCACACCGGTCCACTGACCCGGTACCTTTTCAACATTGCGACTTCATCTTACACCGGGCGATGATGAAGTGGGTCCGACCGAAAGAGATGAGGTAGGCTGGCGTTCCCGAGCCCTATACTTCAACCTTACCACCCGGCAAGATCCTCACAACATCACCGTTGTCCAGTTCCGACACGAGGTCGCACTCGGGCTTGTGAAACAACGGGATATCACCCAGAACACACCCTACTACTAAAATCGGTTCGGCTTCGCGTACGACGATACCGGCAGGTGCAGTACCACAATGGGCCATCTCCATCAGTACATACGACCCTACGGTAGAACCACGCCCACCCGGCAGGACCAAGACACGATCCGTTAACACCTTCCCACAGAGCTCGTGGGACGGATCCACTACCTCACCTGTTTCCGGATCCACTCCACCCAAAAACGAGAGACGCCGCGAAGATACCAGGACTTCCGCTTCAACTGGCTCATCAACGTCGACGATCGGTTCACAACGTACCACAGGCATATCCGCGTGTCCCATGTGTTTCCACCGGTAGTGGAGTATTTAGAATCGCTGGAGGACAACAATCGGACCGTATATATACCACGAGAAATTTCGGGTGACAGACAAATCCACGGTTGTTGGTACCTCCACGGTTGACTGTATGTGACGGGGAAAATGAGGTAATGAATGCACAGGCCCCAGCCAGGACCGTTAATATTCTCAAGTGATGTGAGTACGGAACAATCGATATAATAACACTTACTGCTCACCACACCCTGGTTATCGCGTTTATTACAAGTCCTTCTATTATGGATAGTACTGGCATTAGTAGTCTAGTCCAGTAATCTAGTGATGTTTCCGAATTGTAGAGTGAGTGGAGTAACACTCCTACTAGTAGTGGAACCACAGTGTAAGATATGTGACACGACAACCTATATGATAAAGCTTGTAAGTTATTCGGAGCCTCCTCATGGTAAACCCATTCGGAAAACCCGTACAATACTCCAGTCAATAATCTAGACAACCCCGTGAGCTCGCTAGCCAAGCGTTTCAAAGGCTCCTCAATCACCGGAGCACCAACCCCAAATC